>JADIYJ010000008.1 GCA_016705325.1 Pseudomonadota bacterium | reverse complement strand
GGTCGTCCCGCATCGAAGAAGGCCGCTTCGCGTTCCTGACTCAGGGCAGCTACATGAACGAAGGCAACGGCCTCGTTCCGTTCGACGGCCGCACCTACAACTACGCCCCCGTCAACTTCATCCAGACGCCCTACAACAAGACCAACGTCTTCGCGGAAGGGACGTTTCCGATCACCGACAACGTGCGGGCCGAGGCGGCGTTCCGCGGCAACTTCCGCGAATCCAAGCAGGTGCTGGCGCCGACGCCGCTGGACACCGGCCCGTTCCTGGATCCGGGTTACCCGGTAGTCACGTCCACGGGTGCCCTCAGAAACGGCATTTCGGCGGATAACTACTACCTGGTGCAGGCGACAACTGCCGCCGGCTTGCTGCCGGAAGCCGTGACGCGAGTCCGGCGCCGCATGAGCGAGCAGGAGCGCAGCTTCACGCAGGACGTGACGCAGTTCCAGTTCGCAGCTTCGTTGCTCGGCGACATCGCCGAAGATTACAACTGGAAGCTCTCGTATAACGCGGGCTGGCGCGACCAGACCGACAAGGACTTTGGCCAGTACTCCGGCTCCAAGCTCTACAATGCTCTCGGCCCCTCGGCCGACCTGAACGGTGACGGCGCCCGAGTGCTATCCAACATCAGCGACCCGACCAGCCTCATCACCGGTTGCGTGCCGCTGAACCTGTTCGGCGGCCCGAACTCCGTCACGCCGGAGATGTTCAAGTACATCAACGCCAACCTGACGGATTCGCAGCGGACGGAGATGCAGCAGGTCGAGGGCAGCATCACTGGCAAGGCCTTTGCGCTGCCGGGCGGCGACTTCAGTTGGGCATTGTCCGGCGGCTACTACCGGCAGGAATACACCTACTCTCCCGACTCCCTCAAGTCCACGTTCGACGTGACGGGCAACAAGGGCGAGGGGACGGATGGCACACTGACCGCCGTTTCGGGCGGCCTGGAATTGCTGGCGCCGGTGTTCGACAACGGCTCGCAGTCGTTGAACCTTTCGGGCGGCGTGCGTTACGACAGCCATAACGAGCTGGATACGTCGGAATCCACCTGGCAGGTCGGTTTTGACTTCGCACCGATCAGAACCTGCGGTTCCGAGGAACGGCCGGCACGGTGGTTCCGCGCTCCGACCATCAGTGACCTGTACGCCGGTCGTGCTGACAACTTCCCGACCTTCAGCGATCCTTGCAAGGCCGTTGCGTTCCCGTCTGGGTGTGCCCAGCAGAGCGTGCAGCCCGATGCACAGGTACTGACGGTGGTGTCGGGCAATCCGGATCTCATACCGGAGACCGGCGACACCTATACGGTAGGCTTCGTCTGGACGCCTGATTTCGGTTTCACGGCGACCGTCGATTACTGGTCCATCAGCCTGGAGGATGCCATCAGCTCCTACGGCATCCAGTCGATTCTCGATGAGTGCTACGTAAACGGAAATGCGAACCTGTGCACGAATGTGACCCGCGACCCCGCGTCGTATCAGATTCTTCGGGTGCTCGACCCGACCCTGAACATCGCGGAGCAGGGCGCCAAGGGTATCGACACCGAGCTGCGTTACGGGTTCGAGACCGGAATTGGCGATTTCGATTTTGGCATCGTCTGGTCGCATCTGCTTGAGCGCACCAAGACCTCGTTCGCGGGGGCGCCAGAGCAGGACCTGTCCGGGCGGTTCACGGACCCCACCGCGCAGGATGGCGGTGCGTATGCCGAGGACAAGGCCAACTTCCAGGCACAGTGGAACAGGGGCGGCGTGACCCTCACGTACCTGGCTGAGTACATCAGCAGCCTCGACGCGGACACGTTCTGCAATTGCGGCACGGGCAACCGGCCTGATGGCACGTACATCCAGAACATCGACTCGTTCCTCTACCACGACGTGACTGCGTCGTACGATTTTGGTGACGGCACACTTTTCGGTGAGAACGCGTTGAACGGCCTGAGGTTGCAGGCCGGCATCACGAACATCTCCGATGAGGAACCGCCGTTCATCGAGGTCGGGTTCAACGACGTCGGACCCGTCGACCTATCGCATGATGGGCCGGGGTTACTTCCTGCGCATGCAGTATAAGTTCGAATAATAAGATTTTTCGTTAACCTAGGAGGGCCGCCCAGTGCGGCCCTTCTTTTTTTCAGGACCCCTGTGAGACGAAGCGTGACTATGACACTGGCAGACCTCGGCGCCACGGCACGGCGTGCGGTGCAGGTCAGAGACTGGGTAACGGTCCAGGCTTGCGCGGCGGAGATCCTGCGGCGCGACGCAGGCAGCGCAGAAGGGCACTTCCTGGCCGGGCTCGCCGAGAAGGCCGCGCAGCGGCCCGTGAAGGCAACAGAGGCCTTCGCGCGGGCGCTCGAGCTCGACCCTGCACGCTACGATGCGGCGATCGAACTGGCGGACCAGCACGTCATCGCACGGCGCAATGGCGAAGCGGCCGCGCTGCTGGCCAGGTACGAGCCGCTGCTGGACAACAGCCCGCGCTACCTCGACCTTGCGGCCACCGTGTATGTCCACATCGGCCTGCACGAGCGTGCCTGGCCGCTGTACTGCCGTGCCAACGAACTGCAGCCTGGGATGCCGCTGTTCGAGGCCAACCTGGCCGCCTGCAGCGTCTATCTCGGCAAGGTTGACGAAGCCCGGGCGCTCTACTTGAAGCTGCTCGAGCGCAATCCGACGCACCAGCGCAACCACTACCACCTCTCGCGCCTGGCGCGCGCCCGTGACTCGGCGCACGTCGAGCAGATGCAGGCCGTGCTGCGCGCGACCCGGCTGCCGCCGGAGAAGAACATCTTCCTGCACTATGCGCTCGGCAAGGAACTCGAGGACCTTGAGCGGTGGGACGATGCCTTCCATCACTACCAGGCCGCCGGCGATGCGGCCACTCGCGTGTCGAACTACGACGTTGCGGCCGACATCGCGCTGATCGACCGGATCATCGAGGTGTGCGACGCCGCGTGGCTCGCGGCCGGCCCCACCGAGGTGCCGACCGCAGTGACCGGCAAGACCCCGATTTTCATCGTCGGCCTGCCGCGCACCGGCACCACGCTGACCGAACGCATCCTGTCCAGCCACTCGCAAGTGGAGAGCATCGGCGAGACCGAGTTCCTGCAGATGGTGTTGCGGCAGGTCAGCGGCGTGCCGGGCATCGAAGGCATGAACCCGGCCACGATCGAGGCGGCGGCGGCGCAGCAGGACATCGGCCGCGTCGCCAATGGGTACCTCAACGCCGTGCACTACCGCCTCGGCGAGCGCCCTTTCTTCATCGAGAAGCTGCCATTCAATTTCCTGTACCTCGCATTCATCGCCAAGGCCTATCCGCAAGCCCGCCTGCTGCACCTGCGGCGCCACCCCATGGACGCCTGCTTCGCCATGTACAAGCAGGTCTTCACCTGGGCATACAAGTTTTCCTACGACCTTGAGGCACTGGGCCGCTATTACGTGGCACACGAACGTCTGGCGCGTCATTGGCGCGCACTGCTGGGCGGGCGGTTCGTCGAAATGGAATACGAGTCGCTGGTGCGTGACCAGGAAGGCCAGACCCGGCGGCTGCTGCAGCAGCTGCAACTCGATTTCGAACCCGCCTGCCTCGAGTTCGACAGGAATGAAGCCGCCAGCGCCACCGCCAGCTCGGTGCAGGTGCGCGAGAAGATTCACACTCGTTCGGTGCAACGTTGGAAGCAGTTCGAAAGGCACCTGGAACCGTTGCGCCGAATCCTCGAAAGCGCTGGCATCGCGATCGATTGAGCTGGGCCCATTCACGCCGTCCCGCCAGACAAGCACGAGAATGATGCCAAGCCTTGCCCAGCTGTGTTCCGCCGCAAGGCGCGCAGTCCAGGCGCAGGACTGGCGGATCGTCCAGACTTGCGTGGCGGAGATCCTTCGGCGTGACGCCGGCAGCGCGGAAGGACACTTCCTGGCCGGGCTCGCCGAGAAGGCCGCGCAGCGGCCCGTGAAGGCGGCAGCGGCCTTCACTCGAGCGCTCGAGCTCGACCCTGGACGCTACGATGCGGCGATCGAACTGGCAGATGATCGCGCTCGTTCCTTCCGGCATGCCGAGGCTCGGATGTTGCTCGAGAAGTACGAGTCCAGCCTGGGCAACAGCCCGCGGTACCTCAACCTGGCCGGTCTCACCTGGACGATGCTGGGCCTGCACGAGCGTGCCTGGCCACTCTACCGCCGTGCCAACGAACTGCAACCGAGGATGCCGCTGTTCGAGGCCAACCTCGCCGCCTGCAGCGTCTATCTCGGCAAGATCGACGAAGCCCGGGCGCTCTACCTGAAGCTGCTCGAGCGCAACCCGACTCACCAGCGCAACCACTATCACCTCTCGCGCCTGGCTCGCGCCCGCGATTCGGTCCACGTCGAGCAGATGAAGGACGTGCTGCGCGCGACCCGGCTGCCGCCGGAGAAGAACATCTTCCTGCACTATGCGCTCGGCAAGGAACTCGAGGATCTTGAGCAGTGGGACGAGGCCTTCCATCACTACCAGGCCGCCGGCGATGCGGCCACTCGCGTGTCGAACTACGACGTTGCGGCCGACATCGCGCTGATCGACCGGATCATCGAGGTTTGCGACGCCGCGTGGCTCGCGGCCGGCCCAGCCGAGGTGTCGACCGAAGTGACCGGCAAGACGCCGATTTTCATCGTCGGCCTGCCGCGCACCGGCACCACGCTGACTGAACGCATCCTGTCCAGCCACTCGCAAGTGCAGAGCATCGGCGAGACCGAGTCCCTGCAGATGGTGCTGCGGCAGGTCAGCGGCGTGCCGGGCATCGAAGGCATGAACCCGGCCACGATCGAGGCGGCGGCGGCGCAGGACATCGGCCGCGTCGCCAACGGTTACCTGAACGCCGTGCACTACCGGCTCGGCGAGCGCCCTTTCTTCATCGAGAAGTGGCCGAGAACATCCTGTACCTCGGATTCATCGCCAAGGCCTATCCGCGCGCCCGCCTGCCATGCGCCTGCGGCGCCACCCCATGGATGCCTGCTTCGCCATGCGCCAACAGTCGTTCTTCCGCTATGCATACACACTGGAGAACGTGGGCAGGTATTACGTTGCGTACGACCGTCTGGCCCGTCATTGGCGCGCACTGCTGGGCGAGCGTTTCTTCGAAGTGGAATACGATGCGCTGGTGCGTGACCCGGAAGGCCAGCCGCGGCGGCTGCTGCAGCAGCTGCAACTCGATTTCGAACCCGCCTGCCTCGAGTTCGACAGGAATGAAGCCGCCAGCGCCACCGCCAGCTCGGTGCAGGTGCGCGAGAAGATCCACGACCGTTCGGTGCAGCGCTGGAAGCAGTTCCAACGGCACCTGGAACCGTTGCGCCGAATCCTCGAAGGCGCCGGCATCGCCGTCGATTAGGCAGCACCCAGTCGCAAGTGCGGCAGGTCCAATCGATCACGTCGCTCCGTTCGGACTTGCGACTGTACACGGTGCGACATCCGCCAACTGCTGGGCCGCACGCGCACAGGTCGCATCCAGTTCGGTCAGGCCGTCGGCGTCGTGCGTCGTGAACAGCACTTCGCAGTAGTCGTAACCGACCTTGAGGTCGGGATGATGATCGTGCCGGGTGGCCACCGCCGCAAGGCGGTTCACGTATGACATCGTCGCTTCGAAGTCCGCGAACCTGAATCGACGCGAGATCGATTTCCCGTCGGCAGCGAGTGCCCAGCCGGGCAGTGACGTTGCCAGGGCCTGGGCGGCGGCGGCATCGAGCCGGGCGGGACGCGTCATGCAACTTTCTCCAGAACAGATCGATGCGAGCTTAACGTATCGGCTTCTGCACCGCGTCGCTGACGACTGCATCCGGCGCTGGTTGCGGCTGCAGCGCCGAGCGCAGCATCAGGATCGCGGCATAGAGCACGACGACCACGACCAGCCAGTACAGCCACTGCATCGGCAGCGATTTCACGACGAATGCAGCAAGCAGCACCCCAGGGATACCGCCGACTGCAAGCCCGATACCCAAGCGCTTGTCGTACTTGCGCTGGCGGATGAATTTGAGACTGCTGACCGGCGTCAGGCACGGCGCGTACAGGCCGATGCCCAGCTGCATCAGCGCACCGAGCAGGAAGTTGACGACAATGGCGAAAACCAGCACCCCGCCCGTGAGACCGAGGGCGTTGCCGTCGGGTGGCATCACGCCCGTCACCTTCATGACGAAAATCGCCGCCGCGATCAGCAGCGCGATGCCCATGCCGAGCTGGATCGAGCGTCGCGGCAGCTTCGAGACTATGCCTGTGCCGAAATAGCCGCCGGCGACGGCCGCAGCGACCATCGAGATCAGCGTCAATGGCGCAACCGCGATCGCGGTGGTGAAGATGATGGCCTGGGCGATCGTGGGCAGCGCATGCCCGACATTCAGCGTCCCGGGCAGGTGTTCATCGCGCACGAGGTTGCGGAACTTGACGTACGCCGTGGTGGTGGCAAATGAGCCGATCCCGAGCGTGTCGAAGAAGTTCGCGACGAAGCCGATGGCAAGCCAGTCGCCGGTCGGCGGCTGCGTGGCCGGTGGAAGGCCCGCGGCAACGTTGGCGCGCTCGATACGCCGCCACGCGAAGGTGAACAGAACCGGCATGACCAGTCCGGCCACCAGCACCAGCTTGGCAACCAGACTCATGCGCCGGTTACTCCGCGATCGACGGCTTCAGGGTTCGTGCCGCAACGGCAGTTCGTTGCCCTTGCGCACCGTGCGCAGGGCGAAACTCGATTGCACGCGCGCGACGCCCGGCAGGCGCGTGAGGTGCTGGCTGTGCAGGCGCTCGAAGTCGGCCGGGTCAGACACCACTACGCGCAGCAGGTAGTCCTGCTGACCCGTCATCAGGTAGCACTCCATGACTTCGGGGACGCGCTTTACGGCTTCTTCGAAGGCGGCAAGATCGGCTTGTTCCTGCCGGTTGAGCGTGATGCTCACGAACACGTTGCCCGGCAATCCGACCCTGGCTTGGTTTACCAGCGCAACGTACCGGTCGATGACGCCCGCCTCCTCCAGCGCACGCATCCGGCGCAGGCAGGCCGACTCGCTCAGGTGCACCTGCTCAGCCAGTTCGCGGTTGCTGAGGCGGCCGGACCGCTGCAGGGCGGCGAGGATCTGGTTGTCGACACGGTCGAGCTTCATTTTCGCAGTATCTGCTGATTCTTGACGCTTAAAAAGCAGTAAATTGCCTTTTCCGTCTTGTTTGAGCCCGAATTCGCACGATTCCACGCGTCGCCGACCCCTATGCTTCTTCGATGCGCCTCCTCATGGCGCACCACACAAATCAAGGCGGGGAGACAGTCATGCGCATCGGCGTGCCGAAGGAAATCAAGGTCCACGAATACCGGGTCGGCCTGGTGCCGGCAGCGGCTCGCGAACTGGTCGAGGCCGGACACGAGGTGCTGGTGCAGACCGGTGCGGCGGATGGCATCGGTTTCTCCGACGCGGACTACCTGCGCGTCGGCGCCAAGATCGCCGCGACGGCCGCAGAGATCTTTGCTGCGAGCGACATGATCGTGAAGGTGAAAGAACCGCAGCCGCAGGAATGCGCGATGCTGCGCAAGGGCCAGATCCTGTACACCTACCTGCACCTCGCGCCGGATCCGCAGCAGACCGAGGCGCTCGTCAAGTCAGGCGCGACGTGCATCGCGTACGAAACGGTCACCGCGCCGGACGGCTCGCTGCCGCTGCTCACGCCGATGAGCGAAGTCGCGGGCCGCATGTCGATCCAGGTCGGCGCCTACTGCCTGCAGAAGGCGAACGGCGGCCGCGGCATCCTGCTCGGCGGCGTGCCGGGCGTGGCGCCGGCCAAGGTGGTGATCCTGGGCGGCGGCGTGTCGGGAACGCACGCGGCCGAAATGGCCGTGGGCCTGCGCGCTGACGTCACCGTGGTCGATCGTTCGGTGAAGCGCCTGCGCGAACTGTCGTCGATTTTCGGCGCGACGCTGCGCACCGAGTACTCGACCCAGGATCACATCGACACGCTGGTGATGGAAGCCGACCTCGTGGTCGGCGCGGTGCTGATCGCCGGCGCCGCGGCGCCCAAGCTCGTCACGCGCGACATGGTTCGCCGCATGAAGCCGGGCTCGGTGCTGGTCGACATCTCGATCGACCAGGGCGGCTGCTTCGAGACCAGCAAGGCGACGACGCATGCCGATCCGACGTACGTCATCGACGACGTCATCCACTACTGCGTCGCCAACATGCCCGGCGCGGTGCCGCGGACGTCCACATTTGCGCTCAACAATGCGACGTTGCCGTTCGCGCGCAAGCTTGCGGACCTCGGCTGGCAGAAGGCGCTCCGTGCGGACCCGCACCTCGCGAACGGCCTGAACGTGCACGAGGGCCAGATCACGAATGCTGCCGTCGCGAAGGAACTGGGTTACAAGCACGTCCCGGTCGCCGCTGCCCTGCAGTAAAGGAAATAGGGGACGCTCACCTATTTCCTGCGAGCAGACGCGCGAACGCGCTAGGCTTCGGTCATGAAACTCCCAGCCCCGCGCTTCGACGGCAAGACCGTCCTCGTCACGGGTGCCTCGAGCGGTATCGGCCGCGAAACGGCGCTCGCCTTCGCCGGTGCCGGCGCCAACGTCGTGCTGGTCGCCCGCCGGGCCGCGGCACTTGCCAGGGTGGCGAGCCAGGCGCGCGCGGCCGGCGTCGAAGCCCTTTCGGTCGCAACCGATGTCACCAACCCCACCGCCGTCGCCACGTGCTTCCGCAAGGCCGTGCAGCGCTTCGGCAGCGTCGATATCGTCGTCAACAACGCGGGCGTGCTGCTGCCGGCGAAGGTCGTCGACCTGGACCCCGCCGACCTCCAGCGCATGCTCGACGTCAATCTCTTCGGCGCGCTGCACGTGCTGCAGGCAGCCGTGAAGCAGATGCAGAAACAGGATTCGGGCGGCCACGTCGTCAATGTGGCGTCGCTCGCGGGCCGTCGCGGCTTCTCGCCGCTCGGCGGTTACTGCGCGAGCAAGTTCGCACTCGTCGGACTGACCGAAGCGCTGCGCACGGAACTGATGGGCAGCAACGTCGGCGTGTCGCTCGTGCTGCCGGGTGTCATCGACACGCCGATGGCCGAGGCGGCAGCGCTGGACCCGACAACCGAGGGGTTCTGGCCGAAATCGCTCACCATGCCGACCGCGTGGGTCGTCTGGGCCGTCTTCGCGGCTGTCCGCCTCAAGCTGGCTGAAGTGGCGGTGCCGCCGGGTGGCGCGCTGCTCGAAAAGCTGGGCGCACTCGCCCCAGGCGCCACCGACATCCTGGTGCGCGGCGCGATGGGCCTGGCCCGTCGCTCGACGCGTAGACGCACGAACTAATTCGCCTTCCTTCCTCTCCTCCCTCCTCTCCTTCCTCCCTTCCTCCCTTCCTCCCTTCCTCCCTTCCTCCTCCCTTCCTCCCCTTCCTCCCCTTCCTCCCCTTCCTCCCCCCTCTCCGCCTCACAAAGTAGACCGACCATGCCCGAGACTTTTGCCAACCTCGCCATCGAGCGTGATGGCGGCATCGCCACGCTGTTCCTCGACCGTCCCGAAAAACTGAATGCGCTGCACCGCACGCTGTGGCACAGCATTCCCACGGCAATGGCTGCTCTCGATGCCGATCCGGACGTGCGCGTGATCGTGCTCGCCGGCAAGGGCAAGGCGTTCTGCGCCGGCATCGACCTGATGGACCACGCGCAGGGTTTCGGCGGCGGTTCGCTCACGGGCGGCGAAGGCTCGGCGGTCGCCAAGCGGCGTCAGCTGTACGACGACATCCGCGCCTACCAGGACACGTGTTCGTGTTTCGCCAATACCAACAAACCGGTGATCGCGGCCGTGCACGGCGCGTGCATCGGCGCGGGGATGGACCTGATCACCGCATGCGACATCCGGCTAGCCTCGGCGGAAGCGACGTTTTCGGTGCGCGAGACGCGCATCGCGATGGTGGCCGACGTCGGCTCCCTGCAGCGATTGCCGCGCGTGATCGGCGACGGCGCCGCGCGCGAATGGATTTTCACCGGCGGCGACTACAGCGCGCAGCGGGCGCGCGAGGTGCAGCTGCTCAACGACGTGCTGCCGGATCCGGCCGCACTGAGGGTGCGCGCGCACGAACTGGCGGCTGCCATCGCGGCAAATTCACCGCTCGCCGTGCAGGGTTCGAAGCACGTGCTGGGGTTTGCATCGCGCCGGGAAGTGGACGCCAATCTCGATTATGTCGCGGTGTGGAACGCGGCCTTTCTGCACTCCGAGGACCTCGGCGAGGCAATGCAGGCGTTCATGCAGCGTCGACCGCCGGTGTTCCGCGGGCAATAGACCGCGAGAAGGGGTTAGGAGTTGGAGCCCCCTTCGCCGAACGGATTTCGTTGTCCGGACGCGCCCGCCCAACTGCGCAGCGCGATTGCACCTTGATCAATAATGGTATATTTTTTATACCATGTTCGAGTTCGACGAGCTGAAGAGTCGTGCCAATGCAAACAAGCACGGTATCGACTTCGACCAAGCTCAAGAACTCTGGAATGATCCTTGCCTGATTGAGATTCCGGCCATGACCGTTGATGAGCCGCGATACCTTGCAATTGGGCGCATTGGTACGAAGCACTGGTCGGCTGTCATCACGTACCGCAGCGTGAACATCCGGATCATCTCGGTTCGCCGGTCTCGTCCTGAAGAGGTGGCCCTTTATGAAGGCTAAGAAATTTGATGCCGACTTCGATAGCGGCAAGAACGTCACCGCCGCCCTGGATCTCTCCAAGGCACGCAGGCCCCTGCAGGAACAGAAGCGGGTCAATGTCGATTTCCCGGCTTGGATGATTGAGTCGCTTGACAGGGAAGCAGGTCGCCTCGGCGTCACGCGCCAGTCAATCATCAAAGTCTGGCTCGCGGAGCGCCTCGAGCAAGCTTCGTCCGACAAATGAATTGATCCCGACGCAGCAAACTGCGCGAATGATTCACGGTGTTGTTGATCGAAGTTGGCTGCTTAGCTCCGACTAACCCTAAACCCCAAACCCCTATCCCCTAACCCCTTCGTTGCCGCCCTCAGGCGCTACGCGTCTGGCCGGCGGCAACGGCAGCATCCCGCAGCTCGCGCCGCAGGATCTTGCCGACGTTGCTCTTCGGCAGCTCGTCGCGGAACTCGATGTATTTCGGCTTCTTGTAGCCGGTGAAGTTCTCCTTGCAGAACTCCATCAGCTGCTCGACGGTGAGCGCGGGATCCTTGCGCACGACGAACACCTTGACCGCCTCGCCGGACCGCTCGTCGGGCACCCCGATCGCGGCGCACTCCACGACGCCGGGATGCGTCGTGATCACCTGCTCGATCTCGTTCGGGTACACGTTGAAACCCGACACCAGGATCATGTCCTTCTTGCGGTCCACGATCCTGATGTAACCGCGCTCGTCCATGATGCCGATGTCGCCCGACTTGAAGAACCCGTCGGGGGTCATCACCTTCGCGGTCTCGTCCGGACGGTTCCAGTAGCCCGCCATCACCTGCGGGCCGCGAATCGCGATCTCGCCCGGCTGGCCGAGTGGCACGACCTGTCCCGCATCGTCGAGAATCTGGATCTCGGTGTTCGGGAACGGCAGGCCGATCGTGCCGTTGTATTCACGGTTGAGGATCGGATTGCAGGTGGCGACCGGCGACGTCTCCGAGAGGCCGTAGCCCTCGATGATCGGCACGCCGGTGAGCGCCAGCCACTTCTCGCTGGTCGCCTTCTGCACCGCCATGCCGCCGCCATTCGCGACGCGCAGGCTCGAAAAATCGAGCTTGCGGAATTCCTCGTTCTGGAGCAGCGCGTTGTAGAGCGTGTTGACGCCCGGCAGCACGTTGAACTTGTACTTGCCCAGTTCCTTGACGAAGCCTGCGATGTCCCGCGGGTTGGGGATCAGCACGTTGAGCGTGCCGATGCGCATGCCGAAGAGGCAGTTCACCACCAGCGCGAACACGTGATACAGCGGCAGCGCGCAGATGTAGACGAACTGGCTGGGCACCGGTCCGCGCGAAGTGTCCTGCAGCGCGGGCACGATCCAGGCTTCCATCTGCAGCACGTTGGCGACGAGGTTGCCGTGCGTGAGGGCCGCGCCTTTCGACACACCGGTGGTCCCGCCCGTGTATTGCAGGAAAGCGATGTCCCGCTGCGTGGCGGCGACGGGCTCGAGCTTGCGGCGCGCGCCGGCATCGAGCGCCTCGGTGAACCTGACGTGCCCCGGCAGCGAATACCCGGGCACCATCTTCTTCAGGCGACGCACCGCGAAATTGACGATCGCGCCCTTCGGGAACCCAAGCATTTCGCCGAGGGACGCAATGATGACCTGCTTGACCGCCGTGCGCGCAATCACCTGCTGCAGCGTGGCGGCGAAATTCTCGAGGATCACGATCGCTTCGGCACCGGAGTCCTTGAGCTGGTGCTCCAGCTCGCGCGGCGTGTACAGCGGGTTGACGTTGACGACGACATGGCCGGCGCGCAGCACACCCGCCAGTGCGATCGGGTACTGCACCACGTTCGGCATCATGATCGCGACGCGCGCGCCATTGGCGAGTCCCTGCGACTGCAACCAGGACGCGAAGGCCGCGGAGTAACGGTCGATTTCGCCGAAGGTGAAGAACCGGTCCATGTACGCGTAGGCGTTGCGCGAGGCGTGCTCGCGGAAACTCTTGTCGATCAGGTCGACCAGCGAGGAGTACTGCGTGAGGTCGACGTCGTGCGGGACGCCGGGCGGATAGTGCTTGAGCCAGAATCTTTCCATGACTGCTTCCCCCGAAGCTGCCGATCGTCGGCGCGGCTAAGGCCGCGGCCGCGCGACGATCGGTACGTTGCAGAGATCGATGTAACCGGCCGGAACGAGGTACCAGTCGTCGCGACGGTTGCGTCGCGCCTCGACCAGCTGGCGAAAGCGTTCGGTGTCGGTGCGCAGGATTTCGAGGTTTTCGCGCTCGGCCGCCGGCACGTCTGCCGCGACACGAACACTCGTGATCGGCACGTACTGTTCGGCCTTGTCGTAGAAACCCATCGGACCGGATCCGCGCGGCTGCGTGGCCAGGAGTTCCATGCCTTTTACGACTCGCCCCACCAGCGCAATGTTCCGGTCGAGCTGGCGCGGAGCGTGGCCCGTGACCACGTACAATTCCGCGCCGCTGCCGCTGTCGGCCTCGTTGCCGCGGCCGGCACCCACCATCCCGTAACAATGGGCGAGCCATGCTTCGCCCGTGGCGGGGTCGCGCCCGACGGGGAAGCCCTGGCTGAATCCGACCTCAGGGGCGTAACCGTCACGGTCCCGCAGCGGCTCAAAGGGCAGCGCAGGGGTCACCTTGACCGTGAATTCCGGCGGCAGTTTGGTCTTGGCGTTGCCCAGGCTGCGCTTACCGTCCGGGTCGCCCCACTGCACGACGAAATTGTCCTGGGAGCGGACGATGGCAAGGCCGTCGAAGTAATTCCCGCGCGCAAGCTGGCGCAGATTGTCCGCGTGCTGGGGTGCAAAGGCCGGCGCGAGTTCGATCACCACCCGGCCCTGCGGCAGCTGCAGGTAGAGCGTGTTCTCGGGGTCAAGGGCGCGCCAGTCGGCAGGCGTCGTGGCCGCCAGGACTTCACCCATCGTGCGCGGCGGCGAACCCGGTGCGGGAGCCGCCGGCTCGGCTGCCAGGGTCCGGGCCGCAGCCAGCACGATCGCCACGGCAATGGCGCCGCGCGAAGCCTTGATCATGGCCGCTGCCGCTGGATTCATGGCTCAAAATCTACAGGGTGCGGGGGACGAATCAAGCAGAGAATTCCGCAGGCAGGCTATGCTTTCAACACGCTCGGGGCCTCGCTTCCCTGCCAATCCTCGAAAGGAAATTGCATTCATGCTCGTCAGGTTTTCGACCAGGTTCGGCCAGCTGCTGATGCAGGGTGAACCGGCCGTGGTGCTCATCAGGCTGGGGGGTCACTCGGGCACGGTGCCGAGCGCCGTGCTGGCGGCAGAGCTGCCGGGATTCCTGGCGAAACTGCGGACTGGCCTGGAACTGCAGGGCGACCAGGTGTCGCCACCACCCCCGGTCAAGGAGTCGGGAGGCGCCTGGGAAGACGAAGAGGAGCCGCGCGAGCGGCCCATCAAGCTCCGCCTGCGCGCCGTGCCACTGCTCGACATGCTCGACACGGCGATCAAGCAGCAATCCGACATGTTTTGGGAAAAGGCCTGAGGCCCGCCGCATGCGTGTCGCCGCCCTGCTCATGCTGCCGCTGCTGGCCCTCCTCCTGCTTGCCGCTCATCTCGTCCATGCCGGCCTGATGCCGCTGGCGGCGCTTGTCATCCTGCTGGTGGGCCTGCTGGCCGTGCCGCGGCCCTGGGCCTCGTGGACGCTGCAGGTGGTCCTCACGGTAGCGGTGATTGAGTGGATCCTGACCACCGTGGGCCTCGCGCAACTGCGCCTGCGTCACGATGAACCCTACCTACGGCTGGTCGCGATCCTGGGGTCGGTCGCCCTGTTTACGGCGCTCGCGGCTGTCGCGTTCCAGCACCCGGTGCTGCGAGCCTATTTCCGGTTGCCGGCGAAAACCGCAGCCGAGCGTGCTGCGCGCTGAACCGTGCCCGGTTTGCGGTGAAACGACCGCCGGCCCGGGTTGGGGCCGCCACTCCCGTCAGGTAACCTTGTCGGCCCGTGCCCGGCACGACCCCCACTTCTCGAGGACCGACGCGTCTATGAAGACCCTGCTGGCCACCGCTGGCGCCTTTGCGCTGCTCACGACCGCCATGACCAACGCTGCCGACATGAAGCCCACCGCCGACGCCGTATCCCCATTGCTTGCGCCCTGGGTCGGCCCGTACGGCGGCGTGCCGCCGTTCGACCAGGTCAAGGTGGGCGACCTGAAGCCGGGACTCGAAACCGGCATGGCGCAGCAGCTCGCCGAGATCGACCGGATCGCGAACGACCCGGCCGCGCCGACCTTCGAGAACACGATCGCAGCGATGGAGCGCAGCGGTCGCACGCTCGATCGCGTCGCCACCGTCTACGGCGTCTACAGCTCGACGCTGAACGACGAGGCCGTGCAGGCCGTCGAACGCGAGATGGCGCCGAAGCTGGCTGCGTTCAGCGACCAGATCACGCAGAACCCGCAGCTGTTCGAGCGCATCGCCAGGGTCTACGAGACGCGCGAAACGTCGGGGCTCACCCCCGAGCAGCAGCGCCTGACCTGGGTGTACTACACGAACTTCGTGCGTGCCGGCGCCAGGCTGGATGCGGCGGGCAAGAAGCGCACGGCGGAGATCAACCAGGAGCTCGCCCGGCTGTTCACCACTTTCGGCCAGAACGTGCTCAAAGACGAAAACGAAGGTGTGATCTACCTCGACCAGGAGTCCGATCTTGCCGGGCTGCCCCAGGGCGTGCGCGACGGCATGGCGCAGGGCGCGGAAGGCCGCGGCCAGAAGGGCAAGTGGGCCATCGCCAACACGCGCTCGAGCATCGAGCCGTTCCTGACCTATTCGGACAACCGCGCGCTCCGGGAAAAGGCCTGGCGCATGTTCGTGAACCGCGGCGACAACGGCGGTGCCACCGACAACAACGCGACGATCGCACAGATCCTGCAGCTGCGGGCCGAGCGCGCCAAGCTGCTGGCCTTCCCGACCCACGCGCACTGGCGCCTCGAGAACGCGATGGCGAAGTCGCCCGAGCGCGCCATGGAGCTGATGGAAGCCGTGTGGACACCTGCCGTCGCACGCGTGCACGAGGAAGTCGCCGACATGCAGAAGATCGCCGACGCCGACAAGGCGGGCATCAGGATCGAGCCGTGGGACTACCGCTACTACGCCGAGAAGGTCCGCAAGGAGCGGTACGACCTCGACGAGAACGAGGTGAAGCCGTACCTGCAGCTCGAGAACCTGCGCGAAGGCATGTTCCACACGGCGAAGGAACTGTTCGGCTTCAACTTCAAGCCGGTCGACGCGAGCAAGGTGCCGGTGTACCACCCCGACGTGCGCGTCTGGGAAGTGACGAACCCGAAGGGCGAGCTGGTGGGACTCTGGTATTTCGATCCCTACGCGCGCAAGGGCAAGCGTTCGGGTGCGTGGATGAACGCGTACCGCACCCAGGAGAAGTTCGACGGCGACATCAAGACGATCGTCTCCAACAACTCGAACTTCGTGAAGGGCAAGCCCGGCGAGCCGGTGCTGATCAGCTGGGAAGACGCGAAGACGCTGTTCCACGAATTCGGCCACGCGCTGCACGGCTTGAGCTCGAACGTGAACTACCCCTCCGTGGCGGGCACCGCCGTCGCACGCGATTACGTCGAGTTCCCATCGCAGTTGCTCGAGCACTGGCTGTCGACGCCGGAGATCCTCGACCGCTATGCCCTGCACTACCAGACCGGCAAACCGATCCCGGCTGAACTGGTGGCCAGGATCGATGCGGCCGAGAAGTTCAACCAGGGCTTCAAGACGGTGGAATACCTCTCGAGCGCGCTGATCGACATGAAGCTGCACCTCGCGGGCGGCCAGAAGATCGACCCGGACAAGTTCGAGCGCGAGACGCTCGCCGCGCTCGGCATGCCCGCCGAGATCGTGATGCGGCACCGCACGCCGCAGTTCAACCACGTGTTCTCGAGCGACAGCTACTCGGCCGGTTACTACAGCTACCTGTGGTCGGACACGATCACGGCGGACGCCTGGGACGCCTTCACCGAGGCGGGCGGCCCGTGGGACAAGGACGTGGCCAAGCGGCTGCGTGACAACGTCTTCGGCGTGGGCAACACGATCGACCCGGCGAACGCATACCGCCAGTTCCGCGGTCGCGATCCGGGCATCGCCGCACTGATGCGCAAGCGCGGCTTTCCGGTGCCGCCGCCGGCTGCCCTGCCGCAGGCGCCAAGGGGGCTCATATCCGGGCAAATATTTCCGACCAAGCCCGGCTTGGTCGAGCATGAATGCGTACTCCTCCGCCACCTCGTGCAGATGCTCGAACCGGCCCGACTTGCCGCCGTGGCCGGCCTCCATGTTGACGCGCATCACCAGCAGCCGGTCGTCCGTCTTGAGACGCCGCAGCTTCGCGACCCACTTCGCGGGTTCGTAGTACTGCACCTGGCTGTCCCAGAGACCCGTCGTGACGTACAGCGCCGGATACTCCTGCGCAGTCACGTTGTCGTACGGTGAATAGCTGAGCATGCAGTCGTAGAACGCGCGTTCGTTCGGGTCGCCCCACTCGTCGTACTCGTTGGTCGTCAGCGGAATGCTCTCGTCGAGCATCGTGGTCACGATGTCGACGAACGGCACGTGCGCGACGATGCCGCGGTAAAGCCCCGGCGCCATGTTCGCAGCCGCCGCAACGAGCAAGCCCCCGGCGCTGCCACCACGGGCGAAGACCCGCTTCGCATCCGCGTAACCCTCCGCGACCAGCCAGCGGGTTGCGTCGATGAAATCCTCGAATGAATGTTGCTTCTGGAGCAGACGTCCCGCGTCGTACCAGCGGCGACCACGCTCCTGCCCTCCCCTTACCTGCGCAATCGCGTAGACGAAGCCGCGGTCGAGCAACGACAGCACGCTTGACGAGAACAGCGGGTCGGACGAAATGCCGTACGCCCCGTAGCCGTACTGCAGGAGCGGCGCGCTGCCGTCGCGACGGAACAGGCTGCGACGGTAAACGATCGCGACGGGCACGCGTTCGCCGTCCCGCGCGGGCACCCATCGGTATTCGGTCTCGTACTGCGAAGGATCAAAGTCGCCCAGTACCGGCTCGCGCTTCAACAGCACCCGCTCGCCGGTCCGCGTGTCGTAGTCGTAGGTCGTGCGCGGCGTCGTGAGCGACGTGTAGGTGTAACGCACGACCTCGCTGTCCACCTCCTCGTTCATATCCAGCGCCATGCGGTACGCGGGCTCGTCAGAGTCGATGTGGAACTCACGCCCTCCAGCCCACGGCCGGATGCGGACCTTGCGCAGGCCCGCGACTCGCTCCTCGACCGCGAGGAAGTTGTCGAACACGTCAAATCCCGCCACCAGCACGTCGTCCCGGTGCGCCACGAGTTCGCGCCAGCGTTCGCGTCGTCCGGTGTCTGCCGCCGAGGCCTCGAGCAACCGAAAGTTCACCGCCTGCCAGTTGCTGCGAATGACCCAGCGTTCGCCGACGTGGTCCACCGAATACTCGTGCCCGCGGCTGCGCGGCAGGAACACGTTGAAGTCCAGCGCGGGATCGTCGAGGGGTGCGTAACGGACTTCGGTCGTGACGGTGCTGCTCGAATCGATCAGCAGGTACCGCCGATCCTTCGTCAGGCCGACGGACGTGTAGAACGCCTCGTCTTCCTCTTCGTGCACGACCGGGTCGCGCGCGGGATCGGTGCCGAGCTCGTGCGCACGCACTCGCAATCCCAGCAGCGTGACCGGATCCTTTTCGACATACAGCACGCGCCGGTTGTCGGCCGCCCAGACCACGCCCTCCTCGACATTCGGCACGACGTCAGGCAGCAGCTCACCCGTCACCAGCGACTTGAAACGCAGCCTGTACTGGCGGCGGCCCACGACGTCTTCGGTGAATGCGAGCAGGCGGTTGTCGTGGCTGACCTCGATCGAGCCGACGTCGTAGTACTCGAGACCGCGCGCGTTCTCGCGCAGGTCGAGCAGAACCTGCTCGGGGCCGTCGGCACTGCCCGCGCGGCGGGCGTAGACGGGGTATTCGTCGCCGGTGTCGTAGCGATGCAGGTACCACCAGCCGTTGTCGCGGTACGGCACGCTCGAATCGTCCTGGCGGATGCGCCCGACGATTTCCCGGTACAACTCGGCTTCGAGCGGTTGCAGGGACGCCGTCATCGCCTCGCGATACGCATTCTCGGCAAGCAGGTATGCGAGCACGTCTGGCGATGTGCGCGTGTCGTCGCGCAGCCAGTAATAGTCGTCCACGCGGACACCGTGCGGCGAATGGACCTCGTGTGGCCGGATCGCGGCAACCGGCGGCGAGAGCGGTCCCCGGTTCATGCGCGGCGCGTCAAACGCCAGCCGGTCCCGTGCGTACCGGATACGTCGGGCGCGTACCCCCCGCCTGGTAGTACGGCAGCATCTTCGGCGCGAGCGCACCGAGGCGCTGCTGTCGCGTGGCGTCGCTCGGGTGCGTGCTCAGGAATTCGGGCGGCGAGCTGCCGCCAACCTTCCCCATCTTCTGCCACAACGTGACGGCGGCGCGCGGGTCGTAGCCCGCACGGGCCGCGAGTTCGTCATCGGTCGGATCGACCTTCATGATCAGGCCCGTGTAGAGCGCCATGCGCCCGCCCGCCATGCACCAGGCGTTGACGGTCTTCGGATCGTCGATGACCTGCACGCTCCATTGCCACTTCGCGCTGTCGGGCCGCATCTTGACGGCCTGTGCCACGAGGCGCTCGGTGATCACGTTCACGCGCTTGAGCGCGTGCGGATCGGTGACGAGCTTGCCTTCCTTCTGGTACCTGCCCATCTCCTGCGCGTACGCCCGGCGCGACGCACTGATCGCCTGCTCTTCGGAAACCAGCATCAGCTGCCTGCGCCCGCTGGGGCTGGTCGCGCAGGCGGCGACGAGCAGCACGAGCGCAGTGGCGAACAGTGGCTTGCGGCAGTTCATCCTGGAACCCTTACCTGCGAAACGAGGTTGGAATGCTGAAATGCTGGAACGGAAGGGATCATGCCTCGCCGCGCGGCAGGTAGAAAGGCCGCGCGGGCACAACCCGGTTCGCCGTGAGGTAAGCTCAGGTTCACGGCGCAGCCCGTTGCGCGCCCGGAGGCAGTGATGTCGCGGCCAACCCATGCCCGATTGTCCGCCAGCGGTGCAGTCCTCCACGTGCGCCAGGCAGGAAGCGGCCCGGTCGTCCTGCTGCTGCACGGCTTCCCGGATTCGAGCGAACTCTGGCATGACGTAACGCCAATGCTCGTGGCGGCGGGTTTTCGCGTCATCGCGCCGGACTTGCGGGGGTTTGGCCGTTCCGATGCGCCCGCGTCCGTCGGCGACTACGCGCTGGGACACGTCGTCGCCGATCTGCGCGTGTTGATCGGCCGCCTGGCGAACGACGCGCCCGTGCGTGTGATCGGCCACGACTGGGGCGCCGTCGCAGGCTGGTGCCTGGCGCTGGAACATCCCCAGCTCGTGCGGTCGCAGGTTGCACTCTCGGTCGGGCATCCACGCCAGTACGCCGTGGCGGGCCTCGAGCAGAAGCTGAAGGGTCTCTACACGCTCGCGTGGCAGGTGCCGGGCGCGGCGGAACGCTGGCTCGCTCAACGCGGCTACGCGGGTCTGCGTGGCTGGGGAAGGCAGCACCCGCGCATCGACGATTGCGTAAAGGACCTGTCGCGGCCGGGTCGCCTGACGGCCGGGCTCAACTGGTATCGCGCGAACCTGCGCCGCGTGCTGTTCGGACCCTGGGAAAAATGCGCCGTGCCGACGCTCGGCGTCTGGAGCAGCGGCGATCATTTTCTCGCCGAAGACCAGATGCGGGATTCGCACCAGCGCATGGCCGCGCCGTGGCGCTACGAGCGCATCGAACGCGCGGGACACTGGTTGCCGCTCGAGCAGCCGGACCGCGTGGCGGAACTCGCGCTGCAGTGGTTCTCAAAGTATTAGGGGTCAGGGGTCAAATCGAGAGCGTCCCCGTGGCGGCTCTCTCACAGGTACGGCGACAGCAGCCGCGCAAGCCCGTCGCGCAACCGCACCGGCAAGGCCCGACCCTCGAGCTCGGCGAGGCCGAGGGGCCGGGCGATCGCGATCTTCGCGTCGATGATCGATTCGAGCCGCGAAGCGAGCTCGCGGTCATAGCACTCGAGGTTGTACTCAAAATTGAGCCGTAGACTCCGGGCGTCCCAGTTCGTCGAACCGATGAGCGACCACGTGCCGTCCACGACGAACAGTTTGCTATGGTCGAACGGCGGCGGCGCAAGGTGGATACGGCAGCCCTTCTCGATCAGCTCGGGCAGCTGCGGCGTCATCGCCCAATCCATCAGCGGCACGTTGCTGCGGCCAGGCAGCACGATGTCCACCTCGACCCCGCGCAATGCGGCCACCTGCACGGCGCGCAACAGCACGCTGTCCGGCAGAAAGTACGGCGTAACGATCCGAGCGCGTCGCGTTGCGACGCTGAGCGCTCCCACGATGATCTGCAGCAGGTTGTCGAGGTCGGCGTCCGGGCCGTCCGGCACGCCGCGTGCTGCCACCGGGCCGCAGCCTTGCGTCGGCGAAAACCAGCGCTCGCCGCCGAGTCGTTCACCGGTACTGAAGGCCCAGTCGATCGCGAACGCGCGCTGCATGTCGGCGACGACCGGTCCGTCGACGCGGAAATGCAGGCACCGCACCGGACGGGCGGGGCGGCGGGAAAGCCAATGACCCGCACGGACATTGATGCCGCCGGTGAAGCCGACGCGCCCGTCCACGACGAGAATCTTGCGGTGGTTGCGCAGATTCGCGTACCGGAAGAGGCGTGGTATGCGAGTCGGCAGAAACGCGGCGACCGGCACCCCGGCCGCGCGCAGCACGCGGATCATCGTCGGCCGCGTGTAGCGCGCGCCGACGTCGTCGATCAGCACCCTGACCTCGACGCCACGACCGCGCGCGCGCACCAGCGCGTCCTGGAATGCACGACCGGCGTGATCGTTATCGAAGATGTAGGTCGCGAGGGTAACCGAGGTCCGAGCCGCATCAATGCACCCGAGCATGGCCGGGAACGCCGCATCGCCATCCTGCAGCGGCTCGACACGGTGGCCGTCCAGCAAGGGGTTGCGCGTTACGCGCTCGCCCAACCGGTCCAGGCCGGCGAATCCGGGATAGCGTGCGTCGAGCACCTCGCGCTGTATCGCACCGAACCGGGACACGCCTGCATCGCCGTGAGCGACCGATTCGACCCGGCGGTTCATCGCAGTTGCGGAGCGGCGGATGCGGTTGATTCCCAGGAGGAAGTACGCGAGGGCTCCGACGACCGGCACGAGCCACGCAAGCCCGACCCAGCCGATGATGGCCGGCACGTGGCGCTTGCGCAGCACCGCATCCACGGTGACCCAGACAGCCCCGGTGACGTATGCCACCGATACGAAAATGGGCCAGAGATCCGCAACGGCCGCGACGATGCCCTGCTGCATGATTGAGTGAGTTGCCCGCGCGGTTGCCCTGCGAGCTGCGCAGTCTAACCGACCCCTGCCCTCCATTCCCTTGGATAAACGCGTCGCGTCGCATACGCCGACTTCGACTCGGCAACCAGGTACTCACGCATTGTCGACAACACGCTGCGTGAGATGTCGGCGGGCCTGCCCTCCGCCAGCCGGAAGAGCTGGCAGTAGTACCAGGACTGCGCGGCAAACGCGTTGAGCGCCTTGGCGGCGACGCTCGAACCCTGTGGTGACAGCCAGCCCCGCTCCCGCAATCGCAGGCGTTCGTCAAGGTCCTCGATGCCGTCCCTTGCCCCCGCCAGCAGCTGTCGCGGGAAATCAGGCATCCAGCAGAGCGGCCGCCCGAGCCCGATCACGTCGCAGTCACCCTCGCCCGGCGCAGCGCCAAGCGCGGCTGCCATGCCCGCGCGCGTGCGGAAACCGCCGGTGACCATCAACGGCATGCGGGTCACGCGGCGGATCGCGGTCGCGTACTCGAGGAAATACGCTTCCCGCGCCCGCGTACTCCGACGGACCGGTATCGCGTCTGCGGAGCGGCCTTCGAAGCCGAGCAGTCGCGGCTGTTCGTAGGTGCCGCCCGAGACCTCGAGCAGGTCCACGCTTTCGTCGTTCAGCCACGCGACGACCTGCAGGCACTCCTCGTGCGAGAAGCCGCCCTTGCGGAAGTCGTCCGAATTCAGCTTCAGCGCCACGGGAAAATCCCGGCCCACGGCCCTGCGCACGGCACGCAGGGTTTCGAGCAGAAAACGGGCGCGATTCGCCAGCGTTCCGCCCCAGGCATCCGTGCGCTGGTTCGTGATCGGGGACAGGAACGAGCTGATGAGGTAGCCATGGGCCCCGTGCACCTGCACGCCAGTGAATCCGCACTCGCGCACGACCCGCGCCGCATGCGCAAACCGGCCGATCAGGTCGACGATTTCGCCCTCCGTCAGGGCTCGCGGCATCGCGTAATTGCCGAGCAGGTCGAGCTGCACCGCCGACGGGGCGAGCGGACGTCCCGTGACGTACCGCGGCGACTGCCGACCGGCGTGCGAAATCTGTACCCAGAACTGGTTGCCGCTGGCCGTTCCTGCTTTTGCCCATGCGGCAAGCCGCGCGCAGGCCTCGGCGTCGTACGTCCGTGGCTCCGACTGGTCGATGGCGACGTTGCCGGGCCGTTCGAGGTCAAATCGGTCCACCTGCAGATTGCCGGTGATCAGCAATCCGCTCCCGCCCTCGCTCCAGGTGCGGTACAGACGCTCGAGCGCAGGCGTGGCGCGCAACCAGGCGTCGGCCAGCCCCTCGGTCATGGCGGCCTTGGCCAACCGGTTCGGCAAGGACGCGCCGCAGGGCAGCCGCACGGGCTGAGTCAGGACGTCCATCGTTTAACCGCTCCCGATTGCGGGGTATGATCGTTGCATCGAATGCGCAGGCGCCGTGGCGCCGAGCGCGACACCAACGAGAACAGGGTGGAGGATTTTCCGATGCTGACCAGGGAAAAACTGACGATTGTGCAGTGGCAAGCCGTGCGCAACACACCGCATCACGTGATCATCGCAGTGTCGTCCTCGGGCGGCAGCGCCTTCGACGAGATGCTCGAACGCTCGGCAGGCCTGCAGGGCATCGTCGATGCCATCAACAGCACGCATCCGCTGGTGAGCGAGATTGCCGGCAGCACGCACATCATGCATGCGCAGGACGACGTCCGTAAGTGGTTCTACACCCTGGACGAAGGCCACCGCACACCGGACAGGCTGCAGGAAAAAGCGCTGGAAACGGCACGCCACGCGCTGGAGGCGCTCGGCACGCACGGCAGTGCCGAGGACCTGATGCATTACGGTGAGTTCGTGCTGTCACTGGCCACGCGCGTTGCACGCGCGGCGCGCGAAGGCGACGTAATGGGCATTGGTGGCGAACTCGTGAGCGAGAAAGAGCGCATGTTCATCGAGCGTCTCGACCAGCTCATCCAGGAACGTCGCACCCGCTGAGCCGCTCGGAGCCGGCATCCGCCGGCTCCAGTCCCCGCCTTCCAGACGGCCGGGCCGCAAGGCCCGGTCTTCATTTATGCCGCCTTGCCCTTCGCCTTGGCGGGTGTCTTGCGGTCGCCCACCAGGTACGCCGCGAGCGCCGGCAGCAGCAGGATCGCGCCGAACATGTTCACCAGGAACATGAAGCAGAGCAGGATGCCCATGTCGGCCTGGAACTTCAGGTCCGAGAACGTCCACGTTGCCACCGAGATCGTCATGGTCACGGCCGTGAACACCGACGCCGTGCCGCGCTGCTTCAGTGCCTCGACGAAGGCGTCCTTGAGCTTGAGGCCGCCGTCCTCCATCTCGTGCTTCATGCGTTCGAAGAGGTAGATGCCGTAGTCGACGCCGACGCCGACGCCGAGTGCCACCACCGGCAGCGTGTTCACCTTCACGCCGATCCCGAGGATGGCCATCAGCGCGTTGCAGAGGATCGTCACCAGCGCGAGCGGCAGGATAATGCAGAGCGTGATCGGGAACGAACGGAACGTGAGCAGGCAGAGCACCATCACGGACGCGAACAACGCCAGGTTGACCCACTTGTCGGCGGCCTCGACGGCCTCGTTCGTGGCCGCCATGACGCCGACGTTGCCGCTGGCAAGACGGAAGGTGACGCGCTCGGTGTCGCCACCGGCCGCCTTGAAGTCCTTCACTGTCTTTACGATGTGCTCGATCGTCTGCGCCTGGTGGTCGGTCGTGTAGATGCTGATCGGCATGGCCGTGCAACGCGAGTTCATGAACTCGTTGCCCAGCCGCGTGGCATACCCCACGCCCTGCGCGATCTGCGCGCGGCTCTCGGGCAGCATGCGCCACTTGATAAACGTCTCGGCGAACGACTGCGTCATCGACTTGACGAAGCCCGCGAGGCTGCGCACGGTCGCCACGCCTTCGACCTGCCGCATCTGGAATTCAAAGTCCTCGATCTTGTCCATGACGGCGCGATCGACGCAGGGCGAGTCGTCGTCGTTCTCCGGCTTTGCCTCGGCGATGACCTGCAGCAGGTCCACGCCGATCGCGAAGTGGCTGGTGATCATCCCGACGTCCTGGTTGTAGCGCGAGTCTGGCCGCAGTTCCGGCACGCCCTTGCCGAGATCGCCGATGTGCAGGTGTCGGGCCTGCGACAGGCCGAACGCCAGCAGGCCGAGGCCGACGAGGATCGGCACCCAGGCAACCTTCTTCGTCGCCAGCGGGCCGATGCGCTCCCAGAACCAGTCGCCCGCCGTTTCCTTGCCGGCCAGCTTGGAGGCCTGCTCCGGTGTGAACTTGTAGTACGAGAGCAGGATCGGCAGCAGCATCTTGTTGGTGATGATCATCACCGTGACGCCGATCGTCGCCGTGAAGGCGAGTTCGCGCACGATCTCGATCTCGACGAACGCGATCACCATGAAGCCAAGCGCGTTGGCGAGCAGCGCCATCGCGCCCGGGATGAACAGCTTCTGGAACGAATGCGTCGATGCCGTGATGCCGTCGGCGCCGTGCAAGGTCTCGAGCCGCCACGCGTTGGTCATCTGCACCGCGTGCGAGACCGCGATGGAGAAGATCAGGAACGGTACCAGGATCGACATCGGGTCGAGCCCGAGCCCGAAGACCGGCAGCAGCCCCAGCAGCCAGATCACGGGCACGATCGCGCAGATGAGTGCGAGCGCCGTGATCATCAGCGAGCCCGAGTACCAGTACAGCAGCAGCGCCGTGATGACGAACGCAATGCCGAAGAACATGAGCACCCCGGCCGCGCCCTTGGCAATGTCGCCCACCGCCTTGGCGAACCCGATGATGTGGACGCCGGTGTTCTCGTTCTCGTACTTGGCGCGGATCTTCTCGAGCTGGGCCGCCACCGCCTGCAGGTCAAGTCGTTCGCCCGTTTCCGGGTCGTTCTCCATCAGCGTTGCAACGATCATGGCGGACGACTGGTCGCTGGAGACGATGCGGCCGACCCAGTCCGACTTGAGCAGGTTCTCCTGCACCTTCTTCATCTGCTCGGGCGTACCCGCGAAGTCGGCGGAGACGACATTGCCACCGCGGAAGCCGTCTTCGACGACTTCGTTGTAGCGCACGTTCGAGGTGAACAGCGAGGTAACGGAACTGCGCTCGACGCCCGGGACGTAGAAGACTTCTTCGGTGGCCTTGCGCAGCGCGTCCATGAACTGCTTGTCGTAGATGGAGCCTTTCCGGTTCTGTAGCGCGACCAGCACTTTGTTGGCGCCGCCGAAGTCCGCCTGGTACTCCAGGAACGTCGCCATGTACGGGTGCTTCAGCGGGATCATCTTGGTGAAGGCCGCCTGCACTCGCAGCTGGCTGGCCATCGCCCCCAGCAGGATCGTGATCAGCACGAACAGGATCAGCAGCGGCTTGCGAAAGTGGAAGATCCAGTAGGAGATCTTGCCGACCCAGTCCGCAGAAAATACCTGCCGTTCGATCTCGGCATCGGCGGCACTCGTTCCAGGCTTCAGGTCATTCGCCATGTTCGTGGTCCTTGGACGGTGTCGTTACCGGCTCTCGAGCCAGGCCGGGTCGAGCGGTGTGATACCGCTTTCGCCTGCGAAAAGGATGCTGCCGCCCGGGTTCTCCAGCAGCGCAGCAAAGCCCTTGCCAGGCGTCGCGGTATGCAACACAAAGCTCTGTCCGCCATCGGCGCTCTCGCCAATCAGGCCCGAGTTGCCGACCAGCATCACGCGCCCGTCGGCGAGTTGCCTGCCCGACATGAAGGACACGGTGGTGCCGGTTTCGACCTTCTGCCAGGTCGTGCCGAGGTCGAGCGAGCGGAAGACGTTCCCGCGCATGCCGAACGCGAGGACGCTGCCGTCCTTGACCGCGAGCGCGCCGAAATATGAACCAGCGTACGGCGAAGTCAGCGCGATCCACGTCGCGCCGCCGTCGTCGGAACGCGCGAGCGTGCCGGATTCAGCGACGAGCAGCAGCGAGCTGCCGACGGCGATCACCCGCGAGATGTGACGATCGAAGTCTTCGGACAGCACGGTCCCTCGCTGCCACGTCCGGCCTGCGTCCTGCGAGTCGAAATAGAGGCCGAACGCGCCGTAAGCGATGAAATGGTCGCCGGCAATGTGCGTGATGCCGAGGATGGAATCGAGACCGGCCTCGTCCACGGTCACCAGTGCCCAGGTGTTGCCGCCATCCTCGGTGCGGACGAACGATCCACCGTGACCGACGGCTATGCCGACCTTGTCGTCCTTGAACGCAAGCCCGGTCAGCTGGCGGGTCACGGGCGTCTGCACGCCCTTCCATGTCTTGCCGTCGTCGTCGGAAACCAGCGTGAAACCGCGCTCGCCGACGGCGATCAGGCGCTGGCCGACCCGCGTGATGTCGAGCAGGACGATCCGGTCGCTGCGAATGTCTACGACTACGCTCGATGCCGGGGCCGATGCCGGCTTCTGCGCGACCTGCGCGGTTTCGTCACTGCGCGCAGGCGCCGCAAGGCACAAGCCTGCGCCCAGCAAGGCACAAGCGATTCCCGCCCGGTACATCATTAAGAATCCCCCGCGGCGGGTCTCCCCACCGCAAAACGGCCGGCCCCGGGTGTTCCGGAGCCGGCCATCGTCAGCTCAATCGAGGCATGATCGCCCCACTGCGGCCCTGCTCACTTGGTGCCGATGCGACGCAGCGAGTCGGGCTGGAAGTCGCCCCACTTGCCCTTCTCGCCGAACCTCCAGGGCGTCTTGATCTCGTTGTCGAGCAGCGACAGCAGGTAGCTCTGGTTGTTGAGGTCGTGCCAGATGTTCGAGCGGTACCACGGCACCTTCGCGTCGTAGAACTGGATCATCGGGTGGATCGCGACGCGCCACAGGTTCTTGCGCGTGTCGTAGGCGTCCTCGTACACGACGGTCCAGGTGTCTTCATCCAGATAGAAGGTGCGGCGCCCGTAGATGTGCTTGCTGCCCGCCTTCAGCGTGCCGTCCACGACCCACACACGATGCAGTTCATAGCGCATGTGGTCCGCATTGACCGTGTTCGGGCGGATCAGGTCTTCCTTGTACTTGAGCGCCTTGTTTCCCAGCTTGTACGAGTTGTATGGGATATAGATTTCCTTCTTGCCGACGAGCTTCCAGTCGTAGCGGTCCGGCGCGCCGTTCCAGGCGTCGAACTGGTCGGTGACCCGGAGGCCTTCCGTGCCGTCGTTGACATTGTCGTAGGCAAGGTCAGGGGCGCGCCGCACGCGGCGCTGGCCGGCGTTGTAGATCCACGCCGAGCGCGTCTGCTTGACCTGGTCGAGCGGCTCGTGCACCAGGAACACCGTGCCTTCGAGTGTCGCAGGCGCCGTGAAGTAAGACAGGAACGCGAGCAGCAGGTTGTCCTGCGGCTGATCCAGGTTCTGGTTGAAGATGCGGTATTCGTGGGCGCCGATCTTGTAGAAGTCGCCACTGGAGCGGATCGGGAAGCTGTGGTAGTCACGGCTGACGCCACCGCCGAGGTAGCGCTGCTGGTGGTTCCACATCACTTCCAGTCCGCTCTGCGGGATCGGGAAGGGCACGGCCGACCGGCCGCCCACGATGGCGAAGCCCTGCAGTTCAAGCTTGGTCGCCATCTCCTTGATTTCCGCGTAGACGGCGTCCGGGTAGCAAGCGGTGCGACGGGTCTCGTACACCGGCATCTTGAAGTTGCTGTACTTTTTCAGCATCGCCAGAGCGCCGGGAGTCAGGTTGTCCTTGTACTGCTCTGTATTTGCCGCGGTGATCGTGAACTTGACCTTGTCGTTCGGGAACGGATCCACGTAACCCTTGGCCGCCGTCCAGCCGGCGGGTGGCGCGCAGAGGCCGCCCGTCCACGCCGGAATCGTGCCGTCCTTGTTGCCGGCCTTTTCTGCGCCCACCGGCGTGAGGTCGGCACCGAGTCGCGCCGCGTCGGCTGCCGACAGCTTGGCGTACGCGGGCAATGCCGTGCCGAACAGACCCGCCGCCGCGATCGCAGCGACAAGCACTTTGTTCATGGTCTTCATGTTGTCCTGTCTCCTGGATCCGGTTAGAAGGTCACGCTGACGGCGGCCGAGTAGTAGTCGCGATCGAACAGCGGATCGAAGTTGTCGTTGTCATAACTGACGTAGTTGAGGTCCAGCACGTACTTCTTGTTGTAGTTGAACTTGACGCCCAGTCCCAGTGTCATGCGGTCCTCGATGAACGTCGGGTCCATCGAGACGCCTTCCACGTCGTGCGCCCAGAACACGCTCGGGGTAACGGTGACGCCGCTGTTCATGACGTTGTTGTAGTCCATCGAGGCGCGCAGCCGATAACCCCAGGCCACGTCCGTCACGTAGCCGTCGTTGCGACAGCCGTTCGGGTGCGGGTTGTAGAGACGATTTGCCGCCGGGACCGGCAGCCCCGTAAACGTCGGGGAACACATGTTGCCGGCGCTCGCCACGCCGAGGCCCGGCTGGCCTTCGGGTGAGTTCGGATCGGCGGCATAGCCTGGTCCCGAGCCCGTGCCGAACATGAAGCCGCGTCCGTAGCGGATCCCACCCTTGGTGTAGTCGGGCA
Source organism: Pseudomonadota bacterium (assembly GCA_016705325.1). Classification (GTDB taxonomy): domain Bacteria; phylum Pseudomonadota; class Gammaproteobacteria; order Steroidobacterales; family Steroidobacteraceae; genus RPQJ01. The sequence goes on along the minus strand of JADIYJ010000008.1, from coordinate 164,311 downwards.
CGTTGTTCCACTGCGAACCGATCTCGCCGACGAGCAGCATGTTCTCCGCGCCGAGGATGTTGCTGAAGGTCTTGACCGCGTTGACCTGGAACTGCGTCTTGTTGAACAGGCCGTGGCCGATCATGTAGGTGCCTGCGCTCTGCGCCTGCACCACACGTGCAACCTCGCGATAGGGCCCGATGCCGAGCACGCCCGCGCCGATCAGGTCGTTGCCGTTGACCATGACCGGGACGTCGACCTGATAGCTCATTTCCGCGGACGTAGACCAACCGCCCAGGTTGGTTGCCGCGCTGATGCCGTAGATCTGCATGTCTTCGGGGTATTCCCAGAACCCCTTGCCAGACTGCAGGTCGGCCGGGAGACCGACGGCGCGCAGGTAGCCTTCGATCGCCGCCTCGGCGCCCGGCATCAGGCTGCGCAACTTGCTCGACGTCCAGTAGTTGCCGTAGGCGTCGCTGCCGATCAGCCCAGCGGCCGTCAGTGCCGCCTGCTGCGCGGCCGACAGGTCTTTCCAGTTGGTGCCGGTGACGCTGGCCGCAACCGGCATCCGGCTGTGAATATTCATCGCGTACAGGCCGAATTCCGTGTCGAGCTTTTCGACCGGGAAACGGAACGCCAGGCCGAACTGGCCGGAGTCGCTCGGTTCACGCCCCTGGATGGCCGGAACATAGGTGCCGGCGGCCCCCTGCTGGAAGGGTTGCGAACCCAGCTGTGCGACGATCGGCGACACCGTGCCCGGAGCTGCGTTGCCCAGATGGCCACCGACGACGGTGATGCTGTTGCAGGCTCCCGGATTGGCCGAGATCAGCGTGCTCGTGGCCGTGAAGTACGTGCCGCAACCGTCCACCGACGTGTTGTTCCACTGCAGCTGGTAGAACGCCTCGAGTGAGCCGAAGTCGAAACCCCAGTTCGCGTAGACGGCCCACACCGGCAGCAGGATTTCCTTGAGCTCTGCGCCCGCGCGGCGGGCGGCCGGAACGTCGATCGGATTGATCTGGTTGACGCCCTGGATGAAGATGCTTTCACCCCAGTTGATCACCTGGTTGCCGAGACGCAGTTGCAGGTCGGAGTTGCCGACGGCGAACGAACCGTAGACGTAGGCGTCGAGCAGCAGGACGTTTTCGAACTGCTGTTCGGCCTCGAAGCCGCGGTCGCTCAACTTGCCCTTGGGCCACAGGTTCTGTCCCGGCGGGGACACGGGCAGGCAGGCCGTGCCAGGCGGCGTTGCCGCCGTGCAGATCGTGTAACCCGGAATCGGACCGAGCCGCGGGCGAACGCCGTTGAAGTTGTTGGCCTGGCTGCCGACGAGCACGTTCTCCTGGTTCAAGGCCTGGTCGTACCAGTACTTGGCCCGCAGCAGGGCGCCGAAGCGGCCTTTCTTGTATTCGAGATCGGTGATGACCTTGAACGGCGTCGAGAACCGGTCGTTCTTGGCGTAGTTCAGGTTGCCGTCGCCCGCGGCGTGATTGCCGGCGAGGCCGTCCCTGGGGCCAACGGCCGTGCCCGGGATCAGCGGGCTCGAATAGAGGCCGATGAGTGAACCGTCCGACCGCGTATAGAGCTGGCGACTCGGGTCCTCGGCGCGCCAGCTCGCCCCCACCGAGACGGTGGTGTTCCAGTTCAGCTTGCCGCCGTTTTCAAACTCGAATTCGATCGCGGTGGCGCTGCTGGCATAGCACGCCAGCACCGTGCCGATCACTGCGGCCAGCTGCGCGCTGCGGCGATCCGGATTCATCGTTGCACTCGTCATTAGAAATCCCCCAGTTGCCTGTGAGCCCACTCAGTTGCAGATTCTCTCGGGATCCCCTGTCTGGTCCCGCACGTCTGGCCAAGGCTAGTCCTGACCTTCCACGGTCACAGTCGTGAGTATCCGAAATACCACTACCGAAAAACCCCGTTGCGCAAGGTTGCCAGTGCCTCAGCCGCAAGACAACCCGAGTAGGCGTTGCGTTTTTGCCATGCAAAAGTCAGGGCGCCCGTCGGCGACCTTGCGCAGGCGCGTCGCCGCCGCCGCGCGCTCGAGTTCCGCGAAGCTTGTACGCTGGCATTCCGCGAAAAAAAGCCGGTTCCGGCAGCACCTCGAACGAGCGAGCTGCCAGGTCGCGGCCGACGACTGCATTGAACGCCTTGGCCTTTGCTGCACCGCGGCGAATTTCCTGCAGACGGTCGATCGGATCGTGCAACTCGGTGTGCCGCGGCATCACGGCCATGCCGATCTGGTTGCCGACGTCGGCGGTCTTGTCGGGTCCGCGGAACGACATCGGCACCATGCGGGTGAGGGTCGCTTCCGGCAGTTCACCCCTGGCTGCGAGATAGCGCCGCAGCGCGCTGCCGACGGTGGTCATGAACAGGTCGTTGATGGTCGCCGCGGGAATTGACGCGCGGATCGTCTTGACGCGGGCGAGCGGGAGGCCCACCCCCTCGACGACCCGATGCGCGGATACTTTGTCGGCAAAACGGGTTGCCGGGGGTTTGCGCAGTGCCGTGACGAGCCGGGCCACGGTCGGGACCTCCTGCGGCATCCGCTCCTGGTAGCGCCGGAGCCTGGCTGCAGGCTCACTGAAATCCTCCGCCAATGTCGAATGAATGGCCCGGATCAGGTCCGTGCCGGCCTCCCCGTCGACGGCGCAATGGTGGATCTTCAGGTACAGCGCGAAGCTGCCCGCAAGCAGGCCCGGAATGTGGTCGAGGCCTTCGATGAGGTAGGCCTCCGACAACGGCTTGCTGCGGTCGAGCCTCGAGGCACAGGCCCAGCCGGCGACGAAAAATCAGGAGGGAGTCGAGCCGTGCCTGGAAGAAACGCAGCACGTCCTTGAAGCGGACACGCCCTTCGGTTGCGGTGGACGGGTCATAGATGCCCAGCCCGGCCACGTGCATGTACTGGTTACCACGCTCGAGGCGCAGGAAAAGGCTGTCCGTCCCGGACAATTGCCGCATTTTTTTTCGACTCCCCCGCCCCTGGCTGCAAGATACTGCGCCACCAACGTCGCGTCCACGTCGATTACGTCAATTCGCCGCGCGTGGCGATCGAGCCGACGACTTTGCTCGGCGGTCCGGTGGGAGCGGCGAGCGCAGAAAGAACCGGATGCACGCGTCGGCGAGCCCCTGGACGTCGAGCGCGCCGCGCGGGTCGTACCAGCGTGCGATCCAGTTCAGCGCTCCGAACAGCAGCAACGCGTCGATCCGCGTGGTGCCGGACCAGTCGCCGGCCGCCCGCAGTTGCGCGAGGGCTTGCTCCCAGACCGCTTCGTAGCGCTTCAGCAGCACCGACACCCGGCGCCGCGCCGCTGGCTCGAGCGAGCGCCACTCGTACAGCACGACCGGGATGAAATCCTGGCCCGCGCCGAGCAGCGTATCGAGATGCGTGCGCACGAGTTGATCGAACTGCTGCCGTGGCGGCAAGCCCAGCGCGGCAATCGCTTCGATGCGCGCCAGCGCGTCGACCAGGCCTTCTTTCATGACCGCTTCGAGAATGTCGTGCTTGGTGGCGAAGTGGTACACCCAGCTGCCCGATTGCATGCCCGTCGCCTGGGCGATGTCGCGCACCGAGGTGCCGTCATAGCCTTTCTCGCGAAACAGGCGCGCGGACGCGCGCAACAGCTGCTGTCGACGGCTGGTATCGACGTCGGGCACTTTGCGTCTGCGCAGGACCCTGGCTTTCGACACCGCGCTCACAGGCCCAGCTGGCGCGCGGCCAGGTCCTTCATGATTTCTTCCGCGCCACCGCCGATCATGTTGACCTTCACTTCGCGATAGATGCGCTCGGACTTGGTGCCACGCATGTAGCCCATGCCGCCGAGCGTCTGCACCGCCGCGTCCGCGCAGAACTGCATCGTCCGCGTCGCCGTGTTCTTCGCCATGCAGACGGACGCAACGACACCCGGATCCGCACTGCCCTCGTGATCGAGCCGCCAGGCCACGTCCTCGAGCAGCGCTCGCGTCGCTTCGATCTGCGCCAGCATGTCGACGAAACGGTGCCGGACGACCTGGTGATCGACCAGGCGCTGGCCGAACGTGCGCCGCTGCCGCGCCCACTCGAGGGCTTCGCCGTAGCACGCCCACGCGAATCCCAGCGACAGGGCGGCCATCGAGAAACGCTCGGCCGTGAAATTGTGCGTGATCGCGCGGAAACCTTCGCCCTCGGTGCCGAGCAGGTTGGCGGCTGGCACGCGGACCTCGTCGAACCGCAGGTGCGCCGTATCGGACGCCCACCAGCCCATCTTCTGCAGCGGGGTCCGCGTGAAGCCGGGGGCGTCGCGCTCGATCACCAGCAGCGAAATCCCGCGCGCAGCTTTCGCAGCGGGATCGGTGCGCACCGCGACCGTATAGACGTCGGCGCGCATGCCGGAGGTGATGAACGTCTTCTCGCCGTTCACGACGTAACAATCGCCGTCCCTGCGCGCACTCGTCTGCAGCGCTGCCACGTCCGAGCCGCCGGTCGGTTCGGTGATCGCCAGTGCGGCGATCCATTCGCCCGACAGGATGCGCGGCAGCGTGCGGCGCTGCAGCTCCGGCGAACCGAGCGCAGCGATCGGCGGCGCGGCGATCGAATGCGACATCAGCGAGGCGAGCACCCCGCCAGAGCCACACTGGGCCAGTTCGACGCAGGAGACCAGCGTGTGCCGGAAGTCGGCGTCGGGCACGCCGCCGTATTCCTCCGGCAGCCGCAGCCCGAACAGGCCGGCCTCTGCAGCGCGGCGGTAGAGGTCGCGCGGAAATCCACCCGCCTCGTCCCAGCCCGCCACGTATGGCTCCAGCTCGCGAACCGCGAAGCGACGGACCGCGTCCCGGAACGCCAGGTGTTCCGGTGTCAGGCGGGCAGGGTTCAGCCGGAGGGGCTCCATGCGACGATCCTAGGGCCACCTCTTTATTCAAGCAAGCGCTTGCTTTACGATCCCCGGGTCGAGTCGCCAAGGTGTCAGGCATGCCGGTCTTCAAATCGTCCCTGGACGTGGCGGGCACCGCCGGTGCGGAAAACCGTGCCCACATGCTGGCGCTGGTCGCGCGCCACGACGAATTGCGCGACCGCGCGGCGGCAGCATCGGGTCGCGCAGGACCAAGGTTCGCCAGGCGCGGCCAGTTGCTGCCGCGCGAGCGACTGGGACTGCTGCTGGATGCGGGCGCGCCCTACCTCGAACTCGCGGCCTGTGCCGGTTACCTGCTGGACAACCCCGATCCCGAGAAGTCGACGCCGGGCGGCGGATTGCTGGCGGGCATCGGCCAGGTCAGTGGCGCCCGCTGCGTGATCGTCGTCGACGATTCCGGCATCGAAGCCGGCGCATTGCAGCCGATGGGGCTGGAGAAATTTCAGCGGGTGCAGCAGCTTGCGCTCGAGAACGGCCTGCCGTTCGTGCACCTGGTCGAGTCCGCCGGCGCCAACCTGTTGCGCTACCGCGTCGAGGACTTCATTTTCGGCGGCTCGCATTACGCGCGACTCGCGCGCATGTCGGCGGCGGGCATACCCGTGCTGACGATCGTGCATGGCAGCGCCACCGCCGGCGGGGCCTACATGCCCGGCATGTCGGACTTCGTCGTGATGGTGCGCGACCGCGCGCGCGCTTTCCTCGCCGGCCCGCCGCTGCTCAAGGCAGCGACTGGCGAGATCGCAACGGAAGAAGAGCTGGGCGGCGCTTTGATGCACGCCTCCGTCTCGGGACTCGCCGAGTACCTCGCCGAGGACGACGCCGATGCGATCCGCGCGCTGCGGGAACACCTGCGACGCCTGGCCTGGCATCGGCACGAAACCAGCCTGCCGGCAGCACTCGGGCCGCGCTTTGCCGCCGACGAACTGCTGGGCATCATGCCGGTCGATGGCCGCAAGCCCGTCGACATGCGCGAGGTCATCGCCCGGCTCTGCGACGACTCGGACTTCATGGAGTTCCAGCCCGACTACGGCCCCGCCACCGTCTGCGTGCACGCGTCGATCGGCGGGTTTGCCGTGGGAATCCTCAGCAACAACGGCCCGCTCGATCCGGCGGGTTCGAGCAAGGCGACGCATTTCATCCAGCAATGCTGCCAGTCCGGGCTGCCGCTGATCTACCTGCAGAACACGACCGGATACATCGTCGGCAAGGAGTCCGAGCGCGCCGGGATGATCAAGCACGGCTCCAAGATGATCCAGGCCGTGGCGAACGCGACCGTGCCGCAGGTGACGATCCAGTGCGGGGCGTCCTACGGCGCCGGCAACTACGGCATGTGCGGCCGCGGCTTCGCCCCGCGATTCCTGTTCTCGTGGCCAAACGCGCGCACCGCCGTCATGGGCGCCGAGCAGGCAGCAGGGACGATGGCGATCGTGCTGGAGGCTTCGGCCCGCGACCGCGGACTGGAACCCGACCGCGCCCAGATCGACGGCATGCGCGCCAGGATCGTCGAGACTTTCGACCGGCAGACGTCGTCGTTCTACACCTCCGGCCGGCTGCTCGACGACGGCATCATCGACCCGCGCGACACCCGCGGCGTGCTGACGCAGGTACTGCAGCTCTTCCGGCGCGCGGACGGCCTGCAACTGCGCCCGCTCACCTTCGGCGTCGCCCGCCCCTGATTCCGAGGTTCTCATGCTATTTACCCACGAACACGCAGAGCTGCGCCGCACCGTCGAGCGGTTCTGCCGCGAAGAACTCAATCCGCACGTCGATGCCTGGGAGGATGCCGGCGCGTTCCCCGCGCACGAAGTCTTGCGCAAGCTCGGGCAACTCGGCTTGCTCGGGCTCACCAAGCCCGCGGCCGTCGGTGGCGCGGCGCTCGATTACAGCTACGCCGTCGTGCTGGCCGAAGCGCTCGGCGCGTGCACGTGTGGTGGCGTGCCGCTCGCAATCGGCGTGCAGACGGACATGGCGACGCCTGCGCTGGCGCGGATCGGCAGCCCCGAACTGCAGCGTGAATTCCTCGTGCCGGCGGTCGCGGGCGAAAGGGTGGCGTGCATCGGCGTCTCCGAAGCCGGCGCCGGCTCCGACGTCGCCGCGATCCGCACGACGGCCCGCAAGGACGGCGGCGACTACGTCATCAACGGCGGCAAGCTCTGGATCACCAACGGCGCGCAAGCCGACTGGATGTGCTGCCTCGCGAACACGTCGGACGGCAGCCCGCACCGCAACAAGTCGCTGATCGTCGTGCCGATGCAGACGCCCGGCGTCACCGTGGCGCGCAAAATCCGCAAGCTCGGCATGCACTCGTCCGACACCGCGCAGATTCACTTCGACGACGTGCGCGTGCCGCAGCGCTACCGCATCGGCGACGAGGGCATGGGCTTCACCTACCAGATGCAGCAGTTCCAGGAAGAACGGTTGTGGGGTGCCGCCAATGCACTGGGCGGCCTCGATCACGCGATCGCCGACACCATCGAATACACGCGCAGCCGCCAGATCTTCGGCCGCAGCGTGCTCGACCATCAGGTCGTGCACTACACGCTCGCCGAACTGCAGACCGAGGTCGAGGCGCTGCGCGCGCTCGTTTACCGCGCGACGGAACTCTTCGTCGCCGGGCAGGACGTCACGCAGCTCGCGTCGATGGCCAAGCTCAAGGCCGGCCGGCTGTCGCGCGAGGTCGCGGACAAGTGCCTGCAGTTCTGGGGCGGCATGGGGTACACCTGGGAAAACCGCGTGTCGCGCCTGCTGCGCGACGGCAGACTGGGCTCGATCGGCGGCGGCGCCGACGAGGTGATGCTCTCGATCATCTGCAAGCTGACCGGCACGTTGTCGAGACCGGGCGCATGAGCCTGGCAGGTGAGGCGCTGGTACAGGTCGAGCGCCGCGGTGCGTTCTGGTTCGCGCGCCTGAACCGACCCGACAAGCGCAACGCACTCTCCGAGCCGTTGATGGATGAATTGCTGGCGCTGTGCGATCGCGTCGCAGCGGATGCCGAGGCGCACACACTGGTGCTGTGGGGAGCGGGCGGCAGCTTTTGCGCAGGCGCCGACTTCGGTGGCTTCCTGGAGCTGATGGCCGCGCCGGCACCTGCCGGCCCCGATCCAATCATCGCGCACAACCGCAAGTTCGGCGCGATGCTCGAACGCCTCGCGGCGCTGCCGGTTCCCACGCTCGGAGTCATTCGTGGCGCGGCGATGGGAGGCGGCGTCGGGCTGGCGGCCGTGCTCGATCGCGTCATTGCGACGGACGACGCGGTGTACGCCATGCCCGAGGTCACGCTCGGAGTCGCTCCCGCACAGATCGCACCCTTCGTCGCGCGGCGCATCGGTGCGACACGAGCTCGCTGGCGCATGCTGGCGGCCGCACGACTCGATGCAATCGCAGCGCACGCCGACGGGTTCATCGACGTCGTGGTGCCCCTGACCGACCTGAGCAAGACCGTCGCGGCCGAACTCGGGCTGCTCGCACTGGCCGAACCGAGCGCGCTGCGCGCGACCAAGCGTCTCGCCCTGCGCAACCTCGAGACGCCCCTGCCGGCGGCGCTCGACGCGGCTGCGCAGGACTTCGCCGCACTGCTGCGCGCTGGAGTGGCGCGTGAAGGCATCGCCGCCAGTCGCGAACGTCGTCGACCCGCGTGGCATACGGAAGTCCCCGCCTTGCCGGAGTTCGACTGATGCCCGTGCATCGCCTGCTCATCGCCAACCGCGGCGAGATCGTCACGCGCATCGCCCGCACCGCCCGGCAGATGGGAATTGCGACCGTCGCCGTCTACTCCGACGCCGACCGCGGCAGCGTGCACGTTGCTGCCTGCGACGATACCGTGCCACTGGGCGGCCTCGCCGCGGCGGACAGCTACCGGCGCATCGACAAGCTGCTCGCGGCGGCGCGCGCGTCAGGCGCGGACGCGATTCATCCGGGTTACGGTTTTCTTTCCGAGAACGCCGCATTTGCCGCCGCCGTCACCGCCGCCGGTCTCGTCTTCGTTGGTCCACCGCCCGCGGCGATCGACGCGATGGGTGACAAGGCGCGTGCGCGGCAGCGCATGGCCGCCGCTGGCATCGCTGTCGTGCCCGGCTACGACGGTGACGATCAGGATCCCGCCATCCTCCAGCACGAAGCGGACCGCATCGGCTACCCGGTGATGGTGAAGGCCGCCGGCGGCGGCGGCGGGCGCGGCATGCGGCTGGTGCAGAGCGCGCCGGGCCTGCCGGACGCCCTCCGCTCGGCGGCCGCGGAAGCGGCCAAGTCTTTCGGCGACGGGCGGCTGATCCTCGAACGTGCTTTGGTCGAACCCCGTCACGTGGAGATCCAGGTGTTTGCGGATGCGCACGGCAACGTCCTGCACCTCGGCGAACGCGACTGCTCCGTGCAGCGCAGGCACCAGAAGCTCATCGAGGAATCCCCCTCGCCGGCCGTGAATGCCGAGCTGCGCGTGCGCATGGGAGCCGCTGCCGTGGCCGTTGCGCGCGAGATCGGCTACGTCGGCGCCGGCACCGTCGAATTCCTGCTCGACCGCGCGGGCCACTTCTACTTCATGGAAATGAACACACGGCTCCAGGTCGAGCACCCGGTGACCGAATGCGTCACGGGCCTCGATCTGGTCGAATGGCAATTGCGCGTGGCGCGCGGCGAACCGCTGCCCTTGCGGCAGGACGAAGTGCAGTTGCGCGGCCACGCCATCGAAGTGCGGCTGTGTGCCGAGTCGCCGATGGACGACTTCATGCCTGGCAGCGGCACGATCGTGGACTGGTCACCGCCCACGGGCGTCCGCTGCGATCACGCGTTGCGGGCGGGCGCCGAGGTCCCGGCCTGGTACGACTCGATGGTCGCCAAGCTGATCGCGCATGCGCCGACGCGGGAGCAGTGCATCGATCAGCTCGCTGCAGCGGTCGACCGAACCGTGCTGCTCGGCCTGCAGAGCAATCGTGCGTTTCTCGGCCGCCTGCTCCGGCATGAGAGCTTCCGCGCGGGATTCGACGTGTCAACGGCCTTCATCGAACGGCACTTTGGCGCTGCCGAGACTCGTCAGCCGCAGCCCGACGCGAGGCTCTGGGCGTTGGCCGCCTGGATTTCCGTCGCCGGCGCGCCGGAAGCCGAATGCACGGCAGCAGCGTGGCGCAACTGGAGCACCGGCCGGCCATTGCCGCAACCGTGGCGACTGCGCTGGCACGCACCTGCGGCCTTGGCGGGCGCAAGCACCGAGATGCGCGGGCGTCTGTACCTGACACCCGGCAGCGCGCGGGTGGAACACGCCGCGGGCCAGATCCAGCTGCAGGCGGTGCCGGTCACGACCGGAATGCAGGCGAAGGCGATCATTGATGGCGAGCACATCGACTATCGCTACGCCTGGTCGGGCACGACGCTGTGGCTGCACACATTGCAGGGCGATTTCGTCTTCAATTGCCGGCGGCGCGAGCCCGCGCGTTCGAGCGAGACCGATGGCGCGGCCGCGATGGAAGTTCGTGCGGCCATCAACGGCCGGGTGGTCGAAGTGGCCGCGACGACCGGCCTGACGGTCGCCAAGGGCGATCGACTCGTCGTGCTCGAGGCGATGAAAATGGAGCACGAGATCCGCGCCGCACGTGCCGGCCCGATCGCGGACGTTGCCATCAAGGCGGGCGACCAGGTCGTCCCCGGCCAGGTGCTCGTGCGGTACGAAGGAGAGTCTGCATGAACGCCAAAGTCATCGTGACCTGCGCCCTGACCGGCGTGCTGACGGATCCCGCGCAGCACAACGTGCCGGTGACGCCGGAACAAATGGCACGCGAGGCACGGGCGGCCTTCGACGCGGGGGCCAGCGTCGTGCACGTTCATTATCGCCAGCAAGCCGCGGGCAAGGGTCACCTGCCCAGCTGGGAGCCGGCGGTCGCCGTCGCGATCGCGCAGGCGATCCGCGGAGCCTGCCCGGGCATCGTCTTCAACCAGTCCACCGGCATCGTGGGTCCGGATATCTCGGGTCCGGTCGCCTGCATCCGGGCCGTGAAGCCCGAGATTGCAGCCGCCAACGCGGGTTCGCTGAACTACCTGAAGATGCGCAGCGACGGTCGCTGGGCCTGGCCGCCGATGCTCTTCGACAACCCGGTGGAGAAAGTCGCGGCCTTCCTGCAGGTGATGCAGGAGACCGGCGCATTGCCCGAATTCGAATGCTTCGACGTCGGCATCGTGCGCAGCGTCGACATGTTCCTGCGCTCAGGGCTGTATCGCGGCCACCCAGACCTCAACTTCGTCATGGGGGTCGAGTCCGGCATGCCGGCCGATCCGGCGCTGCTGCCGGTCCTGATCGGACTGTTGCCTGCCGACGCCACCTGGCAGGTCACTGCGATCGGCCGCGAGAACGTCTGGCCGCTGCATCGTCGTGCTGCAGAACTTGGCGGCAACCTGCGCACCGGCCTCGAGGACACGTTCTACCTGCCGGACGGACGCAAGGCGCGCAGCAATGGCGAACTGATCGACGCCATCGTCGGCCTGGCGCGCGCGGCGGGACGCGAGTGCGCGACACCGGCTGAAGCGCGCAAGATGCTGCACCTCGCCACCTGATCCCGACGGGCGTCGACTGAGGAGAGGTTCGATGCGCAACGGTCTATTGCTTGCCGGCGCCGTCATTGCGGCAGCAGCGGTCTACCTGCTCGCGTGGCCCGTTCCCGTCGCACCCGTGGCCTGGAATGCGCCAAAGTCGGCAGGCTATGTCGGGGCTCACGCGCGCAACGAGCGCCTGGCGCAATTACAGCTCGTCGCGGTGACACCGGAAGTCGGGCCCGAACACATCGCCTTTGGTCCGGACGGCAGGCTGTACACGGCAACGCTGTCGGGCGCCGTGCTCAGAATGAATGCCGACGGCAGTTCGATCGAGACCGTGGCCAACACGGCTGGCCGGCCGCTCGGCCTCGACTTCGACGCGAATGGCCGGCTGATCATCGCCGACGCGCTGCGCGGCCTGCTGGCCCTGGAAGCAGACGGCAGCGTTCGTGTGCTGGCCAGCAGCGTGGGTGGCGATCCCATTCGCTATGCCGATGCCGTCGTGGTCGCTGCGGACGGCCGCATGGTGTTCACCGATGCCACGCAGCGGATGTCGCCGCAGGAATACGGCACGTTCGACGCTGCATTGTTCGACATCATCGAGCAATCGTGCAGCGGACGCGTGCTCGAATACGACCCTGCGACGGGCGAGACCCGCATCGTCGCCACCGGCCTCTGCTTTCCGAACGGCGTCGCACTGACCGCCGACGAGCAGTCGCTGATCGTCGCGGAGACCGGCAGGTACCGCGTCCTGAAGATCGCCCGCGGTTCGGATGCGATCGATGCCGGCAAGGCCGTGCGCGATAATTCCGCGGGTGTCACGGTCCTGCTCGATAACCTTCCCGGGTTCCCGGATAACGTCACGCGCGGTGCGGATGGACGCTTCTGGACCGGTTTCACCAAGCCGCGCAGCGATGCGATCGACGGCATGTCGGGCAGACCGTGGCTGCGCGCCCTGACGCTGCGCCTGCCGAAGTCGCTGTGGCCCGTGCCAGCCGCGTACGGCCACGTCATTGCCTTCGACGAACAGGGCCACGTCCTGCTCGACCTGCAGGATCCGACGGGAAAACTACCCGAGACGAGCGGCGCAACCGAGCGCGACGGCGTGCTCTACGTGCAGAGCCTGCATGCCGACGCCTTCGGCGTCCTGCCGCTCAAGGACGCGGGAGTGACGCCCCGATCTCCCTGACGGCACTCACGAGCACCGGCAGGTCGGCGCTCGTCGTCCGGAAATTGACGATCGCGGCGCGCAGGCAATAGCGGCCGCGCAGCGTCGTATAGGAGGGCGCGGCGATCCCGCTTTCGTGCAGGCGGATCAGCAGTTCCTCGTTCAGGGCATTGAGCTGCTCGTCACCAAGACTGCCCGGGTTGTAACGGAAGCAGACGATGTTGGTCGCGACGGGCGCCAGCAGTTCGAGCTCGGGCTCCGCCGCAACCAGGGCGGCGAGTTCGTGCGCCTGCGCGATGTTGCGGTCGATCAGGCGGCCGAAGCGATCGAGCCCGTGCTCCTTGATCGATAGCCACACTTTCAGCGCACGGAAGCCACGCGAAAGCTGCAACCCGTATTCGCTGAACCAGAGCGCGCCGCTCGCGAGCCCGCGCTCGGTGCGTTCGAGGTATTCCGGCGTCAGGGCAAACGCTTCGCGGTGCGCCCTGCGATCACGCACCAGCACGCACGCCGCTTCGAACGGCACGTGCAACCACTTGTGCAGGTCGAGCGTGACGGAGTCCGCGCGTTCCATGCCGCGCACCAGGTGGCGGTGCCCTGGCGCCAGCGCGAGCAGCGCGCCGATTGCACCGTCGACGTGGAACCATAGCTGCTCGCGTTCGCAGAGCGTGGCGAGCGCGTCGAGGTCGTCCGTCGCACCGGTGTTGATCGTAGCCGCGTTGCCGATGACGCAGAACGGTTGCCGGCCTGCGGCACGGTCCTCCGCGATCATGCGCTCGAGCGCGCCGATGTCGATCTCGAAATCGGCGTTGACCGGCACCTTGCGCAGCGAACGCGCACCGAGGCCAAGCGACTCGATCGCCTTCTGCACGCAGCTGTGCACCTCGACCGAAGCATACGTCATGAGCGGGCGCGGGATGGCGACAACCCCTTCGGCCCGCACGTCGACCCCGGACCGGGAGTTGCGTGCGACTGCGAGGCCGACGAAGTTCGCCATGGAGCCGCCGCTCACGAGCAGGCCGCTCGATTCCACGGGGAAGCCCGCGATCTCCTTGCACCAGTCGACGACCTGCGCCTCGACATGATTCGGCGCGTGGTTGCCGCCCCCCATGTTGGGGTTGAGCACGGCCGCCAGGAAATCGCCGACGGCCGCGAAGGGAGTGCCGTTGCCCATGAACCACGACCAGAAGCGCGGATGCGTGTTGCCCATCGAATAAGGCATCACGATTTCCTTGAACTCGCCGTAGGCCGATTCGGCGCCCTGCGGCGACCTGGGTGCGGGCTGGCGCAGTCGCGCGACGATCGCTTCTGGCACCGGCTGCCAGACGGGCCGGTCACGGGCACCCTGCAGGTAGTCGAAGCCATCGTCGATTGCCTGATGCGCCAGGCGGCGCAATGCCTCCCAGTCGGCCGGGTCGAGCGATTCTTCGGCGGGGGAATTGTTCATCGGCTGGGCTCGGCATTGGCGGTGCGGAGGGTCCGCCCGGGCGCAGCCTACTACGAGCCCGCACCGGTACCGACGCCAGTCATAAGATCGCGCGTCAGTTCAACTGACGATGCTGTGGCGCAGCGCGTGAGCGACGATCAGGAAGGCAGCGGCAACGGCGGCGGCCAGCCAGAACGCCAGAACCCAGGGATATCTTTCAGTGAGCTTTTCCATACGACCTCCTGCAAGGATCGCAAGGTCGGAGTCGGTGCCGCCCCACGGGAGGGGGGAGGGGTCGAGCGAGGTGGTTGACCAACTCACGACCGGGCGATCGAGGCATAGTCTAGCGCAAATCGTGCTGCGGCGCAGCAGAGCTACAGTACTATGTATTTATTGAAGTTTTTGTTCAATAAACGCACCGGAATCGCCGCAGGTGAGCGATTCCAGCGGGGTTTGCACATGCCTCAGAGGTAACTCTGCATACCCGCCACCGCCTCGACCAGGATCGTCACGACGAAGGCGACGGACACGACCAGGCTGGAGCCGATGGCGATCTGGAAGAACGAAACCTGGGACTGCTTGCGGTTGAACATGACGAGCCTCCTGCGTTTGTGAGGCACAAGGTACGCTCGGTCTTTGTGGTAATAAATCAGAATAACCGTTGCACTCTATTTCATTTTTCAGAACAATCGCAACATGGACCAATTGCTCGCAATGCGGGTCTTTCTCCGCGTCGCTGAACGCGGCTCGTTCGGCCAGGCTGCCGATGAGCTGGAGATCTCACGACCCGCAGCCAGTTCACACGTCGCGGCACTCGAAAAGCACCTCGGCGCACGCCTGCTCAACCGGACGACGCGCCGGGTGTCGCTCACGGCCGAAGGCACCGAATTCCTGCGCCGCACGCGCCGCATCCTCGAAGAACTGCATGACGCGGAGGAGACGGTGCGCGACACGCGCTCGAAGCCACAGGGCAAATTGCGGGTGGACGTGCCCGTCGCCTTCGGGCGCTACCTGTTGCTGCCTGCCCTGCCCGAATTCACGCGACGCTACCCGCTGATCGAACTGGACCTGCGCCTCAACGATCGCGTCGTCGATCTCGTCGCCGAACGCGTGGACGTGGCGCTGCGCGTCGGGCCGATCCGGCAGGCTGGCCTTGCTGCGCGGCGTGTGTCGCAGGTGAGCATCGTCACGTGCGCGGCGCCCGCGTACCTGCAGGACCACGGCGAACCGCAGACACCCGACGATTTGCGTGAGCACAGGCTCGTGGGCCTCACCTCGCCTTCCGGCGCGCCGCCGGAGTGGTCGTTTCCACCGCCGTACACGCCAAAGCGTCTAGGGCTGAAATTCTCGATGTTGTTCAACTCGGTCGAGGCGCCGATCATCGCGGCGACCGCGGGGCTCGGCATCGCACACACGGGTGACTTGCTCGTGGCCGAGTACGTCGGGCGCGGCGAACTGAAGCTGATCCTCGAGGACTTCGTGGTGCCCGGCCCGCCCGTTTCACTCGTCTACCCGTCTGCGGGGCACCAGTTGGCCAAGGTGCGCGTGTTCTCGGATTTCGCCGCGGACCTGCTGCTGCGCTGGAACGTGGAAGTCCGCCGCTGGATCAAGCAGCCACCCCGGCTGCCGGCCCCCGTGTCAGCTAGACTCGCGCAAGACCCAAGGGAGCCCACATGACCTACCTGGTTGCCGGCCTGCTGCTGTTCTTCGGCGTGCACTCGATCGCGATAGTCGCGCCCGCGTGGCGGGACGGCATGGCCGCGAAGCTCGGCGATGCGCCGTGGAAGGCGATCTACTCCATGGTATCGGTCATTGGCTTCGTGATGCTCGTGCACGGGTACGGCCTCGCGCGCGCGGAACCGACGGTGCTCTACACGCCGCCGGCGTGGCTGCGCCACCTTGCCGCGTTGCTCATGCTGCCGGTGTTTCCGCTGCTGCTGTCGACGTACCTGCCCGGCGCCATCAGGGCGGCCGTGAAGCATCCGATGCTGACGGCGACCAAGGCCTGGGCGCTGGCCCACCTGCTGGTCAATGGCAACCTCGCCGACGTGCTGCTGTTCGGCGGCTTCCTGGCGTGGGCCGTGGCGGACCGCATCGCGGTCGGCAAGCGCGTCGTGCAGCGCAAGCCGATGGTCACGGGAGCACCGTCGCGAATGAACGACGTGCTCGCGATCGTTGGCGGCCTCGTACTGTATGCCGTGTTCATCGTCTGGGCGCACCAACGATTCATCGGCGTGCCGCCGCTGCTGCCGCACTGACCCCGCGCGTCGACGCCCCTCACCTTGCGCCTCGCGTCCCTGTCACTGTTCGCACTGGCACTGCTTGCGGTCGGCACCGCGCTCGCGGCTCCGTCCGCCCTGGAAAAGCGGATTGCAGCTGCCGTCGATCGGCGTGCCGACGCGGCGCTCGAACTGCTGGCCGAGACGGTGAACGTGCAGAGCGCCACCGAAAACCTCGCCGGAGTGCGCGCGGTGGGCGAGATCTACGCTCGCGAGTTTCGCGCGCTCGGCTTCGAGACCCGCTGGGTCGGCGTAACCCCGGAGATGAAGCGTGCAGGGCACCTGGTTGCGACCCACCGCGGCAAGCGTGGCGGTCCACGTCTGCTGTTGATCGGCCACCTCGACACGGTGCTGCAGGGCGAGCCGTTCCGGCGCGACGGCAGCCGGGCTTACGGCACGGGCTCGTCCGACATGAAGGGCGGCAACCTGGTCGCGCTCGAAGCCTTGCGTGCGCTGCAGGCCACGGGCGCGCTCCGCGACATGAACGTCACGGTCGTCTTCACGGGCGACGAAGAAGACCCGGGGTCGCCGCAGCTCATTTCGCGCGAATCGCTGCTGGCGGCGGCTGCAGATGCCGACATCGCCCTGGCCTTCGAAGGGTCGGCGCCCGGCAAGGCTGTCATTGGCCGCCGCGGCATCGGTTCGTGGCGCCTGCACGTGACCGGGGTGCAGGGCCACTCGTCCGGAATCTTCGGCGACACGCGGGGGTACGGGGCAGTTTTCGAGGCTGCACGCATCCTCGACCAGTTCCGGACCGAATTGCGCGAGCCCAACCTGACCTACAACCCGTCGGTGATCGTGGGCGGCACTAACGTCAGCTACGACACGGCGACCAGGAGCGGCACCGCGCTCGGCAAGACCAACGTGATCCCGCGCGAAGTCCGCGTCGAAGGCGATCTTCGCTACCTCGGCGCCGCCCAGTTCGAATCGGCACGCGCCAGGATGCAGGCAATCGTCGCTGCAAACCTGCCGCGGACGTCGGCAGAAATCGTCGTCGAGAACGAGTATCCCTCGATGGCGCCTAACCCGGGCAGCGAACGCATCCTCGGCGTCCTCGACTCGGCCAGCCGTGATCTCGGCGCCGGCCCCATCGTCGCCCAGCCGCCGATCGAGCGTGGGGCGGGTGACATCGCTTTCGTGTGCGGCGATGGACGCCTCGCCTGCCTCGATGGTCTCGGCACGGACGGCGAGAACGACCACGCGCCGGGTGAGTACGTGCTGCTCGACTCGCTGCCGCTGCAGGTGAAGCGCGCGGCGCTGCTGATGCATCGACTGACCCGCTGATTCGACGCGCGGGGGCACGTTCGTCGCGGGCTCTGGACGTGCGATGGGCATCGACCCGAAGGATATCCGGCGACTGGCACAGACAGGCTGCATCCCTGCCGGTGCAGCGGCACGGCTGGCGCGACTCAGGTGTGACCCTGCTCGTACTGCGATGGCGTGCAGCGCGCGTGCGCGAGGTATTCGCGCAAGTGACGGACCGCGCTCTTGTCTAGCGTGTTGCCGTGGTGCGGCCGGTGCAGGATGCCCTCGACGCCGTTCAGCTTCACGCGCAGGCGGGCCCCGGACAGGGACTCGATCTCCGCCGCGAGGTGATGCAGCAGGGACTCGATCTCACGCCAGTGGATGTTGGCGCTGATCGGATCGTGAAAGATCGTGCGCAGCAGGCTTTGGTGCTTGTGGCTCACGCGGATCGCCTCCCGGCAAGTGGCGGCGGCGGAGTGCAGCTTACCGCAGGAGCCACGACGCGGGATGCGGGTTAGTCGCGATGCCGCCTCGGCTCCGCGCGTGCACAATCTGCTATCGGGCCGGGTCCGCCGTTGCCCGCTTGCGGTTGGCCGAAATGACCCAACGACGCTCCGTGGGTTGGCTTCCCTGGCTGCTCGGCGCCGCAGGGGTCATTGCCGTCATCTTCGTCGCGCTGCATGCCGCCGAAGAGCGCGCGATTGTGAAGCTGATGCACGACGCGCGACCCGCCTGGCTGATCCTGGCTCTCCTCCTGCAAGCCGGAACTTACGTGGCGCAAGCCGGCGTCTGGCGCGTCGTGCTGCAACGCGCCGGCGCGTCCGTGCCCTTTACGTTGGCGTGTCGCCTGAGCCTCGCCAGGCTGTTCATCGACCAGGCCGTGCCGGCCATGGGTGTGAGTGGTGCCGCGCTGGTCGCGCGCGCCCTCGGCAGGCAGGGGGTGGCACGAACCACGGTCATGTCAACCGTCGCGGTGGACGCGGCATCGTTCTACATCGCCTACGTCATCGATCTGGCCATCGCCCTGGCGCTCCTGCGCAGGGAAGGCCACGTGAGTCCGCTGATCGTCACGGCTGCCGTGCTGTTCCTGTGCTACGGAAGTGCACTGATTACGGCCGTCCTGTCGCTGACTCGCACCCGGCCCGGGCGGCTGGCCGCGCGCCTGCAGGAATGGCCAGTGGTCGGCAGGGTCGTCGAACCGCTGCAACAAGGCAGTCCGCGCCTCGTCCACGACCCGGCACTGCTGGCGCGCGCGACTGCGCTGCAGATGCTGATCGCGCTGCTCGACGCCGCCACCGTCTGGATTCTGCTCAAGTCGCTGGGATCCGACGCCAGCGCCGGCGCGGTGTTCGCGAGCTTCGTGATTGCCTCGGTCATGCGCAGCATCGGGTTCCTGCCCGGCGGGCTCGGCACTTTCGAGGCGGCTTCGGTGGGAGCGCTGGCGCTCGCCGGAGTGCCGGTCGCAGCGGGCCTCTCGGCAACCTTGCTGTTCCGCGGCCTCAGCTTCTGGTTGCCGATGATCCCGGGGCTGGTGCTGTCCCGCACGTTCGCCCTGGAGCCGGCGGACAGCGCCGGCGATGCCGATGCCCCGCCCTACTGGTCGCTGCCCGCGGCCGACGTCGTCGCGCGGCTGTCCTCCACGCCGGTTGGCCTGTCGTCGCTGGAAGCGGCCGGGCGACTGCCGAGCGTCGGACGCAACGCCATCGGTGAATTCGAAGGCTTTACGCGGCTGGGTGTCGCCTGGAACCAGTTGAAGAGCCCACTGCTCCTGCTGCTGGTCTTTGCCGCGATCGCCTCGGTCGCCACCGGCGAATGGATTGACGCCCTCATCGTGATCGCCATCGTGCTGGCGAGCGCCGGCATCGGTTACTCACGTGAGTACCGGGCGCAAACGGCAGCCGCGGAGCTGCGCGCCCAGGTGCAGGTGCACACGCAGGTCCTGCGCGACGGCGTGCCACGCTCGGTGCCGCTCACGGAAGTCGTGCCGGGCGACGTGACCCTGCTCTCGGCCGGCAGCGTCGTGCCCGCGGACAGTCTCCTGCTCGAGGCCACGGATTGCTTCGTCAACGAGGCGGTGCTCACCGGCGAGAGCTTTCCGGTGCAGAAGCAGCCAGGGACGGTGGATGTCGCCGCGCCGCTGGTGAGGCGCCACAACTGCCTGCACCTCGGCACCAGCGTCCGCAGCGGCAGCGCCCGCTGTCTCGTCGTCGCGACGGGAGAAGACACGGCGTTCGGCGCCATCGCGCACCGGTTGAAGCTGCGGCCGCCGGAGACGGAGTTCGACCGCGGTATCCGGCACTTCGGCTATCTGCTCACGTCGGCGATGACCGTCATGACCGTGGTTGTGCTGGTCGTCAACCTGTTGCTCGGCAGGCCACTGGTCGAGACGCTGCTCTTCTCCATCGCGCTTGCCGTGGGTCTCAGCCCGGAACTGCTGCCGGCCATTCTCAGCGTCAATCTCGCGCGCGGGGCACGCCACATGGCCGCGCATGGCGTGCTGGTGCGCCGCCTCAATGCCATCGAGAACCTCGGCAGCATGGACGTGCTCTGCACCGACAAGACCGGCACGTTGACGGAAGGCGTCGTGCAACTCGACGGCGCCTGGGAGGTTGCAGGAACGCCCTCGGCCGCGGTGCTGGAGATCGCCGCAATCAACGCGGCACTGCAGGCGGGTCTCGTCAATCCGCTGGACGAGGCGATCCAGAAAGCGCACCAACCCGAACTCGACGGCATCGAGAAGATCGCAGAGATTCCCTACGACTTCGTGCGCAAGCGCCTGAGCGTGATCGTGCGGCAGGATGCTGGTACGCGCCTGCTCATGAAGGGAGCGGTCGAAGCCGTATTGTCGGTCTGTGCCAACCAGCCCGACGGACGGCCGCTCGACGACCAAGTACGCGCGCGGCTGCGTGAGCGCGCGGCAACATGGAACAACCAGGGCATCCGCGTGCTCGCAGTCGCGACTCGAGAGATGCCGGCGCAGGCGGGTTACGGCCGTGACGACGAGTCCGGCCTGACCTTTGCCGGCTACCTGACGTTTCTGGACCGACCGAAGGCCGGCATTCGCGACACGCTGCTGGAACTCGGGCAGTTGGGCGTCGCCGTGAAGATCATCACGGGCGACTCCGCGGCAGTCGCGCAGCACGTGGCGACCAGTGTAGGGCTGCACGCCGGGCGGATGCTGACCGGCCTGCAACTCGACGAACTGCACGACGACGCGCTCTGGCACGCCGCCGAGCAGACGGTGGTGTTCGCAGAGGTCGACCCGAACCAGAAGGAACGCATCATCGTTGCGCTGAAGAAGGCCGGGCACGTCGTCGGCTTCCTCGGCGACGGCATCAACGACGCGCCGGCGATGCATGCGGCCGACACCAGCCTCAGCGTGGAGGGCGCGGCGGACGTCGCGCGCGAGGCCGCCGACTTCGTGCTGCTGGAACGCAACCTGGGCGTGATTCGCAGAGGCATCGAAGAGGGCCGGCGCACGTTCGCCAATACCCTCAAGTACATCCTGACGACGACCAGCGCCAACCTCGGCAACATGATCAGCATGGCGGTGGCTTCGCTGTTCCTGCCGTTCCTGCCGCTGCTCGCCGGTCAGATCCTGCTCAACAACTTCCTGTCGGACGTGCCGGCCGTCGGCCTTGCCGGCGACAGCGTGGATGCCGAGCTGGTGGATCGTCCACGCCGGTGGGACATGCGCTTCCTCGGCCGGTTCATGGTCGAGTTCGGTTGCCTGAGTTCGCTGTTCGACTTCCTGACGTTCGGCCTGCTGCTGTGGGTCTTCGCGGCGCCGCCGGATCTCTTCCGCACGGGCTGGTTCGTCGAGTCGCTGCTCACGGAACTCGTCATCGCTCTGGTGGTGCGAACGCAGCGCCCGTTCTGGCGCAGTCGCCCGGGCAACGCGCTGTTCTGGAGTTCAATCGGGGTGATGGCGCTGACTTTCGCCATCCCGTACCTGCCGTACGCGTCTTTGCTCGACTTCACGCCGCTGCCAGCGGGCGTGATGCTGTCGCTGGTCGCAATCGCAGCCGTGTACGTCGGTGGAACCGAAGTCCTGAAAGCGAGCTTCTACCGACGCCACGGGGCATGGAGTCCCACTGGCACCGCCGCGCGCTAGCTCGCGACCGCCAGCTGGCCGCGCTGGTAGTCGATCACGGCCTGCTGGATCTCCTGCGGCGTGTTCATCACGAACGGGCCGTACTGGACCACCGGCTCACCGATCGGCCTGCCGGCGAGCAGCAGCAGCCGCACGCCCTGCTCGCCCGCGCGGATCCGCACGGAACTCCCGGGCGTCAGCAGTCCAGCTGCACGGAACGGCAGCGGCTTCGCCTCGTCGCCGACCACCGCATCGCCTTCGTACACGTACAGGAACGTATTGTGCGAAATCGGCGTCGGGATCGTGGCTTCGCTGCCGTGCGGCAGGCGGAGGTCGTAGTACAGCGGTGTGGTGCTCAGACCGCCGATCGGACCCGCCGTCTTCGTGCCGCCTTGCTCGAATTCGCCGGCGATGACGCGCAATTCGCCGCCGCCCGCGAGCGCGACCGTCGGAATCTCGCGCGACGGAATGTCGCGGTAGGCCGCCGGCTTCATTTTCTCGCGCGCCGGCAGGTTGATCCATAACTGGAACCCGCGCATGCGACCCGCGGTCTGTTGCGGCATCTCGGAATGAATGATGCCGCGCGCCGCTGTCATCCACTGCACGTCACCGGGACCGAGGTCGCCCCGATTGCCGAAGCTGTCCTCGTGCCGCATGTGCCCGTCGAGCATGTAGGTGACCGTCTCGAACCCGCGATGCGGGTGCGAGGGGAAGCCCGCCAGGTAGTCATCCGGGTCGTCGGAGAAGAACTCGTCGAGCATCAGGAACGGATCGAATCGCTGGTTCTGGCGACTGCCGAGGCTGCGGCGCAGCTTGACGCCGGCGCCATCGGAGGCGGCCACGGACTCGATCACGGCCTGCAGCTTGCGCGAAGTGGTCATGGTTGCTCCTGTCGTGTGACGAGATCGTGTGCGGTGCGGCGCAGCGACGTCAGATGCGCACGTCCACGGAACCAGGCGACGTCAAGCGTTCACGCCGTGCATCCACGGACCAGTCGCCCGCGCCGCGCGCAACCAGGAACAGGAACCCGCCCGCAACTGCCACGTTCTTGAGCAGCATGATCTGCTGCAGCGGGTCGGCGCCGCTGTGGAAGATGAAAGCCGCGGCGAGCGTGAAACACGCGAGTGCGGCGGCGACGAGCCGCGTCCGGTAACCCAAGATGATCGCGATCGCGCCGGGAACCTCCAGGGCTATGACCAGCGGCAGCAACGCTCCCGGTACACCCATCGACTGCATGTAACCCTGCGTGCCGGCGTACCCCGAAATCTTGCCGATGCCGGCAATCAGGAACATCGCTGCGATCAGTACGCGGCCCATGAGGTCCGCGGTGTTGCCCAGGGTCTTCATCGTCGGTTCCTCGCTTGTGAGATTGAAAGTGCTTGCCTGGTTCGGCGCTGCAGCAGCGCCGAATCGCGCGCTGCGTCAGGCGGCGAGCTGTTCCATGCGCTTGCCGGCCGCGTCGAGTGCGGCAAAGGCTGGCCGGCAAGGTCGCGCACGATGTTGCGCGAACCTGCCCCGGCTCCGTCCACGACGCGATCGGACTGCGCCAGGGTTGCGATGAACTCGCTGGCCAGACGCGAAGACCGGGACCCGGCACCGTGGAGGCTGGTGTTCAGCTGCAGGTGGTTTTTCATGCTTGTTCAGGCCGTGTTTGGTGAGAAAGTCGGTGAGTGCTATTTTGCATCTATGAATTGAATTAAAAAGCCGGTAATTTCGATTATATCTATCGAAGAAATCGATTTATGCCAAATCCTCGCATCACTTTGGACCAATGGGCGGCCCTGGTCGCGGTCGTCGAACAAGGGGGGTACGGGCCGGCCTCCGCGCGCCTGCACCGCACACAGTCGACCGTCACCTACACGATCAAGAAACTCGAGGATCAGCTCGGGCTGAAGGTGTTCGAGCGACAAGGCCGGCGCGCCGCACTGACACCGGCCGGCCAGGTGCTGTATCGCCGCGGCAAGTCCCTGCTCGACGACGCGGTCCGCCTCGAGCGGTCGGCCGCGGGGCTCGCGCAAGGCTGGGAGGCGGAAGTGCGGCTGGCGGTCGACGCCATTTTTCCAACGTGGTTGCTGCTGCGCGCACTCGCCGAGTTCGGGAACGAGCATCCGGACATCCGTGTGGACCTCATCGAGGCCGTGCTCGGCGGCGTCGAGGAAGCGCTCACCGAGGGTCGCGTCGACTTCATCATCGGCACGCTCGTGCCTGGCGGCTTCATCGGCGATGCACTGACGCAGGTGCGCTTCGTCTGCGCCGCCGCGCCGACGCATCCACTGCATCGACTCGGACGCCCCGTGGAGACCGAAGACCTGCGCGCCCATCGTCACCTCGTCGTGCGCGACTCGGGCATGCTTCGCACTCGCTCGGGCGGCTGGCTCAACGAGCGTCGCTGGACCGTCTCGAACAAGGCGACGTCGATCCGCGCGGCATGCATGGGACTGGGTTTTGCCTGGTACGCCGAGGAGAACATTCGCGAAGAGCTGCAGGCGGGCTCGCTCGAGCGCTTGCCGCTGACCGCCGGCGCCGAGCGTTTCGCCACGCTGTATCTCGTGTACGCGGACCGCGTTGCTGCCGGTCCCGGGACGCGACGACTGATCGCCATCATTCACGCACACGTCGCGGAGAACTGTCGCGTCGCAGACGAGTCCGGTCACCCGTAGGCTACTGACATGCGCCTGCGCGATCCCCGCGTCGTTCATCTGCTGGCCCTCTACGCACTGCCCATCGTCGTGGCCGCGGCCGGCTGGGCGTTGCTTATGAAGAAGTGCCGAAGGTCGGCGTGCTCGGCGTGCTGCTCACGGGACGCACCGTGCCGTGGCTCGAGGTTCCACCGGACCTGACACGCGTCAGCGATTCGGCGCGCATCCTGCGTTACCTGTGGGCGAATATGCCGGACGGTTGCCCGGTGACCGCGACCTGAGTTTCCGTTCGTGGGGTATCGAAGAGCCAGCGATTCGACGCTGGCAACGCGTCATGCTGCTGGCAGTCAGGCCGGCTCTCGCCTTTGCCGTGCGCCGGATGCTCGCAGACGGCCGGCGTTACCTCACCGGTGAGACGCTGACTTTCGCCGACATCACCTTCGCGAGCCTCGGTGCGCTGGCTTGCCGAGGTCGAGGAACTGCGGGCGCGGCCGTCCGGCCAGTTCATCCTGCGGCTGTACCGGGAAGAACGGACCCGCCTGCCGGCCTGACCTTTGCAGTTCACTCTTCCGGTTCGTTCTCTTCGGCACTCCAGCGCTTGCGATGCTCGAGTTCCGCTGCGGCACGCACGCCAGCGTGTCGATTCGAGAGCAGCAGCGACGCGGGATCGCACACGCGCGCGCGGATGACGCCGAGATCCACGGCGGCATCGAACAGACTCGGGTACCAATGGGCCCAGTCCGGAAAGAGTTCCTCGACTCGCTCACGCAGCGTCATGGGCCGAAGTCTAAACCTGCCCGGCGGTGAATTCCGCGACCGGACTCAGCGGAGCGTGAACTGCGCGCACTCCGCGGCCGCGTCGGCCGGAACCGCCTCGATCTGGTCCGACAGGTCGCGGACCGTCTGCTGCAACACAGGTTGCAGCGGGTCGTCGGCCGCCACGTGGACAGTGCCCTGCTGCAACAGTAGTCGAGCCGCAACGGGACACCCCAGTTGCAGCAGGGCTTCGGCGCGATTGTTGAGCGCGGCGGCCTGCGTCGGATCGTCGGCGAGGACTGCGCGATACCAGCGTTCCGCTTCGGCCCAGTCGCCTACGGCAGCAGCCAGGTTGCCGAGACCGAGGCGCGGCAGCGGCGCTCTGGGCCAGCGGTCCGCTGCGGCCACGTACGCGGCCTTGGCAGCCGCAGGATTCCCTGCGGTCTCGAGTGCTGCCGCCGCGCTCATGTAACGCGCCGCATCCGGCTGCGCCGGCATCGTGCCGGGTTCGAGCAGGACGAGCCCCCAGTTCCCGCCCCGGTCCCACGTCGCTTCGAACAGTGAGGCGCGCAGGGCCTGGCGCTGCTCGGTACCGGATCGGAGCAACAACTTGCCACGTTCCTTGTCGTAGCCGATGACAACGGCGTAGTGCCAAGACGGCCACGGACCCGCGCCGAGTTGCTGCAGCACGAGAACCGGTCGTCCTGCGGCAACCTCCGCCAGCAGATCGGACAGCAACGGGCCCGCTTCGTAGACGAGCAGTCCGCGCGCGCGCGCCGCCGCGGCAAGTTCGGGTTGCAGCGAACCCTGGCGGCCCGGCAGGTAGACCTCGGTTGCCAGCGTTGTCGGATCGACGTCGCGCCCCGCCGCACCGAGCACTGTCGCCAGCGCCGCGGGACCACACTGATGTTCGGTCTGCGGGTGAAAGGGCGTCGCCGTGAGTTCAACCCGCTCGGGCAACCCGGTGGGCAACTGCGCGAGTCGTGACGGCCCGGCGCAACCGACGAGCAGCAGCAACACCAGCAGCAGCGCGAGCACGGCCCACGCGCGTCCGCGATTCACGGTCGAGACTGGCACTGCAGCCGTGCCGGGACGGTGCGTCAAGCCTTCTTGAAGATGTCGATCACGCCGACGAGTTCGAGGATGATCAGGATCACGAAGACGATGCCAATGACCGCAAGGGCATCGCCGCCCGCCGGCATCTGCTCCATGCGATCGGCCAGCGAGCGAAGTTCGGAGTCCGTGAGACGCGCGACACGCGCATCGACCGCCGACGGGTCCACGCCCATGGCTGCCATCTGTCCGCGCACCTGCTCGCGCGCGAGCGCCGCGTTCACGATCGCGAGGTCCTGCGCGCGCGTGCCCGAGGCCTCCACGGCCTGCAGGGTGCCCACGAGCGCGGCCTGCGCGGTCAGCGGCGATGCCAGGTTCAGCAGCGCCAGGCACAGCGCATAGACAAGAATTCTGTTCCGCATAAAATCCCTCCGGAGGCAGACGAGGCACACAGATATCGCGCACCCAGGCGCTTGCGCGCATGGTACTCAGCATTCTCCCGCACAAAGGGACGCAGTTCTCGCTTTGGCGCTCAGCCGAAGATCGTGCGCAGCAGTTGCGCATAGGCGCCGGGATCCGTCACCAGCACGAACGCCAGGCCGACCAGCGCACCGATGAGGTGCGCGTCGTGATTGATTTTCTGTCCCGCCATGCCGCTGGAAAAGCGACCGCCTTCCTTCGCGTACCAGGAGTAAGCGACGTACGCGACGGCAAACAAGGGCGCGGGAATCGGCACCGGGACCGGCAGGATGAACAGCTTCATCGAGGGGAAGTACACGATTGCCGCGAACAGCACGGCCGCGATTGCCCCGGAGGCGCCGAGCGTTGCGTACTGCGGATCCCTGCGGTGCTTGAAGTAGGTCGTACTCACCGCCAGCACGAGGCTGCCGAAGTACAGCAGGCCGAATGCCACGCCGCCGATCCGGCGTTCGAGCAGGAACGCGAAGAACCAGAACGTCATCATGTTGAAGATGAGGTGCATCAGGTCGCCATGCACGAAGCCGTGCGTGATGACCGTGTAATAGACACCCCGGCGCTGTGTGTCGTACGGCCGGAAAATGAGGCGATCCATCAGCTTGGGCGCGGCAAAGAGCGCCACGAGGCTCACGACGATCGTCGTGACGAAAATCAGCAGTGCGATGCTCACGGACGGGATGACCTCTCGCGCGGGTGAATGGCGACCACGATCTCAGTGTTGCACGCAGATCAACTGCCAGGTGTCGCAGCCGAGTGCTTTGGCCTTCGCCACGAACCGCGCGACTTCGGCCCCGGGGCGGCGTCGCAGATCCACGGTTCAGGACCCGCGACCACCCCCCGGCCCGCCCGCCCCCCGCGCGGGCGGCCCCCCCCCCCCCCCCCGGGGGCCCCCCCGCGGGCGGGGCCGGGGGGCCCCCCCCCCCGCCCCCCCCGGGGGTTCGGCTTGCCGCTGGCCTGCCACCGCCCTTGTCCCGCGGTACCGCGGCAGACCCGTCCGGGCTCGATTCCCTCCGGGACGCCGACGCAGCCCGCGATGACCGCGATGGCGTCGAGCGCGAAGATCCGGGCATGAAAAGTGCGCGCATGAACGTCGCTTCCTGCTTTGCAATGGAGTCGTATACACATGCCGGGCCCGGCATGCCATCCCTGCGCGCGGTTCAGGCTGGCGCAGTCGACGGTGCGGCCACGCCTTTCGCGCGCGGCGGTATCTTGGCGATGCGGGCGGCAGCCTCGGCCTTGACCCGCCGCAGCAGGGCGTGATCGCGCCGCAACTCCCCGGCACGCGCTTTTTTTTCCGCCACGAGGGCGTCGCTCAGCAGCGCGCCGAACGTGCGCAAGGGTGCAATCTGGAAGCCGTGCTTGCGGAACAGCCGGTAGATTTCCTTGACCTTCCCGGGCGGCACGTCGCGTCCAAGCGTGAAGGATTCGAAGCGCCCCTCCATCGCCAGCAACGCGGCCTCCGCCAGGCAGGCGTAGGCGACTCCCGGGGGCAATCCGATGTTAAAGCTGAACTCGACGGGACCCGGAATCAGCACCTCGCCACTTTCGACCACGAGCACGTCCGGGCGCGTCGCAGCCTCCTCCGCGGAAATGTCCGGCGGCAGCGCCACGTCGAGGATGACCGCGCCAGGCTTGCACTGGCTGACGTCGAGCACGCGCTGGCCGAACGCCGAGGTCGCCGTCACGATCAGGTCGCAATCACCCACCCAGCGCTTCGTCGTCGTGCCGAGCTCGACATGAGCGCCGGGAGTCTCCTGCAGGATCTTCTGCTTCAGCGCAGTGAGCCGGTCCGGCTCGATCGAAACCAGCACCACGTCGCGCACGGCTGCCGCCAGCAGGCGCGAGCAGACGGAGCCAATCGACCCCGTCGCGCCGACGACCATGGCCTTGGCATGCGTCAGATCGGCCCACCCCATTCGTCGCGCCGTGAGCTTGGCCGTCTCGAGCGTCGCCGCGATCGTGAGACTGTTGCCGGTCGTGACCGGGATCGATGCGCGACGCGCCACCGTGACGCCCGCATCCCCCACCACTTTCGTGAACGCGCCGAGGCCGACGATCTGTGCACCCTGCGCAGCCGCGTCGCGCACGGCTTGATCGAGTCTGCGATAAGTGAATTCAGGGGGACGGCTCAGCATCTGGCGCGGTGTCGCGCCGAGCGCGTAGATGAGTCCCTTGATCGGCTGGCCCGTGGTCGGCGACACGCCGCCTTCGACCCGACCGACGCGCGAGGCCGGCATGTGCGCGGCGGTCGTTTCGACCAGCGCGCGCGGCAGATGGCGAGTCCAGCGATAACGCGGGTGATGCGCGAGGTAGTCGATCGTCAGCGGATGCAGGACGAACGCGAACCGGTTGGCGCTTTTCGCGTCAACGGTCAGCCCCGCCGGTTTCTCCCTCGTCGCGGTCACGCCGCGGACCCCTGGCCCAGAGAGCATCATTGTTGGGCCGTCGTGCGACGCCGCCCATTCGTAATGCCCCTTAGGGCTCCCGCTGACGAAACTGCAGACCGCCCGCGTTGCCGGGTTTCCTGGGAGTGATCGTGGCGTAGAAATCGCGCAGCAGCCGCAGGTCCTGCTCTTCGTTTCCCGTCATGCGCACATAGCGATCGATGCCGACCTGCCTGCGCCGGTAATCGATGTAGCCCAGCCCGATCGGCACGTCGGCCGCGAGGGCCAGCTGATAGAAGCCGGACTTCAGGTATTCGCCATGCGCGCGCGTGCCTTCGGGCGCCACCGCGATCCACAGCCAGTCGCGGCGGTGCATTTCATCAACCATCGCCGACACGAATCCGGTTCGTTCGCGACGATTGATGGGCAAGCCGCCGATCGCGATCAGCAGACGCCGGAATGGCCAGCGGAACATCTGGTCCTTGCCCATCCAGTGGGCTGGAAGTGCGTGGCCCAGCTTGAACAGCACGCCGAGCGGAAAGTCCCAGTTCGAGGTGTGCGGATAGACCATGATCAGGCCGCGGGGCTCCGGGGGCCACGTCAGCGACGTACGCCAGCCGAACAAACGGAGCAGGCCAAGGCAGGCCTTGCGCAGGATCTGCATCACTGATCTTCAACTTGCATGCAGTACCGGATTCATGTGCACGGAACGCGTCAGTCCGACGGCGGCACGACGTAAGCGGGTATCGGTTCCTTCGCCTTCCTGTCCGCCTCCTCCTGCTGCTGGCGCGCTTCCTGCTCGTCGATCATGCGCAGCACCTTCTGCATGCTGGTGAGGAAGGCGTCAAAGACGTAGAGGATGCCGAACGTCAATGCGAACGCAGCCACCAGCGACACGACGTGCTGGCCGAGTCGACGCGGAGATTTTTCATGCTCGTGCTCGACTGCGCGGCGCGCGCGGTCCATGAAGGCACGTTGCAGCGATGGCTGCGCGGACTGCTGCCTGGCGTCGTCGTGGCTGCCGTCCTGCGCCTCGGGCGGACAGCCAGGGCTCGGGTCGTTCATCCGGACAGTTTAACTGCCCGCTGTCCGCTGCTTGCGCGATAACCGACGCGGACGGCGTCGTTGCAGCGCAGCTCGATTGCGGCCTGTTGCTACCTGGCTGCGGAACATACCTTAATGCGACTCATTTGCATTTGTATCCTGTCTGGCCTAGGATGCTGATCACGGCAAGGTACCAGTTCATGTACGTCTGTCTCTGCCACGGCATCTCGGAAACCCGGCTGCAACAGGCCATCCACGAAGGCGCGCGCTCGTTCGAGCAACTGCAGTCGTGCACCGGCGTGGCAACGTGCTGCGGCGCCTGCGAGCCCTGCGCGCGTCAGATGCTCGACACCGAAACGCTTGCTTCCCGCGCGCCTGCCCCTCAGGCTTCCTGAGCGGAAAAGCGCGCCGCGCCAGCGGCATCCTCAAGCCTGTCGTTGGAGCCGTGCCATGAAGGGCGACGTCGAAGTCATTGCTCATCTCAACAAGATCCTCCGGAACGAACTGACCGCGATCAACCAGTATTTCCTGCATGCGCGCATGCTGAACAACTGGGGCCTCGACCAGCTCGGCGACCACTCGCACCACGAGTCGCTCGACGAGATGAAGCATGCCGATAAACTCATCGAACGCATCCTGTTTCTCGAGGGACTGCCGAACCTGCAGAGCCTGGGCAAGCTGATGATCGGTGAGGACGTGCGCGAAGTCCTCGATTGCGACCTCAAGCTCGAGCTGATCGCCCATCCGGACCTCAAGGCGGCGATCGCCCACTGCGAGAAGGTCGGCGATTACGTGAGCCGCGAGCTACTCGAGGACATCCTCGAATCCGAGGAGGAGCACATCGATTTCCTCGAGACGCAGCTGCAACTGATCGACCGCGTCGGCCTGCCGAATTACTGCCAGTCGCAGATGAAGGCCGCCTCCTGAGGCGGACGCCCTAGGGACTTTTCCGCGTTGACGGACGCGGCGCGCCCACTAGCATCGCGCGTGTCTGAACCACGGACACGCCGATGCCGAAACGCTCACTCCCTCCCCTGCCCGAATGGTACCCGCGCGGCACTGCGCTGCTGCGTGACCCGACCCTCAACAAGGGCACCGCCTTCAGCGACCAGGAGCGCGACGTGCTCGGCCTGCGCGGCCTGTTGCCACCCCACGTGGCCACCCAGGACGAGCAGCTCGCGCGCGTGCTCGAAAACTTTCACCGGCTCAAGACGCCGCTGTCGAAGTACATCATGTTGTCGAGCCTGCTCGACCGGAACGAAGCGCTCTTCTTCCGCGTCGTGATGGATCACGCCGACATGATGATGCCCATCATCTACACGCCGACGGTCGGACTGGCCTGCCAGCAGTTCGGCCACATCTACCGCAGGCCCCGCGGACTCTTCATCTCCGCCGCCGATCGCGGACGCATCTCGCAGGTCATGCGCAACTGGCCGCACCGGGAGGCGGCGATGATCGTCGTCACCGACGGTGAACGCATCCTGGGGCTCGGCGATCTCGGCGCCAACGGCATGGGTATTCCAATCGGCAAGCTTTCGCTGTACACAGGCTGCGCGGGCCTGCATCCGTGGAAATGCCTGCCGATCATGCTCGACGTCGGCACCAACAACGAAGCGCTGCTCGAAGATCCCCTGTACCTCGGCCTGCGCCAGCGCCGCCTCACCGGCGAGGCCTACGACGAGCTGGTCGAGGAGTTCATCGTCGCCACGCAGGAAGTGTTTCCTGGCGTGATCGTGCAGTTCGAGGACTTCGCCAATCACAACGCGTTCCGCCTGCTGCGCCGTTACCGCGACCGGGTGAGTTGCTTCAACGACGACATCCAGGGCACGGCCTCGGTGGCCGTCGCCGGCATCCTGTCCGCACTGCGCGTCACGGGCAAGCCGATGTCCGAACAGACCTTCCTGTGCCTCGGCGCCGGCGAAGCGGCCACGGGCATCTCTGACCTGCTGGTGAACGCCATGATCGAGGACGGGACCGACGAAGCCGCCGCGCGCGCGCGCTGCTGGATGGTCGATTCGAAAGGTCTCGTGGTGGCGAGCCGCGGCGAACTCGCCGAACACAAGCGACCCTATGCACACGCACATGCGCCGGTCAGCGACTTCATCGGCGCGGTGAAATCGCTGCGGCCGACGGCCATCATCGGCGTGGGCGCCGTGCCTGGGACGTTCACCGAGGAAGTGGTGCGCGAGATGTCGCGCATCAATCAGCGGCCGGTCATTTTCGCACTGTCGAACCCGACCTCGAAGGCCGAATGCACGGCACAGCAGGCCTACGCATGGTCGGACGGCCGGGCGCTCTATGCCTCGGGCAGTCCATTCGACGCGGTGACGTTGCCGGACGGCCGGCATTTCGTCCCCAGGCAGGGCAACAATTCGTACATCTTCCCGGGGTTGGGTCTCGCGCTCGTGGTCGTCGGCGCCACTCGTGTCACCGACACGATGTTCCTGGCGGCCGCGCGCACGCTGGCGCGGTGCACGACGCAGGCCGACCTGGACCAGGGCAGCCTGTTCCCGCCGCTCAGTACCGTGCGCGACGTGTCGGCACGCATCGCCGTGGACGTCGCGGAGATCGCCTTGCGCGACGGGCTCGCCTCGATCGAGCGACCCGAGGACCTCGAGCAGGCAATCCGCGCGGAGATGTACGACCCGCGCTACTGACGCGAGTCGTGAGCTGCACGGTGACCGACGGCGGCACGAGTTTTACTGAGTGCCGCCGCCCAGGTAGACGACGCCGTCTTTCATCACGAAACTCACCTTGCCGGTGAGCGCGATGTCGTCGAGCGGGTTGCCTGCAACGGCGACCACGTCGGACCGGAATCCCCGGGCCAGCTGCCCCAGGTCAGGTGCACCCAGGACTTCGGCTGCGTTGTAGGTCGCGGCCTGGATGGCCTCGGCCGCCGGCATGCCGGCCTCGACCATGTAACCGAATTCCCTGGCGTTCTGTCCATGCGGCGCGACACCCTGATCGGTGCCGAAACCGATCTTCACGCCGGCCTTGTAGGCTTTCGCGAACGTGTCCTGGATCTGGCTGCCGATGCGCGCGGCTTTTGCCCGGATGATCTCGGGGTAGTAGCCGTCGATCGCAGCCTTTTCTGCGACGAATTTGCCCGCCGAGATCGTCGGCACGTACCACGTGCCGTGCTTCTTCATCAGTGCCATGATCTCGTCGTCCATGTAGGTACCGTGCTCGATCGACGTCACGCCGCCTTCGACCGCGCGACGAATGCCTTCCTTGCCGTGCGCGTGTGCCGCGACCTTGTAGCCATAGTCCTGCGCGGTCGCCACGACCGCCTGCACTTCGTCGACGGTGAACTGCGGTGCGTCACCGCTCTTCGCGTAACTCAGCACGCCGCCTGTCGCGGTGATCTTGATCACGTCGGAGCCGTCCTTGTAGCGCTGGCGCACGGCCTGCCGTGCGTCGTCGACGCTGTTGATGACGCCGTCGGTCGGCCCGGGCGGGCCCATCAGGTGCGCCAGCTCCGCATTGAGCCCGTTGCGCGGGTCGCCATGCCCCCCGGTGGTTGCGATCGACTTGCCGGCTGCGTAGATCCGTGGACCCTGCACATAACCCTGGTTGATCGCGTCGCGCAGGTGTGGCGTCACATCGCCGCCGAGGTCGCGCACCGTGGTGAAGCCGGCCTTCAGCGTGCGATCGGCGTAGGCCAGCGCGCGATAGCCGAAGTCGATGTCGTCGAGGCGGAAGCTTTCCTCGTACGCCTTCGGGTTCGATTCCTGGCCCAGGTGAACGTGCAGGTCGATCCAGCCCGGCATGCAGGTCTGACCCGACAGGTCGTGCACGGTGGCTCCAGGCGCAGTCGCCTTGCCCGGCAACACGGCCTGGATGCGTCCATCCACGCCCGCGATGATCGTATGCTCACCGACCAGGCGCGCCGCTTTCGAATCGAACAGGTTGCCGCATTGCAGGGCCATCGATGTCGCCGCGCCAGCTTCGCTTGCGGTCACGAGGACGAGAATGGCCAGCAAAGGAGTGATCGATCGACGCATGGGCCTGTTCCTCGGTTCGATGTAAAGCCCGCGATTCTAATCAAATGGATCCACGTCGTGCGGCCGGCCCATACCGCCGCCAGACGAGGGTCTGGTTGTTGGCCGGCATGGCGCAGTCCTCGACCAGGCCCAGGCCCTGGGCCGCCGCCAGCGCGTCGACTGCCTCGAAATCGCGGATTCCGCTCAACGGGTCCCGCTGGCGCAGCGCGTCGTCGAAGACTGCATTGCTGTGCGAAGTAAACTGCCCGCCGTAACGGAACGGCCCGTAGACGATCAGCAGGCCCTCGTCACGCAGCACGCGTCCGACACCCCGGAACAGCGCCTGCACCTGCGGCCACGACACGATGTGCAGCGTGTTGGCAGTGAAGATCGCATCGACGCTGTCCACACCGCAGGGCCAGGTCGCGCGCTCGACGTCCAGTTCGAGCGGAGCGAGCAGGTTGCAGGAACCTTCCACCTCGATGCGCGCCGTGAGCGCCGCCAGGTGCTCGAGTTGCTCGGTTGGCTGCCAGCTGAGTCGCGGCAGGTGACGCGCGAAGTGGACCGCGTGCTGCCCCGTGCCGGCGCCGACTTCGAGCACCAGGCCGGCCTGGTGGCCGAGCCAGCGTTGCAGCACCTCGAGGATCGGGCCCTTGTTGCGTTCGCACGCCTCCGAAAACGGCAGTGATTGCACAAACGGGGTTGCGCGCTTGCCCATGGCCGCGTCTCAGCCAGAACCGTCCTTGAACTCAACACCGTCCTTCATGACGAACGGCACGCGCTTCAGCACGGTGATGTCGCTGAGCGGATCGCCATCGACGGCGACGAGGTCCGCCCGCTTGCCCGGCTCGATCGTACCCACCTCCGCCTGCAGGCCGAGCAGGTCCGCGGCGATGACGGTGGCCGCCTGCAACGCCGAGGCCGGTGTCATCCCGTACTTGACCATCAATTCGAATTCATCGGCGTTGCGGCCGTGCTTGCTCACGCCCGCGTCGGTGCCAAAGGCGATCTTGACACCCCTGGGCACGGCCTTACGCAACGATTCACCGGTCACCCGGATGCGCCACTCGACCTTCGCCCGCACCTGCGGCGAGTATGCACCGGGGTTCGCGGCGAGCCGCTCGACGTAGCCATTCACGGTGGACAGCGTCGGCACGTAATAGGTGCCCGCCTTCACCATCAGGGCGATGCATTCATCGTCGAGCATCGTGCCGTGCTCGATGGAATCGACGCCGGCCCTGAGCGCGACCCTGATGCCGTCCGCACCGTGCGCATGCACCGCGACTTTCTTGCCATACAGTCTTGCGGTTTCGACGATCGCGCGCGCTTCATCATCGAACATCTGCTGGCCAAGCCCGGCGCCGACCTGGCTGTTGACGCCACCGGTCGTGGCGATCTTGATCACGTCCACGCCGCGACCGACCTGGATCCGCACGGCGCGGCGACAGGACTCCACGCTGTCGCACAGGTTGTCGTGCGCGTGCAGCGTTTCGCGGAAATCCTCGCGGTAGCCGAGCGCGGCGTCCATGTGCCCTGAGGTCGTCGAAATCGACCGCCCCGCGTCGACGATGTTCGGCCCCACCACCTTGCCCGCGCGGATCGCGTCCCGCAGCGCGAGCGTGACGCCGTTGCCGTCGCCGAGGTTGCGCACCGTGGTGAAGCCGGCGCGCAGCGTCTTGTGTGCATTGGCGAGCGCGTTGTATGCGAGCTCGGCATCCTCCGCCTGCACGTCCTCGAGTTGTCCCAGCTGTCCGCCCGTGTCCGAGACCAGGTGCACGTGACTGTCGATCAGTCCCGGCAGCACGAATCGCGTGCGCTGGTCGACGATGCGCTGACTGCCCGGCACGTCGATGAATCCATCAAGCACCTCGCCGATGCGCCCGTCACGGATGACGATCGTGCTCGGCCCACGCGGCGCCCTGCCCGGGTGATCGAGCAGCCGCCCGGCATGGACCACGACGATGGTCTGCGGTGTCGTCTTGGCGCCTGCAGCCGCATTCGGCGGCGGATCGGCCGCCCAGACGGGGCCCGCCGCCGCTGCGGCAATCAGGCTGATGAACAGGGTGCGAAGCGGGGTCGGTGTGTGGTGCACGGGCAGTCTCGACGGCTGGAGGCCGGACAGTCTATTGTCGGTGCCCTCGCAGCGTCCATGCCCTCACCAACATGCCCAACTTCGACCGCCGCCATGCCCGCGGCGCGCCTTTCGCCCTGCTCGCCCTGTTCACCCTGGGTGCTGCCGGATGCCGCCATGCGCCGCCAGCCCCCACCGATGCCGGCGCGGCACACGAACCGGCTGCTTCGCCGTCGGTATCGGCTCCGCGTCCCCGGCTGACACCAGGCGTGGCCGCCGCGAATCCTATCGCCGTCGAGGCGGGGCTCGAAGTCCTGCGTGCCGGCGGCGGTGCCGCCGATGCCGCGGTTGCCGTGCAGTCGGCGCTGGGTCTCGTCGAGCCGCAGAGTTCGGGCCTCGGCGGGGGCGCCTTCCTGCTCTACTACGATGCGCAAACCGGCGCGATCACGGCGTTCGATGGCCGTGAGACCGCCCCGGCGGGCGCGACGCCCGGCATGTTCCTGGACGAGCAAGGCGTGCCCCTGTCCTATCAGGATGCGGTCACCAGCGGACGCTCGACGGGCGTGCCGGGCGCCGTCGCGATGCTGGGCCTCGTGCACTCGAAGCATGGCCGGTTGCCATGGCAGTCATTGTTCGACGCGCCGATCCGCGCGGCCGACCAGGGTTTCGTCGTGCCGCAGCGACTTGGAAGATTCGCCAACAGCACGTTCGCCCAGGCGACGTTGCCGGACGCACGCGTGCTGTTCTCCAAACCCGACGGCACGATCGTGCAGGCAGGCGACACGCTGCGCAACCCGGCCTACGCGGAAACACTGCGCACGATCGCCGCGCGCGGACCGCGTGCATTGCTCGAAGGCGAGCTCGCGGCACAGATCGTCGCGCGCACGCACGCCGGGCCCCGCCCCGGCACGTTGACGCTGCAGGACATGGCGGCCTTTCGCCCCGCCGAAGTGCAGCCCTTGTGCCGCACGTTCCGCATCTACGTGGTCTGCGTGCCACCGCCACCATCGAGCGGTGTCGGCGTGCTCGAAGTGCTGGGATTGCTCGAACGCACGGACATTGCGTCGCGTGGACCGATGGATCCGCAGGCGTGGCTGCTGTTCGCCGAGGCGAGCCGGCTGATGTATGCCGATCGCGATCGTTACGTGGCCGATCCGCGGTTCGTCGCCGTCCCCGTCGAAGGCATGCTCGACCAGGGCTATCTCGACAACCGCGCGCAGCTGATCGGCGAACGCGCGGTTGCAGGCACTCCCGACGCAGGTACTCCGCCCGGTGCCGTGATGACGCGCTCGGGATTCGATGCGACGGACGAGGTGCCGGGCACGAGCCACTTCGTCATCGTCGACGACCGGGGCGACGTAATCTCGATGACCACCTCGGTGGAGTCATTGTTCGGCTCGGGACGCGCGGTTGGCGGGTTCTTCCTGAACAACCAGCTCACGGACTTCTCCTTCACGGCCGTCGACGCGGCCGGTCGCCCGGTGGCGAACGCCGTCGCGGGCGGCAAACGGCCTCGTTCGTCGATGTCGCCGGCGATCGTGCTGCGCAAGGCAGACGGCGCATTCGTGGCCGCGGTCGGCTCGCCGGGCGGGTCAGCCATCCTCGCTTACAACGCCAAGGTGCTGATCGGACTGCTGGCCTGGGACCTGCCGCTGCAGGACGCGATCAACCTTCCCAACCTGATCGCGCGCGGCGCCGATTTCTACGGCGAGATGCCGCGAATTTCTGCGGCGCTGGCAGCGCAGCTGGCGGCAAAAGGTGTCGCACTGAAGTCGGGGCGAGGCGAAGAATCCGGCCTGCACGGCGTGGCCGTGCGTGGCAACCCGCCGCTGTTCGAGACCGGTGCCGATCCGCGACGCGAGGGAGTCTGGAGGCCGCAGTAGCTGTCAGTCCTGCAAGGCCCTGGCCAGCCCTGCGCGCGTCAGTTGCACGACGACCGGCGACAGTGCCAGCAGCGCGATCAGGTTCGGAATCGCCATCAGTGCATTGAGCGTGTCGGCGATGGTCCACGCCAGGTCGAGCTGCGTCACCGCACCGAAGAACACCATGATCGTCCACACGATGCGGTACGGCATGATCGTCCAGTCGCCCACCAGGTACTGCCAGCAGCGTTCGCCGTAGTAGGCCCAGCCGAGGATGGTCGTGAGCGCGAAAATACCCAGCGCGACAGCGACGAGTTCGCCGCCGCTACCAGGCATCGCCGACTGGAACGCGGCTTGCGTGAGTGCGGCACCCGTCTTGCCGGATTGCCAGGCGCCCGAGACCACGATCGCAAGACCCGTCATCGTGCAGACCACGAGGGTGTCGAAAAACGTGCCCATCATGCCGATCAGGCCGCTGCGAACGGGATCGTTGCTCATGCCCGCTGCCTGCGCGATGCCGGCCGTGCCGAGACCGGCCTCGTTCGAGAAGATGCCGCGTGCCACACCGTAGCGGATCGCAGCCATCATCGCCGCGCCGGCGAAGCCACCGACCGCCGCGGTACCGGTGAAGGCTGTCGAGAAAATGAGCGCAAAGGCGCCCGGGATCGACTGCCAGTGGTAGGCCAGCACGATCATCGCCGCAGCCACGTACCCGATCGCCATGAACGGGACGAGCCAGTTCGCCACCGAGGCGATGCGCTTGATGCCGCCCAGGATGACAGCGCCGGTGATGAGCGCAAGCACGATGCCCGTCATCAGCGGGGTGGTGCCGAACGACCCCTGCATCGCGGCCGCGATGCTGTTCGACTGCACCATGTTGCCGATGCCGAAGCCGGCGAGGCCGCCGAACAGCGCAAACGCGGTGCCGAGCCAGGCCCAGCGCGGACCGAGACCGTTGCGGATGGCGTACATCGGACCGCCGACGAATCGGCCCTTCTCGTCACGCTCACGGAAGTGCACCGCCAGCAACACCTCGGCGTACTTGGTGGCCATGCCGACGAGCGCGGTCATCCACATCCAGAACACCGCGCCCGGACCACCGAGCGCGACAGCCGTGGCCACGCCCGCGATGTTGCCGACACCGATGGTCGCGGCGAGGCAGGTCATCAGCGCCGCGTACGGACTGACCTCGCCGTGGGCTTCGTCACCGCCCCGGCCGCTCCATACCACCCGCAGGCCGGCACCGATCTTGCGCACCGGCATGCCGCCGAGCCGCACCTGCAGATACAAACCCGTGCCGAGGATCAGCACCAGCATGGCCGGGCCCCAGACGAACGAGTCGAGGGTGTTGATCCAGTCGGTGAACGTTGTCATGAACTCCCCTGTGCGCGAAATTCCCGGACGGTCGCTGCCGTCCTCGCGTGCCGCACGTTACCCTAGTTAACCGTCGTGCGACAGCGCGCCACGCCGGCGTCCTGCACGCGTCCGTCGACGTCGATGAAGCGCCACGAGTAGCGCCCGCGCTCGAGCGACAGCTGCAGCACGCCGTGTTCGAGCACACGCGCTTTGCTGCGGTACGGCGGCTTCCAGAAGCCATAAAGCCTTGCGCCACCAGTGCCGACGACAAACTGCCGCGGCGCCTGGCCGGCGCGCGGCGGCTGCCCTTCCGCATCGAGGGGATCGAAGCGTTCGTAGAAATGCTCGTGCCCGCTCAGCACCAGGTCGGCGCCATGGCGGTCGGCCAGTTGCCAGAAAGGCCGCATCCTGTCACCCGAACCCCGGTGCATGCCGGACGAGTACAACGGCGCATGCCACATGACGAGCAGGCAGCCTGGCGTCCGCGCAGTCGCTTTCGCAGCTTCAGCGAGGAGCTTGTCCAGCCACTCGTACTGCGCCTGCAACGCACTGCCATCGACGTTGCTGTCGAGCGCAATCAACCGCCAGTCGTCGGTCAACGCGCGGCTGAACGCAATGAAGCCGCCGTCCTGCAACGGGTCGGCACCGAAGTACTCGCTGAAATCACCGGCATTGCCACGCACGTAATCGTGGTTGCCGGGCGTGGCCAGCGTCATCGCACGGTGCGTCCCCCACGTTGGCTCGTAACACGAGGCGAGCGTCTGCGCGTCGGCCAGCGGATAAGCCATGTCACCGAGACCGAGCACCAGCGCGCCGTCCGGCACCAGTCGCGACGTGCGGGCAGCCATCGAATCCTCGGGCGTGCCGTGACTACAGTCAGCGATGTCACCGACGGCGTAAACCCGCAGGCCGGTCGCCGGCACTGCAGGCAAAGTCGACGATACCGGTGGCCTGGTAGTCCCGATACAGCCTGCAAGCACCACCACTGCGACGAGCGCAGCACCGCTCCGGCCGGAGACGAAAGCGCGCTCCGTCATCCGACGGCAACTTCCCCGGATCGGTCAGCCGGCCTTCCAACAGTAGCAGTTGATCTTGTGTCCATCGAGGTCGCGGAAATAACCTGCGTAAAACCCGTCGGTGCCGCGCGGATCCGGGACGCCTTCATCCCTGGCGCCGGGCCCGACGTGACATATCCGATCATTGGTGTTGCGCTCCCTTCGGTATCATTCGAGTGTCGGCGCGTTCGGCATGGACGGCCGCGATCAGGGAGAGTGTGCGTGACAGACGGGTCCGAAGGAAAGCACGAAACTTCGCTGCTGCAGCAGGTCGAGGGCGCCGAGAAACTCTTTCTTGTCCGGCCGGCGCAACCGCGCCGCCGACCTCGAAAGCGCCGTGCGCTTCTTCCTGGAATTCCTGCACGGCTTCGAAAGCTTCGAATTCCAGCAGCGGTGCGTCACCGTTTTCGGTTCAGCACGCTTTCAAGAAGACCATCGCTACTACCAGCTCGCACGCGAGGTCGGGTACGCGCTGGGCAAGGCCGGCTTCGCGGTGATGACGGGCGGTGGATCGGGAATCATGGAGGCCGCCAATCGCGGCGCGCGCGAGGCCGGCGCCCTGAGCCTCGGCTGCAACATCCGGCTGCCGCGCGAGCAGCAGCCCAATGACTACCTCGACCGCTTCATCGGTTTCGAGCATTTCTTCGTGCGCAAGGTGATGCTCGTGAAGTACTCGTGCGCGTTCGTCGTGATGCCGGGCGGCTTCGGCACGCTCGACGAGGCGTTCGAACTCGCCACGCTGGTGCAGAACGGCAAGATCGAACGCTTTCCGCTGATCGCGGTCGGCCGGGACTTCTGGGGCGAGATGCAGCGGTGCCTCGAGCAGACGTTGTTGGGCGAAGGCACCATCACGCGCGAGGAGCTTGCGCTGCTGCGGCTCGCGGACACGGCGGAGGAAGTCGTGCGCATCGCACGCGAGGCGCCCGGGAACGGAGGAGACCGTTCGGGGACTGGCCAGGCACCCTAGGCGAGCGTTGCGCGTGGCGGCGTGCCTTCAAGCCGCCAGCAGGCGTTCGAGCAATCGCCAGCGTTGCAGCTTCTGCGCAAATCGCAGCGATGCGTGCGCCGGGCTCGTCGATGGCAGCAGGTGCAGCGGCAGCGACGACAGCGGTTCTGGCAGGAGGGGTTGCACCCTGCGCACATACAGCCGATAGGCCGTGCCGCCGTTGACGCAAACGTGTGCGATGCGGGGATGCTCGCGGAGGAAGCGCCGGAAGTCGTTGGTCACGACGGTCGTCGGGTCGATCGCGGCATCGAGGCTGCCGCGCCGCACCGCCTCCCTGCACACGTCCCACAGCGCAATACCGCTCGCGCGCAGTCGATCGGCCCGTTCGGCGCAGGGAACGTCGGGCCCCGCATCGAACAGTTCGCCCATGATGCGCCAGAACGCGTTGTGCGGCTGCGCGTAATACTGGCGTGCCGCAAGCGAAGCCAGGCCAGGCAACGAACCGAGGATCAGGACGCGCGCGTCTGGCGCCGCAATCGGCGGAAAGCCCCGGGACGCCTGCTTGCTCAAGCCGCTTGATCGCGTTTGGGCGCCTTGCGCTCCTCAGGCTTGCCCACGGCCAGGTCACGCGCCGGATGCTCGTGGTCGTTCTTCTCCCAGTCGCGGTATCGCGGCGGGATCGGG
This sequence comes from Pseudomonadota bacterium, assembly GCA_016705325.1. GTDB lineage: Bacteria > Pseudomonadota > Gammaproteobacteria > Steroidobacterales > Steroidobacteraceae > RPQJ01. The sequence continues at coordinate 122,409 of JADIYJ010000008.1, read as the reverse complement.
TTCATCGAGCCATCGGCGAGCCAGCCCAGGGAACCGTCCATGAACAATCCTGCGACTTTGCGATAGGAACGGTTGTTGTTCGACTTCACGGCGCGGAAGTTTGCCTCGATGCGCCGCCGCGCCTCGCGACAGAAGAGGTCCGCCAGTTCCTGGGGACTCTGGTCCGTCGCGTTTTCGCCGAGCAGGTGGTCCGCGTACGACAGCGTGGTCGACATGACGAACAGGTCGACGCCGATGTCGACGAAATTGCCGAGGATCAACTGCTCCTTCTCGAGCTTCGGGCCGAACCTGGCCATGGTGGCGAACAGCCGCCGGGCCAGCCGCTTGCTGGTCTTGCCCGCGAACGCGAGGTGCTTGCGGTTCGCCTCGCTGAGGTGCCTGGCCTCGAAGTGATGGCCGGTCTCAGGCATGAACAGCTTCGGCAGCCAGGTCGAGTAGAACCCCGCCGCCTTCATCATGGCTTCGCCCTTGCTTACCTTCTGGCCGGGCTTGGGCTGGAGGATCGGCATCACCAGCTTGAAATGGGTGTCGAGCGCCTCGCGCGCCATGATCAGGTGCATGACCTGCGACGAACCTTCGAAGATGCGCCCGACGCGCATGTCGCGAATCGCCATCTCGATGCTGGTCGGACGCTCGCCGCGCTCATAGAGCGACGTCGCCCGCTCGTAGCCGCGGCCACCGCGCACCTGCAGGTAGTCGTCGAGGATGCGGTAGAGCGTCTCGGAACAGAAATACTTGGCTGCCGCGGCCTCCAGCCGGATGTCGACATTCCTGTGGTCCGCCAGCGCGCAGGTCAGGTACACCATGCTCTTCATGGCGAACAGGTGCGCGGCGTAACTCGAGACCATCCGGGCGATGGCCTGGTGCTTGCCGACCGGCTGGCCCCACTGCTGGCGCGTGGTGATCCACCAGCGAGCGTCGTCGACGAAAGCCATGCCGACACCGATGGCGGCGGCGGGCAAGCCCAGCCGGCCGACGTTGAGGGTGGCCAGCGCGATCTTCAGGCCCTCCCCGGGCTTGCCGATCATGTTCTCCACGGGCACCCGGACGTTCTTGAACGTGACCGAGCCATTGGCGATGCCGCGCAGTCCCATGAACGTCGAACGCCGCACCCGCTCCACCCCCGGCCACGCGGTCTCGACCACGAAACAGGAGATCTGGGGAATTTTCTTGCCGTTTGGCAGTTCCTTGTCCGGTGTCCGCGCCAGCACGGCGATCAGCGTCGTCTTCGGATCCGTGACATTCGTGCACCACTGCTTGTCGCCGTTCAGGATGAACGCCTTGCCGTCCTCGGTGGGCGTGGCCACGGTGCCCATGCGCGCCGGGTCGGAACCGACGTCGGGTTCGGTCAGCGCGAACGCGGAAATCTCCCCCCGCGCCAGTCGCGGCAGGTACTTGCGTTTCTGCTCCTCAGTGCCGAACTCGCGCAGCGGTTGCGGCACGCCGATGCTCTGGTGCGCCGAAAGGTATGTGACCGTGTTGGAGCAATAGCTGCCGATCATGCCCAGCACGCGCGCGTAATTGGTGATGGAGAATCCGAGGCCGCCGTACTCCTGCGGAATCTTCATGCCGAAGAGGCCGATCGCAGCCATCGCCTCGAGCGCTGCGGCGGGATATTCGCCCTGCTCGTCGATCTGGTAGGGATCGACGTGCCGCTCGAGCACCTCGCGCACCTTGACGAGGTAGTCGTCGCCGATCTTCCGGTCTTCCGGCGACTGCGCCGGGAACGGATGCACGAGGTCCCAGCGGAAGCTGCCCTTGAAGACCTCGGCCGTGAAACTGACGTTCTCCCACTCCGCCTGGCGGGCGTCCTCCGCCAGTGCCATTGCGACGTCCCGCGCCTTCGTGTCCATAGTCCCTCCACCCGGCAGATCGGCGGTAGGAATCTTGCGCCGGACGGCGCAAGCGGCTATCGGGGCTTATGCGCAGGCTTGGGCCTGCCAAGTGCGGAAGCTACGCAACCGGGCCGCCGGGGGTTGGGCGCCGCCAGCCCGCCTCTCTCCCACTCGATGCGGGAGAAGGGCAGGAAGGGCGGAAGTGCGAGGTCAGGTGCGCTCGAGCACCGTGGTGATGCCCTGGCCGAGGCCGATGCACATGGTGGAGATGCCGAGCGTCGCGCCCTTCTGTTCCATGACGTTGACCAGAGCCGTCGTAATGCGCGCGCCGGAGCAACCGAGCGGGTGACCCAGTGCGATCGCGCCGCCATTCAGGTTCACTTTCTCCTCGAAGGTGTCCATCAGCCCGAGATCCTTGATGACGGGCAGCGACTGCGCCGCAAAGGCTTCGTTCAGTTCGGCGATCTGGATGTCTTCCATCGTCAGGCCAGCGCGCTTGAGCGCCTTCTTCGTCGCCGGCACCGGGCCGTAACCCATGATCGCCGGATCGCAGCCCGCCACGGCCATGGCCCGGATCCTCGCACGCGGCTTGAGGCCGAGTGCCTTGGCTCGCTCGTAGCTCATGACCAGCATCGCCGAGGCGCCGTCCGAAATCGCCGACGACGAACCGGCCGTGACCGTGCCGCCTTTCGGGTCGAACGCGGGCGGCAGCGCGGCCAGCGCCGCCACGGTCGTCTCCGGCCGGATCACCTCGTCGATCTCGCACAGGATGCGCGCACCGTTGCCGTCGTGACCTTCGATGCCGACGATCTCATGCTTGAACCGGCCCGTCTGCGTCGCTTCCCAGGCCTTGGCATGCGAACGAGCGGCGAACTTGTCCTGCATTTCGCGCGTGATGCCGTGCATGCGACCCAGCATCTCGGCGGTCAGGCCCATCATGTTCGACGCCTTCGCGTACTGCGTGGACGCCGCCGGGTTCAGGTCGATGCCGTGCATCATGCCGACGTGACCCATGTGCTCGACGCCGCCGATCACGAACACGTCGCCCTGATAGGTCTGTATCTGGGCGGCCGCCGTGTGCAGCGCCTGCATCGACGAGCCGCACAGGCGGTTGACCGTCTGGCCGGGCACCGTGTGCGGCAGGCCGGCGAGCAGCAGCGAGTTGCGGGCGATGTTCATGCCCTGCTCGAGCGTCTGGTTGACGCAGCCCCAGATCACGTCCTCGACTTCATTCATGTCGAGGCCGGGGTTGCGGCGGAACAGCGCCTTGATCAGCTCGGCCGAGAGTGCCTCGGCGCGGACGTTGCGGAACATGCCGCCCTTCGAGCGGCCCATCGCAGTGCGGACGCCATCGACGATGACGACATCGCGGGGATTGAGACTCATCTTGATCTCTCCGTGTATTCCGTGGGGGCCGCGGTCAGCCGAAGAACTTCTTGCCCGAGGCCGCCATGTCACGCAGCAGCTTCGGTGCCTCGTACAGCTTGCCGAGCGAGGCAAGCTTGTCGGCCGTGGCGAGGAAGCTGGCGACGCCCGTCTGATCGATGTAGCGGCAGGCGCCGCCGCGGAACGGCGGGAAGCCGATGCCGTACAGCAGCGACATGTCGGCCTCGTGCGGCGAGGCCACGATTTTCTCCTCGAGGCAGCGCGCCACTTCGTTGAACATCGGCACCATGCAGCGCGCGACGATCTCCTCCGGCGTGAACTCCTTGCGCGGAGCCACGACGTCCTTGATCAGTTCGTAGGTCGCCGGGTCCACGCTCTTCTGCGGCTTGCCCTTCTTGTCCGGCGCGTAGACGTAGTAGCCCTTGCCATTCTTCTGGCCGTAGCGCTGGTTCGCGACCAGCAGCTGCGTCGTGTTCTTCCAGTCGTGGCTCATGCGGTCGGGGAAGCCCTCCGCCATCACGGCCGCCGCGTGCACTGCGGTGTCCATGCCGACGACGTCCATCAGGTACGCAGGGCCCATGGGCCAGCCGAACTTCTCCATCGCCTTGTCGACGGCCTGGAAGTCCGCGCCGTCGCGCAGCAGCATGTGGAAGCCGGCGAAGTACGGGAACAGCACGCGGTTGACGAAGAATCCCGGGCAGTCATTCACGACCACGGGCGTCTTGCCCATCCTGCCAGCCAGCTTCACGGTCGCGGCCACTGCGTCCTCGGACGACTGCTTGCCGCGGATGACCTCCACCAGCGGCATCATGTTGACCGGGTTGAAGAAGTGCATGCCGACGAAGTTCTGCGGTCGCTTGAGGCTTTCGGCCAGCAGGCTGATCGAGATCGTCGACGTGTTGGACGCGATGATCGTGTCCTCGCGCACGAGGTCTTCGACCTCTGCCAACACGACCTTCTTGACCTTCGCGTTCTCCACCACCGCTTCGATGATGATGTCGACGCTGCCGAAATCGCCGTAGTTCAGCGTCGGACGGATGCGGCCGAGCGTCTCGCTCATCCTGGCGGGCGTCATGCGGCCCTTCTCGACCTGCTTCGCGAGCAGCTTGCCGGCTTCGTTCATGCCGAGCGCGAGCGCGTCGTCGCGGATGTCCTTCATGACGATCGGCGTGCCCATGTAGGCCGCCTGGTAGGCGATGCCGCCTCCCATGATGCCGGCGCCGAGCACAGCCGCCTGCTTGATCTCCTTCCTGCTCTTCTTTGCCCAGGCGCCTGCCACTTTCTTCACGCCCTGGTCGGCGAGGAAGACGCCGATCAACGCGCTCGCCTGTGGCGTCAACGCCGCCTTGGCGAAATACCTGGCCTCGACTTCGAGCGCGGCGTCGCGGCCGAGCGTGGCCGCTTCCTGCATGTTCTTGAGAGCGAGCATCGGCGCCGGGTAGTTGGGGCCGCCCTGCGCACCCACCACGCCCATCGACGACGTGAACGCCATCGTCTGTTCCATCTTGTTGAGCTTGAGCGGCGACAGCTTCGCCGCGCGACGACTCTTCCAGTCGAGCCTGCCCGCGATGCACAACTTCAGCATCGAGAGCGCCGCGTCACGCAGCTGCTCGGGCGCAACGACTGCATCGACCGCGCCGTCCTTCAGCGCCGCGTCGGCTTTCTTGTCGGCGCCGGCGCAGATCCATTCCACCGCGTTGTCGACGCCGATGATGCGCGGCATGCGCACCGATCCGCCGAAGCCCGGGAAAATGCCGAGCTTCACTTCGGGGAAGCCGACCGACGCTGCGGTGGACATCACGCGGTAGTCACCGGCAAGCGCCAGTTCGAGACCGCCACCGAGGCACACGCCGTTGATGGCGACGACCGTCGGGACCGGCAGGTCCTCGAACGCGCTCAGCATGCGGTTTACTTCGAGCACGAACTTGGCGATGGCCGCTTCGCCGGCCGCGAACATCGCGCCGAACTCGGTGATGTCGGCACCGACAATGAACACCGGCTTGCCCGACGTCACGATGACGCCCTTCACGCTGCCGTCCTTCGCGATTGCCTGCGTCGCCGCCGCGAAGTCCCGCAGCGCGACCTGGTTGAGCTTGTTGACCGATTCGCCGGCGAGGTCGAACTTGAGTTCGACGATGCCATCGCCCAGCGCCGCGGCGCTGAAGGCGGGTCCCGTGTACAGCATGAGTCTCTCCCTACATCTGGTTCCGAGGAGCAGGCCGCGCCGTTGGGCAAGGCGCCGCCGAACCGGCCAAGTTTGCGGCACTGCAAAAAAATTTGAAATGGGGAGACATTCTTACTTTTGTCCTGCATTCGGACCTCCCGGCAGGAGTGGGTAAGGCAGCGGCGGGCGCCACCCGGCCGTCACCTTCAATATTGAAATTCACTATTATTATCAGTTACTTATCAGCGGTTTCCGCCTCAATTCAGCTTGCGTTCGCCAGGCGCGGAACCAAGTTGGTTCGCGGCGCCGCCAGCGTCCCTTCAAGACCTCGTGCAAGGCAGTTCGAAGGTATGCAGTGCCTGGCTGTCGATCGTCCACTGGTACCCCGGCATTCGAAGCCTGCCGTGCCGCGCTCGACCATCAGGAATCCAATGCCGTGGCCTCGCCCGACGAGGCAGCGACTGAAATGGTGGCGAATTTCCTATTGCAATGCGGTAACTTGCGGTCGCGCCCCGGATGGATCCACATGCAAACCGCACCGCGCCTCATTGCCCTGCTGTTCGTCGCCTTGTTTGCGCTGGGCTCATCCGCGCGCGCGCGCGACGATGCCCCGCCGCAGGTGCGCGAGGCCTTCGTTGCGGCCATGGCTGCCGTCACTGCCTCGCCTTTCGTCCCGGCCGGCGGTGATTCCGAGGCTCTGCAGCGATATCCGCTCTACCCCTATCTGCAGGCGGCGCGACTGAGCCGGCAACTGGCGTTGATACGACCCGCTGCGGCGCAGCCCGGCGGCAGCCTGCGACTTCCGCTCGACGACGAGATCGCCGCGTTTCTCGCGCAACAGGGCGATCGGCCCGTAACGCGGAAACTGCGATCGGCGTGGCTGGCCCACCTCGCCGAGCGACAGGCCTGGTCGACGTACGTCGGGCAGTACCGCGAGGACCGCGACACCCAGCCCACGCTGCGCTGCCATTGGCTCGCCGCGCGCGTCGTACTGGGTCAGGTCGATGGGCTGGAGGCAGAACTGGCCGACACGTGGCTGACCGCCAGGAGCCTGCCCGACGCCTGCGATCCGGCGCTTGCCTGGTGGCGCGCACGGGGCGGGCCGGGTGAGGTCATGGTGGAGCGGCGCGCCCGCCTGGCGCTCGACGCGGGCGAAGCCGGGCTCGCGCGATACCTTGCAAAGTCGCTGCCCGCTGCGCGCGCGGCACCATTGCTGCAATGGGCCGCCCTGATCGAGCAACCAGGGCGCGAGATCGCGGCGCTGATCGCGCAGCCTGCGAGGTTCGTCGAGCCACAGGCGCTGGCGGACGGCTGGTCACGCTTCGCGCGCGCGGACGCTGAGGCGGCGGCCGCCGCTTTCCCGGCATTGACGCAGTCTCGCGGACTCGACCGGCGCGCTGCAGGCCCTCACGCCCTGTCCGTCGCCCTCGCGCTGGCGTGGAGTCGTCATCCGCGCGCGCTCGAATTCTTCCGTCTCGCGCACGCGGACGACTTCGACGAGCGCGCCCACGAGTGGTACGTTCGCGCTGCACTCTGGGCCGGTGACTGGCGCGAAGTGGCGACTGCAATCGCTGCGATGCCCGATGACCTGCGTGACCAGCCGCGCTGGCGCTACTGGTCGGCGCGGGCGAGCGAGAAGCTCGGCGATGTTGCCCAGGCGCGCGAGCTGTATGCCGCCGTCGTCCCGACCGACAACTGGTATGCCGCGCACGCGGCCGCCCGATTGGACCGCAAGTTCACGCCGCGACTCGAACCGCTCGCGCTCAACGACGCCGAGGTCGATGCGCTGGCGGCCGAAGCCGCCTTCGTCCGCACGCGCGAGCTCCTGCACTGCGACATGGGCGCCGAGGCGACAGCGGAATGGCGTGCCGCGTACGACGAGTTGCCGCCCTCGCGGCAGGTGCAGGCCGTGGGTCTCGCGGCCCGCTGGGGCTGGCACGAACAGGCCATCGCGACCGCGGCACGCCAGAAGCTGTTCAACGATTACGACGTGCTGTATCCGCGGCCGTTCGATGCCGAAGTGCGCCGTGCCAGCCGGCGCACGGGTCTGCCCGAGGAGCTGATCTACGCGATCATCCGGCAGGAAAGCCTGTTTCGCACCGACGCGGCGTCGGGTGCCGGCGCAATCGGCCTGATGCAGTTGCTGCCGGAGACGGCGCGCGCGACCGCGCGACGTGCTGGCCTACCGGAGCCGACGCGCGCTCAGCTGGTGCAGCCTGCCGTGAACATCCCGCTCGGGTCCGAGTTCCTGGCGAGCCTGGTCCAGCGCTTCGAAGGCGAAACAGCGCTGGCCGCTGCCGGTTACAACGCCGGGCCCAATGCCGCGCGGCGCTGGCGGCCTGCGGCGCCAATGGACCTCGATGTCTGGGTCGAAAACATCCCGTTCAACGAAACTCGCGCCTACGTGCAACGCGTCGCATGGCATGCGCTGGTGTTCGCGTGGCTCGCCGACCGCAAGCCGCGCGAGGTGAACGACTGGCAGCGTGCCGTGCGTCCTGCAGCGGCGACGGCCGTGGCCATGACCGCACCGCAATGAACACCGTCCGGTTCACACAAAGGTCCGCCATTCGGCGATGAAGTCACCGCCGGGTGTGCCGTCGCAATCGGCAAACGCGTGCCACACCGCTGCTGCTTCGGCCGCGTTCAATCGCCCTCGCAGACCCGCCAGCCGCTCGTTGATGGTGACGTCCCCCAGTTGCAGCAGCGCGACGAAAACGGCGACCCGGTTCAAGGCCAGCCCGCGGCGAATCCAGTCGAGCGCATCACCCGTCGCAAGTTCACGGCGCTCGATGCTGACAGGGGTTCCGCCGAGGTAGCCCAGCACGGCTTCGCGGACCAGCCCCGGATCCGTTTCGCCGACTGCGACGGGCAGCCAGGCGCGGGACGTGGTCTCGCCCCGTCGCACCGCCGCGTGTAACTCTGCTATGACCCATCGTCGCTGCGTCACGCTGGCCAGCCGCAGCTCCTGCCAGTAGCGCATGAGTGCAGCAGTGACAGCCGCTGGCGCGGCGCCGCGTGCACCCGCAAGAATCAATGCGCACAGCAGTGCGCGATGCGCCGAAACATCGGCGCATTCTCGCCGCAGTGCGGAGCGCCTCGCCGCGGCGTGCTGAGACTGGATCGTCATGTTCAAAACCTCCTGGCCCGAGGGCGTTGTCACCTGGCCGGAAGCAACGAGGCGCGCCCTGCGGGAGGTTCGCAAACGAAAAACCCTCCACCGCATGACGCGCCGGAGGGTCCAGTGAGTTTGCACCCGCTTCGTTGCCTGCCGGCCGCATCCGCACCTTGCGGTGCGAGCCACCTTGCCCGGGAAGGCAGGTTGGCCTGGGCGCGGAAAACGCCCTGTCTTGATGCTGGGGTGGATTATAGCCGAGCGGTCGCCGCCGTAAAGGTCCGGACTATCCGCAGTTGCCGGCGGCGCGCCTGCATCCGCCTCAGGGTGACGAACGCAACGAAAGCGAGGAAGAGCAGCGTCACGTAGGTCGCGGGCGACAACGACGACCGGCGCGCACCGAAGCCATGGGTCCAGTTGATGTTGCGTTCAGGCGTGCTGACCGCGCGGCTCCACGGCAGCACGACCGCAGCCAGCACTACGGCGCCTGCCAGGCCTACCCGCCCGTCGTACCCGTACTCGCGCACCATCCACAGCAACACGAGCGGCAACGGCACGTGAAACAGCGACAGGCCACGCAGCAGTCGCGGACGCTCGGGCTCGAACATGTAATCCGTCAGGCCCGTGATGCGGCGTCGTAACGCCAGGCGCGCAACGAAATCCACGTTCCAGAGAATCTCGGGCACCAGCACGGCGACGGCCAGCACGCTCGCCAGCGCCGAACTCTGCAGCCAGAGCGCAGGCACGGCGCCGATGAACGCGATGTCGGAGAACCACAGGAAGTTGCGCCAGCTGTAGTGGCGCCACCAGATCGCGACCACGAGCAGGACGAATGCCGTGTACGCAATCTTGAACGTGAGCATGGCCCGGCACCGGCCGCGGAGGCGGCGCCGGCCACCTTAGCAGACGAAGTGCGACGAGTCGCCTGCACGGCGCGACCAAGCGACGGCAAAACGCGCGGCAGCGGAGTCAAACTCAATGCGCGGTGAATGGAAGCGCATCGATCGACACACTCAGGAGAGAACGTCATGCAAACGAACACACAGCGAACCCGGATGCTCGTCACGATGATCGCCTGCGCGGCGACGGCTGGATTCGCCACCACGGCACAGGCCGGCGACTCAGCCAGGACCAAGCCCCACTACCACAGCGTCGTGGTGCAGTACTCGGACCTCGACCTCAACGGCGTCGCCGGCAACGAGGTGCTGTATGCGCGACTGTCGGCGGCCGCAGAACGCGCCTGTGGCAACGATCCGCATGCAAGGGACTTGCAGCGTCGGATGCAGTACCGCGCGTGCTACGACAGTGCGCTGAGCCGGGCAGTCGACAAGGTCGGCAGCCGCGAACTGCAGGCGCTGCACACGATGGGCGACACGCACAACGTGGGTTGAGCGACCTGGACAGTCATCGAGGCAGGGCGGGCTCACAAGGACGCGACCCGCCCTGTCTCGAGCCGTGCCGGCGCAAATTGCCACGCCGCGCCAGGCATCGCCTCATTCGACGATACGCGCCACCGGGAACACCATCCTGAAGCCTCGATGCGCAAGGCCGTGAGCACGCTTGCGCGCGACAGGTCCGGAAACAATTCCCGGTCGAAGCACCACCGGCGCAGCCGGCACAGGCGCAGGCTGCCCGTGGCTTCGGGCCGGTAATAGTAAGTCCTGCCATCCCGTCGTTGTGCGAGGGTACCGAGTCCGCGCGGCACCCAGGACGACCTGAACGGCAGCCGCACGCCCGTCGGCCCGGTGAACTCGAACGCGCACAACTCCCGGCCGTCGCTCGTCACGCGCCAGCGGTCGCCGTCCTTGTTGCGCGCCCAGTCGAAGTCGGCCCGGTCTTTCGGGATGCCCCAGTTGCTGCGGCCGTTGACGACGCTGTCCCAGGTCGACACCAGGATGCGACTGATGGAAGGATGGCGCGCCTCGCCGAAATCCATCGTGCCCGGAATGAAGAGCAGCTCGCGGTAGGGACCGCAGGGCGCCTCGTCGTAGGCGACGCACATCAGCACCGCAAACGCCGATTTCACCGTGGCACAGAGATCGGCGGGGACGAAAGCCGTCCTTGCCGGATCACCGGCGGGCAACCGCAGCGCCACCATCCACGCGTGCCCGCGCAGCGACCACGGCGCAGGACAGCGCGCCACATCAGGCGGGACTTCGTTGCACTGCGCCATCGTCTTTGCCGCGATGGATCAGCCGCTGATCACGGACGGGCTCAACGCCAGCAGTACCTGCGCGAGGTAATACAGCGGCAGCCCCCACGCTCGATTGGCAAACTCCTGGCGTACGAACCGATCACGCGCCACCGAAATGTCGGAAGCCGTGAAAGCGATTGCACCTGCGGCAACGATCGGCGGGCCGTGTGCCCCGCTGACCGCGCAGGCCAGTGCAGTCATGACACTGATGACCAGGAAATAGGCCTGCACCGGCCGACGCATGTCCGCCGGCAGGCGGGGATTGAGCCAGCGCCAGACGCCAGACAGCACCAGCGCGAGTACCCCCGCCGCGATGGCCAGCCAGGCCAGGCTGCGCGGCTGCGTCAGGAACGCACCTGCAAATGCGAGGTGCCCGGTGAGAAACGCAAACACACCGGCACGGAACACCGCGAGGCGACCCTCGGGGATCAACAGGACGTCGCCGAGCACGCAGAGACCAAGGCCGAGCAGAATCAGCCGCCCGTAGTCCGAATCGAGCGCGCCCGAAATCACGGCGACCGCCATGAAAGCCGCCGAGGCGACCGGCTTCGTCAACCACTTGCCGACCTGCGAAGCGCGCCGCTCGGCGACCAGCAGTCCGGCCACGGCTGCCATGCAGATGACGATCGATGCAGTCGTGCCCAATGCCCGCTCCCAGTCGGTGGCCTGCGCCCGTCCTGAATCGTAGCGCAGCGCTGCGGACCCGTCGTGCGAGCTGCTAGCATCGCTGACCCGATGAGCGACCGTTCCCGCCCATTCGTCCTGCGTGCCGGCCCACGCGCCTTGCGTCACGTGTTCGACCGCGGACTGGCCCCGGGCGACATCGAGCGCATCCCCGCGGCCGCAGGCGGACCCAAAGGCCTGGCGCTGCTGCCCCTCGACCGCCTGCTGCTGCAGCACGGTTGGCTGCCCGAAGAGCGCCCCGTGGAACTCATCGGCGCATCGGTGGGTGCGTGGCGGATGGCCGCGCTGGCGCAGGACGATCCGCTGGCCGCGCTGGACCGGGTCCAGCACGCGTATGTGCACGAACAGAGTTACAGGGCGCGCCCCACGCCAGCCGAAGTCAGCACCGTCTGCCGTCGAATCGCCACCGCCGCGCGGGGCGATGGCGACCTGCGCTGGCGACCGGGCGTGACACTAGCCATCGTGACCTCGCGTGCGCGCGGTCCGCTGCACGGTCGCGAATCGAAACTGGCGTTCGGCCGGGCCGTGCTGAGCAATGCCGTTGCGCGCTCGCGTCTGGCCGGCTACCTCGAGCGGGTCGTCTTCCATGCCGGACCCGGGCCGACCGTATTCGACGGTGATGCATTCGACGAATTCGGCCTGGTCCGCGTCGGTCTCGATTCGACCAACGCCGAAGATGCCCTGTTAGCCTCCGGCACCATCCCACTGCTGGCCTCTCCCGTCCGTGACATCGCCGGCGCGCCGCCCGGACTTTACTGGGACGGAGCCCTCGTCGACTACCACCTGCTGCTGCCTTATCAGCGACGGCGCTCGGCGGAGCGCATCGTTTTCTATCCGCACTTCAACGACTTCGTGACCCCGGGCTGGCTCGACAAGCACCTGCCGTGGCGTCGCTCGCCTCGCGCCCATCCGTGGCTCGACGACATGTTGCTCGTCGCTCCCTCACCCGCCTTCCTGGCCACGCTGCCGCACGGCAAGCTGCCGGAACGGCAGGATTTCTACCGCTACGGGCCCGACCATGCAGGCAGGATCCGCGCGTGGGAAACCGCGATCGCGGAGTGCGGCAGGTTCGCCGCAGCGGTCCTCGACTGGATGGAGCGGCCGGACCCGACGTTGATCGAGCCAATCTGAGCCGGTCCCATTAGAATCGGTCCGATGCGCAGAACACAGCCCCACACGGTCGCCCTGGCCTGTCATCCGTCCAGCCCGAGCACCGCGGTGCGTGGCATCACCGCGAGCGCGCGCATCGGCGGCGCCGGCAAGCTCGCCGTGCGGTTCGTGCTCGACGCCGACATGTCGCAGGTCGTGCTGCCGAAGCTGCGTCGTGCCGCACGTGCCGACGAGCTCTGGCGGCACACGTGTTTCGAAGTCTTCGTCGCACTCCCCGACAGTGATGCGTACTGCGAGCTGAATTTCTCGCCGTCGACCGAGTGGGCGATGTACGGATTCGTTGCCTATCGGCGCGCAATGACATCGATTGAAGTGCGGCGCCCGCCGCGCGTGGCGCTGCGACCCACCCAGCGCGGCCTGGTGCTCACGGCCGTGACCTACCTTGCCGACCTGCCAATGCCGCAACCCGGGTCGCCGTTGCGAGCAGGCGCCGCGGCCGTCGTCGAAGAGAAGGACGGCCGGCTGACCTACTGGGCGCTCACGCATCCCTCCGCGCTGCCCGATTTCCACCACCGGCTGGGCTTCGTGCTCCAGGTCGGCAAGCAACCGGCCGGCGCGACGGACCTGCTGCGCGAAGCCGTGCGGAACCCGGGCTCGTGAAGTTCGGCATCGACCGGTTCTGCGCCGACCCCGCTCTGCGCCAGGACCTGCGCGGTCGCCGTGTAGCGCTGCTCGCGCATCCCGCCTCGGTCACGGCCGATCTCACGCATTCGCTCGATGCGCTGGCCGCGCTCGGCGACGTGCGTCTCACGGCCGCTTGCGGCCCGCAGCACGGCCTGCGTGGCGACAAGCAGGACAACATGGTCGAGTCGCCGGACTATGACGACCCGCGGCTGGGCCTGCCGGTCTTCAGCCTCTATGGCGAAGTGCGGCGCCCCACGGACGCGATGCTCGACACGTTCGACGTCATGCTCGTCGACCTGCAGGACCTTGGCTGCCGCATCTACACCTTCATCACCACGCTGCGTTACGTGCTCGAAGCCGCGGCGCGCCGCGGCAAGAGCGTGTGGGTACTCGACCGACCCAACCCGATCGGACGTCCGGTCGAGGGCCTGAGCCTGCGGCCGGGTTGGGAAAGCTTCGTCGGCGCGGGTGAAATGCCGATGCGACACGGGCTCACGCTCGGCGAGATGGGCCGCTGGTTCATTCGCCGCCTCGGACTCGACGTGGACTACCGCGTCGTCGAAATGACGGGCTGGCAGCCGGAATCCGCGCCGGGCTGCGGCTGGCCGCTCGGCGAACGCACCTGGATCAACCCGAGCCCGAACGCGCCGAACCTCGCGATGGCGCGCTGCTATCCGGGCACCGTGCTGCTGGAAGGCACCACGCTTTCGGAGGGCCGCGGCACGACGCGCCCGCTCGAAGTGTTCGGCGCACCCGACCTCGACAGCAACGCGCTGGTCGCCGAAATGCGCCGCCTCGCACCCGAGTGGCTGGCGGGATGCCGGCTTCGTCCCTGCTGGTTCGAGCCGACGTTCCACAAGCACCAGGGACTGCTCTGCGCCGGACTGCAGACGCACGTCGACGACGGCTCGTACGAGCACGTGGCCTTCCGTCCATGGCGCCTGCAGGCACTGGCGTTCAAGGCGCTGCGCAACCTGCAACCGGGCTACGACCTGTGGCGCAACTTCCCTTACGAGTACGAAAACGACCGGCTGGCCATCGACCTGATCAATGGCAGTGAACTCCTGCGCACCTGGGTCGACGATCGCGCGGCGCTCCCCGGCGATCTCGAGGCCCTGGCGCGCGTCGACGAACTCGCGTGGAACGAGCAGCGCGCGTCCGTGCTGCTCTACCGTTGACCGCCTTGCACGGCTTCTGCGACGTCCTGGTCGTCGGGGGCGGTATCAACGGTGCCGGCATCGCGCGCGATTCGGCAGGACGCGGGCTGCGCACGGTGCTCTGTGAGCAGCACGACCTGGCGTCGCACACGTCCTCTGCCAGCACCAAGCTGGTCCACGGCGGACTGCGCTATCTCGAGTACTACGACTTCGGCCTGGTGCGGAAGTCGCTGCAGGAGCGCGAGGTGGTACTCGCGTCCGCGCCGCATCTCGCGTGGCCGCTGCGCTTCGTGCTGCCGCACGACTCACACCTGCGACCGGCGTGGATGATCCGCGCCGGGCTCTTCCTGTACGACCACCTCGCGACCCGCAGGAGCCTGCCGGCGTCGAGGAAGATCGACTTGCGCACGCATCCCGCCGGGCAATCGCTCGATCCGCGTTACCGCACGGCCTTCGAGTATTCGGATGGCTGGGTGGACGATGCGCGGCTGGTCGTTGCCAATGCCGTCGATGCGTTCGAGCGCGGCGCCGAGGTGCTGACTCGCACGGCCTGCGTCAGGCTGCAGCGTGAGGGCGGGGAGTGGATCGCGGCATTGCGCGCCGCCGACGGTCGCGAACGAACCCTGCGAGCGCGGGTCGTGGTGAACGCGGCGGGACCGTGGGTCGCGGAGTTCCTCGACCACTGCACGCCGACGCCTGCCCGGCACCATCCGCGCATGATCCGCGGCAGCCACGTCGTCGTGCGCAGGATGTTCGAGCACGAATTCGCGTACATCTTCCAGGCGCCCGACGGCCGCATCGTGTTCGCCCTGCCCTACGAGGGCGGCTTCACGTTGATCGGCACGACGGAAAGCGAGTACACGGGCAACCTCGCGCATCCCGCGATCACCGCGGCCGAGCAGGCGTACCTGCTCGACATGGCCAACCGGTACTTTCAGCGCGACCTCGGCGTGAGCGATGTCGTCTGGACTTTTGCCGGTCTGCGCCCGCTGCTGGCCGCTTCCATGGACGAACCGAAAAGCGTGACGCGCGATTACGTCATCGACTTCGATCGCTCCGGACCGCCGCTGTTGTCCATGTACGGCGGCAAGCTCACCACCTACCGCAGGCTCGCGGAGCAGGTGGTCGACATGCTGACTCCGGCGCTCGGCCTTGCCTCGAAGGCGTGGACTGCGGCAACCCCGCTGCCAGGGGGCGACATGCCCGACGCCGGCTTCGGAGGATTCCTGGCGCAGATGCGTGTCCGTTACCACTGGCTCGCAGCCGCACTGCTGCACCGTTATGCACGTGCGTACGGCACGCGCATGAACCGGCTGCTCGCAGGCTGCTCGAACGTCGCGGATCTCGGCGAGGAAGTGCTGCCCGGCCTGTACGCGCAGGAGGTTCATTACCTGCGCGCCGCGGAATTTGCCCGCACCGCGCAGGACATCCTCTACCGCCGCAGCAAGCTCGGCGTGCACCTGGCCGCGGGCAGCGAGCAGGTGCTCGACGAGTGGCTTGCGCAGCACTGACGCGAGCGAGCGCCGAACGGACGGGGAATTCAGGCGGCAGCTGCGGATGCGTTCTGGCGCCCGCCGCGCAGCAGGAAGTAGCAGATCCCGAGCGCGATGATCAGCGCGCCGAGTTCGCCGGCCAGGCCCCCGAGCCGCGGATCGATCGTCTTCGGCGCGATGCCCGCCGCGACCAGAGCCGCGATGGCGACACCCGCCAGCCCTTCGCCGGCGACGAGACCCGAGGCCGCCAGGATGCCGGTGTCGCTTTCGCTGGCTGCACCCGGCGCGCGGTTGCGCTCAACCAGTGCCCGCACGCAACCGCCGACGAACAGCGGCGCCATCGTCGCGAGCGGCAGGTAGATCCCGATCGAGAATGCGAGCCCCGACACGCCGCACAGCATCGCAGCGATCGCGAGGCCGGCGCCGGTCAGCACCAGGTCCCAGGGCAGCGCTCCCGCCAGCACGCCTTCGATGATCGTCTTCATCAGCGTCGCCTGCGGCGCGGGAATTTCCTTCGAACCGAATTCGTAGGCGTTGCCGAGCAGCATGACGGTTGCCGCCACGGCCCAGCAGGCGAAGGCCGCGCCGATGAGCTGGCCAAGCTGCTGCCGCGCCGGGGTGGCGCCGACCAGCCATCCGGTCTTGAGGTCCTGCGAGATGTCGCCGGCCTTGCTCGCCGCAACCGCGACGATGGTGCCGACGGTGAGCACGCCTGCGCGCGCGTCGAGGTTGACCCATCCCGCAGCGGCGAAGACCGACGCGGTGCCGAGCAACGTCACCAGCGCAATGCCGGAGGTCGGTTGCGACGAAACGCCCACGATGCCGACGATGCGGGCCGCGACCGCGACGAACAGCACGCCGAACACCCCCACTCCGCACGCGAGGATTGCCCGCTGCAGCGGTGCCATCTCGCCCGCGAACACGCCAGGCACGAGCCCCGCGATCAGCACCACGAGCGCCACCCCGCCGAACACAAAGCTGCCGGGCAGGTCCCGATCGGTCCGTGCGGTTGCGCCGTCGCCCCGTGTGTCGCTGTCCTGCATGCCGCGTGCAACGGACCTGAACGCATCCAGCATCGTCGGCAGACCCCGCAATACCGTGAGGATGCCCGCCGTGGCCACGGCACCGGCGCCGATGTAACGAACGTAGCGCGACCAGATGTCGCCGGCGTCCATGTCGACGATGAGTCGCTGCGTCTCCGGATAGAGCGGTTGCGTCATCGCCGCGCCCACCCAGGCGATGAGCGGCGTGATCACGACTGCCGAAATCAACGCACCCGCCACGCAGACCGCCGCCTGCCGGTAGCCGAGGATGTAACCCACGCCGAGCAGCGCCGGAGCGATCTCGAGCGCGAGCTCCGCTTTCGGCAACACCGGCAAGGCGAAGCCGATTTCGCCGGGCAACAGGTAGGCGAGCGAGATGACGACCTTCACCGCAGCACCCACCGCGATGCCGCGGAAGATCCATGCGCTGGCATTCGCCGCGTCGCTCGATTCGTGCGCCGTGGCGCGCAGCACTTCGGCGCAGGCCGTGCCTTCGGGGTACGGCAACTCGTCGTGCGCCTTGACGATCAACAGCCGCCGCAGCGGCACCATCGCGGCGATGCCCAGCAGCGCGCCCAGGAACGCGAGTGCCACGACCTGCAGGTACGGCGGGGTGGCGCCCCAGAGGAAGAGCGCGGGAATCGTGAAGATCGTACCCGTCGCGAGCGCCGTGGAGGCCGAAGCGACCGTCTGCGAAAGGTTGGCTTCAAGGATCGTGCCGCGCGCTCGCAACAGGCGAAAAACCGCGACGGTCATCACGGCGGCGGGGATCGACGCCGACACCGTCATGCCCACCCGCAGGCCGAGGTAGGCGTTGGCGGCGCCGAACACGATGCCGAGCACGACGCCGACGACGATGGCCTTGAGGGTGAACTCCGCGACGCCTTCGGCCTGTGTCATCGCCGGATCATCGCGTAACCCCGGCGCAGGACGCAATGCGGAGCCTGCTGATCTAGAATCCGGGTGGGTCTTCGCAGGTACCCCCATGCCGCAGTTCATCCTCGCGCTCGACCAGGGCACCACCAGTTCGCGGTCGATCCTGTTCGACGCCACCGGCACGCCGGTGGCGATGGCGCAGCGCGAGTTCACGCAGCACTTTCCGCGTTCCGGCTGGGTCGAGCACGATGCGGAAGAGATCTGGGCGACGCAGGCAGCGACGATCACGGAAGTGCTCGTGCGAGCGCGCGCGACGCCGGCGGACGTGGCTGCCATCGGCATCACCAACCAGCGTGAGACAACCGTGCTGTGGGACCGCCGCACCGGCCGACCGCTTGCGCCGGCCATCGTCTGGCAGGATCGACGCACGGCCGCCCTGTGCCAGCAACTGCAGGCCGACGGCCTGGAACCGGAAGTCGCCCGGCGCACCGGACTGCTGCTCGATCCGTATTTTTCGGGCACCAAGCTGGCCTGGCTGCTCGATCACGTGCCGGGGGCGCGTCAGCGCGCGGAAAGCGGCGAGATTGCCTTCGGCACGATCGACAGCTGGCTGGTGTGGAAGCTCTCGCACGGTGAGCGTCACGTGACCGACGTGTCCAATGCCAGCCGCACGCTGCTGCTCAACGTGGCGAGCGCCGAGTGGGATGATTTCATGCTCGAACGCTTGCGCATTCCGCGCGCCATGCTGCCGCAGGTCGTACCGTCGTCGCTCACGCGGAACCAACCGCTGGCGACGCTCGGCACGCACTCGGTGCCGATTGCCGGGATCGCCGGCGACCAGCAGGCGGCGCTGTTCGGCCAGGCGTGCTTCGAACCCGGCATGGCCAAGAACACCTACGGCACGGGTTGCTTCCTGCTGATGAACACCGGCACGACTCCGCTCGCCTCCGGCAATCGACTGCTGACCACCATTGCCTGGCAGACGACGGACCTGCGCTATGCGCTCGAAGGCGCCGTGTTCGTTGGCGGCGCGGTCGTGCAGTGGTTGCGGGATGGGCTTGGCATCATCGAACGTGCGGCCGACATCGAAGCGCTGGCAGCGAGCGTCCCGGATGCCGGCGGGGTCTATCTCGTGCCCGCCTTCACCGGACTGGGCAGCCCGCACTGGGATGCGTACGCGCGCGGCACGATGGTCGGGCTGTCGCGTGGAACGACACGGGCGCACATTGCCCGCGCCGCGCTGGAAGCCATCGCCTTCCAGAGCGCCGAAGTCCTGCTGGCCATGCAGCGCGACGCTCACCATCCACTGGTCGAGCTGCGCGTCGACGGCGGCGCCACCCACAACGACCTGCTGATGCAGTTCCAGGCCGACCTGCTCGGCGTGCCGGTCGTACGGCCGCAGGTCACGGAGACGACGGCGCTGGGAGCCGCGTACCTCGCCGGATTGGGCGCAGGTTTCTGGTCGTCACCGACGGAGGTCGCAGCGAACTGGCGGGCCGAGCGGCGGTTCGAGCCGCGGATGTCGCGCGACGAAGCGAACGCCCGGTTGGCTCGCTGGGCGCAGGCCGTGGATCGATCGCGCGGCTGGCACGTCGAGAGCTAGTATCCCGACATGGGCAAGGGCCATCGCATTCGCCACTCCGGTGTTCTTCCTGCTGATCGCGCTGGTCTTCGAGCACGTGGCGCTCGGCGTCTGGCCGCAGGAGTGGTGGGCGTGGGCGCTGGCCATCGTCTTTTACGACTTCTGCTATTACTGGAATCACCGGCTGGGACACGAAAGCGCGGTGTTCTGGGCCTCGCACGTCGTGCATCACCAGAGCCAGCGCTACAACCTGTCGACGGCGCTGCGGCAGACCAGCAGCGGCGCGTTCCTCGGCTGGATCTTCTACCTGCCGATGGCCGTCGCCGGCGTGCCACCTGCAATGTTCGCGGTGGCGGCGATCGTCGACCTGCTCTACCAGTACTGGATCCACACCGAGGTCATCGGCAAGCTCGGCTGGTTCGACCGCTGGTTCGCGTCGCCGTCGAACCACCGGGTGCACCACG
Organism: Pseudomonadota bacterium; assembly: GCA_016705325.1. Classification (GTDB taxonomy): domain Bacteria; phylum Pseudomonadota; class Gammaproteobacteria; order Steroidobacterales; family Steroidobacteraceae; genus RPQJ01. Next base: position 102,625 of record JADIYJ010000008.1, on the reverse strand, counting down.
CCGTGAACGACCGCTACATCGACCGCAACTATGGCGGCATCTTCATGGCGTGGGATCGCCTCTTCGGCACGTTCGTCGACGAGTCCGAACGCTGCGTGTACGGCACGCGCACGCCGCTCAACTCGTGGGATCCGCTGTGGGCCAACCTCGAGGTGTACGCGGACCTCGCGCGCAAGTCGATGCAATGCGAGCACTGGAGCGACCGCGTTCGCGTCTGGCTGAAGCCGCCCGGCTGGCAACCGGCCGCAGCCGATGGCACGGCCTGGCACAAGCCGCATTTCGACGTGTCGCAGGTGCAGGCCTACGACCCGCCGATGCCGCGTGCCGTGCGCGCGTTTGCCTTGGTCCAGATCTCCCTGGCCATCCTCGGCTCGATGCTGCTGCTCTGGTATGCCGAGGAACTCGCGGGGCCACCGTTGGCTGCCGGGGCCCTGGCGGTGATCGCCATGTTGTGGCTGACGGGCGCGGTCATGCAGTCGCGTCTGCGCATGAGCCCTGCGGTCGCGGTCGAGCTCACCATGGTCGGCATCGCGATCTTCGCCATCGGCGCGGCGCGCCCCCCCCCCCCCCCCCCCCCCCCCCCCCCCCCCCCCCCCCCCCCCCCCCCCCCCCCCCCCCCCCCCCCCCCCCCCCCCCCCCCCCCCCCCCCCCCCCCCCCCCCCCCCCCCCCCCTGGCCTGGCTCTCACGTAGACTGAACCCGCAAGTGCCGCCAGCGTTTCTGCGCCTCCATCAGCACGAACAGCGAAACGGCGAGCGCCGGCAGCAGCAACCAGTCGCCGGCCGACGGCGGCCGCACGGCCAGCACATGTTGCAACCATGGCAGGTACATGGCCACCACATGCAAACCGAGCGCGACGCCGACACCGGCCAGCAGCACTGGATTGTTGCGCAGGGGCAGCCGCAGGACGGAAATCGTTTCGGAGCGCGCGTTGATCGCATCGACGTTCTGCATCAGGACCATCAGCAACAGCAATGCATTGCGCGCCTCGTCGATTGTCCGCCCCGCCTCCAGCAACCAGACGAAAAGGCCAAGCCCGAGTGCGGACATCCAGAGACCCGCAAGCACGCCGCGCTGGATCATCAGCCGGTTGAAGATCGGCTCGTGGCTCGGCCGCGGCGGCGCACGCAACTCGTCGCCGGTGCCGCGTTCGAACGCCAGGCCCACGTCCTGGACGCCGTTGGTCACCAGGTTCAGCCAGAGCAACTGCACCGGCAGCAAGGGCAGCGGCAGTCCTGCAAGCACGGCGAGCCCGACCGTGACCACCTCCGCGATGCCGGCGGCTGTCAGCAGGTACACCACGTTGCGGATGTTGCGATAGGCGATGCGGCCCTCTTCCACCCCCGCCACGATCGTCGTGAAATTGTCGTCACTGAGCACGAGGTCGGCCGCGTCACGCGCGACGTCGGTGCCGCTGCGACCCATGGCGACGCCGATGTTGGCGCGGCGGAGCGCCGGCGCATCGTTGACACCGTCGCCCGTCACGGCGACGAAATGCCCGACCGACTGCGCCGCTTCGACAATGGCGAGTTTCTGCTCCGGGGTGACGCGGGCAAAGACCCTGACCCTGCCGATGGCCTCGATCAGCTGCGCCGGCGACGCCTGCTGCACTTGCGAGCCCTGCATCACCTGGTCTGGACCGGCACCGATACCGAGCTCGTTGGCTATGGCCAGGGCCGTGAGCGGGTGGTCCCCGGTGACCAGGACCACGCGTATGCCGGCGTCGTGGCATTGACGCACTGCCGCGGCGGCGCCTTCGCGCAGCGGATCGATCAACCCGACCAGTGCACGGAGCTGCAGGCCGATGGGATCAAGGCACAGGCTCGCCGGGTCCGACTCCGTCGCAAACTTCCCCTCGGCGAGCGCAAGCACGCGCTGACCAAGTTGCGCCATCGCGTTGACGTCGCGCTCGTGCAACGCGCGCTGACCGGCATCGAGCACGCACATGTCGAATACGCGTTCGGGTGCGCCCTTGACGGCGACCCAGCCGGATCCGTCGCGCCGGTGGAACGAGGCGGCGAATCGACGCTCGGGTTCATACGCGATCTGCGCGACGACGGGCCACTGCTCGAGGACGCGGTCGCGCTCGATACCGGCCTTTGCCGCGAGCACCAGCAGTGCCAGGTCGGTGGGATCACCTCGAGTCCGCCACGTTCCGTCGACGGCGCGCAACTCCGCTTCGTTGCAGGCCACCGCAATGTGCATTGCGGCGACCAGCGCGGATTCGTCCAACCTGGAGCCGCCATCGACTTGCCTGATCTCGCCGACCGGTCGATAGCCTGCGCCGGTCGCCTGCCAGCGGGTACCGTCGTCCAGCCGCAACTCCACCGCGGTGAGTTCGTTGCAGGTGAGCGTCCCGGTCTTGTCGCTGGCGACGAGCGAACAACTGCCGAGCCCTTCGACGGCGGGCAACCGGCGCACGATGGCGCCGCGACTCGCCATCCGCCGCGCCGCGATCGCCAGCGCGATGGTCACCGCCACCGGCAGACCTTCAGGAATGGCGGACACGGCGAGCGCGACGCCGAAGGTGAACATCGTGAAGACCGACTGGTCGTGGACGAGCACTGCAAAACAGCCGATCAACACTGCGGCTGACAGGACGACGATCGCCACGGCGTGACTGAATCGCTCCATGCGGACCGTCAGCGGCGGTTTGCCTGCCGCCGTGGCGGCCATCCCGCTCGCGATGCGTCCCACTTCGGTCGCAGAACCGGTGGCGACGACCACGCCTCTCGCCCGACCGCGCACGACCAGCGTGCCGGCAAATGCGCAGTTGGTGCGATCGGCAACCGGGGCGCCCTCCTCGCAGACGAGTGCAGCATCGTGCGCAACGGGTACCGATTCGCCCGTGAGCATGGACGCATCCACCTCCAGGGACTGCGCTTCGCACAGGCGCAGGTCGGCGGGCACACGGTTGCCGCTTGCGAGCACAACGATGTCGCCGCGCACGAGTTGCGACGCGTCGATTTCGCGCGTGACGGCGTCGCGCAGGACCGTTGCCCGCATGCGCAGCAGGCCCCGCAGGTTCGCACTCTGCCGTTCCGCCTGCAGTTCCTGCCATGCGCCGAGCAAGGCGTTCACTACCAGCACGAAGCCGATGAATCCGGCGTCCGTCAGATGCCTGAGGCCGAGGGAAAGCACGGCTGCGGCCAGCAGGACATACACGAGCGGGCTGCGGAACTGACGCAGGAAGATGACGACGGGATGCGCCGTCTGCGGGGCAGGCAGAACGTTGGGACCGTCGCTTTGCAGGCGCGACGCAGCCGCGGCCTCGCTCAGGCCGTGAACCGCCTCTGTCTGCAAGGCACTCATCGCCGACTCGGGCGACAAGGTGTGCCAGCCCGGCGGGGGCGGCGACCGGCGGTCGTCTGCAGTCACGGGGGGTACCGTCCATCGAGCGGACCTCGGCTCGATTGTCCAGCTGCACCGGTGCGGGTGAATCCGCGGTACTACCTAGCGGTGCGGCCGCGGGGCGACCCCGCTACACTGCCGCGTCCCGCAACGAGGCCCCGCGACCCGCATGAAGAGAAGAGTCCTGAAGCCGCGCTATGACTGCGCGAAATGTCCCGGTTACTGCTGCAGCTACGCGCGCATCGCCATCAAGGATTTCGATATCGAGCGGCTGGCCCGGCATTTCGGGATCAGCAGGACCGCCGCCCGGCTGAAGTTCACTTACCGCTACCAGACGAAGGAACTCGACGAGCAGCTGCTGCGGCATCGCAAGGATCACGTCTTCAAGTCGACGTGTACGTTTTTCGACCAGGACCAGCGCCGCTGCACGGTGTACGAGGCGCGACCATCGGTCTGCCGCATCTATCCGGAAGACCGCACCTGTGGCTATTACGAGTTCCTGAGGTTCGAGCGCATCCAGCAAGGCGACGATGACTTCATTCCGTCCGCCTGAGAGCGCGCTTCAACGGAATCGATACCCGACGCTGACGCCCAGCGTTACCGCGTCCGCGGCGACCGGGCCATAGGTTCCGCGCAACAGGTTGGCGCGCTCGTCCAGGTCGCACCAGCGGACGCCGGCGTTCACGCTCACCCGCGCATTCAAGGCGAGCTCGGCGCCGAGCACAGCCGCCGGTCCGACGGCGGCATGCCGGTTGCGGCGCGTCAGCATCGAAGGCGCCGTGGCGGCTTCTTCGACATAGTACTGTGCATGGTTGAGACCGGCGCCAGCGTAGGCCTGCAATGCGCCCTGGCGCACCATGGCATACCGCAGCGTGACGAGGTCCATGCCGTCCGGACGATCTTCCTGCAGCACGACATAGGCAGCACCCGCTGCGCGCTCAGGCTGCTCTGACGCGCGTCCCTTGCGTTCATGGTGCAGCCAGTCCGGAACGTCATCGCGCAGGCGCGTTCGTGCATCGTCCCACAGCGAGCCGAGCAGCCCCACGCCCTCGCGCCACCAGGCGACTTCGGCGACCGGCGGCGGCGTGGGTTGCACCGCATCGGATCGTGCCACGCTGGCCGGCGATTCGGTGCCTGCGACAGCGCCCCAGCTCAGCGCAAGGCACGCTGCAGCGGCGACCGATCGTGGAGCGAGCCGAGACGGAAGGGTCATGCGTCGGGACGTTACGCCCCGTGGTCGCCCTTGGACGCAACGCGCCAGGGTTTTTCTCGAATCTGTGACCGGGTGCTCAGCGCTCGTGCCAGCGCAACAGGTGGGCCGTCACCCTTGCACGTTCCGGCTCGTTGAAAACCTCGTGGTAGAGGCCATCGTCGAGCTTCACGACGCAGTCGCGGGCAGCCAGGCCTGGGCATACAGGTCTATGCCGCCGATGCCGGCGGCACCCCCCCCCGGGCCCCCCCCCCCCCCCCCCCCGGGGGGGGGGGGCCCCCCGGGGGCCCCCCCCCGCGGGCCGCGCCCTCTCTCGTCGGGGCCGGCACGCCGGCCGGTACGTTCTTGCAGGCGTAGTCGACGATTTCTCCGAACACCGTGCCACTGGGCGCATCCATCCATTTCAGGTTCTTCTCGCCGATCCGGGTCTTCTGCACCGGGTCGCCCTGCAGGTCGAGCTGTGAATAGGTCTCCATCTTGTGGTAGGCGAGACGCCGCTGCGCGCAGTCGATGCGATATTCGTTGCGCGCCGACAGGAATGACTTGCCTTTCTTCGCCGACGGCTGCGGCTCGACGAAATTCTGCTTGGTGCGCACGATCACCCAGGATGCGGGTGAAACGCCGAGCGTCGCCGGATTCGCGAACACTTCGGTGCGGTCGGACTTGGCGATGGCAACCCAGTCGGTCGCCTGCGTGACCGCAGGCGCGCTCCAGGCCGCCAGGGCAAAGAATGCCGGGGCCCATGCCTGCGTCCGGCCGGCCACGCGGGGAATCGAGTGTTGTGTGTTCATCGGTTGCTCCTCAGTACCGTTCAATCATGGGTTCGTTGCAGGCGAATTCGTCCACACCCGGCGGACCGTGTTTGACCGTCGGGCCGCCACCGCCGGCTCAGCGCGAGAAGAGCAAGGTCCGCGGCGACTCGCCGTCCTGCGGCGCGACCAGCAGCAACCGACCCGCTTGGAATGCGTACGAAGTCGTTGCGCGCATCCGGTCGAGGAAGGCTGCTTCGATCTCGTTCGCGGCGGCATCGCATGCTTTCCGCGTCACGGCGGGTTCACCCAGCTGCAGTTTGCCCGGTGCCAATTCCGCGATGGGCCCCGTGTACCGATTGCAGCCCGAGAATCCCGCCGCCTTGCCGTACTGCACCAGCGTGGTCGGCGGCAGGATGCCCGCCGACAGCGGCTGTCCGTCCATCTCGACCAGCATCCAGTCCGTGGCGGCCAGCAGGTTGATCGAAAGCCCGCCGACGGCATCGCTCGCGAGCAGCTGCAGCTTGCCGTCTTTCCAGCCGACAGCCTTGCGCGACAGCTGGGTCGGACAGCAGGACGGATCGCCGGGGCCGGACTCGACGAGGTCGAGCAACACCTTGCCCGGTTCGTGCCAGATGCGGAAGAGTTGCACCCGGTCGCCCAGCGGCACGACCCCGAGCGTGGCCGCCTTGCCGTCCTGCACGCTGAAGACGCCGAGATGCGAGTACGTGCCAGTGCCCCCCTCGCTCGACGTAAGCAACGCAACGCCTTCCTCTGGCGGCACGCCGTCGATGTCGACGAACTGGATCGTCGAGTCCCACAGTCTCAGCGTCGGCTTCGACGCCGCACCAGCCTCCGCCGGTAGCCCTTCATAGAGACCCGCGGCCAATGTGACTGGAGTGCCGAACACTCCGGCTACCGTCGCGCCCAGCAGCTGCTCGCGCGTCGGTGCCACGGGTTTCGTCGCCTGCGTGGTCGCCGGCGTGGCGGACTCCTGCCTGGCGCAAGCGCCAAGCGCGGCCAGGACCAGGCCAATGATCACGGCACCTGTCGACGCCGCCCCCGATCGCCCGCTGATGTGTGTCATAACCGCCGATGTTGCCGCTGCGCCGGTCCCACGTAAAGCCGCACCGCGATGGCCGAGTCAGCGGCGACGCCCCAACCAGCGTTGCGCCACTTCTGCATCGCGCAGCGCGGCCCGGTGGTCTCGAGGTCGAGCACCACTAGGCGCGTCAGCGCCAGCGGTTGAGACATTGGTCTAATATGGCCAGCGTATGACGACCCAGCCCAGCGACATCGTTGTCTTCGGCGCCACGAGTTTCGTGGGCCAGATCCTCACCCGCTACCTGTTCGAGGAGTTCGGCCTCGACGGCAAGCTGCGCTGGGCTGCGGCTGGCCGGTCGCTCCCGAAGCTGGAGGCGGTCCGCGGATCGCTTGGCAAAGGCGCCGGCAAGCTGGCGCTCATCCAGGCCGATGCCGGCGACGAAGCCTCGCTGCGCAAGCTGTGCAGGAGCGCCCGGGTCATCGTGTCCACGGTGGGCCCGTATGCCTTGTACGGCGAACCGCTCGTGCGCGTCTGCGCCGAAACCGGCACCGACTACTGCGACCTCACCGGCGAGGTGCAGTGGATGCGGCGCATGATCCACAAGTACGAAAAGTCTGCGCAGGCCTCGGGCGCGCGCATCGTGCACAACTGCGGGTTCGATTCGATCCCCTCCGATCTTGGCGTGCATTACCTGCAGCAGCAGGCGCGGGAACGGTTCGGCCAGCCCTGCGCCGCCGTGAAGATGCGCGTCCGCGCCATGCGCGGCGGCTTCTCTGGCGGCACCGTGGCCTCGGTGCTGAACGTGCTCAAAGAGGTCAAGGCGAATCCGGCATTGCGCAAAGAGCTCGCCGATCCCTATTCGATCTGCCCCCCGGGCAGCGGCCAGCGAGTCCGGCAGAAGAACCTGGGTTTCGCCGAATACGACCCAGACTTCGGCGCATGGATCGCACCGTTCGTCATGAGTGCCATCAATACGCGCGTGGTGCACCGGACCAACGCCCTGCTGCAACATGCCTACGGGACGGATTTCCGGTACGACGAGGCCGTATTGACCGGGCGCGGCTTACGGGGTCGCCTGACCGCCACGGCGACGAGCGTCGGCCTCGGTGCCTTCATGGTAGCCGGCTCGATCGGCGCCATGCGCTCACTGCTCGAAAAGTACGTGCTGCCGGCGCCGGGCGCAGGCCCGAGTCCTGCCGCGCAACTCAAGGGCGGCTTCGACCTGCGTTTTCATGGCCGCACCAGGCAGGACGAAGTCCTCCGCACGCGCGTCACGGGCGATCGGGATCCTGGTTACGGCTCGACCGCAAAGATGCTGGGCCAGGCGGCGGCCTGCCTCGCGAGCGACATTTCGAAAAAGCAGGTGGCAGGTGGGTTCTGGACGCCGGCGGCCCTCTTCGGCGACCGCATCGTCGAACGCCTGCAGGCCCATTCGGGCCTGACCTTCGAAGTGCTCGGCAAGTAAGCAACAAGTCAAGCGCTGCACCAGGGGGAACGACCGATGCCGACCACTGCTGATTTCCTGTTGCCTGTCCTGGCACTCGTGTCCTGGACGCTCGTGATGTGGTTCTGGCTGTATGCCACGCGGATCCCCGCGATGAAGCGCGCGGGCATCGACCCGCAGGAAGCGGCGCACCCGGGGACGTACGCTCACCGGATGCCTGAACACGCCCGGTCTGTCGCTGACAATTACAACCACCTGCACGAGCAACCCACGGTCTTCTACGCGCTGATGTTCTTCATCGTGCTGACCGGCGGGGCCACGGCAGGCACGCTGAGCCTGGCCTGGGGCTACGTCGGCAGCCGTGTCCTGCACTCGCTGGTGCAGTCCACGATCAACAAAGTGGTCGTGCGGTTTGTGATCTTCGCTTTCGGGTCGCTGCTGCTGGTCTGCATGACGGTGCGGGAGTTGCTTCGCGTCCTGGGTTGACGGGTCCGGGGCCCGCCATTGGCCGACACCCGGTCTTCGAGTTCGTCTGTGCGCTGTGTCGTTTCCTGGAGAATCCTGATGCGTGGTGCGATTGCTGGCTTGATAGTGATCCTTCTGCTCGGTGTCGTCCCCGCGACGACCTGGAGCAAGGACGAGACGGCGACGGACCCGGCAGAGAAGACGCAGCCGGCCACGGACGCGAAGCCAGCCGTCCCCGCCGCCTCCGTGACGAGGCACCAGGCGATCATCGACGGCAAGACGGTCAAGTACACCGCGACCGTCGGCTGGCTCATCCTCAAGGACCCGAAGGACAACCCGATCGCGCGCTTCGGCTACACCGCCTACACGCTCGACGGGGTGAAGAACCTGACGCAGCGGCCGGTCACGTTCGCGTTCAACGGCGGCCCCGGCTCGTCGTCGATCTGGCTGCACATGGGCATCATGGGTCCACGGCGCGTGGTGGTGAACGATGGTGGCTATGCACCCCCGCCGCCCTCGCAGCTCGTCGACAATGCCTTTTCGCCGCTCGACGTCACCGACATCGTCATGATCGATCCTGTCGGCACCGGTTTCAGCAAGCCGCTCGGTGACGCAAAGCCCGCCGATTTCCACGGCGTGGACGAGGACATCCGGTCCGTCGCACAGTTCATCAAGCGCTACGTGTCGGAGAACGGGCGCTGGGGCTCGCCCAAGTACGTGCTCGGCGAAAGCTACGGCGGCATGCGCGGCGCGGGACTCGCCTACTACCTGCAGGCGAACATGGGCATGAACCTGAACGGGCTCGTCCTCGTCTCGCCATTCCTCAACGGCGCCACCGGCATCGACGGCGAGGGCATGGACCTCGGTCAGGTCACGTACTTCCCGACGCTCGCGGCGACGGCCTGGTACCACGGCCTGGTCCCGGACAGGCCGGCCACCGTGCAGGAATACATGCGCGAAGTCGAACAGTTCGCGCGCGATGAATACGCGCCGGCACTCGCCAAGGGGTACGTCATCCCGGAGGCCGAGAAGAAGGCGATGGCGGCGAAGCTGGCGCGCTACACGGGCACCCGCCCCGAGTACTGGGAGCGTGCCGACCTGCGCGTGAGCCATCCGCAGTTCCTGCAGGAGCTGAAGCGTAACGATCGCCTCATTGCCGGCCGCATCGACTCGCGCTTCGTCGGCCCCGCCATGAATCCGCTCGGCGAGGAGATGGATTACGACCCGTTCTTCCCGTCGGTCGGGCCGGCCTACACGTCGGCGTTCCTCGGTTACCTGCACGACGAACTCAAGTTCGGTCGCGACGAGGAGTACATGGTCTCCGCGTTCGACATCGACTGGAGCTGGAAGCACAAGGTGCCGGGCAAGGGGGGCTGGATGTCGCCCGTGCCGACGACCGTGCCGGATCTCGCGGCGGCCATGACGATGAACCCGGGACTGCACGTGCTGGTGCAGCAGGGCTGGTACGACCTGGCGACGCCGTTCCTCGCCACCAAGATGGATCTCGAGCACCTGAATATCACGCCCGAAGCACGCAAGCGCATCCAGCTCGAACATTACGATGCGGGCCACATGATGTACGTGCACGAGCCTTCGATGCAGAAGTTCCGCGACGACCTCGTCGGCTTCATCCGGGCGACCGACCGCCTCTGACCTGCGGCAGGAGCGGGCCCCCGACTTCCGGCAACGTCACTCGCGGTAGTGGCAACCTCGGCTCTCGGGGTTCGCCCATGCGGCCAGCGTCACGATGAGCGCGACGCGCACGGCGTTGCGCAGGCCGATCAGCTCGTCGGTCATCGCGGCCGCGCGATAGAAGCGCTCGACCTCCACTTCGAGGTTGCGCAGCGCCTCGATCGCACGCAGCAACCGGCGCGTCGTGCGCACCAGGCCGACGTAGTTCCACATGATGTGCCGCAGCGAGCTCATGTCCTGCGCGATGAGCGCCGGATCGGGTGCCTCCGTGCCGGTGTCCTGCCAGGGCGGAATGTCGTCGAAGTGCAGACCGTTGCCCGCGGCCAGCTGCCCCACGATGCGCTTAGCCGAGCGGTGACCCCAGACCAGGCCCTCGAGCAGCGACGTGCTCGCGAGCCGATTGGCTCCGTGCAGGCCGGAACAGGCGACCTCGCCCACCGCAAAGAGCCTTGCCACCGTGGTGGCGCCGTCGAGGTCGATCCACACCCCGCCACAGGAATAGTGCGCAGCCGGCACGACCGGCAGCGGATCGCGCGTGATGTCGATGCCGTATTCGAGACAGCTGCGATACATCTCGGGAAATTCGGCGCGGATGCGCCCGGCCGGAATGTAGCTGGCGACGTCCAGGTAGACGTTGGACACACCCTGCTGCAGCATCTCGGAGTGGATGCTGCGCGCGACGACGTCGCGTGGAGCGAGGTCCTTCCACTTCGCGTCGTAGCGGTCCATGAACGGCTGCCGCTGCTCGTCGACCAGGCGCGCGCCCGCGCCCCGCACGGCTTCGGTGATCAGGAAGCAAGGTGCGTTACGGTGATAGAACGCCGTCGGATGGAACTGGATGTATTCGGTGTTGATCACGCGCGCGCCGGCGCGGTAGGCCATGGCGAGCCCGTCGCCGCGGGAACCGGCGGGATTGGTCGTGCGCAGGAAGATCTGGCCGAGACCGCCGGTCGCCAGCACGGTGGCCCGGGCGAAACAGCGGCCGATCCTGCCCGTGCGCTGGTCGTAGACGTAGGCGCCGACGCACGAGAGCGGAGCGTACACTGCGCGCCGGTCGCGGCCCTGATGCGCGGGCGTCAGGAGATCGACGGCAGTGTGATGCGTGAGCAGCCGCACGCGTGGATGTGCGCGCAGCGCCTCGATGAGTCGGTCCTCGATGGCGCGGCCGGTAGCGTCGGTCGCGTGCACGATGCGGGCGATCGAGTGCCCGCCTTCGCGGCCGAGGGCGAGCTTGCCGTCAGGCGTGCGATCGAACGGCACGCCGAGCCTGTCGATCAGGATCGCCTGGACGAGCGACGGTCCCTCGTCAGCAAGCGTGCGAACCGCCTGTTCGTGACACAGGCCCGGCACCGGCACTGATGATGTCCTGCGCCAGCGATTCGGGCGAATCATTTTCGCCGCGGAAAATGATGCCGCCCTGCGCCCAGTAGGTGTTCGACTCACCGGCGCGATCGGCGCGCGTGATCACGGTGACGTCGAGACCCGACTCCGCGAGATCGAGTGCAGCCGTGCCGCCGGCAATGCCGCAGCCGATGACCAGGACGTCGCTGCGCAGCATCTCGCTCAATCGATTTTCGGCCCGACAGCCAGCATGCGTTCGACGGCACGCAGCGCGCGCACGCGGATGTGCTCGGGCACGTCGATTTCCCAGCGCATGAACTGCAGCGAGTCGCGTGTCTGCTCGAGCGTGATCTCGTGCATGTGCGGGCAACGATGGCTGCAGAGGCGCAGCATTTCCTTGCCCGGATTGGCGGCGACGATGTTGTCGCCCATCGAGCACTCGGTGAGCAGCAGGAAGCGCTTGGCCTTCGATTTTTCGACGGCCCTCATCATGGCCGTCGTGCTGCCAGAGAAATCCGCCTTTGCCGTGACTTCCGGGCTGCATTCGGGATGCGCCAGGATCATCACGTCAGGGTACTGCTTGCGGACCACGTCGACGTCTTCGGGCGTGAACAACTCGTGCACTTCGCAGCGACCCTGCCACGCGATCATCGTGTGCTCGACCGTGGTGTCGTCGCCACCCGCCGTCAGGCCGCCCTTGCGCAGCACCGACGGCACGATGACGTGGCGACCCGTCTCGCGCGCCACGTTGCGGGCGAGGAACTCGTCGGGCAGGAAGATCACCGTGTCGGACTGCAGCGATTCGACGACCGCGGCCGCGTTGCTCGAGGTACAGCAGATGTCACACTCGGCTTTCACGTCGGCATAGGTGTTGATGTACGTGACGATCGGCACGCCGGGATAGGCTTCGCGCAACGCGCGGACGTCGGCCGCGGTGATGCTCTCGGCCAGCGAGCAGCCGCCTTTCTCCGTCGGCAGCAGCACCGTCTTGGTCGGGTTGAGTATCTTCGCCGTCTCGGCCATGAAGCGCACGCCGCAGAACACGATGACCGACTTGTCGGTCTCGGCGGCACGACGGCTGAGTTCGAGCGAATCGCCCTGGAAGTCAGGCACCGTATGGAACAACGCGGGCTCCATGTAGTTGTGCCCGAGGATCACGGCGTCCCGCTCCACCTTGAGGCGGAGCACTTCGGCGGCGACCTCCGCCTTGATGAACAGTTCGGCGTCCGGCAGGACGTCCCCCAGGCTCGATTGCAGGTCGCGGTAGATATCCTGGGCGGTCTTCAAGGGCAGGCCCCATTGCGGCTGCCCGTTGCAGCCTGTGCGGCCATTCTAGCGGACCGGGGTGGTGACGGCTCGTCCCGGTCGCGGCGCGGCTGCTCCCCCGCCCCGCCTGCCGTTGTCACGCCATGCCCCCCCAGGCTCGACTGCATCCATGAAGAAAGCGGGTCTCCCGAATCCGCTCGCCGCATTGCTGGCTGGCTCCCTGCTGTCGTCGGCGCCTGCGCGCGCCACGGAGGGCCTGGCGGCGGTCCAGCTCACGGCGGGCAACGAACTCACGCCGGGCTATGGCCAGGCCCAGCCGAGTTCCGCCGCGTACTGGCTCGAGCCGCGGGCTGACATTGACGTCGTGCCGGTCGCCTGTGCCGGGCTTGGCAGGAAGGTCGTCACCCCCTACTCTTGCGGGCCTTCCCGCCACCTCGTCACAGCGTCCATGAGCACCGCCGACCGCAAACCGCTGGGCCCGTTGCCGGCCCTGATCTTCAGTTCGCGCTGGCTGCAGCTGCCGCTGTATCTCGGTCTCATCGTCGCGCAGGGTGTCTACGTCTTCCTGTTCCTCAAGGAACTGTGGCACCTGATCCACGCGGCGCCGACGCTGACCGAGCAGTCGATCATGCTGATGGTGCTGGGCCTGATCGACGTGGTGATGATCTCGAACCTGCTGGTGATGGTGATCGTCGGCGGTTACGAGACCTTCGTCTCACGCCTGGACCTGGAAGGACATCCCGACCAGCCCGAGTGGCTCAGCCACGTCAATGCGAGCGTGCTGAAGGTCAAGCTCGCCATGGCGATCATCGGCATCAGCTCGATCCATCTGCTCAAGACGTTCATCGAGGTCGGCGCACTGGGCGGCATGCCGCTGTGCGGAACCAGTACCGCGATCGAGGCTGCGCAGGCGTTGAGCGCAGCCGGATCCGCCGGCAAGGGCTGCACGCAGGTCACCGCCGAAGGCGTCCTGTGGCAGACCATCATCCACTCGGTGTTCATTCTTTCCGCGCTGGGCATCGCCTGGACCGATCGCATCATGTCGCTGGGCATCAACGCGTCACGCAAGAGCCACTGAACAGGCGCGCATGACCGGCTCCGCCGCCTACCTGCTCGCCCTCGCCGTCACGTTCGTCATCCATGGGCCGTTCGGGTACTGGCGGGCGGGTGTGCGCAAGCTATCGCCGCGTACTTCGGCGGCCAGTTCGCCGGCAGCCGGCTGCGCCTGAAGCGCGAGGCTCAGCCCAACCGGCCGTAGTCGGTGAACCTGGCGACCACTTTCTGAATCTCCGCGGCGTCGAGCAGCTGCGGCACCAGCCCCGCGGACAGAATCGCCAGGTATTCGCCCGCAAGATTCTCGACTTCGACGGCCACCGCATGGGCGCGGGCCAGCGTGCTGCCGATTGCCATGACCCCGTGATTGCCGAGCAGGCACGCACGCCGGTCCTGCAGACCACGCACTGCCGAGTCGGCCAGTTCGACCGTGCCGAAAGTGGCATACGGCATGCAACGCACGTCGCCACCAGCCAGCGCAATCATGTAATGGAATGCGGGGATGCCCCGACCCGCGGCTGCGAGTGCCGTCGCGCGCGGGCTATGGGTGTGGACGATGGCAAATACGTCCGGGCGCGCGCGATATATGGCGGCGTGCATGCGCCACTCAGACGAAGGCCGTGGCTCCATGGCAACCACCGGCGCATCGAGCGGCAACGTGACAATGTGCGCAGGCGCCAGCTCACTGTATGGAATGCCGGCAGGCGTGATGGCGAAGCCGTCCGCCACCCGGCACGACACATTGCCCGACTTGTTCGGCACCATGCCCGCGCCGTCGAGCGCGTGCGTGACGGCAATGATCTCCTCGCGATGGTCACGCATGCGCTTCGCCCTCAGTGTCGTTCATGCCCGGAATACAACGCAGCCAGGCCCGCCCTGCTCGCAGCCGCCACACCGCGCTCGGTGATGATGCCGGTGACGAGCCGCGCTGGCGTGACGTCGAACCCCGGGTTGCGCACTCGAGTACCGGGCGCGACGACTTCCACTTCCTCGAGCTTGCCGTCGGGCGCGCGCCCACGCACGTGGGTGACCTCACGCGCGGACCGTTCCTCGATCGGGACCTCGTGCACGCCGTCGTCCAGCGTCCAGTCGATCGTCGAGAACGGCACCGCTGCATAGAACGGCACGCCATTGTCGCGCGCAGCGAGCGCCTTGAGGTACGTGCCGATCTTGTTGGCGACGTCACCCGCGGCCGTTGTGCGGTCGCTGCCGACGATGCAGACGTCGACTTCGCCCTGCTGCATCAGGTAACCACCGGCATTGTCGGTGATCACCGTGCAGGGCACGCCATGCGCACCGAGCTCGAACGCCGTAAGAAAGGCACCCTGGCTGCGTGGCCGCGTTTCGTCGACGTATACGTGCACGGGCAGTCCGGCCGCATGCGCCGCGTACACTGGCGCGAGTGCGGTGCCCCAGTCGACGCAGGCGAGCCAGCCAGCGTTGCAATGCGTGAGGACGTTGATGCGCTCACCGTCCTTGCCATGCGCCAGCTGACGCAGCAGTCCGAGCCCGTGGCGTCCGATCGCCGCACACGACGCGACGTCCTCCTCGGCGATCGCCGCGGCCTCCGCGTACGCGCGCGCAGCCCGTTCGCCTGGCGGCAACACTGCCACGGTGCGTCGCATGCGCTCCGCCGCCCAACGCAGGTTGACCGCGGTCGGTCGCGTCGCAACCAGCGTCTCGATGGCGGCGGCGAGGCTGTCGTCGCCGGGATGTTCGCGCAGCGCCAGCGCCACGCCGTAGGCCGTGGTCACGCCGATCAACGGGGCGCCGCGCACCACCATGTCGCGGATGGCGGTTGCCGCATCCTCGACGCGGCGCAGCGTCCGCACTTCGAACGCGAATGGCAACAGCGTCTGGTCGATGACTGCCACGTCACCGCCGGCATCGACCTGCCAGATGGTGCGGAATGCCTGTCCGTTGATCCGCATGCAACGGCTCCGGTCAGGCTCGACGCAGCACGCGACCGGCGACCGTCTGCAACTTCGCGACGAGCGCGGGATCGCGCACGTCGGGGTGTGTGAGGATCGCGCCGTCGAGCGCCCGCTCGGAACCGACGGGACAGGGTACACGCTCTGCCGGAAAATCCCTGGCCAGTCGCGCAAACACGCGCTGCGCCTTGCCGTTGTTCTCCGCCATCACGCGCAGCAGGCTCGCGACGTCGACGGCGCCATGCACTTCGTGCCAGCAGTCATAATCGGTCACCATGGCAATCACCGCATAGGTGATCTCGGCCTCGCGCGCCAGCCTGGCTTCGGGCATCGACGTCATGTGAATGACGTCGTAGCCGAGCTGCTGGTAGGTCAGCGATTCCGGCAAGGTCGAAAACTGCGGGCCTTCCATGCAGACGGCCACGCCGCCGCGCTGGCAGGCAATGCCCTCGGCCCGGACGGCGCGTTCGATCTGGTCCTGCAGCGCCGGCCCCACTGGATGCGCCAGCGACACGTGCGCAACGCAGCCGGTACCGAAGAAGGTGCTGGCGCGGTGCACGGTGCGGTCGACGAAGTTGTCGACCAGGACGAACGTCCCCGGGCTCAAGCCTTCCCGGTACGAGCCGCAGGCCGAGAATGACACCAGGTCGGTCACGCCGAGCTGCTTCATCGCATCGACGTTGGCGCGGTAATTGATCTCGTGGGGCGGGATGCGGTGGCCGCGCCCGTGCCGCGGCAGGAACACCACCTTGGTCGTCCCGACACGCCCGCTGCGGAACCTGTCCGACGGCTCGCCCCAGGGCGTCGCAACCGCCTGCTCGTGCACGTCTTCGATGCCTGGCAGATCGTAGATGCCGGAGCCGCCGATGATTCCCAGAACTGCCTTTGCCATACCTGCCGCCCTGTCGCCTGGTGTGCCGCAGATTAAACGAGACCACGCGCTGGCGGGAGCCGGGGTTTTCCGCCTGCTCCGCAGTTCGCGCAGCGCCTGATCGCCAATTACAGAACGGCCGGCAAGCCGTCTATCTCGAAGACGCCGAAAGCGCGAGCCAGCGGCCCGCGGCCGCCGAGCTCAGGCGCCTGCACGCCCAGGGTGTCCGCAGCTGGACGCCGCCGCTGTTCGCCCTGCAGGCACTCGACGACCGCGGAGCGATCGACCCGTCACCAAGCGCGCGCGCCGTGGTCAGTGACTGGCCCGCCACTACCACCGTCTACGCCAACTGCACTGGCCTGGACTGCTCCCGGCGGCTCCCACCTCGATCAGCCCCGGCCTCGCTAGAATGAACCGACGGTTGGTGCGACTCGTGTCCGCCGGTCGTCGCCTCGTTTCGGACCCGGGAGCCGCCTTGAAGACACTCTTGATCGTCTACCACTCGATGACGGGCGGCACGCGGCAGATGGCCGAGGCCGCGGTTCGAGGTGCGGCGGTGGAACCCGCGGTGCGCACGGTGCTGCTCCGCGCGCAGGACGCGCAGCCGGACGACGTGCTCGGCGCCGACGGCTACCTCTTCGCCACGCCCGAGAACCTGGCCTCGATGAGCGGCCTGATGAAGGACTTCTTCGACCGCACCTACTACGCGGGGCTCGACCGGATCAACGGCAGGCCCTACGCCGCGATGGTCTGCGCCGGCAGCGACGGCCAGGGCACGATCCGCCAGCTCGAGCGCATCGCGCTCGGCTGGCGGCTCAGGCCGGTCGCGCCGCCGCTGCTCGTCATCACCCACGCGCAGGCCCCGGCGGACATCCTGCGGCCCAAGTTCATCGAACCCGCGGACCAGCAGCGCTGCGAGGAACTCGGCGGAACGCTGGCGGCCGGCCTGGGGCTGGGCCTGTTCTAGGATGAGTTTCCTCCTCCGCTTCATCAAGGGCGTCGACGTCGTGAACGACCGGGTCGGTCGCGCCGTCGCTTGGCTGACGCTCGGTTGCGTGCTCACCTGCTTCACGGTGGTCGTGCTGCGTTACGCATTCAACGTCGGCTTCCCGTGGATGCAGGAACTCTATGTCTGGCAGCACGCCGTGGTCTTCATGGCCGGCGCCGGTTACACGATGCTGCATCGCGGGCACGTCAACGTCGACGTGATGTACGGCAGGCTGAGTGACCGGGGCAAGGCGTGGATCGACATCCTCGGCACCCTGTTCTTCCTGTTTCCCTGGCTCGCGATCATGGCCGTGACCTCGGCGCCGTTCGTGCTGTCGTCCTGGGGTATACGCGAATCCTCAGCCACGGCGGACGGAATGCCCGGGCTGTACCTGCTGAAGTCGCTGCTGTGGATACTGTGCGCGCTGCTGTTCGTACAGGGTCTCGCACTGATCGCACGGCGCTCGCTGTACCTCGCGGGCCACGGCATCGTCGATCACGACGAAGACAAGGTGACCGATGAGCGCCTGTAAGCGCAGCGTCGGCAGGCGCGCGCGATGAGCCCCGTGCTGATCGGGGAAGTGCTCGCCGTCGCGATGTTTACGACGACGATCGGCGCCGTGCTGCTGGGCTATCCGGTGGCGTTCACGCTCGCCGGCGTCGGACTGATCTTCGCGACGCTCGGCATCGTGCTCGGCGTGTTCGACGTCGCGATTCTATCCGCACTGGTCGGCCGCTACTTCGGCACGATGACCAACGAGACGCTGGTGGCCGTGCCGCTCTTCGTGTTCATGGGCGTGATGCTCGAACGCTCGAAGATCGCCGAGGCCCTGCTCACCACCATGGGCGAGCTGTTCGGATCGTTGCGCGGCGGTCTCGGGTATTCCGTGGTGATCGTCGGCGCGCTGCTCGCGGCATCGACGGGCATCGTCGGCGCCACGGTCGTGACGATGGGACTGTTGTCGCTGCCCGCAATGATGCGCGCGCGCTACGACCCGAAACTCGCCGCCGGCACGATCTGTGCGGCGGGCACGCTGGGGCAGATCATTCCGCCGTCGACGGTGCTGATCTTCGTCGGTGACATCCTGCAGGGTGCCAATCAGCAGGCGCAGCTCGAACTCGGCAACCTGTCCCCGGATCCGATTTCGGTTGGGCAGCTGTTTGCCGGCGCCATGCTGCCGGGCCTGGTGCTGGTGGGCCTGTACCTGCTGTGGATCATGGCGAAGTCGATCCTCGATCCGAGTTCGTGCCCGCCCCTCGAAATGTCCGACGTCCAGCGCGCAGGACTCGCCGGCCGCGTCGTCAGGGCGCTGGCGCCGCCGCTGCTGCTGATCCTGTCCGTACTCGGCTCCATCCTGGCCGGAGTCGCGACGCCAACGGAATCCGCTTCGGTCGGCGCGGTCGGCGCGATGCTGCTCTCCGCGGCCAATCGCAGCTTCAGCCTCTCGATCCTGCGCGAGGTGATGCGGACCACGCTGACGATCAGTTCGATGGTGTTCGTGATCCTGCTTGGCGCGAGCGTGTTCAGCCTCGTGTTCCGCGGACTCGGTGGCGAGAACCTGGTGCACGCGGCGCTGTCGTCACTGCCGGGCGGCGCCTTCACGGCGGTGCTCGCAGTGATGCTGGTGATCTTTTTCCTCGGCTTTTTCCTCGACACGTTCGAGATCATTTTCGTCGTCGTGCCGATCGCCGCGCCGGCGCTGATCAAGATGGGGGTCGATCCGGTCTGGCTCGGCGTGATGATCGGCGTGAACCTGCAGACCAGCTTCCTGACGCCACCCTTTGGATTCGCGTTGTTCTACCTGCGCGGCGTGGCCGGGAGGATGCTCACGACGCTCGACATCTACAAGGGCGTGGTGCCTTTCGTCGCACTGCAGGTGATCGGGCTCTGCCTGCTCTGGGCGATGCCGGCTCTCGCGACGTACCTGCCTGACAGGCTGTTCGCGGACGCCGCACCACTGCAGCAGGACGCGCGCGACCCGGGCAGCTCGACGACACCGTCCGGCTCGCCGGTGGCCGACGATTTCAGCGACCTGTTCCGCCAACCCGCGCCAGATCGGCCACGTCCCTACCAGGACAACCTGCAGGACCTGTTCCCGCCGGACGCCGAGGAAGCCAGGAAGGAATAGGGAACCGGCGGCTGGTCACGCGCAGCGAACAGGCATCGGTACCGGGTGGGCGGCGCGCGGCCCGAAGTCGCTACTTCAGCTTGAACTCGAATGGCAGCCGGCGTGCATTGACGAACGCCTGCTCGCCAACGCGCGTCCACGGAATGACGTCTTGCCGAAACTGCAGGAAGTCTTCGATGATGCGGCGGACGATGCGGTTCGGCGAGGTGTCGCCCGCGTGAATCTCGTTCAGCACTTCGTTCGACTTCCGGCCGCACGCGACCAGCACGTCTTCCGGCAGGCTGCGCACGCTCACGCCGTGCTTCTGCACGAGTGTCCGTAGCGCAGGCCCCGACTGTGCGGTGTACTCCGCATACATGTCGGTCGTCGCGGCATCTGCGGCCGCACGCACGATCGCCTGCAGGTCGGACGGCAGCGAACGCCAGGCCTGCTCGTTGACGATGAGCTGCAGCGCAGGACCCGGCTCGTGATAACCGGGCGAATAGTAATAGCGGCAGACCTGGTAGAAGCCGAGCGCCAGGTCGTTATAGGGACCGACCCATTCGGCGCCGTCGATCGCCCCCGATTGCAGCGCCGGGAAGATCTCGCCGCCGGGCAGCGAAACGGGAATGACGCCGAGCTTCTGCAGCACGCGACCCTGATTGCCCGGAGTCCGGAACTTGAGCCCCTGCAGGTCGGCGAGCCCGCGGATTTCGCGGCGGAACCAGCCGAACATCTGCGTGCCCGTGCTGCCCGCCTGGAAACCGCGCAGGCCGAACGGCGCATACAGCTCGTCCCAGAGTTTCTGGCCGTTGCCGTGCTTGATCCACGCCGCCATCTCGCCCATGGTGAAACCGAACGGAAAGGCGGTGAAGAACGCGCAGCCTTCCGACTTGCCCGTGTGGTAGTAACCGGCGTCGTGCCCCATCTGCGCAGTGCCGTTCGCGACGGCGCCGAAGCATTCGAGGGCCGGCACGAGTTCGCCGGCCGAGTACACCTTGATCGTCAGCCGCCCGCCGCTCATGGCGGTGATGTTTGCGGCGAGCCGTTCGGCACCGGTACCGAGGCCCGGCAGGCCCCTGGGCCAGCTGGTAACCATGCGCCATTCCAGCAAGCCGCTGGAAATGGCGGGCGCGGACAAGGCGGCAGTGCTGCCAAGCACGGCGGCCTTGAGTAACGACCTGCGTTTCACACGCGATTCCTCACTGGACCATCCCCGCTGACGCCCGCCACGATAGCAGCACGCGCGTGGCAACGTACCGCGCCTGCACGCAGATCACTTGACACGGCTGCCCCGCCATAGGACGGTGCGCGCCACATCGCCATTCCCGGAGCCAGCCTAAGTGGCCAGATCGCATGAACTGAGCCGGACCCTGCTGCCGCGCCACATCACGATGATCACGATCGGCGGCGTCATCGGCGCCGGCCTGTTCGTCGGCAGCAGTGCCGCTATCGCAGCGGCCGGTCCGGCAGCCCTGCTGTCCTACATCCTGGCGGGAACGATCGTCTTCATCGTCATGCGCATGCTCGGCGAGATGGCCATCACGCATCCGGGCGTGCGGTCCTTCACCGAATTTTCACGGGCAGGACTCGGCGACGCCGCGGGCTTCATCGCCGGGTGGCTCTACTGGTACTTCTGGATCGTCGTGGTGCCGATCGAAGCGATCGCAGGCGCGCAGATCCTGCAGCAGTGGATCGACCTGCCGATGTGGCAGATCGGCCTGGCGCTCATGGCCGTGATGACGGCAGTCAACCTGCTGTCGGCACGCTCCTACGGCGAGTTCGAGTTCTGGTTCTCGTCGATCAAGGTGGCGGCAATCATCGCCTTCATTCTCGTCGCGGCCGCTTTCGCGTTCGGCCTCACCTCACCACACGGCGCGACGTTCGCGAACCTGACGGACCATGGCGGTTTTGCTCCCAAGGGCTGGGTGCCGGTCGTGGCTACCGTGACGACAGTGTTTTTCTCGCTCGTGGGCGCGGAAATCACGACGGTCGCAGCCGCGGAATCGAAGGAGCCGGAGAAGGCCGTGGTGCGCATGGCCACGACGATCACGTGGCGCATCCTGCTGTTCTACGTGGTGTCGCTGGGGCTGATCGTCTGCGTGGTTGCATGGCCGATGGTCAAGCCGGGCGAGTCGCCGTTCACGCTGGCGCTGAATGTCATGGGGTTCAAGTGGGGCAGCGCGGTGATGAGTTTCATCATCCTGACAGCCGTGCTCTCGTGCCTGAATTCGGCCGTGTACGTCTGCTCGCGCGTGCTGCACGTGATGGCGGACCGCGGCGACGCGCCGCGCTGGCTGGCCGAGGTCAATTCGCAGCGTGTGCCCGCGCGCTCGATCCTGCTGGGTTCGCTGGTCGGCGTGATCGGCGTCGTCATTGCGATCGTTTCGCCAAACCGGGTGTTCGCGTTCCTGATCAGCACGACCGGCACGGTGATCCTGTTCGTGTACCTGATGACCGCCATCGCGCACATCCGGTTGCGTCGCCGGCATCCGGAAACTGAAACCAAGGCCGTGCGCGTCTGGCTGTTCCCCTGGCTCAGCTACGTGACGATCGGTGCCATGGTCGCGGTGCTGGTCGCGATGGCGCTGACGCCCGGGCTTGCGAGCCAGTTCTATTTCAGCCTGCTGACGCTCGCTGTCGTGGTCGCGTCGTATTACCTGTTCCGCAAGCCGCGCGCTGATTGAACACGAGCGTCCGGGGCAGGGGACGCAGCGCAAAGGGCCAGGCAACGCTTGCGCCGGGCCCCTGCGCTGGCCGCCGCCGGCAGGATCAGCCGCCGTTCTGGCCGGTGACCGTCTTCGTGCAGCTGCGTGTCGCCGTCAGGCTCACCCAGCCCGTCACCGCCGATTTCACATAGGTCATGTCCGTTTCATTGTTGCGTGGCGTGTCCCTCCCCCACGACGCGGCGCGGACCGGTTGGTTGACATCCGTCCGGCGGGCGCCGGTGGCCAGCCCGCCAGCGGTTGTGGCAACGGCACCTGAATCTGGCGATTGGATCTCCTCAATGCCCTGCGTCGGGCGGGCTCTCACCGTTATCGCGCACCGTCAGGTGCAACAGGATGCCGAGCACCGCCATCGCCCAGACGATCACCGGACTCGATGGCAGATCGGTAAACAGCGATACGGCAAGACCCACGACATAACTCGCAAGCGCTACCGCGCACCCGAGCAGCAGCTGCCGGTCGCGCGCGTGCCGGTACGTCGCCAGCGCGGGCACGATCAGCGTGGTGAACACCAGGTAGACACCCACGAGTTGCACGGACATCGTGACCATCAGCGCGAACAGCACGTAGAAGCCGATCGTGCCGATGCGCTCGCGCCAGCGAAACCAGACGACCAGGAACGCCGCGGTGAGCACCGCGGCACGCACCAGCTGGTCGGTCGAAACCCAGAGAATCTGCCCGGCCAGCAGGTCCTTCAGTTCTTCGCCGCCATGCGGGTTGTTGGCGAGCAGCAGGATCTGCGCGGTCGACGCGAGCACGAACAGCACGCCAATCAAGGCCTCCTGCACTTCGGGACGCTTGCGCTCGGTCCACGTCAGCAGCAGTGCGCCGAGCAGCGCCGCAACCACGGCCGCCGCCTGCGTCGTCCAGCCCTGCAGCTCGGTGCCGAACGATTGCGCGGCAATGACACCGAGGCCCGCCACCTGTGCAATCGCGAGGTCGATGAAGACGATGCCGCGCCTGAGCACCTGCTGCCCCAGCGGCACGTGCGACAGCACGACGAGGATGCCGGCGACGAGTGCCGGCCACAGGATGCTGAAGTCCCCGAGGAGTTCGTTCATCTGGCACCTGCCTGCAGGCGGCGCAGCGTGTCGTCGAACAGGCCGAAGAGGTCGTTCGCGTCCGGCGTCCCGCCGACCGAGAACGGCAGCAGCACCACCGGCGCCTTGACCCGCTGCGCCAGCCAGTCGGCGGCTTTCGGATCGTTGTAGGCATTGCGCAGGATCATCCTGGGGGGCGTGGTGTCGAGTTTCGCGACGAGGCCCGCGAGGAACCCCGCGCTCGGCGGCACGCCGGGCTTCGGCTCAATGGCGGCGAGTTCCTTCATGCCGAGCCAGTGGATCAGGTAGGTCTGGTCCCTGTGGATCACGACGACTGGAACGTCCTTCAGAGTCGCTGCCAGCGCGGTCCACCGTGTCATCGCCTGCGCCCAGCGCTCCTGGAAATCCGCACCCCGCTGCTGGTAGAAAGGCGCGTTGGCTGCGTCGACCTGCGCCAGTCGCGCCGACAGCGCCTTCGCAGCGATGGCAATGTTGCGTGGATCGAGCTGCACGTGCGGGTTGCCGAGCGCGTGCACGTCACCCATCGAGCGATCGACTGCGGTCGGGATGTCGAGCAGCCGCAGCGCCGAGGTGATTTCGAAATACCCGGGCGAGCCTGGCTGGATTCTCGAGTTGCCGGATTCCTGCAGCAGCACCGGCAACCAGCCAATCTCGAGTTCGGCGCCGTTTGCGACGATGAGGTCGGCCGAGCGGGCACGGGCCACCAGGCTGGGCTTGGCATCGACACGGTGCACGTCCTGCAGCGGACTGGTGGCCGTGTAGACGTTGGCCTTGTCGCCACCGAGTTCCGTGACCAGCGAACCCCAGTCGGACGTGGTGGCCAGCACCTTGATGGCTGCGTTCGCGGGCAGCGCGACGCCGAGCGCGCAGGCGAGACACAATCCTCGGATGAATGCGTTCATGCCGGACTCCTAGAATTTGTGGGCGCCGTGGGCGCCGAGCGCGTAGATGTACTGCAGCAGCAGCTGCCGGTCGGTCTCGGCGTCGCGTGAGTCGTCCCACGCGTACTGCGCGCGCAGGCGCGAAAACTCGCTCGGACTGAAGTCGATCATCGTCGTGATCCGGCTCGGCGAAGCCGGCAGCAGCAGCGGGAAGTCGCTCGCCAGGAGTTCGCCGCCCTGGACGAGACCGATGCGTGTCGAACCCGCATCGAGTGCGTCATAACGCAAGCCAAATCGCCAGCGCGGGTTGAACTGGTACACGCCCTGCAGGTACCAGCCGTCCTGCTCGCTGCGGTATGAGTCGCTGAGTCCCGCGCCTGCTACGTCGCAGGCAAGCGATCCGTCTTCGGTGCGACGCATGTACTCCGCCTGCAGCTTGAAAGCCTGGCGACGGGTGCTGGACGCCGGCGTCCACTTCAAGGTCGCGTCGACGATCCACGTCGCGGAACTGCCGGTGAACGAGTTCACGACGGGATTGCCGAGGCTGTCGGCGTCCTCGTAAGTGCGGTCCTCGGCGTCCAGGTCCATCCACGACAGGCCCGTGCGCCACCCGATCGAGTCGCCGAGGTCACCGCCGACGTGCGTGAACAGCGTCGTGCCGTTGAGTCCGTTGCGGCCGAGGCGCGTGCCAGGGAACTCACCGCCGTTGCCGGTTTCCGCGCCGAACTCGAGGAACAGGTCGGTCGGCGCCAGCCACTTCACCTGCACGCCGTCCTGGCCGTATTGCCCGCCGTAGAGGGCCTGGTACACCAGCGGCTGGTCGACGAAGTCCCAGGCGTGCGCGTGGATTTCGTTGAGGTAGCCGAAGCCCGAGAAAAAGCGCCCGCCCTTCACCGAGAATCCCGCGGGCAGCGACGTGGTGCGAGCGAACGCCTCTTCGACCCCGATTTCGCCTTCGGCGGACAGGGCCATGGTCAGCGCGGCGCTGAAGTACGGATCGACGCTGGCCGCGAATGTCACTTCGGATTCACCGAGGTTGAAGCTGCGGTCGCCCGGCCCGATCTCGCCGCCGCTCGGCACGAAACCAGCAAAATTGAAATCGGCCGGGTCCTGCGCGAGGTCGGCGTAATTGCCGGCCAGGATCACCGAGATGGCAGGATTGAACGCCGAGGAATTGCGGGCAGGAGCCGCAGGCGTCGGTGGCGGCGGTTCAACCTGTGCAGGCGCTGCTGCCGTCGTCGCGCTCGTTTCCAAGTGCTCGATACGGGCTTCGAGCGCCGTTACGCGCTGCGCGTACTCAGCCTTGAGTGCGGCAATTTCGGCACGAAGGGCGTCGATGTCGTTTGCCGCTTGACCGGTGACGGGAGCCACCATGGCTGTAATGGCTACGGGCCCAATGATGCGGGATAAATATCCCATTGGATGATCCTCGGTGAACGACAGGCGACCGGCCGCAAGGCGGCCGGCGTGATCGGGCCAATCGATCGTTCAGCGAGGAGGCGCGCGGGCGAGAAAGGCGCGATGCGCGCTGCGCAGCGCCGGGGCGGCAGGACGACAGGGTCGCAGCGAGCCGGAAACCTGCAGGGCGACGAAAAACAGCGCAGCAGCACCGCCGGCAATGACCAGCAGCGGCGCGTGCGAGAGGCATTCTTTGCAAAGGCTGGTCCGTTCCCCGGCCGGGAGTTGCTGGTCGGGTCCGCTGGCGGCATGACTCAGTTCATGCAGCAACGCCGCCGATTGCGCGAACAGGAACGCAATCAGCGCCAGGCCCACGAACCAGTGACGACGGGAAGGACTCAGGACGACTCGCTCCGTGGCAACGACGGAAATACTAGCGGAAAGTCGCCGAGCCTGCTCGCAGGCAACCTGCGACGTGCTATAGCCTTGCAATGGCCGACTCATTCCACGCCTGCCGGCAGCCTGCGGCACCCACGCCTGCCTTCGCCCTGTGGGCCCTTGTCGTGCCCCTGCTTTCGTCCCATGCGCTGGCCCAGCCCAGCGAACCTCCACCCCAACGTGTCGAGGAAGTGGTGGTCAGCGTACCCGAACCGCGTTACGTCGCACCCACGACGCGCGACCGGATCGGCCGCATCTGGGCCCCCGTGCTGATCAACGGCAAGGGGCCGTACCGGCTGGTGCTGGACACCGGCGCCAGTCGCTCGGCGGTCATCCAGCGGGTGGTCGACGATGCCGGTCTGCCGCTGCGCGCGAGGCCGGTGAGACTGCGCGGCGTGACCGGCTCGGCCATCGTGCCGGCCGTCCTGGCCGACACCCTCGAGTTCGGCGAACTGGTGATCGAAAAAGCGACCCTGCCTGTCGTCGCCGACGTCTTCGGTGGTGCCGACGGCGTGCTCGGCGGCGATGGCATGAAGAACAAGCGCATTCATATCGAGTTCCTCAAGGACCGGATCAGCATCGTTCGCTCGCACGGTGCGGCCGCTCCTGCCGGATTCTCGACGGTGCCGTTCAAGTACGGCGTGAACCGCGGGCTGCGCGTCGAGGTCATGGTCGGCCCGATTCGCTCGACGGCCCTGATCGACTCGGGCGCACAGGTGACCGTCGGCAACCTGGCGCTGCGCGAAGCCCTCGCCCGCCGGCGCGGCGCGCAAGACCCGTACGGCGATGCGATCATCGGCGTCACCGAGGACGTCCAGCAGGCGGTACGGGTGCGGATACCGAGCATCGTCGCGGGCGACCTGCTGGTGAAGAACGCGGAAATCATGTTCAGCGACCTGCACATCTTCGAACACTGGCAGCTGGTATCGAAGCCGGCGCTGATCATCGGCATGGACGTGCTCGGCGCGCTCGATACGCTGGTGATCGATTACCGTCGCAACGAATTGCAGATCAAGGTTCGGCGCTGATTCAGGGGACCAGGCTTGGCACGAGCAATGACGATCGCCGCCACACCGGGCGAGAAGCCAGCATGACCGGGACCGGGCTGCCGGCGTACCTCACCCGCCAGTTCGCGCTGACCAGGCCGCAACTCGCGACCGAGCTCGGCGCGGAGCTGCTGTCGTTATGTCAGGCCGTGACCACGGACGGACGGCTGGCGCCGGAAGAGGCAGCGGCGCGCCGCCCCCGCCGGCGCCAGATCGTCTGCCCGGGCACGTGCCGCTGCTGCGGCCGGGGACTACAGCCGCATCGCCGCGCTGCCCTGCTCGTGTGTTTCTTCTGGCAGCGCTGAAGCGTTGCCCTGTCGGCAGGCGGGCGCTCGGCCTCGCTGCGGCGACCTGAGGTCGCCCTGCGCGAATGGCATGGCTATGATTCGGCCATGCAGATCCCCGGCAGGGCCCTTGTTTTGCTCGCACTCGGCGCCGTCTTATCTGCGGCGCCGGCGGATACCCCTCCGCAGGTAGCCGTTGCGACGGCGGAAACAGCCTTCCTCGACTACCTCGATGCCGTGGGCGCCGTCGGCTTCATCGAATCCGGCGGTGCGAAGTCGTTTGGCGGCAGGGACCTTGCCGCGTGGACGATGCGGCTCGACGCACAGCGCAAACGGTTCGACGCAGCCATGTCGCGGATCGAGCCCGGCACAATCGACGACGCCGACCGCGACGCCCTTGCAGCGATGCGCAGATCGGTGACCGACCTGGCAGCCGACGACACCACGGCGGGAGTGCCGATCCGCACGTGCGCCGACGCTCAGCGCCGTGACCTCGACTACTCCTCGCTGCGTGCAGCGCTGGTCAGCTGCTACGTCGAGCACGGCAATCGCCTGCGGTACGACGGCGGCACGATCGATCGCGGCACCGCGCCTCGCCCGCCCCGCCGGCCGCCCCGGCGCACTGGCTCGTGCAGGTCCTCACCGCCTGGCGCGACGCCAATCCCGCCGATCCCATCGAGCCGTGGGACTTCCGTTACCGCAATGGTGCGGCCAACCGCGAGCTGCAGGTCCGCATTCCGGCCGCCGCCTTGCTGCCGGTGAATCAGCGCTTCTACCGCGACCTTGGGGCAGACCTTGCGCAACTCGGCGTCGTGTTCGATCTCGCGCCGCGTCCGGACAAATCGCCACTCGCGTACTCCGACTTCCTCGTGCGCGGCCGCACGGTGCAGCAGCAATGGCATCGCCCCATTGCGCGAGTGCTCGGAACGTACCCGGCCGGTGGCCTGTTCTCGCTCAACGAACTGGTGCACGAGAACGGTCATGCCGTGCACGTGAGCGCGATACACACACGACCCGCCTTCATGGACTGGCCGGATACGCTGTTTACCGAGGCGTTCGCGGATGTCCCCTCGTGGAGCGTGCACGAACCGGCCTGGCAGCGGCAGTACCTGGGATCGTCCGTTGCCGAAGCCGCGTCGATGCGGGCCTTGTTTGCGAACGTAATGCTGGACGTTGCCTGGTCTTTGTTCGAACTGCGCATGCTGCGCGATCCGGCCCTGGACCCCAATGCGGTGTGGACCGACATCACGCACGAGTACCTGCGCGTGGTCCCGCATCCAGAGGTTCCATGGTGGGCAATGCGCGTACAGCTCGCCGGCAATCCGGGCTACATGGTCAATTACGGGCTCGGCGCCCTGCTGACGGCGGAAATGCGCGCGCGCACCGCAGCGGAGATCGGATCGTTCGATACCGGCAATCCGCGCTGGTATGCCTGGCTGAGCGGGCAGCTGCTGCAGTACGGCTCGCAACGCGATACGCAGCAGCTGATGCAGGACCTGCTCGGCCGGCCCCTGTCGGCCGACGCATTGCTCGAGCAGGTCAAGCGCTGCGGGGCGCAGAATCCATGAGCCGCTCCACGACGGGGATTGCATGACTGCGGAACGCGATACCGTCCTGCACAGCTGGTGCGCGCAGTCCGCCTGGAACGCGCCGACCGTGGTGGGTGGCGCCGGCGCATGGCTGCACCTCGAGGATGGGCGCCGCGTGCTCGACATGAGCAGCCTGGCGGAGTGCAGCAACCTCGGCCACCAGCATCCGCGCGTCGTTGCGGCGATTCGCGCGCAGGCGGAGCAACTGTGCTTCGTGACGAACGCCTGGGGCGCAAGACCGCGCGCCGAACTGGCGGCGCGACTGCTCGAACTGAGTGGATTCGAGGGTGGCCGCGTGTTCTTCACACTGGGCGGCGCCGACGCCAACGAGCATGCCGTCAAGATCGTGCGGCAGGCGTTCGACAAGCCGAAGGGCGTCGTGGTGGCGCGCGATCGCTCGTACCACGGCTCGACGCACCTGGCGATGGCCCTCTCCGGCGACACCCGCACGCGCGCCATGGTCGACCCCGACGCGATGGGCGTCACCCACGTCGAACCGCCCTATGCCTACCGCTGCCCTTTCGGCAGCCGGAACGCGGCGGAATGCGGCGACCTGGCGGCTGCGGCGATCGGGCAACGCATCGATCTGTTCGGCGTCGATCGTGTCGCCGCCGTAGTCGTGGAGCCGAACGCAGGATCCAACGGCATCGTCGCGCCGGACAGCTACTGGCCGGCTGTGCGCCGCATCACGCGGCAGCGCGGCATACCGCTGATCGCTGACGAAGTGATGAGCGGCTTCGGCCGCTGCGGTGAATGGTTCGCCTGGCAGCGCTACGGCGATGCTGGCCAGCCGGACGTCATGACGCTGGCGAAAGGCCTCACCGGCGCGATGATGCCGCTGGGCGCCGTCGTGATATCGTGCGAGGTTGCCGCTCGACTCGCAAACCAGGTGCTCGTTACCGGCCTGACGTACTGCGGACACCCGTTGTCCTGTGCCGCAGGTGCAGCCGCCATCGATGCGTACCGCGACGAGGGCCTGATCGAGCGCTCGCGCCGCCTGGGCGCAGGACTGGAGCGCGAGCTTCGTCTCCTCGCCAGTCGGCATCCGGTCATCGGCGACGTCCGTGGCGGGCACGGACTGTTCGCCGTGGTCGAACTCGTCGCCGATCGCGACACTCGCGAACCACTGGCGCCCTGGCCGCAGACGCCGCCGCCACTGGCTGCCTTGCTGCAGGCTGCGCTCGACGACGGCGTGTCCTTCGGCGCGCGCGGCAACCTGATCCTGGTCGCGCCGCCGCTCGTCGTCGAGGAGCACGACCTCGCTGATGCGCTGGCGCTGCTGGATCGTCTGCTGACGCGTTTCTTCCCCACCTGAATCCCATTGCATCGAGCCCGCCATGAGCTTCCGCCTCACCTACGCCACGATGTTCGACCCACCGCCGGAGATGCACGAGCGCTTCGACGCAGCACTGGTCACCGTGCGGTCCACACTCGGCGGCCGCCACCCGCTGTTCCTGCATGGCGTAGACACGCCAGCCGCACACTACGTTTCCCGCAGCAGCCCGATCGACAGCGACATCCGGCTCGGTGAGTTCGCGTTGGCGACTGAGCGGGACGCGGACGCCGCCATGGACACCGCTCGCACGGCATTCCCTGCGTGGCGCGCGACGCCAGGCATGGAGCGAGTGCGCCTGCTGCGCCGTGTCGCAGACGTCATGGCGGCGCGCGTTTACGAAATCGCAGCGGCGCTCACCCTCGAAGTCGGCAAGAACCGGATGGAGGCGCTCGGCGAGGCGCAGGAGACAGTCGACTTCTTCAGGCACTACGCCGACGACTACGAGCAGCGCGGCTTCTACGAGCTCGAGTTACCGAACGACCCGTTGCCGCACGTCGTCTCGCGCAACCGCAGCGTCATGCGCCCGTATGGCGCGTGGGCAGTGATTGCACCTTTCAACTTTCCGCTCGCGCTCGCCGGCGGTCCGACGGCCGCAGCGCTCGTCACCGGCAACACCGTCGTGGTCAAAGGCGCGACGGATACGCCCTGGGCGGGGCGCCTGCTCGCGGACTGCATCCGTGACGCGGGCCTGCCACCCGGTGTGTTCCAGTACCTCTCCGGGTCGGGCCGCGAGGTCGGCGAAGCGCTGTCCGCGCATCCGGCCACGGCCGGCATCACGTTCACCGGCTCCGTTGCCGTCGGGACGCAGCTGCTGCAGCGCATGGCGTCAGGTCCCTGGCCACGTCCGTGCATTGCCGAGATGGGGGGCAAGAATCCCTGCATCGTCACGGCGCACGCCAATCTCGACGATGCCGCCGCCGGCATCGTCCGCTCGGCCTACGGCATGGGGGGCCAGAAGTGTTCCGCACTCTCGCGCCTGTATGTCGACCGCGCGGTGGCCGACGAGCTTATCGAGCGCCTGCGTGCGCAGATCGACGCGATTCGGATCGGCGATCCGTGCCACCGTGAGAACTGGCTGGGTCCGGTCATCAATGCGCACGCTGCGGCGAATTACGCGCGCTACCTGCGTGAACTGCGCGCCGGCGGCGCGACGCTGATCACGGCTGCGAGCACGCTGGATACGACAGAATTCGCGCGCGGTCACTTCGTGCGACCCATGCTCGCCGAGGCGCCGCTCACGCATCCGCTGTGGCGGCACGAGATGTTCCTCCCGATCCTCATGCTGCATCGGGTCAGCAATCGCGACGAGGCGATGCGGCTGGCAAACGATACCAACCTCGGGCTCACGGCAGGTTTCTACGGCGACGCCGACGAAGTACCGTGGTTTCACGAGAACATCGAAGCCGGAGTCACCTACGCGAATCGACGCCAGGGTGCCACGACGGGCGCGTGGCCGGGCTACCAGCCTTTCGGCGGCTGGAAAGGCTCCGGTTCCACTGGCAAGGCCATCGCGTCGTTCTACTACCTGGCGCAGTACCAGCGCGAACAATCGCGTACGGTGGTCGAACCGTGACGTCGAAAGTCAGGACGCTGGGTGATGCGATCGCGACGCACGTGCGCGATGGCGCCTGCGTTGCACTCGAAGGCTTCACGCACCTGATCCCGTTCGCCGCAGGACACGAGATCATCCGGCAGGGCCGCCGCAACCTGCACCTGGTGCGCATGACGCCGGACCTGATCTACGACCAGATGATCGGCATGGGCTGCGCGAGCAAGCTCACGTTCTCCTGGGGCGGCAATCCCGGCGTTGGCTCGCTGCACCGACTGCGTGATGCCGTCGAACACCAGTGGCCGGCGCCCCTCGCGCTCGACGAGCACACCCACGCAGGCGTGGCCGCAGCCTACAGCGCAGGCGCCGCCGGGCTGCCGTTCGCCACGCTGCGCGGCTACCTCGGCACCGACCTGCCGTCCGTCAATCCGCGCATCCGCAGCGTTGACTGTCCGTTCACGGGTGAACGGCTGGCGGCTGTGCCCGCGCTCAATCCCGACGTCACGATCCTGCATGCACAGCGCGCCGACCGCCGTGGCAACGTGTCGATGCACGGCATCGTCGGCGCCCAGCGCGAGGCCGCGTTCGCCGCCCGCGCGTTGATCGTAACCGTCGAGGAGATCGTCGACGAGCTGCCGCCCGCCATGAATGGCATCGTGCTGCCGCACTGGATCGTGAGTGCCGTGGCGCAGTGTCGGGGCGGAGCGTATCCGTCGTACGTCCACGATCATTACGCGCGCGACAACGGCTTCTATCAACGCTGGGATACGATCGCGCGCGAACGCGATGGCTTCCTGGCCTGGATGAACAGGCACGTCCTGGCGAGCCGCGATCACGCGGCGTTCCTGGCCAGCCTGCAGGAGGTCGCGTGAGCGACTGGACACGCGAAGAAATGATGACCGTCGCCGCAGCACGCCAGCTGTGGGACGGTTGCGTCTGTTTCGTCGGCATCGGCCTGCCCAGTGCCGCGTGCAATCTCGCGCGCCTCACGCACGCGCCCGACGTCGTGTTGATCTACGAGTCCGGCACGCTCGGGACGCGGCCGGACGTGCTGCCACTGTCGATCGGCGACGGCGAACTCGCCGATACCGCGGCCTGTGTCATTCCGCTGCCGGAGGTCTTCAGTTACCTGCTGCAGGCCGGCCGCGTGGACGTGGGTTTTCTCGGCGCCGCGCAGGTGGACAGGTACGGCAACCTGAACAGCACCGTGATCGGCCCTTACGATGCGCCCAGGACCCGATTGCCCGGCGCGGGCGGCGCCACGGAGATCGCGGCCCATGCCCGGCAGACGTTCGTGATGCTCAAGGCCACGCCGCGCAGCCTGGTCGCGCAGCTGGATTTCTGCACCAGCGCAGGGTTTCTTGCAGGCAATGGCGCTCGTGCCAGAACCACGATGCGTGGCGCGGGCCCGCAGACCGTGATCACCGATTACGGCGTGCTCAAGCCGCTCCCGGAGACGGACGAACTGCACCTGTCGGCTCTCTTCAACGGCGTGACCGTCGACGAAGCCCGCGCCGCCACGGGTTGGCCACTCAAGGTCGCGGAGTCGGTCGATACGCTGACGCCGCCGACGCCCATCGAACTCGAAACCCTGCGCGCCTTGCACGCGCGCACCCGCGAGGCGCACCGTCGCCCCGTGCGACTTCCCGCCTGAGGCGGGATTCCCTCCAGGAGCCTGCCGTGACGAACCCGCATATCAAGACCCCTCTCCCCGGACCGAACGCCCGGGCCATGCTCGCGCGCGACGTGTCCGTCGCTTCGCCTTCGTATCCGCGCGACTACCCGTTCGTGATGTCGCACGGGCGCGGCACCGAAGTCTGGGACGTCGACGGCAATCGCTTCCTCGACTTCGTCGCCGGCATTGCCGTTTGCTCCACGGGACATGCCCACCCCAAGGTGGTCAATGCCATCAAGGCGGCCGCTGACAGGTTCCTGCACGTCTCGAGCGACTACTGGCACGAGAACATGACGCGCTTGACGGAGCGCCTGGCAGAAGTCGCGCCGATGGGTGAGCCCGTGATGAGCTTCCTCTGCCAGTCCGGCACGGAATCGGTCGAAGGCGCGATCAAGCTCGCGCGCTACGTGACCGGCCGGCCGCGATTCATCGGCTTCCTCGGCAGCTTCCACGGCCGCACGATGGGGTCGCTCGCGTTCACGTCGAGCAAGTACACGCAGCAGAAGGGCTTCGCGCCGACGATGCCCGGCGTGACGCACGTGCCGTACCCCAATCCGTACCGGCCCCTGTTTGCCGGCGCGGACCAGGGCAAGGCGGTGCTCGACTACATCCGCATGCTGTTCGAGCGCAACGTGCCGCCGTCGGAAGTGGCCGCGATCATGATCGAGCCCCTGCAGGGTGAGGGCGGTTACCTGTGGCCACCCGAGGGTTTCCTCGCAGGGCTGCGCGCGCTCTGCGACGAGCACGGGATCCTGCTGATCTTCGACGAAGTGCAGTCCGGGGTCGGGCGCACCGGCAGGATGTGGGCATGCGAGCACTCGGGCGTGCAGCCCGACATCATGACCAGCGCCAAGGGTCTCGGCTCCGGCATGCCGATCGGCGCGATCATGGCGAGGCGTACGATCATGGAGCAGTGGAAGCGCGGCGCGCACGGCAACACGTTTGGCGGCAATCCGCTGAGTTGTGCTGCGGCGATCGCGACGCTCGACCTCGTCCAGTCGGAGTACGCAGCCAACGCGGCGCGCGTGGGCGAGCATTTCATGGGACGCCTGCGCGAGATGCAAACCGACTACCCGTGCATCGGCCAGGTCCGCGGCCGGGGCCTCATGATCGGCATGGAACTGATCGAGAATGACGCCGAGCGGACGCCCGCCCGGGCGCTCTGCGACCGGCTGGTGACGCGCGGCTACCACAACGGCCTGCTGCTGCTGTCGTGCGGCGTCAGCACCCTGCGCTTCATGCCGCCGCTGTCGACGACGACTACCGAAATCGACGAAGCCGTCGGCTTGCTGCGTACCGCGCTCGACGAGGCGCTGCAGGGCAAGAGCGCGTGAAGGGGGTGCAACAGCCGAAGGAACTCGGGTTCTGGATGTGCACGGCCCTGGTGATCGGCAACACGATCGGCATGGGTATCTTCGTGCTGCCGGCGTCGCTGGCGCCCTACGGCTTCAATGCGATGCTGGGCTGGGGCGTCACCGTGCTGGGCATGACCCTGCTCGCGCGCGTGTTCGCGCAACTTGCCCGTGAGTTTCCTGCGGCCGACGGTCCCTACACCTACATCGAGCAGACCACTGGCAAGCTGCCGGCCTACATCGCGATCTGGTGCTACTGGGTCTCCTGCTGGATCACGAACGCGGCGCTCGCGATCGGCCTCGTCGGCTACCTGGGCAAGGTGCTGCCGGGACTCGAGACAGTGTCGCCTGTCGTGCTCGCCACGGCGCTGATCTGGCTGTTCGTCGGCATCAACCTGCTCGGGGTCCGCACCGGCGGCGGCGTGCAGATCGTCACGACCGCGCTGAAGCTGTTGCCGATGCTCTTCATCCTCGGCCTGGGTGCGTGGCTGCTGCTCACCGAGCCGTCGGCCTACACGCGCCACCCGCCGACGACCCCGATCACGCTGGAAGCCCTGATGGCAGCGTCGACGATCGCGTTGTTCGCCATGCTCGGCATCGAGTCCGCGGCAGTGCCCGCCGGCCGCGTGCGCGACCCGGAGAAGAACATCCCGCGTTCGACGCTCATCGGCACGCTGCTGATGGCCGTCATCTACATCGGCGTGTCGGCGATGGCGATGCTGCTGCTGGAGCAGGAACAACTGGCGCAGTCGTCGGCGCCGTTCGCCGACCTGCTCGACCAGTTCGTCGGTGCAGGCAATGGCCGCCTGCTGTCGGTCTTCGTGGTGATCAGCGGCCTCGGCGCGCTGAACGGCTGGACCCTGCTGGTCAGCGAGCTCACGGCCTCGATGGGACGTCATGGCTTCCTGCCGCAATCCGTCCGCAGGCTCAATTCGCGCGGTGCGCCGTGGATCGCCCTGGCGTCGACTGCAGTGCTCGCCACCGCGATGGTGCTGATGAACTACAGCAAGTCGATGGTGGACGGCTTCACGTTCCTGTCACAGGTGGTCACTGCCGCCAACCTGCCGCTGTACCTGCTCTGCGCGATCGCCCTCGTGGTGCTGACGCGCCGCGGCAAGCGCAAACTGCCGGGCAGCCTGTTCGTGCTCGGCATTTTCGGCACCGTCTACGTCGTCTTCGCGTTCGTCGGGCTCGGTCGCGAGCCGTTCGTCTGGTCGCTCGTGCTCGGCGCCGTAGGCCTGCCGCTCTACCTGTACATGCGCCGGCGCCAGGCCTGAACACAGCGCAAACTTCCCGGAGGTATGGACCATGCGTAGCCAGGACGATACGACGGCAGGGCGTCCTGCGGCGGCGTGGCTGCGGGGAATCGTCATGCCACTGGCGATCGTATTCGCAGGGGCGATCGGCGCGCTGGCCTGGCCCGATGCACGCGCCGGCGAGCTGGCGGCGTCGACCGTACCGGCCGCAACCGCCGACTACACGGCCGACGGCCGCCTCCCGCTCGGCACGATCATGCAACGCTTCGACGCGCTGGCGAACCAGCATGGCTGGCTGCCGGAGACCATCTACAGCTATCCCGACGCGCCAGGCGTGGCCATCAAGTCCTGGCGCACGCCGCACCGGGGCGAGGCCCTGTGGATACTGGCGGGCATCCACGGCGAGGAACCCGCCGGGCCGAATGCCATTGCCGCCCATCTCGCGAGCCTCACGCGACTGGCCGACGCCGGCGTGCCCATCGTCGTCATCCCGCTCGCCAACCCGAAGGCGTATCGGCACAACTGGCGCTACCCGAACACACCCGAACGCGACTGGAAGAAAGGCGGTGGCTACAGCGTTGGCGACGCCGAGCACCTGCTGCCCGATCTCGACACCGGCAGCAAGTCCCGCGCCGGCAAGGCCCCGGGACCCGAGACCGCAGCGCTGACGCAGTACGTCCTGCGGCTCGCGGAACAGTACCCGCCCCGCCTCGTGCTCGACCTGCACGAGGACGAGTTGTCGAAGGAAGGCGGCTACATCTATTCGCAGGGTCGCCAGGCGGACGGCAATCCGGTAGGCGCCGAAATCAACCGCTTGTTGCAGGCCACGGGCATTCCACTGCGCCAGTCCGGCCAGACCCGCTTTGGCGAGCCGATCGTGCAGGGCGTGATCAGCCGGGACGACAAGGGTGAACCCATCCGCGACGGCTCGATCGACGAGTTGCTGGCAGCGACCGAGGTGTTCGTCGACGACAGGAAAGTCCGCGGCCCTTCCGCTCATACCGTGATCGTGGTCGAGACGCCGGCCTTCGAGGGCTCGAAGTTCGACCTGCGCGTCGCGGCACAGGGCGCGGTCGTGCAGCACGTCGCGGAACTCTGGCGTGACAGCGATCCGCCGCCGGCTGGCACCGCCGGTACGCCGCCGCCTGCCCGGTCGACCGTCGAGGCCATCGCGGACGACTACCTCGCGACACTGGCACGGATGCAGCCCGAATTCGGAACCGCGGAGGACCTGCCCGGCACCGACCACGGCGCACTCACGGACAACACCGAGCCTGGCATCGCCAGGTGGCGCACCTACGAAGACAAAGTCCTGGCGCAACTGCGAGCCGTTCCTGCCGGGTCGCTCCGCAGCGAATCCGACCGCGTGCTGCACGGCGTGTTGCGCGATGAGCTCGAACGCAGCGCGGGCGCACGAGTCTGCCGTCTCGAATTGTGGGGTGTCGCCTCCTACGTGAACGGCTGGCAAGCCAGCCTGACCGATCTCGCTCGAGTACAACCCGTCGGCAGCGATGCGCTGCGCGAGGCGGCACTGCGGCGCGCCAGGGCCATCCCGGAATACATCGACAACGAAATCGTCCTGCTGCAGCAGGGACTGCGCGCGGGCTATTCATCGCCGCAAGTCATCGTTCGCGAAGTGATCAGGCAGCTCGACGAACTGCTGGCGACACCGCCTGCGCAGTCGCCCTTCGGCGCACCGACGGAGCGCGACGGCGATCCGCGGTTTCGCGCCGCGTACCACGCGATCGTGCGCGACGAAATCAATCCAGCCGTGCGGCGTTACCGCGATTTCCTCAGCCAGACGTACCTTCCCGCCGCGCGGGAGGCGCTCGGCGTGTCGGCCAATCCGAATGGACGCGACTGTTACGACGCCGTCGTGCGCCGGTTCAGCACCGTGTCGATGCCGGCCGATCAGGTCTACGAGATGGGATGGCGGCAGATTCATGCGCTCGATGAGGAGATGCGTCCCCTCGCCTTGCGCCTGACCGGCACCGACGACCTCGCCCGTGCCATGCACACGGTCAACACCGAGTCGCGGTTTGCCTTCGAGACCGAGGCCGGCATCATCGCCTGCGCGCAGGCCGCACAGGATCGGGCCAGCGCGGCCATGCCGCGCGCGTTCGGCCTGTACACACAGTTGCCCGTGCAGATCCAGCCATACCCGGAATTCCGCGCCCGGGCCGGCGCACCGGGGCAGTACCAGCCGCCGCCCGAAGATGGCAGCCGGCCACCAATTCACCTGCTGAACACCTGGGATCCGACGCACAGGAGCCGCGCCA
The DNA here is from genome assembly GCA_016705325.1 of Pseudomonadota bacterium. Classification (GTDB taxonomy): domain Bacteria; phylum Pseudomonadota; class Gammaproteobacteria; order Steroidobacterales; family Steroidobacteraceae; genus RPQJ01. The sequence continues at coordinate 64,243 of JADIYJ010000008.1, read as the reverse complement.
GCATCGAGAGCACGACCTTCCACGAAACGTGGCCTGGGCACCACCAGCAGGGCATGGTGGCGCGTGAAGCCAGGGCGCAACACCGGCTGGTCCGCGCACTGTTCAATTCCGGGTTCGGCGAGGGCTGGGCGCTGTATGCCGAACGCGTCGCCGACGAGCTGGGACTGTATTCGGGCGACCTCGATCGCTTCGGCTACCTCAGCAGCGCGAAGTTCCGCGCGGCACGCATGGTGATCGACTCCGGCATCCACACCCGCGGGATGAGTTACGAAGAAGCGATCAGGCTGCTCACGGAACAGGCGACGCTTTCCCCGGCACAGGTACGCGGTGAGGTGAACCGCTATGTCTCATGGCCCGGACAGGCGCCCTCCTACATGATCGGCAACCTGGAAATCCTGCGCCTGCGCGACGCTGCGAAGGCGAAGCTCGGGACACAGTTCGACCTGCGGGCGTTTCACGACCAGGTACTCGGACGCGGTTCGGTGACGCTGCCACTGCTGCGCGAACTGCTCGAGGAATGGATCGCGGACAGTCCGGCCTGATTACGAAGGCGTCGCCGGCACTGTTGCGCGAGCAGGACGTCTCGCTCTCGCTGATCGGCTTCACCAGCGCGCTCGCACTGCCATGGGCGCTCAAGTTCCTGTGGGCGCCGCTGGTCGCCTCCCGCGGCTTCGAGACCTGGATCGACCGGCTGCCCTGGCTGCTCGCCGCGCTGCTCTGCGCCAACGTCGTCTCCGCGACCCAGGACATCGCCACCGACGGTTATGCGATCACCCAGCTGCGGCTGGAATGGCGCGGCCATGCCGGGTTGTGTCACGAGTTCGTCGCTCGGCCTGGAATGCGCTGGTGGCTGGCGACCATCGCGCGGTACAAGTTCGGCGACTCGCTCGCCTGACGCATGACGGGACCGCTGCTGACCGACAGTGGATTCTCACTCGAACAGATCGGCGTGCTCACGGGAGTGGCGGGCGCCTCGGCTGCCTGAAGGTTCGCAATACCGGACACTGCAACTTCGCAGCGGGCCCGTCGACCGACCGCTGCACCCCGCCCGCCACATGGTATATGTTTGCCAGCCTGCACTTCGCCCGGGGGGAGCGTCGCGACATGAAGGCCCTGAGACCACTGCCCAGATCCTGGTGCTGGCGCGCTTCGGGCTGATGTTGCTCGAGATGGCACTGATCCGCGCTCACCTCGTCCGCGGCCGCCACACGGTGCGGGACACGTTCGCATCGATCGGCATGCGTGCCGGCAACGGCGCCACCAATATCGCATTGGCCGGCGCCACCGTCGCCGTCTTCACCTGGATCTACCAGTTCCGGGTCTACGACATCTCGATGAGTTCGCCCTGGGCCTGGGCGGCGATTGTCGTGCTCGACGACCTGGCGTACTACTGGTTCCATCGCATCAGCCACGAGTGCCGCTTCTGGTGGGCAGCTCACGTCAATCATCATTCGTCGCAGGAGTACAACCTGTCGACGGCAATCCGGCAGCCCTGGACCGGCGTGCTGGTCGGCACCTGGGCGCCGTGGTTCGTCCTGCTGCTGATCGGCTTTCCGCCCAAGATGATCTTCCTGCAGAGCGGCCTCAACCTGCTCTACCAGTTCTGGATCCACACCGAGGCTATTCGCCGCATGGCTGGCGGCCCCGCAGGGTCAAGGCCCCGCTGCTTCACAGGGACTGAACTCGTCAGGAGCGCAGGTTGACACTCGGAAACACGTCGCTGTTGCTGATTGCACTGCTCGCAGGAGGCCCGGCCATGGCATTGGAAATCTCGTCGACTGCATTCGGCCCCGGCGCGGCGATACCGGGCCGCTACACGTGTGAGGGCGACGATGTTTCGCCGCCGCTGCACTGGCAAGGAGTACCGGCCGGCGCAAGATCGCTGGTGCTGATCGTCGACGATCCCGACGCACCCGACCCGCGGGCGCCGAAGATGACGTGGGTTCACTGGGTGCTCGTAAACCTGCCCGTGGATGCGGCTGGCCTGGCGGAGGGTATCGCGCCGGCCGCCCTGCCTGAGGGAACGGTCGAGGGCCTGAACGATTGGAAACGCACGGGCTACGGCGGTCCCTGTCCGCCCATCGGCCGGCATCGCTACTTCCATAAGCTGTACGCGCTGGACGTCATGCTCGACGGTCTCAAGCGTCCGACCAAGGCACAGGTCGAGGCGGCGATGCAAGGTCACGTGCTGGCGCACGCGGAACTCGTTGGCAGGTACGAGAAGACGGGACGATAGAGCCACGCGTCCGCACCCGCTGCGTGACCAACTGACCTGGAATGGGTTCAGCGACACGTCGTGGCGTCGCTCCAGGGTCGATGAATGCACGGATTTTCAAGCCGTGCGCGGTGGCGTATCACTACACCTGCCATGGATGTGCTTAAGGACAAGCACCCCGACTACCGCAGACTCCGCCAGTCAATGGTGGACCGGCAGGTCGTGCACCGCGGTGTGCATGCCCCGCTCGTCCTCGACGCAATGCGCAGCGTGCCGCGCGAGGCCTTCCTGCCGCCTGACCTGCGCGAGTTCGCCTACGACGACTCGCCCTTGCCGATCGAGGAAGGCCAGACGATCTCGCAGCCTTATATCGTCGCGTTGATGGTCGAGGCATTGCTGCTGCAGGGCGGCGAGACGGTCCTCGAGATCGGCACCGGCTCGGGCTACGCGGCGGCAGTGATCGCGAAGATCGCACAGCATGTCTACACCATTGAACGTTACAGCCAGCTGGCCGTGAAGGCCGCAGCGACACTCGCCACGGAGGGCTTCGACAATGTGCACGTGCGTCACGGCGATGGCACGCTCGGCTGGCCCGAGCATGCCCCGTTCGACGCCATCGTCGTCGCAGCCGGTGGGCCCACGGTGCCTGAGTCGCTGAAGCACCAGCTCCGGATCGGCGGGCGGATGGTGATTCCCGTCGGATCACGGGACCGGCGAACCCAGGAACTGCTGCGAATCACACGGGTTGCCGAGGAAGATTTCCAGACCGAAGAACTGCTCGACGTGCGCTTCGTGCCGCTCGTCGGCGAGGAAGGCTGGACGCCGGACCGGCCGGACGACCAACCGGTCCAGCTCGCCCCCGCCCGGCCGGCTCCGCTCGATGACGCCCGACTCGCGAGTTCGATCGCACTCAAGTGCGAGGCTTTGGCGGCCATCGCGTCGGCCGACCTCGCGCCCCTGCTCGAGCGGATCGGTACGGCCCGTGTCGTGCTGATCGGCGAGGCCTCGCATGGAACCTCGGAGTTTTATCGCTTCCGGGCCCGCATCACGCGCCAGCTGATCGAACGCGGGGGCTTCGCATTCGTCGCAATCGAGGGCGACTGGCCGGACGCCGCACGCGTCGACCACTACGTGCGGCACGCGAACTACCCGCCGTCCGAGTGGACGGCCTTCGCCCGCTTCCCGGTGTGGATGTGGCGCAATCGCGAGACCCGCGAGTTCGTCGACTGGCTGCACGCGCGCAATGCGAGCCTCAAGTTCACGCAGCGCACGGCGTTTCACGGGCTCGACCTGTACAGTCTGCACAGCTCGATCCGCGCGGTCCTGAAGTACCTGGACGAGGTGGACCCGCACACCGCGCGCGTGGCGCGGCTGCGCTACGGTTGCCTCACGCCCTGGCAGACGGATCCGGCGACCTACGGCCAGGCGGCACTGACGGGGCAGTACCGCACCTGCGAGGACGAAGTGGTCGCGGTGCTGGTGGACCTGCAGCAGAAGCAGCAGGCCTACGCCGAGCACGACGGCGAGCGCTTCCTGGATGCGGCGCAGAACGCGCTGCTGGTGACGAACGCGGAGCAGTACTACCGGGTCATGTACTACGGCTCACGCGCCAGCTGGAACCTGCGTGACGGGCACATGTTCGAGACGCTGCAGAACCTGCTGCGTCACTACGGGCCCGGCAGCCGCGGCATCGTCTGGGCGCACAACTCCCACGTCGGCGATGCCAGCGCGACGGAAATGTCGAGGCGCGGCGAGCACAACATCGGCCAGTTGTGCCGCAACCACTTCGGCCTGGATGCATACTCGATCGGCTTCGGCACCCACAGCGGTACCGTTGCTGCGGCATCCGACTGGGACGGACCCATGCTCGTGAAGGACGTTCGCCCGTCGCTTGAGAAAAGCTACGAGCGACTGTTCCATGCGGCCGGAGTGCCGGGCTTTCTGCTGCCCCTGCGCAGGCCCGCAGCCGACGACCTGCGCACGGCGTTGCTGAAGCCGAGGCTCGAGCGGGCGATCGGCGTGATCTATCGCCCGGAGACCGAACTGCAGAGCCATTACTTCGAGGCCGTCCTGCCACGGCAGTTCGACGAGTATGTCTGGTTCGACCAGACCTGCGCCGTCACGCCGCTCGACTCGTCCGAAGTGAAGGGGGCTCCGGACACCTATCCATTCGGCATCTGACGGCGGAGTCGTTCGTGGCGGTGTGCAGCAACATCGGTTACGTGCTCGACAGACTCGCGTGGATGCGCGCCGAGCGCATCTGGCCGAACGGCCTGCGCTACCTGTGGACCGACGCGTTCGGCGTCGTGCTGCTGGTGTCACTGCACGCGACGCTGAAGGATCCGCAGTACCTGGAGCAGGCGCGCGCCCTCGTGGCAGAGGTCGAGCGCGTGCTCGGCCGGCCCCGCGGCCTGCGTATCGGCGAGGCTCCCGACCGTGGCGGCCAGTACTACCACTATCTGGCGATGTGGATGTACGCGCTCTCCGTCCTCGGGAGGTACGTGCCGGAATACACGGCCAGGGGGACCCAGCTCGCGCGGGACGTGCACGCGGCGTTCGTGGTCCCGGCACATGGTGTGTGGTGGAAAATGCGCGAGGACCTGAGCGGGCCCGATCCCGACTTCGCGGGTTTCGGCGCGCTCGACGCCTTCGATGGCTACGTCTCTTACCGGTTGCTCGATGAAGCGGCGCTGGCACCGCAGATCGCAGACATGCGCCAGCTCACGGAGCGGTCCTACCCGGATCTCCTGATCAACCAGGATCTCGGCATCGGCATGATGCTCTGGATGACCCAGTTCTTCCCGCACGAGAACTGGGCAGTCACGCAGCGCAACCGCTGCCTCAGGATGCTCGACCGGCTCTGGGTAGACGAGGGCTACTTCTGCCGCGGGCCCGGCTTGCCCGAGGTCAAGTTCGCCTTTACGAATTACGGCGTCGCGATCGGGCTGCAGGCGGTCGGTGCGATGTCCGGACGCGTGGACCGGCTGCATTCGTTCTTCGAGGGCTATCGATCCGGGGACGAATACGATCGCGAGGCCATCACGCACGTGATGGCGTGCAGCTCCCATCTGCCGGGATACCTGCTGCGGGACAAAGCCTAGAGCGCGGCGACCCAGCTCCGCGCCTCGAGCCAGGTCCGGACCCGCTTGGCGTCCGCGATCCGCGTGTACTTGCCATAGGAATTGAGCAGGACCATCACGACCGGGCGGCCATCGATCACGGCCTGCATCACGAGACAGCGTCCGGCTTCCGGGATGTAGCCGGTCTTCTGCACGTCGACCTGCCAGGCTGGATTGGCGACCAGCAGGTTGGTATTGCGGAACTCGAGCAGGTGGCGGCCGACCGTCACGGTATGACGGACAGACGTCGAATATTCGCTGATCGTGCGGTTGCCTGCGGCCGCCAGCACCAGTTTGGCCAGGTCCTCGGGGCTCGCCACGTTGCGGCTCGACAATCCCGTGGGCTCGACGAAGTGCGCCGTGCTCATGCCGAGCGCCGCGGCTTTCCTGTTCATGGCCTGCACGCAGGCACGCAGGCCGCGTGGATAGGATCGGCACAGCGCGTACGCGGCGCGGTTCTCGGACGACATCAGCGCCAGATGCAGCAGGTCCTGCCGGCTCAGCTTGTGCCCTGCCGCGAGGCGCGAACCATTGCCGGCGGTACCACGCACGTCATCGGCGTTGATGGTCACCACCTGGTCCATCGGCTGGCCGGCCTCAAGCACGACCAGGGCAGTCATCAGCTTGGTGATCGAGGCAATTGGAACGGCAATGTGTTCATTGCGCGCCGCAAGCACCGACGAGGCTGACTCATCGAGGATGTAGTAGGCGTGGGAGCGAACTTCGGGGATCGTCTTCGGCGCCACGGACGCCTGCGTGGCCGCCAGCGCGGCCAGGGGTGTGAACACGGTCAGCATGACACTCGTCAGCGTTTTCATACCGCTATTCCTGCGCCAATACAGCATGTCTTCCGTCGCTCCTGGGAGAGAGTCGCTGCCCCGGGGCCGCCCGGCAATCGCGCCGGCGTGTGTCGAGGCGGTCGGTAGCCTGCCACAGTCCGCAGGAAATTTGACATAGCAATGAACCGAAGAGCTGCATCAGTTTCACATTTCGCACCGACGCGACGACGGTCTTTGAGGCTTGCCGCCGCATCTCTGCTGGAATCACCGGCCCTGCGCGCATCGGTCCCTCGATCATCGGTGGCGACCGGCGCTGCGTGGAGGCAGCTCGACCTGTGAACTGCGTCACAGTCGAGGCTGACATATTCGTACGGCGGTCACAGACCACGCCCGGACCCATGAGGCTAGATGCAGCAAATCTACGAGGCCACCGCGTATGGGAGACGCGAGCCGAGCAATATGTCCCCACAGTGGCCAACGACCGATGGCGTGACGAAGCGTGAACGATTCAGCGCCGGCTGGACCGGTGCCGTTGCCGTCGGCCTGTTCGTCTACATCGCGCTCGCCATCGTACTGATCCTGGTCGACGGTCGTGCCTGGCCGTGGCTCGATGTTTTCAACCTGTATTCCGATTCGATAGCAAGCATCGGCGTGGCCATCCTGACCGGGGCTGCCGCGCGCGGCTCCGCGGACCCGGGCGCGCGCCGCACCTGGTGGCTCCTCACGGCTGCGCTGGCCTCCTACAGCACAGGCAACCTGCTGCATTCGACCTACTGGCTGTACGGGATCGACCCGTTCCCGTCGATCGGCGACGTATTCTTCCTGGGCTTCTACCCGCTGGTTCTCGCCGCGGTGCTGACCGTGATCCGCACTGCCGCCGTACGCGTGCAATGGGCCCGGCTCGGGCTCGACACCGCCATCCTCATGCTGGGGTTCGGCGCATTCTTCTGGTTCTTCGTGATTGCGCCGACAGCCGCAGCCCAACGCGACCCGGACGTGCTCAAGTACGCGCTGGCGCAGAGCTACATCGCCCTCAACTGCCTCATGCTGCTGGCCTGCGGCGTGCTGCTGATGCACTCGGGCGCCACGCCCATCCGGCGCCGGGCCCTGATGCTGCTCACGCTCGGCTTCTCGTCGATGTCCCTGGCCGACATCGTCTGGGCGATGTCGAAGGTGGACGGCAGCTACATCCCGGGCGGCGTTTCGGACGTCATCTACCTGTCCTGCTACGTCTGGCTTGCGGCCGCCGCGCGCGAGCAGTTGCGTGGCAGCCCTGGCGTGCGCCGCGCGCCGAATGCGTTCAGCGTCGTGCTCATCGAGGGAATGCCGTACATCGCCATGATGGTGTCGTTTCTGGTGCTGGTGTACGTCGAGCGCAGCACGGCCGCCAGCCCCGTGAACACGATGACCGTCATCATCTTTGCGCTGACTTCGCTGGTCATGCTGCGCCAGGGCGTGCTCTCGCGCGACGAGGCACTGCTGCGCGAACGGCGTGCGGCCGACATCGTCGAGGCCCGCTACGCTTCCCTGATCAAGAACGCCTCCGACGTGATCATGATCACCAGCGCCGAGGGAATGCTGCAATTCGCCTCGCCAGCGGCCGAACGCACTTTTGCGACCCATCCGGACGACATGGTCGGACGTAATCTCCTCGATCGCTGGGTCGATGGCGACAGTGAGCGGCTGGCTGCATTCCTCGCCGAGGTGTCGGCAACGCATGGCCGGGTCGTCGGACCGATAGAATTGATCGTTGAATCAGGCGAACGGCGCAGCACCCTTGAGTGCGTCGGCAGCAACCTGATGGACGACCCGGCCATTGCCGGGCTGGCCTTGAACTTCCGCGACGTCACCGAGCGCAAGGCGTTGGAAGAGCAGCTGCGCAAGCTGGCGTTCCATGATCCGCTGACGCTGCTCGCGAATCGCAGCCTCTTCTGGAACCGGGTCGAGCACGCGCTGACGCTGGCGCAACGGTCGCAGCAGCGAGTCGCCGTCATGTTCCTCGACCTCGACAACTTCAAGAATGTCAACGACTCGCTCGGACACGACGCCGGCGACCGCCTGTTGCAGGCGGCGGCGCAACGACTGGTCAAGTCGACCCGGCCATCCGACACCGTGGCCCGCCTCGGTGGCGACGAGTTTGCGATCCTGCTGGAAGGCATTCGCAGCGACACGGACGTCGAGCGCATCGCCGTGCCGATCACCGAGGCGTTCAACCGACCGCTGCTCGTGGACGGCAGGGAGACCGACGCCACGGCGAGCATCGGTGCGGCCTGCTCGCAGCCCGGTGACGACGCCGAGCAGCTGCTGCGCAAGGCTGACATCGCCATGTACAACGCGAAGTCCGCCGGCAAGGCGCGCTGCGTGCTGTTCCAGCCGCACATGCAGGAACAATTGCACGACCGCCTGCGACTGGAGCAGGACATCGACCTGGCGCTTGCGCGCAACGAGTTCTTCGTCGAGTTCCAGCCGGTCGTCGACCTGACGAGCCGCGAGTTGCTGGGCGTGGAGGCGCTGGTGCGGTGGAACCACCCGCAGCGGGGCATCGTCATGCCGAACTCGTTCATTTCGATTGCCGAGGAAACCGGCCGGATCGTCGAACTGGGTCGTCGCGTCCTGGTTGACGCGTGCACGCAGATCCGCGCGTGGAGCGATTCCGTCGAGGCCGGCACCGGCCTGCGTGTGGCGGTCAACATCTCGGGACGTCACCTGCAGCAGGGCGACCTGGTCGCGGACGTACGCCATGCGCTCAAGGCTTCCGGCCTCGATGCCGCCAATCTCGTGATCGAGCTCACCGAGAGCACGATCATGCAGAACACCGAGGTCAACCTGGAACGCTTCCGTGAGCTGAAGGCGCTGGGTGTGCGTCTCGCGATCGACGACTTCGGCATGGGCTATTCGTCGCTCTCCTACCTGCACCGCTTCCCGATCGACATCCTGAAGATCGATCGCGCATTCGTGAGCCGGCTGACTGAGCACGACGGCGGTCCGGAACTCGCCCGCGCTGTGGTGATGCTGGCAACGACACTCGGCCTGGAGACGGTCGCCGAAGGCATCGAGAACGAAAACCAGGTGGAGACCCTGCTGGACCTGGGCTGCGTCGCGGGTCAGGGATTCCTGTTTGCAAGTTCGAGCCCGCTCGATGTCGTGGCGCAGACACCGTTCATGGCACGACGCGCCGAGCTGCGGGCAGCGGAGCGCGGCGCACAGGCCGACCTCACCGCGACCGGGCGTTTTCGCGCAGCGGAACTCTGGCCGCGCTCGGCGGCCGGATAGAGAATCGAAGTCAACTTCCCGGCGCGAGGCTCACTCAGTCTGCAGTGCTCGACGTTGCCGGTCTGCCCGTGGCACCGGCGCAGCGGTCAACGGTCGCCGCCATCGTGGCCTTTGTCCTTGCCTTGTCCGTGCTTCAAACCGTGACCATCGCTCTCGCCGCGAGCGTACTGCTCCTGCTTCGCGTAACGCGGCACGTACCGGGCCTGGTACCAGTCCTCGCGCACAAAATAGGCCGACTGGGCGTAGATCACGGCAGGTCGCGGCAAGTCGCCGATGTTGATCTGGCCGTAAAGACCGGGTTGGCTGATCCCGATCGAGGCGCTGGCATCGGTGCCGAGGGCTGGAACAGTGACACCTGATGCGATGAGGGCGATAAGCATGCGTTTCATGAACGTCACTCCTGCCAGGGTCGTTCGAAGCCGGGATGGCCCGTCGCGAAGCCCCGATCGACACGGCAGCAACCGCCGCACACCGCTCGTCATTGACGATAGACGGGGTAGAGACCGTAGCGCTCGTCCCAGGAAGGATGGCGACGATAGAAGAAGTCGAGGCGCGCGTCCGGGCTGCCCGCAAATGCAGCATCCTCGCGCAATCGCCGCTCGAACTCCGTCTTGAGCGCCGGGTCCTGCGACAGCATCTGCCGCGCGACGGCCTCGGTGACGTAATTTTCCATGTACTCCTTGCGTTCGAAGGCCGCACTGAAGTAACCCCACGACACGAAAGAATCGGGTGCCTGCGGCTCCAGCAGCGACATGAGCAGCCGTGCCTTCGGCTGCGCAATCGGCACGAACAGCGCGCCGGGTCCGATGTCGCGCTTTTCATCGCGCCAGGCGCCGTCGACCGTCACCAGTGATCGACCCTCGAAAGTCCCTGCGGCAATCGTCGCCCTGTCGGCACGGAACGTCTGCACGGAGCTGGCCGGCTGTGGCGCAGTGACACGCTGGAACTCGATGCCGTGCAGAGCCAGCTTTTCCGACATCCACGCGGCATGCGCGCTCGGCACGAAATAGCCGGTGGCCGGTGCCGTCACGGTCAGCGCTGGCTGCACCTCATGCCGCAACGGCAGCCGCCAGACCGTGGGCCTGGTGGAGTCGTAGCGTATCCACGGCTGCCCCGAGACGGAGGAATGCTCCCGCGTGTATTCATACCCGCGCAGCTCGACGGTCCGCACGGCATCCGTATTCCTGAAGCTCAGCGCGACCGGCTTGCCACCGAGCTGGCGTGCGCGCTCATCGGCCGCGCGCGCTGCCACGAGCCACTGCGCACCGTCGCGCGCAGCGAGTTCAACCATGGCATGAATGGTCTCGCGCGTGGCGGCGACGCGTCGCGGATACTCCTGCCACGAGTGGGTCTCGACCAGGGCGCCGAAGCGGTTGCGCGTGGCCCAATAGCTGAGACTGAAACGGGGTGAGCGCACATCCGCGGCCAGGCCGGATTCCGGGTCGTCGGCGCGGACGAACTCGGGATAGAACGGCAACGCGTGGAAGCCCTTGCGCTGCAGCCGGGCCAGCACCTCGTCGCGCAGTGCGTATCCCGTGTGACCGAGGTCGAGATCCCAGCCGTGGCCGGGCTCGACCTCGACGGACAGGTCCTCGCGCAGCTCGGCACCGTCCGTGACGTGCAGATCCGTGTACAGGATCGGATCCCAGGCGTTCAGGAGTCCGAGCAGGGCGCGCATCTCCGGCGCATCGGCCTTGGTGTAGTCACGATTGAGATTGAGGTTCTGCGCGGTCGCGCGCCACCCCATGGCCTGCGGGCCGCGCTGGTTGGGCCGGTTCCATGCACCGAACCTCTCGTGGCCATCGACGTTGAAGACCGGCACGAACAGCACCGTCGCACGCGCCAGTGCGCCGCGATTTTCGCGCCCTTCGAGCAGTTCGCGCAGCGCGATGAAACCCGCGTCCTTGCCGTCGATCTCGCCCGCATGAATCCCGCCCTGAAAAAGTACGACCGGTCGCTGGCGCGCACGCACGGACTCCGGGTCGAGGACGCCGTCGTCCGACACGGCGACCGCGAGCAACGGGCGGTCCTCGGCTGAACGCCCGAACTCGAAGCATCGCGCCCTGTCAGGCCATCGCGCGGCAAAGGCGGCGCACAATTTCTCCACTTCATCGTAGCGACCAGTACGCGTGAATGCGGATCGCTCGGCGATGGTGGCGAGCTCACTGCGGCTCGCCGCGGATGCGGCGGATGCGGCGGACAAGTGCACGACAGTGAAAAGAATGACCAGGCCGGCACGCAGCCCGCAGGGGTTGACGCAATTCATCATGCAGAGACTAACCGCAGGGCCGCAGGAATGCGCGGCCCGGAACGGTCAATGGGCCATGCCGCGCGCGACCAGCGCTCGATAGTCACGCGCAATGACCTCCGCGTCGTGCGGCGAGCCAGAAGTCGCGACGAGCCTGCCGTCGGCGCCCAGCAGGAACAGGCTGGACGTGTGGTCCATCGTGTAACCACCGCCTGCCAGGGGCACACGCGCATACGCGGCTCCGAGCACACTGGCCAATCGGGCAAGACCGGCCTCATTGCCCGTGACGGCGTGGAAGGCGGGGTCGAAATGACGAACGTACGGCGCCAGCCTCGTTGCGTCGTCCCGCGACGGGTCCACCGTCACCAGCAGTACCTCAGGCTGCAGCTCGGTCGGCAGGTCGCGCAACGAGCTTCGCACCGAGGCGAGCGTCGCCAGCGTCGTCGGGCAGATGTCGGGGCACGAGGCGAAGCCGAAGAACACATACGTCCAGCGGCCCTGCAAGCGTCGGGCATCAAACGGAGCGCCGGCTTCGTCGACGAAAGCGACCTCGGGCAACGGCGGGCCGTCTGGCAGCCACACGGCGCGTTCGAGCACTGGCGGCGCGGCGCGGTCGGGCAGCAAGGCGCGCGCGCCGAGCAGCGCCGCGAGAAACGCCGCCGTTGCCAGCAGCAGGGTGCGGAGCAGCCGGGGATTCACGGCCGATCGAGCAGGAACCTGTGCAGCCGCGCGTCGTAGGTCCTGAAATGGTCGCCGAACCAGCTGGCCAGGCGGTTCGAGAGCGCCTGGTCGTCAAGCACCCCGTGCACGCTGTACTCATCCATGATGTCGCGGATGTCGTCGAGCAAACGCTCGTGATCCGCCTTGTGCTGACTGAACTCCGTGTACTTGCGCGACCGCATGTCCTTTTCTTCGAGAGCGAAATGCGCCGAGATGCCGGCGTGGATTTCGCCGAGGAATTCCTCGATGCGATCGGCGGAGCGATCCGCCTCCAGGGCGGCATGCACCTTGTTGATGAGGCCGATCAACAGCTGATGTTCGTGATCGACTTCGGCGATGCCGATGCGGAAATCGTCACGCCATTCGAGCAGGGTCATGGCGGGGTCTCCTGCGTAGCCGGACCATGAGCTGACGCGCGGCCGAACTGAAAACCTCCTTCCGTACCGCGGAAATCGACCACGTAGTTCTGGCCGGGGCTGAGCGTGACCGTGGCCGAACTTTCGTAGTCGAATCCCGTCGTGCGGCCACTGTCGCGAAGGCGCGCCGTGAGATGGTGCGTGCCTGCCGGCACGCGGAAGCTTGCATAGACCGTCGAAGGACCGTCATCCCACAATCCTGCCGGCAGGTGGGTGGCGCGATGAATCACCCGTCCATTGAGGAGGAGTTCCAGGTGCACGGGCCACCGCCCGCGCTCGCACGTCGTGGCCGTCCGCTCTGCAAACGGCAGGTTCGCGAGTTCCTGCGGACTGTAGTGACGACACTCCTTCAACGACCGGGCGGCATGACTGAAGCTCAGCTTGAGCAGGGCTTGATCGTGATTCAGGTAGGCGTAGGTCGGTCGCGTGGCGAACCACCCCACCAGTACCGCGACGGCCCCGAGCACAACCACCTGGCCGGCGAAGCGCAGCGGCAAGGGCAACTGCTTCATCCGCGCCCGCCAGGCCACGCCGGTACGCGCCGGCCGCCCTGACGCGGCGAGGTCCTGCAGGTGCTGTCGGAATTGCGCCAGGGATTCCCTGGTCCGATGCTGCTGCACGGGCGACGCCCACGACACGGCCACCCGGTCGCGGTCCACCCGATCACGCAGGTACGGGTCCCTCTGGCTGCCGATGCGCTCTTCCGTCCACCGATCACCGAGCCTTTCGTAGCAGTCTTCCTCGGCGCAACCGGCAATCAGCACACCGTCGGCGTGCTTGCGCGAGATCACGAGGTCGATGAATGAAGGCGGCAGCATGCCTACGCACGGCATGGCGAGCACGGCGACACCCGGATCCGCCAGTGCGTCGAGGTTGCCGGCGTGCGCGCACCGGACGACGACCACGCGGTCATTACCCTGCAGTTTCGCTGTCGCAGCGACCACCTGGTCGCGCAGGCCGGCAATCGGATCCGCCGGCAATTCGATGCCGGGCACCAGCGCGCTGGCACGGCGGAACGGCGTGGCGGTCGGGCAGGCTCCGACGCAGATTCCGCAACTCATGCACATGTCGGCGTCGACGCGGGCCTCCTGGTCGAATTCGGCGCCGTCGGTCCGCCCGACCATCGTGATTGCACCGAATGGACAGTCAGCGAAACAACGCCCGCAGCCATTGCAGTTTTCGAGGTTGACCACGGCGACAGGCGCCTTGCGCAGCGGCGGCAGCCACGGCAGCAGGGTCAGGAACACGCTGCCGCCGACCAGCACTGCCCAGAGCGTGCGGCCGCTCACGACGTCGAGCAGCGGGTACGCCGTGAGATAGAACCAGTCGAGGCCGACCTCGAACGGGGCGCGATCCAGGTCCGCCGGCGCCTGGCTCATGGCCGGCACGACCAGCGAGAGTGCAAGGAGGGCCCCGAGCACGGCGACACCAAGCCTGCGCGGCGGGTTCACCCTGGCATGGGCATGGCGCTGGATGTGCACCCACATGAACAGCAGCATGATCAGCGGCACGGCGATGTGAATGTAGGCCATCAGCGTGAAGAACCGCCCGGCCAGGTGCGAGCTGTCGAGGAAGTTCCGCGCGATGGGTTCCGCAAAAATGCCGATGCTGTCGAGCCATTCCGTGGTGGCGATCGCCACGTACTGGGCGAGCTGGTCCCACACCAGCCAGTAGCCGGTAATGCCGCACGCGTAAAGGAACCACAGCAGCGGCACGCCGGTGACCCACGGGAACCAGCGGTTGCCGCGCATGCGATCCATCGCGAATTCGCGCAGCAGGTGCAGCATCACGACCACGACCATCGCGTCCGAGGCATAGCGATGCAGGCTGCGCATGATGCCGCCGAGGTACCACTGCTCGCGCGAGAGGTACTCGAGAGACGCGTAAGCCTGCGTCACGCCCGTGTCGAAAAACACGTAGATGTAGATGCCGGTGACGGTGACGATCCAGAACAGGAACCAGCCCAGCGAACCGAGCTGCACCAGCGGATTCAAACCCGGCCCGAAGAACTTCTCGCAGACCTGTTCCAGCCGCAGGAACAGCGCGCGCAATCCCGATTTGAGCAACTTCACGCCATTCGATCCTGTCTGCAGGCAGCGGATGCCGACCCGGTCAATGCGAGTTCCGCCATGAAATCGCGATCGCGATTGCCACCATGCCAAGGGCGAGGATGCCCGCGATCGCGTCGGCGACGATCGAGTAGTCGAAGCGATAGCGGCCGCTGGCCGGATCGTAGATCGTGCAGAAAAGCTTCACCGAGCGAATCATACCGGCCAGCGTGCCGCGCTCGATCTCCTGGCCGCGGATGAGTCGTTTCAGCGGCTCGACCAGATTCGGCGGATTGAAGTCCTGGCCGTACACCTGCAGCACCACGCGTCCGGCGCGGTCGATGACCGTCGTCTGCGTGATGTGGTCGAAGCCCTTGGGCGAGGCCCGGTAAGTGAAGCCAACGTCGCGCGTGAGCCGCTCCAGCGTCGCGGCGTCCGTGCTGGCGAAATACCACCCCGGCATGTCCGCGCCACGATCCTGCGCAAACAACCGCATCCGTTCGGGCGTGTCGTTCGGCGTGTCGAAGCCGACCGTCAGCACGGTGAAACTGTCCGGGCCAAGCGCTTTGCGCGCGACCTTGCTGACGTCGCGCAGGTGCACGGTCAGGCCCGAACAGACGTAGTAGCAACTGCTGTAGACGAGGCTGAGCACGACCGGCTTGCCGCTGAGATCCGACAGTCGGAACGCCTGTCCGCGCTGGTCGACGAACTGGTAATCGCCGAGTTGCCGGGTGATCGCCGCCTGGCTGGTCGCCAGCGCGGCGGCGTCGTCAGAGGCCGCAGTCTGTGCGAACACTCCCGCGCTTGCCGCACACGCGACAAATGCCAGGAGCCCGCCTTGCAGCGTTTGCCTTCGAGGGTGCGCGCGCATGGCTCAGTAGGCGACCAGATGGCCTGCCACGGCTCCATCGACGATGGCCCCGACCAGCAGCAGGGTCAACTGCAGCAGGGACGCCAGGAAGTTGCGGATCGCATTCTTCTGCGTCGGCTCACGCACGAGGAGGACGCTGCGATAAAGGAAATACGCGCCGCCCGCCACGGCGCACGCAAGGTAGAACGTCCCCGCGCCCCAGGCGACCGGCAACAGCGCCAGAAGCACCAGCGGCAGCGTGTGACCGAGGATCACACGGGCTGCGACCCGGTCACCAAACACCACCGGCAGCATGGGTACGCCCGCATCGGCGTAGTCCTGGCGGTAATACATGGCGAGGCTCCAGAAGTGCGGCGGAGTCCAGAGAAACAGCACGACCGCAAACGTCCACGCCGCCGGCCCGAGGTCCGGGTTCACCGCCGCGGCACCGGCGAGCACGGCGAAACTGCCGGCCAGACCACCCACGACGATGTTCAGCCACGTCCGCCGCTTCAGCCACAGGGTGTAGACGACTCCGTAGGTGAAGGCCCCGAGGAACACGAACGTCGCAGCCAGCCAGTTCGTCGACAGCCCGGCCGACACGACCGCAAACGCCAGCAGCAAGCCGATCACTGCGATCCAGAGCGATCCACCGGCGAGCTTGCCGGTGACGAACGGACGTCCGCGAGTGCGGGACATGCGGGCGTCGAGGTCGCGCTCGACCAGGTGGTTGAGCGCCCCGGCGCTGGCAGCGGCCAGGAAGACCGCTGTCGCCAGCACCAGCAACTGCGGCAGCGGCAGTCCTGCTCCCTGTGCCATCGCTACGCCGGCGATGCCGGCGAACATGATCTCCAGCCCGATACGCGGCTTGAAGACCTCGACCGCGCTGCGCCAGGAAGATCGCTTCCCGGCGAGAACCGCATCCTGGGCGACAGCATCCTGCATGTTCGCTCCTACTTCAGTGGCCAGACCTCGGCGAGGTATTTCCAGTTCACGAAGTAGTACAGGACGAACGACACGAAGAACACAGCGACCAGCACGACCGTGCCGGGGATCTTGAGCGTTCCCTCGTTGCCATAGCGAGCCACTGCTGCTGCCGATGCCGCGCCCGAGACCGGCCCGAGCTGCACCACCTCGTTGTCGCCGATCTTGCGGCCAAGGAAGACCGAGCAGACCACGACGACGATGTACATCGCGCCGCCGATCGCGGCCACGATCGCCGAAAGTCCGTTGAGTGCAAGCATCAGGAACGCAGCCGGCGAGAACTGGAACTGGGACAGCGCATCCGCGAACGTGATGTCCCAGTGCCTGCGCGGCACCCCGAGGGTTCCGGCACCCATCATGAACAGCGAGATCCCGGCGATGCCCAGCCCGAACACGTACGGCTGCCACTGGGCGATCTTCTTGAACATGACCTCCCGACGGAAGATCAGCGGCACGAGGAGATAGGTGATCGCCATGAACGCCAGCGTCGTCCCGGCGACCACGGTCGCGTGGAAGTGCCCCGGCACATAGATCGTGTTGTGGATGATCAGGTTGATCTGCTCGGTGCCCATCACGACACCGGAGATGCCGCCAAGGAAGCCGAACATCACCAGCGACAGGAACATGCCGGCGAAGGCCGGGTTGCCCCAGGGCGCCTTGCGCAACCACTCGAACAGGCCCTTGTTGAAGCCCTTGGCGCGTTGCGCAGCCTCGATCGCGCCCGGCACGGTCATGCCGTGGATCATGCTGCCGAGGACGGCCAGGTACATCGCATAGCTGGTATTGAAGATCTTCCAGCTAGAGCTCACGCCGGGCTCAACCAGCAGATGGTGCGCACTCGCAAGCTGCAGGAACAGGATGTACATGAGGAACGCCATGCGGCTGACTTTCTCGGAGATCGGCTTGGCTCCAAGCACCATGGCGCCGATGGCATACCAGACGGCAACGTGCGCAGCGACGTTGATCTGCTGTGACGAATGGCCCATGCCCCACCAGACCAGCTTGTACATCAGCGGGTCGACGCCGCTGATGATGCCCACCGACCACAGGAAGGTCGGGATGAGGATGATCGCGCCGCAGGCCAGCGTGAAGACGGCGATGATCGCCGCGGTGATGGCGCCGAAGGTGACCAGCGGTACCGAGCCCTGGTAGGTCTTCTCGTCCCTGGCCACCACCAGTGTGCCGAAGAACACCGCGCAACCGATCAGGGCGCCCACGGCGAACAGCACCAGGCCGAGGTAGAAGTGCGGGGCCGCCACCAGGGGTGGGTAGGACGTGAACATGACGGACGAGTTGCCCTGCAGCACGGCGACGTTGGTCATCAGCGCGCCGACCAGCATGAGCCAGAACTGCGCCCAGCCCCAGCGAGGCGCAGCGATGCGCGAATTGAGCAGTATGGCAGAGGCGAAATACAGCACCGCCATCTCGAAGAAGATGATCCAGGCCAGCAGCACATCGAAGCCGTGCGCCGTCAGCGCGAGGTAGAACCAGTCGGCCGGGAGCAGGTGCACGGCGGGCCAGCGCGTGAGCGCGATCGAGAGCCCGAACAGGCCGCCGATGAGCAGGAACACCACGGCAACGACGGCGTTCGCCTTGATCAGATTTTCCGCGGACCGGTCGATCTTCAGGCCGGTCGTCGGGCAGGTGCGAAAGTGGGATGCAGCTGTCATGACGGGCCCCTTATTTGTTGTCGACGACGTAGATGCGACCGGTCATCGTGTGATGCCCGAAACCGCAGTACTCGTTGCAGACGATGCCGAACTGGCCCAGCTGGTTAGGCGTCATCGTCACCACCATCTCGTATCCCGGGTGCACCTGGAGATTGATGTTGACCGGTTGCAGGGAGAAGCCGTGCTGCAGGTCGATGGACGACAGGTGCAGGCGGTAGGTTTCGCCCTTCACGAGTTCGAGCATCGGCCACCACATGTAGACGCGGCCCATCATGTAGACGTCGCTGCCGGGCGGGGGGCGCACGACTGGGAACGCGCCCTCCTGGCGCACCGTGTACTTCTCGGTCATCTCGTCGACCTTGGCCGCGAAGGCCGCCGGCGTAATCCGATAAGCTTCGTTCGAGAGGTTCTGATTACCGGCACCGTGCCAGTAGATCATCATGAAGAACATCCCGAGTCCCCACAGGAACGCGACGATGATCCAGATCAGCTCGACCTTGTGAATGGGCTCTTTCCACCAGCCCGCTCTCGGCGATGCGATTCCCATGACTGCGGTCTCCGGTCAGGGTGAAGCGAGAGGAATCTGGATGATCTCCATGATTCCCCAGATGAGATAGACGACCGTCGGGATCGTGACCCCGAGGAACAGCAGCAGGAATGGATTGTCGAGCACGCGCTGGAAGAAAGGCGTGCGTTCTGGCTGACCAGGTTCGTTGGACTGTGGTCCGGACATGTAGCCCCCTGTAAATCGTTCGTTATTCACCGCGCCCGGAGCACTCGCGTGGCCCAGCGCACGGAAGTCGATTACTAAACGTCAAATCAGTACCCGTCCTTGATATAAATCAAGTGCACTGCAAAAAGAAAGTGCCGACGATCGATGATCCCTGGTACCCGCACCTGGATGCTAATCGACACCGACGAAGCGGCGAACCACCGCAAACGTCACCAGACTGCCACCCAGCAGCAGCCCGAAGAAAATCAGCGAACGATGCTCGAACCGACGCCCGGCGCGGCGCTCGAGCACGTCGAGCAGGCGATCGCAACCTATATAAAGGACGATGGCCACGAGCGTGAAGTACAGGATCGTCATGGCAGCCCAACGGCACCAGGGGCACGTCTGCGGTC
Source organism: Pseudomonadota bacterium (assembly GCA_016705325.1). Taxonomy (GTDB): domain Bacteria; phylum Pseudomonadota; class Gammaproteobacteria; order Steroidobacterales; family Steroidobacteraceae; genus RPQJ01. The sequence goes on along the minus strand of JADIYJ010000008.1, from coordinate 44,796 downwards.
ACGGTAATTCATCGCCGCGCCCCCTCCCGGTCGTCGACCGGCGCAGCCTGGTTGACGTCGACGACGCGGAACATCTGCCGCAGCGACTGCAATTCGTCGCGGTGACGCTGGGCGACCCCGTGCACCGCACGTCGCCCTCGATCCGTCAGATGCACCTCGACATTTCGTCCGTCCACCGCGCTGCGGTGCTTTGCGACGAGCCGCAACGCGATGCAGCGATTGACGAGCGCGGCGGTACCGTGCGGGCTTGCCTGCAGCCGATGCGCCAGTTCGCCAACGGTGGCCCAGTCGCGCTCAGGATGGCCGACGATGTGCAGCAAGATCAGGTATTGCGTCTGGGTCAGCCCGCCCGCCCGCGAGGCAGCCACGCTGAAGCGCTGGAATCGCGCGATCTGGTAGCGGAACTCTGACAGGGCGACAAGCTGTTTCCTGGTAAGCACGCGATGGGCAAGGTATGACGAAGAGCGGTTTTTATATCATGCCATGCTATAACTTCCGTCCCGTGGACAACACCTACACGACGCCAATGGCAGCGACCATCCCGCGACTCGAGGAGCTACTTCCGCAGCTGCTGGAATTTGTCCGCGCCCTCGCCCGGCAGATCGAGGCCGGTGAAATTCAGGATGGCGATGCGCTCGGCGGGCGAATCCGCAGTTTCTACACGGCGGACCAGACGGCCGCCATCGAGACCGTTGCCCCCGGCTGGAAGGAGATGGCTGCCTATGCCGACGGCACCACCCTGCACCACGTCACCCAGGTCCTGATCGCGCTGCTGCTCCTGCCGGAATACCGGCAGGCTTCGCAGCACCTGCAAACCTTGCTGGAATGGAGCGTGCTGTACCACGACCTGGGAAAACGGGTCATCGCCGGCCAGCGCGACGCCCTGCATGCCTTTCGCTCAGGGACGATGGCGGCGCGTACGTTGCCCCGTCTGGGGTTCCAGGCCGGCGCAGCCTACCCGGCGACGCTGGAACCCTGGAGCCGGTTGGTCCTCAGCGCCTCCGTTGCGACTCCCGACGGCAAGGGATCAATGCAGGACAATCGCGCGCTGCCGGAGATCCTGCAGGGCATTGAGCAGCTGTTCGGTGCTGGAACTGCGGCCGCACTGATCGTCCAGGCGGCCCTGCTGCATCAGTCTTTGAACGTGGTACCGGAGTGGCCGAACCCAGGCAGCCTGACCGAGGCGCAGGTGCCCGAGTGCATTCGGCCGGACCTGGTGCCGCTGCTGGAAGGCCTGATGCTGGCCGACAGCGACGCCTGGCAGCTGTTTGAACCAGAAAAAAGAGCGAAATTCCGCGACAGCACGCTGGCAGTTTTTGCTGCTGTACGCCAGGTGGTTGCAGGCTGAGCGACGAATTCGCGCCGTCGCTCGCAACAAGAATCGGCCGCAGTGATTTGCACGACCTGTCGCGTTGATGGAAAGGATCGACTGTCCTGCTGCCCGACCGAGGGTCATCGCCCGGTCGGCCTGACGATCACCATGGACAGCAGGAGCGCCATGCCGCTCACCGCGACAGCAGTCGTCTGGCCTTCGCCCCGGACAGCAGTCCCCGCAGGCGTTGTTCGCCGGCCTCGCTGGCCTCCATCACCGGGATGTGGGTCAGCTCAGTCGCATCGAACAGGCGTGACACGGACGCCATGCATGATGTCCCGCACCTGCACTTCCCGCCGCGGGCTCGTCATCGATTGCATGTAACGCATCGGCTTCTCGCTCATGATGTCGTAGGCCGTGATGAAACCAACCACGGCTTGACGCATCTCGTCGATCGCAAACGCGCAGCGTACGCCGTTGTGTTTCGTGTGTTCGAGCGCCGCATCGAAAGTGCGGCCATGGCAGCCTCGCGCGAAGATGATTCAATCGATGACCGGCGTGCCGACTCGGGCGCACTCACTCCCGTGTCGTATACGCCTCCAGCTCGCCAAGCCCTCGCTGATCGATGCGATCCAGCCGCGCGTCCAGGGGCGGGTGCGTCTTGTAGAGCTGCGCGAGGCTCGCCGACTCGCTGCCGAGTGCGGTGAGTTTCTGCAGGACAGCATACAGGGCCAGCGGATTCATGCCGGCACGGGCAAGGTAGAACTCCGCGGCTTCGTCCGAGCGGTACTCGGCCTCGCGATCCAGCGATGTCAGCATGATGGCCGCGCCGTTCTTCTCGGCGTAACGCCTGGCGTAGCTGCCGGCGAGACTGTCGTTGCCGACCGTGACATTCTTCACCGCCTCGTCCTTGCCTGCGGCCGCCAGTTCCTGCTTGTGGATCACCTGGTAGTGATCGCGCTGCACGCAGTGACTGATCTCGTGCCCCAGCACGGCCGCGAGCTCGCCATCCGTCGACAGCAGGTCGTACAGGCCGCGCGTGACCAGGATGAATCCACCCGGCGTCGCGAATGCGTTGACCTCGGGCGTGTCGATCACGCCAAAGGTCCATGGCAGCTCGGGACGACTCGTCTGCGACGCGACCCAGCGTCCGACCAGGTTGACGCGCTGTTGTGCGCTCGCATCGTCCCACAATGGACGTGCGCCAAGAATGCGGCCGGCGATTTCCGGGCCGAGCGCGACCTCCTCCGCTGCCAGCTCGTCCTCGGTCTTCGGCACCACCTTGGCGGCCGTATCCAGCTTGGTGCCGACGTTGACGCCGAATGAGCCGAGCAGGCCGCCCACGGATTTCGCCAGTTCCGTTTTCGAAGTCGCGGGCGCCGCGGACGGCTTGCCGGATTTCTTCGCTGCTTTGGCTTCACCGGCATACGCGACGCGTGTCGCCTGCCAACCCTGCTCCGCGGCGTACGCGGTGGCAGCGGACGCATCGACCCGGTGACCGACCATCGCGTCCAGTTGCCCCTGGTTCAATGCTGCCGACTTCAGGTCACTCTCCTCGATGCCACGCACGCCTGCGGTTTCGGTGACGCGCCCCTTGCCGGCCTTGCCGCCCATCAGCACGCGCAGGTTGGCCTCGCCATCCTCGGTGCCGGCATAGGCCACGCGCACGTCATTGACGCGCACGAAGCCCGGCGCCGCGGCATCCATCAGCAACTGGTACCACAGGCCCTGCTGCGCGGAAATCCTGACTGCCGTGTCGCGCTGCAAGGTCGCCACCTTGGGCGCGTCTAATCTGGGCTCGGCATACACGTCGGCACTGGGCTTGTGCACGACGGCCGGCAGCTCCGAGGCATTCACGCTCGGCGCGAGCAGCGCGGCCGCCGACAGAATTGGTGGAATATTGCGCATCACGAGCCTCCCGACGACACGTCCGCAGGATCGAAGAACACGGTTCGCCGCGCCAATGGCGATTCGCTCGTGGCCGCCACCGCCTGGCCGACCAGCTCGCGCAGGCGCCGGCGCTCGCCGCGATCGCTGTCGGCGGCGCCATCATCGATCTCGGCGCAGGCGAATGCCAGTCGCACGCTGCCGTCATCGGACAGTCGCGCGTCGTATTCCGCCAGTTGCCGCTCGAGCCTGGCGAGATCCTGCCTGGCTGCCGCGCGAGCCGCAGCCTCGGTTTCGCCGTGCCACACCAGCACCATCAAGTCGTCCAGTGCTTCGTGCAGCCAGCTCTTGCGTTCCACCACGCCCTCCAGCATTACCGCGTCGCTGCCGGCATACAGGAAGCGTCGCAACCGGCGGCGGTATTCGCGCCGCCGTCGCGCCGCGGCCCTGGCGTCGAGTTGCACGTCGGGCACGAAGCGCAGGCGCGCGATCGCCAGCCAGCGATCCCGGTCTGGCGCGAACTCGCGCAGGAAGTCGCCATTGCCCACCGCTCGCCCGCGTTGTATGCCGGCGTACAGGCGACACAAGCCGAAGATCAGACTGACGAAGCCGACGCTGGCGAAGATGTCGAAGAAAAACCCGAAGAAGGTGAGTCCCAGGAACGCTGCCGTCAACATCGTCACGTTGGCAGCGACGAAGACCGAGTCGATGTCGGTGGCCGGTTCGCCGCGGTAGAAGGCGAATGCGGTCAGCGTGGCCAGCAGCATGGCGATGACGTACTTGAGCCACGCCGGCGGCGACCGGATGGCACTGTTGGCAATCAGTGCTTCCGTCGCCTCGGCCAGGACCTCGACGCCCGGCATGACGGGATCGACGGGGGTGGGCTTGGCATCATTGAGTCCGGAAGCCGTATAGCCGACCAGCGCCACGCGATCCTTCAGTGCCGGTGGCGTCGCCGTCGCATCGCGACAGACAGGCTGACCGGTCAACAGGTCGGCGGCGCTGATACGCGGCAACCGCGTGTCCTGGCGCCAGTTCGGTCGCACAGCGGCGGCAAAGTCACCTGGCGCTCGCGCCGTCGCGGTCGTCGCCAGGCGCAACGGCAGCGACGGCAACGCCCAGTCGCCAGCGGTTTCGCGTAACGGAATGTCACGCAGCACTCCGTCGGCATTACGGGTGACGTTGGCAATTGCACTGAAGCGGGCCATTGCCTCGCCGTACGGCAGCAGCAAGGCAACCTGTGGGTCAAAGCGTGGACTGAGCTGCAGCGAAAACGCCGCAGGAGCCTGCGACGCCCGCAACGGCGAACCCTCGTCGTAGTCAGGATGCAGTCGCGTGGAACTGAAGACGAACCGGCCGCCGCCGCCTCTCGCCATTGCTTCGAGGCTTTCGTCGCCAGCGGGATCTCCTGGCGAGGAATCGACGAACAGCACGTCGTAGCCGACCGCACGCACCTGCGCCCGATCAAGCTGGTCGAGCAGATCCGCGTGCCGTTGCCGGCTCCACGGCCAGCCGCCTTCATTGCGCGCGCGGAAGTATTCGATCGAGCACTCGTCGATTTCGACCACGACCACGCGGCCGGAAGGCTGCGGCTCGAACGGACGCCACTGCACCACGCGATCGAAGATCGCATCCTCAGCCGAGTTGAGCGAGCGGGCGTGGCTCCAGTCCCAGGCGAGCCAGCCGATCGCGCCGAGCGCAAGCAGCGGGTAGAACGCGAACTTCAGCCACAAGGCGATTCGCGAAAACGGCCGCCGGTAACTGCGCTCAACCTTGGTCCACGCCAGGATGAAGCCGTGGCCGAACGCCGCCAGGCTCGAGTCGATCCATGAGAGTACGCGGTCGGACAGCCTGCCCATCATTTGCGATCCCTCGCGCAAATGATGGCAGGTTTAGCGGGCCGCCGGACCATGCCGGCCGATGCCGATCCTCAGGCAGCGGCCTTGCGGGCGCGAGCGGTCGACTTCCGGACCGGACGTTTCGCCTTGCGGGCACGGGTGCTCGCCGTCTTGAGCGGCACTTCCTCGGCCGGCTCGAAGACCTGGCCATACAGGTGGGTCCCGACCTTGCGCATTTCACGCCCGGCGATCCGGAAAATCTCGACTGCGCGGGTCGCCTCATCCACGATGCGATCACGGGTGGCGCCAAGCATTTCCGCCTGTTCAAGCACCAGGTCAACGACGTTTTCCGCTGCCACGGCGCGCTCGAGACGCAGCGCCGCAGCGGTCAGTGCCGAGGTGACGACCTTCGACTCCAGTTCGATCAATTCCTGCATGGCGTTCTGCGTTACCGTCGCGAGCTTCACACCCGAGTGCCCGAATGCGCGGACAGGTGCCTTCAGCGACTTGATGCTTTCGGCCGATTTCACGGCGGCTTCGCGCATGGATTCGATCGGCTGCTCACGGAACTTCTGTACCTGCCCGGCCAGTGCCTTCCGCTGCTTACTCACAGACTCGTTCATATAGACAACCATCGTTTGCTCCTTCGGCTGATGCCACGAAATAGCTCTTGCTGCGTTGCAGCATAGCGCCGCCCGAGTCACCATGACATAGGGAATTGACGCGGCTTGAATTCACGCCTCCCGCATCCGAGGCGGGGAGCCCCGCCTCAGATGGTCCGCCTGATGCGGGACCAGGCGAGTCAGGTACTCGAGGCCTGGAAAATGCTCTCGATCGCGCGGTCGAGCGCGGCGTTGAATTCAGCGTCCGACTGCTGGGCCGACAGCCCTTCGGTCAACGCCCGGGAGAAGCTGGCGACCATGTTGTGCTGGCGAGCCAGGCGCGCATTTGCTTCATCGCGTGAATACCCGCCCGACAGGGCCACGACTTTCAGCACACGCGGGTGGGCGATGCACTCGGCGTAGAGATTGTCCTGGTTCGGCAGCGTCAGCTTGAGCATCACCTGCTGGCCGGACGGCAGCGCCTCGAGCCTGGCCATGATCGCGGCCTTGAGCAGGTTTTCCGCGGCAGCCTTGTCCGGGCACTTGATGTCGACTTCGGGCTCGATGATCGGCACGAGACCCGCTGCGATGATCTGGCTGGCGACCTCGAACTGCTGGTCCACCACCGCACGAATCCCCGCCGCGTTTGCCAGCTTGATGACCGAGCGCATCTTGGTGCCGAAGGTGCCCTTGGCTTTCGCGCGCGACAGCAGCTGGTCGAGGCCCGGCATCGGCTTCATCAACTGCACGCCGTTCGCTTCCGCCTCGAGGCCTTTGTCGACTTTGAGAATCGGGACGACCTGCTTGACCTCCCAGAGGTACTGCGCCGTTGGCCGGCCGAGGATGTCCCGGTCCATCGTGTCTTCAAACAGGATGGCGGCGAGGATCCGGTCGCCGTTGAAGCTGGGACTGGTAATGATGCGCGTGCGCATCGCATGGATGAGATCCATCATCCCGGCGTCGCTCGACCAGCTTCCCTCCGGGATCCCATACAGCCGCAAGGCCTTGGGCGTGCTGCCGCCACTCTGGTCCAGCGCGGCAATGAAGCCTGGCTGCGTGCGGAATCTGGCTTGCTGCTGTTCGAAAATGTTCATGAGGGACCTCTGCGAGCGCTGTGATGCACACACATAGTAGGCCCGGTGACGCGCGAAGGCTCAACCGTGAAGGTGTTGCAACGTGTGGATGACGGCAGCATTCGCCGCATCGACCAGGGCACCGGACGACTTGACGGGAAGTCCTGTGACAGGTACTGTTATAAGCAAAGGTACCGTTCTTACAAATTATGGCTGCCGAATCCAAACTTGCTCCGATCCGCAAGGGTCTCCTGGAATTCCTCGTGTTGAAGATCGTGGGTGCGAAAAGCATCTATGTGCCGGAAATCCTGCGCAGTCTTGCCGGCACGGAATTCGCCACGCAGGAGGGCACGCTCTATCCCCTGCTCAGCAAGTTGCGGCGCGAGGACCTGGTGCAATACGAGTGGCAGGAATCGGACGCGGGGCCACCGCGTAAGTACTATCGGCTCACGGACGCCGGTCGGGCACAGCTGGTCGAGCTGGATGAGTACTGGAACCTGATCAATCGCACGATCGCGAACTTTGGACACTGAACCATGCAACGCATTTCAACCACCGTCCGTCTCAATCGCAGCGTTCTGCAGTTCGACGACGCGGCGAATGTGCGTCTCGAACGGTACCTCGCCGAGTCGGCGAGCCTGCTCGAGGGTGACCCCGATCCGCAGGAGATCCTGGGGGACCTGGAGCAGGCCGTGGCCGACCAGTGCACGCGTCGCATGCCTGCTGGGCAGTCCATCGTGACGCTGGCCGAACTCGAGCCCGCACTCGAGGAGATCGGGTCGGTGCAGGCGCCGGGCAACGGTTCAGCGTCGCCGCACCCACCGCAAGAGGCGACGCCGCGGGTGCTGCAGCAGATCAGCGAAGGCGCCGTGATCAGCGGCGTGTGCCTGGGACTGGCGCGATATTTCCGACTGGACGTGACGCTGTTGCGGGTCATCTCGGTCCTGCTGCTGCTCGGCACGGGCGGCGCGATGGTCCTCGTGTACCTTGGCCTGATGCTGCTGATGCCTTACGCCCCGCTGCAGCCGGGCGGCACGCGGATCCGCTGGCTGCCGGCGAAATGTCGCGCGTTCATGGAATTCCTGCGCGTCAAACTGGGCGTCGATCGGCCGGTCAAGACGGCGGCGACCTAGACGCGGATCCCGGACCAGTCGTGCAGTTGGAGCAGCGTTACGACGCGATCGTCCCCGGTTCGGGCGTGGGTTACCGCCGCGCCGCGGCGCTGCCGGCGCACGAGGGGTACACGGTGCTGCCCGCAGAGAAGCGCGCCTGCCTGAACGGTCGCTTTTCCACGTCGGATCACGTCGGCTACCTCGGTGCCGCCGGGGGCAGCCTGCGCGCGCCGATCCGCCGGGTGGCGGTGTCGGCAGACGAGTCGCGTCGGGTCAACCTGGTCGACGCGCCCTCCTGCGACTGTCCGGACGTCGCGCCGCCCGAGCGGCGTCGACAACTCAGAGGCGCGATAAACGGTCGATCTCGGCGAAGAAGCTCCGGCGCCCGCTGGTCAGGCCGAGCGCCTTCCACGTCGGCGCAAGCCTCACCACGCGGTCCTTGAACGCGTCCTCGTAATATTCCTCGTCGAGATAACCCTGCTGGAACTGGTAGTGCATGTTGTCCCAGTGCGTCTGCTGGGCGATCTGCCACATCCTGAATCGTCGCCGCTCGGCGTCGGTCAACTCGTCCAGTGCCTTGACGTCCTCCGGATAGCCGAGTTCCGTGAGCTTGATGATGATCGGACCGATGTATTCCGAATCGGCCGCGCGCACCAGCATGGCCTGCAGGGCATCGGAGCGCATCTGGTAGGTCTGCGCGAGCGCGAGCTTGCGCGCCTCGTCCATCGCGTGGGTGTTCTGGCCGATCTGCTTGGCGAGGTAGATCAGGGTGATGACGACCGCCAGTGCCCCGACGACCTCACCGATTGAACCCCAGTCCTGCAAAGTCATAGGCGTCCTCCGTTGGCGTGCTGGAGTACCTGCGAGACGCATGATCCAACATTGGTCTGCCAATGCAACAGGCGTAGCGTGTCGCCATTGACTGCCGCGCAGCGTGTGCGGGGACAATGCATCTGAATGTACCCGCCGTGATCTGGAGCCCGGCAGCCAAGCCCGATCGGCTCCACCCTGCGACACGTATCGCATGCCGCATGAAAAAGGCCTTGCTGAACCTCTGCAGCCCCGTTCTTGCCCACCCGAAATCACGCAGAGTCGATCGTGTTTCAACCAGTCTCAGCCGCTGTTCACAGCGCGCAACAGGAGTCCCAGATGAGCCGCAAGTCCCGGAGAAACCGAGCGAGCCCGGAACGTCAAGGTCCGCAGGTGAACAAGGCACGCCAAGCGAGCCGCACCAGGCGCAGGGGTATCCTCATCGGCATCGTTGTGGCCGTGCTGCTTGACGTCGTGGTGGGGACTCTTCTGTACAGAAACGATCGGTCACCGCCTTTGCAAGGCACGGCCGTCGGCAACCATGCCCCGCTCGCGAGCGCCCATTCGCCAATGCTGGGCGACGCGGGCGCGAAAGTGCATATCGTCGAATTCATCGACCCGGCGTGTGAAACCTGCGCGCAGTTCTTCCCGCTGGTGAAGCAGTTGATGGCCGAGAACCCGGACAGGATCCGCCTGTCGATTCGCCACGTTGCATTCCACGGCGGTTCCGACTTCGCGGTGAAACTCCTGGAAGCGAGCCGCCGGCAGGACAAGTATCTGCCGACGCTGGAAGCGCTGCTGGCATCGCAGGCGCAATGGGCGCCGCATCACACCGTCCAGCCCGACCTGGTGCTGCAGGCAATCGCCGGCGTGGGCTTGAATGTCGAGCAGCTCCTGGTGGACATGAATGCGCCCGAAGTCGCGCAGCGCATGCAGCAGGACCGCAACGATGCCATGGCGCTCAAAGTCACTGCGACGCCGGAATATTTCGTCAACGGACGCCCGCTGCCGAGCTTTGGCCAGCAGCAACTGCAGACGCTCGTGAGCGAAGCGCTGCAAAGCGCCTATTGATGTCCTCGCCTACCGCGCCAGCGCATCCATGATCGCGCCCTGTGCGTTGACGAGCGAGAACATGAACAGGTTGTGCTGCCCGGCCGGTACGGTGTTGCTTCCCATCATGGGCGATCCGCCCATCATCGAGCCACCGTGCGTATGGCCGCCGTGCTCGAGCCCGACTTTGACAGCACCTGGATACACGGGGGCGATTTCCGCTGACGCGACAACGACTTGCGCGTGACCGGCGGACAGGCCGTGTATCTAGGCGCTCAGGCCAGGTGGAGGATCGGCGGGGGTTTCTGGATCTTGAGGGATTTCAGACGCTTGAGCGCGCCCGGGGCCGGCTCGGTGATCTGCCAGACGGTGCCGTTCGGGCTCAACAATTGAGCCAGCTTGATGCGCCGCAGATCGTCCTTGATGTTGCGCCAGGTGTCGCCACAGGCCTGCTCGGCGACGCGCTCGAGCAGCAGTGCGAGGACCGTGAGGGCGACGTGGGCGTGGATGCGATGCGGGGCCCAGTGGAACACCGGCCGCAGCTTCAGCCCGCTCTTGAGCGAGCGCCACGCGATCTCCACCCGCTGCAGCTGCTTGTAGCCGAGCGCGAGGTCGGCGGCGGTGAGCGTGTCGTCGTTGCTGTGCACGACGAACTTGCCATCGAGGCGCGCCGCCGTGGCGACCGCCGCCTGATTGATGCGCGGGGCATCGCCGCGCGTGAGGCGCACATAGCGGCCGTAGCGGCCCGAGGCGCGCAGCGCGCAGACCCGCTTGCTGTGTGAGGCGCCGCGCTGGGCTCGCAAGCCCTCGATCTCCGCCTGCAGCTCCTTGAGGACCTGCTCGCGGTGCTGCTGCTGGCGCGCCGCTTCCTCCGGGTTGTAGCAGACGACGTAGCGGCGGCGCGCTCACCGTCACCGACCGTGACTTCCTTGACCTCGAGGTTCTCGGCCACCTTCTGGTAACGACCGGGCCGGGTGACGACCTGCTGCGCGACCTCCCCGCCACGGTGGATCGGCATGCACAGGATGTACTTGCCGCCGCCGCGCGCGAGGGTCTCGAGGTTGGCCTTCGACACCATCCCGGCATCGCCCACGAACACGCAGCGGCTCAACTGCCAGCCCTGCAGGTCGCTCTTCACCCGCTCGACGGTGGTGACGTCGACGGTGTTGCCGGGGAAGATCCAGTGGCGCACCGGGAAGCCGTCGCGGGTGACGGCGAGCCCAACCACGATCTGCGGCGCATCAAGCGACCGTTCTTCGAGTGGCCGCGCTTCCTGAGCGCGCGGTAGCTCTTGTGGCCCGCCGCCACGCTGCCGCGCACCTCATCGTGATCCCCGACGCCGCGATCCTCCTCGTCGATCTCGAAGTGCAGCGAGGTCGTGTCGTAGAAGACGAGCTCGACATCGAGGTTCAGCAGATCCGCCATGCGGAAGTAGAGCGCCTTCTCGATCGCCTCCTTGTTCGCCTCGAGAAAGTCCATCGCCCGGTACAGGTGCTGCAGCTCGAGCCCGGCGCCGCCTTCCAGGTGCACCTCTTCCCGCAGCCACTGCTCGTAGCAGTAGAGCTTCGAGGACGGCGCACACGCCCGGTTCGCCACCATCGCAAACAGCGCCCGCTCGACATCGAAGTCGAACTTGCGCCCACCGCACACCTCGTCGATGACCGCGCCGATCCCGAGTCGTCGCCACAGTTGCTCGAGCACGTACAGATCGCCGTAGGGCCAGGCGTTCACCACCTGCCACGCCGGGTTCTCGGCCACGATCTCCTCGGGCGCGCAGCGCGCAGGATGCTGCGCGCGAGGCGCCGCAGGCGCTCGGTGCTCGCCGGATCATCGGCACGGCCGCGGTTGTAGAGGATCCTGACCTGCGCGCGCTTCTTCGCGGGATCCCACAGGTTCTCGGCGAGCTGCAGGTGGGTCAGGACCGACCCGTCGGCGCGCTTCTGCCGCGACTCGCGCAAGTACATGTGCGCAATAGTACTCGGTTCTTCACTATGAAGGAAGACCGAAAGCAGCTATCCATGTATCTAGGCGTTTACGCTCGAAACGCGCCTCGGTCGCGCGTAAGTGCTTGTTCTGCATACACCTCGACCTCAACCGCACCCCTCCATGTGCCTCGCAACTGTCAAACTCGGGTCGAGTGGATGCATGGCCGTCATCCAGTCCTGCATCGCCTCGGCGTCGACCAGCGTGCCCATGCCCCGATAGCGCCCGTCGAGTGAGCCACACGAACTGACGGTCGCGTCGATCCCGTACAGGTTATGGAGCGCGTCCGGCACCGCGATGGTGCCGCTGATGACGCAACCCCGGGAGTCGCTCGCCGAGAGCTGGCCATCCGCGTGGATGGTCATCGTCATCGCGTAACCGTTGGACGTGCTGCGCGTGTAGACGCCGGCAGCGGCGCCGAGCGAGGCCGCTCGCTCCCACATCGGGCTCAGACTCATGTTGAACGTGCCCGCATCGCCGCTGCCGGAGTAACGGCCACTCGTCGTGCTGGCCGAGTGATGATCGATCGTCATCGATGCGGTGCCATGATTGGTACCGTCCGGGAAGTGGACGCCATCATGCATGTGCCCGTCGAACGTGGCGTCAAAGTGGTCACCCGACATCGGCAGCAGGCCGCCCCACACTCGTCCATCCGCAGTCATCCAGACGCTGTGACCGTCGTGTCCGGTCAGCGCCACGATCGGTGCTGTTTGACCCGTCGTCGCCGAAGTAATGGTGCCCTTCCAGATACCGGGCGTCGTCGCCGCAGTCGGGGGCGTGGGACTCGTCGGTGAGCCAGCAACGGGCGCGGCGCTGGAACTCCCGCCGCCACCGCCGCAACCCGCCAGCAGCAAACTGGCCGTAACGAGAGTCAGACCTGCGGACACGAACATTCGAGTCGTCATGAAAGTGCTCCGATAAAAAATGCCGGTCGGACGGCAGGTCGACACGACCTGCGCCATCAGTAGAGCGTGCGGATGACCCGCTCAGTCCGGCGGTCGGAGCAACTCGAGCACGGGAGCGGAAAAAACTGGACCCTGCGGTTCGCTGGCAAGGGCTTGCGACGGGGAGATCGGCGCGACGATTACCATTGGATTCGCAACGACCTGCGTCTGCGGGCCCGTATGGACGCAGCCGCAATGACCTGTGTGCCGCGAGTGATTCTGCTTTGACCCCGGGCAGTGCTGCGATTGCGACGTATTGCCGCAATCGTCGTCTGCGTGCCAGGCGTGCACAGCGCCGCCATGTTCGCAGCCTGCGTGCCCGGCTGCGCCACTGATCGCGGACGCAACAGGGCCAACCACCATCTGCAGGACGATGAGCAATGCCGAACACCAGGCGACGGCCTTCCGGTTCACGCGGGAATGATACGGCCCGCAGCCGCGACGGTAATTCGTGGGTATGCGTATCCGCGGGAATCAGGCGGCTTTGCCACGGCGCCATAGAGAACGGCCCCGGATGGGGCCGTTCAAAGCTCACGCGCTTGATGGATTCAACGCTCCGCCAGCGCGCACACTCGCGAGAGCCTTCAATTGACCAGGTTGACGAACGTGTCCTCCAGGCTCCCGTCGAGCCACAGGCCCTTCGCCTTGGTCAGCAAGGCGTTGTATTCCTGGTCCTTGAGCAGCGTCTGTCCAAGTGCCGCGGACTTGTCGGCGCTGTCGAAGTCATAAAACCAGTGCACACGGCTCTTGTCGAATCCCTCGGCGCCGTACTTCATGTGCAGGTCATAGCGCTTGTTCAGGTAATCAGTGACGTCGCTGGCGAACTGCATCGCGGCAGACATGTCCGCCACGTTCCTGACGGTGATTTTTCGTTCAAAGCGATACATGGCTTCTCCCTCTGTCGATCGAACGTTGACGACCCGACGACCAACGGTGTCCTTCGTGGTCTATCGCGGAGGGCAACCGGCGAGCCACCGGGTGTTCTGGCTTTGTGCTCGCAGACGCGGCCGCCAGCAATCCGGGAAAATCGCTACGCGATGCCCGCGATCTGAATCAGAGTGACTCACCACTCCATGCGGTTCGGGATCAGACTCCGGGCAGGGCATGATCGAACCGGGGGTGATCCTGATGAAAGCTGTGCGCGTCCAGGCCTTCACGCAAAGACCCGACGATATTGGCATCGACGAGGTTCCGCTGCCTGAACCTGCCCACGGACAGATCCGTGTCCGCATGCTGATGTGCCCGGTGCACCCGTCCGATTTCCATTTCGTCCGCGGCATCTACTACCAGGCGCTCGAACGCGTCATCTGGAACCAGGGGCGGACCGCCGCCGATCCACGCGTTTGCTTCGATCCAGGCCGCAGTAACGAATGCCCCGTTCCCCCGTACACGCTCGGCGCGGAAGGTGTCGGCATCGTCGACGCGAGCGGTGGCGGTTTGCTGGCGAAGCACCTCGTCGGTAAACGCGTTGCGGTGGGTGGGGGTGGTCCACCAAACGGGGTTTGGCAGGAGTTCGCGATCGTCAACGCGCGGCGCGCCGTGGCCGTACCCGACAGCCTTCCGGATGAGCAGGCCGCGATGTACCTCGCCAATCCGATCTCTGCCTATGTGATGGTCAAGGAAGTGCTGAAGGTGCCGCGCAACAGCTGGCTGCTGGTCACGGCAGCTGGCTCCGCGCTCGGCAAGAGCGTGGTTCGAATCGGCAAGCGCGAGGGTTTTCGAACCATCTGTGTCGTGCGTTCCAGCGCCAACACGGCAGAGCTCGCGTCACTCGGCGCTGACGCTGTCGTCGAGACCGATCACGTCGATCTCGTCACGGAGGTTGCGCGCTTGACCGGAGGTCAGGGCGTCCGCTCGGCCCTGGATTGCGTGGGGGGTTCACTGACTGGCCAGGTCCTGCGGTGCCTGGGACTCAACGGGCAGCTCGTGGTCTATGGCACGCTCGCCGACGCGCCGATCGAATTCCCAGCGCGCGACCTGATGATGCCGCTGGCGCAGGTTACGGGCTTTTATCTCGGCAACTGGATGGCGCAGCAGTCACCGCTCAGGCTGCTCCGGCTGTTGCACGCAGTGAAACGGCTGACGGCCGAAGGTGTATTTGAAACGGACGTGAGCGGGACCTATCCACTCGAGCAGGTGTCGGCGGCCGTGGCAGCCTCCATCAAGCCCGGTCGAACGGGCAAGGTCATGCTGCGTATCGGTACCAGATAGCATGCACGTTTGAAGTTCCGCTCGCGGGATCGCGCGTCATTGTGCCGGCGGTACCGGTACTGGTGCCGGCAGCGGCTCTCCCGCTGGCACTTCCGGTTCCACGTGGCATCGGTCGCAGTTCTGCTTCGCCGCGAACGCCTGCGCGCCGTCGTGGCACGCGAAGCAGAACTGCCGGCGCTTGTGGTCGGGACGCGTGATCTGCGAGCTGCGACTCACGTCAAACAGCTCGAAATGGCAATCGGCGCAATGGGGCTTGGCGCGGCTCGAGTGCGCGTCCCCGGAAAAGGTGACCTTGCCCTCGCCGTTGCCATCGAATTCCAGTGTAAAGCCTGGCGGTACCGCCCTCGCGGGGCCGGCCAGTCCGATGGCCATGATGCCAATCGCCGACACGAGCCCGACGTGCTTCACTGGCCTGCTTCCTCGCGCTGCGAGCGTGCTGCACGCCCCCGCGTCGTGACGATCGCCAGCACCGGCATCACCACGATCACCACGGCCAGCACCAGCAGCACCCAGGTCGGCGTGTAGAACGTGTGGTACACGTCCCAGCCAAACACACGCATCAGTTCGCTCAGGTATGCGGGCCCGCCGTGCAGGTGGCCGCCGAGCGTGCCGGTGGCGGCCAGCTGGCTCGCGCCGAGGGCACCCAGGCCCACCATGATCAGGCGATTGACCCGGCCCTCCCAGACCACCTCGCCGACCCGCCAGCGCAAGAACAGGACCGCGACCCAGGAGCTCAGCGACCAACTGGCCGCAATCATGTGGTTGCGGCCGAGCGGCGTGGCCTGCAGGGTGTCGGGCGGCCAGACGAGCAGGCCGAGCGTGTAGGAGACCACTCCGGTGGCCACGCCAATCAACAGCAACGGCACCAGCACACGGTCGAATGCCCGGGCCAGCGGTCCGTCCGAGAACGCCCGAAAGAAGACGATGCCGGAGGCCACGGTCCACAGCGCGACCGGGAAGTGCACCATGATTGCGTGATACGGGCCCATGCGCTCAGTCCTCGCGGTGGCGGAACAACAGGCTGACCGAGAACACGAAGCTCGCAACCAGCAACACCCCCGCGATCAGGCTCAGCGCCCACTGCCGGCGTATCTCCCGGTCGAACTCCATCTCGACGCCGTACTGGGCGAGTTGCGTCTCCTTGTGCCGGTACTTCACCGGCACGCCCTTTGCGATGTACTTCGATCCGGCGTGCCTTGCGCTCGAAAGGTGCTTCCAGCTCACCTGGCCAGGGTAGAACAGCGTTACTTCACGGGTCTCGACGCGGCTCCAGTCCGGCGTTGGCCCGCTAAAACGGGTCGCCATCAGTTCGGCCTGTCGCCCGAGGCCCAGCTGCAGCGGCAGGGAGACGTAGTGCCAGCGGCTCGCGCGCGCATCGCGATGCACCGACAGCGCGATGCTGTAGACGCCCTGATCGCGCAGGACTTTGTCTTCCAGCGGGTGGCCCGTGTCCAGCGCGCGCACCAGCGTCACGTCCCAGTACCCGTCGGCCCAGCGGCCCTGGCCCTGCACCCTGATTTCGTCACGGGAGCCGCTTGGCTCACGCAACACCTGGCCGGGGATGACATCGCCCTCCTCCCACGGGTGTGTCGCATCGAACGGCACCGCGGTGGCCGCCAGGAGGTAATACGGCTGCGATTCGTCACGGCGTCCGCCCGCCACGTCCTCCCAGCGCAATGCACGCACGCCGGAGCGTTCGCGATCGAACATCCAGCGGGGCTGGCCCTTGTCGCGGTCCCAGTTGCTGACGAACAAGGGCTCGCCGGAATCGTACAGCCGGTACCACGCGACGTGCTGGTCGTCCGAGCGCCCGAGCGGGTTGGACAGGTGTGCGCGCCAGTGCCACAGGTCCAGGAAATAGCCCGCCCGCCGCTGCGCCTCGAGGGTTGCCTGGTCGACGATCGAGTACCACTCATTCGGATCGCGTCGTGTGGCCGGCAGGTACTTGCGCCGGTGTGCGGCGTCGGGCCCGGAGCCGGTGAAGTCCCGCATGTTCGCGCCAACGGTGATGTAGCCACCGTAGCGCTGGAACTCCGGCACGCTGCCGTCGTCGACCATCATGGCCAGACGGTCTTCGTAGACGCCGTCCGGGTCCGAGCCGATGGGCGTGCTCAATTGCCGCTGCCATTTACCCTGGCTGTACCGCAGCAGGTCAGTGAAAACGTGCGGCTGCCTGGCCGGCCAGCGATAGTGGAAGAAGATCTGCGCGTCGTTGTACGCGACCTGCAGCTGCACCGGCATGGTCAGCTCGGGGGGAATCCAGACGTTGCGCGCCGGGTCGTTGCGCACCACGCCGGTGCTGTGCGTGAACAGCGACAGCAGCAACGCCGCGGTGAACAGCGTGGCGACGACGATTATTGCGGTGCGGCGACGCAGCATGGCCAGCTTCCTTACCGGTGGCCGGAATCTAGGATGACACGAACCCCGGCGCCTTGATTCACGTCAAGCCGCAGAGCAACCCAGCGCATAGGGCTTCGCATCATGACTGACCATTACCTACGATGCCCGCGCTCATCGACTGCCCTGACCCGGCTGCGGATCGGCGGTATCGACACCGACTTGTGTGAGGACTGCGGCGGCCTGTGGCTGGATCGGCTCGAACTCGCCCGGTTTCAGCATCCGGCAAGCGCGTTCGGTGACGCACTTGTGGCCCATCTCAAGCAGTTCCCGCCAACTCTCATTGACCACTCGATCCGGCTGCCGTGTCCGCGTCATCCCGACGTCGTGATGTTGCGCCGCAAGTTCTCTTTGAGAGACGACGGCAGGCGCCTGCGAGTGATCTCGGCGCGGGACATGCATCGAAAGGAGCGTGCCATTTATGCAGCGAAAGCCAAAGAAAGTCCCTGATTTCAAGTCGGAGGATGCGGAGCGGCGCTTCTGGGCGACGCACGACAGCAGCGAATACCTGGACTGGTCTGGTGCACAACCTGCCCGGCTGCCGAACTTGAAGCCGTCGACCGAAACCATCTCGCTGCGACTGCCGAAGCACCTGCTCGACAGTATTCGTCGGGCGGCCAATTCACGTGATGTTCCGTACCAGTCGCTGATCAAGCTGTGGCTGCAGGAAAAGCTGGAAGCCCGACGGCGCTGACCAACTCCGCCCGCGTCGACCGGTACCCATGAAACGGCTCTTCAACACCACCGGACTGTTGATTGCCGCGTGATGCTCGCGGACCTTGATTGGCTTGCAAACGCCGCTCACCGTCTATCAATTCCTGAATTTCTGGAATCCACGAGCTTCAGCGCTTCGTCGATAATGCGCGTCAGCTTCGGCGATGCGACCGGAATGGGCCAGGGCCGCGATCAGGCACCCCGTCATGCCTGGCCACACGTAAGTCCGCCACGGCGACTGCGGGTCCAGATGCAGGCAGCGTTCGTAGCGAGCGAGCGCACGGCCGTGGCCTGGATCCAAGGCGATGGCGCGTGCGCACAGCGCCTCGATCTCGTCCACCTGTGCAAGACCGGCCCGGCGGATCGCCTCGCGGGCGCGCAACCACAGCTCCTGCGCGGTCAGGCTCTCGACGGGACGGGAGCCGATGCGGCGAAACTCGTGCACCAGGATCGCAGTCTCGACACGGCACACGACCGTGCCTGCCACGTCCTCCTGCAGGGCGAAGGGGTCCTCGTGCGCGCTGCGGAGTCTGGACTGGCGTCCATGACCCGCAGGGCGGGAAACCGAGCGAGCGCCGTGGCGATCTCGGCGACCAGGCCGTCGGCGAAGTCGTCGCCCGCGGTGGTGCCGGTTGGATCGGTGAAGGGTGCGACGGCGACCGAAAACGTGTCAGGGGTGGCGGGCGGCTGCGAAATAGATCGCGACCTGCTGGACTCAGGGGTCGGGGTCGGACCCGCCAGCAATTCGGCTACGCTCGCGGCCACCCTCTTCCATCCGGTGGCCGCAGGATCGCCCTGCCAGCCGGCAAGGTCGACGCACTGGACCTGGTCGAAGGGCATCGACGGCCCTGGCCTCGCGCAGACGTTCTTCGATGACATCGGCATAGGCGCGATGCGCCGGTATCGCGTCATCAAGCCACACGTCGTGGCCAAGGTCGCGCAGGACCGCGGCGACCTGCTGCGCCTGCCTGGCGGTCGAGCGCGCGTACGAGATGAAGACGTGCGACACGGACGGACCCTGCCTCAGTGACCTGTTGGCCTGCAGGCGACGCCCAGGCGCGACGCCAGGGCGTCCAGATTTCTGTCCGACGTCCAGAGGCGGGCATCCGGTGTCAGCAGGACGGATGCGAGCAATGCCACATCAATCGCGCCGCAACCTGAATCGTAGAGACGCTCCTTCTCGACCAACGCCAGGGTCTCTTCGGTCGTCGCAACGACAGCCTGACGCAGCATCTTGAGATCGCCGAGAGTTCGTTCGCGCGGTGCTGGCGGTGTTCCGCACGCGAGTTCGAGCACGATCAATGGATGGCAAAGGACCTGGTCCGTCGCCAGCAGCGATTGCAGGACCGGGTTGGCACGACGAAAGTGTCCAACCCAGAGCGACGTGTCCACCAGCACCAGCGTCACTTGCCGGCCCGTGTCACCGGACGCCGCCTGGGAATGCTCTTCATGTCAGGCGCCGCCGCTCCCAGAGCGGCGAGCCTCCTGCCGGATTGCACTCGAACGAAGACTTTCATGGCTTCACGGACGAGATCGGCCTTGTCCATTCCTGGATCGGCAACCTCCAGCGCCTTGCGGTAAAGCTCATCGTCGATCGTGATCGTTGTCCTCATGATCAGGTCTCCACATCAGTATTGATGCAATATTACATCATTTTTCGCATCAATAAGACGAGCTCACGCCCACCATGAAGCTGAAGCGCAAGCCGATCCAGCAGAAGTACGCGTCCGAGATCGAGGAACTGTACGGCTGACCCGCGGTCGTCAGAATTCGCCGTCACCGACCGACGCACGAGGTGAAACGCGTACCGTGTCGATGCGGGGACCGTCCATGGACAGCACTTCGATCTCGAAGTTGGGGAACGTTATCCGCTCGCCGGCAACGGGAATGCGCCCGAGTGTCTCAGTGACCAGGCCACCGACACTGTTGGCGTCCACCTCCGGCGCCAGGACCCCGAGCGCCTCCTCCACGCTCAGCAGCGACAGGCTGCCTGCGCCGGTCAGGCTGCCATCTTCCGCACGCTGCCAGGCCGGGCTCGTCTTCGAGAATTCATCTTCCACCGGCCCGAACAACGCCTCGACAATGAGTTCGAACGTGAGGAAGCCGATTTCCGTGCCGAGCGGGTCGGTGACGATGGCGAAATGAGGATCCCCGCGGCGGAACGCAGCCAGGGCCGACTCGAGCTGCTGATGCTCATCGACATGGGGCAGCGGGCGAAGGTACGGGCGCAGGTCGCGAATATCCCGCAGGCGTTCGGGCCTGGTCAGCAGTTCCTTGATGTGCAGCAGGCCGACGAATCGATGCGTCTCCGGGTCGCGAACCGGGTAGCGGGTAAAGCGCGAGGTGCGGACCTCGGTGAGCACGTCGTCGATCGTCATGTCGAGCCCGATCCAGACCAGTTCCGCGAGCGGGCGCATCACGTCGCCGACGACAAGGTCGCCGAGATCGAGGCCGCGCGTGAGAATCTGGGTTTCGATCGCACCCAGCTCGCCGTGACGATGGCTCGCGCGCAGCACGGTGCGCAGCTCGTCGACCGAATGCGCCTCGTCACCCTCGGAGGCCAGCTCAATGCCCAGCCCGCGCAGCAGGAAGTTGGCCGCTCCGTTCAGCAGGTGGATGAAGGGGTACATCACCCAGTAAAAGACGTACAAAGGCAGCGCGGTGTTCAGGGACACGGTCTCGGCACGGCGGATGGCGAGCGACTTCGGCGCAAGCTCGCCAACCACGATGTGCAGGAACGAGATGAGCGCGAAAGCAAAGGCGAACGCGATGCTGTGAACGACCTTCGGGTCGGTGATATTGGCAAATGCAAGGGCCGGCTCGATGAGTCTGGCGAAGGCGGGCTCGCCGATCCAGCCAAGACCGAGGGAAGCCAGCGTGATGCCGAGCTGGCATGCGGAGAGATAGGCATCCAGATGGGTGCGTACGGTTCGCAGCACGCGCCCGCGCAGGCCATGGGTCCTGGCGAGCTCGTCGGCCTGGGTGCGCCGCAGCTTGACGATCGCGAACTCGGCCGCGACGAAGAACCCGTTCAGCAGGACGAGCAACAGGCCGATCGCGGTCAGCAGCAGGTTATCAACTGACATGGGACGGCACGATCCGGGAGGCAATTCGTACTGTTTCCGCATTGCGCCTTGCGAGCGCTGCGAAATCAGTGGAGACGAGATCGTGCGTTGATAGCGTCGTCCAGCACTCGACGGCGAGTTGCGCCATCTCGGTCCAGACGTCCAGCATCTCCGCTCTCGGAGCCGGGGCACGCATGGCGTGATCGGGCAAGGCATTCGCCGGGGTCGGTGCGTACATCATCGGGAGCATGTCATAAACGGGCGCGAGGTCGAGGGACCCGTCTTCGGCAACCAGAAACGACAGATTGCCTGGGTGCATGTCGGTGTTTGCAATCAGCTGGCCGAATGCCGCAAGGCGGCGAATCCTGTCGTAGTCCGACACGGTGATTTTTTTCAGTGCGAGGAGAGCTTTCCCTGCGTGAATCCAGCCTTTGCGGCCGCCGATCAGTTCGTCGTCAACGGCAGCGAGGCTGATGACACCTTTCCGCCCGAACAGGCCCGTCCGGTCAAATCTCTCGGACACCAGAAAGACACGTCGCCCGTTCGCAAGCACGGATGTCCGGGCACTCGATACACCGCTGCTGGTCAGCACTGACATCGCGAGATGTTCGGCGATCAAGAGGTCGGACCAGCGCCGCGAGACGGGGTCTTCACCGGCGGGCGAGAATTTCACCAGCACGTGGTGCGGCGCGCCACTCCGGTCAATGACGCAAGTGAACTTTGGATGTTCGCCGCCGGCGGAGGATCCGGCCTGCTCACCCGCAATTGCACGCTCCGCCAGCTTCTCGAACTCGACCGCCTGGTCATGTTGGGCGATGACCGAAACCGGTGCTCGAACCTGCTGCATGTACCGGTTTAAGGACTCCTCCCCCATCAGGATGTTGCCGATCCCGTCTTCGCCACGTCGGACCAGGCAGCGAAGCGCGTCTGAGTCGTCCCACGCATTGATCCGCTCCGGCAATCCCAGCTCTGGATATCGCAGTGGTACGCTTCGGCCAACAAACCCCTGCGGACGGAGGTCCAGCAGGAAGGTCGGCAGGCCATCGGTCAGCGTCGAACGAATCGGAACGCGAGCAGCGAACCAATACTGATCGCGTTGCAACGCGTGCAGCGTTCCCACGGCGTGCGGCTCACCGCGATCGTCGATTTCAATCACCGGCCACTCGGAGCCGATGCCTGCCACTTCACGCCTGAGCCCATAGCGCGTCGTGCGACCGCTGCCGATCCGAATGACGTCTGTCCCCAGTTCCGCGATCAGCCTGGACGCGACGGGTTGACTGATCCCGACGGCACGCTGGATATCCGTGCTCGTACGGACACCCTGGAGCAACAGAGATTTGACATAGGTTGACCTGGTTGCCATTTTGGAATGGTAAACGAATAGAAAAATATCGGTATAAAAAATCTTGTTACCCTTTGTTGTTTATACTTTTACTGTCTAACAAGACAGTGTTTTCGAATAGAAAACTCATGATAAAATCCGGAGCAGAAGCCGGGGCATATTCTGCAGGTCCGGGGCGATTGACCCAGGTCATGGCGGCCGGCGCTCCAGCCGCTACGATCCACCCGTGCTACCGCGCAATCGCTGGTTCATCGCCGCTGCGCTCGCCTACGCCCTGCTCGGCGGACTCCTCGGACTCACGTGGCTCGCATTTCCCGCCGCGCTGCCTGCTTTTGCCCTGCGCGCGCATGCTCACCTCATGTTGCTCGGCTTCGTCGGCATGATGATCTTCGGCATCGGCCTGCACGTGCTGCCGCGCTTCACCGGGCACCCGCTGTTCTCCGAGCGACTCGCCGACGCGCAGTTCGTGCTGGTGAACGTCGGCCTGGTAACCATGGTGACTGGCTGGCTCGCCGGCGCCCGCCTTGCAACCACCGCCGGTGGAGCGCTCGTGTGGATCGGACTGCTGTTCTTTGCGCTCAACGTCGTGGTGACGGTGCGTCCGTGGGCGCGGAGGTGACGACCGATGAGCGAGTACCACGGCTGCGAACTTCCCGAGGACCTCTGGTACGACCTCGACTATCTATGGGCGCGACCGAATGACGACGGCACGTTCACGATCGGCCTGACCGATCCGGCCCAGACGATGGCCGGACGCGTCGTGGCCGCGACATTCCGCAAGCCGGGCACGCACCGGCGCGCGGGCCGTCACCTGGGCACGCTCGAGTCGGGCAAATGGGTGGGAGGGATTCCGGCGCCCTTCGACGGTACGATCGAGCGGGTCAATCCGGCAGTCGTGAACGACCCCGGCCTCGTGAATGTCGCGCCGTACGCCGATGCCTGGCTGATGGAGCTGCGCCCGGACGACATGCAGGCCGCTTGTGCGCGCATGCGGCGCGGTCCGGAAGCGATTGAGGCGCTCAAGGCCTGGATCGACAAGTACGAACTGCAGTGCATGCGCTGCACGCAATGACCCTCAAGGTTCAGCTGCTGGTCTCGGAGTGGTGCGCGCCGTGTCGCGGTGCCGAGGAGGTCTGGCAGCAGATCGCGCAGAAGAAGGCGATTGCGTTCGAAGTGCTCGACGTCGGCCAGCGCGAAGGGCGCGCGATCGTGGCAAATCTGGGTGTAAAGACCGTGCCGGCGACGGTGATCGACGGCATCCTCAAGCACGTCGGAGTGCCGACCACCCGGGAAGCGATGGAGTTTGTCGCAGCCGCACCTGACAAAGCAGCTGGCATGGCTCGATACGTGGGGCTGACGCTCGCGCCGAGCAGCCGCTGGGCGATCGCAGCGGCGGCGATCTATCTTGCGCTTGCCGGATCCGCGCTGGTTTTCGGCGGCGGCATCGCGGGCGATGCGCCGTGGCGCGCAGCCGCCCTGCACGTCTTCGGGTTGGGCTTCCTCGCCTTCGTCATCTTCGGACTCGGGGAACACATGCTGCCACGATTCACCGGCGCTCCCATCCGCGGGGGACGCATCTCGTGGGTACAACAGGGGCTGGCGCACGCGGGCACCGTGCTGCTGCTGGCCGGCGTCGCCTTCGACCAGCGCGCAACTGCATTCGTCGGTGGAATGCTGGCCTGGGCGGCCCTTGCGCTATTCTCTGCGCGCCTCGCACCGATATTGCGTTGACTGCAGCTGACAACCGTCGCGATCAGCGTTGCCAGTTCCTGACTCGCTCGCCCGGCCGCGACTCCGCCAGGGCCTGCCGCTGCCGCACCTGCGCAACATCCATCAGCATGCGGCCCGCCCAGCGGTACACGTTGTTCTCCTTCACGGTGCGTCGCATGAGGTGCATGCGCTGCCGCCGCTCGTCGCGCGACATCTCGAGCGCGACGCGAATCGCGTCCGCCGTTTCGCCGATGTCGAACGGATTGACGAGCAGGGCTTCGACGAGTTCGCGCGATGCGCCCGCCAGCGTGCTCAGGATCAGGACGCCGTCCTCGTCGTCCCGGGCGGAAACGAATTCCTTGGCCACGAGATTCATGCCGTCATGCAGGCTGTTGACCACGCAGAAGTCCGCGGCGCGGTAGAGCTCGAACACCTGTGCCGGCTCCTGGTGCTCGCCGACCAGGACGATCGGCCGCCAGCCGTGCTTGCCGAATTTCTCATTGATACGTTGCGCTTCTGCCAGCGTGTGCTGCTGCAGCGCCTGGTAGGCAGGCAGCCGGCTGCGCGTCGGAGCGGCCACCTGCAGCAGCGTCATGCGTCCGCGCCATTGCGGATGCTGGTCGAAGAGCCTTTCCAGCGCCAGGAACCGCTCCACGATGCCCTTGGTGAAGTCCCAGCGCTCTACGCCGATGCCGAGACGCACTTCGAGCCCGATCCCGTATTGAAGCCGCACCGCCTCGCGCGCGATCGGCACCGCGGATTGCGTTGCCAGCCAGCGCGGTGGCCATTCGATCGAGATGGGATACGGGACGACACGACAGACGTGACCGTTGTGCGTCACGATCATGTGTTCGTGATCGATCTGGCACTCCACGTGCCGATCCACGGTCGCGAGGAAATTCTGGCAGTGATACCGCGTGTGAAAGCCAAGGATGTCGGCGCTCAGCAGGTGGGTCAGCATCTCCCGCTTCCACGGACAGACGCCGAACGTTTCGGCATTTGGCCACGGAATGTGCCAGAACAGAGCAATCGTCGCCTTGGGCCTGCGCTCGCGGAGCAGGCGCGGCAGCAGGGCGAAATGAAAGTCCTGAATGAGAATGACCGGGGACTCTCCGGCCGCTTCGGCCGCGACCACCCCGGCGAATTTCTCGTTGACCGCCCGATACGCGATCCAGTCCTGCTCACGGAAGGCCGGTCGGACGTAGGCGAGATGGCACAGCGGCCACATGCCCTCGTTCGAGAAGCCGTAGTAATAGCCTTCTTCCTCTTCCGTGGTCAGCCAGACCCGCCGCAGCGTGTATGCGGGATCCTCCGGTGGCACCCTGACATGGTCGTGCCTGTCCACGACCTGGCGATCGTCGGAACCACTGCCATGCGCAACCCAGATGCCGGAGCAGGCGCGCACGATCGGCTCGAGCGCGGTAACCATGCCGCTCGCCGGCACCTGGACGACCGTGCGTCCGTCCGGCGCGCGATTATGGATGTAGGGTTCGCGGTTCGAGACGACGACGAGCGGACACGAGCCCAGGTGCTCGCGCACCACCTGCTGCAACGCCCGGGGCGTCCAGTTCTCCTGGTACTCGATTTCGAGACGCTGGCTTTGCTCAATCTCGCGCAGCAGGCTGCGCACGCTGGAGAGCACCGGCTGCGAAGAGCGCGGCGAGCGCGCGTCGTCGAGAAACCGGCGCGACCGGATATCGCCGAGCAGCACCCTGATCGAACGGTTGAGCATGTAGCGGATGACCAACCCGCCGAGGAGGCCCAGCACTCCCACAGCGATTACAGCAAATGCCAGCACGAAATTGCGCGCCGCGGCTTGCCGCCGGTCGATGAAACTCAGGTCGTGAACCAGCACGGCGCGATACCGCTGCCCGGTGTCCGGACTGACCGTGAACGACGACACCTCGATCAACCCGGAGGGCAGGCGCGTGTCGGACGATTCGTTGACGAGCGACATGGTCGGCGAATCGCACGTGACGTCGGCCGGGACGAGTCTGGTGGCATAGACCCTGGCGCCGCTCGTATCGCAGATCAGTACCGCCAGCAACCGCTCGTCGCTCACCACTCTTTCAAGGTAGGCGGCCAGTCGCGCGGATTCATTGCGCTCGAGCAGGCCGGCCAGCGGCTCCTCCATCGAGTTCATCACCAGCCGGGCCCGCAGTTCGATGTCCGAACGGAACCAGTCCGTCAGCATGTGCTCGATATACGGCACGCCGACGAAGGCGACGATGCCCAGGGTCGCCGCAATCGGCAGGACGTAGCGGATGAAGATCGATCGAATCACGACTCGGTCACCGCGACGTGGAATGCGGCCGCTCGGACATCCTTGATCGAGTTCGCCCCGTGGTTCCGCCAGCCGTCAAGGCGTCGTCTCCCACGGGCGGCTCAAGCGCAGCGCGCTGCTGATGATGCCGACGAGACTGTAGGTCTGCGGAAAGTTGCCCCACAGTTCGCCGGTGGCCGATGCGATGTCTTCGGACAGCAGGCCAACGCCGTTGCGATACCGCAGCAGGCGCGTGAAATGCTCGCGCGCTTCTTCGACAAAGCCGGCCGCCGCCAGCGCATTGACGTACCAGAAGGCGCAGGTCGCAAACGCGGTCTGCGGCGTTCCGAAATCGTCCTCGTGCCGATAGCGGAACAGGAGATCGCCGTCGCGCAGTTCCCTGCCGATCACGTCCAGGGTCGCGAGGAATCGCGGATCGGTCGCCGGCAGCAGGCCGAGTTCCGGCAGCAGCAGCACTGAAGCATCGAGGTGATCATCGTCGAAGGCGGCGACGAATGCGCCACGACGCTCATTCCACGCGCGCTCGAGAATCCGGTCGCGCATGCCGCCCGCGACTTCACGCCAGTGCTGCTCGCGGTCGGGCAGGCGCAGCCGGTGCGCAATGCGCGACAGGCGATCGCAGCCCGCCCAGGACATCACCGCCGAGAAGGTGTGCACTCGCTCGCGCCCGCGGAACTCCCACGGTCCTGCGTCCGGCCGGTCGTAGACGAGCGCGGCACGCTCGCCCAGCCGTTCCAGTTGCTCGAACAATGCCCGGTCACCGCCTCGCGCCAGGCGGTGGTCGAAGAACAGTTGTGCAGTGGCGAGGATGATCGCTCCGTAGACGTCATGCTGCGTCTGCAGCGCTGCCTGATTGCCGACTCGCACCGGGCCCATGCCGCGATAGCCTGCCGGCGAAGCGAGGGTGCGTTCCGCCATGTCCGGACTTCCGGTCAGGCTGTAGACCGGCTGCAATTCGTGCACAGCCGATCCGGCCACGATGTGGTCGATGAAGTGCAGGTACGCCTCCATCGTGCGTGTGGCGCCGAGCCGGTTCAGGGCCTGGATGACGAAGTAGCTGTCCCGCAGCCAGCAGTAGCGATAGTCCCAGTTGCGACCACTGCCAGGCCCCTCCGGGATCGACGTCGTGAGCGCCGCCAGCACTGCGCCGGTATCTTCGAAGGTGCAGAGCTTGAGGGTGATCGCCGCACGGATGACCTCCTCCTGCCAGTCGAAAGGGATGGCCAGCGTGCGCACCCAGTCCTGCCAGTAGCTGCTTGTTTCCAGCAGCAGCGAATGCGCCAGTACCGACGGGGTCTCCTCGATCGTCTGGTTGGGCCCGAGCACGAAGGTCATCGGCCGATCGACCACGATGGGATCCTGGTCTGCCATAGCGCTGAGCGAGGCGTCGGTCGTGACGCGGTACTCGAGTTCGCTCACCGGAAAGACGATGTGGTGGCTGCCAGCGCGGCCACAGACGGCCTCGGCGCCAAAATTGCGGGTTGGCCGCAGGCGAATCCGCACCACCGGCCTGCCCGCGATGGGCTCGAGGATCCGCACCAGCATCATCGGGCGGAACATACGGCCCCGTGCCCGATAGCGCGGACAGAAATCGCGGATGAGCAACGACCCGCCGTGGGCATCGTGGAGGATCGTCTCGACCACGGCCGTATTGCGGCGGTAGCGCTGCTCCGTGCTGGCGAGATCGATCAGGTCGATGGCGAACACGCCTGCCGCGGACGCACCACCTTCCGTCGTCAGCAGTGCCGAGAAGACCGGATCGCCATCGGGTCGCGGCAGGCACATCCAGACGATGCGGCCGAGATCGTCGATCAGTGCCGATACCTCGCAGTTGCCGACCACGGCCAGGTCCAGATTCGGGCGAACTGGACTCATAGCGGCGGCGCTCCGGCATCCGCCAACTCCTCGAGAAAGACGCGCACGTCCCGCGGACTCGACACCCGCAGCATCGCGCGAACGCGATCACCGACCGCGATCGACAGCCCGCCGACACGCTGGACCTCTTCCAGTGCTTTTTCATCGGTCCGATCATCCCCGATGAAAATCGGCCGTCGTCCCTTGAACGGCGCCTCGCCCAGGAACTCGCGAATGGCATCTGCCTTGTTCGCGCCTGCCAGCCGCAACTCGACGACCATCCGGCCCTCGAGCAGCACGAGCCGACTACCGAGCGCGCGAAGGATCGCGCGCATCTCGCCACGGACCTGGCTTTCCAGGTGCGGAACCTGGCGGAAATGCAGCGCCACGGACAGGCCTTTGTCTTCCAGGATCGTGCCAGGCAGGCGGTCGGCGAGTTGCCGCAGCCGGTCTCGCGCCTGTGCGACGGTGGCAACGTCAAAACCGTTCTGACTGTGCCACCGCCCCTGCGAGTCCCGGCGCTCGAGCCCATGCACACCCGCGGCCGCCCACCGATGCGGACCGAACAACCGATCCAGACTTACGATCGGGCGACCGCTGATCAGCGCAACCGCCCCGCCGAGGACGGTGCGAAGACGGTTGAGCAGGTCCTGCAGGTTCGCTTCTACCTGCACTGCATCCGGGGTCGCCGCCATTTCGAGCAGCGTGCCGTCGACGTCAAGAAAAAGGCACCACCGCTGGCTGGGAATACGCCGCTCCATCATTCGTCTAATTCAGCGCTCAGGCGCCGGGGTGGTGAGATCGGACGATCGCGAAGCAGCCTCACCTACCGTCGGGCAGGTGCCTCACGCTGATCGTCCGTCTCGGAGGAGTAGTCTATGGAAGCCGCTCACCGGCCTGTAGCGAGAAATCGTCATCCCATTAATGAGGTAATCTCATAAATGCCCCGATCACTGCCGCCGCTGAATTCCCTCCGGACGTTCGAGGCGGCCGCACGACTTGGCAGCTTCACCAAGGCTGCGCGCGAGCTGAATGTCACGCCGGCTGCGGTCAGCCATCAGATCCGCGGTCTCGAGGAGTATCTCGGCGTCACGCTGTTCCGGCGGACGACTCGCCGGCTTGCCTTGACGGACCAGGCGACGGCGGCCGCAGAAACCCTGCACGAGGCGTTCCACCGCATCAGCCAGAGCGTTGAATCGCTGCGCCCGAGCGGCCGGAGCGGCCGGAGCGGCAAGAGCGGCGCACTTTCGATCAGCGTCACCCCTGCCTTTGCCACGCGCTGGCTGGTCGCCAGGCTCCCGCACTTCCAGAAAAGGCACCCGCGAATCCATTTGCGGATCGCCGCCAGCCCGTCGCCTGTTGACTTCGACCAGGAGGATATCGACGTTGCCGTGCGCATCGGCCGCGGCGGCTTCGCCGGTGTGGTCGCGGTCGAACTCTTTCACGAGTGGCTCGCGCCAGTCGCGAGCCCGGCATTCCTGCGACAGAATGTCCTGCGCAAGCCAGCCGACATTACCCGCGTTCCGATGCTGCACGACAACTCGATGCGGCGCGCCGGTCGCCCGAGGGCGTGGCAGGAGTGGTTCAGGGTCGCAGGCGCCCCGCTCGTGGAGACGCACCGGGGAACTCAGTTCGACGACGGGCACCTTGCATTGCAGGCGGCGGCGGCTGGTGGCGGCGTGGCGCTCGGACGACTTGTCTATGCCGTTGATGATCTCGCGGCGAAGCGGCTTCGCATCGCGATGCAGCCGGTGATCGAGATGGACATCGCCTACTATCTGCTGATTCCGGAATCGCGAATGGACCTGCCGGCCGTGATCGCGTTCCGGACGTGGATCGAAGCGCAGGCCGCAGATTTCCGCAGCGACTTCACACGACGCTTTCGCAAGAGCACGATCAGAAGCAGTGCTGCCGGTGCGACGCCCTCAACCCTCCCGCCCGGCCGGGCGAGGTGAGCCAGCCGTACCCAATCCCGGCACTAGCCGGCGTCGACCCGCTCGGCCGAGAATCCGGCGACCTCGCCCTGGTCGTTGAGAAAGAAGCGAAAGAGACGATCGCGCTCGCCGGACATCGCATAGAAGACCACACGACTGATCGCCTCTCCTCCGCGCTCGATGTCGAGGCTCTTTACGTCGTCTTCCGCCAGGAAAGTGAATTCCTTCGCCGTCGCGAGTTGCTGCTGCAGGTCCTCGCGAGGCACCTTGTCGCGAGCTGAGTCCGCGTTCGTGTGCTTCGGAGTCCCTGCGCCATGCCAGGTGAAGGTTCGCCCTTCGCCCACGCCTGCAGCACCTCGCGCAAGCGCGTCGTGCGCAGCGGATCGGGATCGACAACGGCAGCACGTACGTCCGGCCCGGCCAGCGCGGGCTCCACGAGACCCGCCACCGTGGTGGCGAGGAAGTGTGGGTTCGCCTGATCGAGGTTGGCCAGCACGATCACCGTGAGCTTCGGCCCTGGGTAACGAACGATGGCCGTCTTGAACCCCTGCCAGGAACCGGTGTGCTGGATCACCGGCTCGCCCCGCTGCACGTCGAGGCCCCACGCGAAGCCGTAGGGATAGGTCGTGCCGTCGCGCAGCCGCACGGGTGACCACATCGCCCGGTAGCTCTCTGGCTTGAGGAAGCGTCGCGCCAGCAGGGCGGCGTCCCACTTCGCCAGGTCGAGCACCGTGGTGTAGAGCGAGCCGTCGGCCGTGGTGTTGAGCGACGAGGAGACCCACCCCTGGTTCTGCAGCTTGCCGTTCTCGAGGACGTACCCGGCCGCGCGGTTCTTGACGATGTCCGACTCGCTGATGACGCGAGTCGACGTCATGCCGAGAGGTGTGAACACGCGCTCTGCCAGGAAATCCCCGTAGAACTGGCCGCTGACCTTGCGCACGAGAATGCCCAGCAGCACGTAACCCGTGTTGCTGTAGCTCCATGCGTACCAGGCGCGAAGTCCGGGGGCAGTTTCATCGCCACCTGGAGGAGTTCGTCCTCTGTGTAGTCCTTGCGGTAGTCGATGTCGGCCCCGCCTTCCCAGTCCTTGATCCCGGACGTGTGGGTCAGCAGGTGCCGCACGGTGATGCCCTTCCACGCCACCGGAGCGCCGGGAAAGAACCTGCTGATGGGATCGTCGAGTCCGAGTTTGCCTTCGTCGACGAGCATCATCACCGCCATCGCAGTGAACTGCTTGCCGACGGACCCCGTCTGGAAGACGGTCTCGGGTTTCGTGGCCACGCCGAGTTCGACGTTGGCGAGGCCATAGCCCGTCGCGCGCACGACTTGCCCGTCGCGACAGATGGCGAGGGAGACCCCGGGCACCTGGTGACGCTGCATCTGGCTCTGCACGAAATCGTCGACAGCGTCGGCAAGCACGACGGCAGGCAACGCGAGCAGCGACGCAATAAAAGCCAGTGCTTTCGTCATGAGTTCCTTGGTACCAGATGGCTCCCGCGGAGCGAGGGTCGACCTCAGGGCAGCGTGATCATCGAGCGGGACCGGCGGGGCAGGTCGGCGGCCGCGCCGCCACCAGACAGTCTCCGGCTCGTCCTCTCACTCGAACACGCTGAGGATGCTCTGGTACTTTTCGATGTACCAGCGATTCTCATTGTTGTACTTGGGAATCGCGACGGGACGAACGCCGGTCGCGTCCTCCTTCCATAGGCACGGGCAGTTCACTTGCATCCCCTGAAGCTGCTCTCCGGGGGGACGCAGGTCTTCAAGATTCACCCCCATCCGTTTCATGACGCCGTAGAGCTTCGAGACATTCCTGGGTCCACCGTTGTAGGCGGCGACCGGAAATATGCCAAGCACCTCCTTGTTGTCACGATACGCCAGGCGTATATCCGAGCGCATTTGCGACAGCTCGATGTCAAACAGGCAGATCGCCGCCTTCATGGCGTTCAGGAGATCCGTCGCGCCGCGCTCGAAGTTCGGGTCAATCCTTGCCTCCGGGCATCGCCTGACCACCAGCGCATAGGTGCCATTTCCCCTCCTGTTCGTGAACTGCATGGGGCCGAGGGCGGCTGCACTCGAGACACTGTACCGATACGCCTCGTCCCGTTTCAGGCCGTAATGGCTCAGCACCTCATCGAACGCACCGGCTTTCTTTTTCACAAAGTCGGCGTCATCCGTCTGTTCGATCACCGCCAGGGTGGTGAGGACTTCAGCGGGCACGACATCTGCGAGCAGCTGCCCCGGAAATGCCACTGCAGGCGCCTGCGTGAGACGCAAGTCTTCGATCGCCCTGCGCGCCGTGCTGAGAAGGAATTCCTTCCCGTCACTGACGAAAAGCGGATCCAGGGTGTCTTCGTTGGACGGAAGGTAGACGATCGGCTTCACGGTCGCGACGACGGCCCTCCACTTCTTCCTGGCAACCAGGGCGCTGTCGAAGACGGGGAATTTCCTCCCGTACACCTTCAGTGGCTCGCCGTCCCTGGAGAAAGCGAACATCAGCCGTTCAGCACCTGTGCCCTTGACGTGCCGCGCCTCGACTCCTGGTGTACGCACGATGAAGGGAAAGGCCTTCCTGCCGGGTTTCCATTTGACCGGAGGGCGGGGGATCTCGATGTGCACGATGGACCATTGCTGCTTCGCCTCGCTCCAGAGCGCAAAAACGACAGGACGTCCGCGCAGCGCTTCTCTCCTTCCCTTGCCCGTGAACACATAGTCGAGTTCGACATCACGAAGAACGGACTTCGCTTCGGACACGAGATCAAGGATCACCTCGTGACGTTCGCGCTGAGCTTCAACGATCACCTCTTCGAGCTCTCTGCCGGGAGAGACATCTTCCGGATGCTCTGACTCGGCAACGACCAGCGGAACCTCCCCTTCCCCCCTCTTTCACAATCGGGGCTGCGGACGCGCCCTGAGCGCCAGCTTCCGCCTCGATGAGAACGGGCTCGCCTTCATCGGCGACGCCTCCCGTCGTCTCACATGCCGTTGTGCAGATCAGTGCAGCAAGGACAAGGAGAGCCTGCGCTGCCCTGCGTATGACGAGCGCATCCATAGCTCAGGATTCGATCAGTACCTGCTGCAACTCGCGCACCCGCTCCGGCAAGGCTTCGACCACTTGCGACAGCAAGGTTTCCTGAATGCCCAGCAACTCGAGCGTGCCCTCCTGCAGCGGCCAGACCTGCGGTTCGAGCGCGTATCCGTGCCCGGTCTCGAGGCTGATCGTGTCGGCCAGGTGCACGAGCGCCGCCAGGCGCCGCGAACCTGGCGGCGCCGCAGCGGGCGCGTGGTGGTTGCCCACCGCCGCGACCAGTGTCTCCGGCAGGTTCCAGACGCGGAACACGACGGCGGCGCAGTGCTCGTGGCCAATACAACCGCAAGACCGTTCGACCTCGCGCGGATTTCGCCCGGGTTCGGCGTCCAGGGCAGCAATGACCGCGAGCAGCCGGGTCCGGTCGACCTGCAATTGCAGCATGACCCCGAAATCGTGCAGCAGTCCGGCGATGAACGCCTCAGAGGCCAGCGATCGGTGCGACGCGCGGGCCAGCGACTCGGCCGCGCACGCCACCGACACCGCGTGGCGCAGCATCGACTCGAGCTCGATTGGCGACGAGCGGAAGGCGCGCACCGTGGCACGGTCGAGGCACGCCGCGGTCGCGATGCCGCGCACCGCATCGACGCCCAGCAGCACGAAGGCGCGCTCGAGTGTCGCCACCGAGCCCGAGGCGCCGTAATAGGCGGAATTGGCCACGCGCAGGACCCGTGCCGCCAGACCCGGATCCCGCCCGATGACCTGCGCTACCTCATGGGCCGTCGACTCCGGGTCGCACAGCCGGCCCATGATGAGCGGGATCACGGTACCCAGCACGCCGATCTCGGTGGCGGCCTGGAGGATCTGGGCATTCATCACGGAAGTGACAGCGCTGGCGGACATCGGATCCTCTCCGGGAACCGCCCGGTCGACCGACAAGTGTTAACGCAGTCACAGCATACCGTCCCGTTCAGCGCTTTTCCTCAGGTTTCGGCCCGCCGCGCCGACGAACTTCAAACCAAGGAGTACCCATTGCCGATGCTCAGGAGAACCTCCGACTTCACCGGCCTGTCGTCGGCTGCGCCTGTCGACAACGTCCGGCGTGACCGCCGGCGCGCGCTGCTGGAGGCGCTAGCGGTCGGACTGGCAGTCTCGGTCGCCGTCGGAGCCGCCATCATCGGCTTGTGGCATTCCGCGACGACCACGGTGCGTGAGAACTATCGCGAGTACCTGGTGCAGCTGGCAACGGCAGCGGCAGTACAGGTGGACCCGGTGGCACACGCCGCCATCCGCCGGCCGGAGCAGGACAACGGCCCCGAATACCGCGCGGCGGTCGAACCGTTGCAACGCATGCGGACCGCCATCCCCGCGATCCGCTACATGTACACGCTGATCCTGGACGGCGCGTCCGTGCGGTTCGTCCTCGACGCGGCAGAGCCAGGCGACCACGACGGCGACGGGGTGGAAGACCATTCCGCGGTCGGAGACTTGAGCGTGAGCCCACAGACGGCCAAGCTCGAGGCGCTCGGCTGGAACGGCCAGCCCGGCAGGCCGACGGCCACCCACCAGCCCTACACCGACGCCTGGGGCACGTTCATGACCGGCTATGCGCCGATCCTCGACGCGCGGGGACGCCAGGAAGGCGTGGTCGGCGTGGACCTCGACGCCAGCGGTTACGTCGCGCACCTCGAGGCGGCCCGCCGGGACTTGCTCCTTGGCCTGCTGCCGGCGGCCTTGATGATCGTACTGCTTACGGTGACGGTATACCGGCTGCGGTACCGCGGCTTTGCCGACGCACGCGATATCGCCAGCGCCGCGCTGCATGCACAGCTGGCGGCCCGCAAGGATCGCCTGACCGGACTCGCCAACCGCACGCTGTTCATGGAACAGCTGCACGCGGCAATCGCTCGCACCAGCGCCGGCACCCAGCAGCGCTTCGGGGTCCTGTTCCTCGATTTCGACCATTTCAAACTGATCAACGACACGCTTGGCCATGACGCGGGCGACGAATTGCTGCAGCAGATCGCGGTACGGATGCGCGGCGCACTGCGCGTGACCGACGCGTTCGGCGAAGACGCGTCCGGCAACGTCGTGGCGCGCTTCGGCGGCGACGAGTTCGTCGTGCTGATCAACGACCTGCGGACCGACGCCGATAGCGAGCGCGTCGCCGCGCGGCTGCTGCAGACGCTGGAACCCGCTTACGCCCTGAACGGCGGCGACGTGCACTCGTCGGCAAGTATCGGCATCGTCGTCGGCCATGACGACCGCGACAGCGCCGAGGCCGTGATCCGCAACGCCGACGTCGCCATGTACGAGGCCAAGCGCGCCGGACGCGCCTGCCATGTGGTCTTCGACGAGGCGATGCACAAGCGGCTCACCCGCCGCGTCGGCATCGAACGCGGGCTGCGCAAGGCAATCGGCAAGGGGGAAATGTCGCTTGCGTACCAGCCGATCGTGGCGGTCGAGACCGGGCACATGGTCTCGGCCGAGGTGCTGCTGCGCTGGGTGCACCCCGAGTTCGGTGACATCCCACCGGCCGAGTTCATCCCGATCGCCGAGGAGTCCGGCCTGATCGTGCAGATCGGCGAATGGGTCCTGCTCGAGGCCTGCACGCAGCTCGCGGCATGGCGGCGCGAGTGGCCGGACGAGGCCCCGACGGCCATCAGCATCAACGTCTCCCGCGCCGAGCTGGCGCTCGGCGGGCGACTGCTGTCGCGCATCAACACCGTCCTGAAACGCACGGGCGTACCGGCTCACTGCCTGCAACTGGAGGTGACCGAGCGCGAGGTCATGCGCGACCCGTCCGCCTGCAACGCCCTCATGCAGCAGCTGCGCGCCATGGGTGTACGGCTCTCGATGGACGACTTCGGCACCGGCACGTCGTCACTCGCGTGTCTGCGTGACTACCCGTTCGACACGGTGAAGATCGATCGATCGTTCGTGAAGGGGCTGACGCGCAACACGGACGTGATGGCAGTCATCCACGCCACGCTAATGCTCGTCGAAAACCTCCGCATGGCGAGCGTAGCCGAAGGCGTCGAGGATGCGGCCCAGCTCGCTGTCCTCCAGTCGCTGGGTTGCCGCTACGCACAGGGCTACTATTTCAGCCCGCCCGTCCCGGCGGATCAGTTGATTCGCGCATCGCGTCCGCTGCACGCCGTCAACGGCGACGACGGCGCGATCATCAGCGCCGCTTAGCGTTGCCGCGCCCGGCACGGCGCGCTCGCAGCAGCAGACGGGCGCCATACGGAATGCACTTTCTGGCGGCCCCGTCAGTCGTGAATACCCGCCTGGTCGAGAATGAACGAATAGACCTCGGCGATGTCAGCGTACTGCTGGTAGCGACCCGACTTGCCGCCGTGGCCGGCCGCCATCGTCGTGCGGAACAGGAGCGGCTGGCCGCCCGTCTTCGTAGCCCGCAGCCGCGCGACCCACTTGGCGGGCTCGTAGTACTGCACCTGACTGTCCCACAGGCTGGTCGTCACCAGCATCGCCGGGTACTCCTGGCGCGCGACGTTGTCGTACGGCGAATAGCGGAGCATGTAGTCGTAGTAGTCCTTCTGCTGCGGGTTGCCCCACTCGTCGAACTCGTTGCTGGTCAGCGGGATGGTCTCGTCGAGCATGGTGGTGACCGCGTCGACGAACGGAACCTCCGCGACGATGCCCCGGTAGTCCCGCGGCGCCTGGTTGGCGATCACGCCCATGAGCAGGCCACCGGCGCTCCCCCCGTCTGCAAACACCCGCTGTGGGTCGGCGTAGCGCTCTCGCACGAGATGGCGCGTGACATCGACGAAATCGCTGAAGGTGTTCTGCTTCTTCAGCAGCTTGCCGTCCTCGTACCAGGCGCGTCCCATTTCCTGCCCGCCACGCACGTGCGCGATTGCGAAGGTGAAGCCGCGGTCAATCAGCGACAGGGCCTCCACCTGGAACCACGGGTCCGACGACGAGCCGTAGGATCCATACGCGTACTGCAGCACTGGCGCCGTGCCGTCGCGCTTGCTGCCCTTGCGATAGACGAGGGAGACGGGAATCTTCGCGCCGTCGCGCGCCGTGGCCCAGACGAATTCGGTCGCATACTGCGCGGCGTCAAAGCGACCCGGCACCGGCTGGCGCTTGAGCAGGGTGCGCTCGCCCGTGTGCACGTTGAAGTCGAACGTCGACCGCGGCGTGGCCAGGGATTCGTAGGTGTAGCGGACCAGGTTCGTGTCGACGTCGTGGTTGTCGCCCAGGGCAAACGTATACGTCGGATCGTCGGCGGCGATGAACGAGTCCCTGCCGCCCGACCACGGCCGGATGCGGATCCTGCTCAGGCCGCCCGCGCGTTCGCCGACGGCCAGGAAGGTCCTGAACACCGCAAAGTTCTCGACGAACGCATCGTCCCGGTGCGGCAGGATCTCGGCCCACTTCGACCGGTCGTTCTCGGCGCCGTCCCTCGCCTCCATCAACCGGAAGTTCCTGGCCTGCCAGTTGGTACGAATGACCCAGCGCCCGTCCACGTGGTCGGCCTGGTACTCATGATCCCGCTCGCGCGGCAGGAACACACGGAAGCGCAACTCAGGATCGGCGGCGTCGGCGATGCGCATCTCCGACGACACCGTGCTCTGGGCGTAGACGACGATGAAACGGTCGTCGCTGGTCCTGTAGACGCTGGTGTAGAAGCTGGGATCGTCCTGCTGGTACACGACGGGATCCAGCCTGGGGTCCGTTCCCAGGACGTGCTTGCGCACCTTGAGCCCCAGCAGCGTGATCGGATCCTTTTCGATATAGAGTACGGCGCGGCTGTCGGCTGTCCACGCGATGTCCGCTTCGACGTTCGCGACTGTGTCCGCGAACTGCCTGCCGTCGACGAGACTCTTGAACCGGAGCGTGTGCTGCCGCCGGCCCGTCGTGTCTTCGGTGTAGGCGAGCGTGGTGTCGTCCGGTGCAACCTCACGCCCGGGCACCTCGTAGAACTCCTTGCCCGTGGCCAGTTGCGGCACGTCCAGCAGGACCTGCTCGGGTTCCGTCATTGCTCCCTTGCGTCGCGCGTAGACGGGGTACTCCTGGCCGGCCTCGAAACGGCGGTAGTACCACCAGCCATTGTCCCGATAGGGCACCGAAGAGTCGTCCTGCGCGATGCGGCCGACGATCTCGTCATAGAGCCGCTGCTTCAGGGGCTCCAAGTGCGCCAGCATCGCGTTCGCGTAGGCATTCTCGGCGTCCAGGTACGCCAGCACCGCGGGACTCCGGCGCGAGTCGTCACGCAACCAGTAGTAGTTGTCGACCCTGTTGCCATGCGGCGACGTGACCGTGAACGGCTTGACGCTCGCGACCGGTGGAGCGACCACCCCGGTGGGAGCGCCTGCCGGCGGGTCTCCTGCGCCTGCAGCGACACACGGACCGCAGGCCAAGGCCGCGGCAAGGAGGACACCGGCCAGCGAACGCCGTCGCAAAGACCGCCGGTACCGTCGGGTGTCTTTCATGGCCGGGTCGCGAGTTCAGCGTGGCTATCGAGCCGGTCGAGGACCTGCAGGAGACGCGCGTGCAGTTGTTCGTCCTGCCCGCTGCGCAGGTAACGAGCCACATCCTGGCGCAACTCCTCCAGCCGTGCGTTCCGTTCGTGCAGGTACAACGCCCAGGCTGCAATCCCGTCGGCATCGGTCCCATTCAATGTCGCGGACTCGGCCGCTTCGATTGCGTGGCGCACCTCGAGCTCGGTCGGTTGGAGTCTTGCGGCGTGCTGTCCTGACGCGGGCCTGGGTCCGATGCCATGCAGCAGCGCTGCCACGATGTCGGTGGTCGTGACGATCCCCACCAGGTGATTGTCTTCGTTGACGACTGGCAACGCATGCACACCGTGAGTTGCCATGGAAGCCGCCGCATCGGCAATGGTGTCGTCCTGTCTTGCCGAGATAACGGGCCGACGCATCATCGACTCAATCCGGAATCGATCGTTCAACAGGGTTGCGGCCTCCCGCGTGTCGGACTTGGGCATGAAATGCTGCAGCTTGAGCATGTCGGCCGAGCTCAACATGCCGATGAGTCCTGACTGATCGACTACGGGCAGGTGATGCACAGGATATTCGGCGAACAGACGCAGCGCCTCGGAAACCGGCTCATGAACACCGATCGACAGCACGGCCTCGCTCATGATGCGTCGAATGCGCTCTCTCTGCATGACTTGCCTCGGTCGCAGCGATCCAGTGCCCACGGTCAGCTGCCCGCGGCCGGCTTGCGCTCGGCAGGAGCATTGGCCACGGAGCCGTGGCAATAATCGCATATCTTCGCGCCCTTGCCACCGCGGAACTCGACGGCCTGCATGAAGGGATTGCGGATCAGCTCCAGGTTGGCGCGATCGTCGAGCATCTCGACGCCCTCGCACAGCATGAGGTTGCCATCAGCGCCTGCCGAAGCTTCCTGTTCGTGCCCATCGATATTCTTCCAGATCCACAGAATCGCGGCACGCACATCCGACCAACGCCGGGACTCACTCCCGCGGCTTCTTCGGCCGCTCCATCGCTTGCAGGCGGATCACGGCCGCCTTGAACATCCCGGTGGCCTCGGCACTCGACAGCCCGCGGGCCGCCGCTTCACGCACCGCTTTGAGCAGTGCCGCCTCGAAGCGGATCTGTGTCGCATCCCCGACCGTCGTCTCACGCCCCTGGCTCGCAATGCAGAGCACGCCGTCCACGCGTTCTTCGAGCAACCCGTCTGCGAGCAGGCACGCATACGCCGCGCGCACGTCCGCCGGTTCGATGGCCAGTTCAGCCGCAACGCGTTCGCTCGTCGGCAACAACGCCCCCGCCGGCAACTGCCCCGCTTCCACGTCCTGGCGGATCACCTGCTGCAGCCGCTCCGCCAGCGACGGTCCCGCGCGATCATGCATCGCCCGTCGCCACCGGCCCGTCCGCGTGGCCCAGTATTCTTCCATGCGCTGTCACCTCAAATGGCTTCACAAGCTGTCCACGCCGAACGCGGCTGCGTCGCCGCGGCCGGCACCCGCAACGAACTATTCCGTGACCCCCTCGATCCGCAGGCGCGGCAATCGCGCGCTCGTCGTGACGTTCTCATCCCAGCTGATACCGCGGTTGCGCCCAGCCGTCTTGGCCAGCAGCAAGGCCTGGTCGGCGCGTTCGATGGAATCCTCTACACTGACCTCCGGATCGAGTAACGCGAGCCCGAACGACGCCGTCACCCGAAGTGCGGTGCCGTCGGGACCGCTGGCCAACGATCGGGACGCGAGAGTTTCGCGGATGCGCTTGATCACCGCCTGCCCAAGCGCGAGATCCGTCCCGGGTAACGCAATCAGGAACTCGTCGCCGCCGTAGCGAAACACCTTGTCATAGGGCCGCAGGTACTGGGCCAGCAATCGAACCGCGCCGGCCAGGATCTCGTCGCCCACGTGATGGCCGCAGCGGTCGTTGATGTCCTTGAAGCGATCGAGGTCCATGAAGACGAGGCAGCACGTCTGCACGTGCCGTTTCGCCATCTCATGCCACTCACGCAGCTCCCGCAGCATCTCGGCGCGATTGTAAGCACCGGTCAGTGCGTCGCGGTTGCGCAGCGTGCACTCGATCTCGTGTCGCAGCGCGTCGAGCCCGAGGCGCAGCTGCGTGCACACGGCCAGCAGTGCCTCGAAATCCTCACGAACGATGGACTCATCCGCCGCCACCTCCCGCAGCACGCGTGCGGCGATCCGATGCAGGCGCTCATGCTCCGAGCCGACCGCCATGAACGCCGGTATTGCCCGCAACTCGGCCGATGCCTGCTGGTAATACCACCGGCCAAACCGGCAATTGAGGTGAGCGTCTTCCGCCAGATCGTTCAAATCAAGCGGCAGCCCGCAGACGATTTCGCGCAGCAGGTTTGCGTGCCACTCGACATAGTCCTGCGTGGCGTGTTCCAGCTGCGCCAGCGCAGTGCGCAGCACTATCGGATCCATGTTGAGCATCGGTGTTCACCCCGTACTCCCGGCGCCGGCTTCTGTCGCATCGTCGAACCCGACCCCGGGTCCGGGGCATCCGATGCGCGCGCAACGGCCACTGCAATTCGCCAGCGCTCTGCGCGTTGCGGGTCAGCCCACGTTGGTAGCGTGGCCCTTGATCACCTGCGGTACAAGAGCGGGCTTGGCAGATCAACTGACATATTCGTGCAACGCGTCACAGATTGCACACTGGCCCCGCCGACGGAATGGCCCGCCTTGCGCATGGCGTCGCGCCGTTCTCGCCGTTGCCGGCGTCAAGGATTGACCACGTCCTGGACAAACTTCAACGCCTGTTCACAGTCCGCCTGCGACGCTTGAGTCTTCCGGCCGCGGGCCCTGCTTTCGAAGCAGCACGTCCCCGGACGAAAGGCGGGGACGGACTTCCAAATGCAGACATCGTCTGACATTGCAGTCATTCCCCGCGATATCGACTTTCGCACCGAGTCCGCGTGCGAGGCCGCGTGGCTGGGTGGTGATCCGGTGGCTACGGCGCCTCGTGTTCCTGCGTCGGCTGGGGCGAATGCGGATGCTGGGGGGTCCGACCGAGCCCATACCGAACCGGAATCCTGAATTCCTGAGTGTGTACTTTGGAAACCGATCCGGTTCAACGCGTTGCGCAAATCGCGACCGAACTGGTTCCGGGCGGTTCGCCGACACGTTTTCGTTGGCTCGACTCGTCCACACCGCAGCATGCTGTCAGCCAGAGGACCGACGTGACTTGGGAGTCGACTTCTCCAGTACCTCGGCCATTCGCGTCTGCCAGCCAGGACCCGTCGCCTTCCACTTGGCGATCACTTCCGGCGGCAATCGCAGCGACAGCAGTCTGCGTGGATGCTGCAACTTCGGGCGCCCTCGGCGAACCAGCTTTTCGCCCCGGTACAAGTCGGCACCTGCGATCCACTCGTCGGTAATTTCCGGCGGCTCACTCGTCACGATTGAAGTACGGACGGAGCCTTTTCGCTTCGCGCTCATGACAATGCCTCATGCTGATGATGCGCCTGGCCGAACCGCGCGGTGTCCAGACGAATACAACCAATCGTGAATCGAGCATCCCGACCGTCACAAATCGAGGCTCACCGCAGTCGAAGCGGTCATCGTCGCGGGTGAAATGAACGCCCGCGAAGACCTCCTTCGCCCTGCGCATGTCGAGACCCCGCTCTGCCAGCGTACGCTGCCGCTGCAACGGGTCACACGTGATGCGCATGGATTAAATGTCACTACAAATATGCCGGGCGTCAAACGCCCTTGAGACTCCGAAGCCTGCCGATGTCTCCGGAAGGATCTGTAATCCATGCGTCCGGAATGACGTGTAAACCATGTGACCGGAATGCACCCATCGGCGGGAGGTGTTCCATCAGTTGGGCGAACAGCAGCTTGCCCGTATGCATCGTCCGAGCCCCAGGCGTCTACTCCGGGGGCGACGATGACATGCTCCGAACGTGAAATCGTCAACATCGCCGCAAGCGTGCTTTTCAGAGGCCGATCAGGTGGTTACACGTGAGCGGCCGCATAACGTCGGGACAGCCTGTACTGGCGTACGAACTGCCGAGCGTCCTCGATTTCCGCCGCGGTCACGCACATGCGAATGGAAGGCCCGTCAGCATCCCGAATTGACGGCCCCTCCGCGCAGTCCTCTAATCGAGCCAGCGACCCGCATCCCTGACGACCTGAGGCCAGCACCGATGTCGGACGCGGACATCTCCCGCTCCGTGAGCAACTCACCTTGCAGATCACCACCCTGATCGACAACCGCCCGAGCCCCGACGACCACGAGCTCACCGCCGAATGGGGTCTGTCACTGTGCGTCGAGCTGAACGGCCGCCACATCCTCATCGACATGGGCGCCTCGGACGCCTTCGCCCGCAACGCGGAGCGTCTGTCGGTCGACATTGCTGCAATCGACGTGGCGATCCTGTCTCACCATCATTACGACCACGGCGGCGGACTGCGCCGCTTCCTCGAGCTGAACCACCACGCGCCGATCTACCTCGGCGCCGCGCCGGACGGCGACCCGACCGTGAAGCTGCTCGGCTTCGTCAGGAGATACATCGGACTCGACCAGGCACTGCTCGCGCAGCACGCGCATCGCTTCCACTTCGCGCACGAACGCACCGCAGTGCTCCCGGACGTGTTCGTGCTGCCCAACATCAGAGGCCGGCACCCGCGACCCGCCGGCAACCGCTGGCTGTACCTGAATCGGGACTCCGCCCTCGTTCCCGACGACTTCAGACACGAAGTCGTCGTCGCGATCCGTGAGCACGACGCACTGGTCGTGCTCACGGCCTGCTCGCACAACGGCTTGCTGAACATGGTCGAGACCGCGTCAGCGGCGTTCCCCGGCGTCCCCATCAAGGCCGTGATCGGCGGCTTTCACCTCGCGAAGCTCCCGCCCTTCCACGGCATGTCCGAGAGTGAACGCGCGGTCGCCGAGATCGGCCGGTCCGTGCTCGCCGCCGGCATTGAGACGACCTGGACCGGCCACTGCACCGGCGGGGCCGCGTTCGACGTGCTGCGCCGCGCCATGGGCGATCGTGTGCAGGAGATCCACACCGGCCGGCGAATTGAACTCTAGGCCAATCAACAGCGCAATCACTGCCACTCCCCAAACGACAGAGCCCGGCTCACGCTGGGCTCGTGTGACTGGCAATCGCTGTCGCACTACTGGGCTGCGACCTCCTTGAACGCGCCTGCGACGACCCGATAGCCGAGGCTCGTGGGTTGCGACCCCATTGCGGTCGCGCAGCTTACCGTCGCTGATGTGGATGAACGAAGGGATATTGCCGCGCAGATCGAGCAGCGTGTGCAGCTTCACGGCCGCCTTGGTCGTTCGAAACGGCGCCCACGGAAACAGCGACAGGGACAAGTCGATGGTCGTCGAATCGAGCGCGTAGGCGCTGTTGCTCAGATCGACCCCGAACGGTTCGTCGGCATACAGCTCGCGGGCGATGCCAATCAGGCGCTGGGCGAAGTCGGCGTAGATCCGCCAGTCCCGCGTCGCGTTGGCGTTCGCCAACGTGTTGCGCGAAGGCCATGCACAGGAACTGATCCTGGCAGGTAAAGCCCTGGACCTGGTGGTTGCCGCCGTACCGCGCTACCTGCCCGCGGACGATCGCGAAAAGCGCGGCGTCACGCAGAAGGAAGTCGACACCATGATGGCGCTCTGCATGCTGCTCGAAGCGCAGAAAGGCCACACCGAAGTGTACGTCGGCCAGGACACCGACCTGCTTCCTGCGGCGCAACTGGCGTCGAAATATCAACGTGTCTTTGTCAGCCCGCTGACCAACGTGCCCATGCGCTGGCGCCAGGTGCAGAAGCTTGCGCCCGACATTTCAATGCACCCGCTTCCGGTCATGCTGCCCGTCTTCAACTCGCGGAGTCGTTCGAAGTGCTGAGCAGCGTCGTCCACTGCTTCCGTTGACCACGGTCGGCAACCGGCACTCAATCGCTGTGAACCATCTTCCGCTGTGAACGGGTGCGCATGAAGCAACTTGTTGCGCACGCGGATGACCTGAAGATGCCTTTCATGGACCTGTAGCAGGTCCCGCCTGACCGCCGGGGCAAGTGGCGGACTGGCCTCATCGATGGCCCGCAACAATGCGCGTGCAATCGTGCGCGCTGTCTGACCTTGCGGTACTGCTGCGCATCCGCGTGGACTAAACCTCGCGATTGTCGAGACGACGATC
>JADIYJ010000007.1 GCA_016705325.1 Pseudomonadota bacterium | reverse complement strand
AGCAACTATTTCGCGCTCAACCTGGACGAATACGTCGGCGGCTCGAACAACTCCTATGCGCTGACCTGCGCGGCCAATAATTACCTGGCTGGCACCGACACGCTGTGGATACGTCGCGCGAACGGCACGCAGCCGACCGCACTGGACTCGAGCCGTATCTACCTGCAGACCAGC
The DNA here is from genome assembly GCA_016705325.1 of Pseudomonadota bacterium. Lineage (GTDB taxonomy): Bacteria > Pseudomonadota > Gammaproteobacteria > Steroidobacterales > Steroidobacteraceae > RPQJ01. The sequence goes on along the minus strand of JADIYJ010000007.1, from coordinate 300,996 downwards.
GTGATCCGGGGCACGCTGTTCGTACCCGCCTGCACGGATCCCACCGACCAGGCCTGTGTTCCGGCAGACTACCTGCCCCCCGCTTCACAGTCCCGCGAACTCGAGGCACACGTTTACTACGTGTCGTCGCGCTCGACCAACCGCAACGACGTGCCGTCGCTCCGCCGCAAGCGGTTCGCCAACGCGAGCGGCGCACCGGGCAACGCCTTCATCGACGAGGAGATCGTCCCGGGCGTCGAAGACCTGCAGGTGCGCCTGGGCGTCGACACCAACGGTGACACGAATATCGACCAGTACGTGAACCCGGGTGCCGTGCCGGCGAATGGCGTCGTGGTCTCGGCGACGATCTGGCTGCGCATCCGCGCGGAAGAGCGCGAGATTGGTTACGTCAATGACACCGGCTTCCAGTACGCCGACATGGGCGCTGTGGTAGCACCTGACGACAACTACCGGCGCATCCTGCTCACCAAGACGATCCACATCCGGAACACACGCGCATGACGACCCGCCATCGCTCGCCGCTCCGTCTGGCTGGCCCGCCGCGAGGCGAAGCGGGCGCAGCGCTCGTCGTCGGGCTCATCCTGCTGCTCGTGCTGACGCTGCTGGCCATCTCCGGCATGACCACCGCCTCGCTCGAGCTGCTGATGGCAGGTAACGCACAGTACCAGGAGCGCTCGTTCCAGGCCGCCGATGCCGGCATCGAGCAGGCGCTCGCCCAGGGCATCTACAACACCAGCGTGCCGATCGGCACTTACGACAACCTGGCGGCCATCCGTCCGGTGCCGACGCGCGGGGCAGGACAGCCGATCACGAACTGCCCGGAAGTCGACGACCCGACCGACGCGCAGCAGTGCGAGTACTTCATGCGTTACGACCGCCAGACCGGCCAGACGCTCGCCCCCGGCACCAGCATCGGCACGGGCTTCGAGGCCTCCCACTTCGTCGTCGACAGTTTCGGCACGTCGGATCGCGGCGCGCAGTCGGAACATCGACAGAGCTTCTACGTCGTCGGACCGAGCGGCGGCTGATCACCGCACCGCCACCGGAGAGAAACATCATGTTCAAGAAGACGCTGATTACCACCATCGCCCTCTGCAGCACAGCTTCGGCAGCCTGGAGCCAGGCCACGCTGATCTCGAATGAGACCGGTGTCGAAACGAGCACGGAATTCGTCAGCGTACCCGGCTCGGCCTACGGCCCGTGGAGTTTTGCACCCTGCGCGGGTTGCGAATCGATCGTCCTGCGGCTCGACGACACGAGTCAGTACTATGTCGGCAAACAAGCGGTGCCACTCGCGACCTTGCGCAAGTACGCGGCGCGCGGCGCTAGTCACCTCGACGTCTTTTACGAGACGAAGAGCCGTCATGTCACGCGCTTGATTCTGCGTACGCAGCTCGACCCGGCCGACGTGCCCACCAAGAAGTCACCCAAGGCTCCGCAAGGCGGCGCCACCGAATCGAGGACCAAGTCATGACGACTTCCAGGATGCGATCGCTAGTCACGCTGGCCGCTACAGCGGCCGTGGCGATGCTGGCCAACACGCCTGCCGGCGCGGACGACACGGAATTGTTCGTCGGCGCGGCCGTCGCCGCGGCTCCGTCACGACCCAACATTCTGTTCATCATGGACACGTCGGGCAGCATGGACACCAACGTGGTGACCCAGGTGTCCTTCAACCCGGCCGATACCTATAGCGGCTCGTGCCGGACGGACCGGGTGTATTGGTCGAGCAACAACAGCGCACCGAACTGCAGCACCGATAGATACGTGGCCGCGACTGCATTCACCTGCAATGCAGCCCAGCCGAACCTGGACTCGTCCGGCATCGCGTACGTCACAAAGGCCGCACGCTGGCGGTCGAGCCGAAATCGGTGGGAAGCGCTCTCGGCCGGCGACAGCACCAGCTGGATCGAGTGCCAGGCGGACGCCGGTATTCATGGTCAGACCGCTGCGTCCACGAAAAAGTTCGCCGCGGACGGCTCGACCAACGGCCCGTGGTCCAGCAATACCGCCAACAAGATCGACTGGAGCCGCGGCGATGCGATCACGTTCTATTCCGGCAACTACCTCAACTGGAAGGCGAGTTCCACGATCACGCGCACGCGACTGGAAATCATGCAGGACGTCCTGACCACGCTGCTGACCAATCTCGACGACAACGTCAATGTCGGCCTGATGCGCTACAGCAACGATACGGGCAACGACAACGACGCCGCGGCGCAAGGCGGCATGGTCGTGAAGGAGATGGGCAAGATCGAGGACAACCGCGCGGCGATGACGACCGAGATCAACTCCTGGAATGCCGCTGGCTGGACCCCGCTTTCGGAAACGCTGTACGAAGCCACGCAGTATTACAGAGGCAACAAGGTGTATTTCGGCGGTGGCGCCGACCAGTCGTTGTTTCCAGGTGCGTACAACCTGGTTAACTCCAGTTACGGCAAGTCGGACAAGTTCACCAGCACACCCAACGGCGACACGCCAAGCGTCGCCGCTTCCCGCAACGCATCGGACAGGAGTCTGTACGACTCGCCGGCGGACCAGGATTGCCAGAAGAACTACATCGTCTACCTGACGGACGGTCTGCCGACGCAGGACAACGAGGCCAATACACCCATCCAGAACCTGCCCGACTTCGCCAGGATTAACGGCCGCGCGACGTGCGACGGCTCCGAGAGCAACGGCAAGTGCACGGACGATCTCTCCAAGTGGCTGCATGAAGCGGACCTGCGCGCAGACCGGCCGGGCGTGCAGAACGTCACCAGCTACTGGATCGGCTTCGGCGATGACGTAGCGTCAGGCACAGCGTTCCTGGAGAAAGTTGCGCAGCGCGGCGGCGGCAAGTACTACTCGGCCGCCGACTCTGCCGAACTGACCGAGGCCTTCTCGGAGATCATTTCCAAGATCCTCGAGCAGACGACGACGTTCACCTCGCCGACGGTGGCCGTGAACGCATTCAACCGCACGCAGAACCTGAACTACCTGTACATGTCGGTGTTCAAGCCAGCCACCTCCTACCGCTGGCTCGGCAACATCAAGAAGTATCAGATCACGCCGACCGGCGAAATCCGCGACGTGAACGACAATGCGGCGGTCGACCCAAACAACGGCTTCTTCCGGGATGGCGCGCAGAGCTACTGGTCGGACATGGCGGATGGTGCCGACGCCGAGATGGGCGGCGCGGCGGGTGAACTGAAGAACCCGGCGACCCGCAAGATCTACAGCAACCTGACTGCCAACTCGGGAACGTTGACCGAAGACCTGTCGGCCTTGAAGGCCTCGGGCAACCTGACGCTCGCCAACCTGTTGCTGCTCGGCGTCGTGTCGAACGTGGCGGTGTCGGGCCGGCCGGCTGTCGGCGACCTCGTGGACTGGGCGTATGGTCATGACGTCCTGGATGAGAACGGCAACAACGATTCCACGGAAGCCCGCAAGGACATGGGCGATCCGCTGCACTCGCGTCCGTCAACGGTTATCTATGGCGGGCCGGCGGACGATCCGGACCTCACCCTCTACGCGACGACGAACGACGGCTACCTCCAGGCCGTCAATGCGCAGACGGGCGAGGAACTCTGGGCCTTCGTGCCGCGCGTCATGCTCGACCGCATCGAGGAGCTGTACACCAATGACGACGTGACTTCACGCGTGTACGGCCTGGACGGCGCGGTAAGGGTGGTCCGGCTCGACCGCGACGGCGACGGCACGATCGAGCCCGCTGGCTCGGACATCAACGGTGACGGCACGGTCTCCGAGTCCGAAATGGACAAGGTGTACCTGTACTTCGGCATGCGCCGCGGCGGCTCGAGCTACGTCGGCCTCGACGTAACTGTACGCACCGCGCCGAAGCTGCTCTGGATCATCGGACCATCCGACTTGCCGGGCGTCGGCCAGACCTGGTCCGCACCCACGGTCGCGCGCGTCAACGTCAACCGCACGTGGACCAGCGGCAACCCCGACAAGATGGTGCTCGTGTTCGGCGGCGGCTACGACGTCGCCCAGGACACCGTCGGCTACGTGGCGGACAACGTAGGTAATCGTGTCTTCATGGTGGATGCCATTACCGGCAGCCTGATCTGGCGCGCTGGCCCGACGTCGGACACCGGCGCGCAGTTGCCGCTCGCGAAGATGACGAATTCCATCCCCGGCGACGTGCGCGTGGTCGACCTGTCGGGCGACGGTTTCGCCGACCGCATGTATGCCGCGGACATGGGCGGGCGCGTCTGGCGCTTCGACATCCGCAACGGCCAGGCGGCGGCGGACCTGGTCTGGGGCGGGGTCTTTGCATCCCTCGGCAACGGCGACCTCGCGGTCAAGACCGACGCGACGAAGAACCGTCGCTTCTTCTATGCGCCTGACGTCTCGCTGATAGATGCCGGCACGACCAACTTCATCAACATCGGCATCGGCTCGGGACACCGCGAAAAGCCGATCACGGACGTGACGGTGGTCAATCGGTTCTACAGCCTGCGCGACTTCAACGTGTTCTCGCAGGTGCCGAACACCCAGTACAAGGCCACCTGCGGCACGACGGAGACCTCACCGTGCCACCAGATCATCACCGACGGCGACACGCGACTGCTCGACGTGACTGGAGTCGCCAACCCGACGATTCCGGCAGGCGGTGTCGGCTGGCGAATGAACCTGCAGGATGCGGGCGAAAAGGTCCTCGCTGAATCGCGCACCTTCCAGAGCCAGGTCTACTTCACGACGTATTCTCCAGAAGAGCGCGAATACAACCCGGAGTTCTGCGTCGCGACCGTCGGCCTGAACCGGCTCTACGTAGCGAACGTCGCAACCGGCAAGTTGGTCGTGCTCACGCAACTGGCCCAGGGCAGCATTGCGCCGGAAGTAACCTTCGTATTCCCGACGCCGGGGGACGTGCCTGCGGACGAACCGCCGCCGGGCTGCGCCACGACACCGGGCTGCGACGTGGATGACCCGACGACCTGGCCGCCAGTCCAGGGCCCGGCCGTGGATCCAATCTGCCTGGTCGGCCTGGAGAGTTGCGGCAGCGGGCTCGCCAACCCGCCGGTGCGGACCTACTGGGAACAGCGCGGCTCGAACTGACGAGGCCAGTGACGCCGGCCCCGTCCGGCGTCACTGCCAGATTCCCTGAAGGAGCGAACCGATGTTGAACAAGATGCGAGGCGTGACCCTGATCGAGCTGGTCGTCGTCGTGGCGATCGTCGCGCTGCTCGCCACCATCGCGGTCCCGAGCTATCGCCAGTTCGTGATGCGGTCGCACCGGGCTGAAGCCAAGTCGGCCCTGCTGAACCTCGCGGCCGCGCAGGAGAAATTCTATCTGCAGAACAACACGTACACGGACGCGCTAGCCGACGCGCCACCGGACGGACTGGGCCTGCTGGCGACGACGGAGAACGGCTACTACACGATCACGATCGACGATGCCGATGCCGACAGTTTTGCGGCCACGGCCACCGCGGCAGGGGGTCAGGCCGACGACACCCACTGCGGCACATTCACGATCGACCAGGCAGGTGCGCGCACCGCGACCTCGAACGACTGCTGGTAGCCCAACCGGCAGGCACAAGCCTCGGTCTCGCGGGCTCAGCCGGCTGCCTTGTCCTGGCCGGTCGCCACTGGGCGCAATTCACGCGGCAGCGCGAACACGACATGTTCCGCCCGGCCATCGATTTCGCTCGCGTCCTGCCCGCCCCACTCCTTGAGACGCGCCACGACGCGCTGTACGAGCAGTTCAGGCGCTGACGCGCCTGCCGTAACGCCCACGACCTGCTTGCCCGTGAACCACTCGGCACGCAGGTCCTCGGGACCGTCCACCAGGTAGCCCGGCATGCCCGCCTTCGCGGCAATCTCACGCAGGCGGTTGGAATTCGAACTCGTGGCCGAGCCGACCACGACCACCACGTCGCAGTCCGCGACCAGCTTCTTCACTGCGTCCTGGCGGTTCTGCGTCGCGTAACAGATGTCCTCCTTGCGCGGCGTCGTCAGCGTCGGGAACCTGGCCTGCAGCGCCTCGAGCACGTCGGCGGTGTCGTCCACGGAGAGCGTCGTCTGCGTGACCACGCCGACCCTCGAGGGATCGCGCACGTTCAGGTGCAGCACGTCGTCGACGTCCTCGACCAGGCAGATGCGTCCGCCGTGCGACGCGTCGAACTGGCCCATCGTGCCCTCGACCTCGGGGTGACCCGCGTGGCCGATCAGGATCACGTCGCGGCCATCGCGGCCGTAGCGTGCAACCTCCATGTGCACCTTGGTGACGAGCGGGCAGGTGGCGTCGAACACGCGCAGGCCGCGCCGGACCGCTTCGGCCTGCACCGCCTTCGCGACGCCATGGGCGCTGAAAATGACCGTGCCGTGGTCGGGGACTTCATCGAGTTCCTCGACGAACACGGCGCCGAGACCACGCAGGCGGTCGACGACGAACCTGTTGTGCACGACCTCGTGCCGCACGTAGATCGGTGCGCCGAAGAGATCCAGCGCGCGCTCGACGATGTCGATGGCCCGGTCGACGCCAGCGCAGAATCCCCGCGGATTGGCGAGCAGGATTTTCACCGCCTACCTGTGTTCACGGAAGGCGTCGAGGATCATCAGCGCGGCGCCGATCGTGATCGAACTGTCGGCGATGTTGAACGCCGGAAAATACGAGCTACCCCAGTGCGCATGGATGAAGTCGATGACGTATCCGTGTGCGATGCGGTCGATCACGTTGCCGAGCGCGCCGCCGAGGATCAGCGCCAGCGCCAGCGGCAGGAACTTCTCGCCGCGCGGCAGCCGCCAGAGCCACACCACCAGGGCGAGGCTGACGACGATGCCGAGCGTGACGAAGAAGCCACGCTGCCAGCCGGAAGCGTCGGCCAGGATGCTGAACGCAGCCCCGGTGTTGTGCAGCAGCATGAAGTCGAGCACCGGCAGGACTTCGACGCGCTCGTAGAGCTCGAGGAAGCGCGTGACGAGGAACTTGGTCGCCTGGTCGAACGCGACGACGAACAGCGACAGCCACAACCAGGCCGCCGGGTGGGTGCGTTGGATGCGCAGGGCGGCGAGCGCCGCCAGGCCGGACGCCGTGGAGGTGTGCGGCGATACGGACAGCGTCGGGGGCTTGGGCTGGCTTGAGGTGTTCATCGCGTCCTTGGGGCTTCAGGCGTAGCGGCGTGTCTCGCCAGGACCGTCGAGATTGACCGCGCAACGGCCGCACAGTTCCGGGTGGGCAGACACGGTACCGACGTCCGGCCGCCTGTGCCAGCAACGGGCGCACTTCTGCGACTCGGAGCGCCTTACGTGCAGCCAGAGTCCGCTCTTACCCTCGCCGTCCGTGGCTGCGGCCTCGGCCGGCCGCGAGCCGGCATCCGCTACGTTCGCTGCCGACGTGATCAACACGAATCGCAGTTCGTCGCCCAACGCAGTCAATGCGCTGGTCCACGCGGGCGTGCCGTAGAGCGTCACCTCGGCATCGAGCGGTGCGCCGATCTGCTCGGCAACGCGCAGGCGCTCGAGCTCACGCAGCACGGCGGCGCGCGCCTCCAGCACTTTCGGCCAGTCGATCGCCTGCGGGACCGATGCGGTGTCGGGGATGGCGGCCCAGGTCGTGAAGAACACCGACTCCGCGCGCTGGCCCGGCATGAAGCGCCAGATCTCCTCGGCCGTAAACGACAGGATCGGCGCCAGCCAGCGCACCATCGCCTCGGCGATCCAGTACATCGCCGTCTGCGCCGAACGGCGCGCCGGGCCGTTCGCCGGCGTCGTGTAGAGGCGGTCCTTGAGCACGTCGAGGTAGAAGCCGCCGAGGTCGACGACGCAGAAATTGTGCAGCTTCTGATAGATGACGTGGAATTCGTAGCTGCGATAGGCGGCGACGACTTCGTGCTGCAGCTCGCGCGTGCGGGCGAGCGCCCAACGGTCGAGCGCGAGCATCTGGTCCACCGGCATCGCATCACGCGCGGGATCGAAGCCGGCAAGATTGCCGAGCAGGAAGCGCGCGGTGTTGCGGACGCGACGGTATGAGTCCGACGTGCGCTTCAGGATCTCGTCCGAAACGCTGATCTCGTTGGCGTAGTCGGTGGCTGCAACCCACAGGCGCAGCACGTCGGCGCCAAGCGTGCTCATCACTTTCTGCGGCAACACGGTGTTGCCGAGCGACTTCGACATCTTGCGGCCCTTCTCGTCCACGGTGAAGCCGTGGGTGAGCACGCCCTTGTAGGGCGCGTAGCCCTTCTGCGCGACCGAGGTCAGCAGTGAGCTGTGGAACCAGCCGCGATGCTGGTCCGAGCCTTCGAGGTAGAGGTCGGCGGGCGACAGGATTTCCGGCCGGCTCTGCGACACGCAATGGTGCGAGACGCCCGAGTCGACCCAGACATCCATGATGTCGGTGACCTTCTCGTAGCTAGACGCATCGGCGCCGAGCAGCGTGGCCGGATCGAGATCGAACCAGGCATCGATGCCGTCCGTCGCTACGAGCCCGGCGACCTGGTCCACGAGCTCGGGCGTGCGCGGATGCAGCTCGCCCGTTTCCCTGTGCGTGAACAGCGACAGCGGCACGCCCCACATGCGCTGGCGCGAGATGCACCAGTCGGGACGCCCGGCGATCATGCTGTGGATGCGCTGCTCTCCCCAACCAGGCGTCCACTCGACCTTGCCGATCTCGGCGAGCGCCGCGGTGCGCAAGCCTGCACGCTCCATGCTGATGAACCACTGCGGCGTGGCCCGGAAAATCACCGGTGTCTTGTGGCGCCAGCAGTGCGGATAGCTGTGACGGACCGCTTCGTGATGCAGCAGCGCACCGCGCTCTGCGAGCACCTCGACGACGTGCTTGTTCGCCTCGAAAACCTTCTCGCCGGCGAAGATCGGTGTGGCTGGCAGGAAACGCCCGTCGCCGCCGACAGGGTTGTCGACCGCGAGGCCGTACCTCTTGCCGACGATAAAGTCTTCCTGGCCGTGGCCCGGCGCGGTGTGCACGGCGCCGGTGCCGCTTTCGAGCGTCACGTGCTCACCGAGGATTACGGGCACTACGCGATCGTAGAAGGGATGACGCAGTCGCAGGTGCTCGAGGGCCTCGCCTTTCACCCGTGCCAGTTCACGCGATGCAGCGACCTGGGCGCGCTGCAGCACCGACGGCGCGAGCTCCGACGCGATGACCAGCAGCTCTGCACCCGCTCCCGCATCGACGACGAGCAGCGAGTAGTCGAACTCCGCATGCACCGCCACGGCCTGGTTGGCCGGCAGCGTCCACGGCGTCGTCGTCCAGATGACGACACTCGCGCGACCCGGCGGCAGGCTCACGCCAGCACGCCGCGCGAGATCAGCGCCATCGACGACTTCGAAGCGGACGTCGATCGACGGCGACGTGCGTTCTTCGTACTCGACCTCGGCCTCGGCGAGTGCCGAGCGGCAGTCGAGGCACCAGTGCACGGGCTTGTAGCCCTTGTACAGGTGCCCGTTGCGGATGATCCGGGCGAACGCGCGCAGCTGCTCGGCTTCGTAGCGCGGCGCCAGCGTCAGGTATGGATTGAACCAGTCGCCCATGACGCCGAGCCGGATGAAGTCCTTGCGCTGCACGTCGACCTGCTGCATCGCGAATTCACGGCACGCCTGGCGGAACGCCCTGGCGTCGAGCTGCTTCATTTCGCGGCCGCGCACCTTCTCGACCGCGTGCTCGATCGGCAGGCCGTGGCAGTCCCAGCCCGGCACGTACGGCGCGTCAAAGCCGTCGAGCGTGCGCGACTTGACGATGACGTCCTTCAGGATCTTGTTGACCGCGTGGCCGATGTGGATCGCGCCGTTCGCGTACGGCGGACCATCGTGCAGGATGAACTTCGGCCGGTCCTTCGCAATGGCGCGCAGCTTGTCGTACGTGCGGTGCTCGTCCCACCACGCCAGCATGTCCGGCTCGCGGCGAGCGAGATCGGCCTTCATCGGGAACGCCGTCTCCGGCAGGTTTACGGTGTTCTTGTAGTCAGCCATGGGCAGGGACTTCGGAGCGGATCGCGCACGCCGGCACGGAACCAGAAATATTGAGGCAATTCATGGTTTTAATCCAGCCACGCCGGCTCAGGGAGTGGCGAGTTCAGGCCGGCAGCGGAATTTCGGCAAGGGCAGCCAGGGCGCGGGCCGAATCGATGCCCATCTGGACGACCAGCGCGTCCAGCGACTCGAACTTCTGCTCGGCCCTGAGCCAGCGCAGGAAGTCGACGCTCAGGTATTCGCCGTAGAGGTCGCCCTCGTAGTCGAACAGGTGTACCTCGAGCAACGGGTCGGTGCCATTGACCGTGGGTCGCGTGCCGAGACTGACCACCGCGGGGTGATCCTGCAAACCGGCGCCGCTGACACGCACCGCCAGGATGCCCCACAGCGGCACCACCTTCCGGTGCAGCGCGAGATTGGCCGTGGGATAGCCGAGCGTGCGACCAAGCTGCACGCCGCGGCGCACGCGACCCGTCATGCGATACGGCCGGCCGAGCAGGTGGGCGGCACGTTGCATGTCGTTGTCGCCGAGCGCTTCGCGCACGAGTGAACTGCTGACGCGTTCGCCCGCAACGAGAAACTCGCCCACCTCCTCCACCGAGAATCCGTGCCGCTCACCCGCGGCGCGCAACGAGTGAATGTTGCCCTCGCGCCTGCGCGCGTAGTGGAAGTCGTGGCCCACGACCATGTGCCGCACGCCGAGGCCCGCCACCAGCAGCTGCTGCTCGAATTCCGCGGCGCTGAAGTTGCGCATGCGCGCATCGAAACGCAGCGCCACGACGCGGTCGACCCCGTAGAGCGCGAGCGCTTCGAGCTTCTCGCGCAGCCGCATCAGGCGCGCTGGAGCCGCCGCACCCTCGAAAAATTCGCGTGGAGTCGGCTCGAACGTGATCACGGTGACCGGCACGCCGAGTTCATCGGCCTTGCGCCGCGTAGCCTCGAGCATGTGCTGGTGGCCGCGATGCACGCCGTCGTAGTTGCCGATCGTCGCGACACAGCCGCGGTGTTCGGGGCGCAGGTTGTGCAGCCCGCGGACGAGTTCGAGCGTGCGGCTCACGGCGTCGTGCCGTCCGACCGCGGCGGGACCACGATTGTCTGGTGCCGCAGGTTCTGCACGCGCATGCCGAGCAGGTACAGCGTGCCGAAATAGATGCCTGCGCCGCCAGCGACCAGCACACCCATCCAGCCGACGCGATGCCACGCGTTCATCTCGAGCCAGTGCTGCGTGTCGCCCGCGACGACCCACAGGAAGATACCCATGAGCACGTTGCCGGCCAGGACCTGCGCCAGCGTCCGGCCCCAGCCCCTGGAGTGGTGCAGCACGTGCTGCTTGCGCAGCCCCCGGTAAAGCATCGCCGCGTTGAACCACGCGCCAATACCCGTATTGAGCGCGAGCAGCGCGTGCAGCCCCGGCTTGTCCGGGTACAGGAACGCGAGCGGCAGGACGACGCCCACGTTGAGGCTGATGCTGAGCACGAGCGACTGCACGCCGATTTTCACGGGCGTCTTCGTGTCCTGCCGCGCGAAGTAGCCGGGCGCCAGCACCTTCACCATGCTGAAGCCCATCAGGCCGATGGAGTACGCCATCAACGCGAGCGTGGACATGCGCACGTCCTGCTCGTCGAACTTGCCGTAGTGGAAGATCACGACGGTCAGCGGCCCCGCGAGGACCAGCAGCGCGACCGTCGCGGGCAACACGACGATGGTCGTGAGCTTCACGGCCCAGTCGAGCGTCGACGCGAAACGCTCGGGCGATTGCGCCGCATGATGCGCGGCGAGGCCGGGCAGGATCACGGTGGCGAGCGCGATGCTGAACACACCGAGCGGAAACTCGACCAGCCGATCCGCGTAATACAGCCACGCGATGCTGCCCGTGGCGAGAAACGAGGCGATCAGCGTGTCGAGCAGCAGGGCCACTTGCGACACCGACGAACCGAAGATCGCGGGCAGCATGAGCCGGCCGATCCGCTTCACGCCCTCGTGGCCCCAGCGCCAGCGCGGCCGCCCGAGCAGGCCGAGCTTGAGCATGAACGGCAGCTGGAACCCGAGCTGCACCAGACCCGACACGAACACGCCAATGGCCAGCACGACGCCGGGCTGCGCGAAATGCGGCGCGATGAAGGCGGCGAACACGATCATGACCAGGTTCATGAGCGTGGACGTCGTCGCAGGCACGGCGAACTTGCCGTAGCTGTTCAGCACGCCGCCCGCGAGCGCCGCCAGCGAGACGAAGAGGATGTAGGGGAAGGTCCAGCGCAGCATGTCGACCGTGAGGTCGAAGCGATCGCCGTCGGCACGGAAGCCGGGCGCGAACAGCAGCACCAGCAGCGGCGCGGCGACGATGCCGACGACGGTGATCACGGACAGGAACCAGGCCATCGTGCCCATCGCCCCGTCGATCAGTTCGCGGACGTCGTCGCGTTCGCGCCGAACCTTGTACTCGGAGACGACCGGCACGAACGCCTGCGAGAACGCGCCCTCGGCAAACAGCCGCCGCATGAAATTGGGAATCTTGAACGCGACCAGGAACGCGTCCATGAGCAGGCCGGCCCCGAACATCCGGGAATAGACCATGTCCCGCAGCAGGCCGGTCACGCGTGAAATGAGCGTGAAGGCGCCGACGATCGAGGTGCTGCGGAAGAAGCCGCCGCCGCTCAAGGGAGGGTCACAGTCGGGGACATGGGCCGCGGATGATACTAGGAAGGGGAGGAAGGAGAGGAAGGAGAGGAAGGAGAGGAAGGGCAGGAGGTGCCTTCCCCGCCTTCCGCCCTTCCGCCCTTCCGCCCTTCCGCCCTTCCGCCCTTCCCGCCCTTCCCGCCCTTCCCCCCCTTCCCCCCCTATTCTTTCTCTCCTTGACCTGACGGCCCCGGATCGCCAAAATACGCGGCTCTTTTAATCCGATTACCCGATGGTTGGTCGTCCCCTGGGCGGGCACGCCGGCCGCAGGAGCTGAAGTCAGTGGCGAATATCAAGTCTGCAGAAAAGCGCGCCAAGCAGGACGTGAAGCGTCGCGCCCACAACATGGCCGCCCGCTCGCGTCTGCGCACGTCGATCAAGAAGGTCCTCGCCGCGATCGGTGCCGGCGACAAGGCCGAAGCCACCGTCGCGTTCAAGCAGGCCCAGCCCGTGATCGACACGATGGTGACCAAGGGCATCATCCACAGCAACAAGGCGGCCCGCCACAAGCGCGAGCTCAACGCCAAGATCAAGGCCCTGGGCGCCGCCGCCAAGTAAGGCAGCAGCCAGTCGCGCCCCCAGCGCCGCGGCCTGATCGATACGAAGAAGCCGGCCAGCAGCCGGCTTTTTCTTTTTCAGCGGCCACGCAACAGCGCGCGCTGCACGCCGTGCGCTGGCGAGTTACTCGAGGCCTAATTGGCGTCGGGGAGTTCGCTGCCGGCAAGCCGGATTTCTTCGAGCCGCCGCATGATGTCGAAGCACAGCTGCTGGGTGCCCTGCCGGGTGACGCCGGAGATGCGATAGACCGGACCCTTCCACCGCAGGCGACGCACGATCTCCTTGCAGCGCTTCTCGGCCTCGGCCGGCGGCAGCAGGTCGATCTTGTTGAGCACCAGCCAGCGTTCGCGCACGGCGAGTTCCGGGCTGAACTTCTTCAGCTCGCGCGCGATGGCGCGGGCATCGAAGACGGGGTCAGCGTCGGGATCCGGTGGCGCGACGTCCACGAGATGCAGCAGCAGGCGCGTGCGCTGCAGATGCTTCAGGAAGCGGATGCCGAGTCCAGCCCCTTCCGCCGCACCTTCGATCACGCCAGGAATATCGGCCATGACGAAGCTCTGGTGCTCGCCCACGTAAACGACACCCAGGTTCGGGTGCAGCGTGGTGAACGGGTAGTCGGCAATCTTCGGCCTGGCCGATGACACCACGCTGATCAGCGTCGACTTGCCCGCGTTCGGCAGGCCAAGCAGGCCGACGTCGGCCAGCAATTTGAGTTCGATCCGCAACTCGCGCTTCTCGCCCGGATTGCCCGGCGTCGCCTTGCGCGGCGTGCGGTTGGTGCTGCTCTTGAAACGCTGGTTGCCCATGCCGCCCGCGCCGCCTTTCGCGACGAGGATGCGGTCGCCATCAGCGGCGAGGTCGCCGAGCGTTTCCTCGGTATCGACGTCGTAGACCACCGTGCCGACGGGCACGAAGACTTCCGCATCGGCCCCACCACGGCCGCTGCAGTCCGCACTGCCGCCCGGCTCGCCGTTCACGGCCTTGAAAATCCGCATGTGGCGGAAGTCGGCGAGCGTGTTCAGCCCCGCTTTCGCGACCAGGTAGACGTGGCCGCCATCGCCGCCGTCACCACCATCCGGCCCGCCGAAAGGCATGAATTTCTCGCGACGAAAGCTGACCATGCCGCGGCCGCCGTTGCCGGCCTGCACCTTGATCGTGGCTTCGTCGACGAATTTCATGGGGCAGGGGCCGGAAAGGGTTAGGGGTTAGGGGATAGCCAGAAGCAAGAAGGCCCCGGGAACACCGGGGCCTCTCGTTAGCTCTCGATCAACAGGACTGGAACCCTCGCCCGCGCGTTGCGCGACTTCTCCCATGCGGTCATGGGAGAAGCGGGAGATCAGCCCTTGCTGGGCTCGACGCTGACGTGCACGCGCTGATCCACGCCCTTGCGCTTGAACTGCACGGTGCCGTCGGTGAGCGCGAACAGGGTGTGGTCCGTGCCGACGCCCACGTTGTCGCCAGCACGGTAGGCCGTACCGCGCTGACGCACGAGGATGTTGCCGGCAACGACGTTCTCGCCACCGAATTTCTTGAGACCGAGGCGCTTGCTCTCGGATTCGCGGCCGTTCTTGGTTGAACCGCCTGCCTTTTTATGTGCCATTGCAGAAAGCTCCGAAGGGTGTCTTCAGCGCCAGGCTCAGGCCTGGATGCCGGTGATCTTGACGTCGGTATAGAACTGGCGATGCGTGCCCTGGCGCAGGTAGTGCTTGCGCCGGCGGAACTTCACGATCGCCTTCTTCTCGCCCTTGCCGTGCTTGTGCACGACGCCCGAAACCTTGCTGCCGGCGACCAGCGGGGCGCCAACCTTGACGTCCGCGCCGCTGCCAACCAGCAGGACTTCATCGAATTGGACGGTGGCGCCGAGTTCGGCCGCCAGTTTCTCGATGCGCACCACGTCGCCTTCGGCGACGCGATACTGCTTGCCGCCCGTCGCAATGACCGCGTACATGAGCCTTACTCCAAACCTTGCCGTAGGGGGCCGGGGGAGCCCCGGCAGAAAGACGCGGGATTTTAGGGGATCGGCCCGCCTGAATCAAGCGCTTACGGGGTTCCCTCCATTCCCTTGGCGCGGGGCGATGGGTACCATGCCGGGTTTCCCATAAGAACACCTTCCGGACGGCTTGTCGCGAGAATGCAACTCGAAGAGATCCGGGCGCTGGTCATGGACGACCTGCAACGCGTCGACCAGACCATCGTGCAGCGGCTGGCCAGCGACATCGTGCTGGTCAATCGGGTCTCCCAGTACATCATCGGTGCGGGAGGCAAGCGCCTGCGTCCGCTGAGCGTGGTGCTGGCGGCTCGTGCCTGCGGCCACCGGGGCCAGAAACACGTCCCAGCCGCCGCCATCATCGAGTTCATCCATACCGCCACCCTGCTCCACGACGACGTCGTGGACGGTTCGGACCTGCGCCGCGGCCGCAACACGGCCAACCACGTCTTCGGCAACGAGGCGAGCGTACTGGTAGGCGACTACCTGTATTCCCGCTCGTTCCAGATGATGGTCGAGCTGGGCGATCTGCGTATCCAGGAAGTGATGGCGAACGCAACCAACACCATCGCCGAGGGCGAGGTGCTGCAACTCATGAACGCGCACGACCCGGAGACGACCGAACAGCGGTACCTCGAGGTCATCTACCGCAAGACGGCGAAGCTGTTCGAAGCCGGCGCCCAGATGGCCGCCATCGTGTCCGGCTCGCCGCACGAGATCGAGCAGTCGATGGTCGACTATGGTCGCCATCTCGGCACGGCTTTCCAGCTCGTCGACGACGCGCTCGACTACAAGGCCACGGCTGAAGAACTGGGCAAGAACCTGGGCGACGACCTGGCGGAGGGCAAGCCGACCCTGCCGGTCATTTATGCGCTGGCCCATGCCCCAGCGGCCGAAGCCGTCAGATTGCGTGAGGCCATCGAAACGGGCGGCATCGACGACCTCGACCAGATTACCCGCCTGATCGAGACCTCGGGCGGGCTCGAGTACACGGCCGGCATGGCCCGGCGCGAGAAGGAACTGGCGGTCGAGGCGCTCGGCAAGCTGCCGGCCTCGAAATACCGCGATGCTTTGGTGATTCTGGCGAATTTCGCCGTCGCACGAACGTACTGAGTCGACTGGAGCTGGCGCGGCACGCCGTATGCAATTGAATCAGGGGCGCTCCTTCAGTAGACTCCGCGGCTCCCAGCGGGATCTGCCCCGCCGCCCTCGCCTCCTGTCGGCCACCCGAGCCGCACATTTTTTGAAGGCATGCGGCGCACTGGAATCGGGATGTAGCTCAGCCTGGTAGAGCACTACGTTCGGGACGTAGGAGTCGCAGGTTCAAATCCTTTCATCCCGACCACTTATCCAAAATGAGATCAAGCACTTAGCGACGGTTTAAACTGAAGTTCCCCGCGGCTTTTCTGGCTGAATAGTCAGCAGATCCCCGTTTTTCCCGTGTTTGTCTTGTGTGAGAACGCATTTCATGGGGACATCTTGTAGTCACTAAATAGTTGACTATATAGCCTCATTATGCTAGGGTTCCACGCATGTCAGAGCGTGGAGGCGCGGCCCATGTCGTCACCACACGGCGCACCTACAAAGGCCGTGTGTACGAGACACATCTGCTCAGGCGCAGCTATCGCGACGGCGATCGCGTCAGGAACGAAACCCTCGGCAATCTCTCCCACCTGCCCGCAGCGGTGATTGACCTGGTGCGCCGGGCGCTGCGCGGGGAGACGTTCGTGCCGGTCAGCGCGCGGCTCGAGGTGTTGGCATCGCGCTCCCACGGCCATGTCCAGGCGGTGCGCCGCGCGATGCAACGCCTCGGGATCGAGGCGCTCATCGGCTCGCGGCCGAGCCCGCAACGCGACCGGATCCTGGCGCTCATTGCCGCGCGCGTGCTCGCTCCGCACACCAAGCTCGCCACCACGCGTTGGTGGCACACCAGTACGCTCGCCGAGGAGTTTGGGGTCGGTGCTGCCGATGCAGATGATCTGTATGCGGCGATGGACTGGCTGCTTGAACGTCAACCCCTGATCGAGCGCAAGCTGAGCGTCAGGCACCTGGGCGAAGGGAGCCTTGCGCTCTACGATTTGTCTTCCAGCTACTTCGAGGGCACGCATTGTCCGTTGGGCAGAATCGGCTATAGCCGCGACGGCAAGAAGAACAAGCTGCAGGTCAACTATGGGCTGCTGACCACGCGGCAAGGCTGCCCGATCTCGGTGTCCGTGTACGCGGGCAACACCTCGGACTCGAAGACCCTGATGCCCCAGGTGAGGAAGCTCAAGGAGTCCTTCGGTCTTGAGCGCGTGGTGCTGGTCGGGGACCGTGGCATGATCTCGCACAAGGCGATCGGTGAGCTGAAGGACATCGACGGGCTGGCGTGGATCACCGCGTTGAAGAGCGGCCAGATCCGCGCACTTCTCGAGGCCGGCACGCTGCAGTTGGGGCTCTTCGATGAGCGCAATCTGTTTGAGTTCTCGGATCCGAAATACCCCGGTGAGCGGCTCATCGCCTGCCGCAATCCGCAGCTCGCGAAGCTTCGCGCACACAAGCGCCAGGCGCTGCTGCAGGCAACCCGGCTCGAACTCGACAAGATCCGTGACCGCGTCGCCCGCGGCGCGCTCGAGGGCACCGCGGCGATCGGCGTGAAGCTCGGGCGCTTGCTCGACAAATACAAAGTGGGCAAGCACTTCGAGTTGACCATCACGGACAGCGCCGTGAAGTATCAGATCCGCGAGCCCCAGGTCGCCGCCGAGGCGGCGCTCGACGGCCTCTACGTCATCCGTACCGGATTACCCAAAAAACAGATGTCGGCGCCCGACGCCGTGCGCGGTTACAAGGCGCTCACCCAGGTCGAGCGTGCGTTCCGTTCCCTGAAAACCGTGGACCTGAAGATCCGTCCGATCCATCACCGACTCGAGAGCCGAGTGCGTGCGCATATCTTCCTGTGCATGCTGAGCTATTACGTCGAGTGGCACATGCTGGAGGCCTGGCGGCCACTGCTGTTCACCGACGAGGATCAAGCGGCCAAGCTCAAGCGCGATCCGGTCGCGCCGGCCAGGCGCTCGACCCGCGCGCTCGAGAAAGCCCACACCCGCATCACCGACGACGGCACGCCCGCACAGAGTCTGCGTACCCTCATCGCCGAACTCGCCACCCTCGTGCGCAACACCTGCCGCACGCCCGGCGACCTCGCCCATCCGGCAACCTTCGACCTGCTCACCACACCGACCGACTTGCAGCGCCGCGCCTTGACCTTGCTCGATCAAATCGCCGTGTAGTCAGAACCAGAACACCCGAAATCCATGCATGTCTCTGTCACGCATGGGTTTTATCGCAGGCCGCCGGCGGGAACTTCAGTCTAGAACGCCGGAGAAGCCTGCGCGAAGGACTGCAAACTTGGCTCGCGGGTTGGGTACTAGCAACGAAGTGCGATCAACCCGTCCCTTTGTCGACACTTTTCGACCACAGCGGCACCCGGCAGAGGCGAATGGGCGATTTCGGCCGCGAGGTACGCCGCGCCCTTGAGCGCCTCCAGCAAGTCGGATTCGTGACTCACTGGAACCAGGACGCCGGCGGCCAGGACCTGAGTCGAAATGCATTCACGATCGCGAAAGCCAAGTACCTTCGATAGCCGGTACCGTCACACGGCATCACAACAACAGTTAGATCTACTACCTTCTTCAGCCTCCCCGGGGAGCACGCCCCGGGGAGACCGAGTGCTGAACCATGAATCAGTCGTCGTCCCGCCAGTAGGTGGTATCTACATAGCTATGGCTGGCGTTTTCGCCGTAGTCGGCTTCGCTCGGAATCTGCATCGGGCATGCAGTGCCGAATGCTTCGGTCCAGGCATGTGAGTCCGAGCTGCTGTCACTGCCCGGGCCCGAACCCGTGAAGAGGTCATCGAACATGTCGGTCAATCGTCCCATCTCATCTCCTTGTGTGGTTTCGCCGTTTCTCGGCGCATAACCATTTAACCCCCGCCTGCCGAAACTCGGAAAAATAGTGCTCGCACGAGCGCCCCCCCCGTTACCGCCCCCGTTACGTCCGACGTAACACCCGTCGGGCGTATCGAAGGCTGAGCTACTGAGGGAATTCGCGCCTAGATATATGCCGACGGTCTTGTGCCCAGACGTCGTGCATGACCCGGACGGCGCCGATAACGATGCATGGCGGTTCGCTACACATGGTGGACAGTCGGCTGAGCAACATCATGCACACGCCGCTGTACACGATCATGACCACAGACCTACACACGCGCCGTGCACCTGCGATGCATATTTCTGTCCCGACAAGGGACGGCGGTCGTACGACGATTGCCTTGCGCGAGGACGAGTACCACTCAATGCTGAAACTTGCGCGCGGCAGCAGCACTGACTGTGACGCACGCGTCACCGAGGCGTGCCGGGACGCGGCTGCAGCACTGATCAAATCCGGATATGAGGGCGCTTGGTCGGAGGCGGTTCGCCGACGCGCCCTGGCGATTCTCCGGGGGTCGTATCTGCCAGATCGCGCAGCGCGATACGACCGCGCGCATGCAGCCCGGTCTTCCTGAGCATGGACATGCGGGTGTCCACTGCAGTGAGCATGATGATGATCATGGCCGTGTTCGCACCAGTACGAGTCACTGAATCCGCAGACGCAGGGAGGAGCTTTCTCGATTAGTCACGGCGAAATCCCGACCTGAAGCCGAGTCACAGGAGGGCGCTGGTACCCCGTCTCATGGCATCGAAAAAAAGAACCCCGCAACTGCGGGGTTCAAGAATGGTCAGTTCGCCGTCCGATGGATTCGGCTCCTCATGTTTGCAGTACCGCTGTCCGCGACTTGAATCGGCTGATAGCCAAGGATCTCGCCGCCAGCCTCGATCGCCGGCGCAAACAACGTCACCTGACATCCATGCTCTGCGACCGCCCCTTTGTCGCCAAGGGGAGGCGCGGAGCAGCTCTTTCGCCCGTTGCAGTGCCTCTTGCACCGACGGTGCGGGCACGAGCATGACGGGCTCGCCGCAGGTCGAAATCAGGATGAGGGCCGCTGGGTGCGCAACTCGCTTCGCTTCGTTCATGTTTTTGTCCTTTAGGCCGAAGGTGGCCACTTCGTATAGCGACCAGCGGTTTGGCGACCAGATGGGACGCAGCCCGAGGCTCACACCCAGCTCGGCCTAAAATAGATGCCTTTTAGTACATATTTTGCAGTAGAAATATCTAATAATAGATCACTCTTGATGCTAACCCAAAAAAATGATACCTTTTAAAGCATATTATTAGATAGGCGATTCCTTTTAAAGAATCTAAATATGACGTACGCAACGGAACATGTAGCCGCGAGTCTGAAGGCGGCCCGCACATCAAAGGGCTTGTCGCAGCGCGCGTTGGCACAAATTGCAGGTGTGCCCCAAAGCTACATCTCCAAGATTGAAAGCGGACGGGTGGACCTGCGACTTTCCAGCCTGGTCGATATCGCGCGCGCCCTTGACCTGGAACTTGCTCTGGTACCTCGCAAGGCGATGCCAGCCGTTCAATCGATCGCCCGCCCCTCACAGAGCTGGCAGTTCCCTGCCGGTAGCTTCCCTGGCGACAGGCAGCTTAAGCAGATTCAAGCCAACCTGAGCCACGTGAGTCACGCGAACCCGACCCTAAAAGAGCTTGCTCAGTTGCAGCGTCAGGTTCGTGATCTACAGCACCTCAGGCTGCCCCCACGCGACATGGAGGCATTACGCAAGGCAACTGCCGCAATCCGATCCCTCGACGTGAAGACGCCTGACCTGGACGCGATCCGGAAAGCCTTGACGAACCTTCAGGAAATGCGCAATCGCATCGTCCACGCCATTCCAAAGATCGAACCACCGCGGCCTGCCTACGCGCTCGACGAGAACGACAATGAGTGACGTCGTAGTACTAGAGGTACTGCTGTACGGAGCACAGATCGGTACGCTGACCCGCGTTGCCGGCGACCGCACAATATTTGCGTTTTCCGAGGATTACATCGCTGACGAGAATCGGCCCACCCTTGGATTGAGCTTTAAGACTGCGCTCGGCGAACTGATAACCGAATTCAGGCCCTACCAAAAGCGGCTGATGCCGTACTTCTCGAACCTACTCCCCGAAGGTCACATGCGGACCTATCTGGCAGAGAGGGCTGGAGTCAATCCAGAGCGTGAGTTCTTCCTCCTGCAGGCCCTTGGGGCGGACCTGCCAGGCGCGATAAGCATCCGACAAGCAGATGGGGCAGGCGGAACAGCCGATCTACCTGACGACAGCATCGACAACGAATCCGATCGAACGTCGTCTGGATCACAGGCCCTGAGATTCTCTCTGGCCGGCGTGCAGCTCAAGTTCTCAGCAATACAGGAAGCAAGAGGCGGGCTCACCATCCCAGCACGGGGCGTTGGCGGATCCTGGATCGTGAAGCTGCAATCCCAGCACTTTGATCATGTTCCAGAGAACGAATATTCGATGATGACGCTCGCGCGAATGATCGGCATGGACGTGCCAGCAATCGAACTCGTCCCTGTCGAATCGATCGCCAACCTGCCAACTGAAATGCTTACCACCAAAGGCCCGGCCCTGGCGGTTGAGCGGTTCGATCGCCTCCCCAACAACGGCGCGGTCCACATTGAGGACTTCGCCCAAGTCTTCGGCGTCTACCCGGCGGACAAGTACGGTCAAGCGAGCTATATGAACATCGGCAAGGTCATCGCCGCAGAAGGTGATACCAAGGACATCGCTGAGTTCATTCGTCGGCTGACCTTCAACACTCTGATTGGTAACGCGGACATGCACCTGAAGAACTGGTCGGTCATTTATCACGACCGGCGGCGCGCATCCCTCGCACCAGCGTACGATTTCGTTTCAACGATCCCGTATATTCCGGACGAGAACGCCGCCCTCAAGTTCAGCCGCACGAAGCGCTTTTCGGAATTCTCCGAGGACGAGCTTTCGCACCTGGCTGCGCGCGCGCGCCTTCCAGAACGCCTAGTTCTTGATACCGCGCGCGAGACCATTGAACTGTTTCACCAGAACTGGGCGGAACAGAAGGCGCACCTGCCACTATCGTCGAAGGTCGCCGAGACCATCGAACACCATCTAGCGAAGCTTCCCATCGCCAGCGGGGCTGGCGCATAGCAGTGAGCGCCGACCTGCTCCAAATCTGCGCCAAATCACTCCCGGCGCAAGGGTGTCTTCATTCATCCAGCTGGGCGCAACCGCGTGCTAAGCTATTGATTGTGTTGAAAACCTAGCCACGTGGACGGTGGGCCTGATCACGTTCGGGACGTAGGAGTCGAAGGTTCAAATCCTTTCATCCCGACCACTTATCCAAAATGAGATCAAGCACTTAGCGAGGGATAATACCCATCGTTACACGTGACTCCGGAACCTCGGAGTCACGATGATGGCAACGATCTCAAACCGGTCGCGGTATTTTGTCTAGGTAGCGTAGCGCCCCGACCTATACCGCGAATTTCCGTACACAGCCCTCGCCCAGGCGCGTGTCGCAGCCGTCGCATGGACCTCGTCGCCTGGATGAACGGCCACACAAGCACCCGATGCTGCGGGCAGAGATTATACCGTCAGGATGACCGTCGAATCTGGCCGCTTGATCGCGTAAGGTCCCGATAGACCCGGAAGGCGCATTACCTGACAGCGCTTGCGCACGACGACTTGACGGAACCTGGCGTCACTCAGAACTCGGCCTCGATCGTCTCCGACGCATGCAAGCCATTGAACACGCATATGCATTTGCCGCTGCGCTTCCAGATCTACCGTCAGATCCGCTGTCAAAAATATCTGCTTGAGGACGTTCGGTGCCGTTGAACGGCGCCGGTATTCCGTTTGGGTGGATGAAAACCACCGCGTGACGTTCACGCAGACGGCCGATGCCCTTGGCGTGAGCCGCAAGCACGTATCTGCAATCGTGAACGGTCGGGTGCCCGTGTCGCCGGACATGGCGGCGCGTCTGGCAGGTGTCTTCGGCACCGAGCCGGACATCTGGATCAACCTTCAGGCTCAGTACGATCTATGGCAGGTGCGGCAGCACGGACGCCCGAGGGTCAAACGCCTGGCAGCTTGAAGGCTGATCGAGCTGGCGTGACGTCGAGCAGCGAACGGCTGCTCCGCCTCATCACCCTCCCCCAGCTCGAACTTGGCCACAGCGACCGGCCCGTCCTTGCGATAGCCCTCGGTCGCTTCGTCATCGGCGAAGCGTCGGCGCAGAACGTCCAGCGCCTCTCGGACCACGGCCGCGTGCTTGCCCGCGAGCGCTCGGCCGAAGGCCGCCACGGCGGCGTCCAGCCCCTCCGGCGCATGCTCGATGCAGTAGACCAGGTCGTGGGCGTCCTTGCGTTCGAAGCGCTGATCGAACGCGAATGCCTTCAGGCAGGTGAAGCTGACGATGTCGGCGTGCTTGACGCGCTCGGTCGCCATCCCGTTTTCGCCGAGCAGCTCGGCGCGGATCTCGGCGATCTGGTACAAGCCGAACACGATCGACGAGTGCGGGATGTTGAGCGCCGAGATCGTGCCTTCCGTCGGCAGCGGTTGCACCCGCCCTCCGGCGATCTGCGGCGCGTCGGCGAGGAGTTCCAGCACCATCAGCGCGCCATGCTCGGTGCGGGTCTGCCAGCGCCACGAGAGCTTCACGCCCTGCTCGTTCTCGGCCCTCTCGAAGCCCATGCGCTTGAGGTTATCCTCGAGCGTGTGGTACGCCTCGGTGTCGGCCAGCAGCTGCAGATCGATGACGATGTCGACGTCCAATGTGCCGGCGTGCGCAGGCACGACCGGCGGGCGCGCAGGTACGAGATACCGCGGCGTCAGGCCGCCGACCAGATAGACCGAGTCCTTCCACGGTCCCAGCCCCCGCAGCAGCGTCACCAGCACCCGCTCGCAGTCGAGCGTGTACTGGTCGCTGTAACCGTCGAAGGTTGCGGGCTTGGCCATCAGAAGCCGATCCTTTCTCGGCGCAGGTGTTCGGCCATCTCCTTGGCTCGGCCCTCGCCGCGTAGGAGGTCGAGGTAGACCTAGATCGGACTGGCCAGCCAGACTCCGCCGACCCGCTCGCGAAAAAGCAGGTCCCCGGCCGACTTCGCTTCGATGACGGCAAGATTCGCGCCCTCACTGACGACGCGTGCGCCCAGGTCCGCGATCGCGGCATCGCCCCCCGACCCCGCCAGCAGTCGGCATCGAACCTGCGAAACCGCCGACAGGAACGGTGCGTAGCGCTGCACGGCGGCCTCGAAACTGACGGCGTAGTCGACGCCATGCGCCTCGCAAACCTGGCCTACGCGCTCCATCAGGCCGTCGAGCTTCATCGCGGGGACGAAGTGCCGTCGCAGCGCCGGGGCCCGGATCGAGCCCAGCTGCTTCGCCCACGCATCGAGCAGCGCCGCGGGCTCCCGAAGGTGCCTCTGCTTGCTGGGCCCCTGCCCGCGCGACTCCAGCCAATCGAAGCGCGCCATCTCGGTGAGCACCTGGGACGCCGTCGCGGGCGAGACCAGCGTCTGCTCGGCGAGGTCCTTCACGCCGAACCAGTCCTGGTGGCGAACTAATAGGCCGTGCAGGACCTGCGCGCGCCGTCCCGTGAACAGCGAGCGCATGGAGCGGGACAACGATTTGGGCGGCGGCCGATCGACGTAGAGATAGGCTCCCCGGGCCGGCAGGTAGAGGCTGCCCCCGCTGTCGTAGTACCCGACCCGCTCCGCTCGAAGCAGCTCCTTAGCCCCCGGCGAGATGGACTCGGCGACCAGGACCGCCAGCGGCTCGCCGCCGCTCTCGCCGGCGAGTTGTTGGCGGGCAAGATCCCTGATCCGCCAGACGAGCTGACGGACGTCGCGCGGATAGACGGCCTTCCTCAACTCGACGAGCGCGTGGATAGGCTTACCGGCGACGCCGAGGCACCCCCGTCAACCGGGAGGCGCCGTACGAAGAGGTCTGGCCCGACGCGGTGACGGTCGTAGCACCCCGCTACGGCCTGTCGGACGTGGGCTTAGCCGGGATCCGCAAGAGTCGCGGCATTCCGCTGCCGGGGCTGGGACACCGGCTTCCCGACAGTCCTCGAAAGACCCCTACTCCCACTCGATCGTCGCCGGCACCTGTAAGTATCTGAAAGCACGCGCTTTCCTGGCGGGACGCACCAAATTTACCGTCAGCTTGAACAAACGTCACAACATTTCGCTTGGGGTCGATAGTTGGCGATAGGTGGCGACAGACCCGATCCGGTCAATGGCTCTGCGGCGAACGAAGACCAGGATTTTACTGAACAGGTTTTTGCCCATCGGCACGTATGACCATATTTTTCAAATGGCCACCAGCACGCTTTCAAGTAGCCGTCTCCTCTCTTACAATTAGCCGCAGCCATTTTGCCGCGCCTGGGGAGATGCCGTGTACCCGCGATTTATCGAACACCGGCTCAAAGAGTCTTTGTCGGACACTCGCGTAGTGTTCCTCTCCGGCCCCCGGCAATCCGGAAAAACTACGCTCGCTGAGAAGATAGCCGCAGGCAAAATGCCCTTCCTGACGCTCGACGATGAAACCACACTCGACACCGCGCGCACAGATCCCGTAGGTTTCATCAACGGGCTCGATCGCGCCGTCATCGATGAAGTCCAGCGCGCTCCTCAGGTCCTCCTAGCGATAAAACGTAGCGTGGATTCGGACAAACGCCCTGGCCGCTTTCTCCTGACAGGATCGGCCAACCTCATGACGTTGCCGCAGGTGGCGGATTCGCTGGCCGGTCGTATGGAGGTTGCAGATCTTCTGCCTCTTTCGCAATGTGAGCTGCACCGGGCACCTGGCAATCTTCTCGAACATGCGTTCCAAGGTAAGACGTCGGCAATTGGCGAACCATTGACCGGATCCAAGCTTGTTCAGATCGTGCTGGGCGGCGGCTATCCGGAGGCGCTGGGTCGGACATCGTGGCCGCGCCGGCAAAAGTGGTTCAGCAATTACATCAAGGCCATCATCGAGCGTGACGTGCGCGATATCGCCCAGATTGACCACGCCAGGTTGATGCCACGGCTGCTGCGCGTACTCGCCCGGCACTCCGGTCAATTAGCGAACTACTCCAATCTTGGGGCGCCACTTGGCATGAACCATGTGACGACGCGGAAATATGCCGACATTATCGAGAAGCTATTCCTGATCCGAACGCTTGAGCCCTGGTCTACCAACGAACTCAAGCGACTCGTCAAGACGCCCAAACTGCATTTCCTTGATTCCGGACTACTGGCTGCCATGCGGAATCTTTCTCCCGTTCGACTGCAATCCGACCGCACAGCGTTTGGGTCGCTGCTCGAGACTTTTGTTCTCGGCGAGCTCCTGAAGCTCGCAAGCTGGAGCGCTGAGCGCTACGATTTCTTCCACTTTCGGGACCGATATGACAACGAGGTCGACATCGTCATCGAGAATCAGGATGGTCAAGTGGTCGGTATTGAAGTCAAAGCTTCCGCTACCGTCCGAGGCGATGATTTCGCCGGTCTGCGCAAGCTCGCGGAAGCCAGTGGCAAACGTTTCGCGATGGGGCTCGTACTATACGATCACGACACCGTGGTGCCGTTCGGACAGCGGATGTTCGCCGCGCCGATTTCGATGCTGTGGGGAACGGCGAAGTCAAAGTAATCAGCCGCAAGTCCGATGCGACCAAAGGCGCAAGGTGCAGGTGGGAATCGAGTTTTTGCCAGTTTCGCCCTGGTTTCCAGCCTTACGGATTGACTGCGAACCGTGGAAAACTCTGTAGGCAGCCCCTCACTCCCACTCGATCATCAACGAGCCTTCTAAGCTGTTGATTTGCAAGTGGCTCGCCTCTGCTTCGCTGATTTTTACCGTCAACCTGTCAGGCACCAGCATTGGCGCGGGTTTCCGGGCGGTTCGGCGAAAGCTGACCCTTCGAGACCTATCGACATCTATCGACTCCCAGGACGGCTGCCAACGGCAATCGACGGACGTCCGTGTCGGTCCGCCAAGAGCCAGAAAGGCGCCGCCAACGAACGCCTTAAGCCAGGGTCGCAACTCACGTTTTCGCAAATTTTTTACCGTCACGATCCTGAAGCCAGCCCCGCCGCGTCTGACGGCATGACCGCCTCTATCCAATCGCCCGCGAGACTGCCTCGGCGATCGACATCGATGATCCCGGCGTCGCCGCGCGCAGGCGCGAGTCTTCGGTCACCAGCGGCGCCGAGAGTCGGCGCGCGCAAGCGACGAACCGCGCGTCGTAGGCCGAGACCTGGCGTTCAAGGGCCACGGCCAGCGCTTCTGCATGAGGGACTTCGACCCATGCCGCGACCTGCTGCGCGGCCGATTCGAGCAACGACTTCGCCTGCGCGGCCGAAAGCGCCTTGGCCCTCACCTGGGTCGCGAGCAGGTTGCTGAACTCGACCAGCAGGAACGGCTCGCTGCGCCAGTCGGAATCGGCCAGGCGAAGCGCCTGCGCGTCGACGGTACGGTCGCCCTCGATCAGCAGATAGGCGATGACGTTGGTATCGACGACGATCATTGGCGCCCAGCGGCGATCGCAGCCTCGATGGCGTCGGCCGTCAGCGGCCCACCTCGCCGGCGCTTCACCGGTTTGGGCAACGCCGCGGCGCTACCGTCGTCGCGACTGGCGCGAAGTCCGGCTTCGAGCAACTGCGCCACCAGGTCCTTCAGCTTGCGATCGGATTGCGCGGCCTCGATCTTGATGCGCCGGACTAGTTCGTCGGGCAGGTCAAGTGTCGTCTTCATGGGCGCATTTTGCCAGCAAACCAGCTTTACTGCAAACCAGCCATTTCGTGTGCGCACGGATGCCGCGCAACAGCGGGGCTTCGGGCTCCGACGTCGATCGCTTGCTCGGCAGTGATCTCGCCGTACCGCCGCGGAATGCGATCTTCCCTGCCAACGCCGGCGCATTGAACAGGTCGCACAGGGCGCGACAGATTTCAGAACGACCTTTTACCTTCAGCTCGGGAAAGCACCCTGAGGACGGCGCCTTACCCCTTGGCAGCTCTCGGTCCCTCGCCGAAAGGTGAGCAGAAGCCCTGAAGGGGGACCGTCACCCCGCCACGGGCTGAAAGACACGGATCCTCGGCGCGAGCTTGGCTCGGAGTTCCCGGTCCGCGACCCGAATGTGGTACTCGGATTGCAGGTTCAGCCAAAACCGTGGCTCCATGCCGAAGAACAAGCCGAGCCGAAGCGCGGTGTCCGCGGTGACGGGGCGCTGCCCGTTCACCAACTCGCTGATTCGGCTTGGAGAAACGTCGATATCCGCCGCGAGCTGGCGTGCGCTGACCCCCATGGGCTTCATGAAATCCTCCAGCAGGATCTCGCCCGGATGAATCTCTTCAAGCAACTTGGGCATGTTTCGAACTCCTAGTGGTAGTCCACGATCTCGACGCGGTGCGCTCCGTCCGACTTCCAGACGAAGCAGATCCGCCACTGGTCGTTGACGCGAATGCTGTGCTGTCCCTTGCGGTCGGCCTTCAGGGCCTCCAGCTGGTTGCCCGGCGGGACGCGCAGGCTGACCAGCTCGGTGGCGGCGTGGATCTGAAGCAACTTGCGCCTCGCGACGCGCTCGATGTTGCGGAAGCGGGATACAGGGAGGCTGTGAAACAAGGCTTCGGTATCGGCGCACGCGAAGGAGCGGATCATGCGGCATTGTGATCCGCCCGAAAGATTCCGTCAAACGGAACTCCCGTTGCGGAACGCAGTTGCGGCACGGTAGCCCCGGCCCGTTGACTCCGCAGCATCGCCCTGAGCGTCCTGAGCCAGCAGGATGCAGACGTGTCGACTCTCGCTCGGGGCGTTATCGAAGTCTCGCAGCCTTGCCCGTCGCGCACCAATCCGACACTTTTCCGGGTAAGTCCGTATCTGCAAGCAAGAACCCTACGCCCTTCCCCGTACCCATCGCCGACCAGACCGAAGGACACGATCACGGTGGTACCGAACACTTCGTGAGGCGCTTCGCCCGTGCGGCGCCCCTTCCCACTCACAGCTTGCACGCCACCCGACGCAACGAGGCTGGAGAAAGCCCCGACGGACAGTCTCGTCCCCTCACTCCCACTCAATTGTCTTCGAATCCCGCAAGTCGCTGCGACTGCTGGAATTCCTGCGTGCATGCAGAGATGTTACCGTCAAGACAACCGTCAGAATGGGTCGCTTGGCGGCGTGAAGTGGCGATAGGTCACGAAAGCGTGAAGCCATCAGCCCGTACTCTCGAACCCGGCAACCAACGCGCCGGCCTGCTCCGCAAAATTCCCGGCATTTTCCTTCCGCAACTGCGCCAGGTTCCGGAGCTTCCAGCGCGCTGGGAATGCGAAATTGTAGGCATATCCTCTACCGCAGCAGCGGCAACAGCGAGAGTCGCGCGCGCCCTGTGTCCAGAGTAAGCAGAGCGCCTTCAGCGAGTTCACCAGCCATCTGTTGCAGCGCTGCGATCAGTGATCCACCAATGATCTCCGGACGCAGATTGTCTGTGCGCAACTGTACTACGCTCGGCTTTGTGCCATGTGTTGCCGCGAGGATTGCGCTGAAATCCAGGTCATGGGTCAGCACGACAAAGTCGTGTTTCGACGCGTACGCCATGATCTCAACGTCAGTGGCATTCGCCGCACCGACACTTGACCAATGTGTAGCCTCGAACCCGGCAGCACCGAGATACGAAACCCAGTGCGGCGAAAGATTCATGTCAATCAGCAGCTTCACGCGCGCGCCAATTCCACCTCACGCTCTTCCGCCCGCCAGGCGGCATAACGCAGCGCCTGAAGGATGTCCTCGCGCTCCAGATAGGGGTATTCGGCCAGAAGTTCATCCGTGCTACGCCCGGCAGCGATCTGACCCACAATCATGCCGACTGTAACGCGCATGCCGCGGACGCAGGCCTTTCCGCCCATGACTCCTGGTTGCTGCGTGATGCGATTGATGGCTTCCATGAATAGCTCCCACTCGACCCATCGGTGGATAGGAAGTTCAAACCACCTCTGTTGCGCAGTGTACTTCGCCGAACGGGTCATATGGTGAGCTCGTGCGTGCCGTCGACAGGCCTTTCCTGGCAAACGCGGCCGCCGGAAACCGCCTGCCGGTCGCAGTTGCCCCTCTCGCACCGGCGGAATCCGCCCCCCCCCCCCCCCTGACCTGAATCCGCGCGCGCCGAGCCTGCCCGCTGCTTCACAGACCAGCGGCAAGCACCCCAACCTTCGAACTCAAAGCCGACTGGGCTGTTGTGGCGGTGCCCTCGCCCCAAGCGGCAGCTCGGATGGGTACTGATCCGGCGCCGTGCGTTCCAGGTGCGCCAGAATCTTCGCGATGACCTCCGGCTCCTCGATGCTGGCAATCACCCTGAGCTTCCCGCCGCAGCGTGCGCAGGCCTCGATGTCGATCCCGAACACCCGCTTCAGGCGCTTGGCCCAGTTCATCGCCACATGGCGTGGCGTGGCGGGCTTGTCGGTGCCCTCTTCTGCTGGAGGCTTGCCCCTTGCCCCGACCTGCCGGCGTAACGGCCGCACGCAGCTTGCTGTGCGACGCGAATACCCCGACAGGTCGACCTGCTCGGCGATCTCTTTCACCTGCGCCTTGGTCACCTTGTCGCCCATCGCCGCACCGACGCGGGCGATGCAGTCGGCCGGGATCAAACTCATATGGAAGCCCTCATGGCACAGGCGGAGATCATCCGCGCGGTCTCGGCGAACGTCCCGGCCTCCTGCTCAAGCGCGCGGGCCTCGTCGATTTCGGCGCGGATGTCCTCGGGCAGCGTCGACTCGTCTAGCGTAATCTCGCGTTCGAAGTCCTTGATCGACTGCTCGAGCTCGGCGAGCTGCTCGGTGACGGCCGGCTCGTCGGCGGCTTCGATGATCTCGTCCACGGCCTGCGCCGGCAGCGAGTCGCCGCGGCGCAGCTGGTCCAGCGTCTGTTCGATCGGCTTGGTGCGCGTGGCGGCGTCGAGTTCGAACAGCGGCTCGACGTTGACCGGGTCGCCGTTCAGGTCGTTGGCGACGGCGCCGCGCAGGGCGGCTTCTCGAGTCTGAGGGTCAGCAACTGCCGCGCGATCGGCAGCGGTTACTTGTTCGCGAGGGCCCCGCGATTGAGGCTGTCGACCACTTCCTGGCCGAATTTCTTCGAGTCCTCGTGGAACTTCCTGATCTGCTCCTCGGAAACCGCGGTAGACGGCTTCTGAGATTCGACCGGCGGAGTACTCGTCTTCAAGCGCTGTTCGGAGTTCTTCACGAACCGAATTATAGTCCCGGGCGGGCAAATCCTCAATTGACGGGACGACCCGCGACTGACCCTTGCCGCGACTGTTGTCGATTATGGTGAAACGGACGCGCGGGTCGTCTTTGTAGCGTTCGATGAGTGCCGTGGCGGTATTTCTGCTGCCCTCGTGCGTGGTGGCGTGGTCCGACAGGGGCACCGTCCGGCCCGTGCCATGCTCGGCCTCTTGCCGCATAGCGCGCGGCAAGGCGCCTTTCGTGAGCGCTTCGACGGGGTCACGGTAGGTGTAGACTACCCGCACGAGCTTCCCCGCCTCGATCGCCTGGTCGATCTTGCGAGTGGCGCTGCCGACGGAGCTCATGTTCGTGTCGTAAATGACCTGCGCCCGGTGGCCTGCTTCCCCCAGCCTTTCGAGGCCAGTCGTCTTGCCGGCCCCCGTGCCACCCGCGCTGAAAATGACAACGGTGGATAGGAAGTTCAAACCACCTCTGTTGCGCAGTGTACTTCGCCGAACGGGCCTTATAGTGAGCTCGTGCGTGCCGTCGACAGGCCTTTCCTGGCAAACGCGGCCGCCGGAAACCGCCTGCCGGTCGCAGTTGCCCCTCTCGCACCGGCGGAATCCGCCCTCCCCCCCCCCCACCCTGACCTGAATCCGCGCGCGCCGAGCCTGCCCGCTGCTTCACAGACCAGCGGCAAGCACCCCAACCTTCGAACTCAAAGCCGACTGGGCTGTTGTGGCGGTGCCCTCGCCCCAAGCGGCAGCTCGGATGGGTACTGATCCGGCGCCGTGCGTTCCAGGTGCGCCAGAATCTTCGCGATGACCTCCGGCTCCTCGATGCTGGCAATCACCCTGAGCTTCCCGCCGCAGCGTGCGCAGGCCTCGATGTCGATCCCGAACACCCGCTGAGGCGCTTGGCCCAGTTCATCGCCACATGGCGTGGCGTGGCGGGCTTGTCGGTGCCCTCTTCTGCTGGAGGCTTCTTGCCCTTGCCCCGACCTGCCGGCGTAACGGCCGCACGCAGCTTGCTGTGCGACGCGAATACCCCGGCGCCTGTCGCCCGGAATGGCGGTTAGCGTGGAAGTAATGACTGGAAAGCGACGGGTGATGGAGTTCGTGCTGTCGCCGGTGATGCAGCATATGCAGGAAAGTGGGAGGGAACGATGATGAAACTGATGCCAATTCTTGCGAGGCATGAATGCTCAAATTCATGCGCCGCAATAGCGAGGAGTCGCGCATGTTGAAGCCGTGGCTGCGCTGGGGGTTGGTCGCTGTTGACGGTGGTGTAGACCTGCGTTTTTCTGAGGGTGCGAGGCGGTTTTGTTGGAAGCGATGTTGAGTGCGAGCGAGGCGAACGCCGACGCTGACGATCAGAACGGCGTGTCGGTGGTCTGAAGTCGTCCGGATCGGGCGCAGCTGTGGACGGCCGGCGGCGCATCAACTCTCCGAGGTAGAGACGCTCGAGGCCCTCGGCGATCTGGTAGAGGAACTCGATGAGGCGGGCGGCGTCCTCGCCCGAGAGTTCGGTCGGCAGGCACACGATCGGCAGATCGTTCGGTTCCATGTCGGAGGTCCTCAGCGTGCTTTCCTGGCCGAGGCGCGTGAGGGAGCGCGCCGTGCGGCGCGCCTTCGCCTCCTTCAGGCGGTAACTATCGCCGGCCAGGGGAGAGGATCTCCGGAGCGGTGCACGAGCCGATCGACGAGGGTGACGACGCAGGCGGCGTTCCGGAACACCTGGTTCCACTCCCCGAAGGGCTTGTTGGTGGTGAGCACCGTGGCGCGCTGCTGGTAGCGGCGGGTGATCACCTCGAACAGCAGGTCTGCGTAGCGGGCGTCGTAGGAGAGGTAGCCGACCTCATCGATGCACAGGACTTGCGGGCCGGTGTAGCGACGCAGCCGCCGCGCGAGCTGGGTCGAGCCGTCCTGGGCGGCGAGATCGTGGAGCATGTCGGAGGCGAGCGTGAAGCGGGCCGTGTGACCGCGCAGCACCGCCTGGTGCAGCAGGTTCTTGGCGAGCATGGTCTTGCCGAGGCCGTTGGGACCGACCAGGATCAGGTTCGTGGCGCCCTGCAGGAAGGCGAGTGTGAACAGCTCCTCGAGGAGTGCCCGGTCGAGTTCCTGCGGCCAGTCGTAGTCGAAGTCGGCGAGCGGCTTGAAGGCGCCGAGGCGCGCGTTGTCGAGCCGGCGCTTCAAGCTTCGGCACTGGCGTTCGCTCTCCTCGATCTCGAGCACGCGGGCGAGCCAGGGCTCGTTGTGGATGTCCTCGACGTGGGCGGCGAGGCCGTGAGGTTCACGCGGCGCAGCCGCCCTTCCAGGGCGTCAGCCGAGAGCGTCATCGTCGCGATCATCGGGGTGTTCATCGGCGGGGTCCTCGGTTCGCGGTTCGTAGTCGGCGAGGCGATGCGGGCGCACGGTGAGCGCGCGCACGCGCGGGTCGTCGGGCAGTGTCACGGGCAGGGGCGGCAGATGGCCGCGGCGGGCGAGTTCGGTGTCGATGAAGTGCCGGACGGCCGCGAGGTGCGCGGCGTCCTCGCGCAGCGCCGCGAGCAGGGCGCGCTCGAGATCCGCGGCCCCATGGGTGTTCAGCAGATCGATCAACCCGCGGGTGAGGGAGCCGAGGTGCACGCCGCGCTCGGCAGCACGGGCGAAGAACTTCGCGGCGCTCGGGGTGGCGTGGTGCAGGCGGTCCATGGCGCGGTGGCCGCGCCCGGCGCGCTTGTGATCGAGCAGCGCCTGGAGGTGTGCCGGATCCTCGATCTGGGTGGCGCGATCGAAGCTGCGCCGGTGGACGGCGAGCACGGCAGCGCCGTCGAGGATCCGCACGCTCTCGAGCGTGGCCACGACCTCGAGGGTGCGGCGCACGTGGGTGTGGGGGATCGAGTAGTCGTTCAGATCGAAGCGCACGTACGGGGTCTTCGGCGCCCGCACCGACACGCGCTCCTCGCAGGGGAAGGGATCGGGCGGGAGTGCGAGCAGGCACGGGTGTTCGGCCTCGAAGCAGGCGCGCACACTGCGCTCGCGATCCTCGGGGCACGGCCGCTCGGCCGCTTCCCCCGCGCACCAGGCGAGCGCCTGGGCGTTGAGGTCGGCGAGGTCCGCGAAGCGCCGGGCGGCGAAGAAGCGCTCGCGGACGAAGCGGATCGCGCGCTCGACCCGGCCCTTCTCGTTCCCGCGGGCGAGCGCGACCGGCCGGGGAGCGAAGCGGTAGCGGGCCGCGAGCTCGAGCAGCGTCGGGTGGAAGCGGATCGCATCATGGACGCGCTCGAGCACGGCGCTCTTGAGGTTGTCATAGTTATGTGCCCACCCCCGTTATGTGGCTGGCATCGGCCATGGGCTTGATTTCGACCGAGTAAGTCGGCGACCGGGGCACATAACCGAAGGCACTGGCATGGTGATCTCCCCTTTTCACAGTGGAGATTATCCATGCTCGAGAAGTACTTCGTCCGCCCCGAGACAGCTGATCGCATCCGTTGCAGCTGGATCGCCGATTCCGTAGAGCGATACGTCACATGGCTCTCGGCTCAAAGATATTCGCAGAGCACAGTTAAACGCCGGATACCGGTCGCGGTGGCATTCGGAGAGTTCGCCAAGAGCCACGGCGCGGTGGAGCTGCCGCAACTGCCGGACCACGTGGAGTCATTCGCGCAAGCGTGGGCGGCGACCCACGGTCGCGGGCGGAAGCCCGCAGCGCGCGCGAAGATCGTCTATTTCGCTCGCAACATTGTTCGTGGGATGCTGCGCCAGGCGATCCCAGGTTACATAGGCCGCGGGCGTCAACGCCCTCCTGAGAACCCATTCGAGCGTCAGGCGCCCCGATTTCTCCAGTTCCTCCGGGACGAGAAGGGGCTGCGTCCGGCTTCGATTCGTCAGTATCAGTTCCACTTGCGACAGTTTGCCGCTTACATAGAGCGGATCGGCCTGCGCGATGTCGCGCGCGTGACGCCGCTGATGCTGAGCAACTTCATCGCCCAGTATGGGCCTCGCGTCGCATGGTCCACAGTCCGCAACGCGTGCGGCAACTTGCGAGTGTTTCTGCGCTATCTACACCGCGAGGGCATCATGGCCAAAGACCTGAGTCCTCTGGTCGAGTTCCCCCAGCACTTCCGACATTCCGGCATTCCACGATCGATCAGCTGGGACCAAGTCGAGCGCGTGCTCGCCGGGATCGATCGACGCTCGAGCTCCGGCAAGCGGGATTTCGCCATGCTGGGGATGCTCGCGACCTATGGACTGCGCGCCTGCGAAGTCGCTTCTCTCACGCTCGATGACATCGATTGGCGTAATGACCGCATTAAGATCCGTGAGCGCAAGGCGGGCAATACGACGACATACCCGCTCGCCACCGCTGTGGGCGCAGCGCTGATCGACTACATCAAGAACGCGCGACCAGCAACAACTGACCGGCATGTGTTCTTCCGCACCTTGGCGCCTTTTGAGCCGATCGGCTCAGCCGCCGTCACCTGTCGCGCCACATTCTATATTCGCAAGGCGGGTGTCCAAGTGCCGCGTCCTGGATCCCACACGCTCAGACATAGTTGCGTGCAGCGACTCGTCGATGCCAACTTCTCGCTCAAGCACATCGGTGATTATGTTGGTCACCGTAATGCATCGTCCACCCAGATCTACGCCAAGATCGCCGTAGAGCGACTGCGCACGGTGGCCCTCGGGGACGGGGAGGACGTGTTATGAGAGCACGCCATGGCTTTGCCAGTTTCCTCGGACCCGATATCGAGCACTTCATTGCCCATAAACGATCTGCCGGTCGCCGCTTTGAGACTGAGGAGAAGAGCCTCCGCCTTCTCGATGACTTTCTGCTCGAACGTCGGGTGTGCGTGCTCGACGCGGTGACACCGGCTTTGATCGATGAGTTTCTGGCCTCCCGGCCGCGATCAAAGCCTCGCAGTTATAACCACCTGCGCTGCACGATCGGCCGGCTGTTCGCGTACCTGGTCGGACACGGCAAGGTGTCCCGTAATCCACTACAGTCCCCACCGCGTCGCGCCCGGATACCAGCGGTCGCCGTTCATCTTCGATCAAGCCGCCGCTCGGCGCCCGCTGGCAACCGCTCAAGCCCTGGCCGATCGCGGCGGCACACTCGAGCGGGGCAGCACCTATCACTTGATCTTTGCCATTCTCTATGGCTTGGGATTGCGTGTCGGAGAAGCTTGTCGATTGTGCGTGAAGGACGTCGATCTGGATCGCCGCGTACTCGTGATCCGACAGACTAAGTTCTACAAGAGCCGACTGGTACCTTTCGGTCCGAAGCTCGAGGCACTTCTTCGTCAACAGATCGTCCGTTGTAGGACGGGGCTCTATGGCAGTGCCGACCCGGAGACAGCGCTGTTTCGATTGAAGGAGGACGGGCAGTAAGTCCTGGCACCGTCAGTATCACTTTTCAGCAGCTCGTGCGGCGGCTCCATTTTATGATCCCACCCGGCGTCTCTCCCCCACGCCTGCACGATCTGCGCCACTCCTGTGCCGTGGGAACGCTCGCCCGCTGGTATCGCGATGGCGGCGATCCACAGGCGCGTCTGCACATTCTTTCGACGTTTCTCGGGCACGTCGATATCAACTCGACCGCTATCTACTTGACGACGACACCGGAGCTGTTGGACTTGGCAAATCGGCGCTTCGAGGCTTTCGCCGCCGCCACACTCAGGGAGGGATTGGCATGAGCCCTCTACTCGGTCACCTCGTGCAGTCATTCTTCAACGACTACTTGCTTGTTCAGAAGGGCCTGCGCTTGGGTTCGATCCGCAGTTACCGCGACACCGTGAGCCTCTTGTTGCGCTTTCTCGCTAAGCACAAGCACCGTCCCGTTGCAAAACTAGCGCTCGAAGACCTCACGCTCGATTCGGTGCTGGGTTTCCTTGCGCATCTCGAGCAGGAACGGCGTAATTCGCCACGCACCCGCAACCAACGACGCGCCGCATTGACCACCTTTTTCTCCTACCTCGCCGTCCGCGTGCCGGAGATGCTCGCCGTGTGCCAGCAGATTGCCTCGATCCCGGTAAAACGAACACCGCTCCCCGATACCCATTATCTTGAGCGCGAGGAGATGACCGCGCTGCTGCGCTCCATGCCCCGACAGGGGCCGTTTGCTCTGCGTGATCGGACCCTCGTTCTGTTTCTATACAACACCGGGGCTCGCGCTCAGGAGGTCGTCGATCTGCGAGTCGAACACCTGGATTTCCAGGCGCCCAGTAAGGTGCGCCTACACGGCAAGGGGGATAAGTGGCGCCTCTGTCCTCTCTGGGACCAGACGGTCAAGCATCTTGAGCAGCTACTCGCTGAACGCAGGACCACCGCCACAAGCCCGGTCTTTTGTGCACGCCGTGGCCAACCTCTCACGCGGTTCGGGATCTATAAAATCATCCGACGACATGCGGCCGCTTGGGACACTCCGGGTCCACAGCCAAGACGCGTCAGCCCGCATCTGTTTCGGCACACCGCGGCAACTCACTTGCTCGAGTCCGGCGTCGAGGTCAACGTCATCCGTGGATGGCTCGGACACGTCAGCTTGGATACCACCAACCGGTACGCCGAACTGATGCTGCGCGCCAAGACCGAAGCCCTACGCTACTGCGAGCTCGGTTCCGACATCTCAGAGGCAGGCCGCGCTCGTGCAGTCTGGAAGGAGGACAAGTCCTTGCTCACTTGGCTCAACTCGCTTTAGCGCGTTATGTGCCCATCAGCGCGCGCGCCACCCGGAGAAGTCGGTTCGATTTCTTCATTGGCCGTAACTACTCACGCCCCAAGTCGTTTGCATCGGCGATCGGGGGCTTGACAATGTAGAGAACGGGTACTACGCTGCTTCCCAATCCTTCCAAGGGCACGGGTCAGGCAGCGATGGGCGCGTATTTCGGATCCAAGGCGACCTCGGGGTTGTGCCAGCCGATCATCGCGCTGATGCCTCCGCACGAGACGTATATCGAGAGCCACCTTGGCGGCGGGGCGATCATGAAGCGCAAGCTCCCGCGTTGCGCAACATCGGCATCGACCTCAATCAACGCGCACTGGAGAGATTCCAGTGCGAGTATCCGGTGGAACTGGTGAACGGGTGCGCGCACCGGTTCCTGGCGGACTTTGACTATCGGGGCCGGGAACTCCTCTACTGCGATCCGCCGTACCTGCACGCCACGCGCAGCTCCGATCGGCGCTACCGCTACGAGTACGAGGAGCACGATCACGTGGAGCTGCTTGGGCTGCTGAGGAGCCTGCCCTGCCAGGTCATTCTCTCGGGCTACCCATCGGCCCTGTACGATCAGGAGCTTCCCGGCTGGCGCAGCCTGGAGCTGCAGGTAATGAACCAGGGCGGCGTGCGCACCGAGAAGGTGTGGTTCAACTTCAACCCCGACCGCGTGCATTGGGCCCGCTACGCCGGGAAGGACCACACCGATCGGCAACGCATCAAGCGCAAGGCCGAGAGCTGGGGGGAGCGCTATCGGGCCTTGCCGCCCGGGGAGCGCCTGGCCGTGCTCGCCGCGGTGATGGCCGTCGAGGCCGTCGAGTAGTCCGGCCGGTTCGGCTTCGTGGCGAGCGTCAACCGACAGTCCCTGCGCGAGGAGTTCGAGGCGCTCAAGGGTCGCTTCGGGCAGCTTTCCGCCGAGGGAAGGTCAGCGCTGAAAGCCACGCCTTGTTCCAGGCGCTGCTGATGCTGCTTCAGGTGCTGATGGCGGTCTTTATGGAAAGAACACCACCAAGACCAGCGCGAACTCCAGCAAGCCCTCCTCGCGAACCGAGAAGGACGAGAGCGCGATCGGCCACGCCGGCACCCATACCAAGGGCAAAGCCTACGACCCGAGCCGCTCGGCAAACACCCGCACCGTCGAGACCGTTACGGTCTCCAAGGTCAGTTCCTGCGAGCAGTGCGGGGAGGATCTGCGCGAGGTCCGGCCCCAAGGTCACGAGCGGCGCACCCAGATCGACATCGTCTTCGAGAAGGTCCTGAGCCACGTCGACGCCCAGATCAAGTCCTGCCCGCACTGCGGTGCCGAGACCCGCGCACCGTTCCCCGAGACCTTCTTCGGTCCCCTGCAGTACGGCTCGGGCATCAAGGCGTACGTGCTGAACCTGCTGATGGCCCAGATGGTCTCGCTGCAGCGCGTGCAGCAGATGATTCAGACCCTCATCGGTCAGGTGATCTCCGAAGCCACGATCTTGAAGTACGTCCTGCAGCTGCACCTCTCGCTCGAGCGCTGGGAGCAGATGGCCATCGAACGGATCCTCACCCACCCGGCGATGCATGTCGATGAGACTTCCCTGCGCGTCGAGAAGCACAACCACTGGATCCACGTCTGCTCGGCGGGGATATCACCCTGAAGTTCGTGCATGAGAAGCGCGGCCTCGAGGCGATGACCGCCATCGGCATCATCCCGCGCTACGGAGGGGGTGATCGTGCACGACTGCTGGGCCTCCTACCTCTCCTATGAGCACTGCCGCCATGGGCTCTGTGGCGCGCACCTGTTGCGCGAGCTGACCTTCATCCGCGAGGCGAACGGCTATGCCTGGGCCGGCAACATGCAGCGGCTTCTGCAGCAGACCTGCTCCCGTGTCACCAAGCGCCCGCGCAAACGGCTTACCCCGCGCGAGTACGAGACCTTGCAGAAACACTACCGCAACATCCTCACTCGTGGGGAGCGGGAGCTCCCGCCCATCCCGGCCAAGCAGAATGGCAAACCGGGTCGGGTCGCCAAATCCGATGCCCATAACCTCTGGGAGCGACTCAAAGAGCACGAGAGCGCCGTGTTGTTGTTCGCCCAGGATCCGAACGTTCCCTTCACGAATAACCGTGCCGAGCGAGATCTGCGCATGAGCAAGGTGAAGCAGAAAGTCTGCGGCTGCTTCCGTAAGGCCGAGTTCGCCCAGGCCTACTGCCG
This sequence comes from Pseudomonadota bacterium, assembly GCA_016705325.1. Lineage (GTDB taxonomy): Bacteria > Pseudomonadota > Gammaproteobacteria > Steroidobacterales > Steroidobacteraceae > RPQJ01. The sequence goes on along the minus strand of JADIYJ010000007.1, from coordinate 260,807 downwards.
TATCTCCAGCTACCTGCAGACCATGGCCAACCAAGGGCACAACCCTCTCGTCGCTATCCAAATGGCTCTATCCGGCCAGCTCTACGCCGAAACCGGGTGAGCAGTTACCATTGGCCACATAACGGGGGTGGGCACATAACTATGATTTTGTTCCCGGGAACAAAATCCGGGAGCAGCGTGCGCGGCACGCCGGCGAAGCCCTCGAACGCCCGCACGTGTCCGTCGAGGAAGCTACTCATCGCAGCGTTCAGGTAGAAGCGCAGGAACACGTGTCGCGAGTAGGAGAGCACCATCACGAACGCCATCAGCGGTCGCTCGGCCCGTCCTACCCGCAGCCGCCCGAAGTGCGCCCAGTCCACCTGACCCTGCTCGCCCGGGAGCGTGCGCAGACGCAGATACGCCTCGGCGGCGGGGCGCGGCCGGTAGCGCGCAACGATCGCGCGGAAGTGCTCGGGACCGCCCGCATAGCCGCGCTCGCGCACCATCCGATAGAGGCGACTCGCCCGCAGCGTCGGGTAGCGCGTCAAGATCTCGAGCATGAACGGCAGGTACGGATCGACCATCGAGGCACGCACGACCTGCGCTACCACCGCCACGCCCGCCTGCGCGAGCACGCGGCGCACCGTGGCGTGATGCACCTGCAGCTGGCGGGCAAGCGTGCCCACGGGCCAGTGCTCGGCATGATGGAGCCGCAGGATCTCCGCCTCGAGCGCGCGCGAGATCACGATGACGAGCCCGACGGCGAGCGCTCACCAGCGGCCCCAGGGCCCGGCGCGGATCCGCGTCCATCGCGGCAGCGGGGCGCGACAGAACGCGCAGCGCTGCCCGAGCGCGGGATCGTCGTGGCATGACACATCGGTGTACTTCCCCTGCTTGATTGCGGTGCCGGAGACGATGCACCGAAGCACCACGCCGGGGGATCCCTGATGCGTCACTTTGCTGCGCACACGCTCGCGGTAAGCCCGCTGCCGGGCGGCGTGGCGGTGCGCGCCGCGACGGGTGCGTTGATAGCGCGCGCTCGCCCGCCGGGCGCACTCGCGCCGGCGCAGCCGCGCGCACGCTGCGGCGCAGTACACATTGCCGTGATCGCAGCGCCGGCAGATCCGAACCTGCACGGCACAGCGCGCACAGTTGTAGAGCCGATAGCTCGGCTCCCCGAGCACGCCCAATGCCCCTCCCCCAAGCACTGGACAGCGCCCGGCTCGGGCAGGCATAAAGGGCCTGCACACTGCCTTCTACGGGCGCTGCGCATGGAAGGCCCGGGCTGACGGCAAATCGAGTCCCGGGCCTTCGTCTCTCTGCTTGTCGGAGCGAGCATAGCCGACACGCACGCGAGCGCCGCCGAGCACGCCGGCGTCACCGCTCGCAGCGATCCCATCGACACCCGAGCAAAGCCCATCGGCGTCTGCCGCCGCGTTGCGGCGGCCGACTGCACAGCGTGGGATCGGGAGATAAAGAGCCCGAGACCGAACGGTCCCAAGCGACATCAATCAGCGGCAACGCACCCCAGCGCGGGATCGACCAAAGTGCGCCCATCCTCAGAATGACGCAGGTTCGGACCACCGTTCACAGTCGCTGCGACCTTGCTGTTTCTTTTGCTGGTGGGCTATCACGCGTGGGAACGGTACTACGGGATGCAGCTGGCGCAGCAGATGTGCGAAAAAGACGGTGGGTGCGTATTCCGGTCGATCGTGACCAGCGATTCCGGCGGATCGTGACCGGTGATTCCGATTTAGCGTGACCGTCGATTCCGATTTCGCGTGACCGGTGGTTGACCGGTCAGGCGCGGCGGATTTGGTGCAGAGCTCGTGACCCGTACCCTGCCCGGTTCCTGGAACCGGGGAGGACCTGATGCCGACGCGAGCGCTGCCGATGAAGAAGATCCGTGACCTGATCCGCCTCAAGTACGAGGCCGCCTGTCGCACGAGCAGATCGCCCGTGCGTTGGCGGTGTCGAAGGGCGTGGTCGCCAAGTACGTGGCTCGGGTGGACGCCCGAGGCCTCGATCCGACGACGCTGCTGAGGCTGCCCGAGGACGAGGTCGGGCGACTGCTCGCGCCGGCAGCGCGGCAACCGCAGTACGGCGGACGGGCGGCCCCGGATTACGCCGAGGTACACCGCGAGCTCAAGCGCCCTGGCGTGACGCTGACGCTGCTCTGGGAGGAGTACCAGGCGGCGAACGCCGGGCAGCCGATCTACCGCTACTCGCAGTTCGCCGAGCGCTACCGCGAGTACGTCGCGACGCTGCGCCGCTCGATGCGCCAGGTCCACCGTGCGGGCGAGAAGCTGTTCGTCGACTACGCCGGCGACACGGTGCCTTATGGGCGCGTCGGCGAGCGCGCCCAGATCTTCGTCGCCGTGCTCGGCGCATCCAACTACACGTTCGCCTGCGCGACGCCACGCCAGACGCTCGACGACTGGGTGGATGCGCTGGTGCGCGCGCTCGAGTACGTCGATGGTGTGCCCGGTCTGATCGTGCCGGACAACGCCCGTGCGCTCATCGCCGATCCCGACCGCTACGAGCCGCGGGCTTCGGCCACGATCTCGGATCTGGCGAGCCACTACGGCACGGCGGTGCTGCCGGCCCGGCCATATCGACCGCGCGACAAGGCGAAGGTCGAGGTCGCCGTGCAGATCGTCGAGCGCTGGATCCTCGCACGACTGCGCAACCGCAGCTTCGACACGCTCGCCGCCGTGGATGGCGCGGTCGTCGATCTGCTCGAGAACCTGAACCGCCGGCCGTTCAAGCGGCTGCCCGGGTCGCGGGTGAGCCAGTACGCCGATCTCGACCGTCCGGCGCTGAAGCCGTTGCCGGTCGGTCGCTACGAGCTCGCCCGCTCAGTGCGGCACGGGTCAACATCGACTACCACGTCGTCGTCGCCGAGCATCTCTACAGCGTGCCGCACGCGCTCGTGCACCAGACCGTCGAGATCCGCGCCACGCACCGCACCGTCGAAGTCCTGCACAAGGGGCGACGAGTCGCCGCCCACCCGCGCTCGTTCGTGCGCTACGGCTACACCACGGAGCCCGCACACCTGCCGGCCGCGCACCGCGCCCATCTCGAATGGTCGCCGGAGCGGCTGATCCGCTGGGGCGAGAGTCACGGCACGGCCTGTGCCAGGTCATCCGCCGCATCCTCGACACCCGGCTTCATCCGGCACGGCTACCGTGCCTGCCTCGGCCTGCTCGCGCTCGAGCGCCGCCACGGAGCCGCGCGGCTCGAGGCGGCCTGTGCTCGTGCGCTCGCCCTCGGCAGCGCCCGCTACCGCACCGTGGCCGACATCCTCAAGAACCGACAGGAGGCCTTGCCGCTGCCCGGCGAGACCGCCTGGTCGGCCCCGAGCATGCGCACCTGCGCGGCCCCAAGTACTACCAGTGATCCCCTCCGGAGGACCGACGATGATCGTGCAACAGACCCTGACCCAGCTGCGAGCGCTCAAGCTCGACGGCATGGCGAGTGCGTTCGAGGAGCAGCTCACGCTGCCCACCTCGGCTCGCTCGCGTTCGAGGACCGCTTCGCGTTGCTGGTCGAGCGCGAGAACGCTTACCGCAACACGCACCGCCTGGAGCGCCTGTTGACCAAGGCGCGACTCAAGTACGGCCAGGCCTGCCTCGAGGACCTCGACACCCGCACCAGCCGCGGCCTGGAGGCCGTCAAGATCGCCAGCCTCGCCCACGGCGAGTGGATCGAACGCGGCCAGACCGTGCTCATCGTCGGTCCCACCGGGGTCGGCAAGACCTGGCTCGCCTGCGCACTCGCGCAGCGCGCCTGCCGCCTCGGTCACAGCGCGCTCTACGCTCGTCTGCCGCGGCTGCTCGAAGAACTGCGCATCGCGCGCGGCGATGGCACGCACAAACGCCGCTTGCTCGCCCTCGCCAAGCTCGACTGCCTCGTCCTCGACGATCTCGCGTTGCAGCCGCTCGAGCCCTACGGCCGCGAGGATCTGCTCGAACTCATCGACGATCGCGCCGACCGGCGCGCCACTGTGATCACCGCGCAGTTGCCCGTCGAGCACTGGCACGGCTGGATCGGCGAAGCCACGATCGCTGACGCCATCCTCGACCGACTGCTGCACCACGCCCATCGCCTCACGCTCAAGGGCGAGTCCCTGCGGCGCTCCTCGGCCGCTCGATCGAAGCCCTCTTCCGAAACATCGTGACCGACTGAGGTAACATCACCAGACGGCTCGGCACCACGCCCGCCACCGGTCACGTGAAATCAGAACGACCGGTCACGATCGCCGGAATCCGCAGGTGGGCTCAAGATCAACCGAACCGTCCACGTACGTGGCTACCTGTCGGAGGGCGGTGACGACCAGTGTCCGCGTTGCATGTACGTATTGGGCCGACACGAGTTCGAGTACGTGGATGCACTCGTTGGCAAGGACCGCATCGGACTCCTGCGGCTTCCGCCCGGCTATTACCGGTACTCGCGATCCCGGGTCGGCGATGTGCGCTGTGACGTCTGGAAACGGAAGCCAGAGATTCGCCGCATTCTCAGGCAGGCGGGATTCGAAGACGATGAGTGTATTGCGATTACGCCGTTGTCCGAAGCGCCCGGTGGGTATGCGCTCAGGCACTCTCGGATTTCACCGCCCACGCATCGACGGATAAGAACTTCCGCGGGGTTCTGGCCGCGCATCGGCTTGGACGAGTGGTCCATCGAGGCCACCGATACCGGCGAGATCCTGGCCGAGTTTCGCAACTACAGCTTTACATCCAAGCTGGCTGCAGTTCTGGACGCGTCGGGCGGCGGTGGCAATCCCGACGCAAGCTGCGTGGGCGCGGTCGACTACGGGCTGTCTGTCAGTGGACTGGCCAAACGGGTGCTGGGCGCTGATTCCGAACTGTCAGCGGCCGATAGCCACAGGGCTGTCCATCCGGAAATCGCAGGAGAGTCAAAATGACGACGATGCATCAAGCCTTCGATGCCAGCGCGCCGAACAATGCGAATGCAGGCGTCGCGTCCAACGCTCCAGCGAACGCCAGGCAGCCGATGTCGTTTAAGGCGGTCATCGAGTTGAAGGAACAAGTGTTGAACACCAATGGCGTTCGCTATCCGCTCGCTGCCGGCATGCAGCTCGGGGCGGAGATCGTCGAAGGGAAGCGGACCGTGCTGCAGTATCTATTGTCGCCCGTGCAGCGGGTGACGGATGAGGCGGGGAGGGAACGATGACGCCGCCAATCGTGACAACCGGTCTCCTCGTCGGTTTGATCCTATGGCTCGGAATGGCCTTGCTTGTTGGAGTCTTGATAGGTCGAAGGAGCGACCGCGCGTGGCTCGGTGTGCTTACGGCGGTGGTGATCTTCATCCTGCCGATCTGGGATCTGCCGTTCGGCCTCGCGATGTACAAGCGTTACGTGGAGGACCTAGGCGGCACTCGGGTTTTCCGAACCGTCGAAGCGGACGGATACCTGCAGTCGCCTGGCCACACGCTTGACCTCGTGGTCCAGACGCTGCGCGGTGCGAGAGCCGGGTCCGCCGGGCGAGCCGCGTTCCCATATTCTTACTACGAAGCGCATTTCGATCGCGGCAGTTCGGGTGACTTCATTCAGGAGGCTGGCTTCTACGAGATCCGTCTCGCAGATCGAGGTAGCCCCGAGTGTGAGCAGTTTGAATCGTGGCCCCGCGCAAGACAGTACCGCGACTACAGGCACCTGCAGGAACTGTGTGTCGTGGCCATTCGGCGTAACGAGCCGCGTAGCCGCTATGAGCGAGATAGCCCCTACTACAGGCAGGCATTGCCAGGGCCAAGCTGGCTGCCTCCCGTCTGGGCGGTCTGGACACGGTTTCTCGACCGGGAAACCGGCCAGGTGCTCGCACAGCAGTACGAGCTGCGGTACGAGAGTTGGTTCCCAATGCCGCATTTCGATGAGGCCAGGCCACTGACGTGGCTGTCTAGGGATCCACAACCTCTGAGAACAACTGACGTCATCAAGCCCATCATGTCGGACAAGGAATAGGAGAAAGCAGCGTGCCTAATTCGCCTGAGACTTTGCGGTCCATTCTCGAACAGGTGGAGCTGCTCCGTGGATAGGAAGTTCAAACCACCTCTGTTGCGCAGTGTACTTCGCCGAACGGGCCTTATAGTGAGCTCGTGCGTGCCGTCGACAGGCCTTTCCTGGCAAACGCGGCCGCCGGAAACCGCCTGCCGGTCGCAGTTGCCCCTCTCGCACCGGCGGAATCCGCCCCTCCCCCACCCTGACCTGAATCCGCGCGCGCCGAGCCTGCCCGCTGCTTCACAGACCAGCGGCAAGCACCCCAACCTTCGAACTCAAAGCCGACTGGGCTGTTGTGGCGGTGCCCTCGCCCCAAGCGGCAGCTCGGATGGGTACTGATCCGGCGCCGTGCGTTCCAGGTGCGCCAGAATCTTCGCGATGACCTCCGGCTCCTCGATGCTGGCAATCACCCTGAGCTTCCCGCCGCAGCGTGCGCAGGCCTCGATGTCGATCCCGAACACCCGCTTCAGGCGCTTGGCCCAGTTCATCGCCACATGGCGTGGCGTGGCGGGCTTGTCGGTGCCCTCTTCTGCTGGAGGCTTCTTGCCCTTGCCCCGACCTGCCGGCGTAACGGCCGCACGCAGCTTGCTGTGCGACGCGAATACCCCGTGGAATCTCGTCAGGTGCATCCGAGGCGGCGGCACCAGCGCGGCCAGGCGGGCCATCAGATCCAGTGGCTCCAGCACGATGTGTGTGGTGCCATCCCGATACGGCGTCTTCAGGCTATAGCGCAATTGTCCTGAGGCGGTGAGCGCCATGCGGTCCACTGCCACCGGTGGGCGGCTGACGTAGCGGCACAGTCGTTCGAGCTTCTGGCGCTGGGCCGGATCGATGTCGATGCCGGCGTGCAGGGAGAACCCGCCAGCCCGCACAGCGCCGCGATGGTCGCCTTGTTGCTCGGCTTCCGGAATGGCGTTCGCAGACAGCGTCTGCAGCGTGAACAGCTTCTGCCCGGCGCGCGGACCCACAGCGATCCGGTAGGTGATGGAGTGGCCAATCAGGTCATCGAGCGGTCCGCCTGGCCCATCCGTAGTGAGCCAGGCGTTCTCCATGTCGCGCTCGACGAGACCGCGCCTCTCCAACAATCGCCCCACTCGCTCGGCGATCTGCTGCACAAGTACTTGCAGCTGCACGCTCGTGGGCGCCGGTACATGGCGGAATACAGGCTGATCGCCCGGCACGTACACGCCAGCGTCTCGAGCCTCACGACAGAAGTCGAAATACTGTGTGGCGATTTCAGCAAGCGTTTCAGGTGTCCTATCAGTAGTGTCCGGACGTTAGCGGGCTTGGCGCCCATAAGTGCATGATCGAAAAAAGATAAATCGTGGATTCTTCTGGTCTCGATTTCGACTTGGCCGAGCGCTGGTGCGACCCTGCGAGAACCGTTCTCGCGGGTACTCACCATGCACGTTGGCAAGCTTGTGTTCGCGCAGTTGACTGGGCACTTGCCGCTGACGACGTTTCGTCGATGCGTGGCGGCGTACGGCGGCGAGCACAAGCTCAAGAGCTTCTCGTGCCTCGATCAGTTCCTCTGTCTGGCATTCGCCCAGTTGACCTACCGCGAGAGCCTGCGCGACATCGAAGCCTGCCTGCGGGCCCAGAGCCCCGGCAGAGCGACAAGCTCTATCACATGGGCATTCGCAGTCGTGTTTCGCGCAGCACGCTCGCGGACGCGAACGAAGCTCGCGACTGGCGCATCTACGCGGACTTTGCGCAGCGCCTGATCGGCATCGCTCGCAAGCTCTATGTCGACGAGCCGTTTGGCGTCGACCTGAGGGAGACGGTCTACGCGTTGGATGCGACCACCATCGATTTGTGCCTGTCGGTCTTTCCGTGGGCACCGTTCCGTTCGACGAAGGCGGCCGTGAAGTTGCACACGCTGCTCGATCTGCGCGGCAATATCCCGGCGTTCATCCATATCAGCGACGGCAAGCTGCACGACGTCAATGTCCTCGATCAGTTGCTGCCGGAACCGGGCGCGTTCTACGTGATGGACCGGGGCTACCTGGACTTCGAGCGGCTCTTCCGCTTGCACACCGCAGGCAGCTTCTTCGTGACCCGCGGCAAGTCGAACCTCAGAGTGCAACGTCGCTATTCCAGAGCCGTCGATCGGGCCACGGGCCTGATCTGCGATCAGACGGTCGTGCTGACGGGCTTCTACTCGAGCCAGAACTTCGACACGCCGCTGCGACGCATTCGCTTCAAGGACCCCAAGACAGGCAAGCGCCTCGTCTTCCTGACCAACAATTTCCTCCTGTCGGCGCTGACGATCACCGAGCTGTACCGGTGCCGTTGGCAGGTGGAGTTGTTCTTCAAATGGATCAAGCAGCATCTGCGCATCAAGCAGTTCGACCGAGAACGCTGTGAAGACGCAGATCTGGACGGCCGTGTCGGTCTACGTGCTGGTGGCGATCGTCAGAAAGCGGTTGAAGATTCAAGCCAGCCTCTACGAAATGCTACAGATCCTGAGCCTGACCATGTTCGAGCAAACCCCTTTAAACACGCTGCTTTCTCAAATCCAAGGTCGGCAAAGCGACACCGAACTCGCTAAGCAACTGAATTTGTTCAACTAACGTCCGGACACTACTGGTCCCGCCTAGCTTTTTTGCCAATTTTTTTACCGTCACCAGTCGCAAGGGCGGGGTAATTGAAGGTCACCATCGAGATCGATCGACTCGCACCTCTTGGAGAACGATCTGGCGGAGCCAGATCGACCTCAAGCATTCTGGCAGAGCGCTTCACCGGCGGACAGTGTTGACTGTTCACTGCGGACTTGGCCGATGCTGCGTTCGATCGCGCAGATCCCAAACAGCCCCCGTCTCGATCACCTCAATGAAGCGCTCGGCACTGAACCCGTCCGGATACAGAGTCCAGGCAGATCTGCTCGCATCGGCTTCACGCGACGGGTCTGCTCCGTAGTTCCCGTCGAGCAGACCTTCGGGGTCGTTCAAGAGGTGACGATCATCGCGAAGCGCGATCAACAGCTCTTCGACTGAGACCTTCAGAAAGCCGCCGAAGCGCTGGTGGTCGCACTCGATGGACGTGTCGGCGATCCAACCATGTTGGCGAGTTGGGACACGATCCTCGGTCAAGTCGAGCAACGCGCGAAGCTCGGGATCCGAGGCGATTGCCAGCAACACCGCTTCGACCTTGCGGCGAAGCTGATGGCCTGCCTTGCGAAGCGTGGTGGTGGCGTGCAGCCACGCGTCACGCTGAGATCGTCGCATGAACGTCGACTTCACCTCGATGACGAACAGATGCTGGCCAAGGGTGGCGATCAGGTCCACCTCGCCAGGGTCGTCCACGTCGCGCGGCGGCTTCCAGTTGAGCAGCGTCTTGAATCCGCGCGTCTCCATAAGCCGAGCCAGACCGGCCTCGATCTGTCGCGCCTCGTCCCGAGCCTGCCCGCGCCGAGCGCCGAGCCGCCTCAGGTTGTTGATCGCCGCCGCGCTGTTGTTCTGCAGGCCGACGATCCATGGCAACTGAACCAACGTAGCCCCGAACTTGAGAACCGGTCGCTCGAACAGATGGGGCTGAAGACCTGGCTCGTTGCGCTGGAGGCGTTCCGCCATCGCGACCATGTCGTAGGTCCAGAAGTCCAGGATCGCGGATGCCATTCTGGGGTTGCCTTTGGGCTCGGATGCCGTGACGGTCCACCCAGTGATGTTGGTCACCTTCGAGTCCCGATCCGACCAGGTGAGCGGCAGCCGGTTCTGAAACCCCTCGCGCAGGCCGTCCATGGTCAGACGCTGCAGCGCTGCGACCCAGTCCCCCGATGCATCAAGGCGCTCCGCAAAGGCAGCCAGGAAGTCCTGCTGGAAGAAAACCGACATCAAATTGAGCGACAGCAGCGCTCGGAAGAGATCGACGGCGTCTCCGGACTCGGAAGTCACCTCGTCGGCGACACCGTACGCCTCACGCAAGCGAAGCTGCGCTTGCCGAGCCCGCAACCAGGCCAAACGATTGGCGTCCGCATTCTCCGGTCGGCCGATCGCCCACTTGGCCGGATCGGAGGCGACCTGCTCGACGTATGTGTCCATTGCGCGGTGGAACCAGTAGCCATGCAGTCGCTCAAGTTTCCGTCCATCGTTCTGCCACGCAGCCCGTGCGGCCGGATCCACCTCGACGATCTCGAGCCGATCGCCCCGCCGCTCGAATCGAATGCCGTCGTCGTAGCAGAACGCATCCGCCGACCTGGCGGTGAACTCGTTCAACTCGATCTGCGCGTCCATCAGCGCGTGAAGAGCGCGAAGATTCCTAACGGCCTCGTTGGAGCTCGCCGTATCGGATTCGAACAGGATCGGGCGAAGATGCCGTGCGACCGACCTCCCAATGACGTCTTCAGTCAGCTTTAGAGACGAGATGCTGGCGCCCGCCAGCTTCCACGCGAGCAGATCGCTGAGCGCATCCCAGGCGAGCTCGAGATCAACCCTCGAAGGCGGTGCAAGCGCCCTTACCTTGAAGTCCCTTGGAACCAGAACTTCGAAGGCGTAGAGGCTCGCGTAGATCAAGAGGTCGAAGACCGACAGCTCCGCCAGCCGCGCCTTCTGCGCCTCCACGGCCGCGACCCGATCGCGATGCGCCAGCGCAAACAGGTCGAGCACGCGGCACAGCTCGGCCACGGCCTCGGTTTCAGACGCGGCGTGATCCAGTTCAGCTCGTCGCGGGGAGTGCGATTTCAGAACGAGCGCGGAGCACCTGGCCGCGCGAGTCAGCGCGTCAGGCGCATCGCGCGCCACGCGTGTCACCAATCCCTCAGCAGCGACAGGCTCCTGACCGAGGTATCGCACCAGGGCGAGCGACATCGCCTCGGTGTTCCACGCATCAGGCGGGCAGTCCTTTACGACGTCGCTGGACCAGAAGAGGCTGTCGCGCTCCTTCTTCGAGAGCTTCTTCTTGCCGACCGGCAGCGGCTTTCCGTCCAGGTAGGCAGTCGCGACTCGCTCGATGGCGCTCCCCTGCGAAACACCGTCGCCGATCAAGCGAACGAACAGGCCGTCGTAGTAGTTCGTCGCGCGCTGAAGCATGGTTGGCCGTGCGGTCAAGGTGTCGACCTGACGGATCGAGCGGAGGCGAGCGACCGTGCGGCAGAACCGATCAGCGCGACGTCGTCCTGCAATCCGAGATCGACGTACTGATCCATGATGGCGTCGTACGGATCGCGAAGATAGGTTAGCGTAGTAATCGGCCTGCTGCCGCAAATCGTCCGAAAGTCGCCCGGAAGAATGCACTACAACTCAATCACTTAGCGCGAGCGACTTGAGAGGACGCGAATCGCCGTGACGAGCTTGCCATGGTCCTCGTACGGCGACTCGATGTGCCGCCGCACCATCGCCTTGAACCGATCCAGATCACCTCTCACCGGAAGCAGTTCCGCCACACGCTCGGCTTCGATCTGCTCGACATCTCGCAAGAGCCGCTGCAGCTTGTCAGGGGACGCCGCTATCTCCTGCGCCTCAAGCGCTGCCCTGACCTGCGCATGCTCCTCGCCCAAGGGCGAGAGGTTGATCATGTAGCGGGTCAGCGCGGCGTGGCTCACCTCCCGACCGGCTTCATCGCGAACGGTGCGCTGAATTCGCTCCAGTAGGTCTTGCTGACGCGGTTGGCCGAACACCAATCGGTACAGAGCGAGTCGTTCCTTGAGCTCTTCGTAGCGGTTCGCATCCTGGCTGTCGGTGTAGAAGAACAGGTGTCGGCGGATCCTCTCGACCTGGCCGCCTCTCGGCTCGAAGACCCAGTGAGGGTAGAGCCCGTGCTTGTAGCGTTGAATATCGGGCGCCTCCCCCACCACCGCGAAAACGTGCTCCCAGAGGCTGGGGCTGCTTCGCGAGCCCGCATGGGCGAGTCGCTCGAGCGGCCATTCCCTTGCGATCGCCCGACGAATCGCCAACCCGTCGCGCCGGTTGATGCGGCCCTCCCTCTGCTCGAGGTCGACGGGATTCGACGGCAGGTTCCAATGGACGATGTCGCGGCAGAAGAGGTGGAAGTCCAGCCCCTCTTGCCCGACCGACGTGGTCGACAGCACAAAGGGCCAGAACGGCGAGTTGAAGGCTTCGCGCACTGCCGTCTTGCGGCTCGGCCCCGATTGCTCAAGGGGCGCTCCTTGGTCGGCCTTCACATCCTCGCCAAAGGCTAGCGCGAAGTGCGACCGGCGGACCAGCTGCTCCGCACGTATGCGCCCCGTATCGGTCGTCAGGTTGATGTTGGGGCTCCCAGTGCCGACGCCCAGCACGCGAGCCAGGTGTTCCGCCATTTCGGCCGGGCCGTTCCGCTGCAGAACGTTCTTTACGAGGTACAGATACTCGTCCGCGACCGCCTGGAAGTGCGCCCGCTCGCAGTACTCGATCGCGGCACGCACATAGCCGCGACCCGCGGGCACCGAGCGCTCGACGATCGCTCGGACGGTGCGCCTGTTGAAATAGCTCCGGAGCTCTCCAAAGCAAAGGTCTACGAGCCTCTCGTGGACCTCGCCGCAGCTGTCGGGATATGTCGTCCAGAAGGCGCGCAGGATGGAGACGGCCGGCGAAAAGGCAGCGATGCGCGCCAGATGCGTGAGCCGCTCCTCGGAGATGCGCAGAGATCCCCCCTCCTCCATCCAGTCGACGAATGTATCGACGTGCTCGGCAAATCGCTCGGTGATGTCGTCCCCGTTGTAGGCGGCGCTCCCCTCCAGAGCTTTTCGGATCGGCGAACCCGAGTGCCTGTCCAGACGGGCGACAACTTGCCATATCGGCGAACGGCTCGTGGCTGCGACCTGGACGCCAGCCTCCTCGAGCGCCCTCTTCAGAGCCTTCCGCGTGCGTCTGAGCAGTTCCTTGGCCGTGAGGGCGTCGCTCGCCAAGGCCGAGGGCTCAACTAGCCGAGCGAGCGCCGGCGATGGCAGGCAAACGTCGAAGATGTGGAACGAACCCTTCTCCGTGAAGCGCAGTGGCGGCCGGTCGTCGCCCTCCCACAGGCGACCGCGCGGAGCGATTCGTTGTTCGGCCTCGTGACTTGTCAGCAGAGCGATGGCTTTCGGCACGAAGCGCCAGCCGGAGAAGACGAGCATCTTCTTCGGATCGGCATCCCGGAAGAAATCGTCGCGGTAGTAGTTGTAGGTCGGCCGCGTCCACAAGAACCGCCAACGCTCATCGGGACCGCCGAACATCGCCTGGAACAGCTCTCGGAACCGCAAGTTCCGACGCGGCAACGCGCCTAGTTTCGACGCCTGCTCGATGACGCCCGCTGGAACTACGGCCTTCTTGCGCTTGGCTGCCGCCATTGGAGCGTACTGCGCGTCCATGAATGTGAAAGGCGCGGGACACGACTTCCAATACTCCGTGATGTGCTGGGAGGTGTCGACCTTGTCCAGGAGGAACCTCCGCAGCCGGATGTAGTCGACGACTTCTTCCTTCTGAGGCACGGCGAACGCATTCCCCGTTGGCCGCACTTCCTGTACGCCCTTCGTCGGGTCGTGAAGGTACGCGTTGCGCTCGGTCCTGCAGATCACCTTGCGGAGGCGCTGCTCGATGCGCACCCGAAGCGCCAGCAGTTCGTGATCGTGCCCCCGGAGGAAGGCCCCGAGTTCGAGGCGTTCGCGAAACGCCTTCAGATCGCTCCGCAGGCGAGCAACCTCCTGCTTGCCCTGGTCTGCAAACAGGAAGCGCACCGTGTCCAGGAACTCGTCGTAGTGCCCCTGCCCTTCATGGTCCAGGGCAAGCATGCGGTAGGGCGTCGCCGACAGAATGAGGACGCCGGGACGCCTCTCGAAGAGACGCGCCGCGATGGACCTGCGGCTGGTCGCCTCCTCGATCACTTCCCGGAACCGCTGGACCTCATCGAGAATGACCAGGTGAGGCTGTAGATCGTCGAGGAGAACGCGCTGCGCGGCGCTGCGAAGCATTCCGACGATCAGGTTCCTGCGCCTTCGGCTTCCGGCATCGGTCGGCTTGAACTGGTCGACCTCGCCGCGCAGGACTTCAGACAGCACGAGCGTCGCACCGTCGACCTCGATCGGCTTTCTCCACTCCTCGGCGATCCTCTGCTGCAGCCCGGGGCGGAGCTTGCGATTGAACTCCAGCCGCAGGACGGCGAACTTCGTGGCCGCCTTCCAGCGCTCTTCACCGGCGCCGCATCGGAAATACTCCCGCCACTTACCCTTCCGGATGTCCTGCCGGAGAACGCGGTGAACCAGGAAGAGCAGCAACTGCCGCTCCCAGGCCAATCCCGTGCCCTCGGACAGCGACGTGCCGGGAGTGAATGAATAGAGCTGGAGGTTGTCGCCGGCTTTGGTGCTCCACGCGAGTTGGGTGATCCTTCGCAGCGACGGCGGCGCGTTCGGCGCAAGCTTCGTTCGGTTCTGGTCGGCGATCTCGGTGTTCGAACATAAGTACACCACGACCAGCTCTCGGCCCCGCCGGCGCCGCAAGAGTTCGTCGATCACGCCGCGCGCGACGACGGTCTTACCCAGCCCGACTTCGTCGGCGAGAAGAAATCGACGCGATCCGCCTGCGTTCGTCAAACGCTCGCAGATCGTCTCGACCGCGGCGCGTTGAAACTCGGCAAGTTCGAGGCTAGACACCGGCGCCTTCCTCGTCGAGCGATTCGCGGAACACCGCCCAGAACTCGCGGAACGTACTCATGTTCGATGCGTCTCCGCACGCGGCCAGGACGGCCTCGACCTCGTGGATGCGGCTCGGATCCGCCGTGCACGCTTCGAGGATTCTCTCGATCGTCGCTCGCCGCAGCAGGGGATCGCCCGCCTGCCAGACCCCCGACTGTCCCCCGCCCGCGGCCCGCGACGTCCCGCCGGGTAGGCCCGCCAGCACGTCCAACAGCATGCTGCGAGCGTCGACTCCCTCGAGAAGGCGGGCGTTCACGGCCTTGTCCCGTTCATCCGCCTCCAGTGCTCCGAGGTTCAGCTCGAACTGCACGACAAACGGGAGTTCGACGTCCCGGTGGTGCTCGTCCCAGACCACGACGTAGGCGAAAGCCGCGACGTCATCGAGCTCGATTCCCTGGAAGGCCGCGCCCGGACCGTAAACGAGCCGGTAGTCCGCGCGTGCCGACTGATCTCGCTGGAGGAGCGGCACGATCTCCGCGCGCATGCCCGCCGGCCACGTCTGCTCGCCGGCGGAGGACGGCGCGAGGAGGCGAAGGGTCTTCTTCGCAGAGTCGCACTCGCCGCGAATCTGGTCCGCGCGCAGGAGGCGCTTGAAGTGTTCGAGGCGCTTGGCCGTCTCCCGCTCGGGGTCGGCAGCCACAGTCTGGCGGACGTACCTGTCGATCCACGGCTGCAGCTGGTCCTTGGCAGGTGCTACGAAGGCCTTCACAACCGCGTCGATGCCAAGACCGGGTCTGAGCGACACCATCGCCTCGCAGTTGACGTTCAAGCCGCACCCCCAGCCTGGACCCGTTGCGTTCGCCGACCCGATCAGGGTTTCGCTGACGCCCTCGGACTCCCAGGCCAGCAGCTTGGCGTGAAGGTCCAGTGATGGCACCTCTTCGTCGGCTTCGGCGGAGACCACAAAGACCCGGGCGTTCGCCAGGCGCTCGTGAGTCTCGTCGGAGAGTTGATCGAGTTCGTCCTGCGTGCTGACGAGCGTCAGTGCGTCGGTCCGATCGCAGAGACGCTTGAGAAAGTCCGTGCGCAGGAATGGCGAAATCATGAGGGCGCGCGAGATGGTCCGCGGCAACCGGTTGACAAGCACGCGGTCGCCAGGCCATTGCCAATCGAATCTCAGGCCCTGCGCCGCTTCACGAGGCGCCACGAACTCGACGTACTTGAGCTCCTCGATCAGCTTCCACAAAGCCTTGGGGAGATCACGGGAGGCCGCCACTTTCCGGCAGAAGGCGGCGACATCCGCGCCGAACTTCTGCGTGCCGGTTCGTCGCGTCCCTTCGAACAGTGCGCCAAGCTCCCAGCAACCGGAATCCGTCACGTTCCTGCTCGCCGTCAGCAAACGATAGATCGGCTCGACGCCATGCCGTTCGGGCCGGACCACCGGATCGAAACGCAACGCCCAGACCTTGGGATGGAAAGCGCCGCCGTCCATCGCCTTCGGCCGGAGTATTCGGTCGTAGAGAGCAAAGAGCCGGTTCGTCGTCGCTGGCGGGTGAAGACTCCCGCCGTTCACGAAGACCCGCAGCCGAGACCTCAGCCTCGCCACCGACGTCAGGACTGCGGGGGCATTGTTCAGGGGCTCTTCCACGTCGGCCCCGACGAATGCCAGGAGCACGGCGGTGAAGAGCTCGAAGTCCAGGCTGAAGGTCGTGCCGATGCAGGCGCCGAGCACGAATCCAGGCGGCGGGCGCAGCGCATCCGTGAATGCACTTCGCTGGCGAGTGACGTCGAGAACGCTCACTGGCCGCGCTCCATGCCGTCGAGGATCTCGGAAGCGAAGCGGGACCCGATGCCGTGTCGGTAGTCGAACTGGTAGACGCCGACGCCGACCCGATCGGGCTTCCACTGTCTCAGGTGCTTCTCGTACTTCAGCCGCGCCTTCGCCGGCTTGACCCGTCGCTCTCGCTCTCGGATCAGAGTCCTGGCCTTCTCGTCGCGCAGCAATGCTTCGGCCGACGAGGCCTCGACGCAGCGCTCGAGCCAGCCATCGATGAACCAGCGATCGCCTCGATTGCCGGGGCGCAGTGCGGAGGCAACCGTCGGGACCGTAACAAGCTCGCTCGTGCGCCACTGGTTCAAAGGCTCTCTGGCCGCGGTCCACCAGTCCTCGAAGATGGGGGCCACGACGTCGGCGGCCTTCTCGATCCCCAGCTTGTCGCGCGCCTCTATCAGCAGGGCGTAATACTGCAGAGTGGCTCCTCGAACCAAGAGACTCAATCTTCTGGCGTGCCCGACCCAAACCGCGAGGCCCTTGGGCAGCTTCGGGCACTCCCAAGGCCAGTCGATGCCGACGAGGCGATGCTGGAGCATGTGCGACAGCAGCGATTCGGGGAATTGCGACGTGAACCGCATGTGGAGGTCCGAGGCTTCCGCCCTGGTGAGCTCGAAGGTTGCGCCCGGCCTTATCCGGCCTTCCGAATCCAGGAAACCTGCCGGCGGGAGGTCATCTGCCCAGAACCGCACGCCCTCCGGCCCCTGCGGCGTCTTGTCGTCGTCCTGATATCCGCGGCGGCTGCGCCGGATGTCGTCGAACTGCTCCTGATACGCACTTTCGGAGAGATTCGACGTGAACATCCCGAGTTTCTTGAGCCCGCTCCAATAGATCAGCGATGGGAACTGCCTCAGGTTGATGCCGGCGTCCCGACCGATGACGCCGACCGCCTCCGTTTCGGAGAGGACGTCCCTCAGCTCGTCCTGCCGTTGCCGAGACAGTTGGGGAACCTGGCTCGCACGAACCGCTTCGCGTTCGAGCGACCTGTAGATGCCGGCGATGAAGTAGAAATATCGGGCCGATCGCATCAGCGTGGTCGTCGCCGGATGCAGCAGGTCGGAGAACCGTCCCAGAAGAGCGAGGAATCCGAGCTCGTCGATGACTCCTTCCTCTTGAATGGAACGAATGAAATCGCGCGCTCGCGCGAGGTCGTCCGCCCGGAAGTCGAGCCAGGTCACGGCGTCGTGCCTCACTTCCGCCTCCGCACCGCTGGGTGGTGCGCCGCGGTCCGCGTCGGCGCCGGCCCTCGCCGATGAGACGGTGCGCGCGTCATTCGTCCCTCGCCGTCACCTGGATCGCACCAGCCGCGACCGGCAGGACGATCCACGCCTCCACGACGGAACGCCCCGTGGCACGCGCGAGGGCATCCGCGTACACCGACAGTTGCCCGCCGTGCTCGTCGGCAACCTGATCCCACCTATCCCGCGGCGCGGGGTTCGCCTTGTGATCGAGAAGCACCCAGCCATCCTTCGTTTCCAGCAGGAGGTCGATGCGGCCGTGCATGACTTGACCGCTGGGGAGAATCGACTCGATGGGGATCTCCGCATGGCGCCGACAGCCCGGCCAACGCGTGGAGATCCACGCCTCCAACGCGGCGATCTGCCGAACCACAGCGGAGGGCTCGATCGCGCCCTTGAGTTGGAAACCGTCGAGGATGCTCGCCGCGCGTGCCTCGTCGAAAGGCACGCCCGGATCGGTGAATGCCGTCGCAATGCAAGCGTGGATCGCGTTGCCGAGGGCAGTCACGTCGGTTCCGGCCTTCAGCGCAATGCGCTCCCCGATCGATGTGGAATCGGTGATCCTGCAAGGTCGGGCAACGGAAGCCGAGGCAACCAGGGTCGCCGGCAGTCGCTCGGTGCGCGATTCGGTGCCGGGGAACCAACGGAGCGACGAGTCCGGCTCGACCGTGACCGAGGGCGCCGCCGGCGGGTCATAGCTGCGGAAGTCGCACGAAACCCGCGAACCATCCGGCAGCGAAACCGAGTCGCCCGCGACGTCCGGCGCGAGCCACGGTGCATTCAGGGACTCAAGCCACTCGCACGCGCCCTGCTTCGCGGGGAACGCCAGAACGAGGCAGTCGCGCGCCCGCGTAATGCTGACGTAGAGCAGCCGCTTTGCCTCGTCGATCGCTTCGTCGCGCAGGCGAGTCCCCACCGCAGACTGGGCGATGGTGTCGGCGATGTCGACTTTCTTCTGGGCGCCGAACGGCCACGGCCAGTATCGGATCCAGCGATCCTTGAGTGGCGCGGCGACGTCGAGGCTCCCCTCGGAACGCGCGCCGACCGACCAGACTCGGTCCCGGATGTCCTTCTCCAGGTCCAGCAGGACGACAACGGGCCACTCCAGTCCCTTGGCCGCGTGGTGCGTCATGATCTTGACCGCATCGACGGGCGGTTGGGCGAGCATGTCCAGTTGCGCGCTGGCCTGCTCGACGAGCCAGAGAATGAGGCCGGCAACCGTCCCCGGCTCGCGCCGCGCGAGGCACGCGTCTTCGTAGGTCCTCGCGAGGCCAAGGAGGGCTTGGAGGTTCGCTAGGCGCACCTGGGCGACGAGTTCGTTGCGCCGCCAGCGCAGCACGCGTCCAGCGAGGTCGCATTGGACGACGACGAGCTCCATCGCGGCATAGGGCGAGAGCAGCGGCGCCTGCTCTCGCAGCTTCGCGATGCGCGCGAGCAGCGGGTGACCGCCCTCGGCGCCGTCCCGCCACTGGCCGCTGTCGCCCCCGCCGTCGAGGTAGCGCAGGCGGTCGGCGAGCCAGGACTCGGGCTCCTCGCAGTCGGCCAACGAGGCGATTTCCGCGCTCGCCAGCGTGTCGCGCGGGTCGTTGAATCGACGCAGGCACGCGACGGCGAGGACGGCCTCGGGCGTCGAAAGGAGCCCGGACTGCTGCGTGGCCCAGGGCACGGAGGCGAATCGAAGGGCCTGCGCCACCGTCTGAACGCCCGCATTGGTCTTGCAGAGCACCGCGATGTCTCCGAAGTGCGCGGCCCGAAGGTTGCCGCTCGACGGATCCACGATGCGGTAGCCCGACGCGACGAGGGCTTGGATGCCTTCGGCGAGTGCCGCAGCCCTCTCCGTCACGTTCCTTCCGTTGAGAACCCAGTTGGCGAGAGCCGAGTCGGGGACCAGCTCCTTGCGCACAGGCGCCAGCTCCACCTCTTGGCGCGAGAGCCCGGGCGCAAAGGCATCGCCGAAGGCGCCGTTGACCAGCCGAACCAGGTCGGGCCGAGACCGGCGCGACTGGCCGAGCACTTCCTTCGTGCCGCCCATCGCCGGAAGCTCCGCGAGCACCGCCTTCATAAGCTCGGCGTCGCTGCCCCGGAATCCGTATATGGCCTGTTTCACGTCGCCGACCCACACGGTCTCGCGGGCGATCCGCGACAGGCGCACGAAGAGTTCGAGCTGGATGGGGCTCGTGTCCTGGAACTCGTCCACGAGAAGCAGATCGAGTTCCTCGGAGAGCGCCTCGACGACTGCGGGTTTCTGCAACAGCCCGAGAAAGAGGTGCTCCTGGTCCACGAAGTCGATGACGCCCAGCTCGCGCTTTCTCTGTGCGTAGGCATCCAGCGCCCTCGCACCCAACGCGAAGATCGCCGCGAGGTACCGCTCGATGTCCTGCCGCAGGCGCGGGTGCGCGGAGAAGCGACCGGCGACGTCCGTCACCGGCTGCGCGACGGCCTTGAGTCCCGCCTCTGGCGCACCCTTGGACAGCTTGACCCAGTCGGACCAGGCCGCGGTGCCGCCGCGCACCAACCGCAGAGTTTCGCGCGCGAGCGCGACGTATTCGGCCGTGTTCTTCTTGCCGGTGGATCGCTTCTCCAGCTCGGGAACGCCGGCCTCGATCGCGCTCACGAGCAGCGCGTCGAGGTCTTCCGTAGCCGGCGCCGGGAAGTGGGCGAGAAGGTCCCTCGCGTTGCGTTCGCCGAACGCGGCGAGACGGGCGTGCGCGACGTCGTTCGCGCGCGCCTGGTCGATGAGGGACTTGAGCGCGTCTTCCCAACTCTCGACGCCGAGGCGCCGCGCGAGTTCGACCAGTTCCTGGACCGTGGCGCTGTCGGAGACCGCATCGATGGCCTCCCTCACGAGCACGCCAGACTGCGTCTCCTCCAACACGCGCTGTTCGGTGGCCAGTCCCGCCTCGAACGCGAAGCGCTCGAGAAACCCGCCGCAGACGCTGTTCACCGTGCCGATGCGCGCCTGCCCGATCGAATTCGCCAGCGCGAATTCGCCCTTCTCGAGGAGCGCCGTGCGGACGCGCTCGCGAAGCTCGGTCGCGGCCTTGCGGGTGAAGGTCGTTGCGATCACCCCGGCCGGCCTGGCCTGTCCCGAGCTAAGCTTCTCGTGCAGGATCTGCGTGAGGCGATAGGTCTTGCCGCTTCCCGCCCCCGCGCTGACGAACCTGAGCGTGCCAGCCATCGCTCAGCCTTCCCAGCCCGCCAGCCAGCGGTAGTCGTCGTACTCCTGCCGCAGTTGTTCCGGTTCGAGCGCGTCGGGTGGCGCCACCGATTCGGCGGTGGGTTCGATGCCTTCGGCCGCGACTTCGATCAGGCCCGCGTCGACCTGGGAGCGGCGCCAATTCCAGGCCGCGACGAACCGATCCCACAGCACCGCAGTGGATCCCGGGCCGCCGGACTGAACCGCCCGCGCCTCCGGGAAGAACCCCGTGTCCGGCGCAAGGAGACGCGATGCTTCGAGGATGAAGTAGGCAACCTGCGGCCACGCTCCCGTTTCCCGACGCAGCATCTCCGCATACAGCGCGAGCTGCAGGTGGCGATCCTTCGCCAGCCGGTCCTGGTGGTAGGTGCCGCCGGACCACTTCATGTCGACGATGGCGCGCTGGCCGGAACTGTTGCGCACGACGAGATCGGCGACGCCTTCGAGCTCGCCGCCGGTGAACTTCCCGGCCAGCGCGCGCTCAGGCTCGACGGCGTCGATACCCGCCGCCGCGAACTGCCGCTGAAACTCCGCGATGGTGCGCTCCATCGCCGAGCGAAGCCGCTCGTAATCGCCGCGCCGCCCGGGCATCAGGAGAACCGCGCCCTCCTCCGCCACGACCGCCGCGAACTCGCGCAAGAACCAGGCCCTCAATGCATCGCCGCGAAGGGCGAACGCGCCACTCGTCCGGAAGAGCCGATCGATCAACCGATGGGCGAGGTTGCCGTAGAGCAGGTTCTCGTCGGCCACCGCAAGTAGGTTGGACGGGTTTAGCCGGGCCGCGTACTTCAGCACCCACTGATGGGGAGCATTCAGGAACGTGTTGAGGCTGGAATAGGATTCGCGGGCGCGCGGCGGAATCTTCGCTTGCGCCGGCAGGTGCCACCAACGCCTGCGTCCTGGGAGAGCCGCGTGTGCAATTGCCGGCAGGTCGTTGCCGGCGTGACCGGTGAGGAGACTTTCCAGAGGCTCGGGCCGTACGCCCTCGACGAACCACTGGATCTCCTGCCACAGCGGGTGCATCTCCTCCCCTTGCGGAGGTAGCACGAGCACGAGTTGCCGACGTGCGTTCAGGACCGGCCTGAGCCAATCCTCGCCGCGCCGATTCAGCACCTCCGCGAGCGGCGGCAGTTCCACACCGGCCCGAGCGAGCGACGCGATCTCGCTCGCGCTCCACGCGTAGTGACCCGGCAGTGACGGCGCGCCCATCTGCCACCAGACGACGCGGTCGAAGGGTTCCACCAGCGCGCCCGAATCGGACACGGACCGAACGCAGCCGACCTGCGCGTGCATTGCGAAGTTGGGAGCGCCCCGCGCCGTGCACTGCGCCACCAGCGCCTCGAGCTCCGTGGGGGCGATCGAGGCCGAGCCTTGCGCAGCAAGTGTCTCGAGAGCCGCCGTTACCGCGGCGGCCTGTGCGAAACCCGTTGCGGCCGCTGCGCTGCGATTGGCGTCCTGACCCGCAAGCCGCGCGCCGAAGTAGTCGCGAATCGCGCGGGTCCTCTCGAGCAGCGCAGAGATCGGCGCGCCCTGCTCGGGGTCGTAACGCGTGTGCTCGACCCAGAATGCCAGCGCCTGACGGAGGTCGGCGGCACGCTCCGGATGGCGACGCACGATCTCCTCGACCGCTTCCCGCCAACGCGGGCCGCCGATGCCGGGGAACTGCGCGACCACCTCGGCCAACCGCCGTCGGGCATAGCCGGGCACCGGTCCAATCGGGTGCGAGAGAAACTGGAGCAGCGCGTAGACGTCGAGCGGCTCCCAGACGGTGGCGAGCGCCAGGGGCAGGACCTGAAGCGCAGGGGCCAGCGGGCTCGGATCCTGGAAACCCTGCCGAGCGACATCGGCGGCATCGAGCGTCGCATCGAGCAGCGAACGGCTCTGCTCGGCGACGATCGCAACCCCTTCCCGTGGCGATGCGAGATCGTTGGCGACCCAGCGCGCGGCGACAAGGCCGGTCTCCGCACGCAGGACGCGGAGGCTGCCGTCGTCCGTCCAGGCGATCTTCCCGCCGGGCTTCTCGCCGTCGTGCGCAGCCTTGAGCGCGATCTGGAGCCTTCCCAGCACCGTGGTCGGGTCTGCCGACGGACCGTACGCCCTGACCGACCGTACCGGCAGCTTCGCGAGCACCTCCCGCCAACGCTTGGGAAAGGCATCCAGCCTGTCGACGAGCTCGATGCCTTCGATGCTTGATTGCTGCCGCTCGAGGAACTGGGCTACTCGGGCCAGTCGCTCGCCGATCGACGGAAACAGAAGACTGCGGGCGGCGACCTCGACGGCGGCCATATCGGCAATCCGGACGCCGGCACCCGGCGGTGACTCGCCGTTCCAGCCGTGCAGATGCCAAGCGTCGCGCCACACCAGCAGCGACGCGGAGGTACCGATCGGATCGATGCCGAACGAGGCGTGATAGAAGCGTTCCGGCGTGTCGAGTTGTTTGAGACATTCGCGGTACTGCGTTACCCGCTGTGCATGAGCGCAGTCAGCACGCAGCAAGCCCAGCCGCGTCTCGAGCAGGTTCAACAGTCCCAGCGGGCCGAGCACCGGCATCCCCAGCCGATTCGCCGGACGCCAGCCATGCTCGCCGTCCAGTCGTAGTCCGAAGGTGATGAGCATCTCGTCGCCTCAGCCGCTAGCCGATGCCTGCCAGGAGTCGATCGATCACGTCGCTAGCCTGGCGCTGCCGCAACACCCTCGCCTCGCGCTGCTCCGCCTCATCACCCTCCCCCAGCTCGAACTTGGCCACCGAGACCGGCCCGTCCTTGCGATAGCCCTCGGTGGCTCCGTCGTCGGCGAAGCGTCGCCGAAGGATGTCCAGCGCCTCTCGAACCACGGCCGCGTGCTTGCCAGCGAGCGCTCGGCCGAAGGCCGCTACGACGGCGTTCGGCCCGTCCGGCGCGTGCTCGATGCAGTAGATCAGATCGTGGGCGTCCTTGCGTTCGAAGCGCTGGTCGAACGCGAATGCCTTCAGGCAGGTGAAGCTGACGATGTCGGCGTGCTTGACGCGCTCGGTCGCCATCCCGTTTTCGCCGAGCAGCTCGGCGCGGATCTCGGCGACCTGGTACAGGTCGAACACGATCGACGAGTGCGGGATGTTGAGCGCCGAGATCGTGCCTTCCGTCGGCAGCGCTTGCACCCGGCCTCCGGCGATCTGCGGCGCGTCGGCCAGCAGCTCCAGCACCATCAGCGCGCCGTGCTCGGTGCGGGTCTGCCAGCGCCACGAGAGCTTCACGCCCTGGTCGTTCTCGGCCCTCTCGAAGCCCATGCGCTTGAGGTTATCCTCGAGCGTGTGGTACGCCTCGGTGTCGGCCAGCAGCTGCAGATCGATGACGATGTCGACGTCCAATGTGCCGGCGTGCGCAGGCACGACCGGCGGGCGCGCGGGGACCAGATACCTCGGCGTGAGGCCGCCGACCAGGTAGACCGAGTCCTTCCACGGCCCCAGGCCCCGCAGCAGCGTCACCAGCACCCGCTCGCAGTCGAGCGTGTACTGGTCGCTGTAACCGTCGAAGGTTGCGGGCTTGGCCATCAGAAGCCGATCCTTTCTCGGCGCAGGTGTTCGGCCATCTCCTTGGCTCGACCCTCGCCGCGGAGGAGGTCGAGGTACACCTGGACCGGACTGGCCAGCCAGACTCCGCCGACCCGCTCGCGAAAGAGCAGGTCCCCGGCCGACTTCGCTTCGATGACGGCAAGATTCGCGCCCTCACTGACGACGCGTGCGCCCAGGTCCGCGATCGCGGCATCGGCCCCGGACCCCGCCAGCAGTCGGCATCGAACCTGCGAGACCGCCGACAGAAACGGCGCGTAGCGCTGCGCGGCGGCCTCGAAACTGACGGCGTAGTCGACGCTATGCGCCTCGCAAACCTGGCCGAGGCGCTCCATCAGGCCGTCGGGCTTCATCGCGGGCACGAAGTAGCGTCGCAGCGCCGGCTGCCGGATCGAGCTCAGCTGCTTCGCCCAGGCATCGAGCAGCGCCGCGGGTTCCCGAAGGTGCCTCTGCTTGCTGGGGCCCTGCCCGCGCGACTCCAGCCAGTCGAAGCGCTCCATCTCGGTGAGCACCTGGGACGCCGTCGCGGGCGAGACCAGCGTCTGCTCGGCCAGGTCCTTCACGCCGAACCAGTCCTGGTGGCGAACCAACAGGCCGTGCAGGACCTGCGCGCGCCGCCCCGTGAACAGCGAGCGCATGGAGCGGGACAACGACTTGGGCGGCGGCCGATCGACGTAGAGGTAGGCTCCCCGGGCCGGCAGGTAGAGGCTGCCGCCGCTGTCGTAGTACCCGACCCGCTCGGCTCGAAGCAGCTCCTTCGCCCCCGGCGAGATGGACTCGGCGATCAGCACCGGCAGCGCCTCGCTGCCGCTCTCGCCGGCGGGTTGCTGGCGGGCAAGGTCTCTGATCCGCCAGACGAGCTGACGGACGTCGCGCGGGTAGACGGCCTTCCTCAACTCGACGAGCGCGTGGATGAGCTTACCGGCGACGTGGAGCGCAAGCTGGGCGTCGAGCTCCGGCGCGCCGGCGCCTTCGAGTTCGGCCCGCACCTCGGGCAGCGACCGAAGTGCCGCGAGGAACTGGTCGATCAGTTCCCGTTCGCTCGCCTGCGCCTGAAGCATGGTCACCGCCTAGGTTCACTGTGCAGTAAATATTGGCACCATACCGAATATTCGGCTTCATGGCAATATTTACTGAACAGCAAATCTCAGAGTCGCTAGGAGCCGCCCCCGCCAAGCGGCTCCGGCCCGAGCCGGGAGACATGCAATGAGACGCCGAGGCACCCCCGTCAGCCGGGAGGCGCTGTACGAAGAGGTCTGGACCGACGCGGTCACGGTCGTCGCGCCCCGCTATGGCCTGTCGGACGTGGGCCTGGTCAAGATCTGCAAGAAGCTCGGCATTCCGGTGCCGCCGCGGGGCTACTGGGCGAAGGTCAAGGCCGGTCACCCCACCCGCAAGGTGCCGTTGCCCGCCCTAACCGCTGGCGCGCGCGATCTCGCCGGACCGATACCGCTGTCCGAACCGGAGGCGGCCATGCACACGCGCGTACGTGACGCTCTCCAGCAGACCCGCGAAAGCCAGGCGAGCATCAGCGTGCCCGCCGAGCTCGTCGACCCGCACCCGCTCGTACGAGCGGCAGCGGCGCGCTTGAAGAAGCGCGACGGC
Source organism: Pseudomonadota bacterium (assembly GCA_016705325.1). Classification (GTDB taxonomy): domain Bacteria; phylum Pseudomonadota; class Gammaproteobacteria; order Steroidobacterales; family Steroidobacteraceae; genus RPQJ01. The sequence goes on along the minus strand of JADIYJ010000007.1, from coordinate 234,849 downwards.
TGGGATCACCCGGCGGGCGTGCGAAGCGCGCCGAAGGAAGTGCTCGACCTGCAGGTCACGAGGAACACCCTCGACCGCGCTCTGCGGCTGATGGACACGCTGCTCAAGTCGCTCGAGCCCAGCGGCTTCACGGCGCGGGTGGACGAGGAGAAGGGGGAGACTCTGCTGGTCGGCGGCGGCACGACGCTGACGATCTCGATCGTCGAGCAGGTCACGCGAACCAGCCACACGCCGACGCGCGCGGAGGTGCGGGCGCGCGACCGGTACTACGACTCCTTTCGCGTGGGTGCCCGGGGAGAGTATCCGAACATCCCGCAGTTCGATTGGCACCCCACCGGACGGCTGACTCTCACGGTGGGATCGTGGCCGTCACGGAAGTGGAACGACACGGAACGCAGCCTCATCGACTCGCGGCTGAGCGGCATCGTCGCTGCCATCGTCGGCCTGGCCGAAGCGAAACGCGCGAAGGAAGAGGAAGAGGAGCGCCGCCGACGGACCTACGAGGAGGCGCGCGCCCGATACGAGGCGCAAGTCCGCGCGCGCAACGAGGAACGTCGCCAGCTGCGCGCACTGTTCCGTGACGCGAGCCAGCTACAGCGCGCAAACCGCTTGCGCGAGTTCATCGCCGTCGTCGAGGGTCGGGCACGCCGCGACGGCGAGCTCACGCCCGAGAAGCAGCAGTGGATCGAGTGGGCCAAGGCCAAGGCGGACTGGCTCGATCCGCTCGTGCGACGAAGCGATCCGATCCTGGATGCGCCGGAGCCCGAGGCGCCAAGCTACTGGCAGTACTGAACCCAGCCCGGCAGACGACGCGCTGACCTTCGAGCGCATTGTCGTCTCGGGAATCAAACGGAGGAACGGGCCACGCGCAGGTTTTCAGACCGACCTGAAGGCCGGCTCTGCGCGCCTCGCCCCGCTTCCGCCCCGAAACTCCGTACCGCAGGAGACACACCGGAGTGGCAGCCGACTCTCCTGATCGATCTCGATAGATAACGATCGTCCGGGAAAACCCCCTACTCCCACTCAATGGTCGCGGGTGGCTTGCTCGAGATGTCGTAGGTGACGCGCGAGATGCCCTTCACCTCGTTGATGATGCGGCGCGCGCAGAGGTCGAGGAACTCGTAGGGCAGCCGCGCCCAGCGCGCCGTCATGAAGTCGACCGTCTCGACCGCACGCAGCGCGATCACGTAGTCGTAGCGACGGCCGTCGCCCATCACCGCGACCGAACGCACCGGCAGGAACACGGCAAACGCCTGGCTGGTCACATCGTACAGGCCGTGGGCGTGAAGCTCTTCGATGAAGATCTTGTCCGCCTTGCGCAGCAGGTCGGCGTACTGCTTCGACACCTCGCCGAGGATACGCACGCCGAGGCCCGGACCCGGGAATGGGTGGCGGAATACCATCGAGCGCGGCAGGCCGAGTTCGAGGCCGAGCCGGCGGACTTCGTCCTTGAACAGCTCGCGCAACGGCTCGACCAGCTTGAGCTTCATGTGCTCGGGCAGGCCGCCGACGTTGTGATGCGACTTGATCACGTGTGCCTTGCCAGTCTTGGCGCCTGCGGATTCGATCACGTCGGGATAGATCGTGCCCTGCGCCAGCCAGCGCACACCCTCGAGCTTGTGCGACTCCTCGTCGAACACCTCGATGAACATCCGGCCGATGATCTTGCGCTTGCGCTCGGGGTCGGCCTCCCCCCGCAACGCGTCGAGGAAGCGCTCCTCGGCATTCACGCGGATGATCTTCACGCCCATGTTGTCGCCGAGCATCTTCATCACCTGGTCGCCCTCGTCGGCGCGCAGCAGGCCATGGTCGACGAAGACGCAGACCAGCTGGTCGCCGATCGCGCGGTGCAGCAGCGCTGCGACGACCGACGAATCGACGCCGCCCGACAGGCCGAGCAGGACCGTGTCGCTGCCGACCTGCTCACGCACGCGCGCGACCGCGTCGGCGATGATGTTACCTGGCTCCCAGCGCGCCTCGCAGGCGCAGATCTCGCGCACGAAGCGCTCGAGCATGCGCCCGCCCTGCAGCGTGTGCGTGACTTCTGGGTGAAACTGAACCGCGTAGTAGTTGCGCGTTTCGTCGGCCATGGCAGCCAGGGGCGCGTTCGGCGACGAACCCACGGGCACGAAGCCGGCCGGGCTCTCTTCGACGCGGTCGCCATGGCTCATCCAGACGTCGAGCACGGCGCGGCCCTGCGGGTCGCGGTGATCGAACAGCTCGTTGAACAGGCGGCAGGGTGCGGTCACGGTGACCTGCGCATACCCGAACTCGCGGTGATCAGAGCCGGTGACGCGGCCGCCAAGCTGCTGCGCCATCGTCTGCATGCCGTAGCAGATGCCGAGCACGGGCACGCCTGCCTCGAACACGGCCTGGGGCGCCTTGGGCGGCTGCGTGTCCGTCACGGACTCGGGCCCGCCCGAAAGGATGATCCCGCGCGCGCCGAACGCGCGCACATCGGCGTCGCTCATGTCCCAGGGATGGATCTCGCAGTAGACACCGCTTTCGCGCACCCGCCTCGCGATCAGCTGGGTGTATTGCGCCCCGAAGTCGAGGATCAGGATGCGGTGTGCATGGATGTCGGCCGGACGCACCGCCGGCGGGGACGCTTGCTCAGCTGACACGGTAATTCGGCGCTTCCTTGGTGATGGTCACGTCGTGGACGTGGCTCTCGCGCACGCCCGCGTTGGTGATGCGCACGAACCGCGGCTGCGTGCGCATCTCGTCGATGTTGGCGCTGCCGGTGTAACCCATCGCGGCGCGCAGGCCGCCTGCGAGCTGGTGCAGGATCGCGACGATGCTGCCCTTGTACGGCACGCGCCCTTCCACGCCTTCCGGCACGAGTTTCTCGATTTCGGCCGAGGCGTCCTGGAAGTAACGGTCGCGCGAGCCGTTCGACTGCGCCATCGCGCCGAGCGAGCCCATGCCGCGGTAAGACTTGTACGAGGCGCCCTGGTACAACTCGACTTCGCCCGGCGATTCCTCGGTGCCCGCGAACAGGCCGCCCATCATCACGCAGTGCGCGCCCGCGACGATGGCCTTGGCGATGTCGCCCGAGAAGCGGATGCCGCCGTCGGCGATCAGCGGTACGCCATGCGGCGCCAGCGCGGCCGCGACGTTCGCGACTGCAGAGATCTGCGGCACGCCGACGCCGGCGACGATACGCGTCGTGCAGATCGAGCCCGGGCCGATACCGACCTTGACGGCGTCCGCACCGGCGTCGATCAACGCCATCGCGGCTTCGGCCGTGACGATGTTGCCGGCGATGATCTGCTGGTTCGACCACTTCGCCTTGATGCGCTTGACCGTCTCGATCACGCCGCGACTGTGGCCATGGGCCGTGTCGACGACGATGACGTCGACGCCGTTTTCGCGCAGCGCCGCCGCGCGTTCGAGCGTGTCCGCACCGGTGCCAACGGCCGCGCCGACCCGCAACGCGCCGCGTTCGTCCTTGCAGGCGCGCGGGAACTCGGTCGCCTTCTGGAAATCCTTGACCGTGATCATGCCCTTCAGCTGGAAGTTGTCGCCGACGACGAGCACCTTTTCGATGCGGTGCTTGTGCAGCAGCATGAGCACGTCTTCCTTGGGCGCGCCCTCACGCACGGTGATCAGGCGCTCGCGCGGCGTCATGACCTCAGAGACCGGCGCGTCGTAACGCGTTTCGAAGCGCAGGTCGCGGTGGGTGACGATGCCGACGGCCTTGCCGTCGCGCACGACCGGCACCCCCGAAATGTTCTTCGAGCGCGTGAGCTCGAGCACCTCGCGGATGGTCTGCTCGGGCCGGACCGTGATCGGATCGTGGATGATGCCGCTTTCGAAACGCTTCACGCGCGCGACTTCCCGCGCCTGCGACTCGATGGTCATGTTCTTGTGCAGGATGCCGATGCCGCCTTCCTGCGCGATCGAGATCGCGAGGCGATGCTCGGTGACGGTGTCCATGGCGGCCGAGACGACAGGCAGGCTCAGCTTGATGCCGCGCGTCAGTTGCGTGGCCAGGCTGACCTCTGCCGGCAGGACCTGGGAATAGGCCGGCACGAGCAGGACGTCGTCGAAGGTGAGGGCTTCCTCGAGAATTCGCAGCATTGGGCGACCCGGAGCGAAAGGAAGCGCGGCATTGTACCCGCTCGGGGCGCTCCGGGGAAAACTGGTGTTCCACGCCCAGTCGTTCGCCGGCCGCCTGTCAAGCCAGCCGGCAACGAGTGCTCCGGGCTTGCCGGGTCGCGGCCGGGGGCGCCGTAAATCCTTCCCTGGAGGCTCCGCCCGCCGCGTCCATGCGGCGGACGGCCCCGGCCGGTAAGATGCCGCGATGGCCGATTCCTGGTTGGACGACGACGCGACGCCCCCGCCGGCCGCCCCGGCGCGCGAAATCCTCTCGATCTCGCAGCTGAACGCCCAGGCCCGGACGTTGCTGGAGCGTGGCCTGGGCTCGGTCTGGCTCGAGGGCGAAATTTCGAACCTGGCGCGCCCCGCCTCGGGTCATTGGTACTTCTCGCTGAAGGACGAATCGGCCCAGGTTCGCTGCGCGATGTTCCGCAACCGCAGCATGCTGGTGCGCTTCCCGGTCAAGGACGGCGCCAAGGTGCTCGCGCGAGGTCGCGTGAGCCTCTACGAGGCCCGTGGCGAGTTCCAGGTCGTCATCGATCACCTCGAGGAGGCTGGCGAAGGCGCGCTGCGTCGCCGGTTCGAGGAACTCAAACGCAAGCTGCTGGCCGAGGGCCTGTTCGAATCCGCACGGAAGAAGCCGCTGCCCACACTGCCGCGACGCATCGGCGTGATCACGTCGCCGACCGGTGCTGCGCTGCGCGACATCCTGCACGTCCTGCAACGCCGCTTCCCGGCCGTGCCGGTCCTGGTCTACCCCGTCGCGGTGCAGGGTGAGGCGGCACCGCGCGAAATCGTGCAGGCGCTGCAACTCGCCGCTGCACGCAACGAGTGCGACGTGCTGATCCTGGCCCGGGGCGGCGGCTCGCTCGAGGACCTGATGGCATTCAACGAGGAATCCGTGGCGCGCGCGATCCACGCCTGCGGTATTCCGATCATCAGCGGCGTGGGTCACGAGACCGACGTCACGATCGCCGACTTCGTCGCGGATGAGCGCGCACCGACTCCCTCGGGCGCCGCGGAACGCAGCGTGCCGGACAGCGCGGAATACCTGCGCACCCTCGGTGCGTTCGAGCGCAACCTGGCCCAGAGCCTGCGCCGCAAGTTGTCGTCGCTGCGACAGGCGCTGCAACAATGGGAACGGTCGCTGAACCGACTGTCGCCGCGCGCACGGCTGCAGCAGCATGCGCAGCGCCTCGACGAACTCGAACAACGCCTGCAGCGAGCGGTCCGTGCCCGGCTCGAACGCGCGCGCGTCCGGCTGTCGAGTGCGCAAGCGCTCCTCGGCCGCAGCAGCCCCGCGCGTCGCCTGGCGCCACTGAAGCAACGCCTGGACGTCGCTCGACGCCGCCTCCCGGCGGCAATACAGCGACGACTGCAGTTCGCGCGTGAACGGTTTGAACGTTCCATGCGGACGCTCAATGCCGTCAGCCCGCTGGCAACACTCGAGCGCGGCTACGCCATCGTCACGGATGCCGGATTGCACGTCGTCACCGATGCGGCGGTGCTCGCGCCAGGCGCACAGATCGAGGCGCGTGTGGCACGTGGCTCCGTGCGTGCGACGGTCACCGAGGTGCTGGCAGCCGGCACGAAGCCCGCCAGCAAGCCGCAGAAAAAAGCGAAACCGAGAAAATGAACCCTGCGCCGCCCAAGTTCGTGCACCCACTGCCTGCATCACTGCTTCAAGTTTCAGGACGGGATCCGGTCCGGCCGGCATGGCGGATGCTCATGTTCGCCTTCACGATGGCAGGTATCGGCTTTGCGGTTGCGGCGCGCGCTGCGGACGACGTCCTGCTGCCGCGCGACACGCGTGTACCCGGCGGCATCGCCATCCTCGACCTCGGCGTGGGCACCGAATCGCCCGGTGCTGTCTTTTACGGCAAGTACCGCGCGCCGATCGTGCGCACCACGGGCGGCTGGAAGGCAATCGTCGGAATTCCGCTCGCGACAGAACCCGGCCGGCAGGTGGTCACGCTGGTCACACCATCGGCGAGTGACAGGGATCGCGAGATCACGTTCAACGTCGGCCCCAAGGCGTACGCCACCCAGAACCTGACGGTCGAATCGCGCAAGGCCGATCCGCTGCCCGAGGACCTGAAACGCATCGACGCCGAGTCCGAACGCACCGAGCGCGCGCTGGCCACCTACACCGAGGGCCGGTCACCGACCTGGCGCTGGACCGTACCGGTGCCGGGAGAACGTTCGGATTCGTACGGCAAGCGTCGCGTCTTCAACGGGCTGCCGCGCAAGCCGCACAGCGGCATGGACATCGCTGCGCCGACCGGCACCCCGGTCCGCAGTCCGGCGGCTGGCCGCGTCGTGGAAACCGGGGATTTCTTCTTCAACGGCAACACGGTGTTCGTCGACTATGGCCAGGGCGTGCTCACGATGTATTGCCACCTGAGCCGGATCGACGTTGCGTCGGGTGACGAGGTGCAGGCAGGCGACGTGCTGGGACTGGTCGGGGCGACCGGCCGGGTGACGGGCCCGCACCTGCACTGGGGCGTGAGCGTAAACCGGGCGATGGTGGATCCCGCGCTGCTGCTGGGGAACTAGCCGACCTTCGCCAGAAAGCCGGCAATCGCCGGCTCAAACCGCGCATTGTCCACCAGGAACGCGTCGTGACCCTGCGGCGACGGGAATGCGTGGAATTCAACTGCGACACCCGCCTGGCGCAGATGCTCGGCAATCAGCGTCTGCTGGTCGATCGTGTAGAGCATGTCCGTCTGCGCGCCAAGCACCAGCGACCGCTGCACGCCCCTGAACTTCGCAAAAGCCGCGTCGAGCGAGCCGGCGCCGTGCTCGGCGAGGTCGAACTGATCCATGGCGCGGGAGAGATAGAGGTAGCAGTTGGCGTCGAAGACGTCGGCGAACCGCTGGCCCTGGTGCTCGAGGTACGATTCGACTTCGAACTGCGCGCGGAAATCGCCAGGCTGGCCCGTGGTTTCCGCCACGCGCCGACGGCCGAAGCGCTGGTCCCATTCCTCGTGCGAGCGGTACGTGATGGTGCCGAGCTTGCGCGCCATGCGCATGCCCTGGCGCGGACCGCGACCGCGCTCATAGTTGCCGCCGCGCCAGGCCGGATCGTTGCGCACGATTTCACGCTGCAGCGAACGCAGCGAAATGGCAAACGGATTGGCTGCCGTCGCGCCGGAAATCGACACGATGTTGCGCGCGACGCCTGGAAACTGGGCGGCGAAGGCGAGGACGGTCATGCCGCCCATCGAGGGACCGGCGACACAAGCCACGGTTTCGATGCCGAGCTGGCGCAGCACCTCGTAGCCGCCGCGGGCAACGTCCTCGAGCGAGACCTCCGGGAAGGTGATGCCGAACGGCCGCCCGGTGCGCGGGTCGATCGAGGTCGGACTCGATGAGCCGTAAGGACTGCCGATCGAGTTGATGCAGAGGACGAAGAACCGGTCCGTGTCGATCGGCTTGCCTGCGCCGATCATCGACTCCCACCAGCCCGGCTTCGGGTCCGCCGCCGACGACGCCGCGTGCGCAGAGGGCGAAAGCCCGGTGAAAAGCAGCAGCGTGTTGTCCCGCGCGGCGTTCAGCGTGCCCAGGGTTTCATAGGCAATGACCGGGTGCTCGAGCACTCCGCCGCGATGCATGCGCAACGGCTCGTGCAACAGGGCCAGCCGGGTAGCCGGCAGGTCGTGGGCGGCAGTGGGCGATGTTCGGGCGACGGCCATGAGCATGAGTCCAGTCTAGACCGGGCCCGTCGGGCCACTAGCTTGAGAGGATAGCCGGTCAGAACCGCCAGTTATCAGTCCCGGGCGCCGCCGCCAGGCCGGTCAACGCTTACCGGCCTGCTTGCCGCCCCTGGAACGCGAAATCAGGCGTTTCTTGCTGCGGACCTGGCGTGGGGTCAACTCGTTGCGACGACCCTTGAACGGATTGTCGTCGGTCCGGAACTCGACCCGCATCGGCGTGCCCTTGAGCCGGAACGTCTCCCGGAAATGGTTCTCGAGAAACCGGCGGTAAGCATCGGGCACGTGCTGGGTCTGGTTGCCGTGGATGACCACGACCGGTGGATTGCGGCCACCCTGGTGGGCGTAGCGCAGCTTGATGCGCCGGCCGCGAACCAGCGGCGGCTGGTGGATCGTGAGCGCCTGCTCGAGGGCCCGGGTGAGGTCCTTGGTCGGCAGTTCCTTCATGGCGGCGCGGTAGGCCTTGAGGACGGACTCCATCATTTCGCCGACGCCGGTGCCATGCCGCGCGGAGATGAAGTGCACGTAGGCGAAGCGCAGGAAGTCAAAGCGCAGGTCGAGCCCATCTCGGATCGTGTCGCGCTGATCCTGCGGGATGCCGTCCCACTTGTTGATCGCGAGCACGAGCGCCCTGCCCTGTTCGGCGACGAGGCCCATCAGGCTCGCGTCCTGTTCGGCCACGGTGTCGTGCGCGTCGAGCACGCCAATCACGACATTCGCGCGGTCGATGGCCTGCAGCGTCTTGACGACGCTGAACTTCTCGACGGTCTCGTTGACCTTCGACTTGCGGCGCACGCCCGCAGTGTCGATCAGCACGTACGGCAGGCCGTCGCGCTCGAACGGGACTTCGACGGTGTCGCGCGTGGTGCCGGGCTGGTCGAACGCGATCAGCCGTTCCTCGCCGAGCAAGCGGTTGATCAGCGTCGACTTGCCGACGTTCGGGCGGCCGACCACGGCAACACGGATCGTGCCTGCCGTGTAACCCAGCACGTCCGGCGCATCGAGCGCGCCTTCGAGACCCTCGAGCGCGCGCTCGATGAGCGTGTCGAGACCCTGCTTGTGCGCGGAAGAAATGGCGATCGGCTCGCCGAAGCCGAAGCGATGAAACTCGGCCTGCGCCATGTCGTCGTCGAGGCCTTCGGCCTTGTTGGCGACGACCATGACCGGCTTGCCGCTGCGCCGCAGCAGGTCGGCGACGTGCAGGTCCTGCGGCGTGCAGCCCTGGCGGGAATCGACGACGAAGAGAACGCGGTCGGCTTCCTCGACCGCCTTCAACGTCTGCTCGGCCATCAGCCGCTCGATGCCGCCGACGATGGACTCGACGAGGCCGCCGGTGTCGATCACGACGCACGAGCGGCCTTCGTGACGGGCATAGCCGTATTTGCGGTCGCGGGTCAGCCCCGGCACGTCGGCGACGAGCGCGTCGCGTGTGCGCGTCAGCGCGTTGAAAAGGGTCGACTTGCCGACGTTCGGACGCCCGACCAGGGCGACGACTGGCAGCACATCAACGACCCGCGGACGCGCCGCTGCGAAAGGCGACGACACGGCCGCCGTCGTCGATCACGAAGACGCGGTCACCGTCCGTGACCGGAGCCATGCTGATGCGCTCGCCGCCCGGACGCTCGCGGGCGATGAACTTGCCCGAATCGCGGTCGAGCCAGTGCAGGTAGCCGTCGAAGTCGCCGACGATCACCGCGTTACCCACGACGGCGGGCGCGCTCAGGCCCCGGCGCTTGAGGCCGTCCTGCTGCCATACGACCGCGCCATCGCGACGACGCAGCGCAACCACGCTGCCGTCCGCGGTGGCCACGTAGAGTTGCGTGTCGTCGAGCGCGGGTGTGCGGTAGCTGGAAAGATCGCGGCTCCACCAGACCTGGCCGGAGTCGAGTGCCAGCATGACGACGCGGCCCTGGTAGCCGGTGGCGAATCCGTCATTGCCGTCGACCTGCACGGCACTGTCGACGTCGGCGAGACGGGCGAGTTCCGAACGGCCGCCCGGCGTCGTGACCTGCGCCTGCCAGGCGACGTCGCCCGAGGTGAGCGCAAACGCGACAACTTTGCCCGAATCGAAGCCAGCGACAATGTTGTCCTTGGCGAGCACGGGCGACGCCGTGCCGCGCAACGACAGCTTCGGCACCGGCTCCTCGCCGGTCCACTGCGATCTGCCCGTCAACGCATCGAGCGCGTGCACGCGGCCGTCGACCGAGCGCACGACGACGCGATCACCCGTGACCAGCGGAGCGGCGAGCACCTCGCTGCTGACCGACACCTGCCACAGGACCTTGCCGGACGCGACGTCGAGCGCGATCACCTTGCCGTCGCTCGTGCCGACGGCCACCACGCTGGCGCCGACGCCCGGACCCGCGGCCAGGTCGGCCTTGGTGTCCTGCGACCACTTCACCCGACCCGTGGCCGGATCGAGCGCCACCACCTCACCGTCGCGTGCCGCCGTGAACAGGACGCCGCGATCGAGCGCCAGGCTGAGCGCGAGACGCAGCTTTTCACCGCCGCCGCCCACGCTCGTGTCCCACAACTTCTGGACCGCAAGGGTCGGCTTCAGGTCCACCAGCTCGGCGGGCGGTTCCACGCCCTTTTTGTCCTTGTCGCACCCGGCGATCAGGACCAGCAGGCTCGCCACGCAGGCGGCCGCGACCAGTGATGGACGCCGGTAATTCATGGCTTGGTGCCTGCCACTGGAGCGACTGCCGCAGCCGGTGCGGCGACAGCGACCGTCGCGGGCAGTGCATCACGCTTCAATTCCACGTAGTCGCGATCGAACGCCTGGGCCTGGACGGAGGTCGTCGCGGCGAGCGCCGCATCGTAGGCCTTGCGTGCACCGGCGACGTCGCCCTTGGCCGCAAGCACGTCGCCGCGGATTTCGTGGAAGATCGGCGTGAAGGAACCGGCGTTCGTGACGTCGAGCAGCTTGAGCGCGTCGTCGTGCTTGCCCTGTTCGGACAGCACGCGGGCAAGGCGTGACCGCGCGATCAGGCGCAGCTCGGGATCGCGCGAGGCTTCAGCCACCGTGCGCAGGCGCTTCACAGCCTCGTCGAGGTCGCGTGTGTCCACCGCAAAGCGTGCAAGTGCCAGGTCGGCATGATCGGCATAAGGCGACTTCGGATGCAGGCTACGCAGGTCGCCCGCCTTTTTCGCGGCCACGTCCCTGTCGTTCTTGCTGAGCGAGTCGAGCACGGCGACGTACGACGCCTCGTCCTGCTCGGACGCATTGAGCTTCGACTTCTGCCAGTACTGCCAGCCCGCCAGGCCACCGAGGCCGAGGGCAATGCCGCCCACGATCCAGAGCCAGTTCTCGGCCCAGAAGCGCCGCAGCTGTTCTTCGCGTTCGTTGTCTGAGAGGTCTTCCACTTCACCCACTCCATCCGCCGTCCCGCCGGGACGGCTCGCTGTAATTATGCCGGCTGCGCCTGCAGTTCCCGGCCGAGTTCCGCCGCCAGCTCATCGAAAGAAACTTCGCGCTGCGCCGCTTCCCGCCCGCGCAGTGGCTTGATCGCTGCGACGCGCCGCGACGCCTCGTCGTCACCGACGATGACCGCGATGCGGGCGCCGCTCCTGTCCGCACGCTTCAGCTGGGACTTGAAGCTGCCGCCGCCACAGTTGGTCTCGACGCGTACTCCGGGTGCGCGGTCGCGAATGCGCTCGGCGAGCCCGAGCCCCGCTGCTTCCGCCGCCGGACCGGCCAGCACCAGGTAGACGTCCGGGTTGCCGGTGTCCTGCGCGAGCCCCTGCAGCCGCATCAGCTCGACGATCCGCTCCTCGCCCAGCGCCCAGCCGATGGCGGGCACCGATTCGCCACCGAGCTGCGCGACGAGGCCGTCGTAGCGGCCGCCGGAACAGACCGCGTCCTGCGAACCGAGGTCGGTCGTGACCCACTCGAATACCGTGCGCGAATAGTAGTCGAGCCCGCGCACGAGGCGCGGATTGACGACGAAATCGACGCCGGCCGCGGTGAGCTGCGCACAGAGCGTCGCGAAATGCGCCGCCGACTCCGGATCGAGGTGATCGGTGATCAACGGGGCGCCCGCGATGACCGCGGCCATCGCCGGGTTCTTGCTGTCGAGGATGCGCAGCGGATTGCCTTCGAGCCGGCGCGCGCTGTCGGCATCGAGCTCGTCGCGATGCAGCTCGAAGTAGTCCAGCAGCTTCGCCCGATAGACAGCGCGCGACGCCGGCGTGCCGAGCGAATTGAGGTTGAGCTTGAGTCCGCGCAGTCCGAGCGCACGCCACAGGCGGGCCGTCAACAGGATGAGTTCGACGTCGACGTCCGGCCCCGGGAAACCGAGGGCTTCGACGTCGATCTGGTGGAACTGGCGGTAGCGGCCTTTCTGCGGCCGTTCGTAGCGGAACATCGGGCCCATCAACCAGACCTTCTGGCGCTGGTTGTGCAGCAGGCCGTTCGAGATGCAGGCGCGGACGATGCCCGCCGTCGCTTCGGGCCGCAGCGTCAGCGAATCGTCGCCACGGTCCCGGAACGTGTACATCTCCTTCTCGACGATGTCGGTGAACTCGCCGATCGAGCGCTTGAAGAGCTCGGTGCGCTCGAGCAGCGGCAACCGGATCTCGCGATAGCCGTACTGCGCAAGAATTTCGCGGGCCGCGCGTTCGAGCAGCTGCCACGCTGCCGTCTGCTCGGGCAGCACGTCGTTCATGCCGCGGACGGCCTGCAGCGTTTCGTTCATCGTCCAGTGACCACGTTCAACGCAGCGACCCGTCCGGACCGATGCTGAAACGGGCAAGCGCCTGCCCTTGCGCACGCGGCAGGTCGGCCAGTACTCGGCCGTTGACCGTCACGGCGACGGCTGCGGCATTGCCGATCGTCACGCTCAAGGGCGCGGTCGCCGTAAGCGCACGCTCGGTCCCGGCCTTGCCGAGATCGTAGAGCACCGCCTTGCCTGAACCGTCGAACACCTCGACCCAGGAATCGGCAGCGAACTTCACGCGCAGGCTGACCTGGCCGGGTTGCAGCGCGCCCGCGGCAGCGACTGCGTCGGGCGGTGTCGCGGATGATCCAGTGCCTGCCGGAGTCAAAGCTGCAGCGGGGGGCGCCTGCATGGTCGCGGCGGGTGCCTGCTGCAGGACCGGTACCGCGGACTCTTCCGGGCTCGCATCGAGCCACGGCAAGCCATGCTCGGAGAGGTACGCGACCAGCGCCGAGGCGATAAAGAACGTCGCGGCGCCGCCGACGACCCAGGGCCAGCGCGGCTTGCCGCGCACGGGAGCCATTTCGAGCCGCGACTTCGGCACCAGCGAGGGCTCGCCGAGCTGCTGCGTGGAGTGCTCGTACAGCGACACGATCTCGTCGTCGTCGAGTCCGAGCATCGTGGTGTAGCGGCGCAGGTGCCCCTTGACGAAGACCGGCGCACCGAGCGCGGCAAAGTCGTTCGCTTCGAGGTGCGCCAGCACCATCGTGTCGAGATTCAGCGATTCCGCCGCCTGCTGGTGGCTGATGCCCTGTGCTTCACGCTCGCTCCGCAGGCGCGCGCCCGGGCTCGAGGGGAGCTCGGTGGCATCGACATCGGGCGGGTTCATGGCTTCGCCCGTTCCGCTTCGAAGAGCCGCGAAGCTTCCTCGGACGTCGGGAACTCGTTTCTCAGGCGCTGCGAATAACGCGCTGCCTGCGCGGCATCCCCGAGGCCAAGTTCGATGTTGCGGCCGAGCCAGAGCGTCGCCGCTGTCGCCGGCGCGACGGCGGCATAGCGCTCGAGGAACGCCCGTGCCTGCAGCCCGTTGCCGCCTTCCTGCGCGAGTTCTGCCATCTGCATCAGCGCATCGGGTTGCTTCGGGTTGCGCGCGAGCGCCTTGCGGAAACTCTGCTCGGCGTCCTTCGGCCGCCCGTCACCGCGGGCGCAGCGGCCGGCATTGGTATACGCAACGTCAGGACGCGCGTTGAGCGGACTCGCGGCCGCCTGCAGCATGTACTGCTCGCCGCGCTTCGGTTCGCCGTTCATGCAGAAGTACACAGCGGCGTTCGCGACGACGTCGGGGTTGTCCTTGCCGCCCAGCCTCACGGCCTGCTCGAAGTGCGACAGCGCCTTCTTCTTGTCACCGAGCTTGTCGTAGACGAATCCCGCCGCCATCTGCGTATTGGCCGTGCGCGCGTCCTGCTGCAGGGCCTTGTCGATCTTCTCGCGCGCGGCCTTGAGGTTGCCTTCACGCATGTAGGCGAGCGCGAGCTCCGTGTTGACCGCGGCCGCCTGGTCGATCGCCGCGCGGCTGCCCGGCTCGGCAGCGACACCGGCCTGCGGCACGCCGAGCGCCACCAGCGCCATTGCGCCGGCGGCGACCAGTGCGAAGTGGCAGCGCGCGCGCATCAACCCTGCACCACGGCGACCGGAAACGTCTTCCGGCCAAGCCGGTTCGTGACGCGATCGTTGACGCGACCAACGAGCTGACCGCAGGCCGCATCGATGTCGTCACCGCGCGTGCGACGGATCGTGGCCATCACGCCGCCTTTGAGCAGCAGGTCGCGGAAGCGTTCGATCGCGTCCTCGCTCGAGCGCCGGAAGCTCGTGCCCGGAAATGGATTGAACGGGATCAGGTTGACCTTGGCCGGGTGGCCGCGCAGCAGCTGCGCAAGTTCGCGCGCGTGCTGCGGTTTGTCATTGACGCCGTCGAGCATGACGTATTCGAACGTCACGCTGCGCGCATTCTGCTTCTCGACGTAGTGCCAGCACGCGTCGAGCAGTTCCTTGATCGGATGCTTGCGGTTGATCGGCACGATCTCGCTGCGCAGCTCGTCGTTCGGCGCATGCAGCGAGACGGCCAGCGCGACATTGGTCTCGTCCGCGATACGGAGCATCTGCGGCACCAGGCCCGACGTGCTCACCGTGACGCGGCGGCGCGAGAGGTCGAGGCCGAGGTCATCCATCATGACTTCCGCTGCGGGCACGACGTTGCGGTAATTCGCGAGCGGCTCGCCCATGCCCATGAAAACGACGTTGGTGATCACGCGGTCGCCGTCGGGCGAATAGCCGAGTTCGCGGTTGGCGAGCCACACCTGCCCGACGATTTCGGCGGTGTCGAGGTTGCGGTTGAAACCCTGCTGCGCCGTCGAGCAGAAGCCGCAGTCCATCTGGCAGCCGACCTGGCTCGAGATGCACAAGGTGCCGCGACCCGGCTCCGGGATGAACACCATCTCGATCGCCTGGCCGCTCTCGAGCTTGAGCAGCCACTTGCGCGTGCCGTCCGCCGACACCTGCGACAGGTGTATGGCAGGCGTGCGGATCTCGGCAATTTCGGCGAGACGACGCCGGAAATCCTTGCCGAGATCCGTCATCGCGTCGAAGTCGCCCGCGGCGCGCTTGTAGATCCACTTGAACAGCTGGCGCGCACGGAACGGCTTCTCGCCCATCTCGACGACGAACGCCTCCAGCCCAGCCCGGGTGAGCCCGAGCAGGTTGGTGCGTGTCGTCGATGTCGTCGCTGCGCCCATGGCTCAGTGGACCACGCGCCGCGGCGCGAGTTCGCCCGCGCTCAGCGCGGGCAGAGCTCCGTCTCGGCGAAGAAGAACGCGATTTCACGCGCGGCGTTGTCGGCGCTGTCCGAACCGTGCACGACGTTCTGCTCGATGCTGTCGGCGAGATCGGCGCGGATCGTGCCGGGCGCAGCCTTCTTCGGATCGGTGGCGCCCATGACGTCGCGGTTCCTGGCGACGGCGCCTTCGCCCTCCAGCACCTGCACGATGACCGGGCCCGAGACCATGTATGAGACCAGGTCCTTGAAGAACGGGCGCTCGCGGTGGATGCCGTAGAACGCCTCGGCCTGGGCCTGCGTCAGCCGCAGCATGCGGGCCGCGACGATGCGCAACCCCGCCTTTTCAAAGCGATGGTAGACGTCGCCGATGACGTTCTTGCGGACACCGTCCGGCTTGACGATGGAAAGCGTGCGTTCGAGGGACATACGGATCCTTGGAATGATTGCCCGACAGGCCAGCCTGCCGGCTGTGACGAACCGGCCCCAAAAACCTGAAACCCGCGCAAGCGCGGGTCCGGGCGGGGCCAACCTGAAAACGTAACGGCGCAGTATACCCGGACGGGACCCGCCGGCCAAGAAAACATAGCCCGGACGGGCAGTTAGACGTTGAAGCTCTCGCCGCAGCCACACTCGCCCTTGACGTTCGGATTGCGGAACTTGAAGGCCTCGTTGAGCCCCTGGCGCACGAAGTCGATTTCGGTGCCGTCGACGTACCTGAGGCTCTCGGCATCGACGACGACCTTGACGTCGGCTACCTCGAAGACAACGTCTCGGGGGCCGAGTTCGTCGGCATAGCTGACGACGTAGGCATAACCCGAGCAGCCCGTCTGCTTCACACCGAGCCGCAATCCGATGCCCTTGCCACGGCTGACCATGAACGTGCGGACGCGTTCAGCGGCGGCGGGAGTCAGGGAAATCGACATGCGCAGGTGTCCTCGGCGTGGGCGGCTGGAAAAATTCTACACCGTAGACCGGGTCGTGCCCGGCCAGTTCCGGGCTGCAGCACGTATTGCATCCTGCAACGTGAGCAACCGCCCGAATTTGGCCGCGGGCACATCCAGCACCCGGGCGGCTTCCAGCCAGTCCCAGGCCGCCAGCTGGCCGCAATCCATGCCCAGCGCGGCTTCCGCCGCCCACGAAGCAGCGGCCAGGAGGTGTGGACAGCCAAACGCCTGGACGCGAGCTGCGGTCACCCGATCGCGCTCGACCCGCAGCGCGAACGCAACTTCGGTTCCCTGCTCCCGCTCGCCCGCCCTGCCTTTGGCGACGGACGGCGCGTCCGGTAGGTCACCCCAGGCCGGCAAGGCGTGCAGGCGGCGCCGGACCTCGGCGTTGTACCGGGGATCGTCGCACACGTCTGGCAAGGCTCCGGAGCGAGGCTCACCCGCCCTGAGCCTGACGATCTCGGCACGAATCCTTGAGCCGGCCCGTTCGACCTCCCCAGCGGTCGTGAAACGACCGAGGCTCAACCGCAACGAGCTCTGTGCCAGCCGATCGCTGCGACCGAGCGCTCGCAGTACATAGGAAGGCTCGGCGTGCAGGCTCGCACAGGCCGAGCCGGAGGATACGGCGAGATCCGCGAGCGCTAGCAGCAAGGTCTCGCCCTCCACGCCGTCGACCGTGACGTTCAGGATGCCCGCCACTCGACGCAGCGGGTCGCCGTTCAGCTCGACACCAGGAATGTCTGCGAGCGCGCGCCAGAGTTGTTCGCGCAGGCCGGCGATGCGCGGGATGTCCACATGCATCGATTCGCGCGCGAGGCGGTACGCGCTGCCCAGACCGACGATCTGGTGCGTCGGCAGCGTGCCGGAACGCAGTCCATGCTCCTGACCGCCACCGAACTGCAGCGGCACCAGCCCGAGGCGCGGCTCACGGCGGATGCACAACGCACCGATGCCCTTCGGGCCATGCAGCTTGTGCGCGGTGAGCGACAGCAGGTCGATCGCGTCGTTGCGCACGTCGATCGGCAGCTTGCCTGCGCTCTGCGCGGCATCGACGTGGAACAACACGCCGCTTGCGCGGCAGAGGCGACCGAGCGCGCCAATGTCGTTGATCACGCCGATTTCATTGTTCACGTGCATCAGCGACACGAGCAGCGTATCGGGACGCAGGGCTGCCGCCACTTGCTCGACTTCGACGATGCCGGAGGGGCGGGGTTTCAGGTAGGTGACGGCACACCCTTCGCGCTCGAGCTGGCGGCAGGCATCGAGCACCGCCGGGTGCTCGGTGCGCGACGTCACGATGTGCCGGGACCGATTGCGATGGAAACGCGCCACGCCCAGCAACGCGAGGTTGTTCGCTTCGGTGGCGCCCGAGGTAAACAGGATCTGCTCCGGCGCGGCATTCACCAGCGCAGCAACCTCGGCTCGTGCACGTTCGACGCGTGCGCTGGCCTGCCTTCCGTACCCGTGGTTGGCCGAGGAGGGATTGCCGAAGTCGCCGTCGCCGCCGAGGCAGGAATTCATCTCCGCGATCACGCGCGGATCGACGGCCGTCGTTGCCGCGTTGTCGAGGTAGATCGACCGAGAACTCATGGCGCGGATCCCGCCTTGGGCGCGTGCGGCTCGCCGGCGCGGCGACGCTTGCCCTGCACCGCCGTAAGAATGCCCCGCAGTATGTTGCTCTCGTTCTGATCGAGCACCGTGCGCTGGAATAACCGGCGCAGACGCGCCATCAGGTGGCCCGATCCCGTGCGGTCCTTGAAGTCGATCTCATCGAGCACCTGCTGCAGGTGTGAATAGAACTTCTCCATGTCGGCGGCGCTGGCCAGCGGCACGGGCCCCTCCCCGCGCGTCACTGCCGTGTCACGATCGCGCAGCGCCAGGCACACTTCGTACGCCACGACCTGCACCGCCATCGCGAGATTCAGCGACGTGTAGACCGAGCCGGTCGGAATCGTCAGCAGCGTGTGGCACAGGTGTATCTCGTCGTTGTGCAGGCCCGTGCGCTCCGCGCCGAACAGGATGGCCACTGCGCTTGCCTGCGAGGCCGCTGCGATCTCGAGCGCCGCCTCACGCGGCTCGACGATGCGCCACGACAGGTGCCGGCCACGGGCTGTCGTGCCGACGACCAGGCCACAATCGGCGATCGCGGTGCGCACGTCGGGCACCACCTGCGCCTTCTGCAGCACATCGTCGGCGCCAGCGGCCATGACCGTGGCCTCAGCCGCGGGGAACCGTTCCGGCGCCACCAGGTAGAGCGACTCCAGGCCCATCGTCTTCATGGCGCGAGCCGCTGAACCGATGTTACCCGGGTGTGACGTGCCGACGAGGACGATGCGAATGGACATGCTCTGCTATTCTAGCGGTCCTTTGGCGGGTGCATTCCTGCCGCTCTTGCCCACCTGCCAACGTCGAGAAGCCGCATGAACATGCAGCCGATGCTCAATATCGCCGTCCGCGCCGCCCGTCGCGCGGGAGACCTGATCGTGCGCAACCTCGACCGGGTGCCTACCAGCAGCATACAGGCCAAGGGCCGCAACGATTTCGTCACCGAAATCGACCGCATGGCCGAGCGCGACATCATCGAGACGGTGCGCCGCGTCCACCCCGAGCATGGCTTTCTTGCCGAGGAATCCGGGCGCAGCGGCGGCGAGGAGTTCGTCTGGATCGTCGACCCGCTCGATGGCACCACCAATTTCCTGCACAGCTTCCCGGTCTTCGCGGTCTCCATTGCCGTCGAGCACCGTGGCCGGCTCGAGCACGCCGTGGTGTACGACCCGATGCGGCAGGAACTCTTCACCGCCTCGCGCGGTGGCGGCGCGCAGGTGGATGGCCGGCGCATCCGCGTCAGCAAGCAGACGACGCTCGAGGGTGCGCTGGTGGCCACCGGGTTCCCGCAGCGCGACAACTCGCGCTGGCTCGACGACTACATGGCGATGCTCAAGGCCATGATGCTGACGACTGCGGGCGTGCGACGCCCGGGCGCCGCATCGCTCGACCTCGCCTACGTCGCGGCGGGCCGCGTCGACGGGTTCTGGGAAATCGGCCTGAGCGCGTGGGACACGGCGGCCGGCACACTCCTGATCACCGAGGCGGGCGGCCGCATCGGCACACTCACCGGTCAGCCTTACGTGCAGGGCGGTCACGTCGTCGCGGGCACGCCCAAGGTGTTCGACGAACTCGTGGCCTGCATCGGCCCGTACGTCCCCGCCAACCTGCGCGACGTCTGACCCTGCCCTTCCTCCCTTCCTCCCTTCCTCGCCTTCCTGGAAATAGGTGAGCGTCCCCAATTTCTCCGGTAGAGTCCGGCGGCATTGCCCGACCGGGCCGCAACACCGAGCGCACGATCCATGCCGCATCGCCTGTTTTCGACCAAGCCCATTGGCGAACTGCACGAAGCCGACGATTCGGGCAACGAACTGAGCCGCACGCTCGACGCACGCGCGCTGGTGCTGCTGGGCATCGGCGCCATCATCGGCACCGGCATCTTCGTGTTGACCGGCACGGCCGCCGCGAATCACGCGGGTCCCGCCCTCATCATCTCGTTCCTCATCGCCGGCCTCGGCTGCGCGCTTGCGGGCCTGTGCTACGCGGAATTCTCGGCGATGATTCCGGTCTCCGGCAGTGCTTACTCCTATTCGTACGCCACGCTCGGTGAAGGGGTCGCCTGGTTCATCGGCTGGAACCTGATCCTCGAATACCTGTTCGCGGCCGGCACTGTTGCGGTCGGCTGGTCGGGGTACGTGGTCAGCCTGGTTGAGCAGCTGGGATTCCACCTGCCGGACGCGCTCACCAACGCGCCGTTCACCAAGGGCGCAGGTCATTTCGAAATCGTGCGCACCGGCGCGATCATCAACCTCCCGGCGGTGCTGATCATCGCGGCAATAACCTGCCTCTGCTATGTCGGCATCCACCAGTCGGCGCGCTTCAATGCCGTGGTCGTCGCGATCAAGGTCGCGGTGATCATCCTGTTCATCGGCTTCGGCATGTGGGTCGTCGACGGCGCCAACTGGCAGCCGTTCATCCCGCCGAACACGGGCGAGTTCGGCAAGTTCGGCTGGAGCGGCGTGTTCCAGGCAGCCGGCATCATCTTTTTCGCCTATATCGGCTTCGATGCGGTCTCGACCGCCGCGCAGGAGGCGAAGAATCCGCAACGCGACATGCCGATCGGCATCATGGGCAGCCTCGTGGTCTGCACGATACTGTACGTCATGGTGTCGGCGGTGCTCACCGGCATGGTGCACTACAGCCAGCTCGGCACCGCGGCTCCAGTCGCCCTGGCACTCGACCGGCATCCCGGAACTCTCGTGGCTGTCGGGCTGGATCAAGCTCGGCGCGATCGCCGGCATGACCTCGGTGATGCTGGTGATGATGCTCGGCCAGCCGCGCATCTTCTACGCGATGTCGGTCGACGGGTTGTTGCCGAAGTTCTTCCGCAAGGTGCATCCGACGCACAAGACGCCGTACATCGGCACGCTGATCACGGGCACGCTCGCGGCGGTGATCGCCGGCCTGTTTCCGGTGACGATCCTGGGCGAACTGGTGTCGATCGGCACGCTGCTCGCGTTCACCACGGTGTGCATCGGCGTGCTGGTGCTGCGCTATTCGCGCCCCGATCTCAAGCGCCCGTTCCGGGTACGCGCGCCGTGGCTCGTCTGCATCGGCGGCGCGCTGATCTGTTCGGCGATGATGGTCTCGCTGCCGCACGACACGTGGCTGCGGCTTGGCGTGTGGACCGCTTTCGGGTTCCTTATCTACGTGTTCTACGGTTTCCGCAACAGCGCGCTGCGCAAGAGCGGTCACTAGCCTCGCCGCGTCCCGCGGCGGGGTGCCCTCGTCAGGGCGAGGGACCCTCGCTGCCGTCCAGGGCATCACGCCGGCTGGCCCAGATGGAAGCCAGGATGCCCCCGCCGAGCGTGCCGAGAATGATCGCGAGCGAGACCGCGTTCGGCACGTGGTAATGCGACACGAGCAGCATCTTCATGCCGACGAACGCGAGGATCAGCACGAGGCTGTAGCGCAGGTAACGGAACATCGCCATCAGGCCCGCCACGGCGAAGTAGAGCGAGCGCAGCCCGAGGATCGCGAACACGTTGGACGTGAACACCAGGAACGGGTCGCGCGTCACCGCCAGGATCGCAGGAATCGAATCCACCGCGAAGACGACGTCGGTGAGCTCGACCATCACCAGCGCGACAAAAAGCGGTGTCGCAAACAGCCTGCCTTCGCGACGGACGAAAAACCGCGCGCGTTCGAGCTCCGGGGTGACGGGTATGAACCGCTGCACCAGCCGCGCCGGGAAACTGCTGCCTACGTCGTGCTCGTCCTCGCCGTCGCGCAGCATGCGCAGCGCCGACAGCAGCAGGATCGCGCCGAAGACGTAGAACATCCAGTCGAAGCGTTGCAGCAGCGTGGTGCCGGCGGCGATCATCAAGCCGCGCAGGACGATGGCGCCGACGATGCCCCAGAACAGCACGCGGTACTGGTACTGCGTCGGGATCCTGAGGTAGGCGAAGATCAGCGCGATAACGAAGATGTTGTCGACCGACAGCGACCACTCGAGCAGGTAGCCGGTGACGTACTGCACGACCGCATCGGTTCCGCCGGCAACGCCGGGACCCGGCTCGAAACCGAGCCAGCGATGTTCGTACAGGCCGTAGATGACCCCGGCATAGGACATCGCCACGCTGACCCAGACGGCCGTCCAGAACAGCGCCTGCCGGACGGAGAGCGTCGCCGACTCGCGATGCAGGATGCTGAGGTCGAGGATCAGCAGCCCGAAGAACAGCGCAAGAAAGCCGAACCAGACGAATTCGACCACCTGTTGCCCTGCCCTGACCCGGATGCGCGGACGACATGCCCCTCAGGGCATGTCGTCGACGGCGTCCTTTTCTTTCTGCACGGGCAGCAGGTCGCGCACATTGAGCCTGAGGTCGAGGGCGATAGCGCTCGCGATGTAGATCGACGAGTAGGTGCCCACCACGATGCCGATCGTGAGGGCGGTCGAGAAGCCACGCAGGATCTCGCCGCCGAAGAACAGCAATGCAAACACTGTCAGCATGGTCGTGAGGCTGGTCATGATCGTCCGTGACAGCGTCTCGTTGATCGACGCGTCGATCACCTGCTCGCTGGTTGCCTTGCGCATCGACAGGAAGCGCTCGCGGATGCGGTCGAACACGACCACGGTGTCGTTCAGCGAGTAGCCGATCACGGCCAGGATCGCCGCCAGGGCCGGCAGGTCGAACGTCATCCGGGTGGCCGCGAAGAATCCCAGGATCACGATCGGGTCGTGCAGCGCCGCGGCAATGGCACCGACGCCGAGCTTCCACTGGAAGCGCGCCCAGACGTACAGCAGGATGAAGAAGAACGTGAACAGCACGGCGAGCGCGCCTTTCTCGGCGAGTTCAGCGCCCACCTGCCCGCCGACGACTTCCGTGCGTCGCAGTTCGACGCCCGCATTTCCGGACTGGATCGCCGTCAGCACCTTGCGCCCAAGCACGTTGTTGTCCGTGCCCTCCTCGGGAAGCATGCGCACCAGCACGTCGCGCGGGGTGCCAAAACTCTGCACCACGGCATCGCCGTAACCCGCCTTATCGAGCGAATCGCGGACCTGCTCGAGATCGGCCGCCTGCGGGAAGCTCAACTCGAGCACCACGCCGCCGGTGAAGTCGATGCCGAAGTTGATGCCGCGGATGCCCAGCGCCAGCAGCGAGCTGAGGATCAGCACCGCCGAGAACAAATACCACCGCTTGCGGGTGGCCATGAACGGGTAGCTGGTCTTCTTGTGGAAAAATTCCATGATCAGTACCCCATCCCGATCGAGAGGCGGTCGAGCTTGCGCTTGCGGTCCCAGAGCAGGTAGACGAGCACGCGGCTGACGACCAGCGCGGTAAACATCGACGTGACGATGCCGAGCGACAGCACGACGGCAAAGCCGCGCACCGGTCCGGAACCGAACGTGAACAGCACGACGCCCGCGATCAGCGTGGTGATGTTCGAGTCGGCGATCGCGGAGAAGGCCTTCTCGTAGCCCGCGCCGATCGCCGCGTGCGGACTCACGCCGTTGCGCAGTTCCTCGCGGATGCGCTCGAAGATCAGGATGTTGGCGTCCACGGCCATGCCGACCGTGAGCACGATGCCCGCGATGCCGGGCAGCGACAGCGAAGCCTGCAGCATCGACAGCAGCGCCGCGAGCAGCACCACGTTGGTCAGCAGGACGATGTTCGCCACCATCCCGAACGCCTGGTAATACACGGCCATGAAGATGAACGTGACCACGAGGCCGAGGATCAGCGCGTTGACGCCGCGCTCGATGTTGTCCGCGCCCAGGCTCGGGCCGACACTGCGCTGTTCGACGATGTAGAGCGGGGCAGCCAGCGAGCCTGCGCGCAGCAGCAGCGCGAGTTCACGCGCCTCGTTGGCCATCACGCCCGTGATCTGGAAATTGCTGCCGAACACGCCGCGGATGGTGGCCTGATTGATGACCTGCTCCTCGGTGCATTCGTTGCCCGCGCGGACACCCTTGCAGGGCTGGCCTTCGGCCACGCGCTTCTTCTCGATGAACACGACTGCCATGGGTTTGCCGAGGTTCTGGCGCGTGGTCTCGAGCATCTTCGACGCACCGCGGGCATCGAGCGTGACCATGACCGCGGGCTCACCCTGCTGGAAGCCGGAGCTGGCGTCCGTGAGCTGCTCACCCGAGACGATCGTTTCGCGCTTGAGCAGGACCGGCCGGCCGTCGCGCGTGTGGTAGAGCTTGGTGCCGAGCGGCGCACGCTTCGTGCTGGCGGCGAGCAATGCGTCGTTCTGCTCGTCCACGAGCCGGAACTCGAGGGTAGCCGTCGCACCGAGCACGCGCAGCGCTTCGTTGGGATCCTGCACGCCGGGCAGCTGCACGACGATGCGGTCGAGGCCCTGGCGGGCGACGATCGGCTCCGTGACGCCGAGTTCGTCCACGCGATTGCGCAGCGTCGTGATGTTCTGCTGGATCGCGAAGTCCTGGCGCTGCTTGATCTGCGTCGGGCTCAGCCGGACCGTGACCGAGCCGCCCGCACCGAGCGTGTCCGTGTCGATCGACAGGTTCGGGTCCTGCTGCCTGAGCAGGTTCGCGACCTTCTGCGCGTCGTCGCCGCTGCGCAGGCCGATCCTGACCGTGTCGACGCCGTCGCTGGCCACGCCGGTGAAAGGAATTCTTTCCTTGCGCAGCATCGTCCGGTAGTCGCTCTCCATGCTCGTGAGCAGCTGCTTCACGGCACCCTGCGCGTCGACTTCGTACATGAAGTAGACGCCGCCGCGCAGGTCCAGTCCGAGGCTCATCGGCTTGAGGCCCATTGCACGCATCCAGCCCGGCGTGCGGGGCACGTCGGACAGAGCCACCAGGTATTCGGCTGTGGCGCCCTGCTGCACGACATCGCGCGCCTTGAGGCGAGCGCTCACGTCGTCGAAGCGCAGGACGAGTCGGTCGCCCTCGAGATACGAATTCTCGACTGTCACGCCCTTTGACTGCAGCAACGAAACGACTTGCTGGCGCTGGCCGTCGGTGACGGCGGTGCGGTCATTGCGCGAGAGCTGCAGTGCGGGCGCGTCGCCGAACACGTTCGGCAGGGCGAGCACCGTGCCCACGAGCAGGACGATGACGACCAGCCAGATCTTCCAGGCCGGGTAACTGTGCATGCGCGAACTCCGGGACGACTGTTCAGGCGCTCTTCAGGGTGCCTTTGGGCAGCACGCTGGTGACCGTATGGCGCTGGACCTTCACCTGCACGCCGTTCGCGATTTCGACGGTGAGGAAATTGTCGGAGGTCTCGGTGACCTTGCCGAGGATGCCGCCGGCCGTGACGACTTCGTCGCCGACGCTGAGTGCGGCCACCAGGGCCTTGTGCTCCTTCGCCCGCTTGGCCTGGGGCCGGATCAGCAGGAAATAGAACACGACGAAGATGAGCAGCAAGGGCAGCATCTGCAGCAGCGCATTCGGCTGGGCACCCGTGGCCGCCTGGGCGTGGGCGCTCGCGATCAACCAGTCCATCAGGAACTCCTGTTGCCCCTCGACCGAGGGGTCATGCTTGGAAAATGACCGCGGATTATACCCGAGGGTCGGCCGGACTGCCGGATGTAGTCACGGGCCCCGCTTCCGGGCCGGCGAGGAATTCCGCCTGGAAGGCCTCGAACCGGTTGGCGTCGAGGGCCGCCCGGATCCGCGCCATCAGGCACAGGTAATAGTGCAGGTTGTGGATCGAATTGAGCCTTGCGCCGAGGATTTCATTGCAACGGTCGAGGTGCCGCAGGTACGCGCGGCTGAAGTTGCGGCAGGTGTAGCAGGCGCACTGCGGGTCCAGCGGCGAGGTGTCCGCCTGGTGCCCGGCATTGCGGATCTTGATCACTCCCTGCGAGGTGAACAAATGACCGTTGCGGGCGTTTCGCGTCGGCATGACGCAGTCGAACATGTCGATGCCGCGGGCGACCGCCTGGACGATGTCGGCTGGGGTGCCGACGCCCATCAGGTATCGGGGTCGATCCCTGGGCAACGCCGGCGCGAGCGCCTCGAGCACGGCATTGCGTTCGGCCGCGGGCTCACCCACCGCCAGGCCGCCCACGGCGTAGCCGTCAAAGCCGATGTCGACCAGCTGGCCCAGCGATTCATGCCGCAGACCCAGGAACGTGCCGCCCTGCACGATGCCGAACAAGGCGTTGGGGTTGGCCAGGCGCGTGAATTCGTCGCGACTGCGGCGCGCCCAGCGCATCGACAGTTCCATCGACGTCCGCGCCTGCTGCTCGGTCGCCGGATACGGCGGACATTCGTCGAACGCCATGACGATGTCGGAATTGAGCGCGGTCTGCACCTGCATCGAGATTTCGGGACTCAGGAACACGGCGTCGCCATTGACGGGCGAGCGGAAATTCACGCCCGCCTCGGTCAGCTTGCGCAGTTCGGCGAGGCTGAAGACCTGGAAGCCACCCGAATCGGTCAGGATCGGCCCCGACCAGTGCATGAATCCGTGCAGCCCGCCATGGGCACGGATGACGTCGGTGCCCGGTCGCAGCAGCAGGTGAAACGTGTTGCCGAGGACGATCTGCGCGCCGAGGCCCGTGAGTTCCTCGGGCGTCATCGCCTTGACCGTGCCGTAGGTGCCCACGGGCATGAACACGGGCGTCTCGACGGTCCCGTGCTGCAGGTGCAGGCGGCCGCGCCGCGCGGCGCCGGCCGTTCCCAGCAGCTCAAATTTCATGCCGCGCTCCCGCGATCGAGCGCTGCAGGCGCCGGCTCGATGAACATCGCATCGCCGTAACTGAAGAAGCGGTACTGCTGCGCGACTGCGTGACGGTACGCCTCCAGCACGTGCTCGCGCCCGGCGAAGGCACTGACCAGCATCAGCAGCGTCGATTCGGGCAGATGGAAGTTGGTCACCATCGCATCGATCACGCGAAAACGCCTGCCCGGCGTGATGAAGAGCCGTGTCTCGCCGGCATACGACTCGAGCCGACCGGACGCCGCCGCACTCTCGAGCGACCGCACCGCTGTCGTACCCACCGCGATGACGCGAGCGCCGCGTACGCGAGCCGCAGCCACCGCTTCGCAGGTCGCTCCGGGCACGGTGTACCACTCGGAATGCATGCGGTGCTCTTCGACGTTGTCGACCCGCACGGGCTGAAAGGTACCCGCGCCCACGTGCAGCGTCACATAAGCGAACTCGGCGCCCGCCGCGCGGCAGGCTTGCAGGACCGCGTCGTCGAAATGCAGACCCGCGGTCGGCGCGGCAACCGCGCCGGGCTCACGTGCGTACACGGTCTGGTAACGCTCGCGATCCTCGAGTTCGGCTGCGCGTGCCACGTACGGCGGCAGCGGCATCTCGCCGAGGCGATCGAAGGTCGCGTGTGCGTCGCCGCTGAATTCGACGCGCCAGAAGTCCTCGTGGCGCTCGAGGATGGTGAGCGTGTCGCCACCGCCGAGGTCGATCACGGCGCCGGGTCGCGACGGCTTGCCTGCGCGCAACTGCACGATGGCCGTGCGCAAGCCGGTCAGCCGCTCGAGCATGACCTCGACCTTGCCGCCGCTTTCGAGCTTGTGGCCGTACAGCCGCGCGGGAATCACGCGCGTGTCGTTGAACACCAGCAGGTCGCCCGGCCGCAGCAGGCCGGGCAGGTCGCGGAACTGGCGATCCGTGAGCGCACCTGTCGCCCCTTCGAGATGGAGCAGCCGGCTGCCACTGCGCTGTGGCGCGGGGTGGCGGGCGATCAGCGCATCGGGCAGGTCGAAATGGAAGTCGGTGCGCCGCATAGGGGCGCGCATGCTAGCAGAGGGAACCGTTGGCCCGGACCCCTCTGCCGCGGCTCTTCCAGGCTGTCTCAGGACGAGATGCCGCCACCCTTCGTGTCGGTCGGCGGCGCCGGAGGCACCGGCGAGTTGGGCGCGCGCGGCGGCGGATCAGGGCGGAAGCCCGGGCTCAGGGGGTCGGCCGCCGGCATCAGGACGTCGAGGGCCAGGTGCTTGCGCTGACGCAGCACTTCGAACTTGACCTTCTCCCCGGGCTGGTACGACCCGAGGATGCGGAAGGCGTGACGCGGATTTTCCGGGGTGCGTCCGCCGATCGCAAGAATCACGTCGCCCTCCTCCAGGCCCGGGCCCGGCGCAGCCGGCGCCTTGACGACGAGCAGGCCCTTGTCGGTGCCAAAGTACTGACCAAGGCTGGGCGTGATCGGCACCAGTTCGAGCGCGCGGAAGCCGCGGCCACCTGGGTGCACCATTTCCTGCAATTCAGGAGGAATCTGCATGCCCTCGAGCATCGGCAGGTGCTCACGCAGCATGCGGGCCAGCGGTGGCTCGGCAGCCACGGTGGTCACCGTCGTCGACAGCTTCTTGCCGTCGCGCAGGTAGTCCACCTTGACCTTCTGACCCGGCTGCAGGCCGCGCATCTGGTCGATGAGCTGGCGGCCCGCGGCGCGGTCGCCGGTCTTCATGAGCGGTTTGCCATCGATCGCCACGATCACGTCGCCCGTCTTCAGGCCGGCGGCCGCGGCCGGGCCGGATGGACTCACGCCCATTACTTCGACGCCTTCCGCGAGGTCGGGACTGCCGCCGACGTTGATGCCGAGCATGGCGCCACGGGGCGCTCCGCCGGGTGGCGGCATCGGCACGCCGGCGAAGTCGTCGCCGTAGAGTTTGCGCGAGAGATCGGCGATGTCGCGTGCCGCAGCGTCGAGCCGACCGCGCGCCGCGTCGAGTTCCTGCTGCAGCTGTGCCGTGTCCTGCGTCTCGGTGGCAACGGCAACCTGTGTCGTCGCCGCCAGCGCGATGGCGGCCGCGAGCAACGCGCCGGGCACGCGCTGCATCACTGTTCTGATTGGTACGGATTGCATGGTCACGTCCTCGTGGTCACATGTCGATGCGCTGCGCTTCCACGTAGCGCAACTGCACCAGGGAGTTCATCGCGCCGACGCGTTTGCGCCAGAGCTGCTCGGCAGAGCCCGGATCGATCGCACCGTCGGCGACGGAAATCTGCTGGTCGATCCACTGCACCTGCGCCTCGAGCGTGTCGATCGGCACGCTCGTGCCGGCGCGCTCGACGACCGGACGCTCGCCAATCGCCGACGGCATTGCGTCGAGCGCCTGCGACTGTGTCTGCAGCTGCGCGACGCGATCGAGCGCGCGGGCAAGCTGCGACTTGGAAAAACCGGCCGATGCGCCGAACAGCGCACCGATTTCGGCATGCGCGTCGTCAACCCGAGTTCGAAGGCTGCGACGTCGAAGTGACCACGCGTTCCCGCGGGACGTCGCACTGGAAATACGGCGACTCGGCGAGCCATTTGCGGTCCGGGTAATAGGCGAACAGCAGCGCGCCGCCCTTCAACGTGTCGATGACCGTGCGGGCGATTTC
The DNA here is from genome assembly GCA_016705325.1 of Pseudomonadota bacterium. Classification (GTDB taxonomy): domain Bacteria; phylum Pseudomonadota; class Gammaproteobacteria; order Steroidobacterales; family Steroidobacteraceae; genus RPQJ01. The sequence continues at coordinate 205,731 of JADIYJ010000007.1, read as the reverse complement.
GGGACGCAGCGCCGGGCAACCCCAGCTGCGGCCGAGCCGGCCAAGTCGCTCGGCGATCGCCTCGCTGACGTAGGGTGCGCCGTGCATGACGATCGCACGCGCGAGCGCATTGTCGTTGAAACCGGGATCGAGGCCCGAGAGCCGCAGCGAGTAACCATTGCTGCCGTAGTAAGGCTCCAGCGTCTTGAAGAGCCCGATGCTCGACATGTGGCTGCCTTCTGTGTTGGAGAAGCGCTCTGCTATTGCGTCACCCGTGTTACGGCCGTGCGCAACGAGCTCCTGGAACATCAGCCGACCGCGCTCGAGGTCGAAGACCCAGAGCCGAGGCTGCGTGGATGGCAGCGAGTAATCGATGACGGCGAGGTGACGGAAGCCATCGAGCACGCCCTGCTTGCGCGCGCATTCGGCCGCGCGGGCCGCGAGGGCAAGCACCTTGGGGTTGGCCCTGGGAGCCTCGGCGACCAGTTTGTCGGCCAGAACGGATGGCGCCGCGAAGGCGTCCGGTGCGGCCAGAGCGGTCGACAGCAGCACCAGGAAGGTGGCCAGGCCGTGAGACAGGCAACGTCGCATGCTTCGGTCGGTCTCCTGGGGAGGGAACGGCCGCCCAGGGGCGACGCGAGCCATAGGACCGCCGGCAGTTTACCGGGTTCGCTGCCGTGGTGGCAGGAGTCGTGGCAGATCAGCGCCAAAATCGTGTTAACTGAATGATTATAAAAGTGTTTCCATCCGATGAGCCCGATCGGGTAAGCTGCGCGCCCGGTGCCGGGATGGCGGAACTGGTAGACGCACCGGACTCAAAATCCGGCGAGCTAATCACTCGTGAGGGTTCGATTCCCTCTCCCGGCACCACTAACCCCTGTCCCCTAAGCCCTTTCCATGAAGTTCTGCTCCGCCTGCGGTAACACGGTCTCGCTCCGCACGCCCGAAGGCGACCATCTCGCCCGCCACGTGTGCGATGCCTGCGGTGTCGTCCACTACCAGAATCCCAAGCTGATCGTCGGTTGCGTGCCCGAGCATGCAGGCCGGATCCTGCTGTGCCGACGCGCGATCGAGCCGCGGCTCGGCTTCTGGACGATCCCGGCCGGTTTCATGGAAAGCGGCGAGACGACCCAGGAAGGTGCGCGGCGCGAATCGTTCGAAGAGGCGCAGGCCGAGGTGGAGATCGGTTCGCTGCTGGCGGTGGTACACGTGCTGCACGCGGACCAGGTGCACGTGATGTTCCGCGCGAAGTTGCCCCAACCGCGCTTTGGCCCCAGCCCGGAGAGCCTGGAGGTGGGCCTCTACCGCGAGGACGAGGTTCCGTGGCAGGACATCGCCTTCCGCAGCGTCGAATTCGCCCTGCGCCGCTATTTCGACGACCGTCGGCGCGGTGTCGAAAACCACCACCTGACCGCGCTCGATTACCGCAGGAGCGGCGGTGTTAGGTAGGATTTATTTTGCAGTGCGGCGGCGCTTTGGCAGAATACAGCGCTCGCCAGCTTGCGCCGCCGCGTGCTGTCGCCTTTTTCGTCATCAGTCAACGTCCGGAGTGCCCCGATGACCTTTGTCGTCACGGAAAACTGCATCAAGTGCAAGTACATGGACTGCGTGGAAGTCTGCCCGGTGGACTGCTTCCACGAAGGCCCGAACATGCTGGTGATCGACCCGGACGAGTGCATCGACTGCACGCTGTGCGAGCCGGAGTGCCCGGCGGAGGCGATCTTCTCGGAAGAGGAACTGCCTGCCGGCCAGCAGGATTTCCGCAAATTGAATGCCGAACTCGCCAGGCAGTGGCCGGTAATCACCGAGAAGAAGGACGCGCCCGACGACGCCAAGGAATGGGACGGTCGCCCCGGCAAGCTGGGTTACCTCGAGCGCTGAGCGACTGGAGATCAGCGGGCAGCGACCGCCGCCTTCTGCGACTCCTGGATCGCCTGCACCAGTTCGGCCGGCGTGACGTAGCCGCCGATGTAATCGCCAGTCTGCGTGAAGATCGCGGGCGTGCCTTCCACGCCGAGGTCCGAGCCCAGTTCGTACTGCGATTTGACCGCGGCGTCGCCGCAGGTCTTGCCCTTGACCGCGTCGCCCTTCTTCGCCCGCGTGAGCGCCTCGCGGCGGTCCGCGGCACACCAGACCTGTTCGGCCTTGGTCCACGATTCGGTGCCAGGACCGGTGCGCGGAAAGAACATGTAGCGCACACGCACGCCGGATTTGTTCACCTCGGCAATCTGGCTGTGGAATTTGCGGCAGTAGCCGCAGTCGATGTCCGTGAATACCGTGACCGTCATCTTCGCGTTGGCAGGCCCGAATACGATCATCTTGCTTTCGGACGCCGCCGCCAGTGCCTTGGCGCGCGCCGAATTGCGACGCGAGGCGGTGAGGTTCACCTGCGTATCGAGGTCGTAGACGTTACCGCTCAGCAGGTATTTGCCGTCGGCGCTGACGTAAGCGATCAATCCGCCCATGGCCACTTCATAGAGGCCGGGAATCGGCGAGACCGCGACGTCGGACGCCTGCGCCCCCGGCAGTTTCGCGACGACGCGCGCGCGCACGTCGGCCGGGATCGCAACCGGCGGCGCGGCAGGTGCTGCCGGTTTGGCGTTGGCCGCCGGCTTCTGGGCGGTGGTCGCGGTCTGCTTGTCGCCCGTGGCCGCCAAAGCGCTGGAATTCGGCGCGAGGGCGAGCAAAGCGGCAGCGGCAGCGGCAGCGACGAGCAAGGCGGCGGTGGTGATCGGGCGAGCTGGGGTGCGGCGGCGCATGCGGCGTTCTATCCCTGGAATGGTGGCTCTAGGACAGTCGCCACGGCCGCAGGTTCAGTGAGTCCCCGCGCCCGCAACCAGACAGTCCCGTGGGGCGGGCGGAGTCTAGCAGAGCCGCGCGCCCGTCAGCCGCGCGGGTGGTGCTCGGAGTGCAGGTCCTTGAGGCGTTCGCGGGCGACGTGGGTGTAGATCTGCGTCGTCGACAGGTCGCTGTGACCGAGCAGCATCTGCACCACGCGCAGGTCGGCGCCATGGTTCAACAGGTGGGTGGCGAATGCGTGGCGCAGCGTGTGCGGCGAGAGTTCGCGTTCGATGCCGGCCTTGCGCGCATAGCGCTTGATGATGTGCCAGAAGGCCTGGCGCGTCATGCGGTCGCCACGGCGCGTCGGGAACAGGTAATCGGTCTGCCGTTCGAGCAGGATCTCGACGCGCGGACCCTGCAGGAACTGCTGCACCCACTGCACGGCTTCTTCGCCAAGCGGGATCAGCCGCTCGCGGTCGCCCTTGCCGACGATGCGCAGCACGCCCTGGTTCAGGTTCACCTGCGCAAGTGTGCAGTTCACGAGTTCGGAGACGCGCAGCCCGGTGGCATACAGCACTTCGAGCATGGTCCGATCGCGATGCCCGAGCGGGTCACTCACGGCTGGAGCGGCCAGCAGGGCCTCGACTTCCTCCTCCATGAGCGACTTCGGCAATGACCGGCCGACCTTGGGCATCGCGATCTGTGCAGTGGGGTCCTCGCGCAAGGTGCCCTCTCGCACCAGGTATCGGTAGAAGCGGCGGAAGCTTGAAAGCTGGCGCGCGGTCGAACGGGGTCGCGCACCCGCCTGCACTCGCGAAGCCATGAACGAGAGAATGTCGCCACGCTGCGCGCGCTCGAGGTCGCCTGAGTGCTCGTCGAGCCAGCGGTCGAGCGCGGTGAGGTCCGCCCGATATGCCGCGAGCGTGTTGGGCGACAGGCCGCGTTCCATCCACACGGCATCGAGGAACCGGTCGATCGGACCCGGCCGTGCGGCTGCTTCGCCGCCGCCAGCGCCCGATCGGGACAGGAAGCTCGACTTGACTGCAGTGCTCATGGAACCTCGCGGCTTGACCTAGCACGCAGTATGCGAGCCGCCTTCCGAGCCCCGTCGTGACCCCTCTCACAGTTCCCCGGGGCGTCATTAACATAACTGGAACTGATTCACAGAATGCCGGGGTCCCGGCAGACTGGCGCCTCGGATCGGTCCAATGCCAACCAGTCTCTCCCAGCGCCAACCGGTTTGCCGCGAGCTTGCACACGAAATCCACTGCCACCAGCGACCAGACCGCCGGCGCCTCGGTACTCCAGGCAGCCGACGCGGCGAGCGTTTCCGCCGCACCACGGTCGGGCGGCGTGCTGGGCTGGCTGTTCTGCCTCGTCTTCGGCACCTACTCGTTGTCGCTGTTGTTCCTGGTGACGTCAGTGGCTGCGCTGCTCGCTCTGCTGTTGCCGCTGCTGCACTGGCGCCGTTCGTCGACGCGTTGGCTTGCGCGTCTGTGGCTCGCCCTCGCCTGCCTGCGGCTGCGGGTGCGCGGCCTCGAGCAACTGCCTGACGATTCGTGCGTGCTGGTGGCGAACCACTCGAGCTACCTCGACGGCGTCGTGATGGCGGCGGCCCTGCCGCCACGATTCAGCTTCGTGATCAAGCGCGAGGCGACCGACATGCCGGTCATGGGATTCCTGCTGCGGCGGATCGGATCGGAATTCGTGGATCGTCACTCCGCCGGCGGCCGGCAGCGCGGCGCCCGGCGGGTGATGCAGCGCGCGGAACAAGGCCACTCCCTCATCTTCTTCCCCGAGGGCACCTTCGACTCGGTCGTCGGACTCAAGCGGTTTCACATCGGCGCGTTCGTGGCAGCCGCCCGCAGCGCAATGCCGCTGGTGCCGATCGTCATTCATGGCGCGCGTCATTCGATGCCGCATGGCGCGTTCGTGCCGATGCCGGGCACGATCCACGTCGAGATACTGCCGTCGATCGATGGCGGCGGGCGTGGGCCCGACGACCTGCGGGATGCAGCACGCGGCGCGATGCTCGGTCGGCTCGGCGAGCCTGACCTCGCGGTGCTGGCGGCGGCTCCAGCTCGCGCGCGCTGATCCGCACCCAAGTCTGGTGTCGCGCGCCACAAGGAAAACAGCGTATTTGCGCCCGCGCTTGCTTCCTTCGGGTTCCTGGGCCGGGACGAATCCGGACCCCGAGGCTCCAGCCAGTTGCACCGCTGGCACGATGTCGATTGTCGCCCGCCTTACATGCTGCGCCGGTACTGCCCGCCCACCTGGTACAGCGCGTTGGAGATCGACCCGAGCGACGCGACCTTCACTGCTTCCATCAACTCGACGAACACGTTCCCACCCGTGGCAGCCTGTTGCTGCAGACGTGCGAGCGCGGCCGGACGCCGCGCCGCGTTGCGAGCGAGAAAGGCGCGAACCGCCGCGACCTGGTCCTGCTTCTCGTCTTCGGTTGAGCGGATCAGCTCGGCATTGCGGATCTCGTCGTTCGAGCCTTCCTTCGCGAGGTAGGTGTTGACGCCGATGATCGGCAGCGTGCCGTCATGTTTCAGTGTTTCGTAATACAGCGATTCTTCCTGGATCCTGCCGCGCTGGTACATCGTCTCCATCGCGCCGAGCACGCCACCGCGCTCCGAGATCCGGTCGAACTCGCGATACACGGCCTCCTCGACCAGATCCGTCAGCTGGTCGATCGCAAACGATCCCTGCCACGGGTTCTGCGTCTTGTTGAGGCCGAGTTCCTTGCCGATGATCAGCTGGATCGCCACCGCGCGGCGCACAGACTCCTCCGTCGGCGTCGTGATCGCCTCGTCGTAGGCGTTGGTGTGCAGGCTGTTGCAGTTGTCGAACAGTGCATAGAGCGCCTGCAGCGTCGTGCGCACGTCGTTGAACTGGATCTCCTGCGCATGCAGGCTGCGGCCCGAGGTCTGGATGTGGTACTTCAGCATCTGCGAGCGAGGACCCGCGCGATAAAGGTCCCGCATCGCACGCGCCCAGATGCGGCGCGCCACGCGCCCGATCACCGCGTACTCGGGATCCATGCCGTTCGAGAAGAAGAACGACAGGTTCGGTGCGAAGTCGTCGATCTGCATGCCGCGCGCAAGATAGTACTCGGCGATCGTAAAACCGTTCGCGAGCGTGAACGCGAGCTGTGACACCGGATTCGCGCCCGCTTCAGCGATGTGATAACCGGAAATCGACACCGAATAGAAATTGCGGACGTCGTTGTCGGTGAAGAACTGCTGCACGTCGCCCATCATGCGCAGCGCGAACTCGGTCGAGAAGATGCAGGTGTTCTGCGCCTGGTCTTCCTTGAGGATGTCCGCCTGCACGGTGCCGCGCACGAGCGACAGTGTTTCCTTGCGGATCTTCTGGTACGTCCCGGCATCGAGCAGTTGATCGCCGGTGACGCCGAGCAGGCCAAGGCCCGAGCCGTCATGGTTCGGCGGCAGCCCGCCCTTGTAGACCGGCCGCGGCCGGCCCTTGAACAGGGCGTCGATCTTCTTCTCCGCCACCTGCCACTGACCCGTGGCTCGCAGGTGCTGCTCGACGCGCTGGTCGACCGCGGTGTTCATGAACATCGCGAGAATCATCGGCGCCGGACCGTTGATCGTCATCGAGACCGAGGTCGTCGGGGCGCAGAGATCGAAGCCCGAGTAGAGCTTCTTCATGTCGTCGAGCGTGGCGATCGATACGCCCGAGTTGCCGATGCGGCCGTAGATGTCCGGCCGCTCGTCCGGGTCCTCGCCGTACAGCGTCGTCGAATCGAAGGCCGTCGAGAGCCGCGCGGCGCCATGGCCGCCCGCGACGTAATGGAACCGGCGGTTGGTGCGTTCGGGGCCGCCCTCGCCCGCGAACATGCGGGTCGGGTCCTCTTCCTCGCGGCGATACGGGTAGACGCCCGCCGTGTAGGGGAACTGGCCCGGCAGGTTCTCCTTCAACAGGAACGTCAGCTGCTCGCCCCAGTCGCGAAAGCGCGGTACTGCGAGCTTGGGCACGCGGTTGTGACTCAGCGTGGGCACGTAGTTGTCGCCGCGAATTTCCTTGCCGCGGACCGTGTACGCGAACTGGTCGTCGGTGGCCGACTTCGCCATGACCGGCCACTGCCGCAGCAACGCCAGGCCGTCGGTACCGACCGCCTCGAGCGCATCGTTGTACGCCGCGCGCAACCGCAACAGCGCGGCATCGGCACCCGCGTCTGCCAGCGCTGCCGCGCCATAGCGCTCGAGCGGCTCGGGCAGCCGTGCGTCGCCGAGCGTGCGCAGCGCTTCGTGCAGGCTTTGCGCACGGCTCGCCGCGTTCGCTCGATGCTCGACCGCCGCGTGCGCACGTCGGCCGTTGGTCGCGATCTCGGCCAGGTAACGCGCGCGCGTCGCCGGCACCAGCGCGTGACGCTCGACCAGTTCGGTCGGGCCCGGATCCGTGACGGTCCAGCGCCGGTCGCCACCGGCCTTCTCGTCGAGCCGCGCGCAGAGCGCGGCAAAGAGGCGGTTGACGCCCGGATCGTTGAAGCGGCTCGCGATGGTCGGGAACACCGGCACCTGGTCGTCGGGCCGCTTGAACTCGACCCGGTTGCGGCGCCACTGCTTGCGCACGTCGCGCAGTGCGTCTTCGGCGCCACGCTTCTCGAACTTGTTGAGCGCGACCAGGTCGGCGAAATCGAGCATGTCGATCTTCTCGAGCTGGCTCGCCGCGCCATATTCGCTCGTCATCACGTACATCGGCACGTCGACCAGGTCGACGATCTCGGAGTCGCTCTGGCCGATGCCGGCGGTTTCGACCACAACGAGGTCGAAATTCGCATAGCGCAGCAGGTTGAGGACATCGGCCAGCACCGCGCTGGTCGCGAGGTTCTGCCGCCGCGTCGCCAGCGAACGCATGAATACCTGCTCGGCCGCGAGCGAGTTCATGCGGATTCGATCGCCGAGCAGCGCACCGCCACTGCGGCGACGCGTCGGGTCCATGGCGACCACGGCGATGTTGCGGTCGGGAAACTGCCGGACGAAACGCAGCAGCAGTTCGTCGGTAAGGCTCGACTTGCCCGCCCCGCCCGTGCCAGTGATGCCCACGACCGGCGACCGCTGCACGCTGCACGACACGGCACGGCGCAGGGTTTCGCTCATTGACGTTTCGACTTCGCCACGCTCGAGCGCGGAGATCGTGCGCGCGATCTGCTGGTGGTCGCGCGGATCGACCGGCCCGAACTCGAAGCCGGGACGCGTTGCCCTGCGCACGCGCTTGAAGACGTCGTCGATCATGCCGTCGAGGCCGAGCCTGCGGCCGTCCTCGGGCGTGTAGATGCGCTCGACGCCATAGGCCTCGAGTTCCTCGATCTCGTGCGGCGCGATCGTGCCGCCGCCGCCCACGATGATGCGGATGTGCGGCGCGCCGAGGTCCCGCAGCATGTCGACCATGTACTTGAAGTACTCGACGTGCCCGCCCTGGTACGAACTGCAGGCAATGCCGTCGGCGTCTTCCTGCAGCGCGGCCCGCACGATGTCGGCGACGCTGCGGTTGTGGCCCAGGTGCACGACTTCGGCGCCGTGCGCCTGCAGCAACCGGCGGATGATGTTGATCGCGGCGTCATGCCCGTCGAACAGCGACGCGGCGCTCACGAACCGCAGTGGCGCAGCCTCCCGCGTCGCGCCGGCAGCCTGTCGCGATTCACCGTCACGACGGCCGGTCGAGGATCCGGACATCTGCATCCCTCCAGCCGCCGGGCTGGTGCCCGGCCATAAGTTACTGTTGAGTAGAATTTTACCCCGCAGTATGATTAGCACCCCTCCCACAGTCAACCGGTTCGGTCATGGCCGACACTACTCCAGCGAACCCGACCGCCGCCGACCCGGCTGCAGCCTGGCGCGGCCGGCGCCGGCGCCAGGACCATGGCACGAAGCGTGACGCGGTGATCCGCACGGCGGCCCGGGCGTTCGACGAGCGCGGTTATCACAACACGTCGCTGGACGACATCGCGGCAGCGCTCGGCGTCACCAAGCCCACGATCTATTACTACGTCCCGAACAAGGAGCAACTCCTGTTCGAGTGTTTCCTGGCCGGCCTCGAACCGATTCGCGCCGCGCTGCGCCGAGCGGAGCAGGCTCCGGGCAGCGGACGCGATCGTCTGCGCGAAGTCATCCGCGATTACGCCGTGGCGATCGCGTCCGAATACGGCTGGTGCATGGTGCGCGCAGAGCACCAGGACCTCGGCGCCGAACTGGGCGCGCAGGTGCGCTCGCTCAAGTCCGAAATCGACCGCGGCATCCGGCGTCTGCTGCAGACCGGTATCAACGACGGTTCGATCGCCGTGACCGACCCGAAGCTCGCCGCGTTTGCGATCGCGGGCGCGCTCAACTGGATTGCACACTGGTTTCGCGCCGGCCGCACGCTGACGTCGGACGAGGTCGCCGATGCATTCGTGCAGTTCCTGGAGCACGGTCTTGCTCCACGCAAGACCGCTGCCGGCATCCCTGCGCGGGTGCCGGTTCGTTCGCGACGCACTCACCTCGCCGCCAAAGCCTGACCAGACCGGTTCTGGCGATTATCTTGCGCCGCAAAAAGACCGCGGCGTACACTCCGGCGACTGCGGCTCGCTGCCCCGATCGTTCAAGGACTTCCGCCATGCCAGAATCCATCGTCATCGCCGCTGCCCGCCGAACTCCGATCGGCGGCTTCCAGGGCATCTTCTCGCCCGTGTCGGCAACACAACTGGGTTCCGTCGCTGCAGCGGCCGCGCTCGCGGACTCTGGCCTGGCGCCGGATGCGATCGATGAAGTGATATTCGGCTGTGTGCTGCCGGCCGGCCTTGGCCAGGCCCCCGCCCGGCAGGCGGCTGTCGGTGCCGGCATCGCGATGAGCGTTCCCGCCACGACGGTGAACAAGATGTGCGGCTCGGGCATGAAGGCCGTGATGCTGGCGGCCGACCAGATTCGCGCCGGCTCCGCACGCGCAATCCTCGCGGGCGGTCTCGAATCGATGACCAACGCGCCATACCTGATGCTGAAGGCGCGCGCCGGCTATCGCATGGGTCATGCCGAGATCTACGACCACATGTTCTACGACGGCCTGCAGAGTCCCTGGGACGGCAAGGCCATGGGTTGCTTCGCGGACGTCACCGCCGCCAAGTACGGTTTCTCGCGCGCTGAACAGGATGCGTACGCCGCCGAGTCCGTGCGTCGTGCGCAGCGCGCATCGAAGGCAGGCGACTTCGTCGCCGAGATCGCGCCCGTGACGATCAAGACGCGCAAGGGTGAGCAGGTCGTCGCGACCGACGAAACACCCTTCCAGCTCGACATCGACAAGATACCGACGCTGAAGCCAGCCTTCGGCAAGGACGGCTCGGTAACGGCGGCGTCCTCGTCCTCGATTTCCGACGGCGCGGCTGCCATCGTGCTCGCAGCCGAATCCGCAGCCAGGGCCGCCGGCCTCAAGCCGCTCGCCCGCCTGGTCTCGTACGCGAGCCACGCGCAGGCTCCCGAATGGTTCACGACCGCACCGGCTCCTTCGATGCAGAAGGCGCTCGACCGCGCCGGCTGGAAAGTCGCCGACGTCGACCTGTTCGAAATCAACGAAGCCTTCGCCTGCGTGGCGATGGCCGCGATGCAGGACCTCGGCCTGCGGCACGACCAGGTGAACGTCAATGGCGGCGCGTGTGCGATGGGCCACCCTGTCGGCGCCACGGGCGCCCGCATCCTCACCACGCTGCTCTACGCGCTGCGCAAGCGCGGCCTGCGCCGCGGCGTCGCGTCGCAATGCATCGGCGGCGGTGAAGCCTGCGCCGTCGCCATCGAACTTCTCTGACCTGTATTTTCATCCTGGGGCATTCATGCAGTTGCACGGCAAGGTCGCGGTCGTCACGGGCGGCGCGCGCGGAATCGGCAAGGCCATCGCCCGGGCATTCGCCGGACGCGGCGCAACGCTTGCGCTGCTCGACCTCAACCAGGCGGACCTCGACGCGACGCGCGCCGAGTTCGAAGCCCGCGGCGTAACAGTGAGCGGACACGCGCTGAATGTCGCGAAGGAAGACGAGGTGATCCACGCGCTCGACGCAGTGGTCGCAGCGCATGGCCGGCTCGACGTGCTGGTCAACAATGCCGGCATCATCAAGGACGCCGTGCTGGTGAAGGTCAAGGACGGTGTCGTGGTCGGCAAGATGACGCTGGCGCAGTGGCAGGCCGTCATCGACGTCAACCTGACCGGCGTGTTCCTGTGCGGTCGCGAAGCCGCCGAACGCATGATCAAGCTTGGCCAGGGCGGCGTGATCATCAATATTTCGAGCATCTCGCGCGCCGGCAACGCCGGGTAGAGCAACTACTCGGCCGCCAAGGCTGGCGTCGCCGCGATGGCGACCACGTGGGCGAAGGAACTCGCGCGCTTCGGCATCCGCGCCGGTGCAATCGCTCCCGGTTTCATCAAGACCGACATCCTCTCCGGCATGCCGCCGGAGATGCTGGCGAAGATGACCGCCCCCGTGCCGCTCAAGCGCCTGGGTCTCGCGGAGGAAATTGCGCAGACGGCGGTTTTCATCGTCGAAAACGACTTCTTCACGGGCCGCTGCATCGACGTGGACGGCGGTCTGCGACTGTAGACCTCGAATTTCAAGCCGGAGGGCCACAACGATGCTGATCCAGGACACGCGCGCCATCGTCAGCGGTGGCGCCTCGGGCCTCGGCCTGGCCGTGGCTGAACTCGTCGTTGCCGCGGGTGGCAAGGTCGCCCTGTTCGACGTCAACGACCAGGCCGGCGTTGCAGCCGTGCACAGGCTCGGTGCCGCCGCAAGCTTCCACAAGGTCGACGTGACCGCGGAAAGCGCCGTCACCGCGGCCGTGGCCGCGGCGACCACCGCAATGGGCCGGCTCAACCTCGCCGTCAGTTGCGCGGGCGTGGGCTGGCCGAAGCGCATGGTGGGGAAGGAAGGCACGATGCCCGGCGACTTCTTTCGCAAGGTCATCGAAATCAACCTCATCGGCACGCTGCTGCTGTGCAAGGAGGCGGCCGCAGCCATGCAGCAGAACACGCCGAATGCTGCAGGGGAACGCGGTGCCCTGGTGATGACGGCATCCGTCGCTGCGTTCGACGGCCAGATCGGCCAGGTTGCTTACGCCGCGTCGAAAGGCGGTGTGGTCGGCATGACGCTGCCGATGGCGCGCGAACTCGCGTCCTGCGGCATTCGGGTCGTCACGATTGCACCGGGACTTTTCATGACGCCGATGCTGGCAGCCCTGCCCGAAGAAGCGCGTGATTCCCTCGGCAAGCAGGTGCCTTTCCCGCCGCGTCTGGGTCAGCCGTCGGAATACGCGCAACTGGTCGGCCAGATCGTCGAGAACCCGATGCTGAACGGCGAGACGATCCGCCTCGACGGCGCGATCCGCATGGCGCCGCGCTGAGAACGGCAGTACCGAGGCAACGCGTGGCGGTCGTCGGCTAAGGAATCAGACGGCTGCGGCTTCCCGCAGCGTCGCGACTGGCTTCCGACTCGTTCGTAAGGACGCCGTAAACCCATCCATGGGGGCTCCGGCTCGGCGTCCATGCCTCGCACGGCCTTCCGAACGAGTCGGAAGCCAGCCGTGCCGGTGCCGCCAGGTGCGGCTGTTGCGTCACGATCAGCCACCGCAGCACGCGAGCCGCCCGTCGCCGCAATGCCGTTGTGCGCGACCTACATCGACGCGTAGTTCGGACCGCCACCGCCTTCCGGCGTCACCCAGTGGATGTTCTGCTGCGGATCCTTGATGTCGCACGTCTTGCAGTGCACGCAATTCTGCGCGTTGATCTGCAGCCGCTGGCCACCGCCGTCCGCCGGCACGAACTCATAGACACCCGCCGGGCAATAGCGATTTTCGGGCCCGTCATAGCGCGCGAGATTCACTGCGACCGGAATCAACGGATCGCGCAGGCGCAGGTGCACGGGCTGGTCTTCCTCGTGCGCCGTCCCTGACAGGAACACCGACGAGAGCCGGTCGAAAGTCAGCTTGCCGTCCGGCCGCGGATAGTCGATCCGCGGCATTTCAGCCGCAGGCTTCAGACACTCGTGGTCGGCCTTGCCATGGCGCAGCGTCCAGCCGACCAGCGCACCCAGGCCGAGGTCGTTGAGCCACATGTGGACACCACCGTGCGCGCTGCCCGCCCAGAGGCCCCACTTCAGGCCCGGCTTCACGTTGCGCACCTTGTGCAGGTCGCGATACGCCCAGGAATTGCGGAACGCTTCAGGGTAGGCCGTCAGTTCGTCGTTGGCACGACCGGCCAACAGTGCCGCGAACGCTGCTTCGGCCGCGAGCATCCCAGTTTTCATCGCGTTGTGCGAGCCCTTGATGCGCGGCAGGTTGACGAAACCCGCGGTGCAGCCGATCAGCGCACCGCCCGGGAAGGCGAGCTTCGGGATTGACTGCAGGCCGCCTTCGTTGATGGCGCGCGCACCGTAGGCCAGGCGCTTGCCGCCTTCGAAATAGCCGCGGATTGCCGGGTGGGCCTTGAACCGCTGCATCTCTTCGAACGGCGAGAGGTACGGGTTCGCATAACTCAGATGCGTCACGAAGCCGACCGAGATCAGGTCGTCACCAAAGTGATAGAGGAAGGAGCCGCCGCCCACGTCGTTCGGCAGCGGCCAACCCTGGCTGTGCACGACGAGTCCGGGCTGGTGATTTTCCTGCGGTACCTGCCAGAGCTCCTTGACGCCGAGGCCGTACACCTGCGGATCGACACCGTCGCGCAGGTTGAACTTCGCCATCAACTGCTGTGACAGCGAGCCGCGGCAGCCCTCGGCGAACAGGGTGTACTTCGCGTGCAGTTCCATGCCCTGCGCGTACGAGTCCTTCTGCTCGCCATTCTTGCCGATGCCCATGTCACCGGTCGCGACGCCGTTGACCGAGCCATCGTCGTTGAACAGCACTTCGGCGGCTGCGAAGCCAGGGAACACTTCGACGCCGAGTTCCTCGGCACGCTGGCCGAGCCAGCGGCAGAGGTCGCCGAGGCTCGCGATGTACATGCCGTGGTTGTCCATCAGCGGGGGCAGCAGCCAGTTCGGAATGCGGCGCGCCTTGTCCTGCGTCAGGATCAGGAACCGGTCTTCCTGTACGGGCGTTGCGAGCGGCGCGCCGCGCGCCTTCCAGTCCGGAAACAATTCCGACAGCGCGACCGGATCGATGACCGCGCCCGACAGGATGTGCGCACCGACCTCGGACCCCTTCTCGAGCACGCAAACGCTGAGTTCGCTGCCGGCCGCGGCGGCCTGCTGCTTCAGTCGAATCGCAGCTGCGAGACCCGCAGGCCCGGCCCCGACGACGACGACGTCGAACTCCATCGCTTCGCGCTGCATGAACCGTGCCCTCGTGCCGCCGGCGGCGGCCTCTGGTGGAAACCCGAATTGTACATCGTGTGTCGGCTCGTGATAGTGCAGTGAAATAGTCCTGTGTCAAACCCGCCTGGCGCAGCTGGAGGTCGGCTTGGGTCCGCTCGGAGTCTCTGCGCTGCTGCTCGCCGCGTTCGCGGCGTTCACCTGGCTCAGCGCGCGCAAGCTCGCCATCGTCGCGGCCCTGCAGCCGGAAGTCCGCTGGGACCATCCGTGGCGCCGGCTGCGCACGGTCGTCACCAATGGACTGCTGCAGCAGCGGATGATCCGTCGCGAGTGGAAGCCCGGGGTGATGCATACGATCATTTTCCTGGGCTTCGCGTCGCTGCTGGTGCGGAAGCTGCAGCTCGTCGTCATCGGCTTCGACGCAGAGTTCGCATTGACCGGCCCGCTGGGAGACGCTTTCACGGTCGGGAAGGACCTGGTCGAAGTCGGGGTGCTGCTTGCCGTCGGCTACGCTTTCTACCGCCGGCTGCTGCTCAAACCGGCCCGGCTCGAGCCCAATCGCGAGGGGCTGCTGGTGCTCGGACTCATCACGGTCATCATGCTCACGGACCTCGCGTTCGACGCGTTTCGCTTCGCCCAGCTGGCGGATTCGGTCCCGGCGATCGCGCACGAGCGCGGTCACGCACCGGTCGGCGGCTGGCTCGCATCGCTGGTTGCACACTGGCCGGCGCGAACGCTCGCAATTGCCGCCGCGGCTTCCTACTGGACGCAGATGATCATGGTCTGCGCCTTCCTGGTGCTGATGCCGCTCGGCGAACACTTCCACATCGTCACGGCGCTGCCCGCGCTCTTCTTCCGTCGCGGCAGACCGGCCAACGCGGTGCCGACGGTCGACCTGAGTCCGCTGCTGGACGACGCGGCGGATGCAAGCGAATTGAAAGTCGGCGCGCGCAGCGTGGCCGACCTCGTGTGGAAGGACGCGCTGGACGCATTCACCTGCACCGAATGCGGCCGCTGCAAGGATGCGTGCCCTGCATTTCAGACCGGCAAGCCGCTCTCGATGAAGAGCGTCAACGACAGCCTGAAGCACCACCTGCTCGAGCAGCGCAAGACCATCCTCGCCGGTGGCGCAGCGCAAGCGGATCTGCCGGCCCTGGTGGGCGAGGTCATCAGCGATGACACGCTCTGGTCGTGCACGACCTGCGGCTACTGCGAAGCTGCCTGCCCCATCGAACTCGAACTGCTGCCGAAGTTCTACCGGCTGCGCCAGCATCGCGTGATGATGGACGGTGAGTTCCCCACCGAACTGAAGAACGTGTTCGACGCGTACGAAGTGCAGTCGAACCCCTGGGGACTGCCCGCGGACACGCGCGGCGACTGGGCCAGGGGCCTCGACCTGCCGCTCATCCGCAACGCCGCGGACATGGCCGGGGTCGAGTGGTTGTTTTACGTGGGTTCCGCGGAATCCTTCGACCAGAACGGCCAGCGGATCGCGCGCGCGTTCGTCGAGATCCTGCGTGAAGCCGGTGTCCGTTTCGGCATCCTCGGTGCGCAGGAGCCCACCACCGGCGAGTGCGTGCGACGCGCCGGCAACGAGATGCTGTTCCAGCAGCTTGCGACGACGCTCGTCGAATCCTTCAATGGCCTGGGCACAACGCGGATCGTGACCTGCGACCCGCACGCGTTCAATTCGCTGCGCAATGAGTATCCCGCGTTCGGCGGTCATTGGGAGGTCCTGCACCACACGCAACTGATCGCTCGGCTGCTGGCGGAAAGACGCATCGAAGTCCAGCCGACGCACGAACGCGTGCTGCTGCACGACCCCTGCTACCTCGGCCGCCACAACGGCGAATTCGATGCGCCGCGTGCGGTGCTCGGACGGGTCACCAGGGACGCACTGCTCGAGTTCCCGCTGCACCGCGAGAAATCGATGTGCTGCGGCGCCGGCGGCGCGCGCATGTGGATGGAGGAGCACATCGGCACGCGCATCAACGTCACGCGCGTCGAGCAGGGCCTGCCGCAGCGGCCGAACGTGATCGCAACGGCCTGCCCATACTGCTCCGTGATGCTCGGTGACGGCCTGAAGTCGAAGAACCTCAATGAGACGATCGCGACGCGCGACGTCGCGGAACTCGTTGCTGCGGCCATGGTGCGCACTCGCGTCAACGGCTAGCATTCAAGGCGTGACCGACGACATCCCCCACTGGATTCCGTCCGCTGCGCGCGTCGCGGCCGCACAGCTGACGGAATTTCACGCGTTTGCCCGCAGATGCGGCGCGCCCGCCGGCGATTACTCGTCGCTGTGGCAATGGTCGGTTGACGAGCCGGCAGCCTTCTGGAGCGCCATATTCGACTTCGCCGGCGTTATTGCCGATCGCGGCCCCGGTCCGGTATTGCGCAATGGTGAACGCATGCCCGGGGCTACCTGGTTCGAGGGCACCCGGCTTAACTTTGCCGAGAATTTGCTGCGCGGCACCGGCAGCGGACCGGCAATCATCGCGCGGGACGAACACGGCCGGCGCAGGGAGGTGTCCTGGGAGCAGTTGCGCGCCGAGGTCGCACGAGTCGCCGATGGCCTGCGGGCAGCGGGCATCGTCGCCGGGGATCGCGTCGCAGGCTTCCTGCCGAACCTGCCGGAGGCGATCGTCGCGATGCTGGCCACCGCGAGCCTCGGTGCAACGTGGTCGTCATGCTCCCCGGACTTCGGTATTCGCGGTGTGCTCGACCGTTTCGGGCAGATCGCGCCGAAGGTGCTCTTCACGGCCGACGGCTACTGCTATGGCGGCAAGACACTCGATTCGATCGAGCGCATTGCAGGCATCCTCGAAAACCTGCCTTCGGTCACGTGCGTGGTCGTGGTGGCGAATGTGAGTCCGCGACCGGACCTCGCGCGTGTGGCTGCAGCACGCCGCTACGAGGAGTTCGGTCAGCCGGGCGCGACGCTGCACTTCGAGCGCCTGCCCTTCGATCATCCGCTCTACATTCTTTATTCGTCGGGCACCACGGGCGTGCCGAAGTGCATCGTCCACGGGGTGGGCGGCACGCTGCTGCAGCACCTGAAAGAGCACCAGTTGCACACTGACGTGCATCCCGGCGAGCGGCTGTTCTTCTTCACGACGTGTGGCTGGATGATGTGGAACTGGCTCGCAAGCGCGCTGGCATCGCAGGCCACTGTCGTGCTGTTCGACGGGTCGCCGCTCCATCCGGACGAAGGCGTGTTGTGGCGACTGGCGAGCGAGGAGCGTGTCGCCATCTTCGGCACGAGCCCGAAATATCTCGCTGCGCTGGAAAAGAGCGGCTATCGACCCATCGACCAGCTCGATCCAGGGCACCTGCGCACCGTCCTGTCGACAGGCTCGCCGCTCGCGCACGAGCAGTTCGACTTCGTGCGGGACGCGATCGGCGCCGACATCCAGCTCGCGTCGATCTCGGGTGGCACCGACATCGTGTCGTGCTTCGCGCTCGGCAATCCCACGCTGCCCGTCTATCGCGGCGAGCTGCAATGCCGGGGACTCGGCATGCGCGTCGAAGTGTTCGACGACGATGGCCGGCCGCTGCAAGGACAGCAGGGCGAGCTCGTCTGCACGGCGCCCTTTCCTTCGATGCCGATCGGCTTCTGGAACGATCCTGACGGCAGCCGGTACCGCGCCGCCTATTTCGAGCGCTTCCCGAACGTCTGGTGTCATGGTGATTTCGCGATGCTCACGGCCCGCGGCGGGCTCGTGATCCTCGGGCGTTCGGACGCCGTCCTCAATCCCGGCGGCGTCCGCATCGGCACCGCCGAAATCTATCGGCAGGTCGAGAAGCTGGACCAGATCCTCGAGAGCATCGCGATCGGCCAGGAGTGGGACAACGACGTGCGCGTCGTGCTGTTCGTGCGGCTGCGCACAGGTGTCGAACTCGACGCGAGCCTCGAACAGCGCATCCGCGACGTGATCCGGCACAACACCACGCCGCGGCACGTGCCGGCCAGGATCGTCGCGGTCGCTGACATCCCGCGCACGATCAGCGGCAAGCTCGTCGAGCTTGCCGTGCGCGAGGTCGTGCATGGCCGCCCGGTCAGGAACACCGATGCACTGGCGAATCCGGCGGCCCTCGAGGAGTTTCGTGACCGGCCGGAGCTGCGCAGTTGAAGCGCCAGGCATGACGCGGCGCGCCGACCTGCAGAAGGAGTACGAGGCCGCCCTCGCTCGGCACGGTTATCACCCGGACACCGCGCAACGGCATGCGGTCGACCGCCTGTCGGACCTGGCCTTGCGCCTGCGCGACGCAGAGTACCGCTCGCAGGCGGGATTCTTCGGCCGCTGGCGGTCCCTGGCCAGCCGACGGGGCAGCAGCGCGACCGGCGAGCGCGGCATCTACCTCTGGGGCGGCGTCGGCCGCGGCAAGACGTTCCTGATGGACCTGTTCCATACGCACGTCGGCGTGCCGACGCGGCGGGAGCACTTTCACCGCCTGATGAAGGACCTGCACGCGCGTCTCGGCGAACTGCGCGACCAGCGCGACCTGCCCGATCCGCTGCAACACGTGGCGGCAGACATCGCACGCGACAGCCGCGTGCTGTGCCTGGACGAACTGTTCGTCAGCGACATCGCCGATGCCATGCTGCTGGGCGGGCTGTTCGCGGGACTGTTCGAACGCGGCGTCACGCTGGTGTTCACCTCGAACCTGCCGCCGTCGCAGCTCTACCGTGACGGACTGCAACGGCAGCGCTTCCTGCCGGCCATCAGTGCCATCGAGCGTCATTGCGAAGTCATCAACGTCGACGGCGGCGAGGATTACCGCCTGCGCCTGCTCGAGCGGGCGCCGCTGTACCTCGATGCGCGACTGCCGGACACGCGCCGGCAGCTGGAGGCGCGCTTTGCCGATCTGTGCGGCGGCGGCACCTGCAACCCAGGGCAGCTGGTCGTCGAGGGCCGCGACATTGCGTTCGTCGCGCGGGCAGACGAGGTGGTCTGGTTCGACTTCGACGCCATCTGCGACGGGCCGCGCTCGCAGGTCGATTTCGTCGAAATCGCGCGCGACTTCCACACCGTACTGGTGAGCGGGGTGCCGCAGATGGACCCGACCCTGGACAACGCGGCGCGCCGGTTCATCGCGCTGGTCGACGAGTTCTACGACCGTGGCGTGAAGCTGGTTCTGGCCGCGCACGCACCCATCGATGAATTGTATGTCGGCGACCGCCTCCGTTTCGAGTTCGACCGGACGCGCAGCCGGCTGGCGGAAATGCAGACGCACGAGTACCTGTCGCGACCGCACCGCCCCTGAACTGGCGCGGTCGGCGCCCGATTCGTTACAATCGAAAACTTCCGCTGCGCACGGTCCTCACGCCTTGACCTCGCCGTTGATCAAACTCGAATCGTTCCTGCCCTACCGGCTCTCGGTGCTCGCCAACGTGACGAGCAACGCGATCGCCGCGGCCTACGAGGAACGCTTCGGACTGACGATCCCCGAATGGCGGGTCATCGCCGTGCTCATGCGCCACCCGGGACTCTCGGCACGCGAAGTCGCCGAGAGGAGCCGCATGGATGCCGTCGCCGTGAGCCGCGCCGTCAATCGCCTGCTGCGCGCTGGCCGTTTGCGTCGAGCCGTCGCAGCCGATGACCGGCGCCGCTCCATCCTGCAGGTGTCCGCGGCCGGAGCCGCCGTCTATCGCGGCGTCGCCCCCATCGCCCTCGAATTCGAGCGTTCGCTGCTCGACACGCTGTCGGAAGACGAACGCGCAGCGCTCGACCGCCTGCTCGGCGTGCTCACGCAGCGTGCTGAAATTCTCTCCGTGGACCTGCGTGCGCCGAAGCCGGTCGCACGCGGTCCCAGGGCGCGACGCCCACAGACACGTCGCGACCCGGCCCGATGACTACAAGAGAACGACATACCAAGGACGCCCCGCCATGCCAGGAACGATCCCCGCTGCCCGACAGCACCTGATCGACGACATCGCGAAGCTCGCGCGCAAGACGCGCGGAGCTCCGCTGCCGCTGCCCGCGTTCGTGCAGGCCTACTACCGCGGCGTCGGCGAGGAGGACCTGCAGGCGCGCGATTCCGCAGCGTTCGCGGCGGCAGCCGCTGGAGCCCTGCGCTTCGGCGCGGTGCGCCCTGCCGGCGAGCCCAGGGTTCGCGTTTTCAACCCGCAGCTGCAACGTGACGGCTGGGAATCGCCGCACACGATCGTCGAGGTCGTGACCGAAGACATGCCATTCCTCGTCGACTCGCTGGCCGTCGTGCTCGGCGACTCCCGCCTGCCGATCCAGCTGATGATCCATCCGGTGATTCGCATCGCCCGGGACCGTCGTGGCAGGTTGCTGAGCATGGCGGAACACGACAGCGCCCTCGGCACCACGGAGTCCTGGCAGCATGTGGCGGTGCCGCGAATCGGCGATCCGGCGCGGCACGCAGCACTGAGCCAGAACATCCTGCGCATGCTGGAAGACGTGCGGCTTGCGGTTTCCGACTGGCCGGCCATCCGTCAGCAGGCCCTGGACATCGCCAGGGACGTGAATGCCGGCGTGCCAGGCATCCCCCGTCGCGAGGAAAAGGAAGCGGTCGAGTTCATCGAATGGCTCGCCGACAACCACTTCACGTTCCTCGGCTACCGCGAATACAAGCTCGAGCGCACCCGCTCGGTCGATCGCCTGGTACCCTTGCCTCGTTCCGGCCTGGGACTGCTGCGCACGGGCAAAGGCCGTCCGCAACCCAGGCCAACGGTGCTCACGGGCGAACTGCAGCGCAAGGCGCGCGAAGTTGCGCTGCTGATCGTGACCAAGGCGAACTCGGTCTCCACCGTGCACCGCGCGACCTACCTCGATTACGTCGGCATCAAGACGTTCGACAAGGGCGGTCGCGTCACCGGCGAGCGACGCTTCATCGGCTTGTTCACGTCGAGCACCTACAGCACCAGTCCGCGCGAGATTCCCCTGCTGCGCGACAAGGTACAGCGCGTCGTGGACCACATCGGCGTGTCGTCGACGAGTCACGATGGCAAGTCGCTGATGCACGTGCTCGAGACGTATCCACGCGACGAACTGTTCCAGTCGACGGTGCCGGAGCTCGTGCGCACGACACGTGGCATCGTCAACCTGTACGAACGCCAGCGCGTGCGCCTGTTCGCGCGCCGCGACCCCTACCAGCGGTTCTTTTCGTGCCTGCTGTACGTGCCGCGTGACCGCTACAACACCCAGGTCCGGGAACGGATCGAGCGCATCCTGCTCGAAGATCTCGCAGGCGTGGACCTCGAGTCGCAGGTGCAGATTTCCGATTCCGCGCTCGCACGACTCCACATTCTCGTGCGGACCGACCCCGCGCGCAGCGTCGTGACCGACGTCGAGCGCATCGAACAGCGCATTACCGCCGCGATGCGAACCTGGACCGACCACCTGACCGACGAACTGCACGCACGGCTGCCAGCCGAAGTGGCCGACCAGCTGGCGGCACGGTTCGAGGATGCGTTCCCCGTCGCGTACGAGGAAGACGTGTCACCGGCCGAGGCCATTCACGACCTGCAGGAGCTTGCCGCACTGGACGCCAGCCCGACGGCACTCGGGATGGAACTGCGACCGGGCGACCCCGCCCGTGGCGCGCTCCACCTGCGACTGTATCGCCGCGGCGAGCCCGTCGCGATGTCCGACATCCTGCCGCTGCTCGAAAATTTCGACCTGCGCATCCTGAACGAGCGCCCGTATCGCGTGGCGCCGACGGACGGCTCGACGCTCTGGATCCAGGACATCGAGGTCAAGCACGCGGCCGGCCGCACGCTCGATCCGGAACTGGAAGGCCGCCGCTTCGAGCAGGCGTTCTTCGCCGTGCACCACGGCCAGGCTGAAAGCGACGGCTTCAACCGGCTCATCCTGGCCGCCGGCCTCGACTGGAAGCAGGCGCTGATCCTGCGGGCCGTCTGCCGCTACCTGCTGCAGACCGGCATCCCCTTCAGCCAGCGCTACATGGAAGCGGTCCTCGCCCGCAATCCGTCGATCGCGGCCCGCCTTGCCTGGACCTTCGAATCGCGCTTCGACCCCGACCTGAAGCCTGCAACGCGAGCCTCGCAGGTCAAGGCCTTTGGCGAGGACATCGACGACGCGCTCGAGGAAGTCACGAGCCCCGACGACGACCGCATCCTGCGCTCGTTCCGTGCGGTGATCATGGCCACGTTGCGCACCAACTATTATCAGCGCGGCGCGGACGGCCTGCCCAAGCCGTACCTCTCGTTCAAGCTCGACCCGAAGCTGCTGCCCGAACTGCCGAAGCCGCGCCCGATGTACGAGATCTGGGTGTACTCGCCACGCGTCGAAGGCGTGCACCTGCGCATGGGCAAGGTCGCGCGCGGCGGACTGCGCTGGTCCGACCGTCGCGAGGATTTCCGCACCGAAATTCTCGGCCTGATGAAGGCACAGAACGTCAAGAACACGCTGATCGTGCCGGCCGGCGCCAAGGGCGGCTTCGTGCCGAAGCAGATGCCCGCCGCTGCCTCGCGCGAGGAAATGCAGCGCGAAGGCACCGAGTGCTACCGCCTGTTCATCCGCGGATTGCTCGACATCACCGACAACGTCCGTGGCGAAAAAATCCTCCCGCCGGATCGCACCGTGCGCTACGACCCGGACGATCCGTACCTGGTCGTGGCAGCAGACAAGGGCACCGCGACCTTCTCCGATACCGCCAATGCGCTGGCGGCCGAGTACGGCTTCTGGCTGGGGGATGCGTTCGCCTCCGGCGGGTCCGCGGGCTATGACCACAAGAAGATGGGTATCACCGCCAAGGGCGCGTGGGAGTGCGTCAAGCGGCACTTCCGCGAACTCGGCGTGGACACGCAGTCGCAGGACTTCACGGTCGCCGGCATCGGCGACATGGCGGGCGACGTATTCGGCAACGGCATGTTGCTCTCGCCACACATCCGGCTGGTGGCCGCCTTCAACCACCAGCACATCTTCCTCGACCCGGAGCCCGACGCGGCCCGCAGTTTCAAGGAGCGCGAGCGACTCTTCAACCTGCCCCGTTCCTCATGGACCGACTACGACGCAAAGCTGATTTCAAAGGGCGGTGGCGTGTTTCAGCGCAATGCCAAGGAGATTGCGCTGTCGGCCCAGGCCCGCGTGCTGCTCGGCATCGATGCGCCGAAATCGACACCCGTGGAGATCATCCGCGCAATCCTGAAGCTGCCGGTCGACCTGCTCTGGAACGGCGGCATCGGCACTTACGTGAAGGCTTCGTGGGAAGCGAATTCCGCCGTCGGTGACCGCACCAACGACGCGGTCCGCGTCGATGGCCGCGACCTGCGCTGCAAGGTCGTGGGCGAAGGCGGCAACCTCGGTTGCTCGCAACTCGGTCGCATCGAGTACGCGCTGCACGGCGGCCGCCTGAACACCGACTTCGTCGACAACTCCGGCGGCGTCGACTGCTCCGACCACGAGGTCAACATCAAGATCCAGCTGAAGACGGTGCAGGAACGCACGCGCATGACGACGGCGGAGCGCAACCGGCTGCTCGAATCGATGACGGACGACGTCGGCCAGCTCGTGCTGCGCGACAATTACCTGCAGAGCCAGGCGATCAGCCTGCTGCAGGCGGCCGCGCCGGAGCGGCTCGGTGAGCACGCGCACTTCATCCGCTCACTCGAACTCGATGGCGTGCTGGACCGCGCGCTCGAGTACCTGCCGAGCGCGGAGGAGATCGAAGACCGCCGCCGCGCGGGGCTGGGCCTCGCGCGACCGGAGCTCGCGATGCTGCTGAGTTACGCGAAGATTGCGCTCAGCGCGCAGTTGATCCAGTCGGACGTGCCTGAGGACCCCTACCTCAGCCAGGAACTCGACCGGTACTTCCCGCCGCGACTCGCCGAGCGCTGCGGCAGGTTGCTGGATGAACACCGTCTGAAGCGCGAAATCATCGTCACCGCGACGACGAACAGCATCGTCAATCGCATGGGACCGACTTTCGTCGCACGCACCCAGCAGGACACCGGAGCCGACGCCGCCACGGTGGCGCGCGCCTATTCGATCGCACGCGAGGCATTCGACGTGCGCGAGCTGTGGACCGCGATCGAGCGACTGGACAACAGGGTGGCAACGACCCTGCAGTACGGCATGGTGCATGAGACGATCGGCCTGATCCGGCAGGCGACCTACTGGCTGATCCAGCGTCACCGCTCGGCACTCGGCATCGAACAGCAGGTTGCGCGCCTGCGGCCCGGCATCCAGGAACTCACGCGCGCGCCGCTGCAGTGGCTGGACGGCGCCCCGCGCGCGTCGTTCGAGGCCCGTCACGCAGAACTCGCGACGGCCGGCGTACCGGCCGACCTGTCGCGCCGGATCGCGGCCTGCAATGCCCTGCACAGCGGCCCGACATCGTTGAGCTCGCCGAGTCGCGCAAGCTCACCGTGGACGCGGCTGCCAAGGCTTACTTCGCCATCGGCGGGTATTTCAGGCTCGACTGGCTGCGCAAGCACATCGAAGGCCTGGACACGGCAGGCCACTGGCACGCGGTGGCGCGCGGCAGCCTGCGCGAGGCGCTGTTCGAAGTGCACCGCAGCCTGGCGCAGGGTGTGCTCGAGTCGTCGCGGGAGAAGGATCCGGTCAAGTCGCTCGACAAGTGGCTGGTGCGGAACAAGGCGGCCGCGGAGCATGCTCGCGCCGTGATCAACGACATCCGCGCACAGACCACCGAGATCGATTTTGCATCGCTGTCGGTTGCGCTGCAGGCGGTGCGTCGCGTCGCTGCGACCGAGACCTGATGCGCACGAGCCTCGTCATCGTCACTTACGAGCGGCCCGCGGCGCTCGAGCGGGTGCTGGCGAGCGTCGGGGCACAGACCCGGGCACCGGACGAAGTCATCGTCGCGGACGATGGGTCGGGTCCCGAAATGGCCGCCGTCGTGGCAGCGTTCAGGAAGCGCCTGTCGTCCGGCGTGGAGTTCGTGCGCCAGGAGCACTCGGGATTTCGCGCCGGACGCATGCGTAACCTCGCGATTGCGCGCTGCACAGGCGACTACGTGCTGCTGCTGGACGGCGACATGGTATTGCATCCGCTGTTCGTGGCAGACCACGCGCGGGCCGCAAGACCCGGTTACTGGACACAGGGAGTGCGCATTCCACTCGACGAGCCCGCCACGCAGCGGCTCCTGCACAGCAGGCGTATTCCGTCGCCGTGGACGACAGGTGTCGACCTCAGGCGCCGCCCCTATGCGCTGCACGCACCGCGGCTCACGGCAAAGCTCGGTCGGGCTGCCAATGCGTTCGTCGCCATCAAGTCGTGCAACCAGGCATTCTGGCGCACGGACCTGCTGCGGGCGAACGGCTTCGACGAGGACTTTGCGGGCTGGGGCGCGGAGGACAAGGAACTCTGCGCCCGCCTCACCAACGCAGGTATTCAGCGCCAGACCCTGGTTTTTTCCGCGATCGCCTGGCACCTCGCGCACCGGCCTGCCTCGCGCGCGGCCGTGCGCGCGAACCAGGAGCGCTGGCAGCAAACCGTCCGCAGCGGCCGCACGCGCTGTGCCCGCGGCATCGACCAACACCTCACACATCTCAAATCGCAAGGCTGACCTGAAATGAGCACCGGCAAGCTTCTGCTCCTGCGCCACGGCCAGAGCATCTGGAACCTCGAGAACCTCTTCACGGGCTGGGTCGACGTCGACCTGTCCGAGCAGGGCCGGCAGGAAGCGCAGGAAGCCGGCCGGCTGCTGCAAGGCCGAAGGCATCGCTTTCGACATCGCGTTCACGTCGGTGCTTAAGCGCGCCATCCGCACGCTGTGGATGGCGCTCGACGAAATGGACCTGATGTGGTTGCCAGTGGAGCGTACGTGGCGGCTCAACGAGCGTCACTACGGTTCGTTGCAGGGGCTCAACAAGACGCAGACGGTCGCCAAGCATGGAGCGGACCAGGTGAAGATCTGGCGCCGCAGCTACGACATCCCGCCGCCGCCGCTGCCGCAGGCCGATCCGGGCCATCCGCGCTTCGACCGTCGCTACGCCGGCGTGCCCGCCGGTGAACTGCCAGCCGCCGAATCGCTCAAGGACACGCTCGCTCGCGTACTGCCGTTCTGGAACACGCGTATCGCGCCGGAGCTGCTGGCAGGCCGCAACGTGCTGGTCGCAGCTCATGGCAACAGCCTGCGCGCCCTGGTGAAGATGCTCGACCGGATGTCGGATGCCGACATCGTCGAGCTCAACATCCCAACGGGCGTGCCGCTGCTCTACACGCTCGATGCGAACCTGAAGCCGATCTCCAGTCGCTACCTCGGTGATGCAGAAGCCGTGAAGGCGCGGGCGCAAGCCGTCGCGAAGCAGACGGAGAAGAAGTAGAGGAAGGGGGGAAGGGGGGGAAGGACCGGAAGGACAGGAAGGGAGGAAGGACAGGAAGGACAGGAACTGGATTCTTCCCTTCCTCCCTTCCCCCCTTCCTCCCTTCCTCCCTTCCCCCCTTCCTCCCTTCCTCCCTTCCCCCCCTTCCTCAGGTCAGGAACCCGCCGTCCACGACCAGATACTCCCCAGTCACGTACGCCGATGCGTCCGAGGCGAGGAACAAGGCAGCGCCCGCGAGGTCCTGCGGCTCGCCGACGCGGGCCAGCGGATTGGTCGCGAGGTAGTGTTCGGTCTGGCTCTTGTCGGCCAGCAGCGCGCCCGCGAACTTGGTGCGGATCAACCCCGGCAGGATCGCGTTGCAGCGGATGCCGTGCGGACCGCACTCCTTTGCAAACGTCTTCGTCATGCTGAGCACCGCGCCCTTGGTGATCGAGTAGATCCCCTGCTTCGGGCCAGGCCGCACCGCATTCACCGACGCGACGTTGATGATCGAGCCCTTGCCCTGCGCGCGCATCATGCGCCCCGCGTGTACGGACGCGAAGAAATAGCCGCGGATGTTGACGTCCACCGTCTTCTGGAAGGCACCGAGGTCGGTGTCGAGCACGTACCCGTAATACGGATTTGCCGCCGCGTTGTTGACCAGCACGTCGAGCCGCCCGAACTCCGACTGGACACGTGCAAACAACGCATGCAGCGCATCCATGTCGCCAATGTGGCACGCGATCGCTGTGGCCCTGCCACCCGCGGCGTTGATCTCCGCCGCCACCTCGTCACAGGCTTCCTGCTTGCGGCTCGAGACGATCACCCGCGCGCCGTACTGCGCGAAACCCTTGGCCATCGCTTCGCCGATGCCACGACTGCCGCCGGTGACGAGCGCGACGCGACCCGAAAGATCGAATGACACGGACATGATGCTGACCTCGGGTTAGGCGATGGCGAGGCGCCGACGGGCCTCGTCGTATTCCTGGACCATGCGCGCGATAACCTCGCGCGCAGGGCGCACGTCGTGAATGTTACCGACGCCCTGACCACCGCTCCAGATGTCGCGCCAGGCCTTCTTTGCCATGTTGCCGCCGGACCCGAAGTTCATCGTCGACTTGTCCGCTTCGGGCAGGTTGTCCGGATCGAGTCCCGCCGCTGCCACGCTGCCTCTCAGGTAGTTGCCCTTCACGCCGGTGAAGAGCGACGTGTACACGACGTCGTCCGAGCCGGAGTCGACCAGCATCTGCTTGTACTCGGGCAGGACGTGGGCCTCGGTCGTCGCCAGGAATCGCGTGCCGATGTAGGCCATGTCCGCGCCGAGCGCCTGCGCCGCAAGCACGTCCGCCCCGCTCGACATGGCGCCGGCGAGCACCAGCGTGCCGTCGAAGAACTGGCGGATCTCGCGCACGAGCGCAAAGGGACTGCCCATGCCCGCGTGGCCACCCGCGCCGGCGCAGACCACGACGATGCCGTCGACGCCCTGCTTCACAGCCGTGCGCGCATGCCGCACGCTGATCACGTCGTGGAAGACGAGGCCGCCGTAGCTGTGCACGGCCTCCACGATTTCGCGCGGTGGACGCAGGCTCGTGATAATGAGCGGCACCTGGTGCCGCACGCACGCGTCCATGTCGTGCTGCAAACGGTCGTTGCTGACGTGTGCGATCTGGTTGACGGCGAACGGCGCCACCTTCGCTCGCGGGTTCGCGGCCGCGTACTCGCCCAGCTCCTTGCGGATGCGCGCAAGCCATTCATCGAGTGCCGATGCCGGGCGCGCGTTCAGCGCCGGGAACGAGCCGATGATGCCTGCCTTGCACTGCTCGATGACCAGTTCCGGTGTCGAGGCGATGAACAGCGGCGAACCGACGACCGGAAGACGGAGACGATCGCTAAACGCAGCCGGAAGCGGCATCCAGGGGTCCTCTATTGAGACTTGCCGTAGTGGCGCTGCCAGGTGGAGTTGCCCCCCCCGGCCCGCCGCCCCCCCCCCCCCGCCCCCCCCCCCGCCGGGGGGCCCCCCCCCCCCCCGTGCCGGCGAGATATTCGGCGGTGGGCCCCCCCCCCCCCCCCCCCCCCGTCATACATGAACGACAGCCCGCGCTCGCGAAAACGCCAGCGGCCTTCGCAGCGCTGATACACGTCCTGATAGCGGATCGCAGCCAGCATCGGTTGGCCCTTGCACTGCAGCTCGGCGTGGGCAAGCACGAGGCCCGTCGCGCGGTCCGGGTCCATGTGGTCGAACTCCACGATGCGGTCGTGGGTGAAGTGGTTGCTGGGACCGAGCAGGTCGAACCGGCCCCTGAACACTTCGATGACTGCCTGCCGTCCACGCGCATCCATGGCCCCGTCGGCGGACCAGACCCGCGCATCCGGCGTGAACAAGGATTCGATTGCGTCGACGTCACGGTTGTCCAGGACGAGGCCGTAACGGGCGATCAACTCGCCGATAGCCACCCGGTCCTCGAGGTGGCGGACGCGTTCTTCGAGCGTCGGTCCAAGTTTCATGCGGACTCCCCTCCCGATCCGTCTGGACTTGCGCGGGCCGCCTGATCAAGGCCCCCTGGTTACTCGTCCTGCGCAATCCTGAGTTCGAGGCCGTCGAGCGCCTCCGTGAAGTCCACCTGGCAGCTGAGGCGCGACGTCGGCGCGTCGTAGTGCTCGAGTTCGACCAGCAGCTCCTTCTCGTCTCCCTGCGGCGCCGGCAGCTTCGGCATCCATTCGGGCTTGATGAAGATGTGGCACGTGGCGCACGAGCAGAGCCCGCCGCAGATGGCCGTGACGCCGTAATCGTACTCCCGCAGCGTCTCCATCAGCTTGACGCCGATGCGTCCCTCAACCTCGTGGACGATGCCGTCGCGGTCGGTCACCACCATCTTCGCCATGCTCGCACCCGTCAGTCGTTGTGATCGAAACGGTGATTATTGCAGCGCAAGACTCCGGATGCACGCATCTGCAGGTCGCATTCGATCCGTTCGGCCCGCTGCGCCGCCTCGAAGCCATCGCGACCGGGCGCCGCGGCCGCCAGCAGACCGCGATACCAGAGCCACTGCACGTAGTCGAAGGCCCAGCGGGCGAGATCCAGCCTCGACAGCTCGGCAGTGCCGCCCACGCGGACGTACTCGTCGCATAGAAGCCCGGCCCTTGCTGCCGACAACTCCAGCTGGCTTGCGCAGGACGCGAGATCGAACACCGGATCGCCCAGGCCGGCGTACTCCCAGTCGACCAGCCACAACCGGCCGGCGCGATCAGTCACGAGGTTCTGCGCGTGCACGTCGTGATGGCAGAGCGCCTGCGCGTGAACCGGGCCGAGTCGCGACAGGACCTCTTCGGCGCACGCAGCGAGTGCAGGCCGCACGGCCTCCGCGGGCAGCGCTGCTCCCAGCCGGCGCGCCTGCACCGCGAAATCAACGACACGCACGCCCGCTGGCGGCGTCAGTTCGTGCAGCTGGCACAGCATCGCCGCCACTTGACGGATCGTTCGATCACAGCCTCCGGCGGACGGATCCCCTTTCGCACTGGCAAGCCACTGCGTGACCAGCAGGCGTGCCGAAGGGTCGCAACGCACCACTCGCGGTGCGAGCCCCGCTCGGGCAACGAGGTGGAGAAGCTCGCTCTCCGCATGCAGGTCGGCGCCAAGCTGTTCATTGCCCGCGCGTGCGTACCGCACGAACCGGTCCTGGCCAGGCGCTGAAACGTGCCAGGCGAAGTTACTGAGGCTGCCTGCGACGGGCTCGAACGTCGCCACGGCGAGCACAGCCGTTGCGGCGTGTGTTGCGAGGGCGGCCCGCGCCGCACGTTCGGCCTCCTGCCATTCTGGCCGCATGGTCGTCAATTCCCGTCTGCGATCGCGAGCTGTTCGTCGCGGCGCCATTGCCAGTAGCCGCGCAACGCGAGCGCCGTGTACAGCAGGAACAGCAGTGCGGTGGCCGCGAGTCCCTGCCAGGCGGCGAGCACGGCCGCGGCAGAATCCAGCACTACCCAGTACAGCCAGTTTTCCAGCACCTTGCGCGCAACCATCCACGTCGTGAGCACGCTGCCCCACGCAATCGCCGCGTCGAGATAGGGCACCCACGACGGCGCCCCCCGCGTGATCACCCAGCCATTCACCAGCGCGAAGACGGCGATGGCGGCCCACGCCAGTGCATGTTGCCGTCCCGCCCAGCGACTGACGGCGAGAGGTGCTGTCGACGCGGCGCCGCGCCACCAACGCCAGCCATAGAAGGACATGCCGACGTAGAAGACCTGCAGCGCGGCCTGCATGACGAGGCCCGCGCGCGCGAAAACAATGAGGTAGAGCAATGCGCTGGCGACGGCGAACGCCCAGCACCAGGCGCTCTGCCGGATCGCGAAGCCTAGATACCCGAGCGCCAGGCCGGCCGCCGCCCACTCAATGGCGGGTACGGCCGCGAATGCGCCGAGCACCGGGTCGAGCAGGGTCAACCTTCGTCCGACGTCGGCGTGCCGCCGAGTACCTTCATGACAAAGACGGCCCGGCGCTCTGCGTCGAACGTCCGCCGGGTCTCCTTCTCGAGCGCAGAGAACAGCAGTTCGTGCTCGCCGGCCACCTGCGTGCTCATCGCGTTGGTCACGACGTCGAGATCCGGGTAGGCATTGAGGCGTTCGATGAAGTCCCTGATCGGCGGCACGTAGTCCGCGTCGAGGGGATAGAGGCTGATTTCAACTGCCGTGCGCATCGGTGTGTCCTCGTGTCGGTTCGCAGCGCCGTTACCAGCGCCACTGCAATGTGATTCCCGCAAGTCGCCCGTCGCCACGCTGAAAGTACAGTTTGTCCGCATAGTCTGGCGGTTCGAGCCCGAAATAAAATCCGCGGACCGCGTATTTCTCGTTCGTGACGTTGCGCGCCCAGGCCTCGACCGACCAGGGGCCAGCCGAGTAGCCGGCCTTGAGGTTGAGCAACGTGTACGGGTCCGAACGCTGGTCGTGGCTGGTGTCGAAGTAAAACGCGTCGACGCCGTTCAGGTCCGCGCGCGCCATCCATCCTTCCCCGCCACCCCACTGCGCGGACAACGAGTACTGATACCCCGGTGCATGCGCCTGCTCCCGACCGTCGAGATTGCGATCGCCATAGCGGTAGCCGACGTATTCGGAATGCAGCAACCCCAGCGTTGCGCCAAGTTGCAGACGTTCCAAGGGTTGCCAGGCCAGCGAGGCTTCGAGTCCGTAGTTGCGGCCCCTGGCGGCATTGTCGGTATAGAAGACGTATGACAACGGATCGCCCGGATCGAGCTGGAACGACGTGGTCACCTGCTGGTCTTCGCGCCACATGTAGAAGAACGCGATATCGCCCTGCACCGCCGCCTCGGAGTTGTTGAAGCGCATGCCCGACTCTGCGTTCCACAGGTATTCCGGCGTGAACTGGCGTCGTTCGTCCGGCACGAACTGCCCGATGTTGAAGCCGCCCGCCTTGTAACCGCGCGCCACCGTGGCGTACCACTGGTTCGACTCGCCGAGCGGCCCCTGCAACGAGACCTGGCCGCCGACCATCGCGTCGCGCGGATCGAAGCGCGCGCCGTCGGAATCGCTGTAATCGGCGGACCGCGTTTCAACGCGCATTCCCGCGGTGAGCGACAGGTCGTGCGGCAACGGCCACTCGGCTTCACCATAGACCGCGAGGCTGGTTGCCGCGTAGCCTGTTTCGAGCAGCGGGCGCAGCAGTTCGCCTGCGAATTCGTCGCGCTGCCGCGAGTCTTCGTCGAGCCGCAGCGCATAGAGACCGGCCACCCAGTCGACGCCGCCGCCCGGGTCGCTCTCGAGGCGGAGGTCCTGGCTCAAGGTCGAGCGCGCGCGCGCGTAGCGCGAGAAATAGTCGTAAGGCGCGAACTCACCCCAATGGAGATCGTTGCCCCAGTCACCATCGAAGCTGTACACGCTGTCGGACCACGCATAGGCGCTGACGCTGCGCACCGTGTAGTCCCCAGCCTTGCCCGTGATATCGGCGGACGCGCCGCGGGTTCGCTGCGCATCGCGACCCGGCTTGTCGGCAAGCGTCGTGCGCGAATTGTCGAGACTGAATGCATCGAAGCCGTTGTCAATGTCGACGTACAGGGCGGCGAAATCCGCGCGCCAGCCTGGCGCCAGCTCCCACCGCAGCTTGCCGCGCAGCGTCGACTCATCGCGACCGTTCGTGTCGTCACGATCGAGGCAGGCGTTGCGCAGGAACCCGTCACTCGAGAAGGTCTGGCCCGCAATGCGCCACGCCGAGCCTGCGCTGCCGATCGGGCCACCACCCGCCATGCCTGCCGACCAGGTGTCGTTTTCGGCACCGGTGACTTCCGCGTGAAAATCCGGGGCCGTCGCCGCCTCGCGCGTCTTGATCTTGACCAGGCCCGCGAGCGCATTCGCACCGTAGCGCGTGCCCTGTGGACCGCGCAGCACTTCGACTTGCTGGGTGTCGAACAGCGTGGCCGGCATGCCGACACCGCTCAGGTCGATGTCGTCGATGAGAAAGCCGACCGAGGGATTCGGCGCACCCTGGTATTGCTCGAGTTCGCCGATGCCGCGGAGCTGGAAAAACCGGGGCCGCGACGTGCCGCCGGACCAGTTGAGGTTCGGCACCAGGCCGAGCACGTCCGCGAAATGCTGCAGCCCCGCGGCCTGCAGTTTCTCCTGGCCAAGCACCGTGATGCTCGCCGGCACTGCCGCAAGCGGCTGCTCCCGCAACGATGCGGTGACGATGATTTCCTCGAGCGCTGGTAACGGTTGCGCGCCATCCTGGCTCGCGGCAGTGGCCGGACGTGCTGCGAGCAGCACCACGGGCAGCAGGGCGATCCACGCCGCACGGGCGCGGCCAGGCTGCCGGCATGCAGCACGCAATGCATACGAATAAATTGGCCACGGTCCGGGACGCATACCCACTCCCTCCGCCGGTACTAACCGGATCAGGTTCAACGGGTTCGTCGATGTGCGGCGCCACGTTGCGCGGCCGCGGTCGACATCTCAGGCCCTGCAGGCCACCCCAAGGTGACGCGAATTATAGGGCTCAAAGGCGCCGCAGGGGCCTTAAATGTTGACGGGGCGCAGCGGCTGGGCACTAATGCCCGTTGTCGAAGCTCAGGAAGCCCGCCGCCGCCATGACTCAGCGCAAATGCCGTCTGTTCCTCGTCGATGCTTTTACGCGGGAGCGTTTCTGCGGCAACCCTGCCGCGGTCGTGCTCGATGCGGATGTGCTCGAGGAGCAGGAGATGCGCCGCATCGCGCGCGAGCTGGCCGGCTTCGAAGTCGCATTCGTGCTCGGCTCCGATTCACCCGACTTCGACGTCGAGCTGCGCTTCTTTTCGCCACGTCGTGAAGTCGGCTTCGTCGGTCACGCGACCGTCGCGGCGCACTACGTGCGTGCGCTGGCCGATGGCGTGCCGCGTGGCAAGGTCCGCCAGAAATCAGCGGCTGGCATCGTCGGCGTCGAAGTCACCGGCAAAGCGCCCAACCTGCGCGTCACGATCGACCAGACGCCCGCAACGTTCGGCCCCGTCGTGCCGGACGAACGCCTGGGTCCCGTGCTCGATGCGCTGGGCATCAGTTCGTCGAGCCTGCATCCGGCCTGCCCGGTGCAGGTGATGAGCACCGCGAATTCGCGTCTGCTGCTTGGCCTGCAGTCGCCGGACACGCTCGACTCGCTGCAACCGAAGATGGAGCAGTTGATTCACCTCACGTCGCACGTCGGCGCGGACGGCTTCTTCGTCTTTGCGGTCAAGCCCGGGTCGAACCCGATGACCACCGAGTCGCGCATGTTCTGCCCGGTCATCGGCGTGCCCGAGGATCCGGTCAGCGGCAACGCCCACGGCATGCTTGGCGTGTACCTGTTGCACAACGGGTTGCTGACTCCGACGGACGGCGAAGCGTCGTTCGTGGGACTGCAGGGCCGCTTCGTCGATCGGCCGGGCCGCGTCGAAGTCACGGTGGCCTGCAGCGGCAAGCGCGCCTCGGGCGTGCGCGTGACCGGCGACGCCGTGATCGTCTGCGAGGCGATGCTTCCGCTCTGAAATCCGGCATCGCCGCGCACCTGGCGCAGCCGTGTGCTCACCGACTCGTGACGACCGGCGCACGGCCACGCCGCAGCGTCAGCACGCGGGTCACGCCGGCCGGCACGTCGTCCTCGTGGTGGGTGGCCATCACCACGGTTGCGCCCCGGCTCACCGCTCCATCCAGCCTTGCCCGAAATCGCTGCCGCGCCTCGGCATCGAGGCCGTCGAACGGTTCATCGAGCAGCCACAGGCGGCGCGAACGCACGAACGCGCGGGCGATCAGCACCTGACGCAACTGGCCATACGACAATTCGCGCGCCTGTCGCGCGGCCAGGCCCGTCAGTCGCCACGCGTGCAATTCGCGTCGCACGCGGCGTAACTCCGCCGCGGTCGGCCACTCGTTCAAGCCGATGCTGGCGTGGCACCCGGAGGCAACGATCTGTTCGACCGTACACGCCGTCGCGGCATACCGCGCCTGCAACTCCGGCGATACCAGCGCGACCCTGGCCTTCCAGTCATCGACCGCGGGCCAGCAGCGCTCGAGCTTGCCGCCGTGCGCGGGCCAGAGATCGCCGTAGAGCATAGCAATGAACGTCGACTTGCCGGACCCGTTGGCGCCGCGCAGATACCAGTGCTGGCCTCGCTCCAGTGTCCAGTCGAACGCGCCGATGACGAACCGCTCCTCGCGGTACACCGCAGCCCGATACAAGCGCAGCAGCGGCTCTGCGGTGCGAATCCTGCCCGCGCCCACGCTCGCAGCTTGCGTGTTGCGCCTCGATGCAGGCGTGATCTCCGGTCGCGCCCCGGTCTGCAACGCGGATCGGTCGACGGCGCCGACACGCAGGTCCGTGACGTCTTCGATGCTGCCACGGGCGATGCGCGCGACGTGAGTAAGGCCCGCGGGCGCGTCACCGCGCCGATGACTCGTCAGTATCCACGCAGTCCGTGGCGTCGACGCCAGCCGCAGGGCGCGCAGGAATGCCGCGCGCCCTTTGCCGTCCAGACCGTTCAGCGCCTCATCGAGCAGCAGCACGTCGGGTTCGCGCACGAAGGCGCGCGCCAGCAGCACGCGGCGGCGCTGGCCGTACGACAGCGACCGGAATGTCCGCGACGCACAGCCGGCCAGGCCCACCTGCTGCAGCACCTGCCGGATGCGTCGCTGTTGCGCGGGAGTTGCGGGTTGCAGCGGAAAATCGGAATCGTCATAGCCCGTGAGCACGACCTGCGC
This sequence comes from Pseudomonadota bacterium, assembly GCA_016705325.1. Classification (GTDB taxonomy): domain Bacteria; phylum Pseudomonadota; class Gammaproteobacteria; order Steroidobacterales; family Steroidobacteraceae; genus RPQJ01. The sequence continues at coordinate 170,203 of JADIYJ010000007.1, read as the reverse complement.
GACGTCGAGCTGCGATTCGTAGCGCAGGTAACGATCCTGCCGCTCGGGACCGAGGTAGGCGATACGTTCAGCCGCGACCAGCGGCTGCGCGAGCACTTCGCCATCGCGCAGGTGATAGCGACGGGCTTCGCGTCCCGTGGGCGTCGGCCACACGTCGCCACGCAGCAGCTTGAGCAGCACGGTCTTGCCGGCGCCGTTCGGCCCGAGCAGCAACCAGTGCTCACCGGCACGAATCTCGAGTGAAATATCGCGCAAGGCCCAGTGCCTGCCGAGCCGGACGCTCGCGTTGCGGACTTCGATGCGCTCGAACCGGCGTCCGGCCCGCACGGCCCGGCTCACGCCGCGAGCCATGCCCAGCATTCGCCATCCTGTGCGACGCGCCGTTCCTCGAGCAGCTTCTGCAGGTGCGCGAGCAGCGAATGCCGCGCCCACGGGTGCATCGCGACCGGGGTGTCGGCATAGACGAGCGGCAGCAGTTCGCCGAGCGTGGCGGCGCCACCCAGTTGCAGCAGGCCAGCCACCACTTTGCGTTCGCGCTGCAGCCGATGTGCGATCACCCGATCGATCTCACCGAGCGGATCCGCCATCACCGCGCCGTGCCCGGGCAGCAGGGCGGTCAGTGGCAGCGTGCGCAGCCGCCGCAGCGATTCGAGATACAGGCGCATGGACCCGTCCGGCGGCAGGATGACGACGGTCGACCCGCCCATCAGGTGATCGCCGGTCAGCAACCAACCCTCAGGCTCGAGCAGCAGGCAGACGTGGTTCGACGCGTGCCCCGGAGTGTGGAACGCACGCACCCCTGCGCCCGACACCGCGATGACGTCGCCGTCGTCGAGCGTCCGGTCAGGACGGTACGAATCATCCTGGTACTCGTCGCGCGGGGCCGGCTGCCCCAGCACGACCGCCTCGGTGCGTGCCTTGAGCACCGCCGCGCCCGGCGAATGATCCGGGTGCGAATGCGTGCAGAGCACGTGGCTGATGCGGCCGTGCGTCGCCGCGAGGATGCGGTCCAGGTGCGTCGTATCGTCGGGACCGGGATCGATCACCAGGTAATGCGGACCGGACCCGACGAGGTAGGTGTTCGTGCCCGGTCCGGTCAACGGGCTGGGATTGGGGGCGACAAGGCGCTGCAGGTTCGGCGCGAGCCGCCGCACGCTGCCGGTTTCGGCGGGCGCGAACAAGTCGTCCGGCTCAATCCCGACCGCCACGTCTTCACTCCGCCGGCAGTTTGAAGGCGAGCCCGCCCTTGATCACGACGGCTACATCCTGCAGCCGCGTCACGTCGGCGAGCGGATCGCCCTTGACCGCGATCAGGTCGCCGAAGCGGCCCGGCTGCAGGCTGCCGATCCGGTCGTCCCATCCCATGTGCCGCGCGGCCAGCGAAGTCGCCGCCTGGATGGCTTCCATCGGCGTCATGCCGCGCTGGACCATGATCGGGAACTGGCGCGCATTGAGGCCATGCGGATACACGGCGGCGTCCGTGCCGTAGACGATGTCGACGCCCGCGGCGTGCGCCCTCGTGAAACCCTGGCGTTGCGCCTCGGTCGTCTCGACGTTCTTGCGCAGGAATTCCTCGGGCCATTTTTCCGCGCGACCGACGGTGTCGATCCAGTCGCCGTTGTAGACATCCATCGACAGCGCAGTGCCGTGTTCCTGCGCCAGCCGGATGCCCTCGTCGTCGATCAGCGACGCGTGTTCGATCGTGTCGGCGCCGGCCAGGATCGCATCCTTGATCGACTGCGCGCCATGGGCGTGCGCCGCGACCTTGATGCCGTGGGCGTGCGCCACGTCGACGACCGCCTTGATTTCCTCGGGCAGCATTTCTCGCTCGCCCGGCACACCGCCAAACGCAAGTACGGCGCCGGACGCGATGATCTTGAGGAAGTCGGCACCGCCCGCGACGGCCTGCCCGGCCTTCTGCCGGAACTGCTCGGGCCCGCGTGCCACGCCCACGCGCACTTGCGGTGGGATGTCCGCTTCCGCATGGCCGGGAATGACCAGGTCACCGCCGCCGGCAGGGATCGTCAGGTAAAAGCCCGCGACCTGCATGCGGGGCCCCACCGCGTCGCCACGGTTGATTGCGTCGCGCAGGTCGCGATCGACCCAGGCGATGTACGTGCCGACGTCACGCGCCCCGGTGAATCCGGCCAGCAGGGTCGCGCGGGCGCTTTCCCGTGCAATCGCGCCCTGCTCCGCCGGCGTGCGCTGGTAATAGACACTGAGGTCGGCCGTCTCGTGCCCGCTGTCCGTGAGGTGCGTGTGCATGTCGATCAGGCCGGGCAGGCAGGTGTAATGCCCGAGATCGACGACGGGCATGCCGGCGGGCGCCACCGCGCCCGGTTGCACCGAGTCGACGCGACCGTTGCGTATGACGACGGTCGCGAGGCCCTGCGCAACAGCGGCCATGCCGTCGATCAACCGGCCGCACTGGACCGCCACGGACCCGGAATCGGCCAGGTAAGGCACAGCCGACGTCACCTGTATTGGCGTCGCCGCGACAGCCGGCAGGCCTGCCACGAGCCCCGTCACAGCCAGCCAGGCGACGACACCCGCCGGGCGCCCTGGCTGCACACACGGCAGGTTTCCGCGACAGTGCGGTGCTGAACAAAATCCGTTCGACATCGGTTTGTCGCCTCCAAACAACAAGTGGAGCCAAAATGTCAACAGGTGTTTGACATTGGAAGCACGGCAGTCTTTCATTCGCCCGCTGTGGTGTCAAAACACGGGGATCTTGGATGACGAGCGGGCCGGAACCCGTGGGAACTCTGGAGGTGGCGTTGGCCCACGCCGAGAAGCTGCTCCTGTCCCAGCCAGGTCTCGCCGCTGAACAGGCACGCGAGATCCTCGGCGCGGTTCCAAACCACCCCGCCGCAACGCTGCTGCTGGCGATGGCCCGGCGACGATCGAACGACGTCGCGGACGCCTTGCGCATCCTCGAGCCACTGGCCGCCTCACAACCGCGCTGGGCAGCCACACAACGCGAGCTTGGGCTGGCACTCGGCGATGCCGGACGCGGCGAGGAAGCCGTCGTCGCTTTGCGCACGGCCGTGCGCCTGCAACCGACGATGGCCGATGCCTGGCGTGCACTGGGCGACCACCTGTATGCGATGGGTGATACCGCTGGCGCCGACCAGGCCTACGCCAACCATATCCGCAATTCGACGCGCGACCCCCGGCTCATGGAACCGGCGCTGGCACTGGCCGAAGGCCGTATCGCCGTCGCCGAGCCGCTGCTGCGCAGCCACCTGCAGCAGTTTCCGACCGACGTCGCCGCGATCCGCATGCTGGCCGAGATCGCCTCGCGCATCGGGCGCTACAGCGACGCCGAGAACCTGCTGACACGCTGCCTGGAACTGGCGCCGGGATTCAAGGCCGCGCGCCACAACTATGCCGTGGTCCTGCATCGCAACAACAAGCCGGTCGAGGCACTGGCACAGATCGACCAGTTGCTCGCGGCCGACCCGCGCAGCCCGAGTTTCCGCAACCTGAAGGCCACCGTGCTGGCGCGCGTCGGCGAATACGACGAGGCCATCCGCCTCTACGAGCAATTGCTGCGCGAGTACGCGCTGCAGGCCAAGGTCTGGCTCAGCTACGGCCATGCGCTCAAGACGGCGGGACGGCAGGATGCTTCGATTGCAGCCTATCGCAAGTCGATCGAGCTCGAGCCGCGTCTCGGCGAGGCTTACTGGAGTCTCGCAAACCTGAAGACGTTCCGCTTCACGGAGACTGACGTCGCCGCGATGCGGGCGCAACTCGAACGCAGCGACCTCACCCAGGAAGATCGTTTCCACTTCCACTTCGCGCTCGGCAAGGCCGCGGAGGATGCGCGGGACTACGCCGACTCGTTTCACCACTACGCGGAAGGCAATCGCCTGCGCAAGGAAGTCGTGCCCTACGACAGCGGCACGGTCACCGAAAACGTGCGCCGTTCACGTGCGCTGTTCACGCCCGGATTCTTTGCAGCGCGCCACGGGGTGGGGTGCACTGCGCCCGATCCGATCTTCGTGGTGGGCCTGCCGCGCTCGGGCTCGACACTGGTCGAACAGATCCTGTCGAGCCATTCGGCGATCGAAGGCACGATGGAATTGCCGGACGTGGTCGGCATCGTCAAGGAACTGAGCGGCCGCAGCCGTCGCTCGGAAGTCTCGAAGTACCCCGAGGTGCTCGAGTCGCTGGAACCCGGCGCCTTGCGCGAACTCGGCGAGCGTTACCTGCAGCAGACCCGCGTCCAGCGCAAGACCGGCGCACCCTGCTTCGTCGACAAGCTGCCGAACAACTGGGCGCACGTCGGGCTGATTCACCTGATGCTGCCCAACGCGAAGATCATCGACACGCGCCGCCATCCGCTGAGCTGCTGTTTTTCCGGCTTCAAGCAGCATTTCGCTCGCGGGCAGAATTTCAGCTATTCGCTCGAGGACATCGGCCGCTATTACGCCGACTACGTCACGCTGATGGCGCACTTCGACGTCGTGCTGCCCGGCCGCGTGCATCGCGTGATCTATGAGCACATGGTCGACGACACCGAGGGCGAGGTGCGGCGGCTGCTCGATTACTGCGGCCTGCCGTTCGAGGACGCCTGCCTGCGCTTCTACGAGAACGACCGCGCCGTCCGCACCGCAAGCTCCGAACAGGTGCGCCAGCCTATTTTCCGCGACGCGATGGACCACTGGCGGCACTACGAACCCTGGCTCGACCCGCTCACGGCCGCGCTGGGCCCCGTGCTCGACGCTTACCCCGCAGCGCCACCGCTGCCATGAATGCATTCACGCACCCGCGGTCGGGTGCATCACTCAGGGAGTCCGATACAAAATGACCCGTAGCCGTAAACGCAAACTGCAGCGCCTGCATGGCCGGCCGTCTGCCACTCGTATGCTGGCAGCCAGCGTGCCGACGCTGCTCGCCGGCATGTCCGCCTACGCGCAGACCACGTCCGGTGGCCTCGAGGAAATCGTCGTCACCGCGCAGAAGCGCACGGAAGACCTGCAGTCCGTGCCGCTCAGCATCCAGGCCTTCAGCACGCAGCGGCTGCAGGATCTGAACATCCAGAGGTTCGATGACTACGTCAGGTTCATGCCCAGCGTGTCGTACCAGACGCTGGGCCCCGGCTTCGCGGCCGTCTACATGCGCGGTGTCGCGAGCGGCGGCGACGGCAATCATTCGGGATCGCTGCCGAGCGTCGGCATCTACCTCGACGAACAGCCAATCACTACGATCCAGGGCGCACTCGACGTGCACCTGTACGATATCCAGCGCGTCGAGGCGCTGGCAGGCCCGCAGGGCACGCTGTACGGCGCGAGCTCGCAGGCGGGCACGCTCCGCATCATCACCAACCGGCCGGATGTGTCGGCATTCGACGCCAGCTACGGCCTGGAGGTGAATTCGGTCGACGGTGGCGGCATCGGTTATCTGGCCGAGGGCATGGTGAACCTGCCGATCAACGATCGCACGGCGGTGCGTCTGGTCGGCTGGCATCGCCACGATGCCGGCTACATCGACAACGTCAACCGCGAACGCACGTTCCCGACGTCGGGCATCACGGTCAACAACGCGCGGTTCGTCGAAGACAACTACAACGAAGCCGACACCACCGGCGCCCGTGCGGCACTGCGGCTCGACCTCAACGACAACTGGACCATCACGCCGCAGGTGATGACCCAGAAGCAGGAATCCAACGGCAGCTGGGCCTACGACGAATTGGTCGGCGAAGGCAAGCTGGCGCACAATCGGCCCGAAACGTCCGACGACCGCTGGGTGCAGGCCGCACTCACCGTCGAAGGCAAGGTCGCGAACCTCGACCTGGTCTACGCGGGCTCGTACCTCAAGCGCGACGTCGACACGGAATCGGACTACTCCGATTACTCGTACTGGTACGACACCCTTTACGGCTACGGCGCCTACTGGTACGACGACAACTACGACCTGATCGACCCGTCGCAGTACATCCAGGGCAAGGACCGCTACAACCGCTACACGCACGAACTGCGCATCTCGTCCGACGCGAACCAGCGCTTCCGCTTCGTCGGCGGCCTGTTCTACCAGCGGCAGGAGCACGACATCCAGCAGCGCTACAAGATCGACAACCTCGGCGCGCAGATCAGCGTGACGGGCTGGGAGGACACGATCTGGCTGACCAAGCAGTTGCGGGTCGACAAGGACTTCGCCGTGTTCGGCGAGTTCACCTTCGACTTCACCGACCAGCTGTCGGGCACGATCGGCGCACGCTACTTCGATTCCGACAACTCGCTGAAGGGCTTCTTCGGCTACAGCGACGGCTACAACGGCAATCCGGCCTACGGCGAGGGCTATTGCAATTCGCTGCCGGTGCCGCCCAACACGTTCAACGGCGCGCCCTGCAAGGTCTTCGACAAGACCACGACGGAAGATGGCGTGACCCCGCGCGTGAACCTGACCTACAAAGTCACCGACGAAGCGATGGTGTATGCAACGTACTCGGAGGGCTTCCGCCCGGGCGGCATCAACCGCCGCGGCACCCTGCCGCCGTACCAGGCCGACTGGCTGACGAACTACGAACTGGGCTGGAAGACGACGTGGTTCGACAACCGCCTGCGCTTCAACGGCGCGGTCTTCAGCCAGGAGTGGGACGACTTCCAGTTTTCGCTGCTCGGCGCCAACGGCCTGACGGAGATCAACAACGCCGGCGCGGCGCAGATCGACGGCATCGAAATGGACGTCAGCTGGGCGGTCACCGACCAGCTCGGCATCTCGGCCGGCCTCGCCTGGCTCGATTCGGAGCTGACGGAAAACTACTGCGGCTTCGTCGATACCAGCGGCAAGCCCGAGACGCGCCCGGACTGCCCGAGCGTCGACGAAGACGGCAATCCCACGACCGCCGATCCGGAGGCCCGCAAGGGCACGCCGCTGCCCGTCACGCCGGAGTGGAAGGCGAACGCGACTGTACGCTACGAGTTCCCGGTGGCGACGTTTGACAGCTACGTGCAGGGCTCGGTGGTCTACTCCGACGAGCGGCGGACCGACCTCCGCGACCTCGAGAACTCCATCATCGGCAACATGCCCAGCTACACGGTCGCCGACATCGCGGCGGGCTTCGGCAAGGACGACTGGAGGCTCGAGCTGTTCGTGACCAACGTGTTCGACGAACTTGCGCAGGTCTCGCGCTTTGCGCAGTGCGCCGAGACGGTCTGCGGATCGGAGGTCTACGTCGTGCCGCAGCGGCCGCGGACGATCGGCCTGAAGTTCTCGCAGGAGTTCTAGTCGGCATCGCACCGGGATGGCGCAGCACAAGGGCGGGTCGACGACGACCCGCCCTTTCTTTTTCAACGTTTTCCGCTGCAGCGGACGAGGCAGCCCGTCATCAAAGCCTGAACGTGAACCGCGCGCCGAACGTGCGCGGCGGCTCGATGAAGACGTCGGCGTACGGCCCGTACTGGCCGGTGGTCGCTGCGGCGAGCACCGCCTCGTTCTCGATGTTCTTGACCCAGAGCCCGGCGCTCCAGCGATCGTCGGGCGCGTAGTACGTGACCGAGGCATCGGTCTTGAAGTAGTCCTGCTGCCCGGTGCCGCGGAACTGCGCGAACGTGCCCCAGAACGAGTCCTCGTAGCGCGTCTCGAGGCGCGCGAGCAGCCGGCCCGGGCCGATCGGGAACTCGTGCTGGTAGCCGGCGGACACCGTCCACTCCGGCGCGTTCTGCAGCGGGTAGCCGCCGAAATCGCGGTTCGAAATGCCCATGTTCACGCCGTCCAGGACCATGAAGTCGTCGTAGTCGGCATTCAGGTAGCCCACCGACAGGTTCAGCCGGTCGCGACCGGTCGGCGCGAACAGCACGTCGAGCTGGTTGCCCCAGATCGTCGTCTGTGCGGCGTTGAAGGTCGTCAGCAGCGCGGTGTTCAGGTTGAACGACTGCACCAGCAGGTCTTCGTAGTCGTAATAGAAGATCTCGTCGTTGACCTGCAGGCGAGCGTCGAGGAAACGGCTCTTGATGCCGGCCGTGTATGCCGTCATCGTCGCCGACTGCACCAGGTTCGACAGCTCGTCCGTGGCCGGAAATGCGTTGTACGTGCCCGGCTGGTAGCCGGTCTGGATCGTCGCGTACGCCATCGCGTCCGCACCCAGGTCCATTTCCGCGCCCAGCTTCCAGTCAAAGTTGTCATAATCCTCGTCGGCCGAGAACGGCACGCCGAATGCGGTCTGGCCCTCGCCTTCACGCTGGTCCCAGCTGAAGCGGCCACCCGCGGTGACGCGCACGGTCTCCGTCAGCGAATACGTCGCTTCGCCAAAGGCCGCATAGCCTTCGAGCCGGTTGCGCGAAATCTGCGAGAGCGGAAAGCCGCCGACGATGAAATCACCGGAGTTCGTGACCTGGTAGGCATACAGGCCGCCGAGCCACTGCAGCTTTGAGTCCGTGTCGCTCGCGAGGCGCAACTCGTTCGTCACCTGGTTGTAGTGCGCGGTGAGCAGCGCCGGAATGTTTTCGAGCCAGTAGTCCGCGGACCAGTCGAGGTAAAAATAGCCGGGTATGTAGGTGAGCTTGGCATCCCCCAGGTCCCAGTCGACCTGCGCGCCGAGCACCAGGTTCTCGAAGTCCTGCGGCGACGCTGTCGGCGCACCCGGATCGATGCGGTCGTCCCAGGGGTCGCTGGTGTTGAACGCATTCGGATCGCCGTCGAACGTGCCGTCGTTGAAGCCGCGACGGACGAGGTTGGGCGACTTGCCGTCCTTCTTCGCGCCGTGCAGCCAGACGTAGACGTCGAGGTCGTCGGTCGGCGCGTAGAGCGCCGAGAGCCGGCCCGCGTAGTCCTCCTGGGAATCCGCGCCCGTCCGCAGGTAACCGTCGCGTTCGATGTAATCGAACGCGCCGCGCAGCGCGAGTTGCTCCGACACCGGCAGGTTCTGCACGATCGTGCCGTGCAGCAGCGAATAGTCGCCGACCTCGAGCACGCCGCTGGTCTCGAGCTCCTGCGTGGGCCGGTTGAACTCGACGTTGACGGCGCCGCCGAGCGCCGCGCGTCCGTACAGCGTGCCCTGCGGTCCCGGCAGCAGTTCGATGGATTCGACGTCGAACAGGCCGACGCTGGTCCCTTCGCGCGGGATGTGGACGCCGTTGAAGTTGAACGCGTTGGGCGGCTCGATGTTGGGCAGGTCGAGTGTCGAGCCGACACCGCGGATGTAGAGTTCGGTCGAGGCGTTCTCGGCCTGGAAACGGACCAGCGGCATCAGGTTCTGCACCGCACGGATGTCATACACACCGGCATTGACCAGGACGTCGCCTGAAATCGCCGTAATAGCGGCACTCGTCTTCTGCAGGTCCTCGGTGACCTTCTGGGCGGTCACCGTGATGACTGCGAGTCCGGCACCCTCGGCGCCGGCATCGTCAGCGACGGCAAGGGCGGGAATCAGCTGCAGGGCGATGGCCGTCCGCAGGAGCCAGGAACGGGAAACAGGCTTGTGCATCGTGCGCTCTCCACGGCACGACGCGGGTCTGTGCCCCGCCGGCCTGGAAGGTTGTCACTGGATTGACTGGCGCGGCCGGAGGGATTCGAACCCCCGACCCTCAGGTTCGAAGCCTGATGCTCTATCCAACTGAGCTACGGCCGCGCGTAAGGTAGGCGAAGTTTACCGTTACTTCATCGTTGGCATGACGAATTGCGCGCTTTCCCTGCGCGAGGTAGGCCAGCGCGAGGTCACGGTCTTGAGCCGCGTGTAGAAGCGCACGCCGTCCGGGCCGTGCACGTGCAGCGCCCCGAACAGCGAGCGCTTCCAGCCGCCGAACGAGTGGAAGGCCATCGGCACCGGAATCGGTACGTTGATTCCAACCATGCCCGCCTGCACGCCCTGGGTGAACGTTCGCGCCGCTGCGCCGCTCGCGGTGAAAATGGCCGTGCCATTGCCGAACTCGTGCGCGTTGACGAGACCGGTGGCCGTTGCCAGGTCCGGCACGCGTACGACGCACAATACCGGGCCGAAAATCTCTTCCTTGTAGATCCGCATCTGCGGCTCGACGCCGTCGAACAGGCACGGCCCGATGAAAAAGCCGTCCTCGAGTCCGCGCAAGCGCAGGCCGCGGCCGTCGACGACGAGCTTCGCGCCTTCCTGCACGCCGAGGTCCACGTAACCGCTGACCCGGTCGCGGTGTTCCCGGGTCACGAGGGGGCCCATCTCGACGTCGTCGTCGAGCCCCGAGCCGACCTTGAGTTGCTTGAGCTGGCGCTGCAGCGCATCGAGCAACGGATCGGCTGCATCGCCCACCGCGACCGCCACCGAGATCGCCATGCAGCGCTCGCCGGCCGAGCCATAGGCCGCGCCAATCAGCGCGCTCGCCGCGTTCTCGGTGTCGGCGTCAGGCATCACGACCATGTGATTCTTGGCGCCGCCGAGCGCCTGCACGCGCTTGCCATGTGTCGAGGCCGTGCGATAGATGTATTCGGCGACCGGCGTCGAGCCGACGAAGCTGACGGCGGCGACGCGTGGGTCCGTCAGCAGCGTATCCACGGCTTCGCGACCGCCGTTGACGACGTTGAACACACCGTCCGGCAGGCCGGCCTGCTTGAGCAGTTGCGCCACGCGCATGGGACAGCCCGGATCCTTCTCGGACGGCTTCAGCACGAACGTGTTGCCGCAGGCGATCGCCACCGGGAACATCCACATCGGGACCATCGCCGGAAAGTTGAACGGCGTGATGCCGGCGCAGACGCCGACCGGCTGGCGCTGCGACCAGCTGTCGACATTGGTGCCGACGTTTTCACTGAACTCGCCTTTCAGCATCTGCGGGATACCGCAGGCGAACTCGACGACCTCGGTGCCGCGGATGACTTCGCCGCGTGCATCCGAAAGCACCTTGCCGTGCTCGACCGTGATCAGCCGTGCCAGCTCGTCCGTGTGTTCCTCGAGCAATGCCTTGAACTTGAACAGGATGCGCGCGCGCTGCAGCGGCGGCGTAGCCGACCAGGCTGGCAGCGCGGCCTCGGCCGCGGCAACGGCCGCCCGGGTTTCGTCGGCGTTGGCATAGGCCACGTCGCCCCGGACCTGGCCGGTGGCCGGATTGTGCACGATCCCCTTGCAGCCGGAGACTCCGGCGACCTCGCGCCCGCCAATGAAATGGCCGAGATCATAGGTTTCTGCGGTAGTAGTCATGGTGGCAGCGGTCGATTTCGGGGCGCGCATGGCTGGGATTCCAGTCGGGGATCGGGACAGACGAAGCCGGCATTGGACACGAAGCCGAAGCGGCCTGCCAACCCCGCCGGCAGGGTCCCTTGCCCGGCCCGGTCCGGACGGGTTCAAGGCTGCGGTATAGTGCCCGTTCGCGATCCGCCGGCCGCTGTGGCAGGCTGCGCGCTCACTGGCACTCTCGAGGTTCCAACGACATGAAGATGCTGACTGCCCTTGCCCTCGCCCCGGTCCTGCTGGCGTTGAGCGCCGCCGCCGAAGCCGCCACTTGCGTCTATCCCCAGGCCCCGCAGGCGCTGCCGAATGGCGCGTCCGCGACCAAGGAAGAGATGCTGGCGGCGCAGACCCTGGTGAAGGACTACGCAAAGAACGTGCAGGAGACTTACTTACCCTGCCTCGACCAGGACCAGACCGAGCAACTGGCGGCGCTGGATCCGGCCGACCCGAAGCTCGCCGAGAAGAAAGCCGCGGTCGAGGTGATCCACGCCAAGAAGCACAATTCGGCACTCGACGAACTGCAGGCGCTGGTGGACCGCTGGAACGTCGAGAAGAAGGCGTACTCGGAGAAGGCTGCCAAGTGAGCCGGGGCGTTCGCCCGAGCGCCCTTTTCGCATGACGTCGGGTGCGTCGGCCCTGCCGACCCCGGCCGACGCGGAGGCGCTCGTGCGCGACAACGTGCTCCTGCTCCCGGTCGAATCGCGTCCGCTGGAATCCCTGGCGGGCGCGTTCCTGGCCCAGTCCGTGCGCTCGGAACGTGACCAGCCACCGTTCGATCGGGTCACGATGGACGGCATCGCCTTCGCCTCGCAGGCATGGCGCCAGGGCCGGCGCCGATTTCGCATCGCCGGCACCCAGGCCGCCGGCTACCCGCCACTGCGCCTGGTCGATTCCGCCGATTGCCTCGAAGCGATGACCGGCGCCGTGCTGCCACAGGGTTGCGACTGCGTCGTGCCAGTCGAGCGACTGCGCATCGAGCACGGATTTGCCGTCATCGACGATGACACGCCAGTCGAACCTTTTCTCAACGTGCATGCGCGCGGACTGGATGCGCGCGAAGGCGATCTGCTGCTCGCACGCGGCACGCGCCTCGGCGCGCCGGAGCTTGCCGTGCTCGCCTCCGCCGGCCTGCCCCGGGCCGACGTGCGCATCGAGCCCCGCATCCTGATTGCGACCACGGGCGACGAACTCATCGCTGCCGGCCAGCCGATTGCGGCCTGGCAGGTCCGCCGGTCGAACAGCCATGCCTTGCGCGGTGCCTTGAACCTGCGCGGCCATCTGCGCGTCGCCGAAGATCACTTGCCAGACGACCACGCCGTGCTCGCCGAGCGACTCACGGCGCACCTCGCCACGCACGACGTGATCGTCCTGACGGGAGGCGTTTCGATGGGACGCTTCGATCACGTGCCGCACGTCCTGCGACAACTCGGCGTCCGGGAAGTGTTGCACAAGGTTGCGCAGCGTCCGGGCAAGCCGATCTGGTTCGGTATCGGATCGACGGGCCAGACCGTGTTCGGACTGCCCGGCAATCCGGTGTCTGCCCTGGTTTGCCTGTTGCGCTACGTCGTGCCCGCGCTGGCAGCGATGGCCGGCGCGCCGGCGCGCGGTACGGAACACATCCCGCTGGGGTCGGCATTCAAGGTCAAGCCTGCACTCGCCTGTTTCCTGCCGGTCGGTGTGGAATACAGTTCGAGCCTGGGCATGGTCGCCATGCCGCGGCCCACGCGTGGTTCGGGAGATTTCATTTCCTTGCTGGGTACGGATGGATTCGTGGAACTGCCGCCGGGCCCCCGCGAATTTGCGGCAGGTTTCCTCGCGCCGCTGTACCGCTGGTGAACGCACATGCCTGAACCTCGCAGCACGACCGGTGTCGTCGCCCTGGGTCCGCTGAACCCGGTGGTCGACAGACTCGGCCGGCCGGTGCACGACCTGCGCATCTCGGTCATGGACCGCTGCAATTTCCGTTGCCCGTACTGCATGCCGCAGTCGACGTTCGACGAAAAATACCGCTTCCTCCGTGCGCAGGAACGGCTGTCGTTCGAGGAGATCGCGCGGCTCGCGCGGGTCGCGGCTCGCCTCGGCGTGCGCAAGGTGCGCCTGACCGGCGGCGAACCCCTGCTGCGCAACGGCCTGCCTGATCTCGTCGCCGAACTGTCGGGCATTGACGGCATCGAGGACCTCGCGCTCACGACCAATGGTGTCCTGCTCGCGCAGCACGCGGCTGAATTGAAGGGCAACGGCCTGCATCGGGTGACGGTGAGCCTCGACTCGCTCGACGAAGCGGTGTTCAGGAAGATGAGCGGCGGGTTCGGCGGGCTGCCGCAGGTGCTCGAGGGAATCGAGGCTGCGCTCGCGGCGGGCTTGCGGCCGGTCAAAGTCAACACGGTGGTACAGCGCGGGCTCAATGATCACACGGTTCTCAACCTGCTCGAGCATTTCCGCGGTACGGAGGTCACCGTGCGGCTGATCGAATACATGGACGTCGGCAACCGCAACGCCTGGGAGCCCGCGCAGGTCGTGCCGTCGGCCGACATCCTGCGGCAGATCGCGGCGCGCTGGCCGGTGACGGCCGCACCCGGCCGCTACCGGGGCGAGGTGGCATCACGTTACACCTACGACGACGGCGCCGGTGAGATCGGCTTCGTGTCGTCGGTGAGCGAACCGTTCTGCGGCGACTGCAATCGCGCGCGGCTGTCTTCGGAAGGCGTCCTGTACACCTGCCTGTTCGCCACGCGCGGCCTCGATCTACGGGCACCATTGCGCGCCGGCGCGTCGGATGCAGAACTGCTGGAGCTGCTGCGCGGCGCATGGACACAGCGGGCGGACCGCTACAGCGAATTGCGCAGCGCCCTGCGCGGCAGCGAGGCTCCGCTGCGCAAGGTCGAAATGCACTACATCGGCGGATGACACGATGACCGAACTCACCCACGTCGATGCGCAAGGCCGCCCCACCATGGTGGACGTGAGCGCCAAGGCAGTCACGTTGCGGACCGCCGTGGCCGAATCACGGGTTCGCTTCCCCGCGGCTGTCGCGCGCACGCTGCGCGACGCCGGTTTCGCCACCAGGAAAGGCCCGGTGTTCCACACGGCGATCGTGGCCGGCGTGATGGCTGCCAAGCGCACGCACGAGCTGATTCCCTTCTGTCACCCGCTCGCCCTCGAGCGCTGCGACGTCGTCATCGACATGCACGACGACGACGCCGTCGTGCGCTGCACGGTCTCGCTGCACCACAGGACGGGCGTCGAAATGGAGGCCCTGACCGGCGCCTCGATCGCGGCGCTCACGATCTACGACATGTGCAAGGCGCTTTCGCACGAAATCGTCATCGCCGACACGCGATTGATGGAAAAGCACGGTGGTAAGCGTGACGTGCGCGCAGGCGTTGCCAGATGACCCAACCGCTCGCACCCCTGTACGGCCTGGTGCTGGCGGGGGGCGCCAGCCGGCGCATGGGGCAGGACAAGGCCGCGCTCGCCCTGCACGGCCGCCCGCAGCTCGACTGGGCGTATGACACGCTCGCCCGACACTGCCAGCGTGTGTTCGTCTCGATTCGCGCCGGCCAGCAGGACGACCCCGTGCGGCAAGGTCGGCCGGTAATCGTCGACGTGCACGACGGCACCGGCCCGATTGCCGGCATCGCCGCGGCGCAAGCGGCGCACCCGGATAGTGCCTGGCTCGTCCTGGCGTGCGATCTGCCGTTCGTCGACGATGCCGTGATCAGCCACCTGACCGGTCGTCGCGACGGACGGCCCGTCGTCGCCTATGCGAGCAGTCACGACGGCTTGCCGGAGCCGCTCTGTGCGATCTATGAACCTGGTTCGCGTGCCGGCGTGCTGTCAGCCCTCGCCTCGGGTCGCAACTGCCCGCGCAAGTTCATCATCGGCACCGGGGTCGCACTGCTCCAGCAGCCCGACCCCGCCGCGCTCGACAACGTGAACACCCCCGCAGACCTGCATCGCGCGCGGGGTCAACTGGGCGGACCACCGAATCCATGAAAAAGATCACCCTGCAGTATTTTGCTGTGCTGCGTGAACAGTCCGGCTGCAGCGAGGAGCGTCTGGAAACGGACGCCGCGACCCCCGCCGAACTGTACGAGGAAGTGCGGACCCGGCACGGCTTCACCCTGCCGCTCTCGATGCTGCGTGTCGCGGTGAACGAGGAGTTCCGGGACTGGGCGTCGCCGCTCGAATCCAGCGACCGTGTCGTCTTCATTCCTCCCGTCGCGGGCGGTTGATGCAGCCGTTCGCCTTCAGCACGTTGCCGATCGACACGGCTCGCGGTCGCGAGGCGCTCGCCGATCCGGCGTGCGGCGGCTATGCGACGTTCGAAGGCTGGGTGCGCGACCACAACGAGGGCCGTGCGGTGCAGCGGCTCGAGTACGAGGCGTATGCCGCGCTGGCCGAGCGCGAGGGTGAACGCATCGTCGCCGAGGCGGTCGCGAAATACGGCGTGCAGCACGCTGCCTGCATCCACCGGATCGGCGACCTCGAGCTTGGCGAGATGGCGGTGTGGGTCGGCGTGAGCTCGCGCCATCGCGCGGAGGCTTTTGCGGCCTGCCGCTACATCATCGACGAGGTGAAGCACCGCGTTCCGATCTGGAAGAAGGAGCACTACGTCGACGGTGACTCGGGCTGGGTAAACTGCGAGCGCTGCGCGCAACCGGGGGACCACGAAAGCCACGCCGATCACGCCGCCACGCCGGCGCCTGCCCGCTTGCACGGACAGGATCACGCGCACGCCCATGCGCAGTCGCACGCAGCACCGGACTACTCACGGCAGATCGCGCTGCCCGAGGTCGGTGCCGCGGGCCAGCGGCGTCTGCGCGCAGGCTCGGTGCTCGTCATCGGCGCCGGCGGCCTCGGCGTGCCAGTGCTGCAGTACCTTGCCGCTGCCGGCGTGGGCCGCATCGGCATCGTCGACGCTGACAGCGTGGACGCGAGCAACCTGCACCGCCAGCCGCTCTATGGCGTTGCGGACATCGGCAAGGCGAAAGCAACCGTGGCCGCCGCGCGGCTGCGCGCACTCAACCCGGAGGCGACGTTCGCGGTGCATGCCGAACGCGCCGGTGCCGGCAACCTCGTCGACTGGCTCGCGCGGTACGACCTCGTCGTCGACTGCAGCGACAACTTCGCGACCAAGTTCACGGTCAACGACGCCGCGGTGATACTTGGCAAGCCCGCGGTCTTTGCCAGCGTGTACCAGTACGAGGGCCAGTTGCAGGTCTACCTGCCGCGAGCGGACTGGCCCTGCCTGCGCTGTCTCTGGCCCGAGGCGCCGCGCGACGGACTGGTCGGCAACTGCGCCCAGGCCGGCGTGCTCGGTCCGGTGCCGGCGACGCTCGGTGCGCTGCAGGCGATGCAGGCGCTGAAACTCCTGCTGGAGCTGCCGGTGGAGAGCGCCCCAGCCCTGCACGTGTTCGACCTGCTCGGCATGCACTGGCGTACGTTGAAGGCGGCGCGCAATCCGGCCTGTGATCACTCACCGCGTGAGTTGCAGACGGACGCGATCGACCCGGCCGCCCTTGAGCTCGAATTCCCGACCCTGGCCGCCGCGCGCGCGTCGGGGCTGACGCTGATCGACATCCGTGAGCCGTGGGAACGCGCCATGGACGACCCGGCTGGGCGGATCGAGTGGCACCTGCCGCTCAGCGCGTTCCTGCAGGGATCGACCGCGCTGCCGCGCGAGGGCCGTTACCTGATCGCGTGCGCGCATGGCGTGCGCAGTCTCGCGCTGGCAGGGCGCCTGCGCGCGCTGGGATTCACCTCTGTCTATTCGCTGGCGGGCGGACTTGCCGCCGTCGACGCCTGAACCCTCAGGGCCGGACCTGGCCGCTGCCCCGCACGACGTACTTGTAGCTGGTCAGCTGCTCGACGCCGACCGGGCCGCGCGCGTGGAAACGGTCGGTGGAAATACCGATCTCCGCACCCATTCCGAACTCGCCGCCGTCGGCGAACTGTGTTGAGGCGTTGTGCAGGACGATCGCGCTGTCGACGCGGGTGAGGAACTGCTCGGCCGTGGCTGCATCGTCGGTGACGATCGATTCCGTGTGCTGCGAGCCGTAGCGCGCGATGTGCTCGATCGCGCCATCGACGCCGTCGACGAGCTTCACCGCAATGATCGCGTCGAGGTACTCGGTGTGCCAGTCCGCTTCGGTCGCCGGCTTCACCCGCGGGTCGGCGGCCAACGCCGCCGCGTCGCCGCGGACTTCACAGCCGGCATCCAGCAATTCCCGCACCAGCGGCCCGAGGAGCGTCCGCTCGGCCGCCGCGTCCACCAGCAGCGTCTCGGCCGCGCCACAGACGCCGGTGCGTCGCAGCTTGGCGTTGAGGACGATCGCGCGTGCCATCGCCAGGTTCGCGGCGCGATCGACGAACACGTGGCAGATGCCCTCGAGGTGACCGATCACCGGCACCCTCGCCTCCTGCTGCACGCGCGCGACCAGGCTCCTGCCGCCGCGCGGCACGATCACGTCGATGAACTCCGTCATCCGCGCGAGCATCTCGCCGACGGCAGCGCGATCTGTCGTGGGCACCAACTGGATGCAGGCTGCCGGCAGGCCCGCAGCAAGCAACCCGGCGACGAGGCAGTCGTGGATCGCGACGCTGGAGTGGTGGCTCTCGCTGCCGCCGCGCAGGATCGCCGCATTCGCCGACTTGAGGCACAGCGCGCCGGCGTCGCAGGTCACGTTGGGCCGGCTTTCGTAGATGATGCCGATGACGCCGAGCGGCACCCGCACCCGCTGGATGCGTAGCCCGTTGGGCCGCGTCCACTCGGCGATCGTCGCGCCGATCGGGTCCGGCAAGGCGGCAATCTCTTCGACCCCCTGCGCCATCGCTTCGATGCGCGCAGCATCGAGTTGCAGGCGATCCAGCGCGGCCCGTCCGAGTCCGGCGGCGGTCGCCGCACTCATGTCGCGTTCGTTGGCCGCGAGAATCCCGGCTTGCTGCAGCCGCAGCGCGGCTGCAACGGCGTGCAGGGCCTGGCTGCGCTGCGCGCCGCTCGAGTTCGACAGCACGCCCTGCGCCGCGACCGCGTCGCGGCCGAGCTGCTGCATGGTCTGTGCAATGGCTTCGTCGGTCGTCACGTCAATACGAGGTCGTCGCGGTGAATCAGTTCGTCGCGACCACGATACCCGAGAATCGCCTCGAGCTCCTGGCTGCGGCGACCGCTCGCGCGGCGGGTGTCCTCGCTCGAATAGGCGCTCAGGCCGCGCGCTATCTCCACGCCGTCCGCGTCGCGCACGATGACCATGTCGCCCCGGTCGAAGCAGCCTTCGACCTGCGTGACCCCGGCCGGCAACAGGCTCTTGCCGCCACGCAAGGCTTTCGCCGCGCCGGCGTCGACGTGCAGCACGCCCGCGGGTTGCAGCAGGCCCGCAATCCATTGCTTGCGCACGGTCTTCGGCGAGGTCTGCGCCACGAACCAGGTGCAGCGGCCACCGGCCTCGATGCGTTGCAGCGGATGCTGCTCGCGACCCGCGGTGATGCACATGTTGCACCCCGCCGTGACCGCAATCCTGCCGGCGAGCACCTTGGTGGCCATGCCGCCGGAGCCCACGTCGGATGCCGAACCTCCCGCCATCGCTTCGATCTCGGGGGTGATGCCGGTCACCTCGGGGATGAACTTCGCTTGCGGGTCACGCGTTGGATCGGCGGTGTACAGACCATCGACATCGGAGAGCAGCACGAGGCAGTCGGCGCTCGCCATCTGGGCGACGCGCGCCGCAAGGCGGTCGTTGTCACCGTAACGGATCTCGGCGGTCGCCACGGTGTCGTTCTCGTTGATGACCGGGACCGCGCCGAGCCTGAGCAGTGTATTGAGCGTGCTGCGTGCGTTCAGGTAGCGACGGCGCTCCTCGGTGTCGCCAAGGGTCAGCAGCATCTGCGCGACCGCACAGTCATGCTGTTCCAGCACTTCCTTCCACGCGTGCGCGAGACGGATCTGGCCAACGGCCGCGGCAGCCTGGCTTTCCTCGAGCTTGAGCTTGCCGGGCGCGAGCCCGAGCTGTCGCCGTCCGAGCGCAATGGCGCCGGAGGAGACGATCACGACTTCCTGGCCACGGGTCCGCATCGCCGCGACGTCCGCGGCCAGGGTCTCCAGCCACGCACGATTGACGCGGCCCGTCGATTTCTCGACGAGCAGCGCCGAACCGATCTTCACGACGACCCGCTTTGCACGGGCGAGGCGGGCCCCGCCGCGTGCAGCCGCGGGTGCGCTCATGCGATCGCGAACTGATCGGCGGTGAGCGCCATCAGTCCCGAGGAACCGGCCCGTGCGGCGGCGGCATGCGAGTCAACACGCGGCAGGATGCGCGAGAAGTAGTGCCGTGCCGTCACGAGTTTCGCCGTGTAGAAGTCGTCGCTCGGATCCTGGGCTTGCTTCTTCGCAGCAACGCCTGCAGCCACGAGCCAGCACCAGGCGAGGCAGATGTAGCCCGAGACATGCAGGTAGTCGGTCGCGGCAGCGCCGACTTCGTCCGGATTGTTCTTCGCGGCCAGGCCGAGCTCAGCCGTGAGTCTACCCCACTGTTCCAGGCGCCTGCCGAGGTCGGCGGCGAGCGGCGCGATTTCGGGCAGGCCGCCGAACTTCCTGATCGAATCGACGATCCGCGCGCTGATCATCTGCTGGCTCCTGCCGCCCGTGCCGAAGACTTTGCGGCCAAGCAGGTCGAGCGCCTGCACGCCGTTGGTGCCTTCGTAGATCGGCGTGATGCGCGCGTCGCGCATCAACTGCTCGACACCCGTCTGGCGGATGAAGCCGTGGCCGCCGTGGATCTGCACGGCGAGGCTCGTCACTTCCATCGCCGCCTCGGTCAGGAAACCCTTCACGATCGGCGTGAGGAATGCGATCAGGTCGTTCGAAGCCTGGCGCGCCTGCGGGTCCGGATTGAGGTGCGCGCTGTCGATCTCGCGTCCGGTCAGGAAGCACAGCACGCGGCCGCCTTCGACGAACGCCTTCTGCGTCAGCAGCATGCGCCGCACGTCGGGGTGGACGATGATCGGGTCCGCCGCCTTGCCGGGCTCCTTCGCACCCGACATCGCGCGGCCCTGCAGGCGATCGTTGGCGTAGGAAATCGACGCCTGCCACGCGAGTTCCGAGAGGCCATGGCCCTGCAGGCCGACGCCGAGTCGCGCCTGGTTCATCATCGTGAACATGCAGGCCAAGCCCTCATTCGGCTTGCCGAGGAGCCAGCCGGTCGAACCGTTGAAGTGCATCACGCACGTCGGCGACGCGTGGATTCCCATCTTGTGCTCGATCGAGCCGCACACGACTCCGTTGCGGTCACCGGCATCGCCGTTCGCGTCGGGCCGGAATTTCGGCACGACGAAGAGGCTGATGCCACGGGTGCCCGCAGGTGCGTCCGGCAGGCGCGCCAGCACGAGGTGCACGATGTTCTGCGTCAGGTCGTGTTCGCCGGCGCTGATGAAAATCTTGGTGCCGGTGATCGCGTAGGAGCCGTCCGCCCGCGGCTCGGCCCGGGTCTTCAGGATGCCGAGGTCGCTGCCGCTGTGCGCCTCAGTCAGGCACATCGTGCCCGACCAGTCACCCGCGATCATCTTCGGCAGGTAGATGCGCTTGAGTGCGTCGCTGCCGTGGGCCGCGATCGTGAGCGCCGCGCTTTCTGTGAGCCCGGAGTACATGCGCCACGCCATGTTGCCCGATACCAGCATCTCGCCGAAGGCCAGCGAGAAACCGCCCGGCAGGCCCTGGCCACCCCACGCGGGATCGGCCGTCATCGTGATCCAGCCGTCTTTGCAGTAGCGGTCGTAGGCTTCCTTGAAGCCGGGCGGGGTCCTGACCTCGCCGTTTTCGAAAACGAGGCCGTGAACGTCGCCCACGCGGTTGGTGGGAGCCAGTACGTCTTCGGCGAAGCGTGCACCCTCCTCGAGGATACCCTCAAGCAGCTCGCGCTTGAGGTCCTCGCGCCCGTAGGCGCGGTAATTTTCCTCGAAGTCGAGCACGTCGTGGACGACAAAACGGATGTCACGAAGCGGAGCGCGGTACGTGTACACGATCGAGTCCTCTGGTAAACCCCGGCTTACCCCGAGTGTACGTGAATTGCGGCAGTGCAGCATCCGGTTGTTCCGATTGCCTGCCCGGTTGGGGCGACCGTATAGTTGCTGCAATTCGATGCCGTGGTCGTGACGGCGATGTCGCTGAGGATTTCCCGGTGAGCCGTGATTACGAACCGCAGGCAGGCCAATGGTACGAGGACCTCGACAACGAGGAAGCGTTCCAGGTGCTCTCGGTCGACCCTGACGAGGAAATCATCCGCATCCAGTGGCCGGATCGGGAGATCCGGGAAATCGACCTCGACCAGTGGAACGAGATGGATCTCGAACTGACGATCCCGCCGGAAGGCTGGGTCGACGATGAAGACGAAGAAGATGAAGAGGACGACGACTTCGACGAAGACGACGACGACGACGACGACTGGGACGACGACGAGGACGACGACGAGGACGAGGACGACGACCTCGACGAAGACGACGACGAATACCGCGATCGCGAGTGACGCGACTCGACTCACCCGCAGCCGTCGCACCTGAGGCCCTCCGCGGCCGCTACCCCCGCGAACTCGAACGCACCTGGCAGCCCGCCGGTGCGCCAGCGGTCAGTATCCGCGCGCTCCGCCATGAAGACCTCGCCCTCGAGCGCCGGTTCATCGGCGAGTTGTCGCCGCAGACGCTGTACCTGCGCGTCCAGTACTCCGTCACGACTGCCAGCGAACGCGATCTCGAACGGTTGCTCGACCTCGACTATTACGATCGGCTTGCGATCGCCGGTTTCGTGCAGGAAGCCGCTGGCGAGAGCATCGTCGGCGTGAGCCGCTATGCCCGCATCGACGGCACCAGGCGGGCAGAGTGCGCCATAGTCGTCGCCGACGGCTGGCAGGGTCGGGGTCTCGGCACGGAGCTGATGCGCACGCTGGCCACCGCGGCACAGAATCGCGCCATCGATTGCCTCGAAGGCACCACGCTGGCCGAAAATGCGCGGATCGCTGCGTGGGCACGTCGTTTCGGATTCTCGGTCCGGACCGAACCGAATTCCGGCGGCCTGATCGTCGTCAGGCTGGACCTTTGACGCCCCGCTCGATCAGTCGCGTGATGGCGTGATCCCAGCGCTTGCCGGCCTGTGCCAACCGCTCGAGCGCCGGGTCGAGATCCTGGTCCAGCCTTTGCAGCGAGCGTTGCAGCGACCTCCGCGCGACCCCGCTGCGCGCCGCCCGAGCCGGATCCGACTGCAACCAATCCGCCGCGGCTTCGGCATCTCGCCGATCACCGAGATTCTGTTGTGCATCACGCAGTCGGCGACGCAGAGTCGCGGCGTTCGTCAACGATACATCTGCAACGATTTCAAGTATGTATCGGCAATTCTTCAGGCGAATACGGAGTTGGTGCAATTGGCGTCGGGTACGCGGACGCGGTTCCAGCAGGCGCTGCGCCCGGCGCCACGAGCGCCGCGCGCGTCGCAGAACATCGACATCGGCGATCCCGCCGCGCAGGCCAAGGTTGCCCCGGCATGGACCGCGGGCAAGCAACTCGACTGCCGCCCGATTCGATCGACTTTGCAGCCGACGGGCGAGTCGCTTCACGGCCTGCTGCCGGGCCGCCGCCAGCTCGCGGACGCAGGGGCCGCTTCGCAGGGGTGGCTGTGCGGCGAGGACATCCAGTCCGCGGATCTCGGCCAGCAGGTCGGCGACCCGCTCGAGTGCTGCCCTGTGCCTGAGCGCCTGCTCCGCGGAAAAAAAAGACCCGAATGACTTGAGCAGCGCGCGCAGGCGCCGGCACTCGACCCGACACTGGTGCACGTCGTGCTCGTCGGCCTCGGGGAGGCGGGAAAGGCGAACTCCAAGCACGGCCTGGCCTTCGTGCAGGGCGCGGCGCAGCCGCGCGGCGCCATCAGGCGGAGCGGACACGCTTGCGCCCGGCGCGGCCCAGTACCAGCGACAACAGGACACCGACGGTCTTGTGCGATTCGAGCACGTGCCGCAGCGGCATGTCGAGTTTGAGCCGGTAGGAGTTCCGCCGTCCTGCGCGTTCGCGCTCGATGACCCCGGCTGCCTCGAGGTCGCTCACGATCTTCTGGACGGCACGCTCCGTAATGCCGACACTGAGCGCGACGTCGCGCAGCCGCGCGTCCGGGTCCTGGGCCAGGCAGACCAGGACGTGCGCATGGTTGCTCAGGAACGTCCAGTGCCGGGCGGGGCTTGCGGTCATCCGGGCACCTCGTGGCGGGCGTGATGGAACCGCGGCGGACGGCGGTTGTCCGAACTTCGGTTCCGGTTTTTGGCTTCTTGTTATTATGCGCTCGCGCCGGAACCCGCTGCCACGCCTGGCTGCGGCAGGGATTGAAACCCGCAAGATCACCCCAAGCGAACGGGCGTCATGGGATCGCACGCTGGAGACACGCCAAGATGAAACGGATTCTGCTGTTCCTCGCCACCAACCTCGCGATCATGCTGCTGCTGGGCATCGTGCTGAACCTGCTCGGCATCAATTCGATCCTCGACGCGCAGGGCTCGGACCTCGACCTCGGCAAGCTGCTGGTCTTGTCGGCCGTGGTGGGCTTCACGGGCTCGCTCTTCTCGCTCGCGATCTCCAAGTGGTCAGCCAAGCGCATGATGGGCGTGCGGGTCATCTCGCAACCCGCGAACGCCACCGAAAGCTGGCTGGTCGGCGCCGTGCAGCGCCAGGCGCAGGCCGCCGGCATCGGCATGCCGGAGGTGGGGGTGTTCAATTCGCCCGAGCCGAACGCGTTCGCGACGGGCGCGCGCCGTGATGCCGCGCTGGTCGCTGTGAGCACGGGCCTGCTGCAAAGCATGTCGCAGCAGGAAGCCGAGGCCGTGCTCGCGCACGAGGTGAGCCACGTCGCCAACGGCGACATGGTCACGCTGACGCTGATCCAGGGCGTGGTCAACACCTTCGTGTTCTTCCTCTCGCGCGTCATCGGCCACTTCGTGGACCGCGTGATCTTCAAGACGGAAGAAGGCCACGGCCCGGCGTTCATTGTCACCTCGATCATTGCGCAGCTCGTGCTCGGCCTGTTCGCGATGATGATCGTCATGTGGTTCTCGCGGCAGCGCGAGTTCCGCGCCGACGCGGGTGGCGCGACGCTCGCCGGTCGCCAGGCCATGATCGGCGCGCTCGAACGGCTGCAGCAGCGTCACTCCGGCCCGCTACCGGAGAAGATGGCGGCGTTCGGCATTGCCGGAGGCCCAAAGCCCGGCGGCCTCAAACGACTCTTCATGTCGCACCCGCCGTTGGACGAACGTATCGCCGCGCTGCGCAACTCGGTCGGTTGACCCGGCCCGGGCTGCAACCAAGGCCGCGCTCCTCACCGGGCGCGGCTTTTTTCATTGAGGCAATCGCTGCATGAGCGGCACGACCACTCTCGTCTGGTTCCGGCGCGACCTGCGCCTGTCCGACAATCCGGCGCTCACTGCGGCCGTGGCGGACAGCGACCACGTCGTGGCCGTGTACGTGCACGCACCGGAAGAGGAAAGCCCATGGTCGCCCGGTGCCGCGTCTCGCTGGTGGCTGCACCACAGCCTGACCGCATTCGATGCATCACTGCGCAGGAAAGGCGTTGCCCTCACCTTGCGCCGCGGGCCGGCGTTGTCCACGTTGCTCGCGCTGGTGCGTGAAATCGGCGCCAGCAAAGTCGTGTGGAATCGTCTGTACGATCCGGCCACCGTCGCGCGTGACACGGCGGTCAAGACCGGCCTGCGCGACCTGGGCTTCGAGTGCGAAAGCTACAACGCAGCTCTGCTGCACGAACCATGGGAAATCCGCACCGGCCAGGGTGGGCCGTACCGGGTCTTCACGCCGTTCTGGCGAGCGTGCCAGATGCGACTCGATGCGCAGCCGGCGCCGCTGCCGGCCCCCAGGCGCCTGCACGGGCCGTCGCAGCCTATCGACAGCCTGGCGCTGGACGAGCTCGACCTGCTGCCGAAGATTCCATGGGACGCAGCGTTTGCGAAACTGTGGTCGCCCGGCGAAAACGGCGCGCATCAGCGGCTGGAGAAATTCTGCGGCGAATGGCTCGGCCGCTACGACGAAGTCCGCAATCGCCCGGACCTGCCCGCGAGCTCACGGCTCTCACCTCACCTGCATTTCGGCGAGATCAGCCCGCGCCAGTGCCTGGTCGCGGCGCGCAACGCCATCGTCGAGCAGCCGGCGGCCGCGAAATCCGCGGACAGCTTCATCCGCGAGATCGGTTGGCGCGAATTCGCGTATCACCTGCTGCACCACTACCCGCACACGCCCGAGCAGCCACTCGACGAACGCTTCGAACGCTTTCCGTGGGCCGAGAATCCCGGGCTGCTCCGCGCCTGGCAGCAGGGCCGCACCGGCTTCCCGATCGTCGACGCCGGCCTGCGCGAGTTGTGGACGACCGGCTTCATGCACAACCGCGTGCGCATGATCGTCGCCTCGCTGCTGACCAAGAACCTGCGGCAGCCGTGGCTCGCCGGCGCCCGCTGGTTCTGGGACACGCTGGTCGACGCGGACCTCGCCGCCAACACGCTCGGCTGGCAATGGACCGCAGGCTGCGGCGCCGACGCGGCGCCGTTCTTCCGCATCTTCAATCCGGTGCTGCAGGCCGAGCGGTACGATCCAGCGCGTGTGTACATCCGCCGCTGGCTGCCCGAACTGACGCAGCTGCCGGACAAGTGGATACAACGCCCCTGGGAGGCCCCTGCGGCGGTCCTGGCGCAGGCCGGCGTGACGCTCGGGCAAACCTACCCTCACCCCATCGTCGAGCTTCCTGCCAGCCGGGATGCTGCCCTGGCGGCCTATGCGACGATCCGGCAGCCGGTCGCACCGACCCACGCCTGAATTTGCGCTCGCGGGTTTCACCTACTGGCCGGACGGCTGCGCTACCCCGACAATCCGGAGCCAGTCCAATCGTCGCCGGAGCCCGTCATGACACAAGCCGCCATCCTCGAAGGCCTCAGCAAGTCCAAGCTGGCGGTCGAGATGACCGCGGACCAGCGCAAGGCGCTGGCAGCGGTGATGACGTTCCGCGACCTGGCGCAGGGCGAGGTCATCGTGCGCGAGGGCGACAGCGATGACCACCTCTACGTCGTCGCGAGTGGCGGCATCGCTGTCGTCAAGGCAGTCGGCACCGACAACGAAGTCACGCTCAGCGTGCTGCGCCCCGGCGACGTCGTCGGTGAACTCTCGTTCCTCGACGGCGCGCTGCGTTACGCCTCGCTCGTTGCCGAGAACGGGACTCGCGTGCTCAGCCTGAGCCGCGGCGATCTCGAAGGGCTGCTCGACAGCAACCCCCACCTGGTCTATCGGGTGATGCGCGCGATCGTTCGCGTCGTGCATGAGCTGCAGCGCCGGCTGTCGATGCAGACGGCCGAACTGACGAACTACCTCTACAAGACTCACGGCCGGTACTGAGCCCATTCGTAACCACAGGTTGCGCCCCGTATGTCCGTGATCCGGTTGGTCTGCCTGTTGCTGCTGTTCTGCCTGCCCGGCATCGGTATCGCCGGCGCCGCGACGGGCGATCCGAAGTCCGACGACTTCTGGTATGGCGCCGCTGCTGATGGCACGCCCAGCGTCCGCCTGTACTACTTCTTCTCGCCCACCTGCCCGCATTGCCAGGCGGCCAAGCCGTTCATCGCCGAACTCCAGGCCCGCAATCCGTGGCTCGAGGTGCAGCGTTACTCGGTGAAGGATCACCGCGGCAATGCCAGGTTCTACTACGACACGGCGCAGTCGCTCGGCGCCGAGGCGCTCTCGGTTCCCGGCTTCGTGTTCTGCCGCCAGATCATCATCGGCTACGACTCGGCCGCGACGACGGGCAAGGAACTCGCCGACGCATTGCAGGCCTGCCACGACCGACGCGTCGCGAACCCCGCTGCACCCGATCCTGCGCCGACCGTCGCTGGCACCAGCGGCACCGCCGCCACCCGGCTCTCGGCGGCCGAGGAGAACGCCGGCACGACGGTCAACCTGCCGTTCATCGGCCCGCTGGACGCCAAGGCGTTTTCGCTCCCGGTGCTGACGCTGGTGCTGGCGGGCATGGATGCGTTCAACCCCTGTGCGTTCTTCGTGCTGCTGTTCCTGCTCAGCCTGCTGGTCCACGCCAGGAGCCGCACGCGCATGGCGATCGTCGGCGGCACGTTCGTGCTGTTTTCCGGGCTCGTCTATTTCGTGTTCATGGCCGCCTGGCTCAACGTCTTCCTGATCGCGGGCGAGCTGCGCCTCATCACGGCCATCGCGGGAGTGGTCGCGCTGACGGTCGCCGCGCTCAACATCAAGGACTACTTCTGGTTCAAGGCAGGCCCGAGCCTGTCGATCCCGGACGCGGCCAAGCCGGGCCTGTTCAAGCGCATGCGCGAAGTGGTCGCCTCCGGCAGCATGGGCCCGATGCTGGTCAGCACGGTGCTGCTCGCGATCGTCGCCAACTCGTACGAACTGCTCTGCACCGCGGGCTTCCCGATGGTGTACACGCGCGCACTGACACTCGCGGACCTCGAATCCTGGCAGTACTATGCCTGGCTTGCGGCCTACAACGTGATCTACGTGCTGCCGCTGCTCGCGATCGTGACGGTGTTCGTGAAGACCATGGGTGCACGCAAGCTGACCGAGGCCGAAGGCCGCCTGCTCAAGCTGATCTCCGGCTTCATGATGCTGGGTTTCGGCCTGCTGCTGCTCGTGGCACCGAACCTGCTGACCAACGCGCTCGCCTCGATCCTCGTGCTCGCCGTCGCGGTGGGCGCTTCGCTGGTCGTGGCGAAGGTCGCCGCGCCGCGCAAGGCCTGAGCGCCACGGTTCCGGATGCAGGCGGCCGCACCCGGTTCGCACGCCGACGCGCTCCGGCGCATCCGTAGCCTGCTGGGTCCGGCGGGCTGCATCGACGCACCCGAACGGACAGCGCGCTTCCTGACGGATTTCCGCGAGCTGTATCGCGGCGCCACGCCGTTCGTTGCGTGTCCGGCGACGACCGCGGAAGTCTCGCAGGTGCTCGCGCTCTGCAACGCGGCGCGCATCGCCGTCGTGCCGCAGGGCGGCAACACCAGCTACTGCGGCGGCGCCACGCCGAGCGCGCGCGGCGACCAGCTCGTGCTGTCGCTGCACCGGCTGAACCGCATCCGCGAAGTCGACGCCGCCAACTTCTCGCTGATCGCGGAAGCGGGCTGCGTGCTGCTGGACGTGCAGGCGGCCGCGCGATCCGTCGACCGGCTGTTTCCGCTGGCGCTCGGCTCCGAAGGCAGTTGCCAGATCGGCGGCAACCTCTCGACCAACGCCGGCGGGCTCGCGGCCGTGCGCTACGGCGTCACGCGCGATCTCGTGCTTGGACTCGAGGTCGTGCTGGCCGACGGTCGCGTCCTCGATGGCCTGTCGAGCCTGCGCAAGGACAACACGGGGTATGACCTGCGCGACCTCTTCATCGGCGCCGAAGGCACGCTCGGGATCATCACTGCCGCGAGCCTGAAGCTGTACCCGCAGCCGCGCACGATCGAGACCGCGTTCGTCGCGGTGCCCGGCATGCAGGCTGCGGTCGACCTGCTCGCGCTGCTGCGCGCAGCCACGGGCGACTGCGTCACGACGTTCGAGTACCTGCCGCGAATCGCGGTCGAATTCACGGTCCGCCACATTCCAGGCGTGTCCGACCCGCTGGCTGCGCCGCATCCTGCGTACGTGCTGTGCGAGGTATCGACGGCCCGCCACGATCCACACCTACGCGGCTTGCTCGAGGACGTGCTCGGCGCGGCAATGGCGCGTGCTGCCGTGCTCGACGCCACCTTCGCCGAGTCGATTGCCCAGCGCGAGGCGCTCTGGCGTCTGCGCGAGTCGGTGCCGGAAGCGCAGCGTCACGAAGGCGCCAGCATCAAGCATGACGTCGCGGTGCCCGTCGCCGCACTGCCCGCCTTCCTGCACCAGGCGAGTGCGGCTGTCGCGCGAGTGGCGCCCACGGCGCGGCTCGTGGCCTACGGCCACGTCGGCGACGGCAACCTGCATTTCAATCTCAGCGAGCCCGCGGGTGGCGGCGAGCGCGCAGCATTTCTCGCCCTGCAGCAGGACTTCGGTCACGCCGTGCATGCCTGCGTGCGGCAGTTCAGGGGCTCGATCAGCGCCGAGCATGGTATCGGCCAGCTCAAGCGCGACTTGCTGGCACGCCACAAGGATCCCGTCGCGCTGGCGGCGATGCGAGCGATCAAGCAGGCCCTCGATCCGCGCGGGATCATGAATCCGGGCAAAGTCCTGCCGGATTAGAACCAATCGCCGGCAGGGAATCTTTTCCCCGGTCCCGCGACCACCCGCGGCTGCGCCGGCACCGCGGGCTCACGGCGGGTCCGGTTGCGCTTGTGAGCGACCCGCGTTCGTGCCTAAAGTGCGCGAAACTGGAAGGTGCGCGCGTGGGGAACATCCTGAAATCCAAGTGGTTCTGGGCCGCGGCAGTCGCGCTGGTGCTGCTCGGCCTGTATGCCGTGCTCGGCTTCTACGCCGCACCCCGCATCGTGCGCAGCCAGGCAACGGACTTCGTTCGCGAGAAATACGGGCGCGAACTGGCGCTCGGCGAGATCCGCATCGACCCGTTCAAGCTGCAAGCCGAAATCAAGGACCTGTCCCTGCCCGACACGGACGGCCAGCCGATGCTGGCGTTCCGCCGGTTCTTCGTCGATTTCGAGCTGTCGTCGCTGTGGCAGCGGGCGTACGTCTTCAAGGACGTGCAGCTCGATGCACCGCTGGCGCGCACCGTGATCCGCCCCGACGGCTCGGTCAACCTGGCGGATCTTGCCCTGCCCGCCGAGGAGGACGCAGACGAACCTCTACCTGCCGTCTGGATCCAGCAGTTCGCGCTCGGTGATGGCACCGTGCAGTTCGCGGACCTGACCCGGCGGGTGCCGCTCGAACGGCAGTTCACGCCGGTCGACTTCAAGCTCGAAAACTTCAGGACTACGGCGGAAGGCGGCGCGTTCGGGCTCACGGCGAAGACACAGAACGCCGAATTGCTGGAATGGCACGGCAAGTTCGCGCTCGAACCGCAGATTTCCTCGACGGGCGAACTCGCGATCACGAACCTGAACGTGCCGGGCGTGCTCGAGGTCGCAGGCGTCGAACTGCCTTTCGTCATTCCACAGGGTGAAATGGACCTGCGGGGTTCGTACAAGGCAGTACTGGACGAGACCCTGCAGCTCGACCTGCGCTTGCCGCTGATGCATTTTGACGACCTGAGCCTGCGCGCGCGTGGTCTCGCCGAGGACTATGTCACGGTGCCGGCAGTCATGATCAGCGACACCAGGATCGCCATGCCGGCCAACACTGTTGCGCTGGGGACGATCGCGGCTGACGGCGTCAAAGCCGCGGTCTGGACGATGCCGGATGGCACGCTGAATATCGATCAGCTGTTCGCTGCACAGCCTGCTGCTGCGGCAGCGCCGGATGCATCTGTCGCCAGCGCGACGTCGGCAGCCGTGCAAGCAGGCGAGCCCGCCGCCGTACCCACCGCGCCCGCCGCACCCTGGACCGTGACGGTCGCGAACCTCATGCTGCGCGATGCGGCCGTAAGCTACGAAGACCGTGCCGTCACGCCAGTGGCGCGTTTCGAACTGTCCTCCCTTGCCGTGACGGCGAACAATGCCAGCCTCGAGCTGTCGCAGCCGCTGCCGGTGAAGTTCGATGCGACGATCAACGGCACTGCGAAACTGACGGGCAACGGCAAAGTCGTGCCGGAACCCTTCGCGGCGGACGTCGACATCGACCTCGCCGGGTTGCCGCTGCAGGCCCTGCAACCGTATGCCAACGGCACGACCGACCTCACCATCAAGCAAGGCACGGTCGGGGCGACAGGCAGGTTTGCCCTGGCGCCGCCGAACTCCGGCAGGCCGCAAATGAGCTTCACCGGTGACGCCGTGATCGCCGACTTCAAGTCGATCGACAACGCGCTGGAGCAGGACTTCCTCAATTTCGAGCGCGTCGAACTCTCGAAACTGAAATTCGCGCTGGCTCCCGACTCGCTCGGCATCGAGCGCGTGCGCGTCGTGAAACCGTTCGCCCGGGTGATCGTGAGTTCCGACGCCGTGCTGAACGTCTCCGCAGTGTTTGATCCGCAGGGCACGGCCGCTGCCGTGGCACAGGCCAAGGCCGACCGGGCAGCGCAGGAGGCCAGGTCCCAGCGCAAGCAGACGCGTGCCGGGATCCGGGCAGAAAAGCAGGCCGAGAAAGAGGCCGCCAAGGCTCGCAAGCTCGCAGCCGCGGCGGCGCCGCCGGAACTCAGGGAAGCCGGGATGCCGATCCGCATCCGCGAGGTGCAGGTCGTAGACGGCACGATGGACTTCGCGGACTTCAGCGTGCAGCCGAATTTCGCCGCCGCAATCGGTTTGCTCAACGGCGCGATCAGCGGGATGTCGAGCGATCCGAACTCGCACGCGACGGTCAAGCTCGACGGCAGGATCAGCGAATTTTCGCCGGTGCTGATCGCCGGCACGATCCAGCCGTTCGCGTACGAACGTTTCACCGACATCGTGCTCAAGTTCGAAAACATCTCGCTGCCCGTCTTCAATCCCTATTCGGGCAAGTTCGCGGGCTACAACATCGCCAAGGGCAAGTTGTTCACCGACCTGCACTACCGGATCGACCACCGCAAGCTCGAGGCGCAGCACAAGATTCGCATCGACCAGCTCGAGTGGGGCGAGGCCACCGCGGGCAAGGCAGAAGCGACGCTGCCCGTGAAGTTTGCGACTTCGCTGCTCAAGGATGCCGACGGCGTCATCAACCTCGACATCCCGGTGAGCGGCACGATCGACGACCCGTCGTTCCGCGTCGGTCCGATCGTCTGGCAGATCATCAAGAACATCCTGGCGAAAGCGGTGACGGCGCCGTTCAAGGCGCTCGGGGCGCTGTTCAAGGGTGCCGAGGAAGCGCAGTTCATCGACTTCGCGGCGGGCTCGGCCGCCCTCGATCCGGCCGCTGCAGAGCGCCTCGGTGCGCTGGGCAGGAGCCTCGCCCCGAAGCCGGACTTGCGGCTCGAGGTCCCGATCGGTGCGGATGCAGCGCTCGACGGTGCGGCGCTGGCCGACGCTCGTTATCAGCGCGAGTTGCAGGCGGCGATGCGCCAGGCGTTGCTCGGCAGGAAGCACGCTGACGGGTCGGCGCCGGTGCCGGCGTTCGCCACGTTGTCACCCGCGCAACAGGACAAGGTGCTGACGACGCTCTACACGCAGCTGACAGGCGCCGAGCCCGTCGTGCCCGAGCTGGACAAGCCGGCGGACGAGGTGTCGCGCAAGGAAGCCAGGGCGCAGGCCGGGCAGGCTCGCCTGGCCTGGCTCGAGCGGGAGAGCCGCGCCCGCTCCGTCGCCGAACCGCGCGATCTGGACCAGCTCGGGCAGCAGCGCGGCACGGCCGTGCAGCACGCCCTCGTCACGGACACGGGCCTGCCGCCGGCGCGCGTCTTCTTCGCGCGTGACGGCAAGGTCTCGGCCAATGAGCAGCAGGTACGACTCGAGCTCGCGGTGAAGTAAGGCCGCGATTCAGCCTGCGCGCACGCGCATCAGGCCTTCCTGAGCCGAGCTGGCCACGAGTCGGCCGGCGCGGTCGAAGATGCGGCCGAAAGCCATGCCACGGGCCCCGCTGCTGCTCGGACTGATCAGCGCGTACAGCAGCCAGTCGTCGATGCGGAACGGGCGGTGAAACCACATGCCGTGATCGAGACTGGCGAGCAGCAGGCCACCGGTGTGATACGAATGCCCGTGCGGCAAGGTGGCTGTTTCGAGCAGGTGGAAGTCCGACACGTAAGCCAGCAAGCAGCGGTGCAGCACGGCGTCGGCCGGGCACCGTCCCGCCAGCCGGAACCAGAGATGGCGCACGCCGGGACGCGGCGTGCCATCCTGCACCGGCTCGACGGAGCGGAATTCGAAGGGCCGGTCGCGCTCCCAGAAGCGCTGCATCTGTTCGGGCATCTCCGGCAGCCGCCGGCGCACCAAGGACGTCAGGTCGGGCAAGTTCTCCGGCGGCGTGACCACTGGCGCGGCGACCTGGTGGTCGGGGCCCTGCTCCTCCCGCTGGAACGACGCGGAAAGGTGGAAGATCTGCTGGCCGTGCTGGATCGCGACGACGCGACGGTTGGTGAAGCTCACACCGTCGCGGCTGCGATCCACCTCGTAGACGATCGGCGCGTCGAAGTCGCCGCGCCGCAGGAAATACGAGTGCAGCGAATGTGCCGCGCGACCGGGCTCGACCGTGCGGCTCGCGGCCATCAGCGCCTGCCCGAGCACCTGCCCGCCGAACACCTGCGGACTGCCGATGTCGCGGCTGACACCCCGGAACAGGTTGATCTCCAGCCGCTCGAGGTCGAGCAGCTGGAGCAGGTCGGCGAGCACCGTGCTCATGCGGCGATCACTCGGTGACGCCGAGCCGCTTCTGCATGATCGGGCTGGTCGTCGTGTACTGCAGGTGCACCTTCTTCGCGGGATTCAAGTGCTCCGCGATGGCGAAGGCCGCCAGCGCGGCTTCGTGGAAGCCGCTCAGGATGAGCTTCTTCTTGCCCGGGTAGGTGTTGATGTCGCCGATCGCAAAAATCCCGGGAATGCTGGTCTGGAATCTGGCGGTGTCGACCTTGATCGCCTTCTTCTCCAGTTCGAAGCCCCACTCGGCGATCGGGCCGAGCTTCGGATGCAGGCCGAAGAACGCCAGCAGGTGATCGGCCGCGACGTCCTGCGTCCTGCCATCCGTGTGCTTGATGGTCACGCCGGTGAGCCGGCCCGCCTCGACCGCAATGCCGGAGGCGATGCCTTCGACGTATTCCATCGTGCCGGCCGCCACCAGTTCACGCATGCGCGCGACCGACGCGGGCGCCGCCTTGAACTCGTTGCGGCGATGCACGTGCACGATGCTCTTTGCCTTGCCGTTCAGGTCGATGACCCAGTCGAGCGCCGAGTCGCCGCCGCCGAAAATCACGAGCCGCTGGCCGGCAAATTCGGCTGCGCTGCGCACCCGGTAGTGCACCTGCCGGTCCTCGAAAGCGTCGCAGCCCTCGACGCCGAGGCGGCGCGGCTGGAACGAACCGAGGCCGGCGGCGATCACGACTGTCCTGGCCAGGAATTCGGTGCCGGCCGACGTGCGCAGGAAAAAACGGCCGTCGTCCCGCTTCACCAGCTCGGCCACCTCCTCGCCAAAATGGAACACGGGGCACATCGGGGCGATCTGCTGCATGAGGCGATCGACGAGCTCCTGCGCACCGCAGACGGGCAGCGCCGGGATATCGTAGATCGGCTTGTCGGGGTACAACTCAGCACACTGGCCGCCCGGGTGCTGCAGGGTGTCGACGACGTGGCTCTTGATGCCGAGCAGGCCGAGTTCGAAGACCTGGAACAGGCCGGCGGGGCCGGCGCCGACGATCAGGGCATCGGTCTCGATGGGGGTGACAAGGGTGCTGGGTACAGTCAAGGGGGGAACCTCCGGCAAAACTCCGCGAATTCTAGCGGATCGGTCGCCTTGCCCCACGAGCAGATGATGCTCCGGCCGGAACTGCGGAGGATTTACCGCAACGGCTGCGGAAGATTCGGCTTGAAAGCTTGCCCCAGCTTAGACAAATTCTCATCCTTGACGCACATCAAGGCAGATGGGCGGGTCAGGCAGCAGGCTGATTCCGCTCCCGACAGCGCAGGAACGCCGATGAACTCGCACCAGATCCGGTTCGACGAAGACCTAGTCCGCCGCTACGACCGCTCCGGTCCGCGCTACACGTCGTACCCGACGGCCGTTCAGTTCTCGGACCGTTTCGGCGTCAACGAGTACCGGGCCGTCGCCGTGGCCAGCAACCAGGACCCGATCCCGCGGCCACTGTCGCTGTACGTGCACATCCCGTTCTGCTCGAGCCCTTGCTTCTACTGCGGCTGCACCAAGGTGATCACCCGCAACCACGAGAAGGCCGAGGCGTACCTGTACCGGCTGCATCGCGAGATCGAGATGCAGGGTGATCTCTACGATCGCGACCGTGTCGTGGAACAGCTGCACTTCGGCGGCGGCACACCCACGTTCCTGACGTCGCTCGAAATCGAGCGGCTGGTCGAGAAGATGGGGCAGCATTTCCAGCTGTCGTCAGACGAAGGCCGCGAGTATTCGATCGAGCTCGACCCGCGCACGATCACGACCGACACCCTGCGCGATCTGTATCGCATCGGCTTCAACCGCTGCAGTCTCGGCATCCAGGACTTCGATCCGGCCGTGCAGGAAGCCGTGAACCGCGTCCAGTCCGTGCCCGACACGCTGCGGTTGATCCGCGAAGCGCGCGAGTTCGGCTTCAACTCCGTCAGCGTCGACCTGATCTACGGCCTGCCGAAGCAGTCGGTGCAGGGCTTCAGCAAGACGCTCGACACGGTGCTCGCGGCGCGGCCGAATCGCTTTGCCGTGTATGCCTACGCGCACCTGCCGCAGATGTTCAAGCCGCAGAAGCAGATCAAGGTCGAGGACCTCGCCACGCCCGAGACGCGCCTGCAGTTGCTCGAGCTCACGATCGACAAGCTCTCGGCGGCCGGCTACATCTACATCGGCATGGATCACTTCGCCCTGCCCGACGACGAACTCGTGCTGGCGCAGGAGTCCGGCACGATGTACCGGAACTTCCAGGGCTACTCGACGCGCGGCTACTGCGACCTCGTGGGCCTCGGCGTGAGTTCGATCGGCAAGGTCGGCGACCACTACATCCAGAACCTGAAGACGCTGCCCGAGTACTACGGCGCGATCGATCGCGGCGAACTGCCCGTGCACCGCGGCTACACGATGACGCGCGACGACGTCATCCGCCGCGACGTGATCCAGCAGATCATGTGCTACGGCGTGCTCGACTACGACGCCACCGCGAAGCGCCACAACATTGACTTCCGCCGGTACTTCGCCAGCGAACTCGCAGCACTCGAACCGATGGTCAAGGACGGCCTCGCGGAATTCGCCGCGCCTGGATTGCGCGTGCTGCCGTCCGGCCGCCTGCTGCTGCGTCACCTCGCGATGGCCTTCGATGCGTATCTGCCGTCGGTGCAGGCGTCGGGGCAGCGTTTCAGCAAGGCGATCTGACGCTTCGCCCGGAAAGGCAGACACGCGCTCGATGCAAGCAACCGATCGGGGGCCTTCCCCCGAGCTTGGAAAGGCAGACACGCGCTCGATGCAAGCAACCGATCGGGGGCCTTCCCCTGAACTTGGCAAGGCAGACACGGGCTCGATGCAAGCAACCGATCGGGGGCCTTCCCCCGAGCTTGGAAAGGCAGACACGCGCTCGGGGGAAGGCCCCCGATCGGTTGCTTGTGATACGCGGCGCCTGCACGACTCGTCGGGCGGTACAGCGATACGCCGGAACGGGCGGCATCCCAGGCCCGACGACTCGCACGGCGCATGCAGCCTGACACAAAGCGATCGGAGCGCTGCGGTTCGAGTCTGCGTTCCAACGAACTTGACGCTGCAGACGCAGTGTCGCGAGTGATTGATCCGGGGCCTTTCCCCGAGCGCGTATCTGCCTTTCCAAGCTCGGGGAAAGGCCCCGGATCAATCGCTCGCAGCCAGCGCGTGTCTGCCTTTCCAAGCTCGGGGGAAGGCCCCCGATCGGTTGCTTACATCGAGCGCGTGTCTGCCTTCATAAGCTCGAGGAAAGGCCCCGGATCAATCGCTCGCAGCCAGCGCATGACAGGGCCGCAGCCGTGACATCGGCGCGGACCGGGCAACCGGCCGGGCAGGCACGTTAAGCTTCGACAGGACCGCGGCCGCATCCAGCTGCACAAGGTATTTCATGCGCGCAAACGACCCGACCGCCAGCCCGGAAATTCCGCTGCTGGCTGCCCCGCACCGGACGCTGTTCTTCGCCGGGCTGGTCAGCCTGTTGGCCGCCAGCACGTGGTGGGGCCTGCACGTGGTGGCCCGCTCGACCGGCACGCCGGTTTTCGCGCTGGCATTGCAGCCCGCTCCGATCTGGGCGCACGCCTACCTGATGCTGTTCGCCGTTCTTCCGACGATGTTTTTCGGTTTCCTGTTCACGGTGTTCCCACGCTGGATGAACGGGCCACTGGTCACGCGGGCCGAGTACGTCGCGACCGCGTCGCTCTTCGCGACAGGCACCCTGCTCTGGCTCGCAGGAACGTTCGCGGGAACCACGTTGCTGCTGCTGGCCTGCCTGGCGACCGGCGCGGGGCTGCTGTTCGGCACGGTGTCATTGTTCCGGGTGCTGCTCGCTGCGCCGCAAGTCGTGTCGCACGCCGTCGTCGTGCTGGTCGGACTCTGTGTGCAGTGCGTCGCGCTGGCGGGCTTCGCCTTCGGCCTGGTCGAGTCGAACGATTTCGCGCTGCACTTCGCGGTGCGCGCTTCGTTGTGGGGCGGGCTGCTGCCGGTGTTTTTCGCCGTATGCCACCGCATGGTCCCGTTCTTCTCGCAGGGCGCCATCCCGGGCTACGTGCCATGGCAACCCACGTGGGTGCTCGTGGCAGTGGTGGGCCTCGCCTACCTGCGGCTGCTCCTTGGTACGGCAGGCGCGCTCGCAGCGCTGCCGGTCGTGGACGCTGCTGTCTTCCTGCTCACAGCGCGGTGCGCACTGCGCTGGACGTCATTGCGCGCGCGGGGCAATCCCTTGCTGTGGACTCTGTACGCCGGCTTCGCATGGCTGCCGATCGCGCTGCTGTTGCAGACCGTCCGCGACGGCGCCTTCGCCCTGACGGGCGCCTGGGCCCTCGGGCGCGCGCCGATCCACGCCCTCGGCATGGGATTCTTCGGCGGCATGCTGGTCGCGATGGTGACGCGCGTGACGATGGGACATTCCGGCCGGCCGCTGAGCATGGATCGCATCACGGTAGCCTGCTTCGTTGCGCTGCAACTGGGCGCAGCGAGCCGGGTGCTGAGCGAAGTCGTTACGGCTCCAGGCGCAGTGCAGTGGTTCCTGCTCGGCAGCATTGCCCTATGGCTCGGCGCCGTCGCCGTCTGGGTGGGTCGCGTCGGCGGCATCTACCTTACGCCACGCATCGACGGCAAGCCGGGCTGATGGCCGAGTATTACCTCGCGTTACGGCACGCGCACATCGGGTTCGTGATCCTGTCGATCGGCTTGTTCGTGCTGCGCGGCGTCCTGATGCTGATCGATTCACCGCAGGTGCAGTCCGCCTGGCTCCGCTACCCGTCGTACGCGATCGACACCCTGCTGCTGACAGCGGCACTGATGCTGACGTCGGTCGTCCACCAGTACCCGTTCGGCAACGGCTGGCTGACGATGAAAGTTGTGCTGCTTGTGGTTTACATCGTGCTCGGCAGCATCGCGCTCAAGCGCGGCCGGACACGGCGAATCCGGATCGCCGCTTTTGCGGCAGCCCTGCTCACGGTCGGCTTCCTGGTCACGGTGGCGCGCGCCCACCATCCCTTGGGCATTTTCGCCAGTCTGGCTACCTGACAGGGACGCCGGCCACCAAGCCCCCCCACCCCGCGGGGGAGGGGGGGGTCGCCCTCGCCCTCGCATCCCGGCATCATGCCCGTCGGTGAGTCCTTACTGCGCCAACCGCCACGGTTGCCGCACACTCGCGACCAGGAAAATGAGCCTCAACGACAGCAACGCCCTGGCGGGCATCCGCACGCACCACCTGTTTGCCGGCCTGTCCCCGGCCCAGTTGCAGCGCGTGCTGAGTACCGCGT
Organism: Pseudomonadota bacterium; assembly: GCA_016705325.1. GTDB lineage: Bacteria > Pseudomonadota > Gammaproteobacteria > Steroidobacterales > Steroidobacteraceae > RPQJ01. The sequence goes on along the minus strand of JADIYJ010000007.1, from coordinate 131,440 downwards.
ACATCGAGGAAGCCGAATCCGGACAGCTCCTGTTCGACCGCGGCCAGCCGGCCATGCATTTTTACGTCGTGGTCGAGGGTCAGGTGAACCTGGTCCTCTACTCCAAAACCGGCGAGGAGAAAATCGTGGACATCCTCGGCCCGGGACAGAGTTTCGCCGAGGCCGTCATGTTCATGTCCGGCCCCGCCTATCCGGTCTCTGCGCTGTCAGCGTCACGGGCACGGATAGCGAAGTTTTCCAGCGCCGACTACCTGGCGATACTGCGGGAAAGTCCGGAAACCTGTCTGCGCATGCTCGGACACCTGAGCCAGCGCCTGCACATGCGCATCCGCGAAATCGAGTACCTGACGCTCGAAAGCGCCACCCACCGCCTCGTGCGCATGATCGACGGCCGGTTGCCCCTCGACACGGACGGGCCCGCCGAAATCCAGTTGCAGGAGTCGCGGCAGGAAATCGCGTCGCGATTGTCGATGAAACCCGAGACCCTGTCCCGGATCCTGCGCGCCCTGTCCGACAATGGTGCAATCGCCGTGCAGGGCCGGACGTTGCAGGTGCCGAGCCGGCACAGGCTGCTGGCACTGCTGGACACGGCCGCGTAAGCGTATTCGCCACGAAGCCTTGATCCGGGTCAAGGCACCCAGTTCGGTCGGGCCCTAGAGTCCTGACCATTGCATGATCTGACAATTCCCTGCGTGGGAAAGGACGAGGAGAAAGTAATGTTCAACGCCAGTCGCACCCCTGCCGCGCGGGCAGCATGGTGGCTAGCCATCCCGATCAGCGCATCACTGGGCGCCGGCGCCCTGGCGCAGCAGCCCTCCGCCAGCGGCAGTTCGCCGCAGGTGCATCAGGCTGAGGTCGCCGGGGCAGCCGGAATCTCGGCGCAGGTGAAGGCCGGCGAAAGCACGTTCCAGACGGTGTGCCTCGCCTGCCACCAGGCCGACGGCAAGGGCATCCCAGGCGCCTTCCCGCCGCTCGCCGGCTCCGACTACCTGCTCGGCGACAAGGATCGCGCGGTGGGCGTGGTCGTGCGCGGCCTCGAGGGCGAAGTCGTCGTGAACGGGGTCAAGTACAACTCCGTGATGCCGGCCATGACGCAGCTGTCGGACCAGGAGATTGCCGACGCGCTGACCTACGCGATGAACTCGTGGGGCAACAAGGGCGGTGCGGTGACGGTCGCACAGGTCGCAGCCGTGCGTGCCAAGGCGGCCGCAGAGCCCAAGTCGGCCTCCTCGCCGACTCAGCACCCAACGACGACTGCCGAGCTCAAGTACGCTGGCGCCCCGTCTCCAGCCGGTGCGGCCGGCGTCAAGATCCTCGTGACGCCCGGTGCACCGAACATGACGGAGCCCGAGTTCAAGCACGCGCAGCAGATCTATTTCCAGCGCTGCGCCGGCTGCCACGGCGTGCTGCGCAAGGGCGCCACCGGCAAGCCGCTCACCCCCGACATTACCCAGAAGAAGGGCACCGAGTACCTGAAGGTGTTCATCAACCAGGGTTCGCCGGCCGGCATGCCAAGCTGGGGCAAATCGGGCGAGCTGACGGCCGAGGAAGTCGACATCATGGCGCGCTTCGTCCAGCACGAGCCGCCGCAGCCGCCCGAATTCGGCATGCCCGAAATCAAGGCGAGCTGGAACGTGATCGTGCCCGTGTCCGAACGGCCGACGAAGCAGCAGAACAAGTACAACCTGGACAACATCTTCGCGGTCACGCTGCGTGACTCGGGCGAGGTCGCCCTGATCGACGGCGACACCAAGGAAATCATCAACGTCATCCGCACCGGCTACGCCGTGCACATCTCGCGCCTGTCGCATTCGGGACGCTACGTGTACACGATCGGCCGCGACGGCAAGATCGACCTGATCGACCTCTACTTCGAGAAACCCACCAAGGTGGCCGAGATCAAGGTCGGTCTCGAGGCGCGCTCCGTCGAGACCTCGAAGTACAAGGGCTACGAGGACAAGTACGCCATCGTCGGCGCCTACTGGCCGCCGCAGTACACCATCATGGATGGCGACACCCTCGAGCCGCTCAAGGTGGTCTCGACCCGCGGCATGACGGTGGACACCCAGGAGTTCCACCCCGAGCCGCGCGTGGCTGCGATCGTCGCCTCGCACGAGCATCCGGAGTTCATCGTCAACGTCAAGGAAACCGGGCAGATCCAGCTCGTCAACTACGAGGACATCAACAACCTCAAGACGACGACGATCGGCGCGGCGCGCTTCCTGCACGACGGCGGCTGGGACTCGACCAAGCGCTACTTCCTGACGGCGGCGAACCAGTCCAACAAGATCGCCGTCATCGATTCGAAGGAGCAGAAGCTCACGGCGCTGATCGACGTCGACAAGATCCCGCACCCGGGCCGCGGCGCCAACTTCGTCGACCCGCAGTACGGGCCGGTCTGGGCCACGAGCGCGCTCGGCAACGAGAAGGTCACGCTGGTCGCGACCGATCCCGAAAACCACAAGGAGCACGCCTGGAAGGTGGTGCGGGTGCTGAAGGGCCAGGGCGGTGGTTCGCTGTTCGTCAAGACGCATCCGAAGTCGACGAACCTCTACGTCGACACCACGCTCAATCCGGATCCGAAGATCAGCCAGAGCATAGCGGTGTTCGACATCAACAGCCTCGAGGCCGGTTACAAGGTGCTGCCGATCGCCGAATGGGCCAACCTCGGCGAAGGCCCGAAGCGCGTCGTGCAGCCCGAGTACAACGCCGCTGGCGACGAGGTCTGGTTCTCCGTGTGGAACGGCAAGGATCAGAAGTCGGCCATCGTCGTCGTGGATGACAAGACGCTCAAGCTCAAGAAGGTGATCAACGATGCGCGCATCGTGACGCCAACCGGCAAATTCAACGTCCACAACACGGTCGGCGACGTGTACTGACCCGTTGCTTCGATCCCACGCGCAGCGATGCGCAACCCTGGGCCCCGTCTCGGCTTGAGGCGGGGCCCGTTCTTTTGCGCACGCCTCAGGGCAATTCGACGCCTCTGGACGCGACCAGCACTACACTAGCAGTGTCTCAGCGTCGCCGAACCCGTGCCGGCCATTGAAGCCATAGATGTCCGCGGTATCGAACAGGTTGATGCCCGCCTTGAGGGCCGCACGGCCAGCGCGCGCGTGGGCCAGCTCGTCACCCTGGAATCGCCACATGCGCCACGCGAGCGAAGGCACCGCTGCGGTTCATCCCCGCATTTGATCACGCGCGGTCAGAAATCGTAGCGCAGGCTGGCCGAAGCGTTGAAGCCGGCACGCGTGTAATACGGCACCAGGGGATCGTCCGCGACGCGACCGCGGACGTCGGACCACTCGATGTACTCGGTGTCAGCCAGGTTGAACAACCCGATGTTCAACCGCAAGCGAGGCGTGATATTGACGTTCGCGAGCCAGTCGAGCGTCGCGTAGCCATCGGTGCGGTAAAGATCCGCCCGGCTGCGATCCACCTGGCGCTGTGCTTCGACCGCGGTCAGCGCCAGCTCCGATCCCCAACGTGTCGATGGAGCGTCGTATCTCAGGCCGAGCACCAGCCGCGGCGGATCGATCGAATTGAGCGGCACGTCGCGGGTGAGGTCGTCGCCGCGGATCCAGGAACCCGCCAGCCGGCCGCTCCATCCCTGCAGCCGTGGCGACCACGTGGACCCCTCCACACGAGCGTCGAACTCGGCGCCGTAGATGCGCGCCTCCGCGACGTTTTGCGACTGGAACAGCGTCACTCCGGTCGCCGGATCGACGCCCAGGTTGACCTTCGATTCGATGAAGTCGCCGTATTCCGTCAGGAACACGCTTGCGGTCAGCGCCACGGGGGAACCCGCCAGCCTCAGACCCGTCTCGAAACCGTCGCTGGTCTCGGGCCGCAGGTCTGGATTTGGAATCGCACGGATATTGAACAGTGGAACTTCGAGCCCGATGTTGACGTCCTCGGGCGGCGGCGAACGGAAGCCGTGCGCGTACTGGAAAAAGACGCCGAGCCGGTCACTGATCCGATAGGTCGCACCGAGCTTGGGGGCGAAGGAGACTTTGTCGACACCCGCCGGCTCGTTCGAAGGATTGTCTTCGCGATAAATGCGGTCCGACTCGGGCGTGAGATCGTAGTAGTCGACGCGCAGCGCGGGCACGAGGGTCCAGCGCGCGTCGTCGAACTGCACCTCGTCCTGGACGAAAGCACCGACCTCGACCACCGTTGAGAGCGGCAGGTCACGCAGCGGGAACGTCTCGCCAAGGATCGTCGGCGTGGTCGCGCCGGTGGTCAGGTCGGTCTGCAGGCCGTCGCGCAGCTCGTCGAGTTCGGAGCGTGTCGCCTCGAAGCCGTACACGACGTCGTGCACGATCGACCCGGACCCGAGGCTCTTGACTGCGGTGAACTCGACGCCAAACGCGCTCTCGTCGAACTTGAACGTCCGATCGAGCTGCACCGGTGGCGTGCGTGGCGGCACGGCCCTGCGCACCTCATAGGTATCCTGCTCGGTTTCCGTGCCCTGCCAGTAGGCGCTCCAGTCGGCGGAGTCGAACGCCCCATTCGCCCCCGTCAGCGCCTGACCCAGGCTGACGCGATAGCGGAGCATTTCATCGTCACCCGCCAGGGCGGTCGTGTTCAGGAATCGGCCTACCCCCAGGAATGCATCGACGTCGGTTTCCTGCTGGATACGCCCCGCCTCGGCCGTGAACGTCAGCGGACCGCCCGGCACGGCGCTGGTGAGCTTCAACAGCGCCGAATCATTGGCGTACTCGCTCGGGTTTGGCGTGACGTCGGCCGCCGTGTCGGATTCGTGGCCCTCGCGGCGCGAATACCCGACCAGCCATTGTGTCCCGCCCATCGTCCCGGCGGCGAGTGCTGCGGCCCGCCAGCCATCGCTGGCGGAGTCAAACCCTGCGTCGGTGCGCGCCGAGTAATCACCCTCGCCATTCGCCAGCAGACTCGCGGGTGTCAGCGTGCTCATCGCGACGACGCCCCCGATCGCATCGCTGCCGTACAGGGACGACGCCGGTCCGCGCAGGAACTCGACGCGGTCGACGAATGCCGCGTCCACGTAGGCCCGGCCCGAATCCGCATAGCTGCCCACGGCAAAGGCGCCGGCGGCGGGAATGCCGTCGACCTCGACCGCAACACGGTTACCGCCAAGCCCACGGACCGAGATCGTGTCGAGTCCGAAACGGAACGGATCGTTGCGCACGTTGAGGCCCGGTTCGTAGCGCACGAGTTCGCGAATGTCCGTCGCAAGGGTCATTTCGATGCGCGCCTGGTCGATCACGGTCACGGTGGCCGCCACCCTGGAGACCGGTGTGAGGCGGCGGGCGTAGACCATGACGGTCTCGAGGCTGGAATCGTCGGCGCCCGTAACGGGCTGGCCCATGGCGGGTACGGCCGTCGTACCGAGTATTGCGGCAACCACGTACGGCAATGGAGCCGGCAGTCGAGAATGGGGGAGCATGGGCTCAGATTCTACTGACAATCGCGCCGCCGGACGGCCCGCAACGGCAGAATGAACCGCGAGCGCAGCCGCAGCATTGACCTGGATCAATGGGTTCCACGGGCAGGAAGCGCAGACTGTGCGCATCGCTCAGGGCGCACCCGCCTGCCGTGAAGCCCAGCCTGTCGGAGACATGACGATCATGACCGAAACCAAGATCCGAGCCAGTTCGATTCTTCTCCTGGCGACCGCCGCCGGGTTCGCCAGCAACGCGATGGCAGCAGATCCCGTGCCGGCCGCCACCGCCGCACCGGCGAAGCCGGTCACGTTCGTCGACGCGGTCACGGGCGGCAAGGCTCACCTGGAGTTCAGGTACCGGCTGGAATCGGTCGACCAGGACCCGTTTGCGGACGATGCCCTTGCGTCCACGCTGCGCAGCCGCCTCAACTACGCGACGGGCGACTGGCACGGCTTCAGCGCCTTCGTGGAAGCGGACAATGTCACGGTGCTCGGTGACGACGATACCTACAACAGCACGACCAACGGCGTGACCGACCGGCCGGTCGTTGCGGACCCGGAATACACCGAGGTCAACCAGTCGTACCTGCAGTTCAAGTCCGGCTCGTTCACCGGCCTGCTCGGCCGCCAGCGCATCATGCTCGACAACCAGCGGTTCGTCGGCAACGTCGGCTGGAGACAGAACGAGCAGACCTACGACGCAGTGACCCTCAAGAGCAGCGCGCTGGCGAAGACGCAGCTGCACTACTCTTACATCAGCAACGTCAATCGCATCACCGGCCCCGACGAAGGCGCGCAGCCCGCGAATTACCACGGGGCCACTCATGCGCTGAACGGCAAGGTAGATCTCGGCACGTTCGGCGCCGTGACAGGCTTCGCCTACCTTCTCGACTTCGACAATGCCCCGGCGCTGTCGAGCAGTACTTACGGCGTTCACTGGGCCGGAACGTACAAAGTGTCGGACGCCACCAAGCTCAGCTGGCTCGCCTCCTATGCCAGCCAACGCGACTACGCGGACAACCTTAACGACTACTCGGCCGACTATTACCTGCTCGAAGGCGGCGCGACGTACGGCAAGTTCGGCCTCAAGGCGGGTTACGAGGTGCTGGGCGGCGACGACCAGCCGAACCACGCCTTCCAGACGCCGCTCGCGACGCTGCATGCCTTCCAGGGCTGGGCCGACAAGTTCCTGACGACCCCGCGCGGCGGTGTCGAGGATCTGTACCTGGGTGCGACTGCCAACGTGGGTCCGGTCGCCCTGCAACTGGTCTGGCACGACTTCCAGGCCGAAGCCTTCAGCCAGGACTACGGCAACGAGTGGAACGCATCGGCGGCCTGCAAGTTCGGCGCGAAGAAGAACTACGAGGCCATGCTCAAGTTCGCCGACTACCAGGCCGATGGGTTTGCCACGGACACCACCAAGCTGTGGGCGCAGTTCTCCGCCGCGTTCTGAGCGCATAACCCGTGGTTCTCAGGCGGGGACAAGGCGAACCCGTTGCCTGAGAATCCACGGGTTCTCCCTCACTACCCGCAAGGCACCGCCATGAAGCTCGAGACCCTCGTCGTCCACGCCGGCTACTCGCCCGACCCGACCACCCGGGCCGCCGCGGTGCCGATCTACCAGACGACCTCTTACGCGTTCGACGACACGCAGCACGGCGCCGACCTGTTCGACCTCAAGGTCGCCGGCAACATTTATACCCGGATCATGAATCCGACCACGGACGTGCTCGAAAAGCGCGTGGCGGCGCTGGAAGGCGGCGTGGGCGCACTCGGGCTGGCCTCGGGCCAGGCGGCGATCACCTATGCGCTGCTGACCATCACCGAGGCCGGCCACAACATCATCAGCTCGTCCGCGCTCTATGGCGGCACCTACAACCTGTTTGCGCACACCTTGCCGCAGTACGGCATCACGGTGAAGTTCGCCGATCACCGCCAGCCTGCAGCGTTCGAGCAGCTCATCGACCGCAACACCCGCGCGATCTTCTGCGAGTCGGTCGGCAATCCGGCCGGCAACGTCACCGATTTCGCGGCGCTCGCCGAGATCGCGCACCGGCATGGCATCCCGTTGATCGTGGACAACACGGTGCCGTCGCCGTACCTGTGCCGCCCGTTCGAACACGGGGCCGACATCGTCGTGCACTCGCTCACCAAGTACCTCGGCGGCCACGGCAACAGCATCGGCGGCGCGCTGGTGGACTCCGGCACGTTTCCCTGGGCCGCACACGCGGACAGGTTCCCGCGTCTCAACACGCCGGACGTCTCCTACCACGGCGTCGTCTACACCGAGGCGTTCGGTCCGGCCGCGTTCATCGGTCGCGCCCGCGTCGTGCCGCTGCGCAACATGGGCGCGGCGATCTCGCCGTTCAACAGCTTCCTGATCCTGCAGGGCATCGAGACGCTGGCCCTGCGCATGGACCGCATCTGCGACAACGCGCTCACCGTTGCGCGGTACCTGCAGCAGCACCCGAAGGTGCGCTGGGTGAACTACGCCGGGCTGCCCGACCACCCGAGCCACGCGCTCGCGCAGAAGTACATGGGGGGTCGCGCTTCCGGCATCCTGACGTTCGGCATCGAGGGCGGCCTCGCCGGCGGCAGCCGTTTCCAGGACGCGCTCAAGCTGTTCGTGCGGCTCGTCAACATCGGCGACGCCAAATCGCTGGCGTGCCATCCCGCGAGCACGACGCACCGCCAGCTGAATCCTGCCGAACTGGAGCGGGCGGGTGTCAGCGCGGACATGGTGCGGCTGTCGGTCGGCATCGAGCACATCGACGACCTGCTCGCAGATCTCGAACAGGCGCTGGCAGCCGCCTAGGAAATCCCGGCGACTGCGGTAACATCCGGCGATGGAAAAACCTTCGCCGGATTTCGCGCGTGTGCGCGAACTGAGCCCGCGCCGCAATTCCACGCGCTCCGCGGCCATCCCTGAACTCGTCGACGAGCAGCTCAGGCACTTCTCGATCGACCCGCAGTCCGAATTCGGCCGCCGCATGGCCGACTTCGCCACCCACCTGTACGCCGGCAACGCCGCGGCGCACCAGCTGTGGGAAGTGACTCTGCGGGAACTCGCGGATCTCGAGCCCCGCGACCGCGTGGCGCGCTTCAATGCCAAGCGGTTTCTCTGCTTCCAGCTCGCCAAAATCCTCGACACGCTGCAGAATCCGCTGCGCAAGTCGTACCAGTCGCTGCTGCACGACTCGACGCAGTCGGCGATCAAGGGCCCCTACCCCATCTTCGACAACGTCACCGCGATCTTCAGCGCCACGCCCGTCATCACCCGCACCGCGACGTACCTGTACGCGTGCACCGAGTGGGTCGAAGACGCCTTCAAGGGCCGCGAGCCGCTGCACGAGATCTACTCGCGCCTGCTCAACCCGACGTCGATCAGCCTCGCCAATCACATCGTCGATCTCGAGGCCGGCCCGCTCGCGGGCGAATACCTCGCCTGGAACTTCAACTCCGGCATGGCCGCGATCGACGCCACGCTGTCAAACCTCGTCGGCTACAACGACGTCGTGCTTTCGAACCGGAACGTGTACGGCGGCACCTACCAGCTGCTGCACGACTGGTATGCCAAGAAGAGCAACCTCGACGTCGCCGTCGAATGGTTCGATGGCTTTACCGTGGACGACTTCGGCGGTGCGCTGCAGGCCACTCTGGTGAAGCACCGCGAGCGCCTCGACCGCGGCCGCCGCATCTACGTTTTCCTGGAGTCGCCCTGCAACCCGCACGGGTACGTGCTCGACGTGCCGGCGATCTGCCGCGCCGCGCACGAATGCGGACTCACGGTGATCTGTGACGCGACCGTCGGCACGCCGATCCTGCAGCCGGTGCTGCAACGCAAGGACCCGATGGAGCGCCCCGACTTCGTCATACATTCGTACACCAAGGACCTCGCCGGCGCCGGCACCACGACGGCCGGCGTCTGCATCGGCCGCAACGAACGCATGTTCATTCCCAAGGGTGACAGCGTCACCACGACGACGCCGGACGGCAAGCCGTGCGTCTACCACTGGGACGAAAGCCTGTTCTGGAACGTGTACTACATCAAAGGCGCGTTCCTTGACGCCGACAAGGCATTCGAAGTGATCAACGGCATGCGCACGGTGGAGCTGCGCGTGCTGCTCAAGTCCATCAACACGCTGGTGCTGGCTCGCGCGCTCGCCGCTCATCCCGCGATCAACGTGCAGTGCTCGGCGGTCGAAGGCAACGAGAACTACACGCTGCGTGAGCGCCTGATGTACCTCGGCCTGCCGGCGCCGCTGTTCACGATCGACCTCGACACCGAGATGGGCCGCAGGATTTCACGGCACGCATTCCAGCGCTTCTTCGACTGCCTCGAACCGGCGTTCGGGCTGCAGGTCACGCTCGGACAGGTGAACACCGTCGTCGTCTGTCCGGCGCTGACGAGCCACTCGGAACTGTCCGACGAGGCATTGCGCCAGGCAGGAATTTCGCTCACCACGATCCGTATCGCGGTGGGCGACGAGGATCCGCGTGGCCTGCTGGCGCACCTGATGCAGGCGGCCGAACTGGCGCTGGAGCCGGAGTGCCCGGGATTCTCGCGCCATTTCGGCCAACCGCAAGCAATCGACGCGCTTTACGAGTCGACCTACGTCGACGTGCACCGGCGATACGCGGCCAGCCGACCGCGGATGCAGCAGATGCTGTCGCCATGAAGTCCAGCAGCATTCCGCTGGTCTTGCCCGCAGCCCGGGTCGCGATGCACCCGCTGGCGCTCCTTGCGCTCAGCGCACTGGTGACGCTGATGGCCGGCTGCGGCGGAGGCGGTGGTGCCAGCGCCGGTGGCGGCGCCGTGGGCGGCACTGGCAATCCTTGTGGCGAGACGGCTCGCAAGCAGTGGGTCCTCGGCGTCGCTCGCGACTGGTACCTTTTTCCGGACCTGCTCCCGGCGTCGACGGACATCGCGGCGTACCCGACGGCGGAGGAACTGCTCGATGCATTGACTGCGACGGCCCGCGCGCAAGGCAAGGATCGCTTCTTCAGTTACCTGACGACGAAATCCGCCGAAGACTCGCTGCTCGGCGAAGGCCAGTTCGTCGGCTTCGGTTTCCGCTCACGCACCGACACCGGCAATCGCCCCTTCGTGCTCGACGTGTTCGAAGGCAGCCCCGCGGCGACGGCAGGCCTGCAGCGCGGCGACGAGGTCATCGCCGTCGACCAGGGCAGCGGCTTCGTCTCGGTCGCACAATCGCTGGCGGACGGCTCCACCACCTTCACCGACCTGCTTGGCGCCGCTGACGCAGGCGTACAGCGAGGCCTGCGCGTCCTGCGCAACGGGCAGACCCTCGAGCTGCAACTGAGCAAGCGCACGGTGACGATCGACCCGGTCCCGGATTCGTTCGGCACGCGCGTGCTGCCCGTGGCCGGAACGACCGGCGTGGGATACCTGAACCTGCGCAGCTACATCAGCACGGCCGACGCGCAGTTGCGCACGGCGTTCCAGGCGTTCCGTGCGCAGGACGTCCGCGACTACATCATCGATCTGCGTTACAACGGCGGCGGCCTGGTCAGCACGGCCGAACTGATCGACAACCTGCTCGGCGGCGACCGCACTGCCGCCGACACCCAGTACACGATCGTGCACAGCCCGGGTAAATCGGGGCAGAACGCAACCGTACGCTTCCAGCCGCAATCGCAGTCGGTACGGCCCGTGCGCATCGCGTTCCTGACGACCGACGCGACTGCGTCGGCCAGCGAGATCAACATCAACGCCATGCAGGCCTGGGCCGAAGTGGCGATCGTCGGCAGCGACACCTACGGCAAGCCCGTCGGTCAACTTGCGTTCGATCTCGCGAACTCGTGCCCGGACCGGCTGCGGCTCGTCACCTTCAAGACGGCCAATGCGGCCGGCGCCAGCGACTACTACGATGGCCTCGCGGCGAGCGTGCGCTTCGCGTGCGCGGCAGACGACACGCTCGGCGCCCCGATGGGCGACCCCGCGGACGGCCTGACGCAGGCGGCACTGCAGTGGATCAACACTGGCGCCTGCGCCAGCGTGATCAGCTCGTCCGTCGCCGGACAGGCCAAGACCAGCCCGTCAGGCCGGTACCCGCTGTCGCGGCAACCCTCTGCCGTCGAACGCTGGCTGCCCGGCAGCCAGTGACCGGCTGAGCGTGAGCAGTGCCAGGCACTCGACGTGATGCGTGCCGGGAAAAAAGTCGAACGGCGCGATCGAACGCACCTCGTAACCCGCCGCCTCGAACACGGCAAGATCCCGCGCGAGCGTCCCGGCACTGCATGAAAGGTAGGCAATCCGGTCCGGGCGCAGATCGCGCGCCAGTGCCTCGAGCAGTGCCGGCTCCAGGCCCGAGCGAGGCGGGTTGACGTAGCAGGCGCGGCGGGAATGTGTGCCGCCGTGCCACCACTGCCGCACCTGCGGCAGGCGCTGTTCGCACGTCCCGCGCAGCACGACCGCGCCCGGCGCATTGATGCGCGCGCAGTCGACCGCACCGCCGGCAAGTTCGACGCCGAACGCTGACGCGCCCGCCTGTGCCCATTGCCGCAGCGTCGAGCCGATCCCGCAATACAGATCGAGCACCGCAACGCCAGGGGCTGGGTCGAGATGATCGTGGGCCAGCACGACGGCTTGCGCATGCAGGTCGGGCAGCAGTTGCTGGAACGCGGCCGGCCCGTGCACGAGTCCTGCCGCGTCGAGCGAGGTCGGTGCGCCCCAGTCCAGGTGCCAGCCCGAGCGCGCGAACAGCTTGCGGCCGGCGGCGGCATGGCAATGAACCCAGAGTCCTTCGATGCCCGTCGCTGACAGTCCCGCACGCAGCGCATCGAGGTCGGCGGACTCGACGCTCCGCGCCTTGGCGATCAGCGTCGCCTGCCCACCCGCAACGTGCAGGTACGCGAGCGGAAACTGCGCAGGCGGCGGCAGCGTGGTCCGCAGCAGCGCAACAAGTCTGATCACCCGCACCGAATGCACGGGGCAGTCGTGGATCGGGACCAGCTGGTCGCGCCGCATCATCCCGAATCGCCAGCCGGCCGCTGCATCCCAGCGCGCGTTCAGGGTGACTCGATCACGATAGCCGAAGCGCTGGTCCTCCTGCACCGCGCGCACGACTTGCAGCACCTGTTTCCAGCGTTCCAGGACGCGCTGCAGGTATTCCTGCTTCTGCGCGACGCTCGCAACCAGGGTCAGCGTGCGATGGCGGCAGCCGCGGCAGTCGGGCTCGCAGCCGGCAGGTAATGATTGTTGTGCGCTCACGCGTCCATGGTGCGACGATTCGCCCTGCACCGACAGGGGACCCCCTGCCCATGACCCGCCTGCCCGATTTCGACGACGTCCGTGCCGCTGCACGCCGGCTCGCAGGACACGCCCGTCGCACCCCTTTGCTTGCTGATACGCCGCTCGACGGGCTGACCGGCGGACGCATCCTGCTCAAGCTGGAGACACTGCAGCATACCGGATCGTTCAAGTTCCGCGGCGCGTGGAACCGGCTGGTGCAGTTGAACGCAACCGAGCGCGCCGCCGGCGTGGTCGCTTTTTCGTCGGGCAACCACGCCCAGGGAGTGGCCGAGGCCGCACGGCGTCTCGGCATCCATGCGACGATCGTGATGCCGTCCGATGCCCCGCGGATCAAGCTGCAGAATACGCGCGACATGGGCGCTGAGATCGTCGAGTACGACCGCAGGCGCGAGAGTCGCGAGCAGATCGCGGCCCGGCTCGCCACCGAACGGGGCGCGACGTTGGTGCCGTCGTACGACGACCCGGACATCATCGCGGGACAGGGGACGACGGGTCTCGAGATCGTCGAGCAGGCGGCCGAACACGGCCTGACGCTGGATGACGTGGTCGTCTGCTGCAGCGGCGGTGGCCTCACGGCGGGAATCGCCCTCGCGATGGCGCAGCTGGCGCCGCAGGCAGGTGTGTGGACGGCCGAGCCCGCGGCGTACGACGATCACCGTCGATCGCTCGCCGCAGGCCGGCGTCAACGCAATGAGCCGGACGCGCCGCCATCAATTTGCGATGCGCTGCTCGCCCCGATCCCCGGCGAACTCACGTTCGCGATCAACCAACCGCTGCTGCGCGGCGGACTCGCCGTGTCCGACGACGAAGTGCGGCAGGCCATCGTGTTCGCGGCGCGCACGCTGAAGCTCATCGTCGAGCCCGGCGGCGCCGTGGCACTCGCCGCCGTGCTCGCCGGCAAGCTCGACGTCCGCGGACGCACTGTTGCGGTGACGCTGTCAGGTGGCAATATCGAGGACGAACTGCTCGCCGAGCTCCTGACGACGACCTGACCGCACCTGCAACCGTACGTACTCGGCCGCCGCCAACCCGCATCGCCATCGAGGCCATCCGAATGCTCCAGACCTGGCTGCAAGCCCTGCCCTTCCTGCTCGGCGCGGGGTTCCTGACCTGGCTGGTGAGCGTCCAGCTCCGCAACGTCACGATCGTGGACACGCTGTGATCGCTGATGTCCGCGATCGCAGCCCTCAGCGGCGCAGCGAGCACGCCGCCACTCGGGCCGCGCGCGCAACGATCCCGGATTCGCTTGAAACAAGCCTGTGCCTCGTGTTCGGCCTGCAGGCCGCACTCGCCTGGGTCATTTCGCTGCCGCTGCAAGGCAAATCCGGCCAATGCCGGACAGGTTCGGCGCTCGCCATCGGCTAGCTGCTGGTGCTGTTCGGCGTCGCGTTTTACGACGAGCGTCGTTCGGTGTACCCGGGTCACGCGCGCCTGCGGCCGTGGATCTACAGCCTGGCCCTCGGCGTCTATTGCACGACGTGGACGTTCTTCGGTGCCGTGGGCACCGCCGTGCGCGACGGCTGGACCGGCGTTCCGATCTACCTGGGTCCGGCGCTGGTGCTGCTGTTCGGCCTGCCGTTCCTGCAGCGGCTGGTGGCGATCGTCAGGGCCCACAACATCACGTCGATCGCTGACCTGATTTCGTCCCGCTTCGGCAAGAGCCCGACCCTCGCCGCTCTCACTGATCGCGTTTGCATCCGTCGGCGTCTTCGCCATGCTGCACCTCGACGCAGCTCCCGCCACTGCCACGACGCAACTCGGCACACTCGCGCACGCACTCCCTGCCGATTTCTTCATGACGACGGCGCTCGCCGCCGCAGCCATCTTCTGCCTGCCGCGGCAATTCCTCGCTGGTATCGTCGAATGCGCCGATCCACAGGACCCGCGCTTTTCTGGCGATGGGTGCGGATTTGAGTCGTCGGTTGCCGCGAGCAATTTGCGGCTGAGTGATTTGATCGGCGTCCGTTACGCGCGCCAGCGGACCCCAGGCGCTCATGGTTCGGGTTGTGGCATGGTTGAGCGGATCGGTCTGCGTAATCGCAAGCCCGGCGTACGCGTAGTTTGTGGCGCGATCGAGCACGCCGCCTGCCCGAGACAGCGCCTCAACGCCCGGTCGACCGATCGCGTCACAGGCGATCTGTCGATATCCGTTGTCTGTCCCCGTGGCCAGAGACGGCGCATAGTCGCGTACCAGCGCTCCGCGCGCATCAAATTGACGCCTGATCGACCGGGCGGTGTCATTGCCGGTGAGCAACTGCGTCTTCTGCCAGATGAGTCGATCCCACCGATCGATGCAGTCCGTGTCGGCACGAATAACCTGCGAGGCCGCATCCTTCTCTTCACGAAGAAGTTGAAGTTTGATTCGGCTGTCGCAGCTGCCGCTGCAGGCTGAGTACGTCCACCACGTTGAGGTGCCGTCCGGACCTGTCTCCCTGGTTCGGCGGCCGAAGTCGTCGTAGTTCCACGATGCGGTCAATCCATTGGCATCCGTGACCGTGTCGATTGCCCCACCGACTCAATTCGTGAGTCCGATGTGCAGCCGCAGTAGTAGCGAAGCCCATCGCGACCGTCGACCTTGAACGACTGCGGACCGTTACCCGCAGTACCGACTGCGACCAGGCGACTGTACGTCTGAATCTCGGTTCGGTATTCCGAACCGGCCGCGCCGTAGATGCCGCCGACGAGCCTGAGGCGGTTTCCGTCCAGGCAATACCCGTCGTCGATGGCGTTACGAACGCCTTGCGCGTTACCGTCCTGAGCGACCGTCTTCTCGCCGCGATAAATCGTCGACACGACGGTGACCGACCCGTCCAGCCCGGCGAGCCCGCGCCCGCGACTGCTGTCGCAGGCCAGGCCCGCGACTCGTTGGTCCAGTACAGGCGCGCTCGATGCAGGCGCGATGCGCGGACAATACTGGGTCGCGCTGCCGCCCGTGCCGATCGACGCGATGCGTTTGCCGGCGAGGTCATGGCCGTGATCCCGCCGTGCCGAATGAAACACCTTGCCGGCGAAGCGCTCGATACCGGGCAGCCGAGCCGCGGCCGGTTCGGCACGTGCCGTCCACCTCGGTGCCCTTCTCGAGGATGGCAAGGCGCCGCTCGCCTTGTGCCAGCAGCCGGATGGCCATGCACAGGCCACCAAAGCCAGCACCGACGATCGCGACCTCCCGTTCTTCGGGTGCGGCCGACAACTGGTCGGGGATAGCGGCAGTGCGTGCATGGCGCCGCGCACTGTGTTGCGTTTCGCGTCCCGCGGCAACCGGAATGACCGCTGCGGCGCCCACAGGCAGGTTGGGAGTCCGGGCCTGTAACGATCTCCCGGCGGTCAAGGACGGCAGGCAGGTTGCCCAGTTGACAGCGCTGCGCCCCTCCCGTATCTGCTACCTGGTCTGCGTTCAGATCAGAACAAACAGGAGTTCCTGGAACCATGAATTTCCGCACTCTCGGCAGGCTCGTCCTGGCCGCCAGCCTCGCGTCGCCCCCGATCGCTGCGTTCGCGCAGGAACCCGCGGTCACGACCCCGGCTGCCACGGAAGCCACGACAGCCACGCCAGCTCCAGCTGCCCCGGCAGCCCCGCTCAAGCTCTCGAACAAATGGCGCATCGAAGTGCACGAGGGCGCGAACAACACGGGCACGCTGCTGTTCCGCGTCACGCCGGACAAGGGCACCGCGACGGACATCGTCGTCAACGTCGAAAAGGGCCGCGGCGAAAATGGCGTGGCCACCGACATCAAGAACACGTTCAAGAAGGCGCTCGACCCGAAGATCTACCACGTCGAGACGGACGACGGCGAGGACGTGCTGGTCAAGAAGCGCAAGGGACCGGACTACGAGGTGAAGCTGGTCGAGTCGACGCTGAAAGGCACGCGCATCAGTATCGACAAGGAATGACCCGGCGCGAGATGCGGCCGGCAGGCGTTCAGCCCGACGTGATGCTCAGCACCGTCACGAAGTGACAGGCGACGCCCGCCAGCACGAAGACGTGCCAGATGGCGTGCGTGTAGGGACGGCTCTTCCAGACGTAGAACGCGACCCCGAGGGTGTAGCACAGACCGCCGGCCACGAGCCAGCCGAGCTCGAACGTCGACAGCTGCTGCATCAAGGGCTTCACGGCCACGACCGCGAGCCAGCCCATCGCCACATACAGCGCGACCGACGTGCGGTGGAAGCGAAAGCCCAGTGACGTCGTCTTGAAGACGATGCCGAGCACAGCGAGCGTCCAGATGATGGCCGCCAGTGACCATCCCCAGCTGCCGCGCAATGCGCCGAGCGTAAACGGCGTGTAGGTGCCGGCGATCAGCAGGTAGATCGCCGCGTGATCGACCCGCCGCAGCCGCAGCCGCGTTGCCGGGTTCTTCGCCGCATGGTAGAGCGACGAGGTTGAAAACATGAGCAGCGCGCTCAGGCCGAATGTCAGGCCGCCCGCCAGCAGCCACGGATCGCCCGTACGGTGCGCCGCCGTCGCCAGCACCGGCAGCGCAACCAGGCTCGCGACGATGCCGACGACGTGCACCGCGCAGTTCAGCCATTCTTCCCGTACCGAATACGTACTGGAGGTCATGCCTTCGTGTCCTGTCGGGAATCCATTTACCGCGATTCTCGCATTCTTCGGGCCGCCGGCACTGTACTAAGATGGCCGTCCCAGTGACTCTTCCACGGTTGCCATGACTTCCGTCCTGATCCTGTACATGAGCCGCGGTGGACACACGGCCCGCATTGCGCGCCAGCTGTGCGAGCACATCGGCGCCAGCGGCGGCCGCGCCGAAATGATGTCCCTGGTCGAAGCAGAGCACGAAGGCGTGGACTGGGACCGCTACGACGTCGTCGCCCTCGGTGCTCCTGTGCTCTACGGCAAGTACGACCGAAGCGTCATCGAGTTCGTGACCCGGCACCGTGGGCAGCTCGAGACCAGGCCCAACAGCTTCTTCAATGTCTCGGTCGTGGCGCGCGTACCGGAGAAGTCGACCGTCGATGGTAACCGCTACATGCAGAAGTTCCTGCAGCTCTCGCCCTGGCGGCCGCGCGACCTGAAAGTGATCGCCGGGAAAGTCGACTACCCCGCGTGGCCCTGGCTGGATCGGTTCATGATCCGGCTCATCATGCAGATGACGCACGGCCCGACGGACACCACCGCGGTCATCGACTACACCAATTGGGACGACGTACGCGCGTACGGCACGCACCTGCTGACGCTGCGCTGACACACGATGAACACGTCGCAGCGTAATCCCGTCGCGCTGGTGGTCGGTGCAGGCGACGCAACCGGAGGCGCGATTGCCCGCCGGTTCGCCCGCGAAGGCTTTACCGCCTGCGTGACGCGCCGTTCGGCCGACAAGCTGCAACCACTGGTCGAATCCATCCGTGCCGCAGGCGGCGAGGCACACGGCTTCGGTTCGGACGCGCGCAAAGAAGACGAAGTCACGGCACTGGTCGAGGAGATCGAGCGCCGCATCGGCGACATCGACGTGTTCGTCTTCAACATCGGCGCCAACGTCCCGTGCAGCGTGCTCGACGAATCTGCGCGCAAGTATTTCAAGATCTGGGAAATGGCCTGCTACTCCGGCTTCCTGACCGGACAGGCCGTGGCCCGGCGCATGGTCGCGCGCCGGCGTGGCACGATGATCTTCACGGGCGCCACGGCGAGCCTGCGCGGCGCGGCCGGTTTCGCGGCATTCGCTGGCGCCAAGCACGGGTTGCGCGCCCTGGCCCAGAGCCTGGCAAGGGAACTCGGGCCGTCGAACCTGCATGTCGCGCACGTGATCATCGACGGCGCGATCGACACCGCGTTCATCCGCGACAACTTTCCCGAGCGCCACGCCAGCAAGAGCGAGGACGGCATTCTCGCGCCGGAGCACATCGCCGACACGTACTGGTTCCTGCAGCAGCAACCGCGCGACGCATGGACTTTCGAACTGGACCTGCGCCCCTGGTCGGAGCGCTGGTAGCGAACAGCCGACTCAGGTCTTCTTCACCTTCCTGTCCTTCCTAGCCTTCCCCACCTTCCCCCCCTTCCCCCCTTCCCCACCTTCCCCGCCTTCCCCACCTTCCCCACCTTCCCCGCCATCCCTGCCTCCCTTCCCCGCCTTCCCCGCCTTCCCCACCTTCCTCCCCTTCCTCCCCTTCCCCGCCTTCCCATCCTCCTTCTTCCCGAACACCCGCTCCAGTTCGTCGATCGCCTCTCCCGTGTACACGGCGAGACGTTGCAGGTGGGGCACCTTGTCGGCGCACCCGGTGAAGCCGAAATACAGGCCGCCGGCGTAGCTCAATACCGTGATGTTGAGCGCCTGGCCATGGAAGAGCGCCGAGATCGGGTAATACGCCTCCATTTCCGAACCCAGGATGTACAGCTTGCCGCGCGGACCCGGCACGTTCGAGATGATGACGTTGTAGGTCGGCGGCACGCGCGAACCGATGCCGGGCAGACGCGTGAGGATCTGCGGCGAACTGATCAGCACCGTGTAGTCCATGAGCGTCTTCGTGCTCATCTGCTTGAGGAATTCGCGTCCGGCGGTGCTGCTGCGACGGATCACGTCGAACCGTTCGCGCACGTCCTCGATGTCGGTGCCAAGGCGCACGTTGGCGAAGCTGATCGCATTGCCGCCGGCCTGGCTCGAGTCGCGCGGCAACGCCACTGGAATGGACGTCACCAGTGACTTGCGCGGCAACTCGCCGAGCTCGAGCAGGAAGCGCCGCATCGCTCCGCTGCTGGCTGCAAGGACCACGTCGTTGATGCTGCCGCCCGCCGCCTCGCCAATGGCTTTAAGGCGTTCGAGGCTCGTCGCCTGCGTGGCGACACGGCGTTGCGGGGTGACGTTGACGTTGAGGATCGTGCGGGGCGCCTCCGCCAGCGAGGTGAAGTCGGGATGCGGCTTCACGCCGAACACCGCCTTGACCGTCCCCGCGAGGCCCTGCATCAGGTTCGGCAATTCCCTGGCCTGGCTCGTGAAGGCCGCCTGCAGCAGGCTGAATGCGCCGAACCGTCCCGGAATCTTCGGCGTGCGCGCGCTGCGCGGCCGGTCCGCGGCCCAGATCGGCGGCGTCTCGCTGGCGTCGGGATCGGTCGAGAAGTTGAGCAAACCGACGCCCGACACGCCGTCCGCCAGCGAATGATGGAGCTTGCAGTAAAGGGCGAAGCGTCCGCCCTGCAGGCCTTCGATCAGGTGGATCTCCCACAGCGGGCGGTCGAGGTCCATCGGGTTCGAATGCAGGCGGGAAACGAGGATGCCCAGCTCGCGCTCGCCGCCGGGATAGGGCAGCGCCGAATGCCGCAGGTGATACTCCAGGTCGATCTTGTAAGCGACCTCGAACGTGGGGCGCAGACGACCCGACCCCACACCGCGCAGCCGGTAATTGAACGGGGCGGCCGTGACCGGGAAACTGCGCAGGTATTCGTAGACCTTGCGCGGGTAATCGCGCGGCGCGCCAGCCGGCAGCACGAAAGTCTGCAGACCCGCGACATGCATCGGCGTCTGGCGCGTTTCCATGAGCACGAAGCTCAGGTCGAGCAGGTTGAGAAGTTTGCGGTCGGCCATGGGATCCTCCGTTCCCCGGCAATATAGGTGACTGCCCGGCACGGAGCCAGAAAATGACGGCGCCGGCCGCCGCGGCCGGCGGCGGCCGTGATCAGAGACCTTCAAGCCGCCTCGTCGGTGACTCCGGCGCTGCCGATCGCAGCCTGCGCGGCGGCGAGCCTGGCAATCGGCACCCGCGGCGCCGAGCACGAGACGTAGTCGAGCCCGATCGAATCGCAGAAGACGATCGAAGCCGGGTGACCGCCGTGCTCCCCGCAGATGCCGACCTTGAGTCCAGGCCGGCTGCGACGGCCCCATTCCACGGCGAGCGCCATCAATCGCCCCACGCCCTTCACGTCGAGCACCTCGAACGGGTTGTCCTGCAGGATTCCCCGCTCGTTGTACATCGGCAGGAACTTGTTCTCGGCATCCTCGCGCGAGAACGAGAACGTCGCCTGGGTGAGGTCGTTGGTGCCGAAGGAGAAGAATTCAGCCACTTCTGCGAGGTTCTCGGCGCGCATGCAGGCGCGCACGACCTCCACCATGGTGCCGAACCGGCACGGGACCTGCACGCCGTAGGTCAGTTCGACCTGCTTCTGCACGGCCGACATGTAGTCGCGCACGAGGGTCAGTTCCTGGGCGGTGCAGACCTGCGGCACCATGATCTCCGGCCGGACCTCGACACCGGAACGCACGCAGTCGGCCGCCGCCTCGAGCACGGCGCGGATCTGCATCGTGTAGATCTCCGGATAGGTGATGCCGAGCCGCACGCCGCGGTGGCCCAGCATCGGGTTCACCTCGCGCAGCGCTCGCGCCTTGCGCAGGATCGCTTCCTTGCGCGCGATGATCGAGTCGATCAGCCGCGTCTCGCCAAAATCGCGCAGCGTGGCGGGGATCAGCGTATCGGGGGCGAAGCGCGCGGCCTCTGTCAGGACCTCCATGCCGCGGGCGGCACCGCGCAGATCGTGCAGTCGGGCGATGTCGTCCTCGAGTTGCCGCTCCGTCGGCAGGAACTCGTGGATCGGTGGATCGAGCAGCCGGATCGTCACCGGGTGCGGCGCCATGCCGCGGAAGATGCCGACGAAATCCGCCCGCTGGATCGGCAGCAGGCGATCAAGCGCGGCGCGCCTGTCCTCGGGAGTCTCGGCCACGATCATGTCGACGACGATGGGCAGGCGATCGGCCGCGTTGAACATGCGCTCGGTGCGGCACAGGCCGATGCCCTTGGCTCCGTAACGCAGCGCGCGCGCCGCGTCCTGCGGCGTGTCGGCATTGGCGCGCACGCCGAGTCGCGCGTGCTGGTCCGCCCAGCCGAGCAGCTTCACCAGCGCCGCCGAGAAGTCGGCCTCGACCGTCGGCACCTCGCCGCGGAACACGCGGCCCGTGCTGCCGTCGATGGTGACGACGTCGCCTTCCTTGATCACCTGGTCGCCGACGAACGCGACGCGCATCGCCACGTCGACGTGGATGCCTTCGGCTCCGGCCACGCAGGGCTTGCCCATGCCGCGCGCGACGACGGCCGCGTGCGAGGTCTTGCCGCCGCGGCTGGTGAGGATGCCCTGCGAGGCGAAGAACCCGTGGATGTCCTCCGGCTTGGTTTCCTCGCGCACCAGGACGACCTTGGTGCCCTGCCTGCCGAGCGCCTCGGCGCGGTCGGCGTCGAACACCGCATGGCCGCTGGCCGCTCCGGGCGACGCGGGCAACCCGGTCGCCAGCGGCTGGCTCTTGTGCTGTGGATCGAGCCGCGGGAACAGCATCTGCTCCAGGTGCGCCGGGTCGACGCGCGTGATGGCTTCTTCACGGCTCAAGAGCCCTTCCTCGTGCATTTCGACGGCGGTGCGCACCCGTGCGGCCGCGTTCATCTTGCCGTTGCGCGTCTGCAGGCAATACAAGGTGCCGCGCTCGATGGTGAACTCGAAGTCCTGCACTTCGCGGTAGTGCCGCTCCAGCCGGTTGCGCAGCTCGACCAACTGCACGTAAAGACCCGGCATTTCCGTGGCGAGGTCGCCGATGGGCTTGGGCGTGCGGATGCCCGCGACCACGTCCTCGCCCTGCGCATTTGTCAGGTACTCGCCATACAGCTGGTTCTCACCGGTGGCCGGGTTGCGCGTGAAGCCGACTCCGGTCGCGCTGTCGTTACCCATGTTGCCGTAGACCATCGCGACGACGTTGACGGCCGTGCCGTTTGCCATCGCCGGCGTGATCTTGAACTCCCGCCGGTAGTCGATGGCCCGCTTGCCCGTCCACGAGTTGAAGACGGCCTTGATGGCGATCTCGAGCTGCTCATACGGATCGGCCGGGAACGGCTGCCCGGTGTGCCGCTGCACCACCTGCAGGAAGCGTTCGCCGATCTCACGCAACTCGTCCGCGCCGAGCATCACGTCCTGCTTGACGCCGACACGGGACTTCACCGCTTCGAACTGCTCGTCGAACAGCGCATCGGGCACACCGAGCGCAACCTTGCCGAACAGCTGGATGAAGCGGCGCCACGCGTCGTAACCGAAGCGCTCGTTGCCCGTGTGGCGGATGAGCGCAGCGAGTGTCGTCTGGTTGAGACCGAGGTTGAGGATGGTGTCCATCATGCCCGGCATGGACATGGCGGAGCCGGAGCGCACGGAAACCAGCAGCGGATCGTCGCCGCCGCCGAAGCGCTTGCCGGTCTGGCGCTCGAGCGACGCCATCTCGGTGCGCGCAGCGTCAAGCAGGCCTGCCGGCAGGTTACGCTGGGCGTCGCCGAGGCAGGCGAGACAGGCCTCGGTCGTGATGACGAATCCGGGGGGTACGTTCAGCCCGATGCGCGTCATCTCGCACAGGTTGGCGCCCTTGCCGCCGAGCAGCATCTTGTTACGGCCGTCACCCTCGGCAAAAGCATAAATCCATCGCGGCGCACTGGTGGTCATCGTCGGTCCTCACGGGCCCGTCATCGGGGTTGCTGGAGGTCAGGAATACCGCCACTCCGGTCCGCGAAGAATACGTAAAAGTAGGTGTCCCGCTGCGCAAATGCCTAAGCGCCGCGCCGGCCATCGCCAGCCCGCGTCGGGCCGGGCTGCCGTCACTTCACGAAAGTGAAAATGCTCACGCCGACGACCAACCAGTGCAGCGCGATCACCTGCGTCACCGACTGCGGCAGGTCCGCGATGCGCGCGGATCGCGCGACGGAAGGCCTCGGTCAGGCTCAGCACCGTGCTGAGCACGAGAATCAGCGTCATCAGCATGCTGGATGGCAGCAGCCTCCAGAGTCCGCGGTAGAAGGCGTCGACGCTGGTGAGCAGACTGTCGTCCAGCGCAAGCGACGTGCCTGCCAGTGCAGACAGCATGATGACGGCGGACGCGGCGGCGTCCGGCACGAAACTGCCGTCCCGCCGGGCAAACACTGCAGTCCACTCGCGCATGGCCGCAGCCCCCTGCGACTTCTTGTGCGCCGATGGTAGATGGTGGTGGCGACGACCGGGTGTTCCGTTATGCTTCGCCGCAAGCAGGAGGAAGCACCCGATGTCGTTGCTGCAGTTCGGCGGGGTCACACTCGCCTTCTTCGTCCTGGCGGCCCAGGCGGCCCCCGCGCCTTACCCGTCCACGTACCAGTCACCGTCGAGCACCCCGGTGCTGATCCGCAATGCGACCGTCCTCGACGGCGCGGGGCGCCGTCTGGACGGTGCCGACGTGCTGATCCGCGACGGCAAGATCGTCGAGGTCGGCACGGCGCTGTCACAGGGTGACGCCGCCACGATCGACGCGAAGGGGCGCTGGGTCACGCCCGGGCTGATCGATGTGCACTCGCACCTCGGCGTCTATGCCAGTCCGGGCATCAACGCGACACAGGATGGCAACGAAGCCACCGATCCGGTGACCGCGGGTGTCTGGGCCGAGCACTCGGTGTGGCCGCAGGATCCCGGCTTTGCCACTGCGCTGGCGGGTGGCGTGACGACGCTGCAGGTGCTGCCCGGTTCGGCCAACCTGATCGGCGGCCGCGGCGTGACGCTGCGCAACGTCCCGGCCACCACTTACCAGGCGATGAAGTTTCCCGGGGCGCCGCAGGGCCTCAAGATGGCCTGCGGCGAAAACCCGAAGCGGGTCTACGGTGAGCGCAAGCAGGCGCCGTCCACCCGCATGGGTAACGTCGCCAGCTATCGGCAGGCGTTCGCCGACGCCGAGGACTATCAGCACCAGTGGCAGAAATACGAGACGGAACTCGCGGCCTACGAAAAGAAGAAGGAAAAGGACCGGGACCCGGCCGAGCGGCCCGTGCCGCCGAAGCGCGACCTGCGGCTCGACACGCTCGTTGCAGCCATGCAGGGACAGGTCCAGGTGCAGATTCACTGCTACCGCGCCGACGAGATGGCGGTGATGCTCGACCTGGCACGGGAATACCACTTCAAGATCGCGGCGTTCCACCACGGTGTCGAGGCGTACAAGATCGCGGACCGCCTCGCGCAGGAAGGCGTCTGCGGTGCACTGTGGGCCGACTGGTGGGGCTTCAAGCTCGAAGCCTATGATGGCATCTGGGAGAATCTTGCCTACGTCGATGCGCCGAAGAACGGCTGCGCGATCGTTCATTCGGACTCCGAGGAAGGCATCCAGCGACTGAATCAGGAAGCCGCGAAGGCCATGTCGCGCGGGCAGCGCGCCGGCCTCGACATTCCACCGGAGCGCGCGATCCGCTGGATCACCTCGAATGCCGCGAAGGCGCTCGGTATCGCCGGCCAGGTCGGCACGCTCGAGCCGGGCAAGATAGCCGACGTCGTGGTCTGGAACCGCGATCCGTTCAGCGTCTATGCGCTGCCGGACCTCGTCTACATCGACGGCGCACTGGCGTTCGACCGCCACCATCCTCCGGTCACACCACGATCCGATTTCCTGCTCGGCCAGCCGGGGGTCGCGCAATGAACCGCCAGCACATGGTTGCACTGCTCGTGCTGTCCCTCGTCAGCCTGGGACTGGCCGCAACTGCGCATTCGCAGGACGTGCTGATCCGCAATGCCAGGGTCCATACCCTGACGGCCCAGGGCACGCTCGAGCACGCCGACGTGCTCCTGCGCGACGGTCGCGTGGTCGACGTGGGTAACGGGCTGGCTGCCGCAGGCGCCCAAGTGATCGAAGCCAACGGTCGCCCGCTGACACCCGGTTTGTTCGGCGGCATGTCGGGGCTTGGCATCAGCGAGATTGAGCAGGAAGCGTCCACGGTCGACCGCTCGGCCCTGGTTGACGGCGGGGCTGCCGGCCCGGGCTTCGTGCCCCGGCCCGAATTCGACGTCACGCCCGCCTTCAATCCCGATTCGGCCGCCATCGGCGTCAATCGCGCCGAGGGCATTACCTTCGCGATGATCGCGCCGACGGCGTCCGGTGCCTTGTTCGCCGGCCAGGGTGCCGTTGCACGCCTCGACGGCAGCGACAATCCCTTCGTCGCGGCCAGCCGCACGCAGTTCCTCGACATGGGTTCGTCCGCGACCGACGGCGTCGGCTTCAGCCGCGGCGCGCAGTTCATGTTGCTCGAGCAGGCGACGCGTGAGGCGCTGCCGGGCAAGCCGCTGCAGGCCGGCGACGTGCGGCTGCTGACCCCGACGGGGCGCGAAGTCTTCGCCCGCTACCTCGCTGGCGGTCGCATGGCGTTCGCCGTGGATCGCGCGGTGGACATCCGCCAGGTGCTGGAATTCGCGGCCAGGCACGGCGTGAAACCCGTGATCGTCGGCGGTGCGCAGGCTTCGCAGGTGGCCACGCTGCTCGCCCGGTCGAAAGTCCCGGTGGTGCTGGAACCCCTGCTCGCCCTGCCCGGCACGTTTGACCAGCTTGGCGCTTCGATGGACGACGCGGCGAAGCTGCAGCGCGCGGGCGTGCCTGTCATGTTCACGCATTTTTCCGCCGGGACGAACCAGGCGCACAAGGTGCGGCAGGGCGCGGGCGTGGCCGTCGCGCACGGCCTGCCCTGGGACGCCGCGCTGGCGGCGCTGACGTCGACGCCGGCCGACGTGTTCGGCCTCGGCGCCAAAGCGGGCCGCATCATGCCCGGATCGCCTGCGGACCTGGTGTTGTGGTCCGGTGATCCGCTCGAGGTGACGTCGGTCGCCGAGCGGGTCTGGATCGGCGGACGACCGCAGTCGATGCGCTCGCGGCAGACGGAACTGCGCGACCGTTATCGACCGACCGGCCTCACCAGCGGACCAGCGGCACCCGCACCGCAAGAGTGACGCCGCAGTCGTCGCAGATTGGTTGACGGCCCGAAAGTCCGGCAAGGGAGACGCAATGCGATACCTGGTGTCGGCGAGCCTGATCGTGGCGGGAATCATCCACCTGCTGCCCCTGTCGGGAGCGATGGGCGCCGGGCGGCTGGCAGCGCTCTATGGACTCGACTTCAGCGAACCCAACCTGGCGATCCTCATGCGGCACCGGGCGGTGCTCTTCGGGTTGTTGGGCGCCTTCCTGGTCTTCGCGGCCTTCAAGCCATCACTGCAGGCCGTCGCCTTCATCGCCGCCTTCGTCAGCGTGCTGTCGTTCCTGCTGCTGGCGTGGTCGAGCGGCGGCTACAACACGCTGCTTGGTCGCGTCGTGACCGCGGATCTCGTCGCGCTGGTGGCGCTCGTCATCGGGGCGGCCACGTACGCCATGAACACGAACCACTAGCAAATCAGGGGTCTGTGCCGCCCGGTCGCTGCACCTCGGTGACTGCACTTATTGCTGCCCCGGGCGGCAGCGAGCAAGCTTTCCTGCGGATTCCTGTTCGCCGATGAGGTCCACACGATCATGTCGACCCCGGGCACGCAACGGCCAGTGCTCCGCGCGCGCGACCTCGGCAAGGTCTACCGCACGGGCGAAGTCGAAGTGCATGCGCTGCGCGGCGTCGATCTTGAACTGTGGCCCGGCGAAATGGTCGTGCTGCTGGGCCCGTCGGGCAGCGGCAAGTCCACCCTGCTCAACATCGGCGATCCCGGCAAGCTCGAGGTCGTCACGGACCTGCTCTCCACCGACGCCGTCAAGGTCCGGACCGGGCAGCGTACGCTGATCGAGGGCTGGGGCGGTGACCACGCGCTCGAAGGCGTGGTGCGGCGGGTGGAACCTTTTGGCTTCACGAAGGTTTCGGCCCTGGGCGTCGAGGAGCAGCGCGTCAGGGTCATCATCGACATCACTGAGCCGGCCGAGCGCTGGCGTCACCTGGGTCACGGCTATCGCGTCGAGCCTCGCATCGTGCTGTGGGAATCGAACGACGTGCTCAAGGTGCCGCTGTCGTCGCTGTTTCGCCAGGGCGGCGAATGGGCCGTGTTCGTGAGTCGTGACGGACGCGCTCGACTGCAGACCCTGGCCATCGGGAACATGAACGGAATCGATGCGGAAGTACTCAAGGGCGTCGCCGCGGGTGATGCTGTCGTCGTCCATCCCAGTGACCGCGTCAGCGACGGCGCGCGAATCGAGCCGCGATGACGACCCGTGGTTTGCGGTCACATGCCGCCGGTAACCGCAGGGTGCGCCGCGTGGTGATCGCGGTTGCCGCCTTGCTGATCGCCGTCGCCCTGGTCGTGACCGTGGCGCTGATGGCGCCCCTGCCGCCGCGGACAATCGTCATGGCGACCGGAGCCCAAGGAGGCACCTACGCCGAGGCCGCCCGCCGCTACCAGGCCGCACTTGCCCGCAACGGTGTGCGCCTCGAACTGCGGGAGACCCATGGCAGCGTGGAGAACCTCGCACTGCTGCGTGACCCGCAGTCCGGCGTCAGCGTCGCGCTGGCGCAGGGTGGCCTGACGAGCGCGACGGAATCACCAGCCGTCCGGTCGCTCGGCACGGTCTTCTACGAGCCGGTCTGGGTCTTCCTGCGACAAGAAGATTTGCCGCAGCCCGGCTCCCGCGGTTTCAGGGGTCGCGGCTACATCGGCCAGCCCGGCAGTGGCACGCGCGCGCTCGCCGAGGAGCTGCTCGTGATGCTCGGGCAGGACATGAGTCTCATCAAACCCGTCGACATGACCGCTGCCGAGGCCGGCGAGGCGTTGCTGCGCGGCGAGCTGGACCTGGCGGTGATCGTAAGTGCCTGGGAGGCGCCGATCGTACGCCGCCTGTTGACGGCGCCCGGCATCACGACCCTGTCGGCACCGCGCGCGGACGCGCACGTGGCACTGCATCCATACCTCAGCAGGCTGGTCTTGCCACGCGGCGTGGGCGACCTTGCCAGTGATCGTCCTCCGGAGGACGTGCAACTGCTGGCGGTCAAGGCCAGCTTGCTGGTGCGCAAGGACCTGCATCCGGCGATTCAGTACCTGCTGCTCGACGCCGCTTCCATCACGCATGGGGCGGCGGGTATCTTCAATCGCGCCGGACAATTCCCGGCGGCCGAGCCGACCGATCTGCCGCTGTCGGACACCGCACTCCAGTATTTCCGCAGCGGTGTCCCCTGGCTGCAGCGCAACCTGCCGTTCTGGCTGGCGTCGATCGCCTCGCAGCTGCTGGTGCTCCTGATCCCGATTATCGGCGTCATCTATCCGATCTTCCGACTGCTGCCGGCGCTCTTCGGCTGGAGCATGCGGCAACGCATCTTCCACCTGTACGGGGAACTCAAGTTCCTGGAAGCCGAGATCGATGCGGTGGGTGCGCGCCATGCCGGGCCGGAGCTGCACGCCAGGCTCGAGCAACTCGAGCAACGTGCGAACCACATGCACGTGCCGCAGGCCTTCGCGCACATGGTCTATACATTGCGTCTGCACATCGGGATGGTGCGCAAGCGCATCGCCACGGAAGGTACCTCAGACTAGCGCCGCACGATGGCTCATGGCTCCGAGAACAGCACCTCACCCTCGTCCGACAAGTCGAACCGGCTGGACATCGGCACCTTCGGCAGGCCCGGCATGCGCAGGATCTCGCCCGTGATCGGGATGATGAATCCCGCCCCCGCCGCCAGCTGGATTTCACGCACGGTGACGAGGAAGTCCTTCGGCCGTCCCAGCAAGGTCGGGTTGTCAGAGAGGGATTGCTGCGTCTTCGCGATGCAGACCGGCAGCTTGTCGAAACCCGCCCTCTGCAGCTGCTCGAGGTCACGCTTCGCGCGCGCCGTGTAGTCCACGGCCTGCGCACCATACATCTCGCGGGCGACGGTCGCGATCTTGTGCTCGATCGTGTCGCTCCACTCGTAGAGCGGCTTGAATCCCGACTCGGTGCGAGCGACGAGGTCGCGCACGACCTTGGCGAGTTCGACACAGCCGCTGCCGCCTTTGCTGAAAGGCTCGGCAGGAACGGCCTGCACTCCGAGTCGCGCGCAGTGCTGCTGCAACGCGGCCACTTCCTCGGCCGTGTCGGTCGGAAACCCGTTGATCGCCACGACGCAGGCCTGGCCGAACTTGCGGATGCTTTCGATGTGCTTCTCCATGTTGGAGAAGCCGCGAGTCATCGCCTCGACGTCCGGCTTGCTGACCTCGGCGAGCGGCTTCCCGCCGTGCATCTTGAGGGCACGAATGGTCGTCACCAGCACCGTGCAGGCTGGCGCAAAGCCGCCGTAACGGCAATTGATGTCGAAGAACTTTTCCGCGCCGAGTTCGAAGGCAAAGCCCGCCTCGGTCACGACGATATCCGCATACGACAATGCGGCGCGCGTGGCCGTGATGCTGTTCGTGCCGTGCGCGATGTTGGCGAAAGGGCCGCCATGGACGAACGCCGGTGCGCCTTCCGTCGTCTGCACAAGGTTCGGCTTGATCGCCTGGCTCAGCAGCGCGGCCATCGCGCCGACGGCGCCCAGCTGGCTGGCCGTGACGGCGACGCCATCGGACGTGTAGCCCACCACGATGCGACCCAGCCGGGCCTTGAGGTCCGGTATGTCGCTGGCAAGACACAGGATCGCCATCACTTCACTCGCGGCGGTGATGTCGAAGCCGCTCTCACGCGGGATGCCCTCCGACCGTCCGCCGAGTCCGATGACGATGTCGCGCAGCGCGCGATCGTTCATGTCGACGACGCGCTTCCAGGTGACGCGCCGCGGATCGAGCCGTGACGGGTTGCCGTTATGCAGTGCATTGTCGACGAGCGCGGCCAGCAGATTGTGCGCGCTCGAGACGGCGTGGAAGTCACCGTTGAAGTGCAGGTTGATGTCCATCATCGGCAGCATCTCGGACGCGCCGCCTCCCGCACCGCCGCCCTTCATCCCGAAGACCGGGCCGAGACTGGGCTCGCGCAAGGCTGCCGCGCTGCGCACACCGATCTTGGTCAGGCCCTGCACCAGGCCGATGGTCGTGGTGGTCTTGCCCTCGCCCGCCGGCGTCGGCGTAATGGCCGAAACCAGCACGAGCTTGCCGCGGTTCGGGCGGCCCTTGAAGGCCGACAGCGGCAGCTTGGCCTTGTAGTGGCCGTAAGGTTCGAGCACCGCGGGATCAAGGCCGATTGCGCTCGCGACGTCGCCGATGGGTCTCATCAAGTATTCCCCCTGGTTCGAGCCAGACGTCGTCCCCGACGACCGCCCGACGTTGTCGGTGTGTGGCGCGGAGTCTTGCACAGTGCGCCGCCAGAGTGGACTGCGGCCCCTACGGATGGGCGAGTCAGCGGCGCCGCTTCGGGAGACGATGCCCGTGGCATTCGACTGGATGGTCGTGACGGCATCGCGGATTCACTGGCGGCATCGCGGATTCACTGACGGCGCGCGGGCGCACCATCGCTCAATTGCCCTTTTTTTTCAGCAGGGACGCCAGGTCCGCAAACGGTGACTGGGTCACTCCAGGCGCGCGATCCGCCTCACGCAACGCGGTACCCCCCTGGTCGACGTAGCGCTGGTGCTCGTTGTCGTGGCAATAGAGACAGAGCAGTTCCCAGTTGCTGCCGTCGGGCGGGTTGTGATCGTGGTTGTGGTTCTTGTGATGAACCGTCAATTCATGGACGTTGGCATGCCCGAATTCTCGCGCACAGCGGCCACAGATCCACGGGAACAGCTTCAAGGCCTGGGCGCGGTAGCCCTGCTCGCGCTGGTCACGCGCACGGCGCGCGTCGGCGACAACGCGATCGAGCCGGCCGAGGTCGGGAGTCACGCGCTTGCGGGTGGTCATGCGGGGATTGTGCTCACGTGCAACCGGATAGGAAAGAGCCACCTTCCGGCACAGCAGCCGGCCGACCCGGGGTCCTTCCGGGCACGGGCAGGATTCACGTTTGTACGGATTTTTAAGTCCCGGCCATCGGAGTACATTGTGGCTGAGGCGCGACGCAAACCGCGCATTTGAGTCAATGT
Source organism: Pseudomonadota bacterium (assembly GCA_016705325.1). Taxonomy (GTDB): domain Bacteria; phylum Pseudomonadota; class Gammaproteobacteria; order Steroidobacterales; family Steroidobacteraceae; genus RPQJ01. Next base: position 100,055 of record JADIYJ010000007.1, on the reverse strand, counting down.
CAGGAGGTAGGACTCATGGATACCAACACCAGTACTGAACGACTCATGGCGGATCTGCAGGCTGTCGTCCGCGACACCGAGAACCTGCTGAAGGCCACGGCTGGCGATGCCAGCGAGCGGGCCGCCAAGGCACGTGCGCACGCGGAGGAGTCCCTGCACAAGGCCAGGGCCCGCATGAGCGAACTGGAGCACGATCTCGCGGCCCGTACGCGGGAAGCCGCGCAGAAGACCAACGCCTATGTCCACGACAACCCATGGCCGTCGATCGGGGTGGCCGCGGGTGTCGGACTCCTGGTCGGACTGCTGATCGGCCGGCGCTGAACGCGTTCGGCAGCGAGCGAGCACGGCGATGACCGAGTCCGACATTCCCGGAAGATCGGCCGGCGGCCTGTTCGATTCCCTGCGCGCGTTGCTTGCGACGCTCGTGGCGATGGCGCACACGCGGGTCGAGCTGTTCGGCACGGAGATCGAGGAAGAAATACGCCGAGTCGTTGTACTCCTGCTGGGCGGCTTGGCCGTGCTCACGCTCGCGAGCCTGGCGCTGCTGTTCAGCGGCCTGGTGGTGATCGCGGCTTGCTGGGACACGCACCGCCTTGCCGCCACGGCGGGCGTGGCCCTTGGCTTCGTCGTTTTCACCGCTGCGGCGTATCTTGTCGTACGCGCGCAGACGCGGCGGCGGTCCCGCCTGCTGGCGTCGACCCTCGACGAACTCGAGCGTGACCTGGCGCTGCTGGACAAGCAGGTTGCACGATGAGCCGGAGACAGGAGTTGGCCGCGAAACGAGCCATGCTCGTGGCACGCAGCGAGCTGCAACGGCGGGATCTCGCGCTCAGCACCGGCGACATCGCCCATTCGCTGCGCAAGGTCGACGCGGCCGTCGGTGTCGCGCGACGGGCTGCCACGCACCCGCTGCTGCTGGCGGGCGCGGTCACCGCCGTCGTCGTCGTCATCCGGCCGCGCCGGCTGTTGCAGGGACTCACCCTGGGACTGTCGGCGGCCGTGGCCGTGCAACGCGCCTCGGCACTGCTGCGCACAAGCGCTTAGGTCACGACGGCGGCCCGAGCCGCTTGTGCAGCGCCCGCAAGGCCAGCAGGCTCAGTGCAGCGCCAATGAAGCCAACCGCCACCAGCCACCCGATGTGGCGATGGGCCACGCCATCGCCGAGCACGACGGCGCCCATCGCGTAGGGCAGCTCTGCTATGGCCAGCGCAGGGACATACGTCCGGAGGCGCACGCCGAGATACCCGCAAAGGTAGCCAGGAATCTCCGAAGGCAAGGCGAGGCACAGCAGCAGGACCAGCAGGAACGTGACTTCGCCCGGCGTCTTTTGCAGATAGAGATCGAGCTTGCCGGGAATCCTGGGCACCGTCCCCCGCGGTCTGCGCAACTCGTGACCGAGGGCATAGGTAACGAGCCCGCCCAGCAACCAACCGAGCCACAGTAAACCGAGGGTGACCGTCGTTCCCCAGGTGAATACGGCCGCGGGCAACAACAGCGCACTGGAGAAGAAGGCAAGGATGGCGGACAAGGCAGCGAACACGACGAACGCGACGGCGCCAAGGCGCGGATGCGCGGCAATGCTCGGTTCAACGGCGGACAGCGCCCGTTGCAGGCTTTCATAGACCGAATCGAACGACAGCAGGAGCGCGACGGAGGCGCAAATCGTCACGACGGCAAGTGCGCGGCCCCAGCTGCGAGCATGTAGCTCGGGGCGAGCGGTGACATTCGGCGGCTCGATCATCTATTCCTGACTGTCCGCACAGTCTCCTTGCATCTGCACGTTAGCAGGCATGCATCAGGGTGCGGTATCGGAAGGTGCGTACATGGATTGGAATTCGTGGCCCGGCAGTGCTGCTTTGGCTCAGGCAGCGATTTTCGTTACCTGGGCCAAAGAAACCCAACCGCTCCAGGCTACCGTCCTCCAGGCCGCAGCCCGTGGCCGGCAATCACGCAAGTTCGAAATTGCTACGCGCAGTCTTTGGGGTAAGCTTGCGCCTCCAAAAACGAGCCGCTATCGACATGAAACGAGCAATCGCAGCAATTTCGATGGCCGTCTCTCTGACCGCCGGGCCGGTCCCCACGCAGGCGGCCGACACTCCGGCCGCGGTCCCCGGATTCAAGTACGTCCGGACGGTGGGCTCAATTTCCGAATACACGCTCGAGGCCAACGGTCTTACCGTTCTACTGATGCCGGACCGATCGGCGCCGGTGGTGACATTCATGGTCACTTACATGGTGGGATCCCGGAACGAGGTGACCGGCACCACCGGAGCTACCCACCTGCTCGAGCACCTGATGTTCAAGGGGAGCGATGCCTTCAACGACGATAAGGGCAACAGCGTCAAGCAGTACCTCGAGACCGTGGGCGGCAACTACAACGCGACCACCTGGCTCGACCGTACCAACTACTACGCGGTCGTCGGCAAAGAGTTCCTCGAAGGCTACGTAGCGATCGAAGCAGACCGCATGCGTAACCTGTGGCTGCGCGAGGAGGACCGGCAGCGCGAGATGACGGTCGTGCGCAACGAGTTCGAGCAGGGCGAGAACGATCCGCACCAGGCGCTGGACGTCCAGATCAACGCCGCAGCGATCACCGCGCACCCTTACCACCACTCCACCATCGGCTGGCGCAGTGACATCGAGAACGTGCCGATCGAGAAGCTTCGCGCGTTCTACGACACCTTTTACTGGCCGAACAATGCCACGGTGTCAGTGATCGGGGACTTCGAGCCGGCGGCGGTTCTGAATCTGATCAAGAAGTACTACGGGCCGTTCCCGCAGTCGCCGCAGCCGATCCAGACGATCTACACGGCCGAGCCGGAGCAGCAGGGTGAGCGACGTGTCACGCTGCGGCGCGCAGGCGAACTTGGCATCGTCGGGATCGCTTACAAGAGCGTTGCCGGCAGCGACGCGGACTTCCCGGCCCTGAACATGCTCGGGACGATCCTCGGCAGCGGCAAGACGAGCCGCTTCTACAAAGCGCTGACCGACACAAACCTCACGCTCGGCGCCACGGCGAGCGCCGGGTTCTTCCACGACCCGCATCTGTTCCAGGTCTATGCATTCCTTGCGCCGGGCGTGGAACACTCGCAGGTGGAGAAGGTGGTGCTGGAGGAGATCGAGCGCATCAAGAAGGACGGAGTGAGCGATGCCGAGGTCGCGACCGCGCTCGGCAAGTACAAGGCCGCAACGGCCTACGGCAGGGATGGCACGTTCTCTATTGCCGGCAATCTGAACGAGTCGATCGCCGCAGGTGACTGGACTCTGTACTACACCGTGGACGATGCCACGGCGAAAGTGACGGCCGCCGACATCAAGCGGGTCGCGAACAAGTACCTGGACACGAAGAAGAGCGCGACCGGCTGGTTCATACCTGTGCCACCAGAAGCAGCGGGTGCAGCGAAATGAACCAACGTCCCACCGTGCGAGTTGCTCAAATGAGATTCTTTTCTGCTCTCATTGCTTGCGTCACGGTCCTGCTGGCCTCCCCTGGCGCCCGCGCTTCCGTAGCGAGTGACACGGTCCGTGCGGACGTCGGCGGCATCGACGTGGTTGCGCTTCGCACCAGTGTGCAGGACGTCGTGAACGTCGTGGGCTCGCTTCCCGCTGGCGACGACCGCAGCCCGATCGACGACGTCATGCTGGCCACGCTGACCGGCGCGATGCTCGACAAGGGCACCAGGGCGCAGGACAAGTTCGCCATTGCCCAGAGACTGGGTGGCGTCGGGGCTACGCTTTCCTTCTCCGTGGATACCAATACGCTGGAGATCCGCGGCCGCTGCCTGCGGAAAGACCTGCCGATGCTGATTGAACTGATGGCCGAGCAGCTGCGCAGTCCCGCATTCTCGGAACAGGAGTTCGAGAAGCTCAAGGTGCAGCTGCAGGGCGCCGTCCGGCAGCAGCAGCAGGACACGGACTTCCGGGCCGGCGACGCGTTCTCGCGCGCCATCTATCCGGTCGGGCATCCCAATCGCCAGCCCACGGCCGAGCAGATGCTCGCCGACATGAGCAAGACGACGATCGCCGCCGTCAGGCAGTTCCATGAGAAGTACTACGGGCCGACCGGCATGCGGCTCGTCATCGTTGGCGACGTGGACTCGGTTGCGGCCCAGGCGGAAGTGCGCAAGGCATTTTCTGGATGGACCGGTGGCTCGCTGCCGCCCATCGCGACGTCGGTGGATGCAGCGGCCGAGGCGCGGACCGAGGCAGTGTTCATGGCCGACAAGACCAGCGTCAGCGTCGTGCTCGGGCAAGCCACGCGGCTCAGGTTCTCCGATCCGGATTCGCTGGCGCTGCGCCTCGGCACTCGGATCTTCGGCTCCGGGTTCGCCGGGCGCCTGATGGCGAACGTGCGCGACAAGGAAGGGCTCACCTACGGCATCGGCGCCTTTCTGTCCGGCGATTCATTCACCGACGGCGACTGGCGCATCCAGGCGGCCTTCGCACCGGCATTGCTCGACAAGGGGTTGGCGTCGACACGACGACAGCTCGACGCCTGGCACGCCGAAGGCATCACCGACGCAGAGCTGGCGCGCGCCAGGAGCGAGCTTGCCGGCACCTACCAGGTCGGCCTCGCCACGAGTGCCGGCATGGCCGGGACAATCCTCGCGATGCTGAACCGCGGCATGCCGCTCGAGTTCGTCGATGAATACCCGGCGCGCGTGAAGGCGATCACGCGGGACGAGGTCAACGGCGCGATCAGGAAACACCTGGATCCGGCGACGATGACGCTGGTCAAGGCTGGGACGGTCGGCACGGCCGGAGCACCGGCCGCCACCCAACCTCCCGTTGAGACTCGCTGAGTCACGCCGAGAGTCGAACCAACCCTGCGCCACCCGTTCTGACAGAAGGGTCAGACGGTCTCAATAGGTCGTCGAAACGTTCGTGGCCAGGTACGGCCGCGAAGTCGTGGGCCGGTTGCCGGTTGATCGTGCCAACGAGCTCCGTGACGACGCCTATTTCTTCCGCAAAATCCGCGCCGCCTTTCCCGGAGTCGGGAGATGAACCTTTTTCTTTGCGGCCGCCGCCACCAGTATCTCGGCCACTGCAGCCGCGTCGTCGGGACGATCCGCGGGGTCAGCGGCGAGCAGCCGGGACACGATGGGCGGCAGTCGTGCAAGCGCTGCAGCGTCCGTTTCAACGCTCAACACCGGCCGCCGGCGGAACAGGCCCATTCGTCCTTCGAGGTCGCGATCGATGTGCACTGCAACTCGCCTGCCGCTGATCCACTCGTGGGCAATCGCTGCCAGCGCGAACAGATCGGCACGTCCGTCGATCTCCTCGTCGCACAACTGCTCCGGCGCCATGTAGCCGCTGGTACCCGCAGGCGTCGCCGTCGCATCGCCGGCCTGCGCAAGCAGCGCAATGCTGAAATCTGCGAGTACGGGGGTGCCGTCGTGACGCAGAAGAACGTTTTCAGGCTTCAGGTCCCGGTGCACGACCCCGGCCTGGTGGAGTGCCGCCAGCGCATAGGCCACCTGCGCGAGTATTGCGCAAACCTGCGGCACGGGCGCCGCCGATAGCATCAGTTTGCGCAGTGTTCCGCCATTCAGGCACTCCATGGTCATGTAGTGCTGGCGGTCGGAGTCCATTCCCAGCGAGTGGACGCGCAGTACATTCGGATGGTTGGCGCGCCGGGCAGACTCGAACTCCAGGCGGATTCGATCCAGAAGCAAGCGATCCCTGTCCGGGTGCATGTCCCGGGAGAACTGCTTGATCGCAACCTCGAGTCCGTTGCGCGTATCGATGGCGCGAAAGACCCTGGCGTGCGCCCCGGTGCCCAGCCGCTCCAGGATCACATACCCTTCGCCCGCCTCGGTGGATGTCCAGGAAATCGGACGGTGGGCTTCCTCACCGACGAGCGTGGTTGGCAGTGAGCTGGAATGAGCAAGCTCGGCAATTTCACCCAGCCGACGACCGAGCCCGTTGGCTCGGCACCGCTTGGCGGCGATCAGCAGCTGCTCGCCCGCTTCCCGGTCGCGGCTCGCGGAAAGCAGGGAACGCACCAGCCCGATGCGGGCGTCGATCTCTACGTCGGCAAGGTGGAGCGAAGCTGCCAGATCGGCGGCGTTCCTGTACAAGCCCACCGCGGTCGGATCCCGTTCAGCGAATGCCACGCCTGCCTGCAGCATCTGCAGATTTGCGCTCTCGTACTCGTCGTCGGCGCTGCACTTCGAGACTGCCCCTGCGAGCTGCGAACGAGCTTTGCCAGGGCAATTCAATCGCAACTCCATCATCCCCAGCTCCTTGTGGATGAAGAATGCGAGGCGCCGGTCCAACGGCGGATCTGAGGCCAGAAGCTCTGCCATCCGTCGATGCGCCTGTTCCTGCCATCCCGCGCGCGCCTCGGCCTGTGCCAGCTCCGCTGCAACGAAGTTGACGTCCCGGGAAAGCCCCGCTCGCTTCACGAGCTGAAGATCGGTCGAAATCAACCGCGCCGCGTCCTCTGCACGACCCAACAGCAGCGCAAGGCGTCCCAGGTTCCCGAGCGTCAGGGCAATGCCTTGCTCGTCGCCGATAGCGAGCTTCAGCGCCAACGACCGCGCGTAGCAAATCGCTGCCAGCTCGGTCCGCCCGACATGGGCATACTCGGTTCCCAACGCGTCGGAGGCTTGAGCTTCTCCTGCGCGATTCCCAAGGCTCGCGAAGGCGGACTGCGCCTGGATCAACCACGACAGAGCACCGGAAGATTCCCGATCGGAGGTCAGCAGGACTCCAAGTGCATGCGCCACGCGAGCCCAGCAGCTTGTGTATCGCGGCAGCGCGGCAATGCCCTCCTCGAGTTCGCGCCGTTCGGCCGCGTCGTGGTCTGCGCCTCGTCTTCGCCGCAATACTGTCTCTGCAAGCGCAAGCGTCTTCCAGTCGGGCCGCTGAGCGACTGCCGACTCGAAGGCGCAGCGCGCATCGCTGCGTTGGTCCAATTCGAGTGCAACAACACCGCGGCAGAACCACTCCTCGGGCGAGGCGCCCGCGAGGCCAGCCACGCAGTCGAACTCCCGTCGGCAGAGGCTGCCGAGGGGGCCGTCCGGAAGCAGTATCAGGGGCTCCCACCCGGCATAACCGGGCCCTTGCGGGGCAGCCCCGTCGTCTGACCCTGCTCGCCACTCCAACAAGCTTGCGGACCTCTCCGACATGCGTTACACAGCATGCAAATAATAGAGGACGCCGTGGTCCAAGTGGTCATCCGTCACGAGTCCGGACCGCTGAAGGGGCAGGTCCAGGAATTCTCTGACGACGAGCAACGTATCCTGATTGGCCGCGATCCGGAATGCCACGTTCAATTTCCTCCGGATTTCACCGCGGTCGGGCGCCAGCATGCCGAACTGGTGTGGGACGCCGGGCGCCTCGAAATTCGCGTCAACACCAGGAATCCGGTGAGTGTCGATGGATCGGATGCGATCGATGATCTCGAAATCCCCGACGGTGCCACCTTGCAGCTGGGCGTCGACGGTCCGCGCTTCTGCATCGGCTACCAGTACCCGTCGGGCGTTCCTCCCACACAGATATTCTCAAGGGCCGTGTCACGCCTCGACAATGCAGAATCGCTCAAGCGGACGACGCGACGCACCTTCCGGATTGCGGCGGCACTGTCCGTCGTGCTGCTCATGGCCATCGTCGGACTGTTCTACCTGCGAGGCCAGTCCCACCACATTCTGACCAGCGTCGACGGCATCGAGGCGAAACTCGGCCGCAGCGGGGACCAGGGAACGTTCGCGGACGCGATCGACACGACCAGTCGCTCCGTTTATCTCGTGCTGATCAGGAACTCCGCGGGCGAGGACGCCATCGGCACGGCGTGGGTAGCCAGCAAGGCGCAACTCGCCACGAACGCCCACGTGGGCCTGGATGCGCTATCGGCCCTGGAGCAAGGCAAGACCGTCGTGGTTCGTTCGACCACGATCCCTGCGCGCGACGTGCTGGTCGCGTCGGCGGTGGTGCATCCTGCTTACCAGGCCTTCGGCGAGGAGTTTTCCCGGATCCGGCCGTTCGTCAGTGACGCTGCGGGCCAGGAGACGCTCCTTGAATACAGCGGGGCATATGACGTGGCGCTCCTCCAGCTGGTCGATCCCGCCGCACTCGAGCCACCGCTGCCGATCGCATCGCGCGAATATCTGCGGAACCTGAAGCCGGGCCTGCCGGTCGCATTCGTCGGATTTCCAAGCGAGGGGCTGCTCGGGAAGGATCTCACGCAACCGACACCAACTGCCCAGGTCGCCAACCTCATCGGCGCCACGACCTTCACGCGCAGGCGGCCGGTCAACGGTGACGGACAGCTTCTGGAACATTCACTGCCAGCGACCGGCGGGGCGAGCGGCAGTCCGATCATCAACAATCGTGGCGAGGTCGTGGCGTTGCTCAACGGCGGCAACGTGGTCAACGCCATGGGGATCGTCCGCATGCCGAGCGCGGCGATGGTGAATTTCGGGCAGCGCGCCGATGTGCTGCTCGACCTCCTGGAAGCGGATGGCGAGCTCGATGTCGAGCCACTGAGGGCCGAATGGTCCCGGGACCTGGCGCAATACTCGGCACGGGCCACAGGCAACAAACCGGCACTGGTCGAGGAATACCGCAAGTCGTGGCAGGGAGACGCACCCGCCGTCGGCATCGAGGACGTGGAGTTGCAGATCGCCGATGGAGACAGGGTTCGATACCGTGGAGACCTGTTGCTTGGCAAGGGCGTCGTGTTCTCCGCGCTTCCGGGGAGGTACCTGGTCGCCGCGTACGGCCCGGGGCTTTTCGATGTGGACGTCGTGGTGACAGCTGACGGCCAGGAGGGTGTTGATGTCGTGGCCGACGACAGTGAGACATCGCGAGTTCGGCCGGCCTTGACGACATTCGAATCGACCGTCCCGCGGGAGCTCACGGCCACCGCATTGGTCTATCCGCCCGAATCAGACTCCAGCGGTGACGGGAACTTCAAGGTCCGCCTTCTCATCTGGCGGATGCCAGTGCCGGAGTTCTGATTCGCAAGGGAGATCCGATGGTACGAACCAAGCCTGGTCGAACTGCTCGGTTGGTGTGCCTCGTCGCAGCCGCCGTGTCGTTCTCGCTGCTCGCAGCGGGTTGCTCACGAAAAATCGAAAATGAAGGCACCGGCAAGACCGCCGCCGGGCAGGCCGCGCCGAAGGCGTCGACGGTCCGCGGGGCGAATGGCATGTACTGGTCAGGCGCCTTTCGCGTCGGACCGTATCGGGAATGTGTCTGGGACTACGAGAACGGGCTCGAACCGTTCAAGAACTCCTCCACGGATCCGAATATCGACAGCACGTTCAACCCGCAGGTCACGGTGTCGCGACGCGGGCTGACGGCTCGCATCGTCGGCGTGCTCTCGGATGCCACGATGGCTCGTTTCGGCGGCTCGCTCGAGCGCGTGGTCGAGGCCTACCCGTATCTCACGCCCGTGGCATACACGGCCGTTCACAAGGTCAAGCCGGAGGACGTCTCGAAATCCGAGAAAGCCCGCTTGCAGAACCCAGGCGGGGAGGTGCTGGAGACACAGGTGCTTCGCATGCCGGCGAACTCGGTCATGATCATCTACCCCGTCTCGATCGCGGCAGCGGGGTACAACACGGCGGCCGGGAACTGGACCGTGCTATTGAAGCAGCGCGCGAAACCCACCAACTCCATCGGTGCCTTCGGGAATTTCCCGTTCCTGCTCTACACGACGGCCGGTCATGCGCTGCACGGGCCGATCACCGGCGATCGAACGGCCGACCTGTGGGGACTGCGGCGCGGCAAGGTCTCGCACGGGTGCAACCGCATGGAGGGTGAGCACGTCATCGAGCTGTCGGTGCTGCTCGGTTGCCCGGCCCGAGGCGATCAGGGGCGATGCACCGCGGCCAACGAAAACGTCGTGGTGATGGAGGAATTCGATCACTTCCCCGACCCTGCCATCCCCGATCACCAGACCGGAATCATCGCGGATTTCGCGGAGATCTACCGCGGTTGGGTCGTTCCGGACGTGCAGGGGTATCCGCGGGAGACGGCCTCGCGCCTGCCGCTGTCGCTCTGGCTGGGCGAGAACGTGCTCAAGCTGGAGCAGAGCCGCAACAAGGCATGGTCGCAGGTGCCCGACGAGCTTGGCTCGCGCACGCAGTTCAGTATTGATCAAGGAGCCGCGAGAGTGCGGGAATTCCGATCCTGGGACGACCGCGTCACATCCCAGTCCGCGGAAAAGCGGCCGTACATCGGTGCCCGGAACTGTCGCGGCTAAGTGAAGTGCCGCCGCTCGAAATCGGACTTGCCGTACTTGATTTCCACGGCGGCCAGCTTGCGCCGCAGGACCTGGACCAGGAAGTTGCCGCTCCCGCAGGCCGGTTCCAGGAAGCGGGAGTCGACGCGCTGTTTTGATTTCACGAGACTCATGGTTCGGGGGATGTTAGCAATTCAATCGCCGCTGCCGGCGCAATGATCCGGAACCGCACTTGCCCACCCGGGTCCAGCAAATCCTTGTCGCCCGTCACCAGCCAGTGCGCCGCACCGACTGCCGCGAGGTCGAGGAAGATCTGATCCTTCTCGTCACGGCACACAGGCACTTCGGGTTTGCTTTGCCACGGAGCAACGACTTCTCCGTATGGCAGGTAATCCGCCAGCAATTCCTCGCGCTCTTCCAGCGTGAGCTTGAACTTGGGGTAGGCCAGCACGCGCAGAAGCTCCTCCACGGTTTGCGCACACAGCAGCGGCGTCAACTCACCGGCCTGCCAAGCCGTGCGCAACGGCACCAGGCGGCCATTGACGAACAACAACGCCGAGAGGACGGTGTTGGTGTCGAGGACAACCCGCAGAGTTCCTGCCATCAGCGGGCCTGGCTACCCGCGCTGCGCGCCCAGGTAACGGCGTCTTCCACGTCCTGTTCCGAAATCTGCAATTCGGCCAGCTTGGCGCGAACCGCGTCGGCACGCTGAATCCGCACCGGTGTCAGGACGATCTGCCCATCCTCCGCACGGATCTCGTAATAACGAGGGTCACCTACTGCCTTGGTGACGGCCTTCGGCAGGGTCAGCTGGTTCTTGGCGGTCATTTTGGCAAGCATGGGCTTCCTCTGTAAGAAAGAAAGGATTCCTTACTTTACCAGAATCGCTGCTTCGCGCAAGTAACCCAAGGGCTTCCCGGAAACCGCTTTCGGCATCACGCGGCATGCGGGTAAACGTTCGGAAGTCCAATCCTTCGGACGGCGCGAGCCCGCCAGCTACACTGCGGAACCGGCATCGGGATGACTGTCGCGCGACCGTCGAGAACCACCCGCCATCGATTGCCGCCGAAACCGGGCATCAAGCCGACAATGGAGCCTTGCATGCATCATTTCGCCGCTGCCGGGTGCTCGGGTAGCGCCGTCAATCTTCATCGCGCCTTCGGCTGGTGCGGAATCGCCATGGCTCTGGCGATGGCGGGGCTGATGTTCAGTTCGCAAGCGTCCAGCACGGAGGTACCAGTCCCTGGTTCCGATCCGCCGCTCCCCACCCTGACCGAGCCCGGGCAGGCACTTGCGCCTGCCGTGTACCGCGCGCGCCGGGAGGCACTGATGAAGGCAATGGGCGAAGGGGTCGCCGTCGTCTACGGGCAAGGTGTGGAGGACGGTGACGGCTATCGCCCGAACAGCGACTTCTTCTACCTCACCGGTGTCCTGGAAGAGAACGCGAGTCGATCGGCGCCGAGCTGCGCGCGAAGTACGGGTTCGAAAAAATCCATCGCACAGGCCGGCTGACGAAATTGATGCTCGAACTCGCCGGTCGCTCACCGGTGCTCTGGCAGGTTTTGCGCCCCGGTACGGAGTATTCCAGCGAGAACCCCAAAGACCTGGAGCTGTATCGCAAGATCGGCGAGCAGTTGCCCGGAGTTTCGATCCGCTCCCTGGGCTGGACTCTCGACAACATGCGCTCGCGACACAGCGCCGATGAACTGGCGATCATGCAGCGCACGATTCGCATGTCCGAGGAAGGGTTTCGTGCGGCCGTCAAAGCGATACGCCCCGGGGTACTCGAGGGCGCGGTCGAGGCGGAGGCCGAGCGGATCTGGAAAGCAAACGGCGCGCGTCGACCCAGTTATCCGAGCATCGTGGGATCCGGTCAGAACTCGACCATCCTGCACTACCCGCGCACCGCGCACGTCATGAAGGACGGCGAACTGATCCTGATGGACATGTCGGCCGCGTTCGCCCAGATGAAACCTGGCGTCTATTACGAGGATCTCGACGCGGCGGCGCGCAAGGTGATCGACGACGCCGGTTACGGCGATTACTTCATCCACGGCCTCGGCCACTTCGTCGGCCTCGATGTGCACGATGCCGGCGCCTATCAGGAGCCGCTGCAGGCAGGCATGGTGATAACGCTCGAACCCGGCATCTACATCCCCGAGAAGGGCATAGGCATCCGCATCGAGGACGAGGTGGAGCGCTGGATGGCGGGTGACTGACCCGCTGAACTCCGGCAGCAGCGACCCTGCTGGACCTTGGTACGTTCCGGGCAGATCCGCAGTCTGCGCGGCGAGACGTGCCCCGCCGTCGTCGCTAACCCTGCCCGTCCCACAGACACGACCGCGATCTCACGAAGAACTGAAGCACCGTCGAAGCACATGGCGCTCCTGCAAGATCGCCCGCTCAAGAACACATGCAGGGCGAGAACGACACGATCGTGCCGCGCAGTCAAGCCGCGGAACTGAGTCGGGAAGCAGGCCGCTTACCGCTGATAAGTGGCCGACAGAAAGTAGACGGGCCCCGTTGTGGCGCCCGCTTCACTCCCGATGGGCGCGCCCGGAGAGATATGCGGCCCCACTCCGCTGCAGCGCCAGCCGTCCATTGAACCTGTTGACCAAGGCACAGTTACGGCACATCCAGCCGGAAACATGTACAGATCTCACCCGCCAATTGATCTGGCCATGGTCCGCCGCCAAGCTTGCTCTGCGCGCCGCTTTGACAAACGGCCATTCTTGATTGACACTTGTCAAACAAAATCATCTGAGCCTGCCAATGAAGTCCGAAGACGTCATTTTCACTGCCCAAGGCAAGCGCGCGGGAACGATTGTGTCCATGTCCAAATCGGTGGCCGGCGCAGGAACGGTGCAGAAGGCCATCACCGAAGAGCGGGCCGAGTTTGCCGATCGTGAGCAGCGAATCTATAGGCATTCCTGCAAAATTCTGGGTGGAAGGAAGTTCCTGCGGCAGCAGCTTTCCAGCAGGTCGGACGTTCATTTCGCGATCGTTAGAGGGATCCCCTACGGCTCGCTCCTGCACTTGGTCGCGCAAATGCAGGAACTAAAAGAAGTCGACATCGTAAAAGTGCTCGGCATCAGCGCTCGTACGCTGCGTCGTCAAAGCGAGGCACCTGACAAGCCAATGCCCATCGACTTGGCTAGCAAGACCTGGCTTTTTGCTGAGATCTTGGCCAAGGCCACTGAAATTTTCGGCAGCAAAGAAGATGCGGAACTCTGGGTGTCTAAACCTGCGATGGGCCTGGATGGCCAACGGCCGATTGACCTGCTGCAAACCGTTCAAGGTGCAGAACTGGTAAATGACTTCCTTGGCCGGCTTGAATACGGGGTCTACACCTGAGCATGGAAATGGCGCCATTGCCGGGGCCATTGGACCCCGGCCCTAACATCGTGGCTTGGCGTCTAGACGCGGCCATCCGTGCTCCCACTTGGGATAGCGGAATTGGGGCGGAGCTCACGGGCGGCCGCTGGAGCCCCAAAGGCATCAAGGTTGTGTACTGCAGTTTAGACCCGGCGACGACGATTCTGGAGTCAGCAGTACGCCGCGGCTTCAAAGTGCTGGATACGCAGCCGTTCGTGCTTTCTTGCTTTACAGTCGTGGATCCAGGCGCTGTAAAGGTAGTCTCTCCAAAGGACGTCCCGAACCCGGCTTGGCTTCATTCTGGTATCCCGAGTGGCAATCAGCAGGACTGGGGCGGAGCCCTGCTTGGTGTTCACCCATTCGTCGCCTTTCCAAGCGTCGTATCCAAACTCAGTTGGAACATCCTGTTCCGGCCCGACCGCGCAGCAGGCATGTACACGTTTCTCGGCCAAGACAGGTTGGTGCTGGATACAAGGCTAAGTCCCAGCACACCTTAACGGAGCTGCGTCAGGAAATGACGAGTAGACGCGAAAGCTCGATTACCAGGAAGCCGCTGCACGCGTTACAGGAGCTTGGGGCTGGCGCACCAACCCCTTGATCTAACTGGCGCGCCCGGAGAGATTCGAACTCCCGACCTTCTGGTTCGTAGCCAGACGCTCTATCCAACTGAGCTACGGGCGCGTTATGAACGTCCTGGCGGAGAGAGGGATTCGAACCCTCGAAGGGCTTTTGACCCTTACGCCCTTAGCAGGGGCGCGCCTTCGACCACTCGGCCATCTCTCCGTTTTTAGGAGAGCCGCGGAGGATAAACGTCCGGAGCCGCCCCGTAAAGCTTGGGGTCGGAAAATGGCCCGTCACCGGGCTGCAGGAGTCCGTGGGTCAGGGAAACGGTTCGCTGTCCAGGCCGTTGGTGGCATGGCCGTTGCCAGTCGAACGAGCGGCGGCCGGACGCGACGTCGTCGTGCCGCTCCCGTCCTGCTCTTCGCGCTTGATGCGCTCGAAAATCTCTTCGCGGTGGACAGCCACGTCGCGCGGCGCATTGACGCCGACGCGCACCTGGTTGCCTTTGACGCCGAGCACGGTGACGGTCACGTCGCTGCCGATCATGACCGTTTCACCTACGCGTCGCGTAAGAATCAACATGAAGTTCTCCTGGCCTGCATGACTTCGAACGTCGCTGGATTTGAGTCCGTTCAATCCCTCTGCGTGCATCCGGTCTGGAGCGGTCCCTCACTCACTGAACCGTTGGCAGCTGCAGGCAAATTCGCCAGATTTCCGTCAGTCTCCCCGGTGGAAGATATGCGCATGAATATGCGCAGCTTTTCCGGGGGCGAACAATAGCGCGCGCGCGACCAAAAGTCAGTATGTGCTGACCACCGATGCATCCAGTCTGGTCTGGTTCCGGCAGCTCGAGCGCACGGACATATTCCGCGCGAGCCGAGGCATCAGGCGGTCAAGACACCTGTGGGGCAAGCCACGCAGCAAGGCCGCCAAGCGCAGCGGCCAGGTTGGCTGGCTGCGTGCCGCCGGCCTGCGCGAGATCCGCACGACCGCCGCCCTTGCCGCCGACCTGCTGCGCCACGTGATTGACGATGTCGCCCGCCTTCACGCGCGCAGTCAGGTCGTCAGTGACTCCGGCGATGAGGAACACCTTGTCATCGCCCGCCGGTGAGCCCAGCACGATGATTGCGCTGCCGAGCTTGTTTTTAAGCTGATCCACGGTCGTACGCAGCGCAGCAGCGTCCGCGTTATCGACGGTCGCTGCGACGAACTTCACCCCCGCACCGATCGTCAACGCCTCCGCGACCAGGTCGCGACCGCTGCCGCTCGCCAGCCTTTCCTTGAGCTGCGCGATTTCTTTTTCCATGCGGCGCGCGCGGTCGAGCAACTGCCTGACCTTGTCTTCGACGTCGTCGCGCGAGCCGCGGACGAGCCCAGCCACGTCGCGCAACTTATGGTCCGTTTCGACCACATACTGGTAAGCACCCTGGCCGGTCACCGCTTCGATGCGCCGCACACCGGCCGCAACGCCGCCTTCGCTCACGATCTTGAACAGGCCGATGTCGCCAGCGCGGCGCACGTGGGTGCCGCCGCAGAGTTCGGTCGAATATGCACCGATGCGCAGTACACGCACCTTGTCCTCGTACTTCTCGCCGAACAGCGCCATCGCTCCCGCGGCGACCGCTGCGTCGAAATCCATGACCCTGGTTTCGGCTTCGGCGTTGCGGCGCACTTCCGTATTCACGATCGCCTCGATCCGCTGCAACTCCTCGGGCGTGACGCCCGAATAATGCGAGAAGTCGAAACGCAGGCGATCGGGCGCGACCAGCGAGCCCTTCTGTGTGACGTGCGTCCCCAGCACCTCGCGCAACGCCGCGTGCAGCAGGTGCGTGGCGGAATGATTCGCGCGAGTAGCGTCGCGGCGCATTGCATCCACCGTCGCAGCAACCGTTTCACCGATCTTGAGCGTGCCGGTCGCGAGCTTGCCGACGTGAACGTGTGCCCTGCCGAGCTTCTGCGTGTCGGTGACGGCGAAGCGGGCACTGGACGTCGAGAGTTCGCCGCTGTCACCGACCTGGCCGCCGCTTTCGGCGTAGAACGGCGTGACATCGAGGACCACCTGGCCCTCCTCTCCTGCCTGCAGTTCGGCAACCGGGTCCTTGCCGCGGAACATCGCGACGACATGGCCATGGCCGGTTTCGCCCTCGTAGCCAACGAATGCAGTCTGGCTGTCGACGCTCAGGTCACCCCGCAGATCGACGTTGAACTTGCTGGCGGCACGCGACATCGCGCGCTGCGCGTTCATCGCAGCCTCGAACCCCGGCTCGTCGATCGCGAGCCCGCGCTCGCGCGCGATGTCGCTGGTGAGGTCGACCGGGAAGCCGTACGTGTCGTAGAGACGGAACACTGTCTCGCCGGGAATTTCCTGCTTGCCGCCCAGCGTGTCGATGGCGGTATCGAGCAAGGCCATGCCCTGCGCCAGCGTCTCGGCGAACCGTTCTTCTTCCTGCAGGATGACTTTTTCGATGTGCGCACGCTGCGCAGTCAACTCGGGATAAGCGGCGCCCATCTCCTGCTCGAGCGCTCGCACCAGCGTGTGGAAGAACGGCTGGCGCTGGCCGAGCATGAAACCATGACGGATCGCGCGTCGCATGATCCGGCGCAGTACGTAGCCGCGGCCTTCGTTCGACGGCAGCACGCCGTCCGCGATCAGGAACGACGTGGCGCGCACGTGGTCCGCGATCACGCGCAGCGAGTTCGAGGCAAGGTCGCCGGTAGCCGTGGCCTTCGCCGCTGCGACGATCAGGTTCCGGAACAGGTCGATCTCGTAATTGCTGTGCACGCCCTGCATTACGGCCGCGACACGCTCGAGACCCATGCCCGTATCCACCGACGGCTTCGGCAGCGGCGTCAG
This sequence comes from Pseudomonadota bacterium, assembly GCA_016705325.1. Classification (GTDB taxonomy): domain Bacteria; phylum Pseudomonadota; class Gammaproteobacteria; order Steroidobacterales; family Steroidobacteraceae; genus RPQJ01. Next base: position 83,073 of record JADIYJ010000007.1, on the reverse strand, counting down.
CGTGCCGTCGGTCTGCCGGTCGAACTGCATGAACACGAGGTTCCAGATCTCGACGTAGCGATCGCCATCCTCGTCGGGTGAACCCGGCGGGCCGCCGGCCACCTCGGGACCGTGGTCGTAGAAGATTTCGGTGCACGGACCGCACGGGCCCGTGTCACCCATCGCCCAGAAATTCGACTTGGCGCCCATGCGCGTCAGGCGCGCGGGGTCGACGCCGATTTCCTGCAGCCAGATCTCTGCGGCGCCGTCGTCCTCCTCGAACACGGTGACCCAGAGCTTCGACGGTGGAATGCCGAGCGTGCCGGTGATGAAGTCCCAGGCGTAGCGGATCGCGTCGCGCTTGAAGTAGTCGCCGAAGCTGAAGTTGCCCAGCATTTCGAAGAACGTGTGGTGGCGCGAGGTGTAGCCGACGTTCTCGAGGTCGTTGTGCTTGCCGCCGGCACGCACGCAACGCTGCGAGGTGGCGGCGCGCAGGTAGCTGCGCTTCTCCTTGCCGAGGAACAGGTCCTTGAACTGGACCATGCCGGCGTTGGTGAAGAGCAGCGTCGGATCGTTGCCGGGCACGAGCGAGCTCGACGGCACGACGGCGTGACCGCGGTCCTTGAAGAAATCGAGAAACGCCGCACGCAGCTGCGCGCTGGTCATGAGCGTGGCCGGGGCCGGAGGCGTGCTTGTCATAAATCCGGGTCGTCGTCGCCGGCGCCGAGAGCGGCCCGGATCTGGTCCGAAGAAAACCCGCGATATTGGAGGAAGCGTGCCTGTTTTGCACGTTCACGGTAGTCGGCTGGAGGCGACAATCCGAACTTGCGGCGACGGGCTTCGCGGGCTGCCTGGATCCAGTCCGTCTCCGTGGCGTCGAGCGCCTGGTCGATCGTTTCGGACTCGACGCCCTTGTCACGCAGCCCCATGCGAACACGCAGCGGCCCCTGGCCTCGCCCCGCGCGCTGGGTGACGAACTGCTCGGCAAACCGCTCTTCGCGCAGGAACCCTTCCTGCACGATCGCGGCCACCGCCGCCTCGACGACCGCAGCGCCATACCCCTTGCGGAGCAGGCGCTCGGTCAGTTCGTGGCGGCTGAAGTCACGCCCCGCGAGCAGGGCGTAGGCGGCGGTCTGGACGGTGCGTTGATCCGCCTCCGCCGCCGCGCCTGGCTCAGGCCTCCGACGCCTCACCCGCGGCCGCCTCGCCCTTCTTCGGAGCCAGCAACCTGGCCCGGATGGCAGTTTCGATTTCGCGCGCGGTGTCCGGGTGCTGGGTGAGGTACGTGCGGACGTTTTCCTTGCCCTGGCCGATGCGCTCGCCCTTGTACGAGTACCAGGAGCCCGACTTCTCGATGATGTTCTGCGCCACCCCGAGCTCGATGATCTCGCCTTCGCGCGAGATGCCGACGCCGTACATGATCTCGAACTCGGCCTCGCGGAACGGCGGCGCGACCTTGTTCTTCACGATCTTGACGCGAGTCTGGTTGCCGACGACTTCCTCGCCTTGCTTGATCGCGCCGATGCGGCGGATGTCGAGGCGCACGGAAGCGTAGAACTTGAGCGCGTTGCCGCCCGTGGTGGTCTCGGGGTTGCCGAACATCACGCCGATCTTCATGCGGATCTGGTTGATGAAGATGACGATGGTGTTCGAGCGCTTGATGTTGCCGGTGAGCTTGCGCAGCGCCTGCGACATGAGGCGCGCCTGCGCACCCATCTGCATGTCGCCCATCTCGCCTTCGATTTCGGCCTTGGGCGTGAGCGCGGCCACCGAGTCGACGACGACGATGTCGACCGCGTTCGAGCGGACCAGCATGTCGGTGATCTCGAGCGCCTGCTCGCCGTTGTCCGGCTGCGAGACCAGCAGTTCGTTGACGTCCACGCCGAGCTTTTCGGCGTAGGCCGGGTCGAGCGCGTGCTCGGCATCGACGAAGGCGGCCGTGCCGCCGCTGCGCTGCACCTGCGCTACCACGGTCAGCGCGAGCGTGGTCTTGCCGGAGGATTCCGGCCCGTAAATTTCGATGACGCGACCTTTCGGCAGGCCACCGACGCCGAGCGCGATGTCGAGCCCGAGCGAGCCCGTGGAGACGACTTCGACGTCGTAGCTGTTGGAGTCGCCAAGGCGCATGACCGAGCCCTTGCCGAACTGCTTTTCGATCTGGCCGAGCGCTGCGACCAGGGCCTTCTTGCGGTTTTCTTCCATTGCGTTGCTCATGAGTCAGGCGTGGGAGCCGGGCTGGCCCGGCTCGAGAAAGGAGATCAGCGGAATGGCTGCATTATTCCACAGCCCTGCCCGCGAACGGCCCGAAAAATTGCCCGGAAGCACCGGTTTCTCAGCCGCCTTCGACCGCCTGATTCCACCAGTCCAGAGGCTCATAGCGTGAGCCTGCCGGATCGGTCACGGAGCGTACGAGCGCAAAGCCGTCGGTTCGCCACCGAAACGCTGGATCGAGCAACGAATCGGCGGCAGATCGTACTTTGCGGGCGAGCGTCACGTGCGGGCGGAATGGCCGTGACTCGAGAGCAAAGCCTTCCGCGGCGAGCTCCGCACGCAACTGGGTGACGAGCGCAGCGAGCCCCGCTGGCACACGACTCGCCACCAGACACACGACCTGCGGCTTGCGCCAGTACTCGACCCGATCGAACTCGATCGCGACGACCGGCCTGCGCACGCGGTCAGCGGCGGCTCGCAACGCAGGCTGACGCTCACGGGGAACCTGTCCCAGGAATTCCAGCGTGACGTGCCACTGGTCGGGACGCTGCAATTTGCCCCCGACCGACGCCGTGATCTCGCCGACGCGTGCATGCAGCGCCTGCCGCAGGGAGGGATCGGGCCAGAGCGCAAAAAAGAGCCGGTCGCTCATTCCTGGAGCAGCCGCTCCAGCGCGCAGCGGACCGCCCGCCGCCGCACTTCGTCGCGCCCGCCCGGGAACCGTTCGCAGCGTGTTTCGGTTCGCACTGAACCGTCCGGCTCGCGCCACGCCCAGGCCAGCCAGACCGTCCCTGCGGGTTTATCGATCGTGCCCCCGTCCGGTCCTGCCACGCCGCTGACGGCGACGGACACGGTGCTGCCGGTGCGAGCCAGGGCCCCGGCTGCCATCGCCCGCACGACCGGCTCGCTCACGGCACCGTGCTGCGCCAGCAGACCCTCCGGCACGTCCAGGAGCGCGACCTTGAGGAAGTTTGAGTAGGCAACCACCCCGCCCTGGAACCAACGCGAGCTGCCCGCCACGTCCGTGCACGCCTTGGCGATCCAGCCGCCGGTACAGGATTCGGCCGTGACGAGCGCCTCGGCCCGGGGCAGCAAATGATCGCCCACGGACCGGGCCAGTTGCTGCAGGTCGACATCGGTGGGGGCCGTCATGCGACAATTCTACCGGCCCCTTGCGAGCAGCGGCACGCTGTCGCTATCGTGCAAGCCGGGGCTTGGACAGACCAACAAACAGGCAGGAACCCATGAAAATCGCTTCGCTTGCAGTGGCGCTCGCCGTCGCTGCCTTCCCCGTCCTTACCCACGCGCAGGCTGCCCCTGCGACGCAGAACGTCAAGGCGGACGAGCAGATCATCCTCAAGCAGGTCATGACCGACAAGCGCGCGGTCTACGCGCAGAACCTGCAGCTGACGGATGCGGAGAGCCGGGCCTTCTGGCCGATCTACGACGAGTACGAAGGCAAGGCCAAGAAGCTCAACGACGAATTTCTCGCGCTGGTCGACGACTACGCCGCCAAGTTCGGCGCGATGACAGATGCCGACGCCACGGCGATGCTGAAGCAGAAGATGCAGATCGAGAAAGACCGCGAAGTCCTCAAGCAGACCTACACCAAGAAGGTCGCCAAGGTGCTGCCGCCGGTGAAGGCGCTGCGTTACGCGCAGATCGAGACCCGTCTCGACAACATGATTCGCCGCGACGTCTACGGCCTGATCCCGCTCGCGCAATAAGCCAACCAGGATTTCACGGAGCCACACATGAAGAGTTTCAAGATCGCCCTCGCGGCCGCTGCATTGCTGTCGGTCGCGGCACCGTTCGCTGCCCGGGCGCAGTCGACCTACGACGACACGCAGCAGCTGATCGCGCAGATCCAGGCCGACAAGCGTGCGGTGGTGCTCAAGGCCATGGCCCTGGACGATGCGCAGCTGACGGCGTTCACGCCGATCTACGATGCCTACCAGGCCGAGCGCAAGCAGCTGATGCAGCGCGGCGTCGATCTCGTCAATGCCTACTCCTCCAACTACGACTCCATGACCGACGCTGCGGCCAAGGGCCTGCTGAAGGACTGGTTCAAGCTGCAGGAGGACGAGCATGCGCTGGTCAAGGGCACGGCCAAGAAGCTGGACAAGGTCCTGCCGACGGCCAAGGTGCTGCGTTTCGTGCAGGTCGAGAACAAGCTCAACACGCTGCTCCGCCTGCCGGGCATCCAGGCCATTCCGCTCGCCAAGTAATCCGCGAGGTAGCCATTCATGTTCAATCTACGCTTGACCCGCATGCCGTATGTCGCGGCCGTCGTGGCGGCGGCAGCGCTGGCCGGTGGTTGCGCCAGCGGTCCCGACGTCCGCGGGGACTACGACCGTGCCGTCGACTTCGGCAAGTACAAGACCTACAATTTTCTCTCGACCACCAGCGGCAACCCTGCCGAGTTCCAGTCGATCACGCAGCAGATGATGCAGCAGGCCGCGGCGCGCGAAATGGAAGCGCGCGGCTACACCAGGTCCGACAACCCTGACCTGCTGCTCAACTTCAAGGGCAAGCTCGAGGAAAAGACCGACATCCAGTCGACGCCGGCGCCGTACTACGGCCCGTCGTTCGGCTATCGTGGCTGGTACGGCGCGCCTTACGGGGCCTACGGTTACGGCGGCACGGAAGTGACCACGCGCCGCTACAACGTCGGCACGCTGGTCATGGACGTCATCGACCGTGAACAGCGCCAGGCCGTGTTCCAGGGCGGGCTCGAGGACGTCGTCACGTCCAAGATGATGCAGGACAAGGAGGGCACCCTGAACAACGCGGTCGCGGCAATTTTCGCCAAATACCCGTTCGTTGCAGGCCAGTCGACCCCGGTGGTACCTGCCGAGAAGAAGTAAGAGTCGCTGTCCCGCCACGTGCGGGGCGGGATCAGGCCGGACTCCCTGGTCCGGCCTTTTTTCTGGCTGCAGGCGGCGAATATGTGAAATGGACCGGTCTTTATTCACCGCGGCTCGCGCGACCGCTCCGGGCAGGATAATGTGACGCCAGGTTTCACCTCGCAAACGGAGTTGGCAATGAATCGCATGCTTGGCCTGGCCGTCGCAACCACTCTCGCCCTCGGCGGCGCCGTTGCGCAGGCAGATGATAACCGGGGCTTCTACCTCGGCGTGAACGTCGGCGCGTCCAAGCTGGACATCGACAAGAACGCGTACGATGCCGCGCTTTCCGCGGCGTTGACGCAGGGTGGGCTCACCGCGCTGTCGGCGACTTCGAGTTCGAGCGAAAACGACGCCTCGCTCGGCGCGTTCGCCGGCTACCGGATCCTGCCGTACCTGGCCGTCGAGGCCGAATGGCTGACGCTCGGTACCGGCAAGTACGAAGCGCGCGGCGACGTGACCGACGGCACGGCCACCGACACCCTTGCGTTCGATGCGGAGACGGACTCGAAAGGCGTCTCCGCCTCCGCTCTCGGCATCTGGCCGATCAATCGGACCTGGGATGTCTATGCGCGACTGGGCGTAATTTTCGCGACCACGACACTGACGGCACACACGCGCAACAGCTCGCTCTCGTTCAGGGACAACGTCTCGGAAGATACCCAGGACATGCTCTACGGCATCGGCGCGTCGTACCGGTACTCAGGCACCTGGAGCGTGCGACTCGACTACCAGCACTTCGACGGCCTCGGCGATTCCAGCACGACGGGCGAGACGAACGTGGACCGGATCGCGGCGTCGTGGGTGTACACGTTCCGCTGACGTCGAGCCTGAGCTCGCTCGATGCGTTGCTATGCGCACCGAGCGAGGGTCAATCGGGGTCTGCTGGCCTACTTGGCAGAAGCTTCGACGACTTTGAGGGCGAGCGCTTCGGTGAAGGTCAGCTCGACCGTGTCGCCGACGTTCACGCCTTCGAGTCGCTCCGGATGCAGCACCTTGATCGTGCGCGTGTTGCCGGCGGGCCCCTGGAACGTCACCGAGGGCGCGGCCCGATCGATCGCCGTGATCGCGACCGTTGCCGTGGTCTGACGCGCCAGCGCACCGGCCGGTCGCTGACCCAGCTCGGCTGCACCGCCGGCGATCGCCGTCGCCGGCGCCACGGTCGTGCCACCCTTCCTGACTTCGTACGCGAGCGCTTCGGCGTACACCACGTGCAGCACGTCGCCCACCTTCACCTGGGGGAGATTCTTGACGTCTTCGCTGGCGACGAAAGTGACCTCGGTGCCGTCGTCCTTCTTCAGCGTGACTTCACGCGTCGCCTGATTGATCGCCGTCACGATCGCCGTCACTTCGACGGTCGCAACAACAGTCTCGCCCCTTGGCGCCGCGGCCGGCGCCGGAACTGGAGCCGCCGCCGCGGGTGCGGCGGCTTCGGGAGTGGCGTAAGCCGAGGCACAGGCCAGGCCGAGGGCCGCGATCGAAAGCTTGACAAGTTTCATTGTTGAACTGCTCCAGGTAGAAATGCTCGTGGACAATGCACGGCCGAACCTCAACAAGGTCCGGGCGGCGCCGGTTTTCAGCCGGTGATTCTAACCCCGCCAGCCCGTCGCGGCTCTGCTTTGAGCAAGCCTGGTGGTGGCGATTGACCGCAACGCCCGGCGGCGGGGGAACTGCTCAACTCTCGAACCACGCGTCCTGCATCTCGCGACAGGTCGGATTGCGAGCCGCCACGACCGCCAGCCAGGCAGCGATCTTCGGCAGCTCGAAATCGAAGAAATAGCGAGCTGCCTGCAGCTTGCCGCGCAGGAAGGCGTCTTCCTGGCCTGCAGCCGCGGCCACCGCGACGCGGGCGACGTCGAGCCACAGCCACGCCACGACCACGTGGCCAAACGCCTGCAGGTAGGGGGTCGCGTTGGCCAGCGCCTCATCGGGCTGGCGGGTGCTCCACGCGGCGCGGGTCGCATCCAGCAGCGCCTGCAATCCATGGGCGATGACAGCGGACTCTGCTTGCAACTCCGCATGCTCACGCGCCTGCTGCACGGTCTGGTCGATACGCCGCGCCAGCAGATCGAGCGCCCGGCCGTCGTCCATCAGCACCTTGCGCCCCAGCAGGTCCAGGCCCTGGATGCCGTGCGTGCCTTCGTGAATCATGTTGAGGCGGTTGTCGCGCCAGTACTGCTCGACCGGAAAATCACGCGTGTAGCCGTAGCCGCCGTGCACCTGGATGGCGAGATTGTTCGCCTCCAGGCACCACTCGCTCGGCCAGCTCTTCGCGATCGGCGTCAGGATCTCGAGCAAGGCCTTGATCGAGGGCACGATCTCGGCGGATCCCGTCCTTGCTTCATCGACCAGCCGGCCGCAATAGAGCTCGAGCGCCAGCCCGCCTTCGACGTACGCCTTCTGGGCCAGCAGCATTCGCTTCACGTCGGCGTGCTCGATGATGCTCACGGGGGGCGACGCCGGATCCTTGCCGGCTGGCGTCGACGGACGCCCCTGCTTGCGATTGCGGGCATAGTCGAGGCTCGCCTCGTAGCCCGCGTAGCCGATGCCCACGGCACCGAGCCCGACGCCGATGCGGGCCTCGTTCATCATGTGGAACATGCACTTGAGGCCGTCACCGGGGAGGCCTACGAGGTAGCCGATCGCGCCGGCGCGGCCGCTCACGGGGAACCTGCCCTCGCCAAAATTGAGCAGCGTGTTCGGTATGCCGCGGAAACCCATCTTGTGATTCAGGCCCGCGAGCGCGACGTCGTTGCGTTCGCCCGTGAGTTCGCCCGCAGGGTTGACGAGCCGCTTCGGCACGATGAACAGCGAAATGCCCCGCACGCCGGGGACGAGCTTGCCGTCCACGGCGGGAATCTTGGCCAGCACCAGGTGCACGATGTTTTCGGACAGGTCGTGCTCGCCGTTGCTGATCCACATCTTGTTGCCGGTGAGCCGGTAACGCGGGCCGAGCGGGTCCTGCGCAGAATCGTCGCCGTCGGGAGACGCGCGGGTCAGGATGTCGGACAGGCTCGAGCCTGCCTGCGGCTCCGACAGACACATGGTGCCGAACCATTTGCCGTCGATTTCCCGCTGCGCAAATACGGCCTTCTGTCGCGGCGTCCCGTGCGCCAGCAGCAGGTTGGCGTTGCCGACCGTGAGCATGCCGCCGCCACCGAGGCCGATTCCTGCCTTGGCGAAAAGGCATTGGCGGCCAGTTCGACGACGTAGGGCAGCTGCATGCCGCCAACGTCGTAGTCCTGCGTTGCCGCGAGCATTCCCGAGTCGACGTAGGCACGCGCCGCGTCATAGGCACATTGCGGCAGGACGACGACCCCGTTCTCGAGGCGCGGTTCCTGCGCGTCGACCAGGCGGTTGAACGGCGCAAACTTTTCTTCTGCGATGCGCTGGCAGGCATCGAGTACCGACGCAAAGGTTTCGCGGCTGTGCTCGCTGTACCGCTCGCGCGCGGCGAGCGCGGCCACGTCGAGCCAGTCGTTGAGCAGGAAGTCGATCGTCTTGCGCATGCGGAATCCTCGCGGGCCCGACCGGCCGGCCATCCTAGTTTGACCGATTCGAGCCGCGCCTATGAAGCGCGTGCGCGTGTGCCCCGCTCGTTCGCGGACCGACAGCACAAAAGGCTAGAATCCCGCCGCGTGACAGAACCGCTCAAACCTCCGCCCAACACCCCGGTCATGACCCAGTACCTGCGCATCAAGGCGCAGTACCCGGACGTGCTCCTGTTCTATCGCATGGGGGACTTCTACGAGCTGTTCTTCGACGACGCCCGCAAGGCGTCACGCCTGCTCGACATCACGCTGACGGCCCGCGGCACCTCCGGCGGCGAGCCGATCCCGATGGCCGGGGTGCCGGTCCAGACGCTCGACAACTACCTCGCACGCGCGGTGCGCAAGGGCGAGTCGGTCGCGATCTGCGAGCAGATCGGTGACCCCGCCAAAGCGAAAGGCCCGGTCGAACGGCAGGTGGTGCGCGTCGTCACGCCCGGCACCGTCACCGACGACACATTGCTGGAGGAACGTCGCGACACGCTGCTGGCGGCGATCTCACCCGGTGTCGACGGCTTCGGCCTCGCCTGGCTCGAACTCTCGAGCGGCCGCTTTCACGCGCTGCAGGCCGCGGGCGACGAAGCGCTCGCTGCCGAGCTGGAACGACTGCGCCCGGCGGAGCTGCTCGTTCCCGAGAGCGCGCTGCAGCAGCTGCAGGGTCGAGGCGACATCTGCGTACGACAGCGCCCGCCGTGGCACTTCGAAGCCGGCAGCGCCGAGCGACAGTTGTGCGAACAGTTCGGCACGCGTGACCTCGCGGGCTTCGGCCTCGCCGGACAATCACTCGCGATCGGTGCGGCGGGTTGCCTGCTGCACTACCTGCGCGAGACACAGAAGTCCGCGCTGCCCCACCTGCGCGGCATTCGCACGGAGCTGCGCGAAGACAGCCTGCTGCTCGACGCGGCGACCCGACGCAACCTCGAACTCGACAGCAGCCTGTCCGGCCGCAGCGACAGCACGTTGATCGGCGTGCTCGATCGCACGGCCACGGCCATGGGCGGGCGCGAACTGCGGCGCTGGATCCAGCGCCCGCTGCGTGGCGTCGAACCGCGCTCACTGCGGCTGCAGGCGATCGAGACGCTGATCGATACGGGCTCGCAGTCGTCGTTGCATGCCCTGCTGCGCAAGGTCGGCGACGTCGAACGCATCCTCGCGCGCGTGGCGCTGCGTTCGGCACGGCCCCGCGACCTGTCGCAGCTGCGCGCAGCCCTGGGTTGCCTGCCCGATCTGCAAACCCTGCTCGCGACACTGGATGCCCCGCTGCTGCAGCGGCTTGCCGCAGGCGTCGCTACGCATCCGGCCATCCACGGGCACCTGTCCAATGCGCTGGTCGAGACCCCGCCCGCACTGCTGCGGGAAGGCGGGATTTTTGCCACTGGATTCGACGCTGCCCTCGACGAGCTGCGCCGCATCAGTGAACACAGCGACGAAGCACTGCTCGACCTCGAGGCTCGTGAACGCGAACGCACCGGCTTCCAGAACCTGCGCTTCGGCTACAACCGCGTGCAGGGCTACTTCATCGAGGTGAGCCGCAGCCAGGCCGATCGCGTGCCGGCCGACTGGGTGCGGCGACAGACGGTCAAGAACGCGGAACGCTACATCACGAGCGAGCTGAAGTCGTTCGAGGACAAGGTGCTCGGCGCACGCGATCGCGCGATGGCGCGCGAACGCGAACTCTACGAAGGGTTGCTCGACACACTGACCGATACCTTGCCGGCGTTGCAGGCGATGGCCGCAGCGCTCGCCGCGCTGGACGTGCTCGGCAACCTCGCCGAGCGCGCAATCACGCTGCGACTGGCGCGACCCGAACTCTGCGAGGAATCGCGCATCGACATCCATGGCGGCCGCCACCTGGTGGTCGAGCAGCACATCGATGGGCCGTTCGTGCCGAACGACCTGGAACTGCGTGACGGTCGCCGCATGCTGATCGTCACGGGCCCGAACATGGGCGGCAAGTCGACGTACATGCGCCAGGCGGCATTGATCGTCATCCTTGCCGGCATCGGGAGTTTCGTGCCGGCGGAGTCCGCGCGCATCGGACCGGTCGATCGCGTCTTCACGCGCATCGGCGCGGCCGACGATCTCGCCGGAGGCCGTTCGACGTTCATGGTCGAGATGACCGAGGCCGCGAACATCCTGAACAACGCCACGCGCAACAGCCTGGTCCTGATGGACGAGATCGGCCGCGGCACCAGCACCTTCGATGGCCTGTCGCTGGCGTGGGCGTGCGCCCGGCACCTCGGTCGCGAGATCGGCGCGTTCACGCTGTTTGCGACGCACTACTTCGAGCTGACCGCGCTCGCGGACGAATTGCCCGCCTGCGCCAACGTCCATCTCGATGCCACGGAGCACGGCGACCAGCTCGTCTTCCTGCACTCCGTCAGGGAGGGCCCGGCCAACCAGAGCTACGGACTGCAGGTCGCACGCCTGGCAGGCGTGCCGCAGACCGTCATCGGCGAAGCCCGCCGCTACCTGCGTGAGCTGGAACAGCGGGAGCACGCGACCCGGCCGCCAGCTCCGCAGCAGCAACTGGACCTCGTCCAGGCCCGCGACGGGGCCGAGGTCGCCGCCCTCGAGACACTGGCCCGGATCGACCCGGATTCGCTCAGCCCACGCGAGGCGCTGGCACTGGTCTTCAGGCTCAGGAGCAGTTGCGGTAGGAACCGGTCGCTGCGTGGCAGACGACGGCGCCTGCGGCTGCAGATGCCGTTGCCAGGCCCGAATAGCTGACATCACGGGCAGAGGCTAGACTTCGAGCTCGGCAGGTGGAGCTGATCCTGAGTGACGGCTCCGACTATCCGCTGACCGGCCTCATCAATTTCGGCGACCGGGAGGTTGCAGTTCAGTCGGACCAGTTCGACCAGCTCGCGCTGGTACTCAGGGCTGTAACGCCTGCGCTTCGGCATGGACACTCGTTGAAGTCGGGGTTTGCGATCAGTGCGCGCTGCTGACCGGTCCAGGCGGGTTCCTTCATGGCGAACGAGTCGCAAGGTGATCCCATGAACTCTACCCCGTCGCCTCGCTTCGACGCTGCGACACTGCGGTCGATCCCGCCTGGCATCTGGGCGCTCGGCTTCGTCTCCATGCTGATGGACGTCTCGTCGGAGATGATCCACGCGCTCCTGCCCGTCTACCTGGTGACGGTGCTCGGCGCCTCTGCGACCACGGTCGGCCTCATCGAAGGCATCGCCGAGGCCACGGCGTCGATCACCAAGGTGTTCTCTGGCGCGATTTCCGACTGGATCGGCAAGCGCAAGCTCCTCGCCGTGCTGGGGTACGGCCTGGCGGCGCTCACCAAGCCCGCGTTTCCGCTTGCGCCGACGGTCGGCTGGCTGATCGCGGCACGCTTGGTCGATCGCATCGGCAAGGGCATCCGTGGCGCGCCGCGCGACGCGCTCGTCGCAGACCTTGCCCCGGCGCACCTGCGAGGCGCGAGCTTCGGACTGCGCCAGTCGCTCGATACCATGGGAGCGTTCATCGGGCCGCTGCTCGCGATTGCACTGATGTGGCTCACGGCGAACGACTTCACGACCGTGTTCTGGATCGCCGTCGTCCCGGCGTTTCTCGCACTTGCGCTGATCGTCTTCGCCGTGCACGAGCCTCGGCGCGAGCCCGCATTGCGCAAGGTGAGGTTTCCGCTGCATCGGGACGAGCTCGCACGCCTCGGCCGCACCTACTGGCTCGTGGTGGCGGTCGCGACCGTGTTCACGTTGGCCCGGTTCAGCGAGGCCTTCCTGCTGCTGCGTGCCAACCAGGTCGGGCTGGCGGTCATGCTCGTGCCGGGAGTGCTGGTGGTCATGAATATCATCTATTCGCTCGCCTCCTATCCCGCGGGCGTGCTGGCCGATGACGGCGGTCGCTACCGGGTCCTGGTCGTGGGCGTCGGATTTCTAGTGGCCGCCGATCTGGTGCTCGCATTTGCGCCGGGCATCGGCGGCGTCGCGGTCGGTGTCGCACTGTGGGGGCTGCACATGGGATTCACCCAGGGACTGCTGGCGACTCTGGTGGCCGACGTCTCGCCGCCCGAGCTGCGCGGCACGGCCTTCGGCATGTTCAACCTGCTGACTGGCGGCGCCCTCCTGGCGGCCAGCATCGTCGCCGGGCTCCTGTGGGACAACCTGGGTGCGCGCGGCACGTTCGTCAGCGGCGCGGTGCTCGCAGGCGCCGCGCTGCTCGGGCTCTTCGCGCTGCGTCGTCAGATCGGCGTTCGCGCCGCCTGATTCAGGAGCGGCTTGCAACGACTGCCGGCAGCGGGTTGGATGTACGGCCCGACCTGGTCGCGTCGACATTGACAGCGCCGTGCGAATTCCCGGGCTTTGACGAGAATTCGTTCAGGCGCGAGCGTTCAGGTGCTCGTCACGTGCGCAAAACGCCCATGGCGCAGGAAGTGCCCCACCTGCGCCGCGACGTCGTTCGCGAACAGCATGCCGACGTGACTGTGCGGCAGCACGACGTGGTCGTTGAGACCGGGAATCACGGTCTCGCTCACCGCGACGGTACCGTCATTTTCCTCGTCGAAATGCGCGAAGAACTGCCCGGTACCCAGGCGTCGTGTCCCGGCGATGGCACCGAGCGAGCGAGCGCAATCTCCAGGCCAGCAGCGACCGCAGGGTTCCGCCAGTTCGTTCAGCGCGTGCCGTCCGATCAGTGGACGCAGCATGGATAACCGCCCTACCCCGTTCGCAGCTCGACTGCCATTCAACGGTGAACCGAGGAACACGGCGTTACCGGGCAGATCGCGCATACCCTGCTGCTCGAGCGCGCGATAGACGAAGGCGCCGCCAAGGCTGTGGCCCACCAGGTGAACGCAGCCGGTGCTTGCGGCGCGCTCGTGCGCGAATGCGGCAAGCTCGGCGACGATCTCGTCGACGTTGCCGTGCATGGACGGGTACGAGAACACGTGCACGTCGAAGCCGTGCCGTGTCTGCAGGCGCTGCCGCAGCACCCCGAACTCCAGCCCGGTCATCCACAGGCCGTGAACGAGGATGACCGGATCGCGTGTGTCGGCCATCACTCCTTGATGGGCAGCTTGACGCGAATGTGCAGGTCGCGCAGCTGCTGCTCCGCGACCTCGGTGGGCGCGTCGGTCAGCGGACAGGTGGCGGTCTGCGTCTTCGGGAACGCGATGACGTCACGGATCGATTCGGCTCCCGCCATCAGCATGGCCAGACGGTCGAGCCCGAAGGCGATACCGCCGTGCGGCGGCGCACCGAACTTGAGCGCGTCGAGCAGGAAGCCGAACTTTTTCTCCGCCTCGTCGGCGCCGATGCCGAGCATTTCGAACACGGTCGACTGCATCTCGTTGCGATGAATACGCACCGATCCGCCGCCGATTTCCGAACCGTTCAGGACCATGTCGTAGGCGCGTGCGACTGCCTGGCCAGGGTTGGCCCTGAGCGCCGCCGGGTCGTCATTGAGCGGCGAGGTGAACGGATGGTGCATCGCAGCCCAGCGCTTCGAGTCGGGATCCCACTCGAACATCGGGAAGTCGATGACCCAGAGCGGCGCCCAGCCCTCGGCCACGAGGCCGAGATCCTGGCCGACCTTGAGGCGCAGCGCGCCGATCGCGTCGTTGACGACCCTGGCCTTGTCGGCACCGAAGAAGATCAGGTCGCCAGTCTGCGCGCCCGTGCGCTGCATGAGACCCGCCACCGCAGCATCCGACAGGAACTTGAGGATCGGCGACTGCAGGCCTTCGCGGCCCGTCGCCGCGTCGTTGACCTTCACGTACGCCAGGCCCTTCGCGCCGTAGCGCGACACGAATGCCGCGTAGTCGTCGATCTGCTTGCGCGACAGCCTCTCGCCACCCTGCGGCACGCGCAGCGCGGCGACACGGCCTTCCGGATCCGCAGACGGGCCCGAGAACACCTTGAACTCGCAGTCCTTGACCAGGTCGGCGACGTCGACCAGCTCGAGCGGGATGCGCAGGTCCGGCTTGTCCGAGGCGTAGCGTCGCATCGCCTCGGCGTACGTCATGCGCGGGAACGGCTCGGGCAACGCCTGGCCGAGCACGTCCTTGAAGAGCTTGCGCACCAGGCTCTCCATGAGGGCCATGATCTCGTCGCGCGTGAGGAACGACGTCTCGATGTCGAGCTGGGTGAATTCGGGCTGGCGGTCGGCGCGCAGGTCCTCGTCGCGAAAGCAGCGCACGATCTGGTAGTAGCGGTCGAAGCCCGACATCATCAGCAACTGCTTGAAGATCTGCGGCGACTGCGGCAACGCGAAGAATTTCCCTGGCTGCGTGCGGCTCGGCACCAGGTAATCACGCGCGCCTTCCGGCGTGGCCTTGGTCAGCATCGGCGTCTCGACGTCGATGAAGCCGTTGCCGTCGAGGTACTCGCGCATCGAGCGCGTGATCGCGTGGCGCTGGCGCAGGCGCTTCTGCATCACGTCGCGGCGCAGGTCGATGTAGCGGTACTTGAGCCGCGTCTCTTCCTTCACGTCCTCGTCGAGCTGGAACGGGATCGGCTCGGAGCGGTTCAGCACCTCGATGCCGCGTGCGAGCAGTTCGACCCGGCCCGAGGCGAGATTCGCATTGGCCGTGCCGGCGGGTCGCGGACGCACCGTGCCGGTCACCTTGATCACCCACTCGCCACGCAGGCGCTCGGCCCCGGCAAAGACGTCGGCCGCATCCGGGTCGAAGACGACCTGCAGCAGGCCGTCGCGATCGCGCAGGTCGACGAAAATGACGCCGCCATGGTCGCGACGACGATGGACCCAGCCCGCCACTTCGACCGTGGATCCGACGAGGTTCTCGTTGACCTCGCCACAGTAATGGGTACGCATGGACATGGGGAAAATCCCGTTCAAAGGGGTGCGGGGACCAGCCGGGGCCGGACCTCAACGCTGAGCCGGAGAATGTTACGGAGGGGGTTGCTGCGGCGCAAGATCGGCCACGACAGGCTTGTTGTTCCACTTGGGTACGACAACTCCCAGCGTCAGCAGCATCTTGACTGCTTCGTCCACCGTCATATCGAGGCGAACGACCTCGTCGCGGGGCACAAGAACGATGAAGCCCGTGGTCGGATTCGGCGTCGTCGGCACGAAAACGCAGACCACGTCCTGCTCCGTCTTGGCCTGGACTTCTTCCAGTTCTTCGGACGTGATAAACCCGATACTGAAGATCCCCTTGCGCGGGAACTCGACCATGACGACCTGCTTGAACGACTTGCCCTTGTCGGTCAGCACGGTCTCGCTGAACGTCTTGGCGCCACCATAGACGGCGCCGATCACCGGAATTCGCCGCACCAGGTTCTCGAACCCCTTGACGATCTGGCCGCCGAACAGGTTGCGGACGACGATGCCGGTCAGGACCAGCAGCAGGAACGACAGGATGATGCCGACGCCGGGGATGTAGGTGCCGAAGAGTGCCTCGGGGCGCCATGACGGTGGCAACAGCACCAGCGACTGGTCGAGGATGCCCGACAGGAAACGGATGACCCAGACGGTCACCATGACCGGTATCCAGATCAGCAAGCCCGCGATCAGGTAGTTGCGCAGCCGGCGCGCAAAACTGCGGCGACCGCCCTTGCCATCGCCCGCATCTGCGTCGTCGACGTCTCGATCGGTTGATGTCGGATCAGCCAATGGATTCACTCCGGCGCGGGCCACCTGCCCGCTCGATTCAGCGCTTGCGGGCGACTTTTTTCGCCGCGGACTTCTTCGCGGCGGGCTTTGACCTGACGACGGGCTTCGCGGCGGGCTTGTCGCCTTCGGCGCTCTTTTGGGTCGAGGCAGGTTCCGCCTTCGTCTCTACCTTGTTGTCGGCTTTGTCGCCCTTCTCGGACTTGGCCGCGGCAGAACTCTCGGCCGGAGGAGCTTCGTCCTTGCCGGCCAGGTTGCGCTTGCTCTCCTTGTCCGACTTGAAATCGGTCTCGTACCAGCCGCTGCCTGCGAGCCTGAACATCGGTGCCGACATCAGGCGCTGCAGCGTGTGCTTGCCGCATTCGGGACACTCGCGCAGCGGCTTGTCGGAGAACTTCTGCAGCGCCTCCAGGTGGTGGTGGCACTTCTGGCACTGGTATTCGTAAATCGGCATGTCGTCGTCTTTGTTCACTTGCTCCCTCTCCCGCGGGAGCGGGAGAGGGAGAGGGAGCGGGGCGGGGTGAAGGCAGTGACCGCGGATTATACCGGGACGACGACGCGCTCGAACGCGAGTTCGCCCTCCTTGACCGCCACCCGGATCGCGTCGCCCGGCTCGAAGTCGCCCCGCAGGATGCGTTGTGCCAGCGGATTCTCGAGCTGGTGCTGGATTGCGCGCTTCAGCGGCCGCGCCCCGTACACCGGGTCGAACCCGGCCTCGCCGAGCAGATCGCGGGCGGCATCGTCCAGTTCCAGGCCCAGGTCGCGCTCAGACAGGCGCCGGCGCAGGTAGCCCAGCTGGATGTCGACGATCTCGCGAATGTGCTCCTTGCCCAGCGGGTGGAACACGACGACCTCGTCGACGCGGTTGATGAACTCGGGACGGAAGTGCTGGCCGACGATTTCCATCACGGCCGACTTCATGCGCGCGTAATTGGTCTCACCCGCCAGCTCCTGGATCACGTTCGAACCGAGGTTGGAAGTCATGATCACGACGGAATTGCGGAAGTCCACGGTGCGACCCTGGCCGTCCGTCAGACGACCGTCGTCGAGCACCTGCAGCAGCACGTTGAACACGTCCGGGTGCGCCTTCTCGACTTCGTCGAGCAGGATCACCGCGTACGGACGGCGGCGCACGGCCTCCGTCAGGTAACCGCCTTCCTCGTAACCCACGTATCCCGGCGGCGCGCCGATCAGACGCGCGACGGAGTGTTTCTCCATGAACTCCGACATGTCGATGCGCACCATCGCCTCGTCGGTGTCGAAGAGGAATTCGGCGAGCGCCTTGCACAGCTCGGTCTTGCCGACACCGGTCGGACCGAGGAACAGGAACGAGCCGTTCGGCCGGTTCGGATCGGACAGACCGGCGCGCGAACGACGGATCGCGTCGGAGACGGCCTTGACCGCCTCGTCCTGGCCGACGACGCGCTTCGCCAGCGCCTCCTCCATGCGCAGCAGCTTTTCGCGCTCGCCCTCGAGCATCTTCGAGACCGGAATGCCGGTCCACTTCGAGACGACCTCGGCGATTTCCTCCTCGGTCACCTTGTTGCGGACGAGCGTCGGCGCCTTCGTCTCGCTGGCCTGCGCCGACTTCAGTCGCTTTTCGAGCTCCGGAATCCTGCCGTACTGCAGTTCGGACATGCGGGCAAGATCGCCGGCGCGACGCGCGGTCTCGAACGCCTGCCGAGCGTCTTCGAGTTCCTGCGTGATCTGTGCGGCACCCTGCGCCGATGCCTTCTCCGCTTTCCAGATTTCCTCGAGGTCGGCGTACTCCTTGCCGAGCTCGCCCAACTGCTCGTCGAGCGCCTCGAGACGCTTCTTCGACGCTTCGTCCTTCTCTTTCTTGAGCGCCTCGCGCTCCATCTTGAGCTGGATGATGCGGCGGTCGAGCCTATCCATTTCCTCCGGCTTCGAGTCCATTTCCATGCGGATGCGCGACGCAGCCTCGTCGATCAGGTCGATCGCCTTGTCGGGCAGCTGCCGATCCGTGATGTAGCGATGCGAGAGCGTGGCCGCGGCGACGATCGCCGGGTCCGTGATCTCGACCTTGTGGTGGACTGCGTAGCGTTCCTTCAGGCCGCGCAGGATGGCGATCGTGTCCTCGACCGACGGCTCGTCGACCAGGACTTTCTGGAAGCGACGCTCGAGCGCGGCGTCCTTCTCGACGTACTTGCGGTACTCGTCGAGCGTGGTGGCGCCGACGCAATGCAGCTCACCGCGCGCGAGCGCGGGCTTCAGCATGTTGCCGGCATCCATCGAGCCTTCGGCCTTGCCGGCGCCGACCATCGTGTGCAATTCGTCGATGAACAGGATGACCCGGCCTTCCTGCTTGGCGAGGTCGTTCAGCACGCCCTTGAGGCGCTCTTCGAATTCGCCGCGGAACTTCGAGCCCGCGATCAACGCGCCCATGTCGAGCGAGAGGATGCGCTTGTCGCGCAGGCTCTCGGGCACTTCCTTGTTGATGATGCGCAGCGCCAGCCCTTCGACGATCGCGGTCTTGCCGACGCCCGGCTCGCCGATCAGCACGGGGTTGTTCTTGGTGCGACGCTGCAGCACCTGGATCGTGCGGCGGATTTCGTCGTCGCGGCCGATGACCGGATCGAGCTTGCCCTGTTCCGCGCGTTCGGTGAGATCGATCGTGTATTTCTCGAGCGCGCCCCGCTGCTCCTCGACGTTGGGATCGTCGACCTTGCCGCCGCCGCGGATCTCGTCGATCGCACGTTCGATCGCGGCCTTCTGCACGCCCGCGTCCTTGAGGATCCGGGCGAGCGGCCCCTTGTCTTCCAGGGCGGCCAGGATGAAGAGTTCGCTGGTGATGTACTGGTCGCCGCGCTTCTGCGCAATCTTATCGGTGAGGTTCAGCAGTCGCCCGAGGTCGTTCGAAAGGTGCACTTCGCCGCCGGTACCCTCCACCTTGGGCAGCCGGTCGAGCGCTTCACGCAACTGCGACCGCAGCGTGTTGATGTTGGCACCGCACTTGTCGAGCAACGGCCGCACGGTGCCGCCCTGCTGGTCCAGCAGGGCCTGCATCAGGTGCACGGGCTCGATGATCTGGTGGTCGCGGCCGAGGGCGAGCGATTGCGATTCGGCGAGCGCGGCCTGGAGCTTGGTCGTGAATTTGTCTTGGCGCATGGGGGCTCTGTCCGTGGGACGGTATGCGCCCAGAAGTGGGGCCGGAGCCGCGAGATAAAAGGGGGAGGAAGGGGAGGAAGGGCGGAAGGCCCGGAAGGGCGGAAGGGCGGAAGGGCGGAAGGGCGGAAGGGCGGAAGGGCGGAAGGTGTCACTTCTTCCACTTCTTCCACTTCTTCCACTTCTTCCACTTCTTCCACTTCTTCCACTTCCTCCCCTTCCTGTCCTTCCTGTCCTTCCTGTCCTTCCTGTCCTTCCTGTCCTTCCGGGCCTTCCTCCCCTTCCTATCCTTCCTCCCTTCCCCCCTTCCTCCCTTCCCCCCTTCCTCCCTTCCCCCCTTCCCCCCTTCCTCCCTTCCCCCCTTCCCCCCTTCCTAATGCATGCCCTGATGCGTCAAGAACACCAGCGCCACTCCCAGCGCGATGAACAGCACCTGGCCAAGGCTGGCACGCAGGTCCACGCGACGGTGCAACCCGGGGATCAAATCGGCCACGGCCACGTAAATGAAGCTCGCGGCGGCCAATGCCAGCGCATAGGGCAGGAAGTCCAGCGCGGTAGTGAGCGCGTAATACGCGATCACGCCGCCGACGACCGAGGTCAGGCTGGAGACCAGATTCAGGGTCATCGCCCGGGCGCGGCTGAAGCCGCCATGAAGCAGGATCGCGAGGTCGCCGACTTCCTGCGGGATCTCGTGGGCGAACACGGCCAGCGCCGTGACGATGCCGAGTTGCGGGTTGGTCATGAACGCGGCCGCCACCAGCACGCCGTCAAGCAGGTTGTGGAGCGTGTCGCCGGCCAGGATCAGGTTGGCCGAGGCGCGGTCGCGCGCGTCATGGCCGGGCGAATGCATTTCGCAGGGGTCGTCGTGGCAGTGACGCCAGAGCACGAATTTCTCGAGCATGAAAAACAGCAGGATGCCGATCAGCAGGGCGAGGCCGACCCGATGGGCCGAGCCGGCGCCGGCGCCGTCGAGCGCGTGTGGAATCAGGCCGAGGAACGCGGCGCCCAGCAGCGTGCCGGTCGCAAAGCTGACGAGGTGCGGCAGCATGGCCGTGCGCCAGCGCGCGTCGAGCGCCAGGAACACGCCCGCCGCCAGGGCGCTCAATACGCCGCTCAGCGCCGTGAACACGACGATCAGGGTCAGGCTGCTCAAGGGTCGTTCTTCTGCGTGCGGAGCTGGGAATACCGGTCAGGTTAGCACGCGATCCTTGCGCGAAACCGAGGCAGTTTCGGTGCTGGCGATGGTGGCGCCGGGCGCAAGCCACGCCAGCGTCGCCATGCGGCCGGTCCGGCCGCCGTCGCGCCGGAAGGAAAAGAATTCCGCAGTCTCACGCTGCGTGCAGCGCCCCCCGCCACTGACGCGATGGACGCCGACGCGAGCCAGCGCGCGGCGCGCCAGGCGGTACAAGTCGGCCTGGAAGCGGCCGGTCGCGTTGCGCATGAGCGCGTCGTCGTTCGCAGCGTCACGTGCGACGAACGCGTCACGCACCTCGGCCCCGACTTCAAACGCAGCGGGCCCGATCGCCGGCCCGAGCCACGCAACGAGCTGTGCGGGATCCGCCTGCAGCGCAGCCACGGTGGCTTCGAGCACACCGCCGACGAGCCCGCGCCAACCCGCATGCGCCACACCGATTCGTGTGCCCGCACGATCCGCGAACACGACCGGCAGGCAATCGGCCGTCATCACCACGCAGACGCGGCCGGGCCCGAAAGCCACGGCGGCGTCGGCACGCGGCGGCGCGGTCCCGGTCGCGGCAGGCCCGGGATGTTCGACGACGTGGCTGCCGTGCACCTGCTCGAGCCAGAGCGGCTCCGCCGGCAGCTTCGCTGCGGCTCGCAGCAACGCACGGTTCGCACGCACGTGCTCCGGATCGTCACCGACGTGCTGGGCGAGATTGAAACTCGCGTAAGGCTTCGCGCTCAAGCCGCCGCCGCGCAGCGTCGAGAGCGCGTGCACGTTCGGCGCGACGTCCCAGCCGGGCGTCAGCCATGAACCTCGCGGCGAAGACACGCCTTGCGTCATGCCCTGGTGGTGGCGAGATCTGCGGCGAGCACAGCCAGGAGTCCCAGCATGTCGCCGGGCAGCGGCGCCTGCGCTTCGAGCGGTTTGCCCGTCACGGGATGCGCCAATTGCAGCCTCGCAGCGTGCAGCGCCTGTCGCGGGAATTCACGCAACGCGGTGCGCAACTCTTCGGTCGCGCCTTTCGGCAGCGCGAGCCGGCCGCCGTACACGCGGTCGCCGACGATCGGGTAATTGACGTGCGCGAGGTGCACGCGGATCTGGTGCGTGCGACCGGTTTCGAGCTGCACGCGGACGTGCGTGTGCGCACGGAAACGCCGGATCACGCGGTAATGCGTGACGGCATCGCGACCGCCGTCGCGGATCGCCATGCGCACGCGGTCCGTCGGATGCCGGTCGATCGGCGCGTCGATCGTGCCGCCCGCCGTCATCACGCCCCGGCAGATGGCTTCGTATTCGCGGTGAATTTGGCGCGCTTCGAGCATCCGCACCAGCGCGGTGTGCGCCTTGAGCGAACGGGCCACGATCAACAGTCCACTCGTGTCCTTGTCGAGCCGGTGCACGATACCCGCACGAGGCAACTTGCCAAGCTCGGGGTCGCGCGACAACAGGGCGTTCTGCAGCGTCTGGTCGGGGTTGCCGGCGCCTGGATGCACGACCAGTCCAGCGGGTTTGTCGACCATGAAGACGTGCTTGTCCTCGTACGCCATCACGAGCGGGATGGCCTGCGCCGCCGCGGTCGATTCCTCGGTCACGGTGCCGGCGACCGTGACCAGTTCACCGCCGTTGACCTTGTCTCTGGGACGGCGAATGGACCCGTCGACCAACACTTCACCGGCCTCGATCCACGTCTTCAGGCGGCTGCGGGAGTAGTCGGGCAGCAGGCGGGCGAGCGCCTGGTCGAGCCGCTGGCCCGCTTCGGCGTCGGGAATCTGCAGGCTGAGTTGAACGGTTGAGGTCGGCATGGGGTCGAATTCTATATACTTCACGCCCTTCCGCCGGGCTTGACCCAGGATCTCCGCATGGCCGCTGCCTTTCCCCGACGTTCACTCGCTTCGGCTCTGCTCGCGCTGACCCTGCTGGGCGCCGGCGGCTGCAGCAGCCTCAAGTTCTGGGACAAGAACGACGGAGACAAGGTCATCGAGGGCTCGCCGGAACAGATCTACCGCGAGGCGATCAAGGACATCAAGAGCAACGACTACCCGGGCGCCATCCAGCGCTACGAGATGCTCGAGGCGCGCTACCCGTTCAGCGAGCAGGCCAAGCAGGGCCAGTTGGACCTGATCTACGCGTACTACAAGAACCGGTCGGCCGACGCAGCGATCGACCAGGCGGATCAGTTCATCCGCGAAAACCCCACCCATCCGCGAGTCGACTACGCCTACTACGTCCGCGGCCTCGTGTATTTCGAGTCGGGAGCCAACTGGCTCGAGCGCAAGTTCAAGGCCGACATCGCCAAGCGCCCACCGCAAGGAGCAAGCAAGTCGTTCCAGGCCTTCCAGATGCTCGTGCAGCAGTACCCGAAGAGCCCGTACGCCGCCGATGCGCGCCAGCGCATGATTTACCTGCGCAACCGGCTGGCTGATTACGAAATCGCGGTGGCGCGCTTCTACCTCAAGCGTGGCGCCTACGTAGGGGCGGCCAATCGCGCCAAGGGCGTCATCACCGGCTTCGACGGTGCGCCGGCCGTGGACGACGCACTCAAGATCCTGGCGGCTGCGTACCGCAGGCTGGAGATCGACGACCTGGCACAGGTCGCGGACAGCGTCCGCATGGCCAACGCAAGTATCGCTCCCGATCAGATGGCCGCGGGAGCCGCAGTCGCTGGGACTGCCGCCGCAGGCACCGCGGGCGACAGCGGTGGCGGCGGATGGCAGCTCGGAGGTGCACCGCCGCAGGCCGGGCAATGGGAAGCCACCGTCGGCGTCATCGCTGCCAATTCGAGCGACGTCGACTTCGACGGCGGCACGACGGCCGCGATCGACAGCGGTTTCGGTTTCATGGCCGGCGCCGGCTACCACTTCACCGACCGCCTGCGGGTTGGTTCGACCTTCACGTACGACAGCAAGGATTACACTGCTGACGTAGCGGGTGACACACCCGGCGACACGTTTGCGATCGAAGGCAGCCTCGACACGATGTCGTTGATGTTCGATGCCGCGTACACCTTCCTGACTGGCCCGTTCACGCCTTACGTCGTTGGCGGCCTGGGCTGGGCCTGGGTCGACACCAACATCGCATCCGCGCCGCCGGAAGTCGGCTGCTGGTGGCACCCATGGTGGGGATACATCTGCACATCCTGGCAGGACACGCGGACGGTCGACGGCCTGGCCTACGAAGTAGGCATCGGCATGCGCTACAACTTCAGCAATTCGCTCGCGGCCGACGGTGCTTACCGGATGCGCTGGATGGATTTCGAGAACGCCACCGGCACGCCGTCGTTCGACACGCTGCAGCTGAACCTCGTCTGGAAATTCTGAGCCAGGCGGATCGCTCAGTCGGCGGTCAGCTCGAAGTCCGCACGCAGGTCCGCAGAGGAACTGCCTCCGATCCACACGTGAAACGAGCCCGGCTCGACCGCGCGCGTCAGGTCGCGGCCGTAGAACGCCAGGTCGTCAGCTGACAGCTGAAACGCAACCTCGCGGCTCTCGCCGGGCTCGAGATGGATGCGCTGGAAACCCTTCAGCTCCCGCACCGGTCGCGTGACACTGCCCACGAGGTCCCGGACGTACAACTGCGCCACCTCGTCCCCTGCGACCTGACCCACATTCCTCACGACGGCGCGCACGGAGATAGGCACGCCAACGCGAGCGCGGGTCGGCGCGACCGCAATGTCGGCATAAGTGAAGCTCGTGTACGACAGGCCGTAGCCAAATTCATACAGCGGCGCGTAACCCGCGTCCAGGTACTGCGATGCGTTCTTCAAGCCCGCCTGCGGCGTCCGCGCCGCAATGTCGTCGATGTGCAGGAAGCTCGCCTGTGACGCCGGCTTGCCTGTGCTGCGATGGGCGTAGTACAGCGGCACCTGACCGACTACGCGCGGAAACGTCACCGGCAACTTGCCCGAAGGCGATTCGACGCCGAACAGGATGTCGGCGATCGCAGGGCCCGCCATGACGC
This sequence comes from Pseudomonadota bacterium, assembly GCA_016705325.1. Taxonomy (GTDB): domain Bacteria; phylum Pseudomonadota; class Gammaproteobacteria; order Steroidobacterales; family Steroidobacteraceae; genus RPQJ01. The sequence goes on along the minus strand of JADIYJ010000007.1, from coordinate 58,579 downwards.
CAGGATGCCATGCGTACAGGACCGCGTCGGCATGCGCGAGGATGGGTTCGATCGTCAGCGGCCGACCGGCAAGGATCACCACGATGACCGGCTTGCCGGCGCGCTTCACGGCCCGCACGAGGTCCAGCTGGTTGCCGGGCAGGTCGATGCTTGCGCGCGAGTGCGATTCGCCAGACAGGATCGATTCCTCCCCGAGGAACAACACGGACGCATCGGCACCACTCGCCGCGGCCACGGCCTCGGTGAATCCCGCGGTCGTCACAGTGCGGGTCGTTGCCATCGCCCGTACGTGCCGAACGGTAACGCGCGCACCCACGGTTTCCCGGATTGCCTGCAGCGGCGTCCGGCTCAGCGCCGGGTCGCCGTCGGGAGCCCACGTGCCAAGCTGCTCGTAGGCGTCGTCGGCCAGCGGGCCGATCACGGCGAGCGAATGCAGCCTTTGCGGTGCGAGCGGCAACACGCCATTGCGGTTCTGCAGCAGTACCAGGCTCTGCGTCGCCAGTTCGCGCGCAAGCGCAAGGTTGGCGGCGCTCGCCACGCCCGGATACGCGGCGGGATCCGTCGCCGTTCGCTCAAACAGTCCAAGCTGCAATTTCACCCGCAGCACGTTGCGCACGGCGTTGTCCAGCAGCCGCGGGTCGATGCGCTTTGCGGCGAGCAGCCCGGGCAGGTGGTCACGGTAGGTCGTGCTCACCATCTCCATGTCCACGCCGGCGCTCAGCGCGGCGAGCGCGGCCTCCTCGTCATTGGCGACGAGTCCATGCACCACCATGTCGACGATTGAATCCCAGTCGCTCACGACGAAGCCCGGGAATTTCCATTCGCCGCGCAACACCGTTCGCAGGAGGAAGGGATTGGCCGACGCGGGAACGCCATTGACGTCACTGAACGCGGCCATGAAGGTGGCAACACCTGCGTCCGCCGCGGCCCGGAAGGGCGGCATGTGGACGTTTCGCAAGTCGACTTCGGGGATCCCGACATAGCCGTAGTCGCGCCCGCCTTCACTCGCCCCGTAACCGACGAAATGCTTGGCGCAGGCCGCGATCGCACCCGGCCGCGACAGGCCGTCGCCCTGGAAGCCGCGGATCGCAGCAGCGCCGAGCACCGCAGCCAGGTGGGAATCCTCGCCGAAACTCTCGGCGATGCGCCCCCAGCGCGGATCACGCGCGATGTCGATCATCGGCGCAAAGGTCCAGTTCACCCCGGAGGCTGCTGCCTCGAGCGCGGCCATGCGCGCGCCCTGCTGCACGAGGTCCGGATTCCAGGCCGCGGCCTGGCCGAGTGGTATCGGCAACACGGTCTTGAAGCCGTGGATAACGTCGCGCCCCACCAGCAGCGGAATGCCGAGGCGACTGTCGTGCGCCGCGATGCGCTGCAATTCGTTGACCGTTGCGACGTCGACCACATCGAGCACGGCACCTGCCTTGCCCGCCCGGACGGCCGCGCGCAGGTCGCCCGGGAGCTCGCCGGGCTCGACATGCACCAGCGTCAACTGGCCAATCTTCTCGGCGAGAGTCATCTGGCCGAGCAGTCGTTCTACCCGTCCGTCAATCGCACCCGCACCCGGCTCCGCGCGCGCCGTCACCACTGCGCAGGCTGCGAGCGCGAGTGCGCACAGGGCCGGCCATGTGCGCCGACCGCGGCGCGTCGGCGACCACAGGCGCCGGTCCGGTTCATGGCATGGAATGGCGTGCCGCCTGTGACGAGTTGCAACCAGGGCCGAGTGCCTTCCTGAGGGTCCGACCGGCGAGTATTCCCGCGTCCCTGCCTCGGCGCAACGTATTGATTCCGGGAGGAAATGCGTCCATGGGGTGCGGCAACGGACGCAATCGTCCGATTGTCGCCAATACCCGACACCCGACGACCCGCACGCCCAGTTGCGCTGCACCTAGAATCGCGGCTCTTCGCGCGGGTGGTGCATGAAAAAGCTGTCGGGTTTCCTGATCGTCGTCCTGTTCGCCATGGTGACCGTGGCCGCATGGGGCTATGCCAATCGGCCGACAGCCGAACCGGCCCTGCCGCGCATCATCCACGGGTTCGCATTCCAGCCCTACCAGAAGGACCAGGACGCGATCGCCGGCGAGGATCCGACCCCGGCGCAGATCGACGCCGACCTGAAGCTGCTGGCCGGCACGACCCGCGCCGTCCGCACCTACAGCTCGATCGGTACCCTGGGAGAGATTCCGCAGCTCGCCCGCAAGCACGGGCTCAAGGTGATGCTTGGCAGCTGGATCGACTCGGACCGCGAGCGCAACGACCGCGAAGTCGAGGCGGCAATCCGACTCGCCAACGCCAACCGCAACGTCACGCGCATTCTCGTCGGCAACGAAGTCGTCCTGCGTGGCGACCTGCCGGTCGCGGATCTCATCGCGCACCTTGACCGCGTCCGGGCCGCCACGAAGCAGCCGGTGAGCACCGCGGAGCCCTGGCACGTCTGGATCAGGCATCCGGAGCTCGTCGCGCACGTCGACTTCATCACCGTGCACATGCTGCCCTACTGGGAAGGCGTCGAAGTCGAAGCCGCCGTCGGTTACGTCGTCGCCAGGCTCGGCGAGGTCCGCAACGCGTTCCCCGGCAAGCCGATCGTGATCGGTGAAGTCGGCTGGCCGAGCGAAGGCCGCACGCGCGCATCCGCCGTCGCGACCACCGCGAACGAGGCGCTGTTCCTGCGTCGGTTCCTTGCCTACGCCGAACAGCAGCGGCTCGAGTACTTCGTCATGGAAGCGTTCGATCAGCCGTGGAAAGCGGCGGCCGAAGGCAAGGTGGGCGCGTACTGGGGCGTGTACGACGCGGATCGCCAGCAGAAGTTCGAATTCCGCGCGCCGATCGTGCGCGTGCCGCACTGGCACGTGCTCGCTGCCGCGTCGGTCCTGGCGGCGGCGTTCATGCTGTGGCTGTTCTATTTCCACAGCCACACGCTGCGCAACCGGGGCCGCAGCTTCCTGGCCGTAGTCGTGTATTCCACGGCGACGCTGCTCGTGTGGACGATCTACGACTTCTCGCAGCAGTACCTGACGGTAAGCAGCGTGCTGGTCGGCGCCGTGCTGATGGTCGGCATGCTCGGCGTCGTCGCCGTGCTGTTCGCCGAAGCGCACGAATGGGCCGAAGCACGCTGGGTGACGACGCATGACCGTCTGCTGCGACCGACCAAAGTCGCGGACGCCGAATTGCCACGGGTTTCCATCCACGTGCCGGCCTACAACGAGCCGCCGGACATGCTGATCGAGACGCTGGACTCCCTCGCTGCCCTCGATTACCCGGACTTCGAGGTCCTGGTCATCGACAACAACACGCGGGATGAGTCCGTGTGGCGGCCCGTCGAGTCGCACTGCGCAAAGCTCGGCGCCCGTTTCCGGTTTTTCCACGTCGCGCCGCTCGACGGCTTCAAGGCAGGCGCGCTCAATTTCGCGCTGCGCCACACCTCACCGGACGCCACCGTGGTCGCTGTGATCGATGCCGACTACGTGGTACGCAAGGAGTGGCTGCGTGACCTCGCGCCCGCGTTCGCCGATCCGCGCACGGGCGTCGTGCAGGCGCCGCAGGATTACCGCGACGCAGCCGAGAGCGCCTTCAAGGCGATGTGCCACGCGGAGTACCGCGGCTTTTTCCACATCGGCATGGTCACGCGCAACCAGCGCAACGCCATCATCCAGCACGGCACGATGACGATGGTGCGCCGCGAACTGCTGCAGCGCATCGGCTGGTCCGAGTGGTGCATCACCGAGGACGCCGAACTCGGCCTGCGCATCCTGGACGAGGGTTACGCGACGACCTACATCGCACGCAGCTACGGTCGCGGGCTGATGCCGGACACGTTCCTCGATTTCAAGAAGCAGCGTTCACGCTGGGCTTTCGGCGCCATGCAGATCCTGCGCCGTCACTTTGCTGCGCTGATCCACGGGCGCGACACGGGCCTGACCGCGGGCCAGCGCTACCACTTCGTGGCGGGCTGGCTGCCCTGGCTCGCGGACGGCTTCAACCTGCTGGTGAACCTGGCCGCGCTGGTCTGGTCGCTGGTGATGGTACTGTTCCCGCGCCACATCGAGCCGCCGCTGATGCTGTTCTCGGTGCTGCCGCTGTCGCTGTTCCTGTTCAAGCTGGTCAAGCTGCTGCACCTGTACCGGGCGCGGGTGGGCGCGACGTTCACCCAGACCATCGCCGCGGCCATCGCCGGGCTCGGTCTGTCGCACACGGTCGGTTCTGCCATGCTGAGTGGCTTCGTCAACAAGGACCGTCCGTTCTTCCGGACTCCGAAGCGGACGGCGCGGCACGCATGGCTGCAGTCGCTCGCGGCAGCGCGCGAGGAAGCCGTGCTGATGTGCGGATTGTGGGTTGCCGCGTTTGCAGTGAGCAGCATTCCGCAGATGGACGGCGACCAGCCGGGACTCGTCGGCAGCCCCGACCTGACGGTCTGGGTCACCGTGCTGCTCGTGCAGTCCATTCCTTACGCAGCCGCCGTCATGGTTTCGCTGGTCAGCAGCCTGCAGCTGCGCGGCGACTGGATCGGCGAGGCGCGCGATCCTGTATTCGACGCAACGGCTGCAACTGTTGAATCGGACCTGGATCCCGTCGCAACCGCTACATCCACGCTACCCGCCGGGACGCGGTCGCGTAACAATGGCGGTGCCGTTCCGGCCACTGCCAAGTTCGATTCCGCTAAGTGACCTCACTCACCACCGACCCTCACTTCCAGACCGACCCCGCGACCGCGCCGCCCGCAGCAGACCTCGATCCGCCGCCGCGGCTGCGCGAAATTCCGTACAACTACACGTCCTTCTCGGACCGCGAGATCGTGATCCGCCTGCTCGGCGCCGCGGGCTGGGCACTGCTCGACGATCTCCGCGCCGAGCGTCGCACCGGGCGCTCGGCGCGAATGCTGTACGAAGTGCTCGGCGATATCTGGGTCGTCAGGCGCAATCCGTACCTGGAGCAGGACCTGCTCGACAACCCGCGGCGGCGTGAACTGCTGGTCGAGGCGCTGCATCACCGGCTCGCCGATATCGAAAAGCGTCGCGACACCAGCGACGCCGGGCGCGATGCCAAGGTTGGCAAACTGCTCGAATTCGCGCGCAGCGCCGTCCTCGATTTCGCCGGCTCGTTTGCCAAGGTCGATGCGCTGCGACGCCGGGCGCGCAAGGCGTTCGCCTCGCACACCCATGACGACAACGTCTGCTTCGACGCGTATGCCCGCGTTGCGCACGCGACCGACGCGACCGACTGGCGGGTCGAAATACCGTTCGTCGTGCTTGCCCCCGACACCGAAGACGAGATCCCGGGACTTGTGCGCGCCTGCATCGAGTCGGGCCTGACCGTCATTCCGCGCGGCGGCGGTACTGGCTACACCGGCAGCGTCGTGCCGCTGACGCCGTTCGCGGCCGTCATCAACACCGAAAAGCTCGAACGCCTCGGCAGTGTCGAACCGCAGTCGCTGCCGGGAGTCGCGGGCCACGTGCCGACCCTCTTCACCGAAGCAGGCGTCGTGACGCGTCGCGTCGAGGAAGCTGCGCACCGTGCGGGCTTCGTCTTCGCCGTCGACCCTACGTCCGCCGATGCGTCGGTCGTCGGCGGCAACATCGCGATGAATGCCGGCGGCAAGAAGGCCGTGCTGTGGGGCACCGCGCTCGACAACCTCGCGTGGTGGCGCATGGTCGATCCGGACGGCAACTGGCTCGAGGTGGCGCGGCTCGGTCACAACCGCGGCAAGATTCACGACACGCCGGTCGCGACTTTCACGTTGACCTGGAAAGACGGGCGTCATTCACCAGGCGTCGCGAAGGTGCTGCGCACGGAACGGCTCGAGATTCCCGGATCGAGGTTTCGCAAGACCGGCCTGGGCAAGGACGTCACCGACAAGTTCCTCGGCGGCCTGCCCGGCATCCAGAAAGAGGGATGCGACGGCATCATCACCTCCGCGCGCTGGGTCGTGCACCGGATGCCGGCGCACATCCGCACGGTGTGCCTCGAGTTCTTCGGCCAGGCACGCGAGGCGATTCCCGCGATCGTCGAGATTCGCGACGAACTCACGCGGCAGGGACGCGCGGGCGGCGTGCAACTGGCGGGCCTCGAGCATCTCGACGAGCGTTACCTGAAGGCGGTCGGCTACACGACCAAATCGAAGCGCGGCGCGCTGCCCAAGATGGTGCTGATCGGCGACATCGTCGGCGACGACGACGACGCGGTGTCGCGCTGCGCGTCCGACGTGATCCGTCTCGCCAATGCGCGTCACGGCGAAGGCTTCATCGCCGTTGGCGCGGAGGCACGCAGGGCCTTCTGGCGCGACCGCGCGAAGACCGCCGCAATCGCCCGCCACACCAACGCCTTCAAGATCAACGAAGACGTCGTGATCCCGCTCGAGCGCCTTGGCGAATACACGGACGCGATCGAGCGCATCAACATCGAGTACTCGCTCGCCAACAAGCTGCAGCTGCTCGACGTGCTCGAGGCGTACCTGCTTGGCGAACCGAAGCTCGGCAAGACCGGCGACGCCGACATCGACCGTATGCCGCGCGAGGAAGTGCTGGGCACCCGGCTCGAGCAGGCCGGCGATGCCATCGCGCAGGTTCGCGCGCGCTGGTCGTGGTACGCGCAGAGCATGGACCGACCGCTCGCCGACGCGCTCGACGACCTGCGTCGACTCGGCCTCAACGAGGTTGCCGATGCGGCCTGTCGCCGCCTCGCCGGCGAACCCGACCTGAAGGTATTCGACCTGCTGCAGGACCGGACGATCCGCGTCTCCTGGAAGCTCGAGCTGCGCAGCCAGTTCACGCGCATCTTCGCGGGCGGCGCGTTCGTGCCGCTGCTGGCCGAGCTCGAGGCGATCCACCAGCGCGTGCTGCACGGGCGCGTGTTCGTCGCGCTGCACATGCACGCGGGCGACGGCAACGTCCACACCAACATCCCGGTCAACTCCGATGACTACGAGATGCTGCAGGCCGCCAATCGCGCCGTCGGCCGCATCATGCGGGTGGCCCGCGAACTCGGCGGCGTGATCTCCGGCGAGCACGGCATCGGCATCACCAAGCTCGAGTACCTGACGGACGACGAGACGCTCGACTTCCGTGATTACAAGCGACGCGTCGATCCGCATGGCCGTTTCAACGCTGGCAAGCTGCTGCCCGGCGCGGACCTGCGCAACGCGTATACGCCGAGCTTCAACCTGCTCGGCCACGAATCGCTGATCATGCAGCAGTCGGACATCGCCCAGATCAGCGACGCGATCAAGGACTGCCTGCGCTGCGGCAAGTGCAAGCCGGTCTGCAGCACCCACGTGCCGGGCGCGAACCTGCTGTACTCGCCGCGCAACAAGATCCTGGCGACCTCGATGCTGATCGAGGCGTTCCTGTACGAGGAACAAACACGCCGCGGCATCTCGATCCAGCACTGGGACGAGTTCGGCGACGTCGCCGAGCACTGCACGGTCTGCCACAAGTGCGAAACGCCCTGCCCCGTCGACATCGACTTCGGCGACGTCTCGATGGCGATGCGCGACGTGCTGCGACGCCTGGGTAACCAGGGCGTCAATCCAGCAAAGTCAGCGGCCATGTTCTTCCTGAACACGAACGACCCGGGCACGATCAAGCTGACGCGCAAGCTGATGATCGACTGGGGCTACAAGGCGCAGCGTCTCGGTCACCGGACACTCGGCAAGCTCGGTGCTGCGCAGACGAGGCGCCCGCCGGCCACGACCGGCGGGCGGCCGCCCGTACGCGAACAGGTGATCCACTTCATCAACAAGAAGATGCCGGGCGGGCTGCCAAAGCAGACGGCGCGCGCGCTGCTCGACGTCGAGGATCGCAACTACGTGCCGATCATCCGCGATCCTGTGGGCACGACCAGCGATTCGGAGGCCGTGTTTTATTTCCCGGGCTGCGGCTCGGAACGCCTTTTCTCGCAGGTGGGACTCGCGACGCAGGCCATGCTCTGGCACGCCGGCGTGCAGACGGTGCTGCCGCCGGGCTACCTCTGCTGTGGCTATCCCCAGCGCGGCGCCGGGCAGTTCGACCAGGCCGAGAAGATCATCACGGACAACCGCGTCCTGTTCCATCGCGTGGCGAACACGCTCAACTACCTCGACATCAAGACCGTCGTGGTGAGCTGCGGCACCTGCCACGACCAGCTGCAGAGTTACGAGTTCGACCAGATCTTCCCGGGCTCGCGCATCCTCGACATCCACGAGTTCCTGCTCGAGAAGGGCATCCGGCTCGAGCACGCCACGGGAGCGCGTTACATGTATCACGAACCGTGTCATTCGCCGATGAAGACGCACGACGCACTCAAGGTCGCCAACACGCTGCTGGCCACGGGGACGACCGACAGGATCGAAAGGAACGATCGCTGTTGCGGCGAATCGGGCACGTTCGCGATCGCACGGCCGGACATCGCCACCCAGGTGCGGTTCCGCAAGCAGCGCGAAATGGAAGCAGGCGCCGCGAAGCTTCGTGGCGATGGCTTCCGCGGCGAGGTGAAGGTGCTGACCTCCTGCCCGTCGTGCCTGCAGGGCCTGTCGCGGTACGATGACGACGCAGGCACCGGCGCCGACTACATCGTGGTCGAGATGGCGCGGCACCTGCTGGGCCCCGCCTGGCTCGAAACCTACGTGCAGCGGGCCAACGCGGGCGGCATCGAACGGGTACTCGTCTGACGTATCGGGGACCCGGGCGCGGCGCTAACGACAACAAGAATGGGCGCCAGGCATGAACTTGCCTGGACTCTTCGACCGCACCCGCGTTGATTTCAAACGGCGCTGGGGAGTCGTGATCGCCTGGCAGCTGTTCGTGCAGCTGCTCGGGTTCATTGTGCTCGCCCCGCTCGCCGGCTGGCTCGCCGACCGAATCGTCGCCCGCTCCGGGTCCGATGTGATCAGCAACTTCGACATCGCCCGCTTCGTGCTGTCACCGCCGGGCATCGCCTTCGTGCTGCTCGGGGCGGGCGCAGCGATCAGCTTCCAGATCGCGCAACTTGCCGGTTATGCCTGGATTTCCGGGGCATGCGATCGGGCAACGCCCGGTCACGCTGTGGGGAACCATCGGCGCCGTCATCAACAAGCTGCGATTGCTGGTGCTGCTGGGCAGCCGCATGTTCGCGCGCGTGGTGCTGCTGGCATTGCCGTTTCTCACGATCATCGCGATCGTCTGGTTTACGACGCTGGCTGGACGGGACGTCAACTACTACCTGTCCGAAACTCCACCCGAATGGCGCCGAGCGTTGCTGGCGGCGGGCATCGCCGGTGCAGGGCTCGCGTTCGTGCTGCTGGCGCAGTTCGCGCGCTGGATTTTCGCGATGCCGATCGCGATGTTCCACGACCTGAAACCAGCCGACGTGCTGCTCGCGAGCGAGCGCATGCTCGAGGGACGGCTGCTGCGGTCGGTCACGCCGCTGCTGCTGTGGTGGCTGTGCCTGGCGTCGCTCGCCGCCCTCTGCCTGCACGCCGGCCGTTACCTCACCAACTTTGCGATGAGCTGGGCCGGCGTCGATCCGCAGCGCGTCCTGCCGCTGGTCGCGTTCTTCCTGGCCGTGACCATCGCCATCAGCTTCGTCTACGCGACGCTGCAGTTCGCGGGTCACCAGTTCCTTGCGACCCGCCTATACGCCGAGCGGCGCGCAGCACCGATCCTGCTCCAGGCACCGGCAGACTCGGTCGCCGATGCGACGGGTGCGCGCGTGGGTCGACCGCTCCTGCTCGCCGCGCTGGTCGTCGCGGCGCTGGCCGCACTCGCCATGATCTTCCTGCTGCAACACCTGGATGTGCGCGAGGACGTCGCCGTGACGGCCCATCGGGGCGCCTCGATGCGGGCGCCGGAAAATTCGCTGGCCGCATTCCGCGAGGCGCATGAGGCTGGAACGCACTACGTCGAACTCGACGTGCAGCGCACGCGCGACGGCGCGATCGTCGTGATCCACGACGGCGACCTGATGCGCATGGGCAGCGACCCGCGCAAGGTGCGGGACCTGACGCTCGCCGAGATCGGGACGATCGACATTGGCAGCAAGCGCGGGCCGCAGTACGCAGGTGAGCACGTGCCGACGCTGGCCGAAGTGATCGATTTCGCGCGCGGCAAGTTCCGCATCAACATCGAATTGAAGTACAACGTGCCGGACCCGCAGCTGGCTGCGACGGTCGTGGCGTTGCTGCGCGAGAAGCAGTTCCTGGACCAGGTCGTGATCACGTCACTCGACCAAGCGTCGCTGCAGCAGGTCGAGCAGTTGCAACCGGGCCTCGAGACCGGCCTGATCGTGACGGCGGCCGTCGGCAACGTCCTAAAGACCGATACCGACTTCGTCAGCCTGAATTCCGCACGCGCGACGGCGAGCCTCGTGGGCCAGGCCAGGGCCGCGGGCAAGAAGGTCCACGTGTGGACCGTGAATAGACCCGAGGTGATGCTGCGCATGATCGAGCGCAACGTGGACAACGTCATCACCGACGATCCGGCCGCGCTGGTGCGCGTCATGCACGAGCGCAGCGGCCTCACGCCCCAGGAGCAGGTGGGCCTGCGCCTGCGCGCGTTGTTCATGCAATCGCCACCTGAGCTGGAGAATCCGAGCTCGGTCCCCGCGCTTTGAGCCCGGCGGGACCAGACTCAGAACCGGACGCTGAGCCCCAGCAGGCCTTCAGCCTGGAAGAACGTGCTGCCCGACGATCGCAGGAGGCAGCCGGCCTCCCCGGAATCGCTGACGCAGAACAGGCTCGAATCGGAATCGAGCAGCGTCAGGTAGCCACGCACGCCCAGGTTGAGCGAGACGTTGTCGCTGAACGGAATGCGGAAGCCGCCGCCGATGCTGCCCGAAAACCTGGTCTCGGAGTCGTAGGCGCCGCTGTCCGGCTCCATCAGCGTCGCGCCGATCGTGAGCGACAGGTAAGGCATGAAGTGGTCGCTGTCCTGCGGAAAGAAGGCGGTGCCACCGAACTGCAGGTAGTCGACACGCAGGTCCACTCGGTCGAGCAACGGGTCGGTCGAGTCGAAGCTCGCCGTCTGCGTCGAATAGAGCAGTTCGTAGAAGGACCGGTCATCACGATACAGCCCGAGATCCAGCCCGAAGCTCACGCCGGCGTCGAGGTCGACCGAACTGCTGGTGCCGTCCGCGGCCGTGGCATCGAAACCACCACCCATTCGACCGCCAACGAACGGCGTGAATTCGAAGCGTGGCGAGTCGGCCTGCGCCGCCAGCGGCGCGGCGAACAATGCTGCCATTGCCAGCAGCGGTACCCAAGACAATCTGGTGGACGAATTCATTCGGCGCTCCGTGTCTTCGAAACCCCTATTCTAGTGGGACGCGACGTCGCGGCGTCCGCTCTTTCCACAGCCGGGGCGACGCCGGCCGCTGCTACACTCGTGGCCAAGGGCTTCGGCGGAGACAAGCGATGAACGACCTGCAACAGACGCTGCGCGACCTGCATCACGAGTTGGCGGGCGTCCCGCAACTCGACCCGCAACAGCGTGCGCTGCTCGAGGCGGCCCTCGCGGATATCCAGCGGGCACTGGCGCCGCCGGGCCGGACCGGCTCCGTTCAGGATCTCGCGCCGGCCGACGCACTTGAGAACGCCGCGGTGCGCCTCGAAACGGAACACCCGGGCCTGGCCGGCGCCGTCCGCGCATTCGTCGACGCGCTCGCCAAGGCCGGCATCTGAGGCGCCAGAATCATCTGATTTATAAGCAGTTTATGTACATTTTGACGGCGTTCCAGCAGCCTGTCTGGTATCATTGCGGCTGGTCTCCTGACTGCCTTTCCCAACGTGACCGCCAACACGCAAATCGAAGACTTCGAACCGTTCGACCAGGCCTTCAGTCGTGCCGTCGACCTCGGCAACCAGATCGCGGACGGCGACGACAAAGCCGACTTGTGGGACATCGCGGATGGCCTGCTTGCGGGAGCCGTGCAGTACTGGCTCTACACGCGACAGCCCTGCGGCGACCCCCGCTGCGAGGACTGCCTGGCGATCGGCACCGCCGAAGCCCGCATGGCCGAGTTGCGCCGGCTGGTTGAACAGTTCTCGGCCGAGAGCCAGTACTTCCACGCACCCACCGACTCGAACGTTGGACGCGCCTGAGACCCGGTCGCGGGCTTGACGGGCTCGTGACTGACTCGAGGCCCGACGCAAAATTGCGTGCACGCGCGACGAATCGCGCACGACATCCGCCAACGCTGAGCCGAGCATGGCCTTCCGGTCCATGGAGGGTTCACCGTGACACATCCTGCCGTCCGCCTGCTCCTCGCTGCACAGGCGATACTCGTGCTGCCCACGTCACCGCACGCCGCCAACGCGCTGCTGTTGCCGGCTGTCGACAGAGGGGGCACGCCGGCGCGGCGGGCGCCGGGCGGCCCCGCCGCGCGCCCGGGGGCCGCCGGCCGTCGACAGTCCGGTGGGAGGTGGCGGCACCGTCGTGCTCGAGCCGGTCACGCCGCGCGCGCAACCGACGCGCCGGCTCGTCTACAGTTGCGTTGCGCCAGGCCTGGTCACGTTTTCTGACCGTCCGTGCGGCCCCCTGCAGGAAGTGCGCGAACTGCAGGTGAGCGCGCCTGCGCCCGCGGCAGCTGGAGCGTCGCCGGCGATCGGCAGCGCCAGGGAGCCAGCGGCGGCGAGCCGCGGGAATTCAACCGGGCGTGAGGATTTCGACCCCGACGATGCGGACGAGCAACACGCCGCGATCTGCCAGAAACTGCAGGCAACGCTCGACAGCCTCGATTCGCGCATGCGGGCTGGCTACTCGGCGCGCGAGGCCGGCAGGTTGTGGGATCGCTGGCGTGAAGCGAAGACCCGCCTGCACGACGCGAACTGTTGAGGCATCCCATGTAAAATGAGGGCCTCCCCGCCTGCCAGGTGACGCGCATGATGACCTCGCCCAAGCTGCTTTCTCGCCTGTGGCTCGTCTCTTGTGCGGGTATCGCGCTGCTCGCAACCCTGGGCTGCCAGCGCAAGGAAGTGCCCGCGGTCGATACGGCCACGGACGCAAAACCGGCGGCTTCCGTCCCGGCGACCGCGCCGACGCCAGCGGCGGACGAAGTTCCCGCGGGCGTGCTGCGCGTCTACGTCTGGCATTGCGTGGACGGCCAGACGCTGGTCATGCGCAACCTCGTGCGCGAACAGGCGATTGCCATCGACTTCCACGACGGCACACGGCGGCTCGACCAGACGGTCAGCGCCTCGGGCGCGCGCTATGCCGACAGCGTGGTGGTGTTCTGGACCAAGGGCAGCACGGCAACGCTCGAGCGACAGGGCGCGTCGCCCGTGCAATGCGAGGAACGGCGAGCCGACTCCCTGCGCGAGGACGCGCGCGCACGCGGCGTCGTGTATCGCGCCCTCGGCAACGAACCGGGCTGGGTCCTCGAAGCCGGTCCCGCGGGCAGACTGAGCTGGACCACCAATTTCGGCCAGGACCGCTTCGACTTCGAGCAGGCCCAGGCAGCCATCGCGCCGGACGGGACGACCGTTTACACGGCGCAGCAGGGTGAGGTCTCGATCAGGGCCTCAATCAAGGCCGAGCGCTGCGTGGACGATGGCGAGGTGGAATTCGACCACGTCGTGACCGTGGAATCGGGTGGACAGACCTTGCGCGGCTGCGGTACCCGCCTGAACCCGGGCTAACGCGAATCGTGCCGGGCCCAAGGGCGCGGCGTCACTCGTCGGGCAGAGGAATCCTGTCCGCATCGCCCGGCACCGGTGCGAATTTGCGCTCGCGCCAGTCGCGCCTGGCGACTTCGATGCGCTCGCGCGTGCTCGAAACGAAGTTCCAGTAGAGATGCCGCGGTCCGTCGAGCGGAGCGCCGCCAGCCAGCATCACGCGGGCCGTCTCGAGCGCACGCATCGACACCGGGCCGGCAGCGGATGCGAGCACGATGAACTGGCCTTCGCCATAGGCCTGGCCTGCAATCTCGATCCGGCCCTGCGCGACGTAGCATGCGCGCTGCACGTGCTCGTCCGGCACTTCGAGGACAGCCTCGTCGGCCAGCCGTGCATCCACGTACAGCGTCGGCGCGAACACGTCGACCGGTGATTGCTCGCCATAAGCCGTTCCGGCAATCACGGTGAGGATCACGCCAGGCCGCTCGACACGCGGCAGACTGGCGACGCCGTGATGCGCAAAGGACGGCTCCCGTTCTTCCTCCGCACGCGGCAGTGCGATCCACGTCTGGATGCCGTGCACGCGCGTGCGGCCTGTTGCGTCGCGCACCTCCGGTGGCGTGCGCTCCGAATGCACGATGCCCCGACCGGCCACCATCCAGTTGACGTCGCCCGCACGGATCAACTGCGCCGTGCCGAGGCTGTCGCGGTGCATGAACGCGCCTTCGAACAGGTACGTCACGGTCGCGAGGCCGATGTGCGGGTGTGGCCGCACGTTGACACCCTGCCCCGGCCCGAACTCGGCCGGCCCCATGTGATCGAAGAAGATGAACGGGCCGACGGTCTGCAGCCCCACCGCGGGCAGCACCCGACGCACGGCGAAATCGCCGAGATCGCGCGGCCGCGGTTCGATGACGCGCGCGACCGGATTCGACACCGCGGCGCCTACTTCAGGCCGAGCACGGCCTTGCCCTGCTCGAAGCGGACATCGACCGGGATGTTGCGGGCGCCGAGGCGCGCGAGGTCGGCGGACAACTGGGGCTTCAGGACGCCGAGCTGGGCGAGCAGCTCCTTGACGCCCGCGTGGTTGCCGTCACCCTGCAGCTTGAGGATGTCGGCCGACAATTCATCCATTGCCTTGCGCATCTTCGCCATGTCGACGCGGTAGTGACCGTTGGCATCGCGGCTGAAGGCACCGCGATCGGCGAAGTAGTTGAAGCGGACCATGTTGGCCTGGCCGTGGGCTTCGGCGGCGCCCCAGCGCACCGAGCGGAAGATGCCGGTGAGAAACGTTACATAGTAGTCCTCGAGCGAACCGCCGAGTTCACCCTTCTCGTGCAGCCGCGTGATCATGTACAGCCCGAGGATGTCGGCCTTGCCCTCCTCGAGCCAGCTCGCCTGTTCCTTGAGCGCTTCACGCACCGTGCCCTTGCCGTCGAGCGTGTTCTTGATCCCTAAGCCGTGCGCCACCTCGTGGAACATGGTGTCGGCGAAGAACGCGTCGAACGTCACGTGCTTGCGCTGCTCCGGCACGATCAGCTCGTCGGCGATCGGCAGCATGATCCGGTCGAACTTGGCGCGCATCGCGTTCTTGAGCTGCAGCCGGCGCGTGCCCTTCTCGAGCTGCACCTGCTCGTCGTTCGGCAGGTTGATGGCGATGGTCTTCGAAGCCGCGTTGTTGTGGCCCGCGTAATAGGCGACGTCGTAAGCGTTGAGGTCGGAATCGGTGCCGGGCTGCTCGGCCTTGTAGGCGTCCGGGACCGGCAGGCCGCGCTGCAGTTCCGGCAGCATGGCGGCATAGCGCTCGAGACGCTTGCTCCACTCCATGTCCTTGACCAGCACGTAGGCCTCGTAGGCGGCCTTGTAGCCGAACAGCGCGTCTTCGTAGGTCTCGATCGGGCCGATCACCAGGTCGATGCGGTTCGATTTCATGTCAAGCCAGGCGCGATCACTGGCGCGGTAGTCGTCGGTGCGCAGCGCTTCTGCCCGCAGCAACAGGTACTTCTTCAGGCCCGGGTCTGCCGCCAGCGCCGCCGCCTGTTCGAGCTTGAGCGCAGCCCTGGCGAGCGCCTCGCGGTACTCGACGTGATACGGCACGACCTGCAACGCGCCCCTGGCGTCGCGCCGCAGCAGCGTGTATTCGCTGCGCGACTGCGGCAGATTCGCCCGCTCGAATTCCTCGCGCGTCATGTCGTGCGGATAGAACTCCGCGCCTGCCGGCTTGGCGCCGACACCGGGCACGAACGGCGCGTTGTCGGCCAGCCGGTCCCAGGGGCCATAGTTCAGCGCGACGAATTCGCGGGTGCGCGGATCGACGATGCCTTTCAGCAACGCGTCACGATCGCCGTACGTCTGCCGCCAGTACAGTTCGTCCATGATCTCGCCGGCCTCGATGAACAGGCCGAGCATCTGTCGCTCGCTGGCGCTCAGGGACGACAGGTCCACGGCCAGCGTCACCGGTGCATAGATCCCGGGCCGCACTGCCGTCAGCGCAGGCGCTGCCTCCGGCTCGACCTTTTCTCCGGCGCCTGCCACGCCTGCCAGCAGCGTCACGGTCGCGATGCCTGTCTGCACCGCTCGTCGGATCATCGTCAAAGTCGTCTCCTCGTGGTCACTTACGGCCGAACAGGGCTTCGAGTTCGGCCCTGGCCTTGTCGGCCGCGCTCAGGGCCTCGGGTCGATAGGCCGACGGTGTCGGCCGGAAGTAGTCACAGAAATTCGCTGCCTGCTTGTCCTTCACTTCCTCGGCAATGGTCTCGCGGCAGTGCTTGGCCTTGCCCGTGTCGTAGAACTCGCACATGCGGCAGACGTGCAGTTCCGCATGGCATGCCCGGCATTCCTCCAGTCGCCGCAGCGGCAGTGAATAGTCGGCGAGCGACGCTCCGCACTTCCAGCAGCGCAATCCATTGTCCATCGGTCGATCCCGGCGGTGTTCGGATCGCGCCTTAGCTACGCTCCCCTCCCGGCCTTGTCAATCGCCCCCGCCGGGACTACCGCATTTGGCGCAACGAATTTCGCATCTTCCCTATATCTGTGGCGCGGATCGCGTCCGATGCTTGGGCAGTGTCCCAGGGAAGATGCCGATGAACCGCAACCTCCAGAACAAGCAGCTCGAGTCGCTGCAAACGGCCATGCGTGCGCGGCAGACCCAGCTGCGCGAAGAAATCCGCCAGGCCCTCGTCAAGAGCGATTCGGAACACTATCTGCAGATCGCCGACTCGGTGCGGGAACTGGAGGACGAGTCGTTCGCCGACCTGATCGTGGACGTCGGCCTCGCCGAAATCGATCGCGACCTCGACGAACTGCGCGCGATCGACGCAGCGCTGTTGCGCATGGCGGATGGCAGCTACGGCATCTGCGCGGCCTGCGACAGGCCGATCGACGTCAAGCGGCTGAACCTCACGCCGCAGGCGTTGCGCTGCATCGATTGCCAGACGATCTTCGAGCGCACGCACTTCCAGAAGACTGGCCACACGCTCTGACTGTCCAGGCGTGCGATCCGGCGCCTTTCCCCGAGCTTGGAAAGGCAGACACGCGCTCGGGAAAGGCGCCGGATCGCACGCCTCGGACATCGGCGCGTAGTCAGGACTGCCGCCATGCCGCGTCGTAGTTCTGCCCGTACTGCAGGATCCGCTCCAGCACGGCGTCGTACCCCATGCCGCAAGCGAGGGCTGACGTCGCGAAGTCCTCGATCTGCGCCAGGTTGGGATTCGCGTTCGCCTCGAGCACGTATACCGCGCCGTCCGGCCTCAGTCGCAGGTCGATGCGCGCATACCCGCTGAGCGACAGCGCGCGATAGATGCGCCGCACCAGCGTCGCCAGCCGCGGCGACAGGCCGGCCGGCAGGTCATGGGCGGGACCGGTACCGATGCCGTGCCGCACCTGGTACTTGCGGTCCCACTTCACCTTGCGCGTCGCGATCGACATCACGTCCGGCAGGGTGCCGAAATTGAGTTCCCACACCGGCAGGGTCGTGAGCCTGTCGTTGCCCATCACGCCGACGTAGAGCTCCCGCCCCTCGATGTATTCCTCGACCAGCGCGTCCGAATTCGTCTGCTCGTGGATGAACTGTACGCGCTCCCGCAGCTTCTGGCTGTCGTAGACGATCGAGGCCTGCGAGATGCCGAGCGAGGCATCCTCGGTGGCCGACTTTACGAACAGCGGAAACTTGAGCTTGCGCGGCTCGACGTAGCGGCGCTTGCGCGGGAACAACGCGAACCGCGCGGTGGGGATGCGGTGGTAGGCGAGGATCTGCTTCGACAGCACCTTGTCACGACTGAGCATCATGCCGCGCGGGTTGCAGCCGGTGTAAGGCTGCCGCATCAGCTCCAGAAAGGCCACCACGTACTGGTCGTACGTGACGATGCCCTGGAATTCCTCGAGCAGGTTGAAAGCGATGTCGGGCTTCCACTCCATGATCGTGGAGCGCAGTTCGGCCAGGTTGTCGCCCATGCCGAGCGCCTTCACTTCGTGCCCCATCGCCTTCAGCGACGAGGTCACGTCGTACTCGGTGCGCCACTCGTCGATCTCCTGGGGAGAGTAGCCGTCGGTGGACTCGGGAGGCACCAGTGTTTCGTGCACGAGCACGAGCGCGCGCAGGGGTTTCTTGGTCATAAGGCGTAGTTCTCGCGGTCCCGCAACAGCATCTCGAGCATGATGCGTTCGAGCATCACCAGCACCGCACGCTTGGTGTCGCGCTGGTTGTGACTGAGCCGCAGGTTCATGACGCGCGCGCGCTGGGTCGCTATTTTCAGGACGTGCTGGACCAGGTACGGGTGCATTCTCGCACGACGGATCATCAGGCGCTCGACCTGCGGCTGCACCTTTGCGCAGGAACCGGCTGGCCTGCGGGCCGGCCGGATGATCCTCCGCGGTGCCGAACACGCGCAGCAGGCGACGATCGTAGGTGCGCGCGGTGTTGAGTTCGTAGCGGCGCTGTTTGCGCCGGTAGTGCTCGCGCAACGTGCGGGTGTTGTCGGCCAGCGGCTCGATGACTTCGCGATTCAGGCAGACCGCGCGCTTGCCATGCAGGTTGCGCATCGTCGCGTCGACGTATTGGAGCTTGCGCAGCGCGGGCCAGCCGGCGTACTGGCTGCGCCAGCGCGATCTGCGCGGCAGCCAGACGGCGAACGTTTCGGCGAAATCTTCGGTGGGATGACTCTGCGCGTACCAGTGGCCGAGGTGCAGCACGAACCGGCGGCTGGCCGGTCGCGGGGAATACCGCGACGGATAGCGGCGCGAGGCCTTGCCGAAGGTGTCGCGCCAGGTCTTGCGCCGGCGCAGGCCGAAGGCCGTGTCGATCGCGTGCCCGGTTTCGTGACGCAGGATGCGCATCAGCCACTTGTCGTTACCACCCTCGACCTCGTGCATGAAGCGCCGTTCGAGGCGCTGCAGCCGTGGGTGCGCCAGGTAGAACGGTATGGCGATCCCGGGGATGCCGTCCGGCGAGAACCATTCTTCGGACAGCCAGACGTGCGGACGGAAGAGGATGCCCTTGAGCCGCAGTTCCTCGTACAGGCGCCGCACTGCGTGGTCGAGGCCCGACCGCGCAAGGGACAGGCGCAGGTCGCACAGGCGCATGTCGAGCAGCGCCTCATCGTCGAGCCGCGTCCACGCGGGTTCGCGCAAGCGGCGCCGGCGAGCCTTCACGCCGTGACTCCGCCCGTCGCCGCAAGGCGCGCAAGGCAATGCTCGACCGCGACGTCGAGGTGCTGGCGGCCCGCGAGCCGACCGATGGCATCCGCGGGCAGCGCATCGAAACCGTGCTGCAGGCCGAACATCGTGCCGACGAGCCCGGCGACCAGTGGCGCATCGTCGTGGACGCTGCGTTTCGCTGCGGCGATGGCTGCCTTGAAATCTTGTGCGTCGCCGGCGATACGCCGCGCCAGTGCGAGCGCCTGCAGCACGTCGATCGTGCCACCGGCCGCCTGGTGTCCCCGGCAACCGACGCAGTGGCAACCTCAGCCTGCACGTCTTTGCGCAGCGGCCTGGCAGTCCAGCCACCGGGCACGGGTTCGGGGACGGCCCGCAGCCAGTCCTGCGCCGGCCGGCCGCCCAGCGCGCAAAGCAACATCGCCGAGTAGGCGCGGCAGGCGTCGAGGATCAGCGGCGACTGATGCGTGGTGCGCGCACACTCGGCGGCAAGTGCGATGGCGGCTGCGGGATCGTTACCCGCGAACAGCGCGGCGGCCAGGACGCGTGGCAGGCTCGTCGCTGCGGCGTCCTTCGGATCGTGCGAGCCAGCCACCGGCAATCCGCGCCAGCGGAAGGTCGCCAGCGCTTTCGCGACATCGGGCGACGCGTGACCTTCGCCGGGCTGGTCCGTGGCCGACAGGTGTCCGTCCTTGAACCAGCGCCAGTAGCGCTCGATCTGGTCACGCGCATCGCTGCGCCCGAGGGCATCCAGGCTTTCGGCGAGGCAGAGCGCGAGCGCCGTAGGCTGTGTCCATGCCAGCGACGAGGACTTCACTGCCTCGGCTGCGCTCGTTGCGCCGAGCGCGTCGCCCAGCGCGAGCCCGAACCAACCTCCGCGCACGCGCTGCTCCAGCGCAGGACCCTGCCGGCCCGGACGACTTTGCGGCGCCCTGCCCTGCGCCCCCTGGCGATCGCCACGTGCGTACGAAATCCTCCTGCTCGCTTGTCTCCGGCACCTGCGGCCACGACCTCGATTGCCGGCACTGTTGCCAGTAATCACCCAGCTCGGTGAGCGCTGCCTCACCCCCGCCCGGATTGCGTTCGGCCAGCCAGCAGCCGGCGACCATCGCACTGCGGCCGATGCCGGCCCGGCAGTGCAGGTACACGCCGTGGCCGGACTCGAGGGCGTCGTCCAGCATCGCCAGGATACGGTCCATGGTCGCGCGGTCGGCCGGTACACCGTGATCAGGAATTGGCTGGCGCAGATAGTCGATGCGCCGCCCCGACGGCGATTCGAACGGCAGGTGCCTGTCGTAGCTCGGACTTTCATCCAGCTCGGTCAGGTCGATGAAGCAGGTGATGCCGGCCTCGAGGAACCGGCGCAACCGATCCATCGACCGGGCGCGTGAGCGCGAGCCCGGGTGTTCGCCCACCAGGAAGCGGCCCGGCACGACCCAATACGTAGTGTCGATGGGACGTGGCCTGGTCCAGTCGGGTGTGGCGCTGACTTCTGGCGTCTTCGGCGTCATTGCCTCCATGATAAGGCAACGGGGTGCGGCTGCCCGTGCGGCTGTGAGAGACTTGGGCCAAATTCGCAAGGGGGAGAACTTCGTGCTGAAACAGCTGGCAGCCCGCAAATCGGTGGCTGCGATGCCTCGCGAAATCGAATCCGGGCCCAAGCTGAACCGGGTACTGGATCGCCGGGCGCTGACCTCCGTCGGCCTGGGGTCGATGATCGGCAGCGGCATTTTCGTCCTGACGGGCACCGTGGCGGCCCAGCACACGGGTCCCGCCGTCACCCTCGCCTTCCTCGTGGCCGCCATCGGCTGCGGCCTGGCCGCGCTCTGCTACGCCGAGCTGGCCTCGATGATCCCGATCTCGGGCAGCGCTTACAGCTACACGTACGCGACGCTCGGCGAGGGCGTCGCCTGGTTCGTCGGCTGGAACCTCGCGCTGGAATACGTTATGTCGGGCGCAGCCGTCGCGGTCGGATGGTCCGGCTACGTCGTCAACCTGCTCGCAGAGTTCGGCCTGCATCTGCCCGACGCGCTCACCAATGCGCCGCTTGGCAAAGGTGCCGACAACCACCTGGTGGCGACGGGCGCCCTGGTCAACGTACCGGCGGTGTTCATCGTCGCGCTGCTCACCTGGGTGTGTTACGTCGGCGTGAAGCATTCGACACGCGTGAACAACGTGATGGTGATCATCAAGGTCCTGATCATCGTCCTGTTCATCGCGGTCGGCATCAAGTACGTCACCCGACCTCTGGCAGCCCTACCTTCCCGCCAATACGGGCACGTCCGGACAATTCGGTTTCAGCGGCATCATGCAGGGCGCTGCGATCATCTTCTTTGCCTACATCGGCTTCGACCAGGCCGCGACGACGGCGCAGGAAGCCCGCAATCCACAGCGCGACGTACCGTGGGGCATCATCGCGGCACTGCTCATCTCGACGGTACTCTATGTCCTGATGTCTGCCGTGATGACCGGCATGGTGTCGTACACGGAACTCAACGTCGCCGCGCCGGTCGCGGTCGCGCTCGACGCGCATCCGGAGCTGAAGTGGCTCGGCCTGCCGGTCAAGATAGGTGCGATCGTCGGCCTCACCTCGGTGATCCTGATGTCGCTGCTCGGCCCATCTCCATCGGCATCCTTCTGGCGTTCACCGCGGTGTGTGCCGGAGTCGTCATCCTGCGTCACACGCAGCCTGACACGCCGCGACCGTTCCGCGTGCCGTTCGCCACGTTCACTGGCGTGGCCGGGGTGGCCATCTGCCTCGCCATGACGCTCTTCCTGCCGCACGACACGTGGATCCGGCTGGCGGTGTGGACGGGGATCGGCTTCCTCATCTACTTCCTGTACGGCTACAAGCATTCGCGGATCCGGCAGCAGGCCTGAGCTGCGCGCCTGAGAGTCCAGCGGCGGCCGTTCGTCGCTGCTGGGCGCCTTGCTGCGTTCGAGCGTGTTGGGGGGTTGCGTGAGGGGCGGTATCGGGCGTTCGATCCGGCTTTCTTTCCCGCGAGCGGAAAGGCATACACGCGATAGTTACAGGCGGTCGACCCAGTTGTTCTTCCCGAGCGCGGAAAGGCAGACACGCGCTCGGGAAGAACAACTGGATCGGCCGCTTGCGGCGCGGCGCCTGAGCAATTTCCCGGCACGCCGGAAAATTGCACGGCGCAAGCAGCGTCGATGTCAGGGAGCAGGAACCGGAACGGTGAAGTTGACGGTCGAGATGACGTTATTCTGCACGGCTACCGCAACACCTGCGGGTGGAACGAACGCAAGCGACTGATCATCGATCGTGTCGTCGTCGCAGGTGAACGCTGCCGTGTAGCTGCCAGCAGGAATGAAGGCCGCGCGATAGGTACCGCTGGTCGACCCGTCCAGAATCGTGACGCCGACTACGACCAGCGGATCGACGTCTGGCGACGCAGCCGTAGTCTCCTCCATGTCGTCCGGTGTGACGGTGCCTTCGTAGACGTAAACGTTCGGCTTACAGCCGTCTGGTGCCGCACCTGCTTCGAAGCTGACGGTGCCGTCGATGGCGCCGACATTCGCGTCGTTGACGAGCCTGAGTGTGGGGCGCAATACGTAGCCTGTCGTGCAGGCGCCGCTCGCCTGTCCGGGCGGAGCGTGGACCGACTTGCGCAGGTCGAAGTCAATGGTCAGCGCCAGGCTGCCGTCGGCCGGCACGTCGATCGGACGATTCATCTTGAGGCCGGTTTCCGCGCCGCTTGGCACGTTCAGTTCGCACTCGTTGCCATTGATGACGATGTACGAGTCCCTGACGGCCGGCTGCGTGTCGATGATCAGGCGCAGCCATTGGTAGCGGCCCGCTTGCATTGGCGTGTCCTGCAGCAGGATCGCCGTCCTGCCATTCTGGTACTGCAGCAGGTCGATGGAGCGCGGAGTAAGACTCTCGATGACTTCCGGCGCCGATCCCTCGGGCTTGAAGGCGACGCCGCTGACGGACACGACCACGTTGTCGCGTCTTCTATCGGCGTATCCGTCAGGCTGACCTGGACGCTGCTCATAGCGGACGAACCACCATCGCCTCCACAGGCGCTTGCCAGCATGACGACGGCAAGCGATGCGAGGACCGTCCGTCGCAAGCGAATATTGAACATAACGATGATTTCTCCGATGGATGGCGCCGGGCAGTTATCTAGTTACCACGCAGCAACGCACCAGTCGTTGACCGGGCTCACGAAAGCCGCCACCGCCTGGAAGTTCCAGCAGATGTCATCTGACGCTGCGGTTTCCGCGCCTCGAATTCACTCGCGCGGTGCGAAGTTTTCGGCGCGCCGAAAGCGAGCTGAGGCGCCGCGCTTCAGGCGGCCGACCCGGTGCCTTTCCCCGAGCGCGTGTCTGCCTTTCCAAGCTCGGGGAAAGGCACCGGGTCGGCCGCCAGGGAGCAATTCTCCTGGCTCGCTGCGCTCATCGCGCAAAGCTGTGCTTCGCAAGGAAAGCGCCGGCGGAAATCCGCAGCGCTACAGCTCTTCCCAGGGTTCACGCCCCGACGAAATCGGGATCGCGTTCGCGACCGTGTCCTCGGTGCCTGCGGACGCAGCCGGCTGCAGGACGGCAAGCGTCGCTGCGCGACGCGCCTCGAGGCCCCCGAAATCGAACGCCTGCGGATCCGCAAGATGCGAGGTCGTGACGTTGCTCAGTGACGAGAAGATCGCCTCGGTGCGTCCCGGAAACTCGCGCTCCCAGTCCGTCAGCATCTTTTTCACGATGCCGCGCTGCAGGTGCTGCTGCGACCCGCAGAGCGTGCACGGAATAATCGGAAACTGCCGGGCGCGCGCATAGCGTTCGATCTCGCGCTCCGGCACGTAGGCCATGGGCCGGATCACGATATGCCTGCCGTCTTCCGAGAGCAGCTTGGGCGGCATCGTCTTCAAGCGACCGCCGAAGAACATGTTCAGGAACAGGGTCTCGACGATGTCATCGCGATGGTGACCGAGCGCTACCTTCGTGATGCCGTTCTCCGACGCATAGCGATACAGCGCACCGCGCCGCAGGCGGGAGCACAGTCCGCACATCGTGCGGCCCTCGGGAATCACGCGCTTCACCACACGGTACGTGTCCTGCTCGATGACGTGGAATGACACGCCAAGCGCGGTCAGGTAGTCGGGCAGCACGTGTTGCGGAAAGCCCGGCTGCTTCTGGTCGAGGTTGACCGCGACGAGTTCGAAGCGCACAGGCGCACTCCGCTGCAGCGAGAGCAGCACGTCGAGCAGTGTGTACGAATCCTTGCCGCCCGAGAGACAGACCATCACGCGGTCGCCCTCCTCGATCATGCGGAAGTCGTCGATGGCCTTGCCCACGAGACCACGCAGGCGCGCTTGCAGCCGCTTGAAGATTTTTGACGTGCTGGGCTGGGAGATTCGATGTCCAGGGGCATCGCCTGTCGCCGGGTCCGTTGCCGCCGGGGCAGAGACGGGATCGAGCCTCAGATTCTTGTGCCGGTTCACGTTTTCACCCTGGGCCGGTCCGTATTCTGTCAACTGCCCGATCGGACCACTGCGGAAAGATTTCGAGCCAGCGGCACCATGAAGCAAACCACCCATAACACCTCAGGCTCACCCGGCATGGTATCGCATGCGAGCCGGCGGCGGCCGCAAGAGATATGGCGCGAGACCTGGGATTCCATGGCGCTGGCGAGCCAGTTCAGGTTCGTCTTGATTGCAGTCGTCACGCTGACGATGCTGCTGGTCCAGCCTGCCGTTGCTTCCTACGAGATCGTCGCGAACTATCGCGAGTCGCGCGACCATGTGGCCCAGGTTTCGACCTCCATTCTGCAGTCCGACGCGACGCTCAGCAGCAGCGCCATCCTCGCTGGCGTGCAGGCCCATCCCAGCGTCATCGCAGCGACCTTGCGCCTGCCGGCAGGCGACGTGCTCTGGACTTTCGATCGGAACGCGCCCGACCGGGCCGCCGCTGTCTCCTACGACAGCACGCGAGCCCTGACCGAAAGCCAGGTCGCCTGGTACGACGACCATCGGCTCGACCCGGACTTGCACCAGAAATTGACGTACATCGCCACGTCGACGTCGCAAGCTGCCAATTACCCGGCCGAGCTCAGCCTGCTGGTGGCCACCCCGTCTACGTGGCGCGTCGCCCAACGCCATCTCCTGCTGGCGCCGTTCATACTGGCGTTCGGCTGGGCGCTGGCGCTGTTCGCGGCCCGCCGTCTCATACGACAGGTCGTCGAACCGCTCTCGCAACTCGCGCAGACCACTCACGTCGAAGGCATGCAGGAACGGGCTCCGCCGGCGTCCGGTCGGCGCAGCAATGAGCTGACACGGCTCGCCGATAACTTCAGCGCACTCACCGACCGGCTCGCCGGGAACGAACGCGACATGCGTAACGTCCGCCTCGCCGCGCGCCAGGAAATCCTCGAACGCACCCGCGATCTCGAGCTGCGACTGCACAAGGCTGAGACCATGATGCGGTCCAAGGACGAATTCCTGGCCAACATGAGCCACGAGATACGCACGCCGATGAACGGCGTGCTCGGCATGACCGAGCTGCTCGCGGACACGACGCTCGACAAACGCCAGCGTCGCTTCGTCGACTCGATGCGCGAGGCCGCCGGCACGATGATGCAGATCATCAACGACATCCTCGACGACTCGAAGATCGAGGCGGGCAAGATGGACCTGGTGTGCGAGCCGTTCGAAGTCCGCGACCTGGTCGAGCAAGCCGCGCAGCTTTTCGCGGGGCGCGCCGAAACCAGGAAGATCGAGCTGAGCTGCCAGGTGGAGCCGGGCGTGCCTGCGGTCGTGATCGGCGACGCGCTGCGCCTGCGGCAGGTGCTCGGCAACCTGCTTTCCAATGCGGTCAAGTACACCGAGCACGGCGAAATCCAGGTCCGCGTCGGGGTCGACGACCTTGCGCAGGCGAGCCAGTGCCGCCTGCACTTCCGCGTTTCGGACACGGGTCCCGGCATTGCGCCCAGCCATCACGCGACGGTTTTCGAGGCCTTCACCCAGCTCGAAAACGGGAGCCGCGTCGGCGGAACAGGCCTCGGGCTCTCGATCGCGACCGGTCTGGTTCGCCTGCTGGGTGGCGAGCGCATCGACCTGCATAGCCAGGTCGGACATGGCAGCGTTCTCTCGTTCGCGCTGCCGTTCGCGATCGCGGAGTCCGCTCCGTGGCGGACAACACCGAATTCCGCGGACTGCGCGCCCTGATCGTCGACGACATGGCGACGAGCTACATGGCCCTGCAGGAGGTGCTGGCCAGCTGGGGCGTCGCGGTTACCGTGGCCACGAGAGGACACGCGATCGACAACCAGGTCAGCAGCGCGGCGCGGCTCGGGCATCCGTTCGACGTGATCCTGCTCGACCATGCCTTGCCCGACGCCACAACCGAGGATCTGCTGCGGGCAATACGGCTGGACTCCACCGCGCCTGATACCTATGTCGCACTGTTGAGTGCGTTCGACTTCGAACCCCGCCAGGTCGGCAACCGGGCGGTACGGCCGGACGTCTGCATCGCGAAACCCGTGCGGCAGCAGCAGCTGCGCAACCTGCTGCGGACGGTGTGCGCGGCACGCGACGGGACTGACGCGGATACGTCCGAGGCGCCCGCCACTCGTTCTGACCAGAATCAGTCGGGTCTCGGGCTCAATGTGCTCGTTGCCGACGACAACGCGATCAACCGCGAAGTGGCGACCGCCATGCTCGAGCAGCTCTGCTGTTCCGTCGTCATCGCTGAGGACGGGCGCGCAGCTGTCGAGCATGGACGCACCAGTCGTTTCGACGTGATCCTCATGGACTGCCAGATGCCGGTCATGGACGGCTACGCGGCAACTGCCGCGATCCGGCGTGAGGAGAATAGCCGGGGCTCATCCCCGACGACGATCATCGCACTGACAGCCAACGCGCTGACACGGGACCGGGAGCGTTGCCTGGCGGCGGGGATGGATTCCTTCCTGGCCAAGCCGTTTACGCAGGCCCAGCTCGAGCAGATTCTCCGACCGATCGCCGCAGCGCGCGGCACCCTGCTGCCGCCCCGCCGCACTGCGGCGGTCGAACCGCCCACTGGTCCGGAAGCCAGTGCAGCAACGTCCATCGACGCAGTATCCACAGAGGACGCTCCTGACCTGACTGCGACTGCAACCATCACGCTGCTCGACTCCGTCTTGTTTGAAGAGGTCATTGCGCCCGGCGTTCCGGTCCTCGACCAGGAACAGGTACAGGCGATCCGCGGACTGGGTCGGCCGCAGATCTTCGAGCGTCTGTGCGACATGCTGTTCGCATCTGCGCCGGAGGCGCTGCGCAGGATCGGCGCGGCGCTCGAGGCCGGCGAGTTCGAAGCAGCTGGGGCAGCGGCACATTCGCTCAAGTCTGCCGTCAGTAACCTCGGCGGGCGCCGGCTCGCCGAGCAGCTCGACGTGTTCGAGAACGCGGTCCGCGAGCAAGCGGACCCGCAGGCTGCGCGTCGCGCGGCGTCCGGCCTCAAGCAGGCATACGCGCAGCTCGAGACGGCTCTCCAGAGCCAGACCGAGCGCAGCACCGGGACGTAACTTGGATGATGGACCGGACCGATTGCACGGTCCGCATGGAGATTTTGCACGCATGGATCCGACCCACATCACCACGATCCTGATCGCGGACGACGACCCCTCGCACCTGCTGCTGGCCGAGGCCGCCCTCGGCGGCGCGGGGTTCGTAGTGCATACCGCCAACGACGGTGAAGAGGCGGTGCGAAAGTTCGAGCCCACGCAGCCCGACTGCGTCATTCTCGACGTCAACATGCCGAAGATGACCGGAATCGAGGTCTGCCGCCGAATCCGTGAGCACGCCGATGGTCGGCTCCTGCCAATCCTGATGCTGACTGGACGCAACGACATCGTGTCGATCAGCGATGCCTTCGCCGCCGGAGCGAGTGACTTCGCCCAGAAGGGCATGAACCCGCGCCTGCTGGTCGAGCGGGTGCGATTCCTGCTGCGCGACCGCGCCATGCAGGACAATCTCTGGTCGAGTCGCTCCAAGCTGCTGCTGGCCCAGCGCATCGCGCGGGTCGGTCACTGGGAACTCACGCTCGATGGCAGGACCCTGGATATGTCGCCCGTGGTGGGCCAGATCCTCGAATGCGATTCACAGCCCATGGACCGCTATGAATCGTTCGTCGCGATGCTCGACCCTGCCGAGCAGGTCCAGGCGCGACAGGCTTTCATCGCCTGTGCCATCGACAACAGCCGGTTCAGCTCTGAACACCGACTGCGAACAGCCGCCGGCAAGGATCTCTACATCCACCAGGAAGCGGAACTCGTCCAGGCCGCCGGCTCAGCACACGCACACACGGTCCTGGTCGCGTACACGGACTCGACCGCATTGCGCAGGCGCAAGGCGCCGAACTCGCGGACAAACTCCTGTCCGAAGCGGCCCGGCAGATCGGCGAGCACCTGGCAGAGGCCGGCACCGGGGGCACCCTGCTCAAGCAGGCCAACGCCACCCGGGTGTGGCGTACTTCCGAGGCGGGTCTCGCAATGCTGATCCACAGTCACGAGCCGGTCGAGCACCTGCCTGACCTGATCTGCACGGCGCTGGCGCGCGTGAGCGGCCAGCCGACGAGTCTAGGGACCGAGTACCTGCCGGCCGTCAGTGCCGGCATCGCGCTGGTCGATGGCGACACGACGGGCGCCGAGCAGTTGTTGACCAACGCACAGGCGGCATCCGAACAGGCGCGGGGCCGCGCTCCTGCGAACGGTTCACACCGGTACCACTGGCTCGCTCGCGCAGGCGGCTGGCAATCGAGACGGCATTGCGGCGAGCGGTCGCGGCTGGCGAACTGCACCTCGTGTACCAGCCCCGCGTGGCGAGCGACACGCTCGAAATCACGGGCGTCGAATGCCTGCTGCGCTGGGAGCATGCGCAGCTTGGCCCCGTCGGCCCCGACGAATTCATACCGATCGCCGAGGAAACGGGTCTCATCGACCAGATCGGCGACTGGGTCATCGATGAAGCCTGCCGGCAGCTCGCCACGTGGCGCAGCCGCTTCGAGGACGACTTTTTCGTGTCGATCAACATGGCCGCCCGTCAGCTGCGCCAGCCGACCTTCGCCACCTGAATCAAGGCAGCGCTCAGCAAGCACCGGCTCCCGGCCGACGCACTCGAGATCGAGATCGCCGAGTCCAGCGTCGTGCACGCCCCGCAGGAAACCCGCCGCATGCTCGAAACGCTCCGGCGCGAGGGTGTCCGGATCGCCATGGACAATTTCGGGACCGGTAATGCTGCGTTCGGACAGATTCGGCGATTGCCGCTCGACTGCGTGAAACTGGACCGGTCGCTGATGGCCGACCTGTACACGGACGTCGGCGCCCAGGGTGTCGCGGCGGCGGTCCTGGCCATGACGAGGACCCTGCGGATTCGCTCGGTGGCCCAGGGCATCGAGGACCCGGAGTCGCTCGAGATCGTGTGCTGCCTGGGCTGCGACGAGGTCCAGGGGGCATTACATCTCGCCACCACTTAAGGCCTGCGACTTCGTGGACTGGCTCGAATCTGGCGGCGCTGCCGTGCTCGCTCAGGGTCGGGCGGCTGCACTTGCGATCGAGCTGGAAGCCTCGAAGGTCGAGGTTGGGCCCGCGCTACGAACCGCCTACCTTCCGTGAACTTCCAGGACCCGAGCACGGCATCACGACACGACCTCCTCGAGGTACTTCGCTTCGACGTATCGCAGCCAGGGCGCCGCGGACAGCGTGCGGCCCGTTGCGTCCTTGATCAGCTCCTGCGCGCCTACGCTCGCGCCGCGACCGTGCACGTTCTGCCGCAGCCACTCGAACAGCCCGCCGAAGCGGCCGTCCGCGATCTCCGCGTCGAAGTGCTCGCTCTGCGTCCGCAGGGTTTCGTGCAGCTGCGCGGCAATTAAAGAGCCCAGCGCATAGGACGGGAAATACCCGAACTGCCCCAGCGCCCAGTGCGGGTCCTGCAGGCAGCCTTCGGTATCGTTTGACGGGCGCAGGCCGAGGCGACGGTCGAAGCCGGCGCGCCACGCCTCGGGCAGGTTGCGCACCGGCATCGTCCCGTCGAAGATCTGCTTTTCCAGGTCGTAGCGCAGCATGATGTGGACGGGATACGTGAGTTCGTCCGCGTCGGTGCGGATCGCACTGCGGCGCACGCGGGTGAGCGTGCGGTAGAGATTCTCGACATCCCACTCGGAACCGGTGCACCCGAAGTGCTTCTCGAGCAGCGGCCGCAACCAGGTGAGGAACGGCCGGCTGCGGCCAATGATCATCTCCAGCAGCAGCGACTGGCTTTCCTCGAGCGCCATGCCGCGGTCGCGACCCACCGGCTGGTCGCGCCATGCAGCGGGCAGCCCGAGGTCGTACATCGCCTGCCCGACTTCGTGCAGCACGCCCATCAGGCCGGTGAACGGTTCGTTGACGTCGTAGCGGGTGGCGATGCGCACGTCACCCCACACGCCTTCCGTGAATGCGCGGCTGCTCTCGTCGAGGCGGCCGCGGTCGAACGGGAAGCCGATGACGCGCATCACCTCGTGCGCCAGCGCGCGCTGCTTCGACAGGCTCCCTGCCGACGATCGGCAGCGGCGGTCGTTGCGCCTGCAGTTCGATGGCCTCCCGGATCAGGTTCGGCAGGCGCCGGATCATGACCTTGAACAGCTGGTCGATGTCCGCGCTCAGGAAGCCGGGCTGAAGCCGTCGATCAGCGAGTCGTACGGCGCGAGCCCGAGTGACTGCGACAGCACCTGTGCCTTGTCGCGAGTCAGTGCGACCACTTCTTCGAGATGCGGCGCGAAAAGCTCGAAGTTGTTCTCCTGGCGTGCTTCGAGCCAGCGCACTTCGGCGAGCGACGTGGCGCGCGCCAGGCGGGTGATCAGCGTGAGGGGCGTGGCGATCGCGTGATCGCGTTCGCGCCGCATCTCGCGCAGGTTGGCGAGTTGCCAGTCCTCGAGCTGCGCCTGGTTGGCCTGCGCACGCTCGATCAGGCGCGACACCTTCGGCGAGGTGAGCAACGCGTGGCACTCGGAATCGAGGGCGGCGAGCTGCTCGCCACGCACGTCGGCACTGCCCCTCGGCATCATCACGGCCGAGTCCCAGCGCAGCAGGCTCGCCGCGCCCTGGAAGGCGTGGAGGCGGCGGAATTCCTGCTCGAGTTGCTGGTAAGGACTCTGTGCCATGGCCGCTTGCGGACGTTCTGCCGCTCCCCAGCAATTACCGGAGAGGCCGCGCGATGCGCGGGTGGAGTTGCCCCGGGGTCGGGCATCGATTGTAGCAAGCCGCCGGGCCAGCCGCGGGCCGGACCCGAAAAAATGCCGCTTTTTACTTATTATTCAGCCGGTTGCGTTCCGTCCGCCGGACCGCCACTGGTGAACTTCTGGCGCAACTGCTCGAGCCGGTGCGCCACGTCCTCCGGGGACCCGGTGTTGCGCGCGACCAGCGCATAGACGACCGGGACGACGATCAGCGTCATCAGCACCGAAATCAACACGCCGTAGAAGACGACCACGCCGATCGACTGCAGCGAACCCGCGCCCGCGCCGGCCGCAAGCATCAGCGGCAGCGCGCCGAAGGCCGTGCAAAAGCTGGTCATCAGCACGGGGCGCAGACGGATCGCCGCGGCCTCGATCACGGCCTCGATGGACTCCACGCCCGATCGCGGAGCTGGTTGGCGAACTCGACGATGAGGATGCCGTTCTTCGCGGCGAGCCCCACCAGCATGATGGCAGCGATCTGGCTGTAGACGTTGATCGACATGCCATACATCCACAGTCCGACGAGCGCGCCGATGACGGCGAGCGGCACGGTGGTGATGATGATGAACGGGTGCAGGAAGCTTTCGAACAACGCTGCCAGCACCAGGAACACGACCACCAGCGTCAGCAGGAACATCCAGTACAGCTGCGAGCCCGACTGCTTGAATTCGCGCGACGGGCCGTCGAACGCGAGCTTGACCGAGGGTGGCATCTCCTTCTCGATGACGTTCTCGACGAACTGCAGGCCGTCCCCGAGCGCGTATCCCGGCGTCAGCGCGGCACTCACCGTGATCGAGCGCAGCCGGTCGAACCGGTTGAGGCGCGTCGGCCCCGCCAGCTCGGTCAACTTGACCAGATTGGAGAGCGGGACGAGTTCGCCCGTGCGATCGGAGCGCACGTACAGGTTGTCGAGATCGGCAGGTGTCGCACGGTCCTCGGCGCGGCCCTGCAGAATCACGTTGTATTCGCGGTCACGGTCGATGAACGTCGTGACGATGCGCGAGCCGAGCACCGATTCGAGCGCGTGCGCGACACGGTCTGCAGCGAGATGCCGAGGTCGGCGGCGCGATCGCGGTCCACCGCGACACTGAGCTGCGGCTTGCGCTCTTCGTAGTTCGACTGGACGTTGGTGAGTCCCGGATTGTCGCCCATGCGCTGCATCAGGAGATCGCGCCACTGCACCAGATCGGCGTACTCGGTTCCCTGCAGCACGACCTGCACCGGCGCGCCGCCGCCGCCGAACCCGCCCGGCACCGTCACGAAGCCGCGCACCCCCGGCACCGCATTGAGCGGTCCGCGCAGCGACTGCGCGATCTGGTCCGCAGTGCGTTCGCGCTCACCCCAGGGCGCCAGCAGCAGGAAGCCGCGCGCTTCGTTCACCTGGCTGCCCGCGCCGCCGAAGCCGCCCGGCACGCGCGCGCTGACGCGTACCACGTCGCCTGTCTCCATCTGCTTCGTCGCCATACCTTCGAGGATGCGCAGGTGGCGGTCCATGTACTCGAGCGAAGAACCTTCCGGGGCCGTTCATGCCGACGAACAGGAAGCCCCGGTCTTCCAACCGGAGCGAGTTCGCTCGGCAACACCCTGAGCAGCACGGCGGCGATGGCGATGGCGGCGAACGTGCCGCCGATGACGAACCACGGCCGGCGCATGGCGCGCCGCAGGTTACGGTCGTACCAGGCGGAGAGGCGCTGGAAGAAATCGTCGACCGTGACGGCCATGCGCGAACGATGCGCGCCGCCGGCAAACAGCTTCGACGTCATCATCGGCGTCAGCGTCAGCGCTACGAGCGACGAGAACGCGACCGCTGCCGCGATGGTGAAACCGAACTCGCGGAACAGCTTGCCGACGTTTCCCGAGAGGAACGACATCGGCAGGAACACCGCGACGAGCACCATCGTCGTCGCAACCACGGCGAAGCCGATTTCGCGCGAGCCGTCGACCGACGCGATCAGCGCGGGCTCGCCGTTTTCCATGCGCCGATAGATGTTCTCGAGCACCACGATCGCGTCGTCGACGACGAGGCCGATGGCGAGCACCAGGCCGAGCAAGGTCAGCGTGTTGATCGAGAAGCCCAGCGCACCCATGACGATGAATGCGGCAATGATCGATACCGGGATCGTCACCGCGGGCACGAGCGTGGCACGCAGGTTGCCGAGGAAGAGGTAGATGACCGCGATCACGAGGACCATCGCGATCAGCAGTGCCTTGACGACTTCGAGCATCGAGGATTCGATGTAGACGGAACGGTCGAGGTTGACCTGGAGCCGGGTACCCTCGGGCAGGTCGGGAAGGATCCGGTCCCGCTCGGCACGCACGGCCCTGGCGACCTCGAGCGTGTTGGCCTTCGAGATCTGCTCGACCCCGATGCTGATGCCCGGCACGCCGTTGGTGCGCGAAATGGTGCGTTCGTTTTCGGCGGCCAGGCGCACGTCGGCCACTTCACCCAGGCGCACCAGGTAACCCCCTGCGCCGCGGCCGATGACCAGGTCGCGGAATTCCTGCTCCGAGTTGAGGCCGGTTTCGGTGCGGAGCGTGAGTTCGCGCTGCGATGACTCGAGACGGCCGGCCGGCAGCTGCACGTTTTCGCGGCGCAGAGACGCCTCGACGTCGGCCACGGTGAGCTGGCGCGCCGCCAGCGCCTCACGATCGATCCACACGCGCATCGCGTAGCGGCGGGCGCCGCCCATGCGCACGCGCGCCACTCCGGGCAGCACGCTGAAGCGGTCGACGAGTTCGCGTTCGGCGAAATCAGTGAGCTCAAGCACGTTCATCGTGTCGCTCGACAGTACGAGCCAGATGATCGGGTCGGCACCGAAATCCACCTTGCCGACCTCGGGCGGATCGGCTTCAGGCGGCAGATTGCCGACCACGCGCGCCACGCGATCGCGCACGTCGTTGGCGGCTTCGTCGACCGAGCGGGTCGGATCGAACTCAATGTTGATGCTCGAGCGGCCGTCGGTGCTCTGCGAGGTGATCTTGGTGATGCCCTCGAGGCCCGCTACGCGATCCTCGATCACCTGCGTGATCTTGGTCTCGACGACGTCGGCCGCCGCACCGACGTAATTGGTGTCGATCGAGACGATCGGCGCCTCGACGTCGGGAAGCTCGCGCACCGGCAGTCGTGAGGCTGACAGCAAACCGAGAATCACCAGCATCAGGCTGATGACCGCGGCGAAGACCGGGCGCTTGACGGAAACCGCCGAAATCTTCATCGCGCGGCGCCGTCTCCGGCGTCAGCCGCGGCAGCGGATCGCCTGGGTGCCGCGGTCGGCTCGGTCACGCTGACGCTGGCACTGTCACGCAGTTTCTGCGTGCCCTCGGTGACCACGATTTCGCCAGCCTGCAATCCAGCCGTGACCTGCACGGTGCCGACGGCGCGCTGGCCAGTCTGAATCCTGCGCTTCGACGCCTTGCCGTCCTGTACGACGTAGACGAACACGTCACCCTGCTCCGGCACCAGCGATTCCTCCGGCACCACCAGCACGTCGGCCGTGCCGCGCGAAAGGTGCACGTTCAGGAACATGCCGGGCTTCAGCAGGCCCTCGCCGTTCGGCACCAGCGCGCGCACGATGACGGAACGTGTGTTGGGATCGACGCGCGAGTCGACGCTCGCGACCTTGCCTTCGAACACCCGGTCCGGGTAGGCGACGCTCCTGGCTTCGAGCGTAAGGCCCGGCTTCATCGCCGCCACGACACGCTCCGGCACCGTGAAGTCGAGCTTGATCGTGCTGGTATCGTCGAGCGTGGTGATGACGGTACCCGGGACGACGAGGCTGCCGACGCTGGCGCGGCGCAGGCCGACCCGGCCGTTGAACGGCGCGCGGATGATGGTATCGCTCAGGCGTGAGCGCGCCGCGGCGACGCGCGCCACGTTGGCCGAGTATGCCGATTCGATCTGCTCGATCTGCTGGTCGGAGAGTACCTTGGTTTCATACAACTCACGGCTGCGCTGCAACTGGCTTGCGCTTTCCTTCAGCGCGGCATCCGCCACCGCCAGATCGGCCCGGGCCTGCGCACCGTCGAGTTCGACGAGGATGTCCCCTTTGCGGACCTGCTGACCCTCGGTGAAATGAATCGCCGTGACGATATTGGACACCTTGGCCGTGACGTCGATGGATTCGCTGGCACGCGCAGTGCCGAGCGCTTCGACTTCGAGCGAGACGTGTTCGGTCCACGACGGAATCGCCACGACCGGAATGACAGGGCCGCCGCCAGCGCCACCGCCAGCCGCCTTGCCCGCTGTCGCACCGGACTTGCCAGCGGCGATGGACGCCGCGGGCGGCCCGCCCATCGAGGCAGGGGCGCGCTTGGCCCGCTCGCCAGCGATATGCCAGGCAAAGCCGACGATGAAGGCGCCGATCAGGGTGCCGAGCAGCACCTTTCGCAGGGAATCAGGCATCGGGTTCTGCTGGCGCGACAGCGCGAATCAGGGGAGGCCGCAGATTATCCCTGATTCGTACGCCTGCCGCTCGCGGGCGTCGAGGCTGAGCGGTCCCCGCGTCTCAGCTCAGGGTTCCTGGTCGGAGCCCTCGGCAATGCCTTCGAACAGCGCCGTCGACAGGTACCGCTCGGCGGTGTCGGCCAGCACGGTCAGGATCACGGAACCCTCGGGCGCGTTCCCGGCGACCTTCAATGCTGCCGCAACGTTTCCGCCCGATGAGATACCGCAGAAAATGCCTTCCTTGCCGGCGAGCGCACGCGAACAGGCGATCGCTTCGTCGTCGGTGACCGTGACGATTTCGTGCGGGACCGAGCGGTTGAGCACCTTCGGCACGAAGTCGGGCGTCCAGCCCTGGATCTTGTGCGGCTTGAACTCGGCCCCGGACAGCAGCGCGGCCCCCGCAGGCTCGGTCGCGACGATGCGAACTTCGGGCCGTGCAAGCCGGATCATCTCGCCCGCGCCGGTGAGCGTGCCGCCAGTACCCCAGCCCGAGACGAAGCAGTCGAGCCGGCGGCCGGCGAAGTCGCTGAGGATTTCCGGGCCGGTGGTCTGGCGGTGATACGCCGGATTGGCGGGATTCTCGAACTGTCGTGCGAGGAACCAGCCGTTCTTCTTGGCCAGGTCCTCGGCCTTGCGCACCATGCCGCTGCCGCGCTCGGCGGCGGGCGTCAGGATCACCCTGGCGCCGAGCATGCGCATGATCTTGCGCCGCTCGATCGAGAACGTCTCGACCATGACCGCGACGAACGGGTAGCCCTTGGCGGCGCAGACCATCGCCAGCGCGATGCCGGTGTTGCCCGAGGTGGCTTCGACCACCGTCTGCCCGGGCTGCAACGCCCCGCTCTTCTCCGCGTCCTCGATGATCGCGATCGCGAGGCGATCCTTGACCGAACTGGCGGGATTGAAGAACTCGCACTTCACGTAGATGTCCACGTGCTTCGGCGCGATGTGGTTGACGCGCACGATGGGTGTGCGGCCGATGGTGTGCAGGATGCTGTCGTAAATCATGGCTGGATCCTTCGCCCCCCCGGGCATTGGTCGCGACTATAGCCAATACCAGCGGCAATACCTCATGCCGCGCGGGAATCTCGGCAGAAGCGGATACAGGGGACGCTCACCTGTTTCCTTCAGAAATACGCCCGCATGATCGCTTCGGCGACGCAGGCGGGTTTCTGTTCGCCCTCGATCTCGACCGTGTACAGCTCCGTCAGCTGCAGTCCGCCCGTGACTTCTTCGAGCTTGAGCAGCACGCAGCGGGCACGTACGCGACTCCCCGATTTCACGGCATTGGGAAACCGCAGCTTGTCGAGGCCGTAATTGATGACGCGCGCAACGCCCGGAAACAGCGGTTTGTCGGCATCGACCAGGCCGCGCAGCATCGGGTACAGCGACAGAGTCAGGTAACCGTGGGCGATCGTCGTTTTCCATGGCGACTCGCGCGCGGCCCGGACCGGGTCCGTATGGATCCACTGGTGATCACTGGTCGCCTGCGCGAACTCGTTGATCCGCTGCTGGGACACGAGCAGCCAGTCGCTGCAGTGAATCTCCTGGCCGATTTTCGGCTGCAGGTCCGCCAGGGCCCTCTGCGCCGTCGACTGTTCGCTCATGATGTGCCCCGGTGTGCTGGTCGCAAGCAGGAGTATCGCCCAGGTGGCGGTGCCTGGCATCCGCCCCGTTCCGGTTTTGTATGCATCGCAACAACAATGCGTTAATTCACGTGAAACATCGCTATTTTTTCTTGTTGCGACGCACAATTCCCGCTGCTACGATGACAACCCCAGCCGACCCGCCTGCCACCGAGGACGTACCATGGCCACCACCAGGAAAACGACGGACTACACGGATTTTGCCAGGCGCGCTTTCACGCCCGCCACCCGCCTCAACGAGGTCATGGTCGGCAACATCGAGCGCATCGCCCGCTTCCAGTACGAGGTGACGGGTGACCTGATGCAGTTCGCGCTCGACCAGATGAACGCCACGGTCAAGGCCAAGGACCTGCCGACGCTGCTGTCGAAGCAGCGTGAAATCGCGACGAAGTTCGCCGAAAAAGCGACGACCCGGCAGCAGGCGCTGGCTGAAATGGCGACCGAATCGCAGGCCGGTTTTGCCCGCTGGATCGAGGACGCGACGTCCGTGGCGAGTGGCAAGGCTGCCTGATCGCGCAATCCGCGAACGGCGGTGGCTCCCCTTGAAGCCATCGCCTGACCCGCTTTCCTGCAGCGCCCTTTTGCACCGCATTTCGTGCACCGCACAATGGCTCAGGTACACTCGCGCCCATGAGCCAGGAACGCCTGATCAAGAAGTACGCGAACCGACGTCTTTACGACGCCTCGCAGAGCCGCCACATCACGCTGGACGACATCCGCGGGCTGATCGTGAAGGGCGAAAAGATCCGTGTCGTCGAGGACAAGACGGGACACGACATCACCCGTCACATCCTGCTGCAGGTCATCGCCGAGCAGGAGCAGTTCGGCCGGCCGATCCTGAGCACGACGGTGCTCGAGTCCATCATCCGCTTCTATGGCAACCCGATGCAGGGCTTCCTCGCCGGTTTCCTGGAGAAGAGCGTGGAGACGTTCCTGCACCAGCAGGAATCGCTGCAGGCGCAGATCTCCAAGATCGTCGCGAACACGCCGCTCGCCACCGTCGCCGACCTGACGCGCCAGAACATCGAGGCGCTGGCGAAGATGCAGGAGTCGATGCTCAGCGCGATCCTGCCGAAGCGGGAGAAGCCGAAGGACGACGACGAGAAGCGTTCCTGACCGAGCGGGCCAGTTCCCAGGCGAGCATTGCCCGCTTGCGCTCGAGTCCCCAGCGATACCCCCCCAGCGCGCCATTGGCCCGCAGCACGTGGTGGCATGGAATGAGCCAGGCCACCGGGTTCGCACCGACGGCTGAGCCCACGGCGCGGCACGCGGACCCGCGACCGATCGATGCCGCGAGCGCCGCATAACTCAGCGTCCGGTCCTGGCCAACCGCGAGCAGCGCGCGCCACACCTGCAGCTGGAAGTTGCTGCCGTGCACCCAGAGCGTGAGCTTGTGGTCGGCGCGCCGGGCCGCCCCCCAGATCGTGTCCGCGATCTGTTTCGCCCCGGCGTCGTCCTGCTCCCAGTGCGCATCGCGCCACGTCGCGCGAAAACCGTCGAAGCCCTCGAACACGCCTTTTTCGTCGGCAAACGCCAGGAATGCGATGCCACGGGCCGAGCGGACGATCAGCGCCTCACCAAAGGGCGATTGCGCCGTCCCGAACCACAGCGTCAGGCCACGGCCCCGCGACTTGTATTCACCTGGCGTCACGGCTTCGAGCGTCACGAACAGGTCGTGCAGACGGCCTGGGCCCGAAAGACCGGCATCGATGGTCGCCTGCAGCACCGACCGCTGGTCGTCGAGGGCCTGCTTCGCCGCCGTCAGCGACAGCTGCTGCAACCACTGCTTCGGTGAAATGCCCGTCCAGCGGCGGAATTCACGTGCAAAGTGATACTCACTCCAGTTCGCGGCCGCCGCCATGTCAGCCAACGAAGGCTGCTGCCGGGCATTCGTCGCGACGAATTCGATCGCGCGCGCAATGCGCCGGAATTCGGGGGTGTCTTCGGGCCCGCCTGGGTCGACAGCTCCTGGGACGATTGCTTTCATGACGCAAGGATACCGGCGCCGCACGCGCCATCCACCCGGATCGTGCTGAGGCGACGGGGCCTTGTGGCAAACTAGGCGACGCATGCCCCGCCAACGCATCTGCTTCCTGACCGCAGAGATCTCGCCGTTTGCCAAGACCGGCGGGCTCGGTGACGTTGCAGCCGCGCTTTCGCGCCACCTGCTGCGGCGTGGTCATGACATCCGCGTCTTCGTGCCGCTGCACGCGCTCTCCGACCTGCAGGGTTGCGAACAGCGTCCGGTCGCGGCGCTGCAGGGCCTGTCCGTACGGGTCGGCACCAACGAGTACCGCTACGACGTCCGGGAAGCGCGGCTCCCGGGGTCGGACCTCTGGGTGCAGCTCGTGGACTGCCCAGCCGTGTTCGACCGTCCCTTCATCTATTCGGACGCGCACGACGAGCACGTGCGTTACCTGATGCTCACTCGCGCGGCGCTCGAATGCTGCCAGCGACTCGGCTTCGCGCCGGACATCGTGCATTGCAATGACTGGCACACGGCGTTCGCGCCGCTGCTGCTGCGCACGGCCTATGCATGGGACACGCAGATCTTCGGCTCGACCCGCAGCGTATTCACGATTCACAACATCGGTTACCAGGGCGTCTTCTCGGCCAGTGCCGCCGCCGACGTGGGGCCGGGCGTGAGCATCGAGGCCCTGCACCAGGCCGATCTCGGTCACGGTCGCATCAACCCGATGCGGCACGGCATTCTCTACGCGGATGCGGTGACAACGGTCAGCCCGACGTATGCCAGGGAGATACGTACGCCCGAGGGCGGATACGGTCTCGACGCGGACCTGCGCGCCCGCCGCGACTCGGTCAGCGGCATCCTGAACGGCGTCGATTACGACGACTGGAATCCGGCGCTCGACCGCTACCTGCCCTTCCACTACGACGCGAACGATCTCGCCGGCAAGCTGCAAAACAAGGTGGCGCTGCTCGACCTGCTGCGCATGCACGCGGCGGCCTCTGTGCCGCTCATCGGCATGGTGACGCGTCTCACGCGCCAGAAGGGCATCGACCTGCTGCCGGAGGTGCTGCCGAAGATGCTGCAGGAACGCGACTTCCGTTTCGTCGCGCTCGGCAGCGGCGAGGCGCAATACGAGCGCTTCATGCACGAACTGCAGCAGCAATTCCCCGGGCGCGTCGTGTTCTACAGCGGCTACAGCGAGGAACTCGCGCATTTCATCGAGGCGGCGGCAGATATATTCCTGATGCCATCGCTGTACGAGCCGTGTGGCCTGAACCAGTTGTACAGCCTCAAGTACGGGACTGTGCCCGTCGTGCGTCGCACCGGCGGGCTTGCCGACAGCGTGCAGCATTTCGAGCCCTCCACCGGCCAGGGCACGGGAATCGTGTTCAATGATTTCGACGCCGGTGGCCTGCGTTGGGCGCTGCAGACCGCGCTCGAGTGGTATGGCTGGCCGAGCGTATGGCACCGGCTCGTGCAGAACGGCATGCAGCAGGACTTCTCGTGGGACGCGCGCATCGGCGAGTACGAACGGCTCTACGAGCAGCTCGCAAGCGGATAGGAGATGGGGGACCGTCGGTGAGGGCGGTCGTTCCGGATCTTGCCCGGGCGAGCGAAAAGGCAGACACGCTCGCCCGGACAAGACCCGGATCGGCCGCCTGATCGACCGCGCCGCTTCCGACTGACCCCTATCCCCTGTCCCCTTCCCTGCTAGGTTGCGCCGCTCTTCGGCTGCCCCAGCGCCCGCGAGATGTCGACGGTCCCCTGGTGGTTGAACGGGATCTTGCGAATGATCCCCTTGTCGACCAGCACTTCACCCGCGATTTCATAGTGCAGGTCCTGCAGCTTGCCGCCACCGACGCGGCTCAGCAGGCGGCCGAAGCTGCTCACGAAATTGGTCGTCACCAGCATGTCGAATTCGGCCTCGCCTTTGGCGGGCAGCAGGAACTGGTCGTTGCTGACGCCCTCGGCGAAACTGTCACCCATCAGGATGATCGTGTAGTCGATCCCGCGGACGGGGATCTCCAGATCGTTCGGATTCTTGACCAGCACCCGCACCTTGAACTT
Organism: Pseudomonadota bacterium; assembly: GCA_016705325.1. Lineage (GTDB taxonomy): Bacteria > Pseudomonadota > Gammaproteobacteria > Steroidobacterales > Steroidobacteraceae > RPQJ01. Next base: position 17,033 of record JADIYJ010000007.1, on the reverse strand, counting down.
CTGCGCGAACATGTCGGTGGACAGCATCTGGATGCCGACGAGACTGAGTTCCGGCGACTCCAGTTTCTGGTTGAAAGTCGAACAGCCCGCCAGCGTGGCCAGCACGGCGCACAGGCCGGCCATCCGCAACAGCGCATTTCGCAGCAGCATCGTCGATATCCCTCGAGAAAATTCCGATAGCGCGATGACGGTCGCGCCGCCGTCAGCCAGCGCCACCGCGCGCCGGAGCACGCAGCATCGACGCCGTGACGAGCGTAACGCCGTTCTCGCTGACGTGGAAGCGCTCGCGGTCCTGCGCCGGGTCGACGCCGATCATGGTGCCGTCGGGCACGACGGCGCCCGCGTCGATGATCGCGTTGCGGATCACGCAGTGCTCGCCGATGTGCACTCGCGGCAGTATCACCGAGCGATCCACCGACGAGTAGTCGTGCACACGCACCTGCGAGAACAGCAGCGAGTTAGACACGCGCGAGCCCGAGATGATGCAGCCACCCGACACCATCGAGTCGATCGCGCAGCCACGGCGGTCTTCGTCGTCGAACACGAACTTGGCGGGCGGCAGCTGCTCCTGGTACGTCCAGATCGGCCACTGCTCGTCGTAGATGTTGAGCTCGGGCGAGACGCGCACGAGTTCCATGTTCGCCTCGTAGTACGCGTCGATCGTGCCGACGTCGCGCCAGTAATGCTGCGCCTTGCTGCGCACGTCCTCGAACGGATACGCGAACACGCGCAGGTTCTCGATCGCCTGCGGAATGATGTTCTTGCCGAAGTCGTGCGCGGAGCCGGGATCCTCGGCGTCGGCGCGCAGCAGGCGCTCGAGCAGCCGCGGGTTGAAGACGTAGATACCCATCGACGCGAGCGCAACGTCCGGGCGCCCGGGCACCGGCCGTGGATCGTTCGGCTTTTCCTGGAAACCGAGCACGCGATTGCCGTCATCGATCGCCAGCACGCCGAATTCACGCGCACGGTCGATCGGCACTTCGACCACGCCGACGGTGATGTCCGCTTCCTTTTCGACGTGGAAGCCGATCATCGGGCCGTAGTCCATCTTGTAGATGTGATCGCCGGCGAGCACGAGCACGTGCAGCGGGCGGTGCGCACGAATCAGTTCCATGTTCTGCCACAGCGCGTCGGCGGTGCCCTGGTACCACTCGGGGCCGCGGCGCTGCTGCGCGGGAATGATTTCGATGAACTCACCGAACTCGCCACGCAGGAAACCCCAGCCTCTGCCGATGTGCTGGATCAGCGAATGGGCCTTGTACTGCGTCAACACCGAGATCTGCCGGATGCCCGAATTGAGGCTGTTCGACAGCACGAAATCGATGATGCGGAACTTGCCGCCGAAAGGTGTGGCCGGCTTGCAGCGGTCTTCAGTGAGTTGCTTCAGCCGCTCCCCGCGTCCGCCCGCCATGATCACGGCGAGCGTGCCGCGGGTCAGGCGACTCAGGTATCGACGTGGCGCACCAACGCGTTGTTGTTCGGTCGACATCCGACGGCTCTCCGGCGAGTACAGGCAGTCACGATGTTACAGAGTCAAAACGTCGTTGGATCGTTGCTGCGGTGGGTCAGTATAAGGCATCAAACTATAGTGTTGACTTCATACTAGTGTTTGATGCCTAATATGGCGCACTTACCAAGGAGACGGACCGCCATGTCGCGGGACGACGACGACACCACTGCCCCCTCGCCCGGGGACGAGACGCCAGCGGAAGCACAGGCGCGGAAGTTCCAGCGGGAACTGAGTGCCGGCCTGACCTCGCTGGTGCTGCTGTCCGTGCTCGCCGATGCGGACAGCGATCTTTATGGCTACGAGATTGCACGCAGGCTCACCTCGGACGAGGCGCCAACGGCTCCGTTCAAGCAAGGCGCGCTCTATCCGGTGCTGCGCAACATGAGCGGCGCTGGACTGCTGTCGAGCCGCGTGGTCCCCTCCTACTCCGGACCGCCGCGCCGCTACTACCGGATCACGCCGCTCGGGCGTGAGGTGCTCGCCGCCTGGCGCGAGACCTGGCTCGGCACCCGCGCCTTCGTCGACACGATCGTCCAGCATTCCACGTCCGCCGCACAGGAGATGCCGTCATGACGGCCGCGACACCCCGCACCGTCGAGGAATACCTCGACCTGCTTCGAGCCGAACTGCAGGGCGCCGATCGGGCGCTGGTCCAGGACGCGCTCTACGACGCGGAAGAACACCTGCGCGCGGAGCTCGCGCAGCATCCGGAAGAAACGGACGCGACCATGCTGGGCCGCATCGTGGCGAGTTACGGCGCACCGAGCGAAGTCGCCGACGCCTATCGTTCGAACGAAACCCGGGTGCAGGCCGCGCTGCGCACGCCGCCGCCGAAGCCGAAGCACACGACGCTCGGCCGCTTCTTCGGCGTGTACTCCGATCCGCGCGCCTACCTGAGCATGGCTTACATGCTGCTCGCGCTCGCCACTGGCATCTTCTACTTCACGTTTGCGGTGACGGGCTTGTCGCTCTCGGCCGGCTTCGCCATCCTGATCATCGGCATCCCGTTTTTCCTGCTCTTCATCGGCACGACGCGCGTGCTGGCGCTGGCCGAGGGCCGCATCGTGGAAACACTGCTCGGCACCCGCATGCCGCGCCGGCCCGTGCATCCCGGTCCGCCCATGGGCTGGATGCAGCGCGTGCTGGAAATGCTGAAGGATCCGCGCACCTGGGGGACACTGCTGTACCTGCTGCTGATGCTGCCGCTTGGCCTGTTCTACTTCACGTTCGTCATTGTCGGCATCGTCTGCTCGCTCGCGCTCACCATCGCACCGATCGTCGTGCTGCTGTACCACGCTGGCGTGATCTCGATCGACGGCACGGTCGAGTCTCCGCACCCGGCGTTGTTGCCTCTGGTTTCGATCTTGGGGATAGTGCTGCTCACCGTCACGCTGCATCTCGCACGGGGCATCGGTTATTTCCATGGCCAGCTGGCTAAGTCGTTGCTCGTCCGCGCGCCACGCACGGCGGACGAGCCCACTGTCGCGTAGAACCTTCGCCGCGCGCCGCGGCAGCGGCGTGCTGCGCCCTGCTCGTCGCAGGGTGCGGCCACGCCGATACTCCCAGCGGTACGCCCGCGCCTGCATCACAGGCAGAAATCTTCTGTGCGCCCGCCCCTGAAGGGTTCCTGCGCGCGCGCCTGCAGGGCTCGATCGATGCCGAGATCGACTGGTCGGCACCTGTGGTCGCGCAATGCCTCGGTGGCCCGCGACCGGGCGGCGATGGCGTGCGACTGGTCTTCAAGGGCGCGGTTGACGACTCCCCGCTGCTGATCGTGATCGGCGTCGCCAACCTCCTGCCCGGCACATCGGCACGCAACGTCGCGGCCAACGTGACGCTGGTGCGTGAGGGCGCAGGCGCGTTCTATTCCACGCAGGGCGACGACAAGTGCGCGCTGGACGAGGTGCGCCAGGAACCTGTCGACGGTCGCGCTGGTCGATACCGGGTGTCGGCACGCGGCTACTGCACGCAACCGGCGCGCGCGCTCGGTGCGAGCGACGCGGGCTCGGTGCTGGTCACGCGTTTCGACGTCTCCGCACTCGTCGATTACCCACAGGACTGATGCGTGATCGCCCGCCTCCCCGCCCGCCTGTTGTGCACGCTCTGTGCCGTTCTTCCGTTCACGTTGGGCGCCGCGCCCGCAGGCACGGTGCCTCTCAGCGCATTCCCGCGCGAACGCATCGCGGTCGAAACCCGCGCCAGTTTCCGCCGTCACCTGTTCGAAGCCTGGCGCGCGGAAACACAGCAGACGCGTGAGCAGGGTTTCATGTTCGTGGAGGACCGCGAGGTGCGCTCCGACCAGGCGATGATCTTCATCTACGACCCACCCCAGTACGTGGCGATGTGGATGAAGAACACGCTGCTGCCACTGGACATGTTGTTCGTGGACCAGCGCGGCTGTGTCGTCACGATCAGGCAGAACGCGAAGCCCGGCTCGCTTGCGCAGATCGTGTCGCGCGTGCCCGTGTTGCTCGTCGTGGAACTGAAGGCCGGGACGGTCGCTGCACAGGGCATCGCCATCGGCGATCGTGTGCTGCGGCTCGATGCGGGCTGGCCAGCAGACGAGGTCGCCTGTACCGCGCCACGCTGATTTCGCTACGATGCCCGATCGATGGCGCCGGACGGCAGCGCCAGTCAGGAAGATCGGGAGATCGCGGCGATGAGCACCCCAGGCAATCCGGCCCTCGAGGCATTGATTCAAAGCGCGCGTGAAATGGCCAAGGCGGGCCGCCCTGCCGACGCCGAGGCGCGGTGGCGCCGCTTACTCGAGCAGGCACCGGGTCATCCCGAGGCCGTGCTGGCTCTCGGCATGGCGTCGATCACCCGTGGCGATCCCGCGCGCGCTGTCGAGATTCTGCAGAGCTCCGCCGGACGCAACCCGATGCAGGAGCTGTACATCGCGCTGGCCCAGAAGCAGCTCGGCAACAGCGACGCAGAAGTGGCGGCGGTCACCAGGGCACTCGAACTCGATCCATATTTCTTTCCGGCGCTTCTGCACAAGGGCATGTTGCTCGAGCGGCTCGGCAAGCACCGCAGCGCGGCGAAGGTGTTCCGCGACGTTCTCAAGACCATGCCGCCGCGCGAGCGCCTGAACGATGCGTTCAAGTCGGCGGTCCAGCATGCGGAGGCCAGCGTCGCGCAGAACCGACAGTCGCTGGAGCAGCACCTCGAGAGCGTGCTCGGCGGCCTGCGGCGGCAACACGGGGGCCGCGTGGACCGTTTCGAACGATCCGTGGATGTGCTGCTCGGCAAGAAGAAGATGTACCACCCGGAACCGATTGCGCTGCATTACGCCGACCTGGCTCCGATCCAGTTCTACGACCGCGAACTGTTCCCGTGGCTGCCCGAGCTCGAAGCGCGGTCCGATGCTATCCGCGACGAACTGGTCCAGGTACTGGCCGAAAGTCGGCCCGATTTCCGGCCGTACATCCAGTACCCGGCGGGGGCGCCGGTGAACCAGTGGGCCGAGCTCAACTATTCGCCGCGGTGGAGCACGTACTTCCTCTGGGAGAATGGCCAGCGCAACGACGCACATTGCGAGCGCTGCCCGCAGACCGCGGCCGCCCTCGAATCCATCGTACCCATGGCGCGCCTGCCCAATTTTTCGCCGACAGCAATGTTCTCCTGCCTCGAACCCCGGACCCTGATCCCACCGCACACCGGCGAGACCAACACCCGCCTCATTGTGCATCTGCCCTTGATAATTCCGCCGGCCTGCTCGTTCCGCGTCGGCCACGAGATCCGCGAGTGGAAGTACGGCGAAGCCTTTGTTTTCGACGATTCAATCGAGCACGAAGCCCGCAACGACAGCGGAGAACTGCGCGCCGTGCTGATTTTCGACGTCTGGAACCCGGCGCTTTCGCCCGCCGAATGCGAACTTGTAGCGGGTTTGATGAACGGGGTCAGGAACTACTACCAGGACGAAGGCTGACTCAGCCGTTGCTTGGACGCAACAAATTTCCGGCAACCCACGTTGCCGTAGCGCCACAGGCGGATTCCGTCTAATACCAAACCTCATCCGAATGCGGAAAAGCATGGGACCGACAGCGTTGCCCGGATCGTACAATGAGCTTTCCGAACGGCTCGCAGCATTGGTATGATCCACGCACTCGCGATCTGGACCGTGGCCTGCAAGAGCACGGAAATGATCCGATAGTTCGTGTGGCGGTCGAGCAACCACCGGGTTGAAGGGACGGCCGCTGCAATTTTTCCTTCATGAGTCCAAGAACTCTCAGGAGTCAACTGATGGCCAATCCCAATCTCAAGCGCGCAGTGCGCGTCGCGTTGCTCGCGGCGAGCGCTGGCAGTGCCTTGTACGGCACTGTGTCCGTTGCACAGGATGCGGAACTCGAACAGGTGATCGTCACCGGTTCGCGCATTCCGCAGCCGAACCTAGAAGGCACCAGCCCGGTGTCCGTGATTTCGGATGCGGATATCAGGTTCAGGGCGCGCAGCAGGTCGAAGACCTGATCAATAACCTGCCCCAGGTTTTCGCTGGCCAGGGCGGCAATTACTCGAACGGCGCGTCGGGCACGGCCACGGTCAACCTGCGCGGTCTCGGCACTTCGCGCACGATGGTGCTGATCAACGGTCGCCGCATGGTGGCGGGCAGCCCGCGCGGCCCCGAAGCGCCTGACTTGAACCAGATTCCGGCCCCGCTCATCGAGCGAGTTGAGGTTCTGACCGGTGGCGCGTCGGCAGTCTACGGTTCTGACGCCGTTGCAGGTGTCGTGAACTTCATCATGAAAGACAATTTTGAAGGCATCCAGTTTGATGCCGATCACAAGTTCTACAATCACAACAATACGCAACGACGTCGCGGATATTGTCGCGGACTCGGGCTACAAGGCCGCGCCGAACTACGTCAACGACGGCAATTCGACCGAACTCAGTTTGTTGATGGGCTCCAACTTTGCGGACGATAAGGGCAACGCCACGTTGTTCCTTGGCTGGCGCAAGTCAGATGCCCTGCTGCAGTCGGAGCGCGACTACTCGGCGTGCTCACTCGGCTCGCACCCGTCTTCTTATGACGGCGGCAGTGGTACTGCGGCGGTTCCTCGGCGGGCTACCCGGCCGTTTCCGTCCCAGTGGCGCACCGCGCCACGGTTCGCGCGATTCCCAACCCGAGCTATCGCCTGCGGACGATGCAGGGCAACCCGCGTACCTGGAACAGCGAGTTCTACAACTTCGGCCCGCTGAACTACTGGCAGCGTCCGGCCGAGCGCTGGTCGGCGTCGGCGTTCATGCATTACGACGTCACCGACTCTGCGAGGATCTACTCGGAATTCATGTTCCACGACGACCGCACCATGTCGCAGATCGCCCCGTCGGGCATCTTTGCGTACAGGAGGTACGACATCCCTTGCGACGGCGGCAACCCGCTCGTATCGGCCGCGTGGCTGAACGACTGTGCTTCAATCGCCGGACCTCACCGCCCCTTACTACAGCCGACACGGCACAGATCGACGTGGCTCGCCGCAATGTTGAGGGCGGTGGTCGCCAGGACGACATTCGTCACACGTCCTATCGTGGCGTATTGGGCATCAAGGGTGACGTCTGGGACAAGAACTGGAACTACGACGTTTCGGCGACTTACAGCACCGTCGTATTCCAGGAAACCTACCTTAACGACTTCTCGACGCGGCCGCAGCGCAAGGGCGATGGACGTCATCGTCGACCCGACGTCCGGTCTCCCGGCCTGCCGCTCGGCGGTCGATGGCACCGATCCGAACTGCGTTCCGTACGACATCTGGCGAATCGGCGGCGTGACTCCGGCCGCGCTCGACTACCTCACGATCCCGCTGTTCAGCAAGGGCGACACGGAACTGAAGACCGTAAACGTCTCGTTGGCGTCCGACCTCGGCAATTACGGCATTAAGCTTCCGACTGCCGAAGACGGCATCGGCGTAGCGTTCGGTGCGGGTTATTACGAGAACAGCCTGGACTTCAAGACCGACCCGAACTTCGAGTCTGGCGACGGCGCCGGCCAGGGTGGCCCGACGATCGGCCAGTCCGGCGGCTACAACGCCACGGAATTGTTCGCCGAGGTCCGCGTGCCGATCATGCAGAATATGTTCATGGCGGATAGCCTTACGCTGAATGCCAGTTACCGCTTCTCCGATTACAGCGACCCGATCGACGAGTCGACCAACACGTACGGTATCGGCCTGGAATGGTCGCCGATTTCGGACATCAAACTCCGCGGCAGCTTCCAACATGCGGTGCGTGCCCCGAGCATCATCGAGTTGTATTCGGCGCAGTCGCTTGGCCTTTACGACAACGACGCGGACCCGTGCGCTGGTGCACCGGACGCGAACGGAGTCGTGTCTGGTGGCGCGACACTGGCACAGTGCGCCAACACCGGCGTAACGGCTGCGCAGTACGGCGGTATCGAAGGCAACGCGGCTGGCCAGTACAATGCGCTGTTCAGCGGCAGTACTGATCTCATTCCGGAAACAGCCGATTCCTATACGATCGGCTTCGTACTTCAGCCGCAGTTCCTCCCGGGCTTCAGCCTGACGGTTGACTACTTCGACATCTCGGTTGAAGACGTCATCTCGCTCGATGCCGCCGACCGTGTCGCTGAATCAGTGCTTCCAGACGGGCGATCCGCAGTTCTGCAGCCGTGATCATCCGCGACGCCGACGGCAGCTTGTGGGCATCAGACGACGCCTTTATCACTGCGTACAACGAGAACATCGGCGGCCTCGATACTTCGGGTGTCGACGTCGATCTCGGCTATCAGCATGATGTCGGGACGATGGGTTCCCTCTCGTTCCGCTTCAACGGCACGTACCTGGCCGAACTAATCACCACGCCTGTGAGTGGCCAGTACTCGGTTGGCGAATACGACTGCGCGGGACTCTATGGTTCGGACTGCGGCACTCCTAATCCGGAATGGCGCCACACAGCGCGCGTGACGTGGGATACCCCATGGAACGTTGGCCTGAGCCTCGCATGGCGGTATTTCGATCAGGTGCTGATCGACAACACCAGCTCAAACCCGCTGATCGGTGGCGACTACAACCAGGTCGACAAGCAGCTCGACGCGCAGAACTACATCGACGTGGCGGCTGACTTGGAACTTCATGGAGAGCTATGAAGTTCGGTTTGGCATCAACAACGTGATGGATGACGATCCTCCCCTCAGCGCGCAGGTCGGATCGGGTGCCGGCAACGGCAACACGTATCCCCAGGTCTACGATGCTCTGGGTCGTTTTGTGTTCATGGGCCTGACGGCCAAGTTCTGATCTGAAGCAAAGCGGAACCACGCGTTCCATTGAACGGCGGGCTTCGGCCCGCCGTTTTTTGGTGCGACCGTTTGTTTGACATTCGAGCCTTACCGGACCTTCAATTGCGCGCCATCGGGCGGAGATGTCATCAACATGAGCAGCACAAACGCATCGATCGGAACTATCGACGCGGAGGTCGATCAGGCCGCGCGCCTACTGCAATCGCAGCCTGCGACAGCAGCAAGACGGGCGCAGGAGTTACTCCGCAAGGTCCCTGGGCACCCGCCAGCCATGCTGCTTCTGGGCATGGCTCTAAGGAACCAGGGACGCTTGTCCGACGCGCTGGAGCGATTGGCGCCTCTCGCTCATGCAAATCCTCGATGGGCTCCCGCTCACTACGAACTCGGCGTGACGCTCGGTCTGTCCGCACGTCCGGGCGAAGCAATCGAGTGCCTGCATCGAGCCGCCCGGCTGCAGCCTGGCATCGGGACGGCGTGGCTCCTGATCGCCGACCACTTGTTCGAGCTGGGGGATCCCTCGGGTGCCGATCGCGCCTACGCCAATCACCTGGTCATGTCGACAACCCCACCACATCTTTTCCATTTCGCGGCTATCACCTGCGACGACCGCTTTGCCGATGCTGCTGCGCAAATAGAAGCCTATCTGACCGCTCGGCCGAATGACGTACATGCGCTGCGTCTTTTGGCCGAAACCAAGGCCCGGCTTGGCATGGACGAGGAAGCAGCCGAGTTGCTCTCGCGTGCCTTGGTACTTTCGCCAGAGCTGACGGAGGCGCGCAGCAGCTATGCGGTGATCCTCAACAAACTGGGTCGGACGGTCGAATGTCTGGCGCAACTCCAATCCTTGCTTGCGACCGACCCGGAAAACCCCAGCTATCTCAATCTCAAGGCAAATGCATTGACTTCGGTCGGTGATTTTGCAGGAGCACTCGCGGCTTTCGATAAAGTACTCGCCGACTATCCCAGCAATGCCGGCATCTGGCTCGCCTTTGGCCACGCGCTTAAGACGGCTGGGCGTCGAGACGAGTGCATCCGAGCGTACCGCCGCGCAATTGAGTTGGCTCCGGGCTCTAGGCGAGGCATATTGAGCCTCGCTAATCTTAAGACGTTCCGCTTCACCCCGGCCGACATCGCGGCCATGCGCATTCAGCTGGACAACCCTAAGTTGCAACCCGAACATCGACCTCATTTCCACTTTGCATTAGGCAAGGCAATGGAGGATGAGTCTCGCTACGAGGAATCATTCGTCTTTTATGCCGAAGGCAACCGCCTCCGTCGCGGTGCCAGCAAGTACGATCCCTCGGATACGACAGCGCACGTGAAACGCAGCAAGACTCTGTTTACACGGGGTTTCTTCCGCGATCGCGCTGGGTGGGGTTGTCAGAACGCCGACCCCATCTTCATCGTCGGCATGCCTCGCGCAGGATCAACCCTTCTGGAACAGATCCTGTCCAGTCACTCGATGGTCGAAGGAACGATGGAACTTCCAGACATTACACAGATCGCGCGCTCGCTGCTCGCCGGTGACTCTACCAGTATCGATCCTACGAGCTATCCGGGCATATTGGCGGGGCTCGGCACCGATCAGCTGCGTGAACTTGGCGAGCGCTATCTAGAACAAACCCGCGTACTCCGACGAAGCGGAGCGCCGTATTTCATCGACAAAATGCCGAATAACTGGGCGCATGTCGGCTTCATCCATCTCATTCTACCGAACGCGAAGATTGTCGACGCGCGGCGCCACCCGCTGAGCGGCTGCTTCTCCATCTTCAAGCAGCTATTTGCACGTGGACAACCGTTCTCGTACAGCCTCGAGGACATCGGTCAGTACTACCAAGACTACGTTGAATTGATGGCCCATTTCGATGTCGCCCTGCCAGGCAGGGTGCACCGCGTGATTTACGAGCGCATGATCGACGACACCGAGGCGGAAATACGCCATTTGCTTGCCTATTGCGGCCTACCCTTCGAGGAAACTTGCCTGCGATTCTACAAAAATGAAAGGGCTGTACGGACACCAAGCGCCGAACAGGTCCGTCGGCCAATCTTCCGTGATGGCATCGATCAGTGGCGGAACTACGAGACCTGGCTCGACCCACTCAGAATCGCACTCGGGCCCGTTCTCGACGCTATCCCGATGCCCCCGGTACCGATCGCGGCATGGGGGTGTCGACTGAAACGTCAGTCAAGGTAGCCGAATTTCTCCACCCATGGCCGCAGCGTCGGCAAGACAGATTCGATTTGTCGACAATATCGCCGCCACTGATCACCACCATCGAATAGTGCTTTGCGAACCTGCATTGCACTCGGTGTCGCACTGGCAACGACGCCGCGGTCGAGTTGAATTCGCGCACGCGCTCCGTCCAGTCGGCGCCGATGAATTCCGCAAGCGCCTTGGTGGTCCCATCGAAGTCCCTGACAAGGCGGGAATACTCAACAAAGTGCCGAGGCATCGGCAGGACCTGCAGGTGACGCTCCGTTAGGCTCTGTGCCGCATCATAGTGACGCGCAATACTCTCGAGACTAGTAAGTTGATAAGTCAGTGCGTTCACCTTGGAAATTCCTGCGAAAGCAACTGAGCACGACGTCGCGAGGATCGCGACGACAGACGACGGCCAGATCGCGTTGGGGAAGAGACGCGCGATCATTGGCAGCTTGATGCCATAGAGGGGCGACATGTCGACGAAAGGTTTTCCATCGACGTCCGATATCTTTTCACGCACTCGCTTCCAGTATGCATCTCGTGCATGCTGAGCGGCGACAGGGTCGAGCGGGTTCAGCCGCGCCAGCGACTCGTCATTACGCAGGAATATGCTGTCAGCTACGCGAAGCGTGTCCGCCTCTTCCAACACACGCGTGCCTGATAGGGAAGCGAGGATGCTCTCGACTAGCGTCACACCCGATCGAAGGTAGCCGAGCAGGAAGACGTGCTGGCGAACTGGTGAATCCACTGGCGACGAGACTGCCGACCAGCCGCTCATATCCTGTCGTTCAAACCAGGTGCGGAGCCGGTCGATGAAAGCAACGTGATTTTCCACTGCGCCGCCGGGCCCGAAGCGCCGTGCATGCTGTGCCGCGAATGCGCGCTTCACCTGGCCATAGGCATTGAATGCCTAACTTCAACTCGGGCCAAGGTCAACAAGGCCAAGGGATGCGCTGAATGGAGCGTCAGGGCTTGGGACGCCAGTTTACGCGCCGAGTCCAGACGCCCTCGCCTCACCTCAACCAGGGACAAGGCGGCGAGCGGATCTGGATCGCCGGGTGAAAGTAATGAAACACGCTGGAAAGCAGCGCTCGCTGCATCAAATTTCCGCTCGCCAGCAAACGCTGCTGCGAGTGAATTCCAGGCAGCCACAAGACCCGGCTGGATACGCAGCGCCGCGCGGAATGCGTCAATCGCTTCACTCGTTCGCCCCTCATCCACGAACAGGCGACCGATCTGTGCAATCGTCTCTGCGTCGTCCGGAGCGATCGTGAGCGCTCGATTCAAGAGCTGCCCGGCATCCACTATCCGGCCTTCGCTGCGCATCACCTCCGCAGCGGTTCTGAGAAGGACTGGATCTTCTATCCCAGCTGAGAACGCATTGTCGAGCACCTTACTCATCTTCTCGACGTCGCCGGCCTCGTGCGCCAACCGGGCTTCGACGAGAAGCGACTCAGCCGATCCGCTTGGTCCGTCCGCATTGCAGTCTCCGCACGTTCAGCGCTGAAAATCTTATGCGATAGTTCAGTTTACAGAACAACCGTATGACGGCGGATTGAGCTCACTTGATTCGGCGGACGTGCGTTGCCACCTTCTTCGGCGTCACCAGCAGATAGGAACCGAGGGCGCCCTTGCGGACGGTCACTATGTCGCCTGGCTGGGCTCGCACCGCGGTGCTCGATTCGGTTTCCAGCCAGATCTGCCCGTTGTCAAGTATAAAGGCCTGCTCACCCGTCGGGCGGCGCGAGACGCTTGTCACCGTTGCCGTGAGGCTCTCGGGTGCCGGGGGAGCAACCTTGTTCTCGTCCAGCGCCCGCTTGCCCGTCGCGCTCAAGCCGAATTCGCGCTGCGCCTTCAAGACGGGATCGACGGTAGGCACTGCCGTGGCGGTTGCAACAGCGCCGCCGGCCGCCACGGCCGTGGGCTTTCCGTCTGCGGTGGACTGCGGACTACGTCCGAACGCCTTGTCGTAGCAGGCGAGCCTTTCTGCGTCCTGAGCGACCGCGGCGCAAGGATGACCCTGGACAGCGCCGAGCGCGACAGAGGCCGAGGATAGCAATTTGAAACCGACGATCGTGCCGACTGTAAAATGACGAGACATCTTGGTTCCTGGACTGAGGCCCGCACTGGGCCGGTTCGGGGCCGAATATATCAGTCCGGCTGCGGATGTTCCGTGGGGCTCTGCGCCTCCCCGGCACCCGCACCAGCCCGACTCGCGCATGGAGTACTCCCTTGAGCAATGACCTGACCGCCGCCACAATGGCGCTCGAGCAAGGCCGCTTCGGCGACGTCCTGTCGTCCCTCCAGCGCGCTGCCGAACTCGAAACCCGCGACGCGATGCACTGGCAGCGGATTCTCGATATCGCCGGCCGCATCGGTGACGACGACGTTGCGCTGCAAGCAGTGCGGCACCTGGTGGCGCTCGCGCCGAAGGATATGCGGCGGCGGGTCATTCTGCGTGAGCTGCTGAGCCAAACCTCGCGCGCGGGAGGCCCTGAACGTCGCACGCAAGCTCGAGGAGGAAGATCCTACCGACCCGCTGCTGTCAATCGCAACAGCGGTGCTGCTCGGCCGACTCGGCCGCGAGGACGAAGCTGTGCGCGCGTTGCGGGCCGTGCTGCGTCGAGCACCGCAGCTCGCGCTGGCGTGGGAAATCATGGCCGGCCTCAAGTCGTTCCGTGCGGACGACCCCGACTTCCGCGAACTCGAGCGCATCGCGCGAATCTCACCCGACCGGCCGGAGACGGCCGCACTGGCTTATGCGCTCGGCAAGGCCTACGAAGACCTGGGGAACTTCGAGCAGGCGCTGCGGTGGTTCACCCGCGGCAGCGCACGCGTGCTCGGCAATCGCCTGCCACGGATGGACTCGTTCTTCCAAGAAGCGCTGGATGTGCGTGCCGCCTTTCCCGCGGAACGGATCACTGCGGGCCAGACGCATACACGCACTGAGCGCCCGGTGTTTGTCCTCGGCTGCCCGCGTTCGGGCACCACGTTGCTCGAAAAGATCCTCGTCACAGATCCAGCAGCGATTTCTGGCGGTGAACTCAAGCTACTGCGCCTCGCGTGCCTCGGGTTCACACCGCCTTCGCCTGCGCGCGTCGATGCGTTCGTGCAAGCCTTCGGCAGTGAGACGCAAGCCTGGAACCGGGCTGCCGAAACGTACGTGCACAAGGTCAAAGCACGACTCGGTCAGGCCGACGGCGTCGTCGACAAAGGACTGATCAATTACCTCTACGTCGGCGCGGCCGCGATGGGCCTTGTGCTGCCAGGCCGCATCCTGACGGTCGACTTCGAGAAACTCGTCGATGACGCCGAGAACGAGACCGCGCGCATTTTCGACTTCGCCGGGCTGCAGCGTCCGGTGGACTGGGCTTCGTTCCACGAGAAGAAAGGCGCGGTCTTCACATCGAGCCAGTTGCAGGTTCGCCGCCCGCTGAACAGCGACGGTGTCGGCGCTTGGCGCCGTTACGAGAAATTCCTGGGGCCGCTGCGCGATTCACTGGCGCGCAACGGCGTGCGGGGTGTCGCGGACGCCTGACCGCGCAATCACATTCTGTCGGGTTCCGGGATGCGCGAGCGGCACTCGGTGGGCCCGCATTTTCGCACCGTGGGCGGCCTCGGGCCGGTCGGCATCAGGTGGACTTCCCAGCGCCCGTAATCGACGACGAAGCGACGCAGCTTGCCGATCAAGTCCATGCCGATCAGGACGGCCGGCTCGTTGGTCAGGCCCCACACTTCGAACACGTGCATGTCCCCGAACGTGACGGGCAGGTTGTACAGGCTCGCGGCACCGATGCGCAGCATCGGCACCTTGAACGACGTGCCGTCATAGCCGGCATCGGTTGCGCCAATCACCCGCGACTGCGTCTTGCCATCGCGTCCCACCTTGCCGATCAGCGCGTCGCGCAGCAGCGCGTTACCGAGCGTGCGCTCGGCCCCGGTGTCGATGATCGCGCGGACCGGGATGCGCCCGGCCTTGCCTTCCACCAGCAGCAGGCCGCGGTAATTGCGCGCGGCCACGACGTAATAGCCATTGGCTGCGCGGGTGCCGTCCGAGCGCGTGGTGCTGACGCTATCGCTGGTGAAGTCGACTTCGACCTGGCACCGGCCAGTCCTTCGGTGCCGAGGATGCCGTCGGTGTCCCCGAGCACGAGGCCGGCCAGCACCGGCAGCGGACCGGGGTCGTATACGAGGTCGCCCGCGCGGATCGCGTCAACGTCCACGGCGGGCAGCGGCGCTTCGCCAGTGACGCCGTGTGTCTGCAGCATGAGTCCGGGAAGCGACGGCTCGAGCCCGAGCCTGGCCACCAGGCGTGGCGAGACCGCCGAGCGATTCGCGCCGGTATCGATGATAAAGCGAAACGGGCCGCTACCGTTCACGTCGACCTTGGCGATGATGCGGCCGCTGCGATCCAGCTGCGTCGGCGCGGTGTACAACGGCTCCGGTTTAAGCGTCTCGACACCCTGCGCTTGCGGTGGCTCCGCGGCGACCACGGTGCGGCCGGCGCTCCACAGCAACAGGATCAACGCGGCACCACGCGACGCACTCATGCGGGGTAGGACAACACGACGGGCCCCGGCGTTCAATGGCGTTCGTCGCACGGACGCCCCTGGCCGCCCGCCGAAAGCCGTCAGCGACACTCTCGTCGAGTGCAGGTGTCTCAGCCGCGGAGGTAGTCGTCAGTGCCGCTTAGCCAGTCCTCGCGCAGCGGCGTGAAGATGTCCATCTCCTCGACGTCACCGATCATCTCCGCTTCGTGCGGCACGCTCGACGGAATGATCAGCACCTCGCCCGGGTGCACGTCGATGATCTGGGTGCGTTCCGCGCCGAGGCGAAACCGGATGACACCGGACTTGACCATCGTCACCTGCTCGTTGTCGTGATGGTGCAGCGGCACGACGAAGCCGTCCTGCAACTGCATGTCCGCGACCAGGATCCTGTCCCCGTGCACCATCCGGCGCAGCATCGACGGATTGAGATGTTCGGGGGTCACGTCGGTCCACGCGTACTTGCGGGCCTGCCGCGGCGTGGCCGCTGCATCGGCCAGCTGCTGGGCCGCACGCACGCACCCCAGCCGGGCAAGGTGGCAACGAGAACCTGAGTGGACGCGGCGTCAAGTCTTGCAGGCCGAGTGGCAGGTCGGGTCATTTGTTTTCTCCAGCAAGGAACTGTTGGGGCTGCAGGGCCGAGCGCAACATCAGGATGGCGGCATAGAGGCACGACGATCAGGACCAGCCGGTACAGCACCTGCATCGGCAGCGATTTGACGACGAACGCCGCGAGAAATACGCCAGGTACCCGCCGATCGCAAGGCCGATTGCCGCGCTTGTCGTACTTGCGCTCGCCGGATGAACTTGAGACTGCCGACGGGCATCAGGCACGCGCACGAGGCCATCATAATCGGGAATGCAGCGATAGGATTCATGCCGAGCAGGCTCACGAGTATCAGGCACGGCGCGTACAGGCCGATGCCCAGCTGCATCAGTGCGCCGAGCATGAAGTTGACGACGACTGCGAAGACCAGCACACCGCCACTGAGCCCGAGCGCGTTGCCGCCAGCCGGCAGCACGCCGACGATCTTCATCACGAACAGCGCCGCGGCAATGAGCAGCGCGACTCCCATGCCGATCTGGATCCTGCGGCGCGGCAGCTTCGACACGAGGCCCGCCCCCAGATAGCCGCCGGCCACGGCCGCAGCGACCATCGACACGAGCGTGAGCGGCTCCACGGCGATCGCGGTTGTGAAGATGATGGCCTGCGTAATCGTCGGCAGCGCGTGACCGACGTTCAGCGTGCCCGGAATCAGTTCGTCGGGAATCAGGTTGCGGAACTTGATCCAGGCGGTAGTCGACGCAAACGAGCCGATGCCGAGCGTGTCGAAAAAGTTCGCGATGAAGCCGAGCAATACATTTTCGATCCGTGCCATCCGCTCTACCAACCCCCCGCGCCGCTCCGTGCGCTATATCTATCCGCGTCCGCGGTCAGCGCGAAGTCGCGAAGAAATCGCGCGGCTCACGCGCAGAAAGTTCCGCAGGCATCAACCGCCGCCGCAACCCCCGGTGCCACAG
>JADIYJ010000006.1 GCA_016705325.1 Pseudomonadota bacterium | reverse complement strand
TCGAAGTCGGTCTCGTCCTGCAGGCAATTCATGACCGTCAAGATACACTGCCGGAACCCGCGGGGAGCGCGAGCATGACGGCACGCGTCCTAGGTATTGAGCGCGGTTGCGGTCGAAGCGAACCTGCGCAACCCTTGGCATGGGGCTGTCGCACTGCAGTAGCCACGCATGGAGTGTGAGGTGAATCCCGATGCTGCGCATGGACCCGACCGCGTTGCAGAAGTCGCTGGAGCAGCTGGAGCAGGCGCTGCACGATCACGCCCGCTGGCACGACGACCTCATCCGCTCGATCGTCTGCCGCTTGCCGTGTGATCCGAACGACCTCGACGAGCTGGCTCATCGGCACTGTCGTTTCGGCCGCTGGTACTACGAGCAGGCACCGGTCGAACTCCGGGAGCAGCCGGCATTCGCGGCCATCGAGGCCGAGCACAAGAGGTTGCACCAGGTCGCGGCACAAATGCTGCGTGAGGCGGCCACCGGCACGCCGGTTTCCCGTGCGGGCTATGACGACCTCGTCGCCGGCTGCGAGCGCCTGCAGCTGGAACTGGATTCGCTGCGGCACGCGATCGCGGGGGCGCTGCGCGATCGCGACGCGCTGACCGGAGCCCACGGCCGCGTCGAGATGCTGCCCACGTTGCGCGAATGGCGCGAGCTCGCCCGCCGCAACGTACAGCAGTGCTGCATCGCTTTCATGGACCTGGATCATCTCAAGGAGATCAACGACCGGCATGGGCATGTCGTCGGCGACCAGGTGCTGGCCGGCGTGGTGCGGCATGTCACGGAACACCTGCGGCCGTACGACAAGGTGTTTCGCTACGGTGGCGACGAGTTCCTGATCTCGCTGCCTGGGGCCGACCTGGCAATCGGGCAGAAGGTGATCGGTCACATACGTGAGCAGATCGCTGGAACGCCGATCGTCGCAAGCCCCGCCGGCCATCCGATTGCCACGACGGCGTCGTTCGGTCTCGCGTTGCTGGAACCGGACATCAGCGTGGAGGATTCCATCGACAGGGCGGACAAGGCCTTGCTGGTGGCCAAGGCCGCCGGACGCAACCGCGTGTGCAGCTGGGACCCTGCGGTCACGACCAGCACCCTGCTGCGGCGAATGATGGAGGACGACGCGGTGGGGTGAACTGCTGTCGCCCGCCGTCAATTCGGCGGCGGCGGCGCTTCGTCCTTCTTCTGCTGCCGGCGCTGCTGCTTTTCTTCGCGCTTCTTCTTCGCGGCTTCTTCGCGCTGCTTCTTCTGCTGTGAGTAATTCGGGGGCTTGGCCATGGAGTCGCTGTCCGCGTTGGTGACGGTGGAGAAGGGTAGCCTTTAATCGCCTTTACTTACAGTGGTGCCAGCACAGTCGCCGATGCGGAGTGCGCGCAGCACCTCGTGCGTCTGCACGCCGTCCTCGGTCGAATCGACCGTGATGGTGTAGGACTCGGCGCTGTCGACGACCAGGACGGATTCGGACTTGATCGTCATGCCGGCCATCCTGCAGGTGGCGGAAAAGCGCCCGCAGCGCGGTGAGCGAGAACAGGCGGATCGCTGTGCGTGGGAGCGTCGTGGTCATGCGGGTGGCCTCCGGTACCGGTCATTGTTGCGGAACGTCTGCCGTCAAGCCGCCAGCGGCTCGAACCGCGCCTGGAAGAAGCGCAGGTAGCGCGGCTCGTGGGTCATCCTGAGCCCGCGGGCCGTGTCGCGCTCGTCGAACACCGCTGCCGCTGATTCCGCGACGATGTCCATGTGCGCCTGCGTGTAGACGCGACGTGGAATCGTCAGCCGGACGAGTTCGAGGGCAGGGTAGTGGTGCGCACCGGTGGCGGCGTCGCGACCGGCCGAGACGATGCCACGCTCCATCGCGCGGACACCGGCATCCTCGTACAGGTTCGCGGCCAGTGTCTGCGCCGGGAAATCGTCCTGGCGGATGTGCGGGTAGAACGCCTTCGCGTCGAGATAGACCGCGTGGCCACCGATCGGCCGCACCACGGGCACGCCCATGTCGATCAGCTTGTGACCGAGGTATTCCACCTGGCCGACGCGGGCGTGGATGTGCTCGTCATCGACCGATTCGACGATGCCGCGAGCCATGGCCTCCATGTCGCGGCCGGCCATTCCGCCGTAGGTGTGCAGCCCCTCGTACACCACGACCAGGTTGCTGGCTTCCTCGTACAGGTGCGGGTCGTTCAGCGCCAGCCAGCCGCCGATGTTGACCAGTGAGTCCTTCTTGCCGCTCATGGTGCAGCCGTCGGTGCAGCTGCAGTACTCGCGCAGGATCTCGGCCACTGGCTTGTCGCGATAGCCCGCCTCGCGCTGCTGGATGAAGTAGGCGTTCTCGACTGCGCGCGTGGCGTCGAGCATCACGCGGATGCCGTGGCGGGACGTCAGCTCGCGCACCGCCCGCGTGTTGGCCATGGACATCGGCTGGCCACCGGCCATGTTCACCGTGCCCGCGATGCAGACATACGGTATGCGGTCGGCGCCCACGCGCTGGATCAGCGCCTCGAGCGCATCGAGGTCGACGTTGCCCTTGAACGGGCTCTCGTCGTTCGGGTCGTGGGCTTCCGGCACGATCACGTCGACAAAGGTGCCGCCCGCCAGCTCCTGGTGCAGCCGCGTCGTGGTGAAGTACATGTTGCCGGGCACGTAGTCGCCGGGCTTGATCAGGATGCGCGACAGCAGGTTCTCGGCGCCGCGACCCTGGTGGGTCGGGACGATGTGGCGGTAGCCGTAGTGCTGCTGGATCGCCGCCTCGAGGTTGTAGAAGTTGCGGCTGCCGGCGTAGGCCTCGTCGCCCAGCATCATGCCGGCCCACTGCCAGTCGCTCATCGCGCTGGTGCCGCTGTCGGTCAGCAGGTCGATGTAGACGTCCTCGGAGCGCAGCAGGAAAGTGTTGTAACCCGCTTCGGCGATGGCCCGCGTGCGTTCGGCGCGGGACATCATCTTGATGGGCTCGACCACCTTGACCTTCCAGGGTTCGGCCCACGAGCGGTGCGCGGGACGGCGATGACGGGATTCGGGCGAGTGGGTCATGACGACGCGAACTCCTCTGGACGTGCCGAAAGCAGCAAGGATGTTGCCGGGGCGCGCTTCGAGGAAGCCGTGCATGTACGGATCCTCGGGGATCCGAACCAACGTTCAGGCGGGCGCGGGCCGACCGATTTCGAGGCATACGGAGCGGATATCTCGGCAGCGGTCTGAAGTGAACCTGAAGGACGATTCGCTGCTCCGGACGGTGAGCGATCGGTTCGTGGCCGAATACGAGTTCGCTGACTATTTTGAGCAAAAGGTCCTGCTGAAGCGCACCTACCTCCGCAGGGAATGGTGCATCGCGGTGGTGGTGCACCCCACGCGTTCAGAACCACAAGGTGACTCGCGATACAGATTCTGGGCGCCGATTCCAGAACTCGGTGGCCGTCACTTGCGGGTAGTCACGCTGGCCGATAAGGTCACGATCCTGAACGCCTTCCCCGACAGGGGCTTCAAACCGTGAAACTCAGTTACTTCGCCGACACAGATTCGCTCTACATCGACCTTTCGGAGGAGCCAGGCGTCGAAAGCCGCGAGATCTCCGATGACGTCGTGCTGGACTACAACGCTGCGGGGCGACTCGTAGGTATCGACATCGACGAAGCCAGCAAACGAGTGCAGATGGACAAGCTGGTGCTGAGCCAACTGCCGTCGACGGTCGAGACGGCTGCTGCGTAAGAGGGTGCCTCAAGCAGGGCGACGTCGGTAACGTCATTTGTCGCCAACCGGCCGGGACCCATTTCACCAGTGGCTCGACCAGGAACGGCAATCAGCAAGACCAGGGCAAGCAAGAAGCCAGCCTCGCAAAGCCACGAGGATGCAACAGTCGAGAGCTTTCCCTGCGATCGCACCAGCGTTGTAGCGCGCCCGCATCGTCAGTGGCTCACCCAGTGAGCCGCCCCTTTGCCACAGTAGGACGTCACAAGCCTCCGGGGACAACGTCCATGACAAGCCTGGCCACGCATCGCCGACGCACGCGAATCCTGTTTACTCTCGGCGTGCTGGTGGCGACCGCCAGCTACAACCCCGCCCACGGCCAGGACCTGGGCCAGCTCTCCGCCAACCCGTACGCACCTAATTCGACCGCGAACCCCTACAGCCCGGCAGGCTCGCCCTACAGCGCGACGAGCGTGCGCAATCCGTACGGCCAGTACGGCAGCCCCTACAGCGACCAGAGCGCGACCAACCCGTACGCGACGGACGCGCCGAAGCTGTACGACGAGGAGGGCAACTACCGCGGCAAGCTGTCCGCGAATCCGTACGACCCGGAGTCAGTGTCGAATCCGTACGGTCGCTATGGCAGCGAGCACTCGGCGGACAGCATCAACAATCCGTACGGGGCGGGCAGCAAGTACCGGTCGGACAGTCCGCGGAATCCGTATGGAGTGGGGATGAAGTTCGTGGCGGGTGGGCCGGAGGAGGGCGACGATGAAGCTGCATCCCCTGCGAATTCGCCGACGTTTCTGCCGATACCGTTGCCTGCGCTGAACGCCCCGACGGAGGAGGTCGATCCGTCGGACTGATTTCCAGTGAATCGGAACGGATACCCGACTGTCCGTGACGTGTCCAGGCAAGGGACGATCAGCGCTCGCCCGACACCCGGCTTCTCGCCATCATTATCGTGTTCCGATAACCTAGAAACATGATCGAAAGCTTCGGGAATCGCCTGGAGCCGCTCAAGGGTCGCTGGAAGGGGTATCACTCGATCCGGATCAACGACCAGTGGCGGCTGGTGTTCCGGTGGGAGCAGGGACATGCGCAGGACGTGACGGTGGTTGATTGCCACTGAACCTGCGGAGGGTAAGACGATGGCAAGAAAGCGCGCACTGCAGCCAGCCAACCCGATTCATCCGGGCGCGATGCTGCTCGAGGAGTTCCTGCAGCCGGCTGAAAAGTCGCAGGCCGCGTTCGCGCGCGAGATCGGCTGGACCAAGGCCCGGCTCAATGAGTTCATCAAGGGCAAGCGCGGAGTCACCGCGGACGCAGCCCTGGACCTGGCGGACGTGCTCGGTACGTCGCCGCGCCTGTGGATGAACCTGCAGTCGACGTACGACCTGGCCGAGGCGACGCGACGGCGAAGCGCCGCATAGACCCGCCCGACGAATTGCGTGCAACTCATCCGACTTGTGCGATCTTTTCGCGGTCCTCGGTCGCCCTCGCATTGCTACCGACGTTTCAGCTGAAACTCTCAATCTCGATTTGACGATGTAACTGATGCGCGCGTACCCGGTGCGCCGCACGTGCGGCGCGTCGCGTGACGCGCCCGCTGTTCTCCCGCAGACGTAACCGTCACACTGGCGGGGCGTTGATCGCCGCGGGAGCAGGCCATTGGGTTCGAGTAAGCGCCCCAACGGGCGCAGTCAGCCATCGTCATTGCGCTGGATAGTGATCGCAGTCGTATCTTTCCTGCCCGCTGCCTGGGGTTCGAGGTACGCCGCCACACGCGACGGTGACAGTGCGGCCGTCCTGGTCGGCCGCGTCACCGAGGTGACTGACGGCGACACGATTCACGTGGCGCTGGCCTCCGGGCCGATCATCGTTCGCCTGCATTCCATCGACACGCCCGAACGTACACAGCCGTGGGGCCGGCAGGCGACCGCTGCGCTCGCGCGACGCCTGCGGCAAGGCACCGAGGTGACGCTGCAGCCGATCACGCAGGACGAGTACGACCGGTTGGTGGCAGTGGTGTACCTGAACGACGAGAACCTCAACGCCTGGATGGTGCAGCAAGGCCACGCCTGGGCGTATCGCCAGTACCTGGACGATGCGCGGTACTGCGCCTGGGAGCAGCAGGCGCGGGCGTCCGGGCGGGGGGTCTGGTCGCTGCCGTCGAGCGAACGAATCGCGCCGTGGGAGTACCGCCAGGCCGAGCGCGAGCAGACGGAGATCGTCATGGGCAGTACCGTCGAGACCGAGACCGCGTGCGTGGCCGCCATGAACGACCGGGGACCCGTGACGAACACGGCGGCCCAACCATCGACGCCCGCCGGCCCGTGCCGGATCAAGGGCAACATCAACGACAAAGGCGATCGCATCTACCACGTGCCCGGCAGCGACTCGTACGAGCGCACCGGCGTCAGCACCAGTCGCGGGGAGCGCTGGTTCTGCACGGAGGAGGAGGCGCGGAAGGCGGGGTGGAGGGCCCCGAGGGGGTAGAGTCCAGCCGGAGTAGACGCGATTTTCGGGCGTTCCACCGACATTTTCGAGCGGTATCGTCATCGCGACGACAGGAGAATTGGCCGACCCACAGGCCGACTTGTCAGGTCCTGTGCCCGGAGCGATAGTCATGCACATGCCGGCCACGTTGAATATCGACAAGAGTCTTCTCGCCAAGGCGCAACAGCTGACGGGACTGCGCGGCAAAGCCGCTGTCTTGAACGCTGGGCTGGAGGCACTGATCGCCAGGGAAAGCGGTCGGCAACTCATCGCCCTTGGCGCCACCGAACGAGAACTCAGGGCGGCGCCACGTCGGCGTCAGCGCGCCAACCGCAGTCGAGCGTGATGCTCGTCGATACGACGATCTGGGTAGACCACCTGCGTCGTGGTGACGCTGTACTCGTTGGTCTACTGCAAACATCTGCAAGTGACCGTGCATCCGTTCATCATCGGGGAGATTGCGTGCGGCCACATAAAGAATCGCCCGGCAGTGTTGGCGGCGCTCTGCCGATTGCCGGCGGTTCCCGTTATGGAACACGACGACGTGCTCGAGTTTCTCGAAACCAAAAAATTGATGGGACGTGGCTTGGGTTGGGTTGATGTTCACTTGCTGGTGTCGGCCGAAGCGGTGGGCGAGAAGCTGCTCACCCGTGACCGACGACTAAAGGATGCTGCAGAGTCTCTTGGGCTGGCATAGGGTCTACGTTCTTCGCGGGACGCGTGAAACACCACATGACAGACATTTCTGTGGAGACTGAATCGCACCCATGGACTTGCACCGACGACGCCAGCTGATCGAGATCGTGCGCCAGCAGTTCCGGCTGGAGTGGCAGGGCATCCACGGTGTGCCGCACTGGGGACGAGTGCGCTGGAACGGGCTGGCGATGGCACGGGTGAACGGAGCGCGCGAGGACGTTGTCGAACTGTTCGCTTTCCTGCACGACAGCCAGCGTTTCCACGACGGGACCGATCGCGAGCATGGCGCGCGGGCCGCGGACTACGCGCTGGAACTCAATCGCGACGTGTTGCGGCTCGACCGGCCGGGGCTCGAGCTGCTCACCTACGCCGTGCGACACCACAGCGACGGACTGCTCGAGGCCGACCTCACCGTCCAGACCTGCTGGGATGCGGATCGGCTCGATCTCGGTCGCGTCGGCAAGACACCCAAGGTGGAGAAGCTGTGCACGGAGGAGGCGCGGGATCCGGTGTTGCGCGACCTTGCGTATCGGCGGAGCCTGAAAGGCTGATCCATCACGCCGCGTGAAATACCGCCCGACGAACCGCGGCCGGCAACTCGACTTTGTGAAAGTTCTTCGCCGGGTACAGGTAATCCTCACCCGATTCATCGACGATTCGGAACAGTCCCCGCTCGTCGGCATCGGTATCTGGGAGCGGCTCGGCGAGCCAAGGTCTGTTGGTGGCTTCGATCGTGGGTTCGCGCGAACCATCGGGGTACCTGAGAATGTGCCCTCAGCGCACCAATTCAGCTTGCTGTCGCGGAAAGCCCGATTGCCCAATGTTGAGGGTGGGGATACGGTCGCGACATAGCCCTGCGGTCTCGATTCGCGCAATCTATGGATGAGTTGGCCTATGAAAAGAAGTAGCGACAACGTACTGCGGGTCGCCTTGGCCGCCGTACGAGACTGCGCGGACACGATGGAGACTCAAGCGGTGAGTCTGCTGGAGGCGCTGCCGACGGTGCCCATGGATGATGAGTTGCGGACGCGCGCACTGGAACTGAACGCCGGGCTCAAGGACGCGTCCAGTCGGGTGACGTTCGAGTTGGCTTTGCTGCAAGCCGAGATGGGTGAGGGCAAGGCGGAGGCCGCGTCAGCCGTGCAGCGCCTGGCCGGCATGGACGCAGTGATGATGGGCGCCGTGGCCGCCATGGCCGACGTCGTGGACGAACTGGAGAAAGCTGCTGAACTCGATGAAGTCTACGAGCGATCGTTCGTGCTGGTGATCGAAGCGACCGCCGCCATGCTGCAGGGGCTCGAGAAGGCGAAGGCTGCGACTCAGGCACTCGCTGTGGCAGGTCCGGCCGCCGCGAGGGCTTGATGGATTACACGCAACTCAAGGACCGGCATCGAGCAGCGCGGGATGCATGGCACCCGAACCTGAGTTTGCGGGTGCACCGGGCATTGTCTTGGCTCGACCGGGCCGAGCAGCTCGGTGGGCAGCACGATGCAGACGGGCAGTTCATCCTGCTGTGGATTGCGTTCAACGCAGCGTATGCGACGGAGATCGACGAGAAGTATCGCGACTCGGAGCAGCAGACGTTTCGCGGGTTTCTCGACAAGCTGACGCAGCTCGACGCAGGGAAGAAGCGATTCGACACGCTGGCCTGGACCGAGTTTCCGAAGAGCATCCGGGTGCTGCTCGACAATCCGTACGTGTACGCGGACTTCTGGAGGTTTCAGAACGGAACACTGCCGGAGGCGAATTGGAAGGCAAGCTTCGCGGCCGCCAACAAGGCGGCGCACGTGGCGCTGGGCCGACAGGACACGGTGACGGTGCTGTCGATCGTGCTGTCGCGCATCTACACGCTGCGCAACCAGCTGATTCACGGCGGGGCCACCTGGAACGGGTCGGTCAATCGCGAGCAGCTGAGGGACTGCGTGAACCTGATGGGGAAACTGGTACCGCTGGTAATCGAGGTGATGATGGATCACCCGGAAACCTTGTGGGGGGATGCGGTTTATCCGGTTGTGACGTGAGGGGCCGCGTCTTGCCTTCGCGGTCGTCGGCGCCTTGGAATCCTTACTGACGTTTCAGCTGAAACTCTCAATCTCGATTTGACGGCGCCGTTCGCATCTCGAAGGTGTATCCCAACGCAGACGCGACTCCGACGATCGTCGTGAAGGCGGGGTTGCCGCTCTCGCTCAGGGCTTTGTACAGGCTCTCGCGACCCAGGCCGCATCGCTTCGCGACTCGCGACATGCCACGGGCCCGGGCCACCGTTCCGAGGGCGGTCACCATGGCTTGTGCATCCCCTTCCGCGAGCGCGGCATTGAGGTACGCCAGTCGCGTCTCTTCGTCGAAGAGATACTCGGCGGCGTCGAAGGGAACGGTCCGTAAGGCTTGCTTGCGGCTGGGTCGGTTCATTGCTTGGACTCCAATTGCTCGATCATTCGCCGCGCGCGCACGATGTCGCGCGCCTGTGATGCCTTGTCGCCACCGACGAGCAGGATTATCAGCTCGTCGCCACGTCGCATGTAATAGATCCGGTAGCCAGGCCCGAAGTCAGCGCGCAACTCAAACAATTCCGCGCCCAGAAACCGATGGTCGCCTGCGTAACCGTCAGCCAGTCGTTCAAAGCGCCGAACGAGACGTGCTTGTGCCGTTCGATCTTCAAGACGCATCAGCCACTTACGGAAAGAGACGGTCTGTCGAATCTGCAGCATGGATAGCGTATCCCATAGGATACGTAATGGGCAATGTTGAGGCGCTCATCCGAGCAGCGCTGTAGCTACTGGGCACCGTGAATTGGTTGCGAATTCGGGCAATTTCTGGTGACTGAAGGCCGCGATGGCGCTGGCTCACCTCCTGAGCCTCCCTCCCTCGTATAATTCACACAGCATCAAGAACGAAGCACGTGCTTCGGCCAACCTGCCAGCTCGGCAAGGTGGATCGCCATTTCGGCGGATGCGGCCCGATCCCGGGCAACGAAGGAGCATCACATGGCCGTTCAATCCATTTCGCCTGAGGACTTGTCCCGCGGTTTGCCGCCCGTCATTGGTTTGCCGCGGTGCCTGCCCGCGCGTCCGGCGTACCGGAAGACGCCGCTCGGTCAGGTCATGGTGGCGGACGAACTTCCACCCTACTTGCTGCTCGGGACTCTCGATCGGAGCGCGTTCCAATCGTCGGACGCGGATTGGTCGGCGCGCTGGACCGGTGACGTGCCGGAGACGCATGTCGAGGCGACATTCGATCGAGGCGAGCGACGCCTGGAGTTGCATCAGGTGTGGCGCGGCATCGAGGGTGGCACGAGTTTCACGACTGGCGACGACTTCGGGCACGCGATACAGTTTCTGTACACGCCGTTCCCGGAGCGCTGGGACCGAGCCATGACCGAGCGGCTCGAAGCTGCGTACCGGCTCAAGTACTTCGAGCACCGGGCGGATCAGGTGGGTTTCACCGGTATCCCGGACGGCGGGTTCAAGACGATCTGCGTCCCGGTGCCGGTCAGCCGACTCGCCGATCTCTATCAGTGCTTCGAGGACATGAGCCGCGATGCGCGACTCAAGGCGCCCGTGTCAGGGCGGCTCGAGCTCAGGTTCAGCACGATCAACTACGTCGTGGGAAAGAGCCCAGCGTGGACACAGGATCCAGCGCGGCTCTTTGCCGCCACGATGGAGGCGGGCGGTCTGCCGCCGCTCGGGCTGCCGCAACTCGAGCACGCCAAGGACGGATCCAGTGCGTGGACCGTGCGGCGATGGGTGTACCTGGCGACGATCGGCGGGCCGTTCGCGGGCGTCGAGTTCGTCGTGGAGCGGCTGGCGGAGCGTGGGTTTGTCCGACGTGGCGGCCCCAATGCCGATCACGCGTCCGACATTGAATTCGATGCGTTCGTCCGCCCGTGCGCGATCGAGCTGCAGGGCCGATCGGTCGCGTGGATGGACGCGCAAGCGACCCGACGGGTGTTCTATCTGCTCAACTCGGACGAGGAACTCGCGAAGGGTGGTGTCGAACGGATGATGGAGGCGACGGCGCAGACGGAGGACGAGGCCCGGGCGATGATCGAACAGGCTGTCCACGTATCGGCGCTGCAGCGGGCGCGGTTCGAACGAACAGTCCACGACCAGCAGCGGTCGCGTGTCGACGGACATTAACTATCGAAGCAGTTCGCGCCAGTTTCTGGAAAGGTGGCCGTAGTCTTTGCCTCCGAGCCAGACCTCGGCGTGCACGCGCTCAGCATGCCCATAGCTCCACTCAGCCACTGCGACGGATGTCGCACGATCGACCAGCAAGCCAGCCTCGGTGCCGAGCTGCAGCAGGTCGGAATCATGGTCCGATACGAATTTCACCCACCGTTCAAGATAGGGCTCGCCGCCCAGCAAGTCGTTCTTGCGGGAGTTGCAGGCGCCATGGGCCAGGACGAGATTGTGTGCGAGGTCGCGCGGATAGCGAGACCACGGGATGAAATGATCAACGGCGGCAGTTGCCGACAAAGTACCCTGGCAATAGAAACACTGGCCGCTCTGCAGCTCCCGCAACGGCTTGCTCACCTTGAGCGACAGCGCCGCCCGGCTCGAGCCGAACAGGAACTCCGACAAGCCCACTGCACGGCCCAGGACCGGCTGGTTCTGTTTGAGCGACAGCACGAACCGCAGCCACTCGGTTTCGGCCAGGCGACGAATGAGCGGGGCGCGTTCACGAAGGTGGCATGCAACGCCGGGCAGCAAGGTGATGTAGTCGCTTCCAGGCCCGGGTTCGTAAAGGAAACGGATGTCTTCGTGGCCGACTCGCTGCAGTCTCCACAGCGGCATGCTCTTGAGCAGCGATCGCATCTGCCCGACCAGTGGCGACCAGTCGGCGCTGCGACGCGCGTGCGCCAGCGTCGACCTGCTGCCCTGCATCTCGTTCCGCAATTTCACCAGCCGCGAAATAGCACTGGCCTGCCTGCCCTGGTTCTGGTGCAGAACGAGCCCGCGGCTCGAAACGCCATCCGCCTCATAGGGTGCTGCCTGTCGCCAGTACAGTTCCGCGAACTTGTCAGCGATGTCGTGGATCGGTAGCACCAGCTCACGATTGGAATCGTCGCCGCGTTCGATGGCTAGCTCCACGAGCGCGACCAGTAGTGCGTATTTGTAGGTCGCGACGAACGAGCCCTCGGCCAGGATGCGCTCGACGTTCGCGATGAATCGGATCTGGTCCGCGGGCGACGGGCGTGAGGTGTCGGTCGGCAGGTAGGGCGGTGGTGTCCCCGAATCGCTGACCTTGCCCACGCTCAACTCTTGTCCCAGTACGCGGCTTTGTCCGGAAGCACCCACCGGACGCCCCCTCGCGGGTCGTGAGCGTCGCCGGAGTATCGCGGGATAAGGTGAATGTGCAGGTGCGGCACCGTCTGGCCGGCGGCGGTGCCATCGTTGATGCCGATGTTGTAGCCAGCTGGCCGAAACTCGCGGTCCAGGTCGGCACGGGCCGCTGCTGTTGACGGTGGTGTAGACCTGCGTTTTTCTGAGGGTGCGAGGCGGTTTTGTTGGAAGCGATGTTGAGTGCGAGCGAGGCGAACGCCGACGCTGACGATCAGAACGGCGTGTCGGTGGTCTGGAAGTCGTCCGGATCGGGCGCAGCTGTGGACGGCCGGCGGCGCATCAACTCTCCGAGGTAGAGACGCTCGAGGCCCTCGGCGATCTGGTAGAGGAACTCGATGAGGCGGGCGGCGTCCTCGCCCGAGAGTTCGGTCGGCAGGCACACGATCGGCAGATCGTTCGGTTCCATGTCGGAGGTCCTCAGCGTGCTTTCCTGGCCGAGGCGCGTGAGGGAGCGCGCCGTGCGGCGCGCTCCTTCGCCTCCTTCAGGCGGTAACTATCGCCGGCCAGGGAGAGGATCTCGGAGCGGTGCACGAGCCGATCGACGAGGGTGACGACGCAGGCGGCGTTCGGGAACACCTGGTTCCACTCCCCGAAGGGCTTGTTGGTGGTGAGCACCGTGGCGCGCTGCTGGTAGCGGCGGGTGATCACCTCGAACAGCAGGTCTGCGTAGCGGGCGTCGTAGGAGAGGTAGCCGACCTCATCGATGCACAGGACTTGCGGGCCGGTGTAGCGACGCAGCCGCCGCGCGAGCTGGGTCGAGCCGTCCTGGGCGGCGAGATCGTGGAGCATGTCGGAGGCGAGCGTGAAGCGGGCCGTGTGACCGCGCAGCACCGCCTGGTGCAGCAGGTTCTTGGCGAGCATGGTCTTGCCGAGGCCGTTGGGACCGACCAGGATCAGGTTCGTGGCGCCCTGCAGGAAGGCGAGTGTGAACAGCTCCTCGAGGAGTGCCCGGTCGAGTTCCTGCGGCCAGTCGTAGTCGAAGTCGGCGAGCGGCAGAAGGCGCCGAGGCGCGCGTTGTCGAGCCGGCGCTTCAAGCTTCGGCACTGGCGTTCGCTCTCCTCGATCTCGAGCACGCGGGCGAGCCAGGGCTCGTTGTGGATGTCCTCGACGTGGGCGGCGAGGCCGTAGAGGTTCACGCGGCGCAGCCGCCCCTTCAGGGCGTCAGCCGAGAGCGTCATCGTCGCGATCATCGGGGTGTTCATCGGCGGGGTCCTCGGTTCGCGGTTCGTAGTCGGCGAGGCGATGCGGGCGCACGGTGAGCGCGCGCACGCGCGGGTCGTCGGGCAGTGTCACGGGCAGGGGCGGCAGATGGCCGCGGCGGGCGAGTTCGGTGTCGATGAAGTGCCGGACGGCCGCGAGGTGCGCGGCGTCCTCGCGCAGCGCCGCGAGCAGGGCGCGCTCGGATCCGCGGCCCCATGGGTGTTCAGCAGATCGATCAACCCGCGGGTGAGGGAGCCGAGGTGCACGCCGCGCTCGGCAGCACGGGCGAAGAACTTCGCGGCGCTCGGGGTGGCGTGGTGCAGGCGGTCCATGGCGCGGTGGCCGCGCCCGGCGCGCTTGTGATCGAGCAGCGCCTGGAGGTGTGCCGGATCCTCGATCTGGGTGGCGCGATCGAAGCTGCGCCGGTGGACGGCGAGCACGGCAGCGCCGTCGAGGATCCGCACGCTCTCGAGCGTGGCCACGACCTCGAGGTGCGGCGCACGTGGGTGTGGGGGATCGAGTAGTCGTTCAGATCGAAGCGCACGTACGGGGTCTTCGGCGCCCGCACCGACACGCGCTCCTCGCAGGGGAAGGGATCGGGCGGGAGTGCGAGCAGGCACGGGTGTTCGGCCTCGAAGCAGGCGCGCACACTGCGCTCGCGATCCTCGGGGCACGGCCGCTCGGCCGCTTCCCCCGCGCACCAGGCGAGCGCCTGGGCGTTGAGGTCGGCGAGGTCCGCGAAGCGCCGGGCGGCGAAGAAGCGCTCGCGGACGAAGCGGATCGCGCGCTCGACCCGGCCCTTCTCGTTCCCGCGGGCGAGCGCGACCGGCCGGGGAGCGAAGCGGTAGCGGGCCGCGAGCTCGAGCAGCGTCGGGTGGAAGCGGATCGCATGATAGACGCGCTCGAGCACGGCGCTCTTCAGGGTTGTCATAGTTATGTGCCCACCCCGTTATGTGGCTGGCATCGGCCATGGGCTTGATTTCGACCGAGTAAGTCGGCGACCGGGGCACATAACCGAAGGCACTGGCATGGTGATCTCCCCTTTTCACAGTGGAGATTATCCATGCTCGAGAAGTACTTCGTCCGCCCCGAGACAGCTGATCGCATCCGTTGCAGCTGGATCGCCGATTCCGTAGAGCGATACGTCACATGGCTCTCGGCTCAAAGATATTCGCAGAGCACAGTTAAACGCCGGATACCGGTCGCGGTGGCATTCGGAGAGTTCGCCAAGAGCCACGGCGCGGTGGAGCTGCCGCAACTGCCGGACCACGTGGAGTCATTCGCGCAAGCGTGGGCGGCGACCCACGGTCGCGGGCGGAAGCCCGCAGCGCGCGCGAAGATCGTCTATTTCGCTCGCAACATTGTTCGTGGGATGCTGCGCCAGGCGATCCCAGGTTACATAGGCCGCGGGCGTCAACGCCCTCCTGAGAACCCATTCGAGCGTCAGGCGCCCCGATTTCTCCAGTTCCTCCGGGACGAGAAGGGGCTGCGTCCGGCTTCGATTCGTCGGTATCAGTTCCACTTGCGACAGTTTGCCGCTTACATAGAGCGGATCGGCCTGCGCGATGTCGCGCGCGTGACGCCGCTGATGCTGAGCAACTTCATCGCCCAGTATGGGCCTCGCGTCGCATGGTCCACAGTCCGCAACGCGTGCGGCAACTTGCGAGTGTTTCTGCGCTATCTACACCGCGAGGGCATCATGGCCAAAGACCTGAGTCCTCTGGTCGAGTTCCCCCAGCACTTCCGACATTCCGGCATTCCACGATCGATCAGCTGGGACCAAGTCGAGCGCGTGCTCGCCGGGATCGATCGACGCTCGAGCTCCGGCAAGCGGGATTTCGCCATGCTGGGGATGCTCGCGACCTATGGACTGCGCGCCTGCGAAGTCGCTTCTCTCACGCTCGATGACATCGATTGGCGTAATGACCGCATTAAGATCCGTGAGCGCAAGGCGGGCAATACGACGACATACCCGCTCGCCACCGCTGTGGGCGCAGCGCTGATCGACTACATCAAGAACGCGCGACCAGCAACAACTGACCGGCATGTGTTCTTCCGCACCTTGGCGCCTTTTGAGCCGATCGGCTCAGCCGCCGTCACCTGTCGCGCCACATTCTATATTCGCAAGGCGGGTGTCCAAGTGCCGCGTCCTGGATCCCACACGCTCAGACATAGTTGCGTGCAGCGACTCGTCGATGCCAACTTCTCGCTCAAGCACATCGGTGATTATGTTGGTCACCGTAATGCATCGTCCACCCAGATCTACGCCAAGATCGCCGTAGAGCGACTGCGCACGGTGGCCCTCGGGGACGGGGAGGACGTGTTATGAGAGCACGCCATGGCTTTGCCAGTTTCCTCGGACCCGATATCGAGCACTTCATTGCCCATAAACGATCTGCCGGTCGCCGCTTTGAGACTGAGGAGAAGAGCCTCCGCCTTCTCGATGACTTTCTGCTCGAACGTCGGGTGTGCGTGCTCGACGCGGTGACACCGGCTTTGATCGATGAGTTTCTGGCCTCCCGGCCGCGATCAAAGCCTCGCAGTTATAACCACCTGCGCTGCACGATCGGCCGGCTGTTCGCGTACCTGGTCGGACACGGCAAGGTGTCCCGTAATCCACTACAGTCCCCACCGCGTCGCGCCCGATACCAGCGGTCGCCGTTCATCTTCGATCAAGCCGCCGCTCGGCGCCTGCTGGCAACCGCTCAAGCCCTGGCCGATCGCGGCGGCACACTCGACCGGGGCAGCACCTATCACTTGATCTTTGCCATTCTCTATGGCTTGGGATTGCGTGTCGGAGAAGCTTGTCGATTGTGCGTGAAGGACGTCGATCTGGATCGCCGCGTACTCGTGATCCGACAGACTAAGTTCTACAAGAGCCGACTGGTACCTTTCGGTCCGAAGCTCGAGGCACTTCTTCGTCAACAGATCGTCCGTTGTAGGACGGGGCTCTATGGCAGTGCCGACCCGGAGACAGCGCTGTTTCGATTGAAGGGAGGACGGGCAGTAAGTCCTGGCACCGTCAGTATCACTTTTCAGCAGCTCGTGCGGCGGCTCCATTTTATGATCCCACCCGGCGTCTCTCCCCCACGCCTGCACGATCTGCGCCACTCCTGTGCCGTGGGAACGCTCGCCCGCTGGTATCGCGATGGCGACGATCCACAGGCGCGTCTGCACATTCTTTCGACGTTTCTCGGGCACGTCGATATCAACTCGACCGCTATCTACTTGACGACGACACCGGAGCTGTTGGACTTGGCAAATCGGCGCTTCGAGGCTTTCGCCGCCGCCACACTCAGGGAGGGATTGGCATGAGCCCTCTACTCGGTCACCTCGTGCAGTCATTCTTCAACGACTACTTGCCCGTCCAGAAGGGCCTGCGCTTGGGTTCGATCCGCAGTTACCGCGACACCGTGAGCCTCTTGTTGCGCTTTCTCGCTAAGCACAAGCACCGTCCCGTTGCAAAACTAGCGCTCGAAGACCTCACGCTCGATTCGGTGCTGGGTTTCCTTGCGCATCTCGAGCAGGAACGGCGTAATTCGCCACGCACCCGCAACCAACGACGCGCCGCATTGACCACCTTTTTCTCCTACCTCGCCGTCCGCGTGCCGGAGATGCTCGCCGTGTGCCAGCAGATTGCCTCGATCCCGGTAAAACGAACACCGCTCCCCGATACCCATTATCTTGAGCGCGAGGAGATGACCGCGCTGCTGCGCTCCATGCCCCGACAGGGGCCGTTTGCTCTGCGTGATCGGACCCTCGTTCTGTTTCTATACAACACCGGGGCTCGCGCTCAGGAGGTCGTCGATCTGCGAGTCGAACACCTGGATTTCCAGGCGCCCAGTAAGGTGCGCCTACACGGCAAGGGGGATAAGTGGCGCCTCTGTCCTCTCTGGGACCAGACGGTCAAGCATCTTGAGCAGCTACTCGCTGAACGCAGGACCACCGCCACAAGCCCGGTCTTTTGTGCACGCCGTGGCCAACCTCTCACGCGGTTCGGGATCTATAAAATCATCCGACGACATGCGGCCGCTTGGGACACTCCGGGTCCACAGCCAAGACGCGTCAGCCCGCATCTGTTTCGGCACACCGCGGCAACTCACTTGCTCGAGTCCGGCGTCGAGGTCAACGTCATCCGTGGATGGCTCGGACACGTCAGCTTGGATACCACCAACCGGTACGCCGAACTGATGCTGCGCGCCAAGACCGAAGCCCTACGCTACTGCGAGCTCGGTTCCGACATCTCAGAGGCAGGCCGCGCTCGTGCAGTCTGGAAGGAGGACAAGTCCTTGCTCACTTGGCTCAACTCGCTTTAGCGCGTTATGTGCCCATCAGCGCGCGCGCCACCCGGAGAAGTCGGTTCGATTTCTTCATTGGCCACATAACGGGGGTGGGCACATAACTATGATTTTGTTCCCGGGAACAAAATCATAGAGCAGCGTGCGCGGCACGCCGGCGAAGCCCTCGAACGCCCGCACGTGTCCGTCGAGGAAGCTACTCATCGCAGCGTTCAGGTAGAAGCGCAGGAACACGTGTCGCGAGTAGGAGAGCACCATCACGAACGCCATCAGCGGTCGCTCGGCCCGTCCTACCCGCAGCCGCCCGAAGTGCGCCCAGTCCACCTGACCCTGCTCGCCCGGGAGCGTGCGCAGACGCAGATACGCCTCGGCGGCGGGGCGCGGCCGGTAGCGCGCAACGATCGCGCGGAAGTGCTCGGGACCGCCCGCATAGCCGCGCTCGCGCACCATCCGATAGAGGCGACTCGCCCGCAGCGTCGGGTAGCGCGTCAAGATCTCGAGCATGAACGGCAGGTACGGATCGACCATCGAGGCACGCACGACCTGCGCTACCACCGCCACGCCCGCCTGCGCGAGCACGCGGCGCACCGTGGCGTGATGCACCTGCAGCTGGCGGGCAAGCGTGCCCACGGGCCAGTGCTCGGCATGATGGAGCCGCAGGATCTCCGCCTCGAGCGCGCGCGAGATCACGATGACGAGCCCGACGGCGACCGCTCACCAGCGGCCCCAGGGCCCGGCGCGGATCCGCGTCCATCGCGGCAGCGGGGCGCGACAGAACGCGCAGCGCTGCCCGAGCGCGGGATCGTCGTGGCATGACACATCGGTGTACTTCCCCTGCTTGATTGCGGTGCCGGAGACGATGCACCGAAGCACCACGCCGGGGATCCCTGATGCGTCACTTTGCTGCGCACACGCTCGCGGTAAGCCCGCTGCCGGGCGGCGTGGCGGTGCGCGCCGCGACGGGTGCGTTGATAGCGCGCGCTCGCCCGCCGGGCGCACTCGCGCCGGCGCAGCCGCGCACGCTGCGGCGCAGTACACATTGCCGTGATCGCAGCGCCGGCAGATCCGAACCTGCACGGCACAGCGCGCACAGTTGTAGAGCCGATAGCTCGGCTCCCCCGAGCACGCCCAATGCCCCTCCCCAAGCACTGGACAGCGCCCGGCTCGGCAGGCATAAAGGGCCTGCACACTGCCTTCTACGGGCGCTGCGCATGGAAGGCCCGGGCTGACGGCAAATCGAGTCCCGGGCCTTCGTCTCTCTGCTTGTCGGAGCGAGCATAGCCGACACGCACGCGAGCGCCGCCGAGCACGCCGGCGTCACCGCTCGCAGCGATCCCATCGACACCCGAGCAAAGCCCATCGGCGTCTGCCGCCGCGTTGCGGCGGCCGACTGCACAGCGTGGGATCGGGAGATAAAGAGCCCGAGACCGAACGGTCCCAAGCGACATCAATCAGCGGCAACGCACCCCAGCGCGGGATCGACCAAAGTGCGCCCATCCTCAGAATGACGCA
This sequence comes from Pseudomonadota bacterium, assembly GCA_016705325.1. Classification (GTDB taxonomy): domain Bacteria; phylum Pseudomonadota; class Gammaproteobacteria; order Steroidobacterales; family Steroidobacteraceae; genus RPQJ01. The sequence continues at coordinate 299,148 of JADIYJ010000006.1, read as the reverse complement.
GGTTCGGACCACCGTTCACAAAAGGCATCGGTTAGTGGTCGACAGAAGGCCTCATAAGCATCGATTGCCATCAGTGATGGCTTCAGGCTCGTGGGTGCGGTCTTATGAAGCGATTTGTAGAAGTCCGCCTCATCCGCCCAATCCAGCCGGGTCTTGCGCTTGCGCATCGCTTCGATAATGAACTTGACGTCGTCTGACGGCCCCGATCGATTAGAGATCAAGTCGAGGAGGAGCTTGCGTTCGGCGCGACCGGGCTTCGCAGGGTCGAGATTCCTGGCCACCGACTGCCAAAACGTACCCGGTCGCTGTGACGTGTGCGCTTCCTTAAGACCCTGAGAGACTGCTTTCCGCAGGTCGTCGCGGAAGCGAGCTCCGCCTCCTTCGCGTCCATACACGAACCCATCGAGGCCTTGGTCTCTTGCCCATGTTTCGACAAGTCGATGGCCGGACTCGTCAAGCAAGCCGTCGGTCGTCAGAATCTGTGTGTGACGGGCCAGTCTTCGAAATATGCCCGTGAATCCGAACACGGTCGGAGTCTTCAGGTAGGCGGGCGCGCTCAGGGCTCGGCCGTTGCGTACACAGGCCTGCGCTTTCTGCATCCCCGGGATACGGCCGTATTCCTCTAATTCGTCGGCTGCGCGGGTGAATGCTTCGATGACCCACCATTCGAAAACAAGGTAGGGCGGCGTGACCTCGTCGCTTGCCAGTTCGTCTTTGCCGAACTCAGAGCAGACATACGTACCTACCGCCAACGCCGTCAGGAAACGAGGTCGCCCCATACGGACGGTTATGCCCGGCAGAATGATGTCCGCGAGACGCTCGTAGGTGGCCGCCAATCCAAGCGGGTCGATGCTTCCTTCCCCATCCGCAAGTGGGTCATACACGGAAAGAATTGGTGGCTTCAGCACTGCAGCCATCGAGACCTTGCCTCCTGGCGGGTCGAGTGGTTGGAGTGTGTCTGTCGATTGTGGGTTCGCACAGTGCGGTGTTCCGCAAAAACGTTCTTTAGGAGGCGCGGTATGGATCCGCCGCCCAACACAACGTATTCACCAACGCGATCTCCCCCGGCGTCTTACACCTGACATCCAACAGCCTGGGATTCGCGACGACGATACTCAGGCACCGCGCCTTCGAGATCGCCACGTTCAGACGATTCTTGCTGAACAGAAACTCCAGGTGCCTCGGCAGGTCCTCCTCGCTCGAGGTTGTCATCGACACGATCGACACCGCCGCTTCCTGGCCCTGGAACTTGTCCACCGTGCCCACGCGCGCATTCGCCGGCAACGTCCGCTGCAGCAGCTTCACCTGCAGGTTGTAGTGGGCTACTACTAGTATGTCGTCGGGTGTAATGCGCCGCTTCACGCCTTCGCGATCGATCCACGAGGCCTGCTTGAGCAGGCTCTGGTAGATCCGCTCGATCTCCTGCGCTTCCTCCGTCGACTTCTGTGCGCAGCCGGCGTGGTCCATCGGCCAGAACACCACGCCCGTGGGCTGCAGGGCAGGGTGCGGCTTGGCGCCCAGCACCATGGTCTGGTTCGCGTTCTTCGGTTCGGGTTCCAGGCGCCCGTCGTACACGGCCTCCGAGATGAACCGGCACACGTCGGGACACATGCGCCACGTGGTGGGCAGGAAGATGCCGCGGTCGGGCGGCACGGTCGCGAGCCCGTCCAGCAGGTATTCCAGCGTCGATTCGCCCGAGCGCCCGGGGTGCGTGCCCTGGATCGGCTGGCCCAGCTGCATCTGGTCGCCCAGCAGCACGATGTTCTTCGCACAGGTGCCGATGGCGGCGAGGTTGGCCACGGACACCTGGCCGGCCTCGTCCACGAACAGGTAGTCGAACTGCTGGTCGGCGCCGGGGTCGGAGAACAGCCACGCGGTGCCGCCCATCAGCTGCCAGTCCGGGTGCAACGCGCCCTGGGTGTTGTCCACGTCCAGGATCAGCTGGCCGTTGAGGTAACTGCCCTCGTCCAGCGCGGTCGCCTTCTTGCCGGCCCGCACTTGCTTCTGTCCGTTCTCGATCAGTACTTCCTCGACGGCCTCGAGCAGGTTGTTGATGGCCTTGTGGCTGTTGGACGAGACAGCCACGCGCTTGCCGTCCGCGAGCAGCGCGGCGATACGTGCGAGCCGGTGTACGTCTTGCCCGCGCCGGGCGGCCCCTGGATGAACAGGTAACTGCCGTCGAGGCGGCGCACGGCATCGATGGTCTGTGCCAACGGTGCGCTGGGGTCGCTGACGATCGGCTCGCCAGGCATGCGACCCGTTAGGCGCGGAATCTGCTTCTCGAAGAAGGCCTGGAGCGCGCGGTAGCGATGATCGCCATCGGCCACGCTCTGGCCGACGCGGAGCAGGGCTTCTTTCAGCACCTCGGAATTGATGGGCCCGGCCTGTCCCAGGCTCAGGCGCTCCGGCAGGGGCCGATGCTTGCTGGCCACCGAGAGACGCACGCGGCGCCGGTCCTCGTCCACTTCGAGCAGCGTCACCTTCACGCCCGCGGGGTGCTCGAGCCAGACGGCCTGCTTGCCCGCGTCGAACTTGATCTCCTGCTCGGGGTACTCGTACTCGTCCACCGTGCTGCCCGGCACGCGCACCAGGCCCGCGATCGCGTCCACGCTGTCGAGCAGGTCGTCGAACGGCAGCTCGGCGCGCGCGAACACGTCCCACCACTGCGGCTTCTCGGCCCGGCGGTGAAACTCGAGCAGGTCGGCCATCAGCGTTCGGGCCGCGGACGGCCGTGCAAGCAGTGCGCTGCGCACTGCATCGACCCGGTCGAGGTAGGCCTGCAGCTTCGGCGAGGGCGGGTTGAAGGGCGGCAGCGATCCCGCCGCAGTCGTGTCGCTTGTGCCGCCGCTGCGCAGGATGTCTTCCGGGAACATGCTCCACAGCCACTCGTGCAACTGCTGCGTTGACTCGACGTCGTCCTGGTTGTAGCGCTCGATCTTCTCGAGCAGCGCCTTGTCACCGGTCTCCAGGTAGCGCTCGTAGTAGACGGTGCTGGCGCCGGCGGTCTGCACCTCATTGCTGCGCTTGCCGCGGTAGAACGTCTCGATGTCCTTGATCGAGTACGACGAGGTCGAGGCCCGGATCGATTCGCGCGTGACGCGGTACAGGTCCACCAGCCGCTTTTCGCGCAGCAGCCGGTCGAGGAACGCCTCGCGCGTGGCGTGGCGCGCAGCGAGCTTCTTGAGCGCGGCGTCCTCGTAGGCGGCGTAGTGGTAGACGCGCATGTGGCGGTGCTTGTCCATGCGGGCCTCGAGCCAGTCCATGAAGGACTCGAACGCGTGCTTTTCCTGCGCGCGGTCGTGCGCCCAGAATCCTTTGAACTCGAAGGCGCGGTTTTCGCGGTACCACACGCCGAACAGGTACTCGAGCCCGTCGTCGCCGTAGAGCGGGTCGCCTTCCATGTCGAAGTAGACGTCGCCGTCGTCGGGGTCCGGCAGCTGCAGCAGCCCGGGCGGAATGCCGGTGGGCCCCTCGATGAGCTTGAACTGCGGCTTGCCCGTGTCGCGACCCAGCTGCTGCATCGCGGCCTGGTCGCGCAGCCTGGCGAACGATTCCGCGGCCAGGTGCGGCACGGTGTGCGTGGGTTCGAGCTGCGCGAGTTGTTGAAGTGTTTGGATGCCAGCGGCTTCGAGCTTCTGCACCTGGCTCGCGCGGATGTTGGCGACCTGGTGCAGGCTGTCCTCGGCGGCAAGCTGCGCTTTGCAGTGGTCCTGCCAGTGGCACTGCGGGCACTTGGCGCAGGGTTTGGGTCCGGTGGGATCGGCGGTTGCCCGGTCGTTGATCGTGTTCCTGAATCGACCAAGCAGCCGGCGGAAGTACCGTGAGTACTCGTTGCACGTGAACGTCACCTGCTCGCGCGTGCCGAGTACCACGTGCATCGCGTGCGGGTCGAGCTGCTGCACCCGGGCCAGCAGGTCGCCCTAGAACGCGAGCTGCAGCACGTACCCGGCCTTAGGCGTCCGGCCGAGCTTGGTGTCGATGACTTCGTAGCTGTAGTCGCCGAGCGCGGAGGGTCGCGGCACCTTGCGCAGGAAGTCCGCGTGGCCCACAAGGTCGCCGTCCAGGAAGGTGGCCTGGTAAATGAGGTCGGCGCCGGACTGAAGGGCGAGGAGGGTCTGCGCGGCCGACCCGGCTGGGTTGCCGGGTGTCTTCTCGATTTCCACGACGGTGCCGCCGGTACCTTCCACTTCGTGTTTCAGGTCGGCCAGGTACACAGCCTCGAACTCGTTGCCCCGCTTGAAGAGCAGCTCGGTGTGCTGGTCGGGCTTGGTCACGCGGGCCTTGAGCGCCTGGTCGTCGAGCGCGGTCAGGTGCCCGCACTCGTGGAAGTTCACGAGGTCGGTGGCGGAGAGGAGCAGTTGCGGGCCCAGGCGCTGCATTCAGTAGTGCTTATTTTTCATTAACTTAGTGTGGGGCAGGGAAGGCTCGTGGGATGAGCTTTCATTTCTGCCAGTTCCGGGAAGGAATTCGGTTGGATCGCGTGGCGAGCGCTAGGCAGCATGGCGTTCGCCAGGTCGGCTGTGAGACGGCAAAGAATGGCATAATTTGCCATCACTCGATGCACAGGTGGTCGCCATGGCTATGAACGTTTCGCTTACCCCAAGGCTTGAAGAAATGGTGCAGGAACACGTGCGGTCGGGCCGGTACTCGTCGGCCAGCGAGGTGATCCGCGCGGCCTTGAGGCTGCTCGAGGATCACGAACGGGAGCAGGCGGCCCGGTTCGAGCAACTCAAGGCAGACGTGCAGAAAGGCATCGATCAGTTAGATGCAGGTCAGTCGCGCGAGCTCACCGACGAAGTTTTTGAAGAGATCAAAGCTCGCGGTCGCGCTGAGCTGGCGCGGCGCAGGGGCAAGTCTGGCGGGGGTTGATGGCACGGATCGTCCATTCCCCCGCGGCGGAAGACGATCTGCTCGAGATCTGGGTCGGTCTTGCTGCAAACAATGTCTCCGCTGCCGAGCGCCTAATGGACGATCTCGACGTCGCCACGCAGATTCTGGCAACGCAACCACTGATCGGGAAAGCTCGTCGTGAATTCGGCCCTGGGATCCGGAGCTTTCCAGTGAGGGACTACGTCATCGTCTATCGGCCAATCATGGGCGGCGTGGAGCTGGTGCGAGTGGTGCACGGTGCGCGCGACCTTGAGCGGCTGTTGTCGTGAAGCTAAGCTAAGCAGGGAGTGGGCTTTGCGCATGCAATAGTGCGGGGGGGGCCATACTCCGTACGCATGAGCGTCAGGTCCCTCAAGCCCCCCCCAAGGCCCAGGCAGGCGGTTCCGGCGCGCGGCGCGGCCCCCCCAAACGCCGGTGATAGACCTTGCCCCCAACGGTGTCCTCCGGGAAGCCTTGATGCCTACGTCGCCCAGCAGCGACGCGCCGAGCCACGAGAGTCCCTGTCCAAGGTTAAGACGTTGGTCCAGTCTGCACCGAAGCAGCGGGCCAGTGGCCGGCTACAGAGTCAGCGTCGCGCGCTCCGCCCGAAAGGGCCTCCAGGCAATGGATCGGCTGCATTGGCCTGCACCCCACGCCGGTGCTAAAGTAATGCTCTTAACTGTTTAAGTATTACTTTCATGGCAAACAACGTCACCTCCAAGGGCCAGGTCACGATTCCGAAGAAGGTGCGGGATCGGCTCGGGATCGTGGCCGGATCCGCGGTTGCCTTCGAGCTCACCGACGCCGGGGAGGTCGTGCTGCGGCCGGTGGCGCGCGGTGGCGGGCGCCGGCCGGCGCCGGCACCGAAGAGCCGTTTTGCGAAGCTGCGCGGGCGGGCCACGGTAAAGATGCGGACCGAGGAGATTCTGGCGTTGACCCGCGGTCGGTGAGGGCGTCGTGATTCTCGTTGATACCAACGTCCTGCTGGACGTGGTCGAGGACGATCCGACCTGGGCGGACTGGTCGCAGCGTCAGCTCGACGCCGCGAGCCTGCGTGGGCCAATCTGCATCAATCCGGTGATCTATGCCGAGCTGTCGATGGCGTTTGCGCGCATTGAGGAGCTCGAGGCAGTCGTTACGGACGGTGGGCTCGAGGTCGAGGAGATTCCGCGCGAGGCGCTGTTCCTGGCGGGCAAGGTGTACCTCGGCTACCGGCAGCGCAGTCGATCGGCGGTGAAGCGTAACGTGCTGCCGGACTTCTTCATCGGCGCACACGCGGCGGTGCGTGGCCTGTCGATCCTGACGCGGGACGTCGGGCGGTATCCGACCTATTTCCCGACGGTGGAACTCATCACTCCGAAGCGATGATTGATGCAGGGCGACGGGGAGATTGCGACCCCCCCCCGGCCCCCCCCCCCGGGGGCGGGCCCGCCGGCGCGCGGGCGCGCCCCCCGCGCCCTTTTGGGGGGTGCAGAACCAAGGTGGCGTGGTCGCGGCCGGTCGTACGAATAACGTGTCAGGGGGAATAGTGATGCACAAACTTCTTTTGGCCACGCTGCTGGTCTTGTTGGCTGGGTGCGGCCAGAACACCGGCGTCGGCGGCACCGCCGGTGACGCCATGCCGGCCACGCTGCAGGCCAACGAGCAGATGGCGGCCGAACTCGAGCTCGACGACCCGCAGGATTTCGAGGACGCCAGGCGTGGCCTGATCGCGCGCCCGGAGGGCAAGATCCTGTCGGCCGATGGCTCGACGGTGCTGATCGACTTCGATGCCTACAAGTTCGTCGACGGCAAGGCGCCACCCACCGTCAACCCGAGCCTGTGGCGGCACGCGGTGCTGAATGCGCAGATCGGGCTGTTCAAGGTCACCGACGGCATCTGGCAGCTGCGCGGCTTCGACATCGCCAACATGACGCTGATCGAAGGCAAGACCGGCTTCATCGTCGTCGACCCGCTCACCGCACGCGAGAGTGCCTCCGCAGCGCTGGCATTTGCGCGCAAGCATCTGGGCGACAAGCCGGTGTCGGGCATCGTCTTCACGCACAGCCACGCCGACCACTTTGGCGGCGCGCTGGGCATCGCCTCGGCGCAGGAGGTGGCCCAACGCAAGATCCCGGTCATCGCGCCCGCGGGCTTCATCGAAGAGGCGACCAGCGAGAACATCCTTGTCGGCACGGCCATGGCGCGGCGTTCGATGTACCAGTTCGGCAAGAACCTCGAGCGCTCGCCGCAGGGCAATGTCGACACGGGCCTGGGCAAGAACGCCGTCTACGGCGCGATCGGCGTGCTGATGCCCACGCAGCTGATCACCACGCCCGAGCAGGAACTGGTGATCGACGGCGTGCGCTTCGTGTTCCACAACGTCCCCGGCGCCGAGGCGCCGGCCGAGCTCACGTTCTCGATCCCGGACAAGAAGGCCTACGGTGGCGCCGAGAACCTGGCGCAGACCATGCACAACCTGCTCCCGGTGCGCGGTGCCAATGTGCGCGACTCGCTGCAATGGTCGACCTACCTGCAGGAAGCCATCGACAACCTGGGCGACGCCGAGGTCTATTTCGGCCAGCACAACTGGCCGGTGTGGGGCAACGCGCGCATCGTCGACTTCATCAGCAAGCACCGCGACGTGTACAAGTACATGCACGACCAGACCGTGCGCCTGATCAACGCCGGCCACACGCCGCGCGAGATCGCCGAGCTGGTCAAGCTGCCGCCGTCGCTGGCGTCCTTTTTCGGCGCGCGTGGCTACTACGGCGACCTGCGCCACAACGTCAAGGCCATCTACCAGTTCTATCTCGGCGCCTACGACGGCAATCCCGCCAACCTCAACCCGCTGCCGCCACAGGAATCGGCCCAGCGCTGGCTCGACCTGATCGGCGGTGCGGACAAGGCCGTCGCCGCCGCACAGACGGCTTACGACCAGGGCGACTACCGCTGGGCAGCAGAGCTGCTGAACCAGGCGGTTTTCGGCGCCCCCGAGCACAAGGGCGCAAAGGAACTGCTCGCGCGCACCTACGAGCAGCTGGGCTACATGGCCGAGGCCGCGACCTGGCGCAACAGTTACCTCACGGCGGCGATGGAACTGCGCGAAGGGCCGCCGAAGAAGGGCGTCGATCGCTCCTTCGTGATCGACATGCTGCAGCAGACACCGATCGAGCGCTTCCTCGAAGCCATGGCGGCCGCGCTGGACGGCCCCGCCGCCGACGGCAAGAACCTGAAGGTCAACCTGGTACTGACCGACCTCGAGGAGTCCTACGTGCTGTGGATCGAGAACGCGGTGCTGCACTTCAAGAAGGCGGCCCCTGCGACCGATGCCAACGCGACGCTGACACTGACCAGGCCGATCTTCATCAAGATGATGACCGGCACGGCGGGCGTCCAGGACACCCTGCTCAGCGACGACCTCGAGATCGATGGCAGCCAGATCGACCTGGTGCGCTTCTTCACGCTGTTCGACAAGGCGCCGGGCACCTTCGCAATCGTGACGACGGAGTAGGGCGCGCGTGCCGGACACCTGGATCGGGCTGTCGGCGTCGAAATGGCAAAGAATAGCATAATTTGCCATCACTCGATGCGCAGGTGGTCGCCATGGCTATGAACGTTTCGCTCACCCCACGGCTTGAAGAAATGGTCCAGGAACGCGTCAGGTCGGGTCGGTACTCGTCGGCCAGCGAGGTGATCCGCGCGGCGCTCAGATTGCTCGAGGATCACGAACGGGAGCAGGCGGCCCGGTTCGAGCAACTCAAGGCCGACGTGCAGAAAGGTATCGATGACCTGGATGCAGGCCGGTCGGCGGAACTTACCCATGAAGTCTTTGAAGAGATCAAGGCTCGCGGTCGCGCTGAGCTGGCGCGGCGCAGGAGTAAGTCTGGCGGGGACTGATGGCACGGATCGTCCATTCCCCCGCGCCGGGATTCGGAGCTTTCCCGTCAGGGACTACGTCCTCGTCTATCGGCCAATTCTGGGCGGCGTGGAATTGGTGCGCGTCGTGCACGGTGCGCGCGACCTCCCGCGTGTGTTGTCGTGATGTGACGGAAGGAGTGTGCTCTGCGCAGACACTATTGTGGGGAGCGTATAGTCCGTGTGGATGAGCGTCAGGTCACGCAAGGAAATGCCCGGCATCGACTTCGTTGTCGATGCCCGTGGCCGCAGGAAGTCCGTGGTCATCGACCTCGGTCGCCATGGTGCTCTTTGGGAATACTTGTTCGATGCTTATGTCGCCCAGCAGCGACGCGCCGAGCCAAGCGAGTCCCTGTCCAAGGTGAAGAAACTGGTCCAGTCCGCGCCGAAGCGGCGGACCCGTGACCGACTACAAAGTTAGCGTCGCCCGGTTCCCGGGAGATCTCACCCGGAATCCGGGACTCCTTGGCGTCACCGCCGGCCGCCGAATTGCTGCTAAATCTGGGCCGCTTATCCAGGTGAGGCCGATTCATTGCCGTCGCACCGTATGGGTGTGGCGGCTAACCACGCCAGCAAATATATGTGTTTAAAAACATATGAAACTCAAGGCATAATTTGGTGGCTTGGACGGTTCGGTTTGCCCGCGAGTTTGCGGCTGAGTTCCAACGCTTGCCGTCGGCCGTGCAAATCGAGTTGTTGGCACAGGCCAGCGTCATCGAGCAGTTCGGTCCGCACGCAGGCCGTCCGCGAGTCGATCGGCTGAAGGGATCGAAGTTCGCCAACATGAAGGAGCTTCGATTCGATGCGGCCGGTGGTGTCTGGCGGGTCGCGTTCGCGTTTGACGTCAGGCGAGAGGCGATCCTGCTGGCGGCTGGAGACAAATCGGGTGTTGCCATGAAACAGTTTTATCGACAGCTGATCGCCAGAGCGGACCGACGATTCTCATCACACCTGAGCCAATTCCATTGAGACGCCGCACATGAAACTCTCCGAAAAAGGCCCGACGCTCGAACAGGTGATCGGTCGTTTACCGCTCGCTCAGCGGCGAGCCGTTACGCGCAGGAAGACTCAACTGATCGCGGAGGAGACTTCGCTGCGTGAACTGCGCCGGGCACTCGGGCTGACCCAGGTGCAGGTGGCGCGCGGGCTCAATAAGGGACAACACGAAATCTCGCGGATGGAGCAGCGCGGCGACATGCTGTTGTCGACGCTCGATGGATTTGTCCGAGCGATGGGCGGTGAGCTCGAACTCGTCTGCCGGTTTCGGGACCGGGATCCGGTTCGGCTGAAGACCGCGACCGTGGGAAAGAGTGACCGTCGAGCGAGCGGATCCAGAAAGCGAAAAGGTCCGGCTGCGTAGCCGGAAGATTGTCAAGATTCGCTGCACGTTTCAGCTGAAACGTCCAAGGCGTCGCCCTCGGCCTGCTGCGGGGTGGCAAGATCCACGATTCGAATCGGGCGGGATTGGAACAACGAGGCCTTCTCATGCGGCTGCATAAAGTTCGAGTGATCGTGCTCACCGCGGTCGCGTTCCTCGCGCTGATGCCCCAACGGCTCTGCGCGGCGCCGGACATTGCACTGCAGATGACCGTCGATACCGCGGTACCGGCGGCCGGGCAGCCCGTCCAGTTCACGATCACCGCCAGCAACATTGGTACCGATGCCGCGAGTGGCGTGCAGGTCACGAACCAGCTGCCGGCGGAGCTGAAGATTCCGGCGGGGATGGCCGCATTTCCGAGTACCGGAACGTACGACGCTGCGAACGGCACCTGGTCCATCGGCGCGCTGGCGGCGGGTGCCAACGCCACGCTGGTCATCCCCGCCATCGTCGCGGCGACGACCCAGCCGCCCTGCAGCGTCAATGTGGCGGTCAGCAACCTCGCCCTCGATACGCAAGCATCGAACAATCGGGCGGTCGCGGCGGTGAAGCGAACCGCGGCCGACCGCTGTGTCGACCTGGGCGTCAGCGCCAACGGCACCTTTGTGCTTCCCTGCACTGTTTCCCGCCACCTCGACGCGTTCGTGTACGTGACGAACCGGGGCCCGGATGACGCCAGCAACGTGTACGTCGACCTGACCCAGGCACCGACGTCGATCCCGGGACTCCGTTTCGACAACACTGGCTGCACTGCCACGCGTTGCACGGTGCCGGCGATCACTGCCGGAACGCAAATCGCGCTGCACCTGGTCTCGGACGACTTCAGGAACACGCAACAGCAGACGGCGACGTCTGCCTTCGCGACGTCGAGCAGCGATACCGACTACCTGACGACGAACAACCAGGCCACTGCGACGAGTGATATCCCGCCTTTCACCGACTGCTCGGTGGACGGACCGAATAGCGGCGCGACCGTGCAGTGCTTCATCGCCACGGCCGCCTATGGCTCGCCGCTCGAACCGCACGTCACGATGCTGCGGGAATTCCGCGACCGTTACCTGCAACGCACCGCGCTCGGGCGCGCATTCATCGACTTCTACTACCGATATTCACCACCAATGGCGGCCGTCATCGCCGAGCACGCGTGGCTGCGGTCCCTCGTGCGGACGCTGTTGACGCCGCTGGTGCTGGCGATCGCGTTCCCGCTTCGCGCGTTGATGCTCGCCTTGCTGGCGGTTTCGTTGCTGCTCGCAGTGCGCCGGCGAGCTTGAGCACAAACTGTACGTTCCGTACAGTCTGGATCAACCCGGAGACTCCCATGCCCAGGCGTCGTTACAGCGGTGTAGAAGAAACACGCCAGCAGCTGCCGTCGCTGCTGGAAGGCGCGCATGCAGGACAAGCCGTGATCATCACCAAGCGCGGCAAGCCGTATGCGGCGCTGGTCCCCATCGACTCATTGCCGGATGCAAGACCGCGCCCGTCGGTCGTGGCATTGCGCGGTTCAGGCGCGGGCCTGTGGGGCAAGAGCGCCGCGGCCTGGGTTGACCGGATGCGCAACGAGTGGTGAAGGCCGCCCCGCTGCTGGCTGGGCTGCCGCAGAATCCGGTCCTGGTGGTCGACACGGCGCCGATCATTTACTGGCTGGAGGGACACGCGCGGTTCGCCGCGCGGTTCGCAGAGGTTTTTCACGCCGCGGAATCCGGCGACGCGTCGATCGTGATCTCCACGGTGACGCTCGCCGAGGTCCTTGCGGGACCGATCGCGTCGGGCGATGAGTTGCGTACGGCACAGTATCGCGAGGCGTTGACGCGCGGACTGGGCTGGCAGGTGGCGCCGCTCGATGCAGAGACGGCCGTCGAGGCAGCGCGTATCCGTTCGGCATATCGGCTGCGATTGCCGGATGCGATCCAGGTCGCGACGGCGATTCGCGTCGGCGCGGCCGCGCTGATTACGCACGACAAGGCGCTCGCGCAAGTGGCAGGACTGCGGGTCCTGGGGCCAGCGTAAGCCAGGGTTCAACCCAGTGGATCGTTACGACTCTCCGGCGGCGCCGACTCGGTGTGCGGTGGTCTGGCGATCATCGCCGCCACGAACAGGCCGCCTTCCAGCAGGAAGAGCTGGGTGAAGATGGCGAATTCCGTGCGATCAGCGTTCGTCGCCTGGCACCGGCGCGACCTTGGGTGCACGGCGCAGGTACTTCATCATGTCCCTGGGCTTTGCCGATCCAGCGCGATCGTGCAGGAAGTCACGCGCGGTGCGAATCGTGCCGACTTTTTCGGCTACCGCCGCGGCGATGAACTGATTCAAGGACACGCCATCGAGCTTGGCGAGTTCCGCAGCCGCGTTCTTCACCGAGGTTGGTAGCTTCAGCGGGTAGGTGCTCTTGCTCATTTCGACAGCTCCTTCAGGACCTGTGCCGGCGACGTCACCGGGATACCGAAAATTCTGAATGCAGGGTGGAAGTCGCGAGCGTTGTGCGTGACGATCGCTTCGGCCTGGCCGTTAACGGCCGCCTCGAGGATCAGTTCATCCGCCGGGTCCGACAACTGCGGGCGCCACATGAAATGAACGTCCACCGGTTCAGCGGCGCTGGCGAGGGCCGCAGGAAATTCGGCGACGTCGCCTTCGCTCATGCCCGTGGCCAGTCGGTGCTCGGGCCGCACGAGCACGGCTTCGTATTCGAGGAATATGGCGGTCGTGACCAGAGTTATACAGCGGCCTTCGGCGACCAGCATCAGCAATCGATTGCTCGCCCCCCGCCGGCTGCGCAGGCCCGCCACCAGAATCGAGGTGTCCAGCACGACGCGCATCGTCTGGAAAAGATATGACATCCTATAGGATGTTTCAAGTCTGTGCGCTGGGCGGTTCCGACGCGGCAGATTCCTCGGTGTTTCTCGATGTTTTCGTCGAAAATGCGCTTGTGGATAGTGGTGATTCTGTTACGATACTGTATATAAACACAGTATCGGTGCGGCCATGGAATACGCCCCACAAGACGCCACCCGGAATGCCACCCGGAATGCCACCCGGAATGCCACCCGGAATGCCAGGACGCTACGGACAGCGGCCTCTCGATCCGCGAACTCGAAGCGCAGATCACGGAGCTGGCGGGCCACCTCAACGCGGCCAATCACCGCTGGCTGGTGTTGATCGCCGAGTTCGACCGTCGCAACGGCTGGTCGGATGGCGCCACGCAGTCGTGTGCGCACTGGCTCAGCTGGAAATGCGGGCTCGATCTCGGTGCGGCGCGCGAGAAGGTGCGCGTGGCCAGGGCCATTGAGTCCCTGCCGAAGATTTCCTTGGCAATGTCGAACGGGCGGTTGAGCTACTCCAAGGCGCGGGCGCTCACGCGCGTGGCGACGCCGGCCATCGAAGACGTGCTGCTCAACGTGGCGCTGAACGGCACCACGCATCACGTCGAGACGCTCGTGCGGCAGTTTCGACGCGTGCAGGAAGTCGAGGAACTTTCGCGCGAGGCGCGGCAGTACTCGCAACGGCGGCTCACGTATTTTCACGACCACGACGGTTCGCTGGTGGTCAAATTGCAGCTCACTGCCGAGAGTGGTGCGCTGTTTCTCAAGGCGATTGAAGCGGCCTTGCCGGAGATTCCGCTGCCGGACGATTGTAAAGATTCGCTGCACGTTTCAGCTGAAACGTCGACACCGGCCATGCGTCGTGCCGACGCACTCGTCGTCATGGCCGAAAGCCTCCTGCAGCACGGCGCCGCGGCGATGAAAGGCGGCAATCTGCACCAGGTCGTCGTGCACATTGACGAAGCCACGCTGCGCAAGGGTGAGGCCGGTCGTTGCGAGCTCGATGATGGCCCTGCAATTCCGGTGGAAACCGCGCGGCGCCTCGCGTGTGACTGCAGCAAGGTCGAAATCACCGAAGACGAGCAGGGCGAGCCGCTCGACGTGGGCCGCAAGACACGCAGTATTCCGCCGGCGTTGCGCCGCGCACTGGCTGCTCGCGATAGAGGCTGCGTGTTTCCTGGCTGCAATCACAAGCGCTACGTGGACGGGCACCACGTCGAGCACTGGGCGGACGGCGGCGAGACCAAGCTCTCAAACCTGGCTACGTTGTGCCGGTTCCATCATCGCGCCGTGCACGAAGGCGGCCTCAAGATGGAGCGCTGCGATGACGGTGCGTGGCGATTTACCAATGCCAGGGGCGAATCGCTGCACGGTTGCGCGCCGGGGCACACTCGGCCGCTGGCGGATTGGCGAGACCTGCCCGCCGCGCATGAAAAGAGCGGCATCAAAATCGATTCCGGTACCGCTACCACCGGCTGGCGCGGCGAGCAGATGGATTACGGCATCGCCATCGACTCGCTGCTGTTCAGGTCTGCGGCGGCAGACAAGCCAGTGGAGCGGGACGGTGCGACATAGGTATTGTTGCATTCGCGCTGGGCGGGCGATGCCGCCCGGGCTCACGCCCTGAGCCCGCAGCTGTGCATGCTCGCCGCATCGCCCGACGATCCGGAGCTGCAGCCGCTGCAGGCGGTGTTCGATGCGTCCGGGCAGACGTTTCGCGAAATGGCACAGCCCTGTCGCTTCGATACCGACCCGACAACGGCCTGGGCCTGGTACGGCCACCGCCAACGGCTTTACCGGCAGACACATCCGCACGCTGGCTATCGCATCCTGCGTTCGTGGACTCGTGACGCCGTTCGACGGCGGCGACTTCGTGCAGGCGCCCGACAGCGAGGCAGTCATGACGTTTGGCATCGGGCGCCGCGCTCGATTTTCCCCGCCTGCCATGGGTGGCAAGGCGACCTGCCGCGGGACTCGCGCATAACCCGGCGCAAGGATGGGGGCGGAGCCTGACGGATCGCACAGTCCTGGCTTCCGGCGCGATTGCCGGCTTCTGCAATTACGGATTGACTGCATCGCCGGTCGGGCCAATGTTGAGCTGTCGACGACCAGTCTGGTGGAGGGGCAGCCACGATGCCGTATCGAATCAGGTGGGAAGGACACGGGGTCTACCGGCGCTTCTTCGGCGTCATCACCCTCGGCGAGTTTCGTGAAGCCAACAAGGAAATGCGCACCGACGTGCGCTACGAGGGCATCCGCTACATCATTTCCGATTACCTGGAAGCCCAGCCGGCCGCGGACATCACCGAACTCGACCTGAAGACCTGCGCGGAGCACGAACGGCTGTATTTCTACAGCAGTCCGGACACCGTGCATGCCATCGTCGCCACGGACCCGAAAGAAGTGGCCCTGGCCCGCTACTACGAGTCGCTCGGCGTCTCGCCGTACTGCGTGGCGGACTTCGCCACCGTCGCTGACGCCCGGGGTTGGATTGCGAGCAATCCGCGGCTGGGCTGGAACCGGCCGACGCAGGACGCCATGGCTGCGGCGGGTTCGTGAATACTCCCTGACTCGGGGCTCGATCGGACATGGCCACGATCATTACCGACGATGCGCTGGCACTCCAGCGACTGTACCACTGGGAAAGGACCGCGCCCGAGCGGGTGGCGCTGACGCAGCCGCTTGGAGGCGGCGCGGTGCGCGACTACACGTGGCGCGAAGTGCTCGACCAGTCGCGACGCATGACCGCGCACCTGCAGGGCCTCGGCCTGCAGCCGGGCGACCGCATCGCCATTCTCGCGAAGAACACGGCGCACTGGCTGCTGAGCGACTTCGCCATCTGGCTCGCGGGTTGCGTCTCGGTGCCGCTGTTCCCCACGCTGGCACCCGGCACCATCCGGCAGATTCTCGAGCACAGCGAGTCCAGGCTGTTGTTCGTCGGCAAGCTCGATGGCTGGGACCACATGAAGTCCGGTGTGCCCGCCGGGCTGCCGTGCATCAGCCACCCGCTGGCGCCGCAGGATGCGCAGGAAAACTGTCCGCGGTGGGACGACATCGTCGCGAGCACGGCGCCGCTCCAGGGCGAGCCGGTCCGCCCCGGTGAAGAACTCGCGTCGATCATCTACACGTCCGGCACGACCGGCGCTCCGAAGGGCGTGATGCACAGCTTCGAGGCGTTCGCGTGGGCGGTGCAGAGCGGACTGCAGCGTGTTCCACTCAATGGCAGCACACGCATGTTGTCCTACCTGCCGTTGTCGCACGTGGTCGAGCGCGCGCTGGTCGAGCACGGCCAGCTCGCCACCGGCATGCACGTGTACTTCGCCGAGCCTGCAGACGTTCACCGCGGACATGCAGCGAGCCCGGCCGACCGTGTTCTTCTCGGTGCCGCGGTTGTGGGTCAAGTTCCAGCACGGCGTGCTGGCGAAGCTGCCGGCCGCGAAGCTCGACCGGTTGCTGCAACTGCCAATCGCCAGGGGCCTGGTCCGCCGGAAGATCCTCAGGGCGCTTGGCCTGCAGGACTGCATCTTCGCCGCGGGCGGCGCGGCGCCCATGCCGCCGGAACTGCTCCGCTGGTATGCCAGGATCGGGCTGCACATCGCCGAAGGCTATGGCATGACCGAGAACCTGGCGGCGACCCACATCACCGTGCCGGGGCAAGCCATCGGCACCGTGGGCCAGACCTACGCTGGCGTGCAATGCCGGCTCGACCCGTCCACCGGCGAGATCCAGATCAAGTCTCCGGCGACGATGCTCGGCTACTACAAGGAACCCGAGCTGACCCGGCGGGCATTCACCGCCGACGGCTGGATGCACACCGGTGACAAGGGCGCGTTCGACGCCGCGGGTAACCTGAAGATCACGGGTCGCGTGAAGGACATCTTCAAGACCAGCAAGGGCAAGTACGTCGCGCCGGCGCCGATCGAGGAGCTGCTGGTAATGCACGCGGCCGTGGAGGCCTGCTGCGTGACCGGCGCCAACCTCGGCCAGCCGATCGGCCTGTTGATGCTCAACGACGAAGCGGTCCGGAAACTGCAGGATCCCGCGGGCCGCGCCGAACTCGAGGCGTCGCTCGCCGAGCTGCTGCAGTCGACCAACCGGGCGCTCGATCCCCACGAGCAGATGGCCTGCCTGGTGGCGATGACCGAGGCGTGGACTGTGGACAACGAACTGATCACGCCGACGCTGAAGGTCAAGCGCAATCGCATCGAGGATGTGTTCGCCGCCCACTTCGAACGCTGGGCCCGCATGGGTCGCGCAATCGTCTGGCACGAGAAGTGAGGCCGGTGGGGTGACGGGCCGGTGCGCAGGCGCATAATTGCCGCCTCCAGGGGAACGACGGAAGTCCGGCATGAGCGACGACACCAAGGCCTGTCCCATCTGCGGCGAGACCATCAAGGCGGTCGCCATCAAGTGCCGCTTCTGCAATACCGACCTGGCGGCCCTGGCCGCGGCGAAGGAAGCGGAAATCGAGAAGATGGTCTTCTCAGGTCACCCTGCGGTCATCTACAGCGCGTCGCAGTGGGTCGTCGTGGTGCTCACGCTGGGCCTGGCCTGGATTTACTACTGGTTCAAGGCCATCGGGACGCGCTACGAGATCACCTCGCAACGCGTGCGGGTCGAGCGCGGGATCTTCTCGAAGACCAAGGACAGCATCGAGGTGTTCCGCATCGACCACTTCGACCTGCACAAGCCGCTCGGCATGCGCCTGGTGGGGCACTGCCTGCTCGATCTTCGTTCGTCGGACACCAGCTCGGCCACCGTCATCCTGTATGGCATCCCCGGCCTGGAGCAGCTGGCGGATACCCTGCGCGAGTATTCATTGCGTGAGCGCACGCGGCGGCGCCTGACGACCTTCGTCCAGGCGTAGGGGAGTGCAGATGCAGAAAACGATCCTGATCACCGGCTGCTCGAGCGGCATCGGCGCCGCGCTCGCACGCGAACTCGGCAAACGGGGTCATCGGGTCTACGCCACCGCCCGGCGCGCCGAGGCACTGGCCGCGCTGGAAGCTGAGGGCGTGCGTGGCCTGGCACTGGACGTCAACGACGATGCCTCCATCGCGGCAGCGCTCGACACCGTTGCGCGCGAGGCGGGACACCTCGACCTGCTGGTCAACAACGCCGGCTTCTCGCAGGTCGGCGCCGTGGTCGACCTGACCCGCGAAGACCTGCGTCGTCAGTACGAGACCAATGTCATCGCCCCGATGGCGGTGACCGGTCAGGCCGTGCCCCTGCTGCGCGCAGCGGTCGCGAAGAGCGGCAGCGCAGTGGTCGCCAATGTCGGCAGCATCGTCGGGCTTTTCACGACGCCGTTTGCAGCTGCCTATTGCTCGAGCAAGGCGGCCGTGCACTCGCTCACCGACGCCCTGCGCATGGAACTGGCGCCTTTCGGCATTCACGTGGTCTCGATCCAGCCGGGTGGCGTGCGCTCCAGCTTCGGTGAGCACGCGGAGGCGGCGGTTCGCCTGCCGGAGAATTCGCTCTACCGGCCCGTGGAACCTGGGATTCGTGCCCGCGCCCAGGCCGGGCAGCAGGGTGCGATGGCGGCAGACGTCTTTGTCGTGCCCGTCGTCGACGCGTTGTTGCGCAGCTCGCCGCCGCGCGTCATCCGTGGCGGCACCAACAGCGTGCGGCTGCCGCTGCTGAAGCGGCTGCTGCCGGCGGCGATGTTCGACGCCAGGCTCTCGCAGCTGTTCGGACTCGACGCGCTGCGCTGAGCGGCTGGCGGATCTGGCTAGCGCCCTGGCGTTTCGCCGGCCGTGTGCGGCGCGGCGCGGCACGAGTTCGCATGCGCGGCGAGCAGATACTCGGCGATCCGGCGTGGGTCGGACACGGCGCTGTGCGCGGTGGTGATGCCGAATCCCATCGCGCCGGCGTAGCTCTCCACGGTGACGTTGACGCCCAGGCCGTGATGCACGATCGACAGCGGCCAGTAGCCGGCAATGCGGGCGCCCGCGAAATACAGCGGCGCCTGCGGACCGGCCACGTTGGAAATCACGACGTTGGCCAGCGGGGGGACCAGGTTCCCGAGCATGGCGCGCTCATAGATCGACGCCAGCCAATGCAGGATCCAGGGCAGGCCGAACGACGGAAAGTCGGTGGGCAGGATGGCCTTGGCGCGGCCCGTGGCTGACTTCGCGGCGGCCGATGCGTCGCGGATGGCGCGCAGCCGCCGCACCGGGTTGGCGATGTTCGTGGCAAGGCTGACCCGGGCCATGGTCGCCTGCGTGGTGTATTCCGTGTTGCCGGGCTCGCGCAACGAGATCGGCACCGCTGCCAGCAGCGGCTCGCCCGGCAGGCCGCCGTGGTCCAGCAGGTAGCGGCGCAGCGCGCCACTGCAGATGGCCATGACGACGTCGTTGATCTTCGCGTCGTGCGCCGCGGCCACCGCCTTGATCTGGTCGAGCGGTATCGAGACGCCGGCGAAGCCGCGGTCGCCGGTAATGGCGACGTTGAGCGGGGTCCTCGGCGCGAACACTGACGTCGCGGTGGGTTGCGCCGATGATTCAGTGTCTACGCCACGGCGCAGGCCGGTGAGGGTCCTGACGATGGCGGGCAGCGTGCGCACGAACTTCAGGTATTGCGCGGCGTCGTGTTTCACCGCTGCCGTGGCCAGCGTGCCCAGGCCCGGGTGCTCGCCGTGGCTCGCCTGGCCGGCAACAGCAGTGGGAACCCGCTGACTGCGGGGCGTCACCTCGAACAAGGCGCGGGAGAGCATGACCGCCGCCTGCCCATCGAGCAACGCGTGGTGGATCTTCGTGTAGTAGGCGGCCTGGCCCGACTGCAATCCCTCGATGATGTACACCATCCACAGCGGACGGGTCCGGTCGAGCAGGAGGGAATGCAGGCGACCGACGCATTCCTCGAGTTGTGCCTGCGTGCCGGGATGCGGCAGCACCACGCGCTGGACGTGATACTTCAGGTCGACGTCGTCGGCCTGCACCCAGACGGGGTTCGCCAGTTGCAGCGGCATCGCGGCAAGCCGGCGGCTGAGCACCGGCACCAGGGGCAGCCGGCGAGCGTAGTGACGCTGCACGGATCTGCAGAAGTCGCCGCGATGATTCGCCGGGAGTTCCAGCAGGCTCAGCGACCCGACGTGCATCGGCGTTGCCGGCGTCTCCAGGTGCAGGAACAGGCCGTCCAGGCCGCTCAACGTCTTCATGGGCTGCGATGTCTCCTGCTGAGGGTGATCAGGATACGCGCGCTTGTCTGCCATTGTTGCGTATCCCCACCTCCTGGCCGCGGGTGCAGACTGCAGCGAAAGGGGAGGGAAGCCGTGAGTATCCCGATACCGATGCTCGACCTGATGTTCTTCCTGACGGAGAGCCAGGACAACCCGAGGCACGTCGGTGCCTTGCTGATCTTCCAGCGGCCGCTCCGCGGCGGCGCCAACATCGTGGACAGGATCGTGAACGCGTACCGGCGGGCCACGCCGGTGCCGCCCTTCAATCGCATTCCCATCCTGCGCAGGGTCGGGCTGCCCGAGTGGCAAGAGGTCGACCGACTCGACGCCGACTACCACTTCCAGCGCCGGACGCTGCCGGCGCCGGGGTCCGATGCGCAGCTGGACGAACTCGTCGCCGAACTGCATGCGCCGATGCTCGATCGCAGGCATCCGGGCTGGCGGGTGTACGTGATCGAAGGCCTGGAACGGTACCGGTTCGCCGTCTTCATCAAGATCCATCACTCGCTGGTGGACGGCGAGTCGGGTATCGCCCTGGTGCGGCGTTCGCTGTCCCGGTCACCGCGGGATCGGCGCATCCGCGCCGTCATCGCGACGAGTCTGCCGGTGGCAACCCGTGTTCCGCCCAAGGGCCTGCTGCCGCGTCTCGAGCGCGACGTGACGCAGACAGCGCGCACCGCACTGTCAATCGGCTGGGGATCGGAGCGCGTGCTCGAGGAATGCCTGGCGGGACTGCGCGGGTTCTCGAGCCGGACGAATCGTCCGTTTACCGCGCCACTCACGCCGATGAACGAACCGATCCGCAACGCGCGGGCCATCGCGCACACGGTCCTGCCGCTGCGGGTCATGACGGCGGTCGCACGCGCCTGGGGCACGACGCTGAACGATGTCGCACTGTGCGTGCTCGACGCGGCCATGAACCGCTACCTGCGCAGCATTGGCCGGCCGGCGGATCGCGCGCTGGTCGCCATCTGCCCCGTCTCGTTGCAGGACCGGAAGCACAAGCAATTGACGACGCAGGTTTCCGTCTTCTGGGCACCGCTCGGGACACCGTCGGCAGCGATCGGCCGGCGCATGCGGGAGGTGATCGCGAACACCCGCGCGGCGAAGGAACGCATTCGCGCACTGCCGAAGGACGTGGCCTACGCTTACGCGGTGCTGACTTTTGCGCTGGGCGAAACGCTTGCGCTCGTCTCGCGCGGGTCCGCGGACTTTTTCGTTCCGGCCAACGTCCTGATCTCGAACGTGCATGGCCCGGGTGAACCGCTGTACCTGGCCGGCGCCCGGCTCGAAGCGCTCTGCCCGGTGTCCACGCTCATCGCGGGCATGGGTCTCAACATCACGTTCATGTCCTATGCCGGGCAGGTCACGATCGGCTTCACCGCGAATGCCTCGGCGCTGCCGCATGCCGGCCGCCTGGCGAGGTACACCCGCGAGGCGTTTGCGACGCTGCAGCGGCAGACTCCCCGGACACGGCCGGGACTGGCACAAAAGCGGTAGACCTTCTGCGGCTATAAAGCATTATTATTCATTGGTTTACGTGAACTTATTAATGTGATCACATGAGCTGGTCGGGCGCCGCAGGTGCTGGTTAGCCACGATGCGGCGTCGGCTTTCCGAGCGGCACCATCACCCGATGCGGCAAACGCCTCGGGGGCACGATGGTGGTCTGGATCAGTGCGCAAGGCCGGCCGATGTGGGTCGTGCTTGCGACTGCCCTGCTGGTCCCGGCCGCGCACGGCGCGGAACACGAGTTCGGTGCGGGCAAACTCAGCATCACGGGTTCGACTTACCTCGGCACCGCGGTCCGCATCGACGAGCAGGATCCGAAGCTGCTGGCCGACGCCAACAGTGCGCTGGTCGGGATCCCGGGCAATGCGGTGACGCCGAGTGCTGGCCGCAACGGCGACGACGGCAACCTCAACTTCGATCGCGGCGACCAGGTCGCGTCTGTGCTCAAGGGCTACCTGTCGCTGTCTTACACGTGGCGCAACTACGGGATCGAGGCGAGCGGTCAGGCCTGGTACGACTACGCCAATGCGGAAGTGAGCCGTCCGTGGGGCCACGTGCCGAACGATTTTGCGGCGGATCAGCCGCTGAGCGATGACGGCGCCCTGGCTCGCTCGAAATTCAGCGGCGTCGCGCTGGACAATCTTTACGGCCATGGCCATCACCAGTTCGATGACCTGGCCGTCGACTGGAAGCTGGGCTGGCAGTCGCTCGACTGGGGCAAGCGCCTGACGGCCCTCGGCGGGCTGCGTGATCTCAATCCGCTCGACGTGCCTGCCTCGTTGCGGCCCGGCGTTGATCGCGAGCACGAAGCACGCATCACGTTCCCGGCCGTGTTCGGGCGCATCGGGTTGTCGCGGGCCACGAGCGTCGAGGCGTTCTACCAGTTGCGGTTCGAACCCACCGCGTTGAACGGGTGCGGCACGTTCTACTCGTCGCTCGACTTCATGGCCGAGGGCTGCGACAAGGCGATGTTCGGCAATCTCTCCGACCGCGCGGCCATCGCGACCGGCATCTACGTCAGGCGCACCGCGACGCAGGATCCGTCGGACTCGGGGCAGGGCGGCATCGCGCTCAAACACACGGTCGATTCGTGGGCGACGGAGTTCGGCCTGTATGCGACGCAGTTCCACTCGCGCGCGCCGTTCTACAGCGGGACGAAGTCGGGGCGTGTCGCAGGCCCGCTGTTTCTGCCGGGCGATCCTGGCAACCGCAATCCAACGTACTTCATCGAGTACCCCGGGGACATCCGGATGTTCGGTGCGACGTTCGAATCGAAATGGCGTGGCGGCGTCGTGCTCGGTGAACTCACGTATCGCCCCAACCAGCCGCTGCAGTACAACTCGTTCGACGTGATCAGTGCGGCCGTTTCCCGGACGGCGCCGACGCCGTTGCGAGCGAAGGCCGACGCCGTTGCGCCGGGCGGCGTGCTGCGCGCCTGGGAACGGCACGAGGCTCTGCAGCTGCAAGTCGGCGCGACCGGCGGCCTGCCCGCCGTGCTCGGTTCCGCCGGCATGAGTTACGGCGCCGAACTCATCTACAAGCGGGTGCCGGACCTGCCGGATTCGTCGGTGACGCGGTTCGGGCGCGCCGAGGTGTTCGGGCAGGGCCCGGTCGGGGGTGTGTGCCCGCCACCCGCAGCGCCGGTCGCATGCACCAGCGATGGCTACGTGTCGCAGGAAGCCTTCGGCTACCGGCTGCGCGCGGGCCTGAAGTACCCGAAGGCGATCGGCGACGTCGACCTGGTCCCTTCGCTCGTGCTCGGTCAGGACGTCTGGGGTTGGTCAGGAGACGGCATGATCCTCGAAGGCCGCATGCTCGCCGTGGTGTCGCTGCAGGCCCTGTTCGCGAGTCGCTGGTCCGCGGCGCTGGCATGGCAGCCGACCTGGGGTGGCACGTACAACAACGCGCGCGATCGCAGCATCGCGCAGGCCTACGTCAGTTTTCAGTTCTAGCGCAGCACCCCGCGCCGCGTCATGGCGCGCGCATAGAAATACAGGCTGAAGGCGATGACCCAGATGACTGCGGTGAAGATCGCGCCGCCGGTTCCCGTCAGCGCCAGGCCATCCGTGAGCAGGTAGCTGTAGATCCCGGTGAGCACCATCGCCACGATGGACACGCCGAACAGCCAGACGGCCCAGGCTTTGCGCAGCAGCAGGCTCAACGAGCCGAGCAGCGCACCCCACACCGCGATCGCCCACGCGGCAATGGCCCACGCCGGAAATCCATGGAAGTAGGCGAGCTGTTCCGGCGTGAACTGGCTCATGTAGGACTCGACGCGCAACTGCGAGGCGGAATAGTCGAATGCGCCCACGGCATTCCACAGCACCGACAGCACGCCCACGATCCAGAGGTGGCGCGGGGTCCTGGTGTTCAGCTCGTTCATGGTGATTCCCCCCCGGCTGATTGTTCTGCGGCCGATACTAGGGCCACGTCCGATTCCAGGTCCAGTCGCGCAGGGTCAACCGCTGTTGCGCAGGCCCGCCGCGATGCCGTTGATGGTCAGGTGGATGCCGCGACGGCTGCGCTCGTCCTTGTCGCCGGCGCGATAACGTCGCAGCAGCTCGACCTGGATGTGGTTGAGCGGATCGAGGTACGGAAACCGGTACTTGATCGAGCGGGCCAGCTGCGGATTGCCGGCGAGCAGCTCGCCGGTCCCCATGATGCGCAGCAGGGCGGAACGGGTCGACTCGAGCTCCTTCCGGATACGGCCGAAGATCGTCGTGCGCAAGCCGGGATCGGTGACGAGGTCGGCATAGCGCGAGGCGATGGCGATATCCGCCTTCGACAGCACCATCTCCATGTTCGACATCACCGACGCGAAGAACGGCCACTCGCGGTGCATCTCCTGCAACAGTCCGAGGCCATCGTCGCCGTGCTCCTGCAGCCACGCATCGGCGGCCGACCCGAACCCGTACCAGCCGGGCAGCATCAAACGGCACTGCGCCCACGAGAACACCCAGGGAATCGCCCGCAGCGTCTCGATCGAACGTGTCTGGTTGCGTGAGGCCGGGCGGCTGCCGATGTTGAGCTCGGCGATTTCGCTGATGACGGTCGATTCCCAGAAGTAATTCTCGAAGCCTGGCGTCTCGTAGACCAGTTGCCGATAGGCCTCGTACGCGCGGGCCGACAGCTTTTCCAAGGCCTCCAGGTACCGGGACTGCGGCGCCCGGCCCGCGCCTCCCAGCAGCGTGGCCTCGAGCGTCGCGGCGGCGAGCACTTCCAGGTTGCGACGCCCGACCTCGGCATTCGAGTACTTGGCGCC
Source organism: Pseudomonadota bacterium (assembly GCA_016705325.1). Classification (GTDB taxonomy): domain Bacteria; phylum Pseudomonadota; class Gammaproteobacteria; order Steroidobacterales; family Steroidobacteraceae; genus RPQJ01. The sequence goes on along the minus strand of JADIYJ010000006.1, from coordinate 274,237 downwards.
GATGACTTCGCCCTGTTCGGTGACTCGGATCTGTCCCTGCACGGTGCCGCCGGGCTGCGCCAGGATCGCCTCGTACGTCGGGCCGCCACCGCGGCCGACCGATCCGCCGCGTCCATGGAACAGCCGCATGCGGATGCCGTGCTGGCGGAACGTCGCGACCAGTGCGACCTGCGCCTTGAACAACTCCCAGCGCGAGGTCAGGTAGCCGCCGTCCTTGTTGCTGTCGGAATATCCGAGCATCACTTCCTGCGCCTTGCCGCGCGAGGCCAGCATGCGCGCGTACACCGGGATCGACAGCAGCGCATCCATGGCGCCGGCCGCGTTGCGCAGGTCCGCGATCGTCTCGAACAAGGGGATCACGTTGCAGCTGAGGTGAGCGTCCGTCGGACGGTAGAGGCCGGCCTCGCGCAGCAGCAGCACGACTTCGAGCACGTCGGACGCGCCGTCGCACTTCGAGATCACGTAATTGGGGATGCACGCCGCGCCGTAGCGCTGGTGCATCTGCGCCGCGGTCTGCAGGATCGCGAGTTCGCTGCATGTCTCGGCGGAGTAGTCGACGTATGGCGAGCTGAGCAGTCGCGGGGTCACCAGCTCCGCCGCCAGCACTCGCACGCGTTCGGCTTCATCCAGCGACGAATAGTCGACGTCCGGTCGCGCCGCGCCGAACAGCTCGCTGACGACGCGCTGGTGCACGTCCGAGTTCTGGCGCAGGTCCACCGCGGCCAGGTGAAAGCCGAACACGTCGACGGCCCGTCGCAGGCGGCGCAGGCGTCCGCGGGCGAGCAGCGCGGAGTCGTGCGCCTCGAGCGAGCGACGGATGATCTCGAGGTCGGCCGCGAACTCGGCCACCTGCGCATAAGGCGGGGCCGCGCCGATCGCGTGTCGCAAGGGTTCGTGCATGTCGAGGTCGCGCGCCGTGGCGGCGACCCGGGCGTAGAGTCCTGTGAGCGCACGTCGATACGGCTCGTCACGACGATGCGGGCTCTTGTCCGGCGAGCGGTCGGCCAGCGCGTTCAGTTCCTCCGAGACGCCCGTGACGAGGGTCGTCATCGAGAGTTCGGCGCCCAGTACGTGCAGCTGCTCGAGGTAATACTCGAACACGCGCGACGACTGCATGCGCAGCGCACGCTCCAGCACGTCCGCCGTCACGAATGGATTGCCGTCCCGGTCGCCGCCGATCCACGACCCGATCCGCAGGAACGAGGGCAGTTCGGACAGTGTGGCGTCCGGGTAACGACGGTGCAGTTCGTCCTCCAGCGCGCCATACAGCAAAGGCACCTCAGGCAGGAACGTCTGCTCGAAGAACGACAGCCCGTTGGCCACTTCGTCGAGCACGTCGAGCTTCTCGAGTCGCAGCATGCGGGTCTGCCACAGCGCGAGCACCGCGCTGCGGATCGATTCGTCGTTGGCCGCCTGTTCCTGCGGCGTCAGGCGGGTGCGTTCGCGTGCCTGCAGCAACTGCTCGATCTGCATCTCCAGGTCGCGCACGCTCTTGCGCTGGACTTCCGTGGGGTGCGCCGTCAGTACCGGCACGACCTCGCCATCGCGGAAGAATCCGGCCAGTGAATCCAGCGAGACCCCGGCTGCCGCGACACGATCGAGCGCCCGCGCCAGGCTGCCGTCCGCCGGTGGGTCGCCAGCGATGTCGGACTGGCGCTTGCGGCGACTGTTGTGCAGGTCTTCCGCGAGGTTGGCCAGGTGCGAGAAATAGCTGAACGCGCGCGCCACGATCATCGTCTGCTCGCGACTCAGCCCGTCGAGGATGCGTTCGAGCTCGCGCCGGGCCCCGGCGTCTTCGTCGCGGTGGAACGCCATGGCGCTCTGTCGCACGCGTTCCACCACGTCGAACGAGGGGCTGCCTTCCTGGTCGCGAACCGTGTCGCCGAGCAAGCGGCCGAGCAGGCGGATGTCGTCCCGCAGCGGACGGTCCGGCTCGTGGTCGACATCCACGGCTAGGAGTTGTCCTTCCGCGCCGGGTTCGTAACGTCAGGCACCAGCTCGTGCACGTCGAGGTCGAACGGCCGTTCGCGCGGCGGCACGAAGTCCTTGGGGAACCAGACGAACGACAGCCGCATGATGCGCGCGATGCCCGGGATGTCGTCGATGCGCGTCAGGTAGATGCCGAACCGGTTGCCGCTCGGCAGCAGCGTGTTGTCCGAGAACGGGAACGAGTAGGGCGACAGCGTGAACTCGATCGGCGGCGTGTGCGCCTGGGTTTCACCGTTGGCCCCGAGCAGCACGGCATAGACACCGACCGTCTGCGCAGCCCAGCTGACCGCGCGGATGTTGACCTGCAGGTTGTCCAGGCCATCGGGCGAGGCGATGCGCAGGGGCGAGCCCTGCGCGGTGCTCGAGCAGTTCAGCGTCAACGACGTGCGCGCCGCGTCCGCGGTGCCGGGCACGGCACACGACAGCAGCTTGTCGGCGGCCTCGGTGCCGTCGGAGTTCAGCGAGATCTCGAGAAACGACGGGTTGCGTCCCTCCTGCCCGACGGCCGACGACAGCAGCGGCGCGAGTTGCCGCGAGATCACGCGCCGCGAGGTGCTGCGCAGGCGTGCGCGCGCCTCTTCGGTCTGGCCCGGCAGGGTATCGACGTAGCGCAGCAGCGGGCCGAGCTCGAAATGCTCGTGGAAATTGAGCGCGAGCAACTCGGCCAGCAGCGCCAGGCGCTGCGCGCGCGGCAGGTCCATGTCCGCGCCGGCTTTCATCTGTTCGGTCTCGCTCTGCAGCAGCGGCCCGACCAGTTCGCGAAACATCGCCGAGCGCAGGTTCGTTTCGGACTCTTCACGCTGGTTGCGCAGCGACTGCGAGTTGTTCTTGTTGGCGATCGCGATCTCGCGCTCCTTGAGCGTGTTGGTCGCGTACAGGCCGACGATGGTGGCCGCGACCGTCAGCAGCGGAATCGCGAGCGAGTTGACGATGTTGGCCGCGAACCTGGCGTTCTCGCGCCAGTCGCGGCGCGGCGGCTTGTCGGCTTCGTGCGTCACGAACGGGCGCCGGTCAGCTGCAATCGACGTTGACGGTGACGGGTTCGGAGAGGCTCAGAAACTCCTGCTCGCGCTGGGCGGGTGCCAGGCAGCGGGCCTTGTAGCGTCCGGGCGCCAGCTGCAGCTGGTAGGCGCCGGGCTTCAGTTCGGCGACGGTCTTGCCGGAGGCGTCGACGACGACGGCCTTGGCAGTGGCCGGCGTGACGGTGCCGGTGACGACGTCGGCAGCGGCGAGGCCTGGCCAGCTCGCCAGGGCGAGAAGACCGAGCGGGAAGCAGAACGGCGGGCGCAGGCTCGTGATGGTCATGGCTCACTCTTCGATGAATGACAGGGTCGGGAAATGCGACCGACGTTACCGCGCGCATCGGGGAGTGGCAACAGGGGTTCGCGACTGGCCGGGCGTGATCCGGGTCACGGAATCCGCGTCGCGCGCTTAACAGAAGCCGGTCGGGAGGGGCGAACCGGCGTAGATTAGTGGCCAACCATCCAGCCGCTGCAATCTCTCAGCCATGTCCCAGCGCAAAGACGCCGCACCCACCCACCTGACGCCGACCTTGCGGACCTCGCACGGCGACCAGGGCAAGCCTGCTCACCCCACCTCGGGGCGGGTGGGGTTCGACGCGCGTGGCAATGCGGTGTGGGAGATGCGCACCACCGATCATCGCTACGTGCGTGACGCCAGCACGACGCTGGTGCGGAAGCTGGTGCCACCCCTCAGCCTGGAGGCGACGGCCATCGTGCAGAAACCGCCGGTGATGCCGGTGCCGCAGCGGGCGGTGCCGCTCGACGCGGGCCAGGCGCCAGACCGGATCCCCATGGGGACGGTACGGACGTTTCCGGTGCGGTCGTCGAATGTGTCCACGAAGCGCCCGGCGGCGAAGACAGGAACGACGTCTCGAACCAGGCCTGGCCTGCTGGATCGTCTGTTCAGCCGGAAACCTTAACGGCGGCGGGCGAAGTTCGGGCGGGCGCCGGTCGAAGGCGCGCGGACGTCCTTTTCACGGAAGTTGATGCGACCCTTGGTCAGGTCGTACGGCGACATTTCCAGTGTCACCTTGTCGCCGGCCAGGATGCGGATGCGGTGCTTGCGCATCTTGCCGGAGAGGTACGCCGTGATTTCGTGGCCGTTTTCCAGCGTCACGAGGAATCGCGTGTCGGGCAGCACCTGGTTGACGGTGCCCTGCATGTCGATGAGTTCTTCCTTGGCCATTCATTCACCTGGGCGTGCCGGTACGGCGGGTAATGCCGAGGACACTGAGAGGCGGAAGGCTCAAGCAGGGCGCGGCGCACGCACGATACAGCAAGCCCGTGACCCGCGTCTGGAAATAAACGGACCCGGCGGGGGAAAAGCGCGTATAGTCCGCCGCGGGTAGTCTCCCTTCTACTTTCTGTTTGGGTGGTTCTCGCGAAATTTTCGCGCAGTTCAAGTCCCAGCGCTTAGCCGAAGAGTTTCCGATCCACGTGGCACCGTTGCCACGCGACTGCGATCGCCCCGCCTCGAAAGCGGGAGCTCTTCCAGCCGCGCTGCCTCATGCCTTGCGTTTCCCGGTCCCCAGGCCGCTCCAGCCCGTCGTTTCGATGGGCACGGCCGAACGGACTTTTTGTCAGTGAGTATTTAAATGTCCAAGATCTACGTCGGTAACCTCCCTTTTTCCGCCACCGAAGACGCCGTGCGTGAGCTGTTCTCGGCCCACGGCACTGTCGACTCGGTGGCCCTGATCAACGACCGTGACACGGGCCAGCCCCGTGGCTTCGGCTTCGTCGAAATGACCTCGAACTCCGAGGCCGCCAAGGCGATCCAGACGCTAAACGGCTTCCAGATGGGCGGCCGCGCCCTGAAGGTGAACGAAGCCCAGGCGAAGACCGAGCGTCCCCGCCGCTGGTAAGCGTTCAGGCTGATCCGGACTGGTCGGCGGCTTTACCGCAGCCGACTGGAAAGAGGAAGCAGCAGGCGGCCCCTTCGGGGGCCGTTTTGCTTTGTGCGGTCGAACCGGTGCGCCAGGCTTTGCGCATGCGACAGCCGCCGCTCGAACCGCTGCCTTACGGGGAGTGCGTTACCGCGGTGCGACAGGCGATGCAGGGGGGGCAGCGCCGGCAACGTGTTGATGCCGCTGCGGCAATTCATGCCGCTACCGGCGGGCGACGGCACGCTCGCACATCGATGCGTTCCAGACCGTGCACCCGTTCGAACGGGTGATCGTGTGGGGACGCAATCCGGACGCCGCGCGTGAGTGTGCGGAATACGCGCTCGGCGCCGGTTGCGCCCATGTGGAAGTCGCAGCGACAGTCGTCGCCGCTGCCGCGGATGCAGACGTGATCTGCACCGTGACTGGCTCGCCCACGGCCATCCTGCAGGGTCGCGACGTGCGCAAGGGCACGCACTTGTGTCTCGTCGGTGCATCGATCCCGAGTTCGCGTGAGGTCGACGACGACCTGGTCGCGCTGTGCGCAGGACCTGGTCAGCGCGCTCGTCGTGTACCGGCACGCGCTGGAGCGTGGCCTGGGCACGGCGGCAGAGTTGTAGTGCCGGATCAAACCGGCAGCGGCACCGTCCCTGGCACCGCCGCCGATCCCTCAGTGACGCATCAACGCCGCGGCGGCGATTGCTTCGTGCTGTCGTCACCCTTGCCCTGGTTCGGCTTGCGCCGCAGGTAGGCGGCGGCCGGCGGCACCACGTCCGCCGCGAGATTCTCGTCCCGCATCGCGAGCCGCGACTGCATGCGCCGCGACCCATAGGCAGAGGCCTTCGAAAACAACGCTTCGTTGCGTTGCGCCGCGAGTTTGCGCAGTTCGACGACCGCGGCCGCGACCCAAGGGTTGGCGACGCCCAGCTTCTCAGCCTTGCGCAGCAGGCGCATCACCGTGTCCCAGTCACCATTCATGGCGGCGCGGCGTGCCTGCAGCTGGATTTCTGCCGCTTCGAGTTCGCCCAGACGACGCAGCAACAGTTCGTCCTCGCTGATGGCACCGAACGCTGCGGCGGACAGGACGGGCAGGGTGCAGGCCGCCGGCTGGAGCGAGCGCGGTTCGCCATCGACGCCGGTGTAGCGCAGCGCGATCGTGCCGAGCGTGACGGTGTCGTCGGCGCCGGTACCCACGAGTTTCTTCGGTACCTTGAACCGCACGATCGCCCAGGCTTCGCCGCCGTACGCGAGGTCGGGCAGCCACCACGCTGTCTCGGAGGCAGCGGCGTACTCGTTGAGCATCGTCACCTTGACGCCGGGCGCCGGCTCGACCTCGAGCTGCAGACGCCGCGCGCACAGGGCGTTGAGCAGGTCGAACTCTTCGCGGAACGGGTCCATGAGGTCTGCGGCCGACTCGCCGTAATAGGAGGTGCCGTGGCCCGAGCGTGCCATGCCGATCATCAGGTCTTCGTTGAAGCCACTGCCCAGGCCGTAGGTGGACGTCCCGACACCGGCGCCCGCGAACTCGACGCACTGCGCCCAGATGGCCTGCGGGTCGACGAGGCCGGCGTTGGCGCAGCCGTCCGAGAGCAGGATGACGCGCGACACGGTCTGCTGCGAGACGTGCGGCAGCAACGTCACGACGCCCTGGTGCCAGCCGCCGTGCAGGTTGGTCGAACCGCCGCTCGCGATCCCGCGGATGGCGCGGCGGATGACTTCGCGGCCGTCGGCAATCGGCACGGCGGGCACGAGCGTGTCGACCTCATCGTCGTACACGACCAGCGCGAGCCGGTCCGTGGGCAGCAGTCCGTCGAGGACATACTCCGCGCAGCGCCTGGCTTCTGCCAGCGGCTGGCCGGACATCGAGCCCGAGCGGTCGATCACCAGCGCCAGGTTGAGTGGATTGCGCTGTGGCAGGTTCGCCGGCGCGTCCGGCGCCTGGATGCGCACCAGCACTTCGAGCGTGTTGTCGTGGCTCGCGAGCAGTGCACTGCGGCGCGGGGTGGCGAGGAGGACAGGAAGGGGGCTGTCATTCTGCGGCTGGTTCCATTCGGTCATCGATCCGCTCCTTGCGACGGGATGGGTGCCGTCGTGGGAGCAGGATGACGGGTGGCAGGCTCGCTGGATGAGCCTCCCGCCGCCGGGGCGGGGTGACTACCGATCCCCGGCAGGTCCCCGGGGCGGCTAAAATTCCGGCAATCCTCCTGACCCGGTAGCTGTGGCGTGGCCAAGATCCTGTTTCTGTATCACGGCGTGTACGGTCACACGCTCAAGATCAGCGGCGTGATGCGTGACGAGGTCGTGCGGCTCGGTCACGCGGCGGAGGTTCGACCGCTGGTCGACGGCCCGCAGGACGCCGCGACATTCGACGCGATCGTGATCGGCGCCAGCATCCGTCACGGCAAGCACAATCCGGCGGTCTACGCGTTCATCGAGGAGAATCGTGCGCTGCTCGATTCGAAGCCCAACGCGTTTTTCTCGATAAGTCTCGTCGCGCGCAAGCCGCACAAGAACACGCCGGAGACCAATCCGTACATGCAGAAGTTCCTGGCGCTCACGACCTGGCGGCCGCAGCTGCTCGCCGTGTTTGGCGGAGTGCTCGATTACCAGCGCTACGGACCCTTCGACCGGCACATCATCCGCTTCATCATGCGGTTGACGGGTGGACCGATCGACCTGCACACCAACGTCGAGTTCACGCCGTGGGACGAGGTGCGCCGGTTCGCGGGACGCGTGGCGGCCCTGCCCGGTGGCAAGCCACCAGGCTGATGCAGCGGAGTCCGTCGCAGCCATGAACGAAGCGCAACGCGAAGCGGCCGGCAACCGGTTGCATATCGCCGTGACGCTGCTCGCCCTGTGGCTGGTGACGACCAGTCCCTGGGTGTCGATGCTGCGTCGCGTCCCGGCCAGTGCCGGCTTTTTTGACTACGCGCACCTGATCCTCGGTGTTCTCGCGCTGTTCGTCGGCATCCTCTATGGCCTGGTCGTCGTGCACGGCGGGCGCTGGAAACTCTACTTCCCCCTGGCCGCGGGCAATGGCCCGGCAGTCGGCCGTGATCTCGCGGGACTGGTGCGTGGCAAGGTGCCGGCGGCGGAGGGTGGCAGGCTCTTCGGCGCGATCGAAGGGCTGCTGCTCGTGGCGCTCGTCGCGGCGGGCGTGTCAGGCGTCGTGTGGTTGCTGCTGCAAGGCGCGGATGCCGCGCTCACCTGGCGCATGCTGCATATCGTATTTGCGCGGGTCCTGATCGCAGCCGGCGTGCTGCACGTGCTCGCCGTTGCGTCGCACCTGCTGGATTTCGTGCGGGACTGAGGCTACTCCCACCCTTCCTTGCCGGGTTCCTGGTTCATCAGCCTGTTCAGCTTTCCCGACAGGTAAAAGCCCATCGCGATGATGAACAGGATGACGCCGAGGCTCATCAGGCCCCCCCCCGCCCCCCCCCCCCCCCCCCCCCCCCCGGGGGGCCGCGCGGCCTCACGCCACCGCGGCTGTGCCCGACGCCGGCACCGGCACGCGGATCAGGTGATCAAACGCGCTGAGCGCCGCCTTCGAGCCTTCGCCCATCGCGATGATGATCTGCTTGTAGGGCACCGTCGTGGCGTCGCCCGCCGCGAACACGCCCGGTAGCGACGTCTGGCCCCTGGCGTCGACCTCGATCTCGCCGCGATGCGACAGCGCCACCGTGCCCTTGAGCCAGTCGGTGTTCGGCAGCAGTCCAATCTGCACGAACACGCCTTCGAGTTCGACCCGGTGGATCTCGCCCGAGCTGCGATCCTTGTAGCTCAGCGCATTGACCTTGCCGTCGGCGCCGTGCACTTCGGTGGTCTGCGCCGACACGATCACGCGCACGTTCGGCAGGCTGCGGAGCTTCCGTTGCAGCACCTCGTCGGCGCGCAGCCTGCCGTCGAATTCGATCAGCGTGACGTGCGCGACGATGCCCGCGAGGTCGATCGCCGCTTCGACGCCGGAATTGCCGCCACCGATGACGGCGACGCGCTTGCCCTTGAACAGCGGACCGTCGCAGTGCGGGCAGTAGGCCACGCCCTTGCCGGAGTACTCATTTTCGCCCGGCACGTTCATCTGCCGCCAGCGCGCGCCGGTGGAGATGATCACCGTCCTGCTCTTCACGTGCGCGCCGCTTTCGAGCGTCACCGTGAACAGGCCATCGTCGCCCGCCGGTGCCAGGGCGGCCGCGCGCTGCAGGTTCATGATGTCGACCTCGTACTGCTTGACGTGCTCCTCGAGCGCCGCCGCGAGCTTCGGGCCCTCGGTCGCCTTGACCGAGATGAAGTTCTCGATGCCGAGCGTGTCCATCGTCTGGCCGCCGAAGCGGTCCGCGACCACGCCCGTGCGGATGCCCTTGCGGGCCGCGTAGATGGCCGCCGACGAGCCCGCAGGGCCACCGCCCACCACGAGCACGTCGAACGGCTCCTTGGCACTGATGGTTTCGGCCGCGCGCTCACCGGCGCTGGAGTCGATCTTCGCGAGGATCTCCTCGAGGCTGATGCGACCCTGCGAGAACTCCTTGCCGTTCAGGAACACGTACGGCACGGCCATGATCTGCCGCGCTTCGACCTCGGCCTGGAACAGCGCGCCGTCGATCATCGTCGTGCGCACGCCGGGGTTCAGCACGGCCAGCAGGTTCAGCGACTGCACGACCTCGGGGCAGTTGTGGCACGACAGCGAGATGAAGATCTCGAAGTTGAACTCGCCCTTGAGCGCCTTGACCTGCTCGATCACGGGCGCGTCGACCTTCGGCGGGTAGCCGCCGGCCTGCAGCAGCGCGAGTACGAGCGACGTGAACTCGTGGCCCAGCGGGATACCCGCGAAGTCGATACCCATGTCGACGCCCGCGCGCGTGATGCGGAAGGAGGGCGTGCGCCGTCCCGCCGGGATCTCCGGGCCGCGGGTCTCGCGGTAGCTGATCAGGCTCGACAGCGGGGCGACCTGCAGCAGCAGCTCCTGCATTTCGCGGGCGGCAGCGGAGTCGTCGAGGGCGGCGATGATCTCGACCGGCTGCGTGAGCCGGCCGAGGTAGCCCTGGAGTTGTTCCTTCAGGTCGGTGTCGAGCATTAGATTTTGCCGACGAGGTCGAGCGATGGCCTGATCGTCTTCGAACCGTCGTTCCACTTGGCCGGGCACACTTCGCCCGGGTGCGCGGCGACGTACTGCGCGGCCTTGAGCTTGCGCAGCGTTTCCTTGACGTCGCGCGCAATGGCGTTGTCGTGGATCTCGAGGGTCTTGATCACGCCGTCCGGGTTGATCACGAACGTGCCGCGCAGGGCGAGGCCCGCTTCCTCGATGTGCACGCCGAAGCCGCGCGTCAGGGTGTGCGTCGGATCGCCGACCAGCGGGAATCTCGCCTTGCCGACCGCCGGCGAGGTCTCGTGCCACACCTTGTGCGAGAAGTGCGTGTCGGTCGTGACGACATAGACCTCGGCGCCGAGCTTCTGGAACTCGGCATAGTTGTCCGCCGCGTCCTCGACCTCCGTCGGGCAGTTGAAGGTGAAGGCGGCCGGCATGAAGATCACGACCGACCACTTGCCCTGCATGGACTCGTTGCTGACTTCGACGAACTTGCCGTTGTGGAAGGCCTGCGTCTTGAATGCCGGGACGGGGGTGTTGATCAGCGACATTGCGTGTCTCTCCAGGTTGGTTTGCCGGGCGCGGCAAGGGGTCAAGGCTTCGATGGCCCGCATTCTCCAGGGTGCGGCCCGGTAGGGCCAATAGATTGTTTTTAGACGATTGATAGGGAACGGCTATCAGCCGGAGGCCGCCGATTGATTCGCGGCGCCGGGGGCGCGATCCTTGCGCGCATGGCCACTGAAATCATCGACGCCTGGGCGCAGCACCCGACTGCGCGCCATCTCAGTCACCGGATGTTCGAATCCCTGCGTTGCTGGACATCTCGAACCCAACGGCCGCGGTCAAGGAATTGCGCCGTGGTGTGCTGCCGTGGCTGTGGCAACTGCCGCCGACGCATGCGCTCGACGGCTTGGCGGAAATGCAGCGCGGCGCCAATGCGCGGCGGGTATTCCGCCTCTGAGATTTATTTCAGCTGGCCGCGAATCTCACCGACACGGTAGTCGCCCGGACCCGAGTAGGGTGGGTCCATGCCGTCGTAGGTGTGCACGTTGACGTAGGTGTTGCCGGCGCGGATCTCCTCCAGCAGGTCGGACATCGGCGCACCCGTCATGGGGCCGGTGAAGTCGCTGGCATCGAACGAGCCTTCCGCCAGAACACCGCTGAATTCACCGCGCTTGGCAGCCGCATTGCCCAGCGGCCACAACTTGACCACAGCCTGGCCATTCTGGCTCGCGGCGCCGCTGTGCAGGTCGGCCTGCGACGGATTCGACAGCTTGTCGAGCGTGATCTTGTAGTCGATCTTCCTGCCGTCCGCGCTCAGGCGGAGTTCGACGGTGCCGGTCGCCGGTGTCTTGATCGGGTCGGGCAGGCACTGTGCCCCGTCCATGGCTGCCGTGAACATGCCGTCGGCGGCCTGTGCGGTAAGCGCAAGGCAGGCGGCGGCAGCCACGAGGCTGATGAGGACGCTACGGCTCTTGAACATGGCAGGCTCCTGGGGCGTTTTCTAGCATGGGCAATGTGCGTCCCCGGAGCCGTGGCCGGAATACGTAGTTGCTGCGAACTGGTCGCGTTCCACGTCGTCACCGCGCAAGCCGCTGCCGCAATGCCGAAATCTGCGCCCGGCGCTGCTCGAGCACGTCGTCGAGCGCCGGGTCGAGACCGCGGTCTTTCAGCCGGCGCTTGCGAAACGCCAGCTCGTTCTGCGCGTTGACCAGCGCCGCAGAAACCTGTGCCTGGCGAGGATCGATGCGTCGCGTGCGGAAGGCGCGGTCCGCTGCGATTGCCTGCAATTCCCCCGCGGTCACGCTGCGCCCCACCTCGTCCGCGAGTTCCTCGACGAGCACACGGCGCTCGGCCTGGCCGCTGCGATAGAGGATGAACACGAGCAGGAGCGCAAACGGCAGGAACACGACCAGGTTGGTCAGGCTGGCCGTGATCATGGCTTCCCAGACGGTGTACGTCGGCGGCGCGAGCACTTCGATCGGCGCAGCCTCGCCGGACTGTGCGGCGGCGAGCGCCATGAACAGCGGCAGCGAGTTGTTCCACGCGTGCCCGAGGATCGCCAGCGCGAACCCGCCGACGGGTGCGAGGACGCGCAACCACAGCGTCGAAGTGGCGCGCGACAGGCCCAGCGAAGCGCCGAAGATTCCAGAGAACAGCGCGTGCCCGGCGAGGCCGAGCCAGGCGAAGCGCGTGCCGACCTGGAACCCGTACGGAGCGGTACCGAACTCGACGAAGTTCTGCTGCACGTACAGCGCCGACTCGAACCAGTTGAAGCCCGCGCCGATCAAGGCGCCGTAGATGAACCCGTCGCGCACGTTGTCGAACTCGCCGCGCAGCAGCCAGAACAGCAGCACGATACCGATGCCCTTGGTCGTTTCCTCGACGATCGGCGCCGATAGCGGCGCGCCGATCATCATCGCGGCGTCAGGACCGAGCATGCTGCCGAGTTCGGGAAACTGCTCGAGCCATTGCGTGACGGCCATGATCGCCGCCGTGTTGAGCGGCAGCGCGATCGTGGTCGCGATCAGGCCGCCCCACAGGAACGCTGCAGCGCAGGCGTAGGGCGACTCGCGTTCACGGCGGTCGAGGAACCAGAGAATCAGGATCGGGATCACCGACATCGCCGACGACAGGGCCAGCGCGCGCACGAACACGTGGGTGGCGACGGAACCCAGTCCGGCCACGACCGTGCAGATGAGCACGGAGGCAAAGGCGAGCAGGATGCCGAGTGTCCACGTCAGCGCACGCGCCACCCGCGGCCGCCGCAGCGGCGAAGCAAGCGGGTCGAGCGTGACTTCAATCGTGCCGTGCAGCATCGGCGGGTGCTCCTGGCCTGGTGCCCAGCGGGTCAGGTCAGGAGTATCGCCGCGACGCCGGCAACGAGGATGCCGACAGTCGCGATGAGCAGCGAACCGCGCAAGGCCGGGCTGCCGAGTGCCACGACCATGCCCGTCTTGACGATCGTGTTGCTCAGTACCGCAAGCGTGATGGCATGCGACGCGACGCCCGGGTTGCCCGTGCGCGCGTATTGCGCCAGCGACAGCGTGATGGCGTCCACGTCGGTCGTGCCGGCCAGCGCGGCGACGTAGTACAGGCCGGTCTCCGGCGCGTGTGCCTGCGCCAGCTTGACGACCAGCAGCACGGCCGCGAACAGCGCGGCGAACTTGATGGCGGAGGTCAGGCTGAATGGATTGCGCAGCGGCACGTCCTGCGCCTGGATCTCCTGCCCGGCACGCCGCTGGTGCCATGCGGCGAAGGCGGCGCACACCACGGTCATCGGGATCATGGCGGGCAGCAGCGACGGCAGCAGGGCGCGGTTGACCACCAGCACCTCGACCAGCACGCGCGCGAAGCTCACGGTCCACGCGAGCAGGATGCCGCTCGCGATCGCCGAATTGGCGGCCGCGTATTGCAGCTCGCGGCTTTGCCGCGCAAAGGACAACGTGACCGCAGTTGATGAGACGAGGCCCCCGGACAGGCCGGTGAGCGGAATCCCGCGGTGCGCCCCGAGCAGTCGCGTGAGCACGTAGCCGACCAGCGACAGGCCCGCAATCAGCAGCACCAGCAACCACAGCGACTGGGGATTCAGCGCATCCCACGGGTCGATCGTCGCGTCCGGCAGGATCGGCAGGACGATGAACGTCGCGATCAGCAGTCGCAGCACGGCGTAAACGTCGTCGCTGCCGAGCCTGCCGACGAAACCGTGCAGTGGCTGCTTGTAGGCCAGTACCGCCGCCACCGTCACGCCGATCCCGACCGCGAGTTCACGCTGGCCGAGCACTGCGAGCGCGCCGAGCAGGAAGGTCGCGACGGCGGCGAGCTCGGTCGTCAGCCCCAGGCCCTCCGGATTCAGTCGCACGCTCAGCACATATCCGGTGAGCACTGCTGCCGTGATCGCGACGAGGCCGGCCGCCAGCACCCATGACGTCGCGAGGACGAGGCTGACCCAGCCGCTCAGCGCGCCGAACAGCGCCACCAGCATGAAGGTGCGCAGGCCCGCGATCTCGGGATGTTCGTGGCGCTGCTTGTGCCGCTCGCGCTCAATGCCGACCAGGGCGCCGATCAGCAGCGCGGTGGCGAAATTCCAGGCGAGGGTGAGGTCGAGTTCCGGCACGCCCGTTCCTAGCAGCCTGTCGGACTTAACGAGTCAAGATACGCGATAATCACCGGCAGTTTCCTCGTCGTTGCAGGATCTCATGAGCAACTTTCGCACCATCAATCGCGACACGGCGTTTCTGCTGCCACCCTCGGTGGATGAGTGGCTGCCCGATCGGCACCTGGCGCGCTTTGTGGTGGAAGTGATCGACGGACTGGATCTGTCGGAACTGGTGAAAGCCTACCGCGGCTCGGGTTCGGCGTCGTATCACCCGGCGATGCTGCTGGGACTGCTGGTGTACGGGTATTCGACCAAGGTGTTCTCCAGCCGGGCGATCGAGCGTGCGACCCACGACTCGGTGGCCTTTCGTTTCATCGCCGGCAATGAGCATCCCGATCACGACACGATCGCGGCGTTTCGCAAGCGCTTCCTCGGGCAGATCGAGGCCCTGTTCATCGACGTACTGAAGCTCGCCCGCACGATGGGGCTGCTCAAGCTCGGCACCGTGGCGCTCGATGGCACGAAGGTGCACGCCAACGCGAGCCGGCACAGTGCGCTCTCCTACGGGCATGCCCGGAAGATCGAGAAGCAGCTGAAGCGGGAAGTGCAACAGTTGCTGCGTCTGGCCGAGCAGGCCGATACGGCGAATATTCCTGACGGGATGTCGATCCCGGAGGAGCTGGAGCGGCGCGAGGTGCGCCTGGCGGCCATGGCCGAGGCGAAGTCGAAGATTGAGGCGCGGGCCGGGGAGCGCCTGGAGCGCGAGCAAGCCGAGCATCAGGTCAAGCTCGCCGCGCGTGACGAGCAGGAGCGGCGCACCGGCAGGAAGCCTCCGGGCCGCCCGCCCGCACCGCCCACCGGTGGCGCGCGGGAGAAGGATCAGGTCAATCTGACGGACGAAGACTCGCGCATCATGAAGGTCGCCGGCGGCGGCTTCGACCAGTGCTACAACGCCCAGGCGGTGGTGGCGACTGGGAGCCTGCTCATCGTCGCTGCTGCCGTCACCCAGGCGGCCAACGACAAAGAGCAGTTGCTGCCGATGATCGAGAAACTCCAGGCGCTGCCGAAGGAACTCGGGCGCACCCGGCGGATCCTCGCCGACAGTGGCTATCTGAGTCAGAGCAACGTCGAGCAGTGCACGGCTGCCGGGATCGAGCCGCTGATCGCCATGGGGCGCTCTCGCCATCATGTCAGCTGGAAACAGCGCTTTACCGCCGCACCGAAGTCCCCACCGGAATCGGCCACGCCGATGCAGAAGATGGCGCATCGGCTGAAGACCCCGCGGGGCCGAAAGCTCTATGCGCTGCGCAAGCAGACCCCCGAACCGGTGTTCGGCATCATCAAATCCGTGATGGGTTATCGCCAATGTCTGTTGCGAGGCCTGAACAACGTCAGCGGAGAATGGAATCTGGTGAGCATGAGCTGGAACATCAAGCGGATGTTTGCGATGCAGCCCGGCTGAGCGGGCCTCGCGACCACTCAACTCACGACTTGCGATCCATCCCCGCATGAATCCACACGCCCTGCAGGTAGTTGTCCGTTCCACTGGAAGGCTCAGTCCGACAGGCTGCTAGGGCTGCGCCGTTCCCGGCGCGATCGTCGCGACGAGATGACGCCACTTGAGCTTGTCCCTGTCGAGCAGCGCCGTGACGTTCGGCTCCCACGGTTCGACGATCGTGGTCGGCGCCGCGTAGGCGACGGGCGAGGTGTAGTACTCGTCCGCGAGCGCCGCGAAGTGGTGGCCGAACTCGTGCACGAACAGGTAGTCGGCCCACGAGCTGTCCACAGCCACGGTCGAGTACAGTCCGAAGATGCCGCCGCCCCCGTAGGTGTCGTTGTTGGCAAGGATCACCAGGGCTTCGTACGGGGCCTGCGCGGCGATCTCGCGCAGTGCCCGGTTTTCGAACGTGAGCAGGTAACGTTCGCTGCCGAAGGCGTCGTAAGTGGCTCCGGCCGGGGAAGCGCGATGGATGCCGGTGGACGGGCGCGACACGCCGGATTCCGCGGCGGGCGGGCAGAGCCCCCACACGTTGAAGTCCTGGCGGCGGCGCGCGAAGGGCTGCACCTTGAACAGTGCTGCCGACACGCGCCCGGCATCGGCGCGGAATTTCGTGGCGCATTCCGCGGCCGTATAGCCGTCGCCGAGCAACAGCAGGTCGACCTTGTCCGCGGCTGTGCCGTGTTGTTCGATCGCGATCAGCTCCTGCGGCGCGGTCGGTGACCGGTCGACGAACATGTCCGTCGTGTCGAGCTTCGTCTCCCATAGCGGCTGGAAGACCTGTTGCGCATCGCGCCGGTAGATCCGCACCTGCACCGGACCTGGCTTCGCAGGAGCAGGAAAGCGCAGCGATTCGTGGAAGGTGCGGTGCTGCTGCTGCGCTTGCTCGGTCGTCACCCACTCGCCGAAGATCGATGCATAGCCGCGCGCCTGCAGCAGCTGGCCGTCGGCAGCGCGCACCTCGAAACGGTAGACGCCGGACGTGCCGTCATCCGTCGCGCGTGATGGATGGCCAGGCCACGGCAGGGGCTCCAGCCGCAAGCGATCGATCGCGAAGATCTCGGTGTCCTTGCCGCCGGTGTGGAAGAGGTCGAGGCGGTACGTGGCCGGTGCCACATCCGTGGCCAGGCTTGCGGCCGACATGGCCAGGGCCATGAAACCGACGGCGACGCATTTCATTGACGGATCCGGGCCCGGCGGGCAGGCGCAGCGGTCGACTTCGCGGCGTGGGCCGACGGTTCGGCGGCAGTCTTCGCTTTGCGCCTGGTTGCGGACCGGCGCGTGCGTTTCTTGCCATTGAGCCGCGCCAGCGCGCGCTGCTCGCGTGCCTGCAGGACCACTTCGACCTGTCGCAGCTGGGTCATGAACAGCTGCGCGACGCGCGAGAGCGGACGCTTGCGCGTGTAGAACAGGCCGTAGCTCAACTGCAGCCACGGCGCCGTGAACGGCAGCAGCGAGATCTCCCTGGTGCGAATGTCCTGCTCCAGCGCCACGAGCGGGGCCAGGCCCACCGCATCGCCTGCCATGACTGCGTTGCGCGCAACGACGAAGTTGTCGACCATCAGGCTGGGCGTGAGGTCGCCGGTTTCGCGGTCGACGCGGGCGTGTGCCGCATCCTTGCCGAGATGCACCGCCATGCGCTGCGGCAACCGCGGTGACACCAGCGGGAATACCAGGATGGTCTCGAGCGAGTGTTCCTTGGCGGCGACCAGCGGATGGCCCTGCCGCACGAAGAAGAACATCCGGTGCTCCGCCACGGGTTCGATGGCGAGCCGCGTCGGGTGCCGCTCGGCGCCCGCCGTGTCCCCGACGGCGAACTCAAGCTTGCCCGCCAGCACCTCGCGCGCCAGGTGCTCGAAATCGCTGGTCTCGGCGTGCACGCGCAGGCGCGAGTTGGCCGATGCCATGCGACCCAATGCCGCGCCCAACGGCAGTTCCGCGGCGAACAGGTCGGTGCCGAAATGCATCTCGGGCGCCTGCAGGCCCGCGAGTTCTTCGAGGTCGCGCGTGAGGTCGCGCGCCTGCGTGAAGATGCGGGCCGCGTGGTCGATGACCAGGCGACCGGCCTCGCCGGGCTTGAGTGCCCGCGTTGCCGTGTCGACCAGACGGGTGCTGATGCCTGTCGAGTCGAGTGCCAGCAGGCGTTTCGTCAGTGCTTCGGGGTCCAGTCCCAGTGCTTTCGCAGCTCGCGCTATGTCGGCGGCCGGAACGAGCGCCAGGAGGTCCAGCAGGCCAGGTGTCTTCGCCATGGCGCGACGCTAACAGAGGCAGGTCGTGCTGCCCAGACGGGCTTGTTGGAAGGCATGGACGAGGTCCGGGGTGGCAGCGAGCCACCGAAGCGTATCATGGCGCGTTGGCCAGCAGGACGGAGTCGCTTTGACGGCAGCAACGAAGACGCCCGGTGCCCGGTGCATGTTGATCACGGGGGCGTCCGCCGGCATCGGCGCGGGCCTGGCTTGCGAGTTTGCACGGCGGGGTTATGGCCTCGCCATTGCGGCGCGCCGTCTCGATCGCCTCGACGCACTGGCGCCGCAGTTGCTCGCGGCCGGTGCCGCGCGGGTTGTGACGATTGCACTCGACGTCGCCGATACGGACGCGATCGGCCCTGCCGTGCAGCGAGCTGCGGCGGAGCTCGGCCGGCTCGACGTGATCGTGGCCAATGCGGGCGTGGGGCCCCTTACACCCACGGGCAGGGGCAAGCTGCCACTGATGCGCGAGACACTCAACGTCAACCTGGTGGGCGCGATCGCGACCATCGAAGCCGCATTGCCGATCTTTCGCGCGCAGGGTTCCGGCCAGGTCGTCGGGGTGACGTCGGTTGCGGGCTCGACGGGCCTGCCAGGCTTCGGCGCCTACAGCGCGAGCAAGGCGGGTCTGCATCGTTACCTGCAGTCGCTGCGCGCCGAACTCCGTGGGACGCCCGTCGTCGTCACCGAACTGGCGCCGGGTTTCATCGACACCGACATCAATCGCGACAAGGGCGCGCGGCCGTTCCTGATCGACGTGGACAGGGGTGCTGCGATCATGGCCCGCATGATCGAGCGCCAGGTGGGCAGGCGCTGGGTGCCGGTGCTGCCGTGGACGATCATCGCCCAGTTGCTGAAGATCCTGCCTGCCGCGCTGCTCGCGCCGCGACCGAAGCGCAGCTGACCGAGGACACCACCATGGATTTCGAACACACTGCACGCGTCAAGGACCTGCAGGCGCGCCTGTCCGCGTTCATGGACGAACACGTCTATCCGAACGAGGCGCGCTTCTTCGCCGAAGTCGAGGCGAACAAGGCGCAGGGCAACGGCTGGGTGCCGACGCGCGTGATGGAGGAGATGAAAGCCAGGGCGCGCGCCGCCGGGCTCACGAACCTCGAGTACGCGCCGCTTGCCGAGCTCACCGGGCGATCGCACATTGCGCCCGAGGCGCTCAACTGCGCCGCGCCCGACACCGGCAACATGGAAGTGCTCGTGCGTTACGGCAACGACGAGCAGAAGGAGCGCTGGCTCAAGCCGCTGCTCGCCGGCGAGATTCGCTCCGGCTTCGCGATGACTGAGCCGGCCGTGGCGTCGTCGGATGCGACCAACGTCTCGGCCAGCATCGTGCGCGACGGCGATCACTACCTGATCAATGGCCGCAAGTGGTGGACCTCGGGCGCGGCGGACCCGCGCTGCAAAGTGCTCATCTTCATGGGCAAGACCGACCCGTCGAACAGCAGCGTGCACCGGCAGCAGTCGATGATCCTGGTGCCGATGGACACGCCCGGAGTGCGGGTGGTGCGGTCGGTGCCGGTTTTCGGCTGCCTCGACGAGCCGCACGGCCACCCCGAGGTGGACTTCGAGAACGTGCGCTCGAAGCGATGTGCCGCCGGTCGCTGCAGCGGACCGCGTTCCACCGGAAGCTGGCGGAGCAGGGCGTCTGGCGCGAGCGCATCGCGGACGCCCGCATGAGGCTCGACCAGGCGCGTTTCCTGACGCTGCACGCCGCCTGGAAGATGGACGTTGCCGGCAACAAGGCGGCGCAGAAGGAAATCGCGATGATCAAGGTCGTGGCGCCGAACATCGCATGCCAGATCATCGACCAGGCAATCCAGCTGTTCGGCGGCGCGGGCGTCACGGACGACCACGGTCTTGGCTGGGCCTATGCGATGGCGCGCACGCTGCGCATCGCGGACGGCCCCGACGAAGTGCACCGCAACCACATTGCAAAGCTCGAGTTGTCGCGTTACCTGGCGCCCTGAGGGTTCCGCATGCAGATGCAGGACAAGATCGCGTTCGTCACTGGCGCCGGCCGCGGCATCGGGCGCGCGGCCTGCCGTGAACTGCGGCGGCGCGGCGCGGCGGGCGTGGTGATCGCCGATCTCGACGGCGCCATGGCGCAAGCGACGGCTGCCGAGCTCGGCGGCCTCGGTCTGCAGTGCGACGTGTCGGACGAGGCCGCCGTGCGGGCGGCAGTGACGGCGGCGATCGCGCACTACGGTCGCGTGGACGTGCTGCTGTCGAATGCGGGGTTCGGTGTGACCGAGCTCGATCTCGACGACGCGCTGGCCGAGTCCAACGCTCTCTGGGCCCGCATGTGGCAGGTGCACGTGATGGCGCACGTGTACGCCTCGCGCGCGGTGTTGCCGGGAATGCTCGAGCGCGGCCAGGGCTACCTCGTGAACGTGGCTTCCGCCGCAGGATTGCTGTGCCAGGTCGGTGACGCGGCTTACAGTGCGACGAAGCACGCCGCAGTCGGGCTTGCAGAATCGCTGGCAATCACCTATGGCGAGCGTGGCATCCGCGTGTCGGTCGTGTGTCCGCAGTACATCGCCACGGCGATCACCGGTCTCGACGAGAAGCTGCCGGTCGACGCACCTGCGGGCCTGCTTTCGGTCGAACAGGCTGCCACGGCGATCGTCGACGGGCTCGAACGCGAGCCATTCCTGATCCTGACCCACCCCGAGGTCCTGACGTACGTCCAGCGCAAGACCGCGGATTATGACCACTGGATCGGCGGGATGCGCCGGTTACGGACGGGACTTCGGAACGGCGAAGGGTTGCTGAAAGTCCGCAAATGATAGACTCGGGCGAAACCAGGACGCGTGCCACCGGCACCGGAAGGACGATGCGCTCATGAGGCAGTTGCGCGGCGAAGACGCCCGGTTCGTGTACGGCGAATCCGGCCACGCCAATTCGAACATCACGCTCATCTCGATCTACGACCCATCGACCGCCCGGGACGGCCGCGTTCATTTCAAGCAACTGCTGAAGCACATCGAAAGCCGCCTGCACCTGTCGCCGATTTTCCGGCAGAAGCTGCTGCGCGTGCCGCTGGAACTCGATTTTCCTTACTGGATCGAGGACGACGACTTCGACCTCGAATACCACGTGCGCCATATCGCGTTGCCGAAGCCCGGCGACTGGCGCCAGTTCTGCATCCAGGCGTCGCGCATCCACGCGCGCCCGCTCGACCTGTCGAAGCCCCTGTGGGAGCTGTACCTGGTCGAGGGCCTCGATTCGTTCCTGCACCTGCCGCCCGACAGCTTTGCCATTCTTGCCAAGGTTCATCACGCTGCGATCGACGTGCGCGGCGGCGCCGAGATCACGACGCTGCTGCACGACACGACGGCGCTGCCGCCTGCGCCTGAACCGCCCGAGCCCTGGTTCCCGGAGTCGCCGCCGGGATCGATCTCGCTGCTCGCGCGCGCGACGATCAACAACGTGCTGCGCCCGTTGATGTTCGCGGGACCGCTCGCACGGGCGATCGGCAGGGTGACCCCGGCCGTGCTCGGGTCGCTCGGCGAGTTGCTGCGCAAGGACCGGTTTGCGGTCACGCGCTTCAACTCCGAGGTCTCGCCGCACCGTGTCTTCGAGTCGCGCCGTTTCTTCATCCACGAGTTCAAGCGCATCCGCGACCTGGTGCCGGGCGCCACCATCAACGATGCGGTGCTCACGGTCTGCGGCGGCGCCTTGCGCCGGTACCTGCTGGCGCACGAAGAATTGCCGGGGGCGAGCGTGATCTCGCTCGCGCCGTTCTCGGTGCGGGCTGCAGGGGCCAGGGTGGAAGAACGCCCCGAACTGAGCCTGATCCGCGTGCCACTCGGCACCGAGATCGAAGACGCGAAGAAGCGCCTGCGCGCAATCTACAAGCACACGTCGACCCATGCGGGCATCGACCAGGCCGTGCGCGCCAAGGAACTCACGGAGTTCGACAGGCACGCCCCGGCGGCCACGCTCGCGCTGTCGGCGAGGCTGCTGGCGGGATCGTCGCTCGGTTCGCCGCGCGAGCCGCTGGCGGGCTGCACGATCATGAACGTGCCCGGCCCAGCCATCCCGCTGTATCTCGACGGCGCGCGCATGACGTATTTCTCCTCGATCATGCCGATTGCGGACGGCATGGGGCTGGTGTTCTCGGTGACGAGTTACGACGGGATGATCTTCATCTCGCCGACGTCGTGCCGCGAGCAGTTGCCCGACCCCGAGTTCTTCGCGCAGTGCATCCGCGACAGCTTCCAGGAGTTGCTGGCGCTGACGGCGAAGCCGAAGAAAGGAAAAAAGAAGAAGGTCGTCGTGCGTAAAGCCGCGTAGGGAAGGAAGGTCGGGAAGGTCAGGAAGGTCAGGAAGGCAAGGAAGGCAAGGAAGGTTCGGAAGGAAAAAAGAAGGTTCGGAAGGAAAGAAGGTTCGGAAGGAAGGAAGGAAGGTCTACCCGCTCGTACTTCCCGCCCTTCCTACCCTTCCCGCCCTTCCTACCCTTCCCGCGCCCTTCCTGAGCCCCCGGTCGGGCGGCCCCAGGTATTTCGCAATCCTGCGGTAGGCCGTGCCGGCCAGGCCGTCCGGATCGAACGGACGCCATTCACCCTCGGCCTGTGCCAGCCGGTCGGCGAGAATCCACATCACCGCACCGTTGAAGCCGAGTCCGACGTGACTACCCGGCACCCAGATGTTTTCGTGCTGGTCGTCGTCGCTGTCTTCGATGCGGGCAGCCTCGGGCGGGACGATGCCGTCCGTCATCGAGAACACGCAGGTCGATGGCACGGGCGGTGGCGCGCGCAGAACCTTGGATCGCACGTGCGCGAGGTGCGCGACTGGACCCATCGGATGCGCGAGGTACCGGTAGGCAGCCTTCACGACGACGGGCACGTCGAGCAGCTCGTCGGTGGAGAACTTCATCGGGCTGCCGAGCGACACGACGGAGCGCGCGCATTCGGGGGCGCAGTGCGCCGCGTAGAACGCGTAGACGCCGCCGAGGCTCCAGCCGACCAGGCTGACCTTGCGACGATGGCGGTGGTGCATGAAGCGCACCTTCTGTTCCAGCGCCTGGCTGAACTTGAGTTTGAAGCCGGTGTTCTGGCCAAGCCCCCAGGTCTCGACGTGGTAGCCGCGCGAACGCAGGAAGGCCGACAGGCCGATCAGCGTGGCGTCGCTGGCGGTGAAACCGGGTACCAGCAGCACCGGGTGGCCGTCGCCGTGGGGCGTGCCTCGCAACAATGGATACAGCGCCAGCAGGAGCGCCATCTCGAGCAGGGCGCGACCCTCGAGCAACGTGAACAACGCCCGGGGCGGTTGCGGGATGCGCGAGCCGTTTGTTGCTTTCACCACTTTGTGCCTATGCCCCGTGGGTGGCCGGCTTTTTCAAGTTTGGCTGCACCGCAGCAATGTTAGCAGGATCGTCCCACGTTGCGACCATCCGCCGGTCTAGGCAAGCTTGCCGCCTCTTTTTCGTAACCGGGTCGACGGTTTCGGGAGTTCCGATGCAGTTTCATGACCGTTTCCAGGCATTTGTCGCCCTGTCTGCGCTGGTGCTGGCCATGCCGGCTCAGGCCCTGGAGCGCGCCGACGTGCCGGCCCGGTACCAGTGGGACCTCAAGGACTTGTACCCGGACGAAGCCGCCTGGGTGGCGGCCAAGCACGAACTCGTGCAGTCGCTGCCGGCCCTCGGTGCCTGGCAGGGCAAGCTGGGTGCATCGCCTGCCAGCCTGCTGCAAGGAATGACGGCCTGGGAACAGGCCAGCCGGCGGGTCGAGCGGCTTTACGCCTATGCCTTCCAGTCGTACGACCAGGACACCCGCGTCGGGCGCAACCTGCAGATGCAGCAGGAGATGTCGCAGGTGTATTCGAACTTCCAGTCGACGACGTCGTTCATGCGGCCGGAGATCCTCGCGCTCGGCCGCGAGCAGATCGACAAGTACCTGGCGGCCGAGCCGAAGCTCGGCCAGTACCGCATGTTCTTCGACGACATCCTGCGCGCGGCGCCGCACACGCTGACGCCGGGCGAAGAAAAGGTGTTCGCGCGCATGGCCGTGCTGGGCGAGGCGGGCGGCACGCTGCAGTCCGTCTTCCGCGCCGCGGACCTGCCGTTCCCGGAGGTCACCTTTTCGACCGGTGACAAGGTTCGGCTGGATGCAGCCGCGTATTCGAAGTGGCGCGCGTCGCCGGTCAAGGCCGACCGCGACCTGGCGTTCAAGGCGTTCTGGACGGCCTACAACCAGTACACGCGCACATTTGCGACCGCACTGAATGCCCACGTGCAGTCGCACGTCACGTACAAGGACGTGCGCAACTTTCCGACCGCGCTCGACGCCGCGCTGTTCGACTACAACATTCCGCGCAACGTGTACTCACGCCTGCTCGACGACGTCCATGCCAACCTGCCGACGCTGCACCGCTACCTGAAGCTGCGGCAGAAGATCATGGGCGTGGAGCAGCTGGGGTATGAAGACCTGTACGCGCCGATCGTGCAGCAGGTGGACCTGCAGTACACGCCCGAACAGGGCATGCAGATGACGCTCGATTCGTTCGCGCCGCTCGGCAGCGAATACGTCGAGACCCTGCGCCAGGGCTATGCCGACCGCTGGGTCGACTTCATGCCCAATACCGGCAAGAGTCCCGGCGCTTACAGCAACACGGTCTACGGCGTGCATCCGTACCAGCTGCTGAACTTCAACGGCGCCTGGGACGACGTCTCGACGCTGGCCCACGAGTCCGGCCACTCGATGCATTCGTTCATGTCCTCGGCGAAACAGCCGTACGCAACCGCCTCGTATTCGACGTTCGTCGCGGAAGTGGCGTCGACGCTCAACGAGAACCTGCTGCTGCACCACGTGCTCGACCAGACGAGGGACGACCGCACGCGGCTCTTCCTGCTGTCGAGCTACCTCGACAGCATGCGCACGACGCTGTTCCGCCAGACGCTGTTCGCCGAGTTCGAGCTGAAGATCCACGAGATGGTCGAGCGCGGCGAACCGCTCACCGCGGATGCGCTGAACGCGCTCTACCTCGGGCTGCTGCGCCAGTATTACGGGCACAACGCAGGCGTGGTGCAGGTCGATGAACTGTACGGTGCGGAGTGGGCGTTCATCCCGCACTTCTATCGCAATTTCTACGTTTACCAGTACGCGACCAGCATGATCGGCGGCATGTCGCTGGCAGACGGCATGATCGGCAAGGACGCGGTGAAGTCCGGCAAGGCGCGGCCGAACCGTGATGCGTACCTGCGGCTGATGGCGGCGGGCTCGTCGAAGTACCCGATCGAACTGCTGCGGGACGCGGGCGTCGACATGACGACCTCGGAGCCGTTCAACGCGGCGATGCGCGAGATGAACCTGATCATGGACGAGATCGAGCGCATCTACGCCCGGGGCAACGTGCAATGAGCAGTGCGCGGCGGCGGGGTGGCTCGATCCATGCTGGCCTGCGGCAGCTCGGTGCGACGACTGCGCAGCCGGCGACGCCGGAATCCGCCGTGCTCGAGCGCGTGCCGAACCCGCACCCGCGCAAGGTGTACCTGGCGCGGTTCACCGCGCCGGAGTTCACGTCGTTGTGCCCCGTCACGGGACAGCCGGACTTCGCCCACCTCGTGATCGATTACGCGCCGGCCAGGTGGCTGGTCGAGAGCAAGTCGCTGAAGCTCTATCTCGGCAGCTTCCGTAATCACGGCGCCTTCCACGAGGACTGCACGCTCGCCATCGCTGACCGGCTGGTCGAATTCCTGCGGCCCCGCTGGCTGCGCATCGGCGGCTACTGGTACCCGCGGGGCGGCATGCCGATCGACGTGTTCTGGCAGACGGGGCGCCCGCCCGCTGGCCTGTGGCTGCCGGACCAGGGGGTGCCGCCGTATCGCGGCCGCGGCTGATTCCGGCCTCTCCCGCGGCAGCGGCATGGATCCTGCGCAGATCAACTGACGGTGTCGTTTTCTTTTTCAGGGTGAACCAGTGAAGCAATTCCATTTTCTGCTCGCCACTGCCGTGTCGACGCTGTTCGCCCGCTCAGTCGTCGCGGACATGCATGCTGCGCCGGCAGCGGGCACTGAGAGGAGGCGGAAGCACGAAGCTCGTCGCCGCCAGGGATACGCCGGCGAAGCGCGCAGCCTTGAACTCGATTGACCGCCACCAGGCTGACCTGGTCGACCTGTCCGACAGGATCTGGGCCTACGCCGAGACTGCACTGCGCGAGACACGCTCCGCCGCTGCGCTCGCCGACTACGCCGAACAGCAGGGATTCAAGGTCGAGCGCGGCGTTGCGGGCATGCCCACCGCGTTCGTCGCCACTTACGGCTCGGGCCGGCCCGTGATCGGCATCATGGGCGAGTACGACGCGTTGCCGGGCGTTTCGCAGAAGGCGATCCCGGTACAGGAGCCGTTGCAGGCAGGTGCCGCCGGCCATGGCTGCGGCCACAACATGTTCGGCCCGGCCAGCCTCGGTGCCGCCATCGCGATCAAGGAACAGATCGCCGCGGGCAAACTCAAGGGCACGGTGCGCTTCTACGGCACGCCGGCCGAGGAAGCCGTCGGCGGCAAGGTCTACATGGCCCGCGAGGGCCTCTTCGACGACGTCGATGCGGTGCTCGCGTGGCACCCGAGCGACGAGACGCAGGCCGACATGACGTCGAGTCAGGCGATGGTCAGCCTGATCGTCGAGTTCGAGGGACGCACCGCGCACGCAGCGGGCGATCCGTGGAACGGCCGCAGCGCGGTCGACGCGGCGGAGCTGTTCACGCACGGCATCAACATGATGCGCGAGCACATCAAGCCGACTTCGCGCATGCACTACGTGATCGTGTCCGGCGGCGACGTGCCAAACGTCGTGCCGGCGTATGCGCAGGTCTCGTTGTGGCTGCGCGACTGGAAGCGCGACGAAGTCGAGCAGTTGCTGGCGCGCACGCGCAAGGTGGCGGAGGGCGCCGCCACGATGACGGAGACCACGGGCAAAGTGACGGTGGACGGCGGCTCGTGGGAGATGCTGGTCAACGAGACCGGCGCGCGCCTGCTGCATGCGAACCTGCTGCTGCTCGGTCCGGTCAAGTACACGAACGAAGAGCAGGCGTTCGCGAAGCAGATCCAGAAGGCGACGGGCGTGCCGGAGGTCGGTATGTTCGAAGGCGTCAAGCCGCTGGAGGGACAGGAAGAGGAGGGTGGCTCGACGGACGTTGCGGACATCAGCTGGGTGGCACCCACGCTCCACGTCGCGGTCGCCACCTCGCCGGTCGACGCACCCTGGCACGCCTGGCCGGTGGTTGCGGCGGGTGGCATGTCGATCGGCCACAAGGGCATGGTGCAGGCCTCGAAGGTGCTCGCGGCGACGATGGTCGACCTCTACGAGCAGCCGCGGACCCTGGCGGCGGTGCAGGCTGAATTCAAGGCGAAAAAGGCCGGGACGATCTACCGGTCCTACATTCCGGACGGTCCGCCGCCGTTGCCGAAGGACTGAATTCGGCATGGTATGATCGCGACTCTCCAATGGTGGCTCGCGTCGGATCCCTCGCGACGGCCAGCCGCAAACCCCGCCAGGCCCGGAAGGGAGCAACGGTAGCGGCCACGCCGGGTGCCGGGGGTATTCTGGCGCGGGCCGCCGCCCGCCCCAGAGCGCAGACCTGAGCCCGTCCACCGACCGAGCGCAACGCAGAGCACCCGCCCACCCGCCCGATGAGTTACCTCGTTCTCGCCCGCAAATGGCGCCCGCGCACGTTCGACGAGCTCGTCGGCCAGGACCACGTCCGCCGCGCGCTCACGAACGCGCTCGATTCCGGCCGCATCCACCATGCCTTCCTGTTCACGGGCACGCGCGGTGTCGGCAAGACGACCATCGCGCGCATTTTCGCGAAGTCGCTCAACTGCGAGAAAGGCGTCTCGTCGACGCCGTGCGGCCAGTGCCCGGCCTGTGTCGACATCGACGCCGGCCGCTTCGTCGACCTGCTCGAGGTCGACGCGGCCTCGCGCACCAAGGTCGATGACACGCGCGAACTGCTGGACAACGTGCAGTACTCGCCGGCGCGCGGGCGCTACAAGGTCTACCTGATCGACGAAGTCCACATGCTGTCGACGCACTCCTTCAATGCGTTGCTGAAGACGCTGGAGGAGCCGCCCCCGCACGTGAAATTCCTGCTGGCGACCACCGATCCGCAGAAGCTGCCGGTGACGGTGCTGTCGCGCTGCCTGCAGTTCCACCTGCGGCGCCTGCCGTTGCCGTTGATTTACGACCGGCTCGCGCAGATCTCCGCCGCCGAGAAGGTCGAATTCGAGCCGGCCGCGTTGCGTGCGATTGCGCGCGGCGCCGACGGCAGCATGCGCGATGCGCTGTCGCTGCTCGACCAGGTGCTCGCCTTCGGCGGCGGCCGCGCCATGGAGGCGGAAGTGCGCACGCTGCTCGGCACGCTCGACCGCAAGCACGTGCAGGGCATCCTGACGGCGCTGGCCGGAAAGGATGGCGCGGCGCTGATGCAGCAGGCCGCGCACCTCGACGAGCGCGCGCCGGACTATCACCAGGCGCTGGGCGAACTGTCGGGTGCGATCCAGCGCATGGCGCTGTTGCAGGCGCTGCCGGACCTTCCCCCCGGCGACGACGAGGAGGAAGACAAGCTGCTCGCCGGGCTGGCCGCGAAGTTCACGGCGGAAGACCTGCAGCTGCTGTACCAGATTGCGATCAACTCGCGCCGCGATCTCGACTACGCGCCGGACGCGCGCGCGGGTTTTGAAATGGCGCTGCTGCGCATGCTCGCGTTCCGGCCGCAGGGCTTGCCGCCGGCAGCGCCTGCGGGCGGTGGCGGGGCAGGCATCGGGCGGGCGACGGTGGCTGCGCGTCCAGCGGTTGCACCGTCAAAGCCTGCAACCGTGGCGAGTCCCACGGCCGCCGAGTCCGATTGGGACGCACTCGTCGCCTCCCTCGGCCTGCAGGGCACGGCCAGGCATTTCGCGGCGAACTGCGTGCTGCTCGAGCGCAAGGCCGGCCTCGTCCGCCTGCGTCTCGACCCGGCTGGCGACTCGTTCCGCCGGCCGCAGATCGAGGCCCGGCTGGCCGAGGCGCTGTCGCAGCATTTCGGCGAGACGATTCGCCTCGAGATCACGCAGGCCGAGGCGCCCGGAGAGATCTTCACGCCCGCGAGGCGCGATGCGCTTGCGGCCGAGGACCGGCAGCGCGCCGCGGAAGAATCGATCGACTGCGATCCCGCGGTGCGCGCCATGCGCGAAGTGTTCGGCGCGACGGTCCGACCCGGTTCGGTGAAGCCGCTGGGTTGAACTCGCGGTTCCTCCGACACTAATCACTAATCACCAATCACTTCCTCGAGACGCACATGATGAAAGGCGGCATCGGCAACATGATGAAGCAGGCGCAGGCGCTGCAGGCAAACATGCAGAAGGCGCAGGCAGAGATCGCCGCGATGGAGGTCGTCGGCGAGTCCGGCGGCGGCATGGTCAGGATCACGGTGAACGGCAGGCACGAAGCGAAGCGCGTGCAGATCGATCCCGCCGTGCCGCTCGACGATCGCGAGATGATCGAAGACCTGGTGGCAGCGGCGATCAACGACGCCGCGCAACGGGTGGAAGCCGCGACGCAGCAGCGCATGTCGGGCGTCATGGGCGGCATGAACCTGCCCCCGGGCTTCAAACTGCCGTTCTGAGCGGCGCACCGCAGCTCCAGCGATGCTTTATCCGCCTTCACTGAGCCGGCTGATCGAAGCCTTCCGCTGCCTGCCGGGCGTCGGCCCGAAGTCCGCGCAACGGATGGCGTTTCACCTGCTGGAGCGCGACCGCAGCGGCGGCAGCGAGATCGCGCTGGCCGTCGCCAGTGCCATGGAGAAGCTCGGGCACTGCCGGCGCTGCCGCATGTTCGCCGAGGGCGAACTGTGCCCGGTGTGCGCCTCGTCCGGCCGCGATACCTCGCTGCTCTGCGTCGTGGAATCGCCGGCCGACGTGGTCGCGATCGAGCAGACCGCGAGTTTCCGCGGCTGCTATTTCGTGCTGATGGGGCACCTGTCGCCGCTCGATGGCGTTGGCCCGACCGAGATCGGCATTGGCGATTTCGAGAAACTCCTGGGCGCAGGCGAGGTCAGGGAAGTGATCCTCGCCACGAATCCCACCGTCGAGGGCGAGGCCACGGCGCATTTCCTGGCCGAGGTCGCGACACGGTTCGGATTGCGCGCATCGCGCATCGCGCACGGCGTGCCGGTGGGTGGTGAACTGGAATACGTCGACGGCGGCACGCTCGCGCATGCGCTGGCGGGCCGCACGCCGGCACTCTGACAGACGGGACGACGATGCAAGACGCAGGGACGATTCGAATCGCACTGTTCGCGGCGCTTGCGCTCGGGGCCTCCGCCGCGCTGCTCGCGGCTGAACCTGCGCCGGCGCCGGCGCCGGCGCCGGCGCCGGCACCCGCACCCGCGGCAACACCTGCAGCCGCACCTGAAGCACCATTCGACGAGGCGAGCCGGCTGTACCAGGACGGCAAGCAGGGCGAGGCGCTGGTCACGCTGCAGCAGCTGGCCGAGGCGGGGGATGCGCGGGCGCAGTACCTGGTCGGCCTCGACCTGCTCGAAGGCAGGTTCATCAAGCTGGACAGCGCGCAGGGCTTCGCCTACCTGGTGCTCGCGACGGAGGACACGCAGTGGGGCGACCTGGTCGCGCCACGCGCCCGCGAGGCCCGCGCGCTCGTCGAGCCGCAGCTTTCCGGGCAGGACTTGATCCATGCGGACGCGTTGATCGGCGCGTACAAGCAGCGCCGGAAGTAGCAGGCCGCGCCCGACTTACGCTTTGGCTTCGTTCGCGAGAAACAGCCAGGTTTCGACGACGGTATCGGGATTGAGCGACATGCTCTCGATGCCCTGCTCGAGCAGCCAGCGTGCCAGGTCGGGGTGATCGGAAGGCCCCTGGCCGCAGATGCCGATGTATTTGCCGGCCTTGCGGCAGGCCGTGATCGCCATCGCGAGCATGGCCTTGACCGCGTCGTCGCGCTCGTCGAACAGCCGCGCGATGATCGCCGAATCCCGGTCCAGGCCCAGCGTCAGCTGGGTCATGTCGTTCGAGCCGATCGACATGCCGTCGAAGAATTCCAGGTAGCGATCCGCCAGCACCGCGTTGGTCGGGATCTCGCACATCATGATGACCTTGAGGCCGTCCTCGCCGCGCTGCAGGCCATTGGCCGCGAGCAGGCCGACGACCTGTTCCGCTTCCTTCAGCGTGCGCACGAAGGGCACCATCACCCAGACGTTCTTGAGTCCCATCTGCTCGCGCACGCGCTTCAGCGCGCGGCATTCGAGCTCGAAGCAGGGGCGGAAGCCTTCGTCGACGTAGCGTGCGGCGCCGCGGAACCCGAGCATCGGGTTTTCTTCGACGGGCTCGTACTTGCGACCGCCGATGAGATTGGCGTACTCGTTCGACTTGAAGTCCGAGAGGCGCACGATCACGGGCTCCGGCGCGAAGGCGGCAGCGATCGTGCCGATGCCCTCGCAGAGTTTCTCGACGTAGAACTCGACCGGGTCGGGGTAGCCAGCCATCTGACGCCGGATCGTGTCGCGCAGGTCGGGTTCGAGCGAATCGAATTCGAGCAGCGCCTTCGGGTGCACGCCGATCATGCGGTTGATGATGAACTCGAGCCGCGCCAGGCCGACGCCCTTGTTCGGGATCGCGGCGAAGTCGAAGGCGCGGTCGGGATTGCCGACGTTCATCATGATCTTGACGGGCAGGCTGGGCAGCGAGTCGAGTTCGATCTGCGACTGGCTGAACGCCAGCTGGCCGTCGTAGATGTATCCCGTGTCGCCTTCGGCGCACGAGACGGTGACCGGCTGGCCTTCCCGGATCTTCTTCGTCGCGTCGCCGCAGCCGACGACGGCGGGGATGCCCAGTTCGCGCGCGATGATCGCGGCATGGCAGGTGCGGCCGCCGCGGTTGGTGACGATCGCCGACGCGCGCTTCATCACCGGCTCCCAGTCCGGGTCGGTCATGTCGGCGACGAGCACGTCGCCGGTTTCGACGCGTGCCATCTCGCGAATGTCGCGGATGACGCGTGCGGGACCGGCGCCGATGCGCTGGCCGATGCTGCGACCCGTCGCCAGCACCGGGCCTTTCTGCTGCAGCGTGTAGCGCTGGATCGTGCGGCCGGCGCGGCTCTGCACCGTCTCGGGCCGTGCCTGCAGCACGTAGATCCTGCCGGTATCGCCGTCCTTGCCCCATTCGATGTCCATCGGGCAGCCGTAATGATCCTCGATGATCAGCGCCTGCCTGGCCAGCTCGATGAGGTCCGCGTCGCTGATGCAGAAGCGCATGCGGTCGACCTCGGGCACGTCGACGGTCAGCACGCGCTTGTCGGCCTGGGCCGCCGGCGCGTAGATCATCTTGATCGCCTTGGCGCCGAGCGTGCGCCGCAGGATCGACTGATGGCCGGCGCGCAGCGCCGGCTTGTACACGTAGAACTCGTCCGGGTTCACGGCGCCCTGCACGACGGTCTCGCCGAGGCCATAGGACGCAGTGACGAACACCACGTCGCGGAAGCCCGAATCGGTGTCGAGCGTGAACATGACGCCGCTCACGCCGATGTCGCTGCGGACCATGTACTGGATTCCGGCCGACAGCGCGACCAGCGAGTGATCGAAACCCTGGTGCACGCGGTAGGAGATCGCGCGGTCGTTGAACAGCGACGCGAAGACTTCGTGCACGGCCTTGACGACGTTGTCGGCGCCGCGCACGTTCAGGAACGTCTCCTGCTGACCCGCGAACGAAGCTTCCGGCAGGTCTTCCGCGGTGGCGGATGAGCGCACTGCGACCGCGACCTCGGTGCGGCCAGCGCACATGCGGACATAGCCGTCGACGATCGCCTGCTGCAGTTGCGGCGGGAACGGCGTGGACAGGATCCAGTCCCGGATACGGGCGCCGGTCTCGGCGAGCGCTGCGACGTCGTCGACGTCGAGCCTGTCCAGTTCCTGCTTGATGCGACCGGCGAGGCCTTTGTGCGCGAGAAATTCGCGGTAGGCATCGGCGGTGGTCGCGAAGCCGTCCGGCACGCTGACCCCCAGCTGCGCCAGGCTCGAGATCATCTCGCCGAGGGAGGAATTCTTGCCGCCGACTGCAGCCACGTCGTGGCGGCCGAGGCTGGAAAAAGGAAGGGTGTAAGGACGCACGAGCGACCCCTTGCTAGGTCAAAGGACTAGGTGAAACACTGCGCACAACTCTGTGCCCCGGGAACCGCCGTGCCGATGAATCGCCGAACGGTATTTTTCGTGTCTGACCAGACCGGCGTGACAGCCGAGACGATGGGGCACAGCCTGCTCACGCAATTCGAGGGCCAGGAATTCAGGCAGGTGACTCTGCCATTTATAGCCAGTGTTGACAAGGCGGAGGAAGCCGTAAGAAAGATCAACGCGACGGGCCACGAAGACGGCCTGCGGCCCATCGTTTTCAGCACCCTGGTGAAGGAAGACCTGCGCCGCGTGGTCAAGGCCAGCAACGGCCTGTTCCTCGATTTCTTCGACGCATTTCTCGGTCCGCTCGAGGGCGAACTGATGGTCAAGTCGAGCGAGCGGGCAGGCCGTGCGCACGGCATTGCGGACCAGCTCGTCTACAGCACGCGCATCGAGGCCACCAACTTCGCGCTGGCGGCGGACGACGGCGCGATCACGGCGGACTACCAGCGTGCCGACGTGATCCTCATCGGCGTGTCGCGCTCGGGCAAGACTCCGACGTGCATCTACATGGCGATGCAGTACGGCGTGTTCGCGGCGAATTATCCCTTTACCGAAGACGACTTCGACGGCAAGCAGTTGCCGGCATCGGTGCGCGGCCACACGCCCAAGCTGTTCGGGCTCACGATCTCGCCACTGCGGCTGCAGCAGATCCGCAACGAGCGCCGCCCCGGCAGCCGCTATTCCTCGATCTCGCAGTGCGAGTTCGAGGTGCGCAGCGCCGAAAACCTGTTCCACCGTCACGGCATTCCATCGATCGACACGACCGAGTGTTCGATCGAGGAGATCGCGAGCCGCATCATCGACCGCAAGGGCATCGAGCGCCGGCTGCGGCCGTGAAGCGGCACCGCGTTTGACGTTACCATGAGTACCAGGCGCGGCAGGCAGCCTGGGGCTTTCTGGCAACCCGGGATCGCCCGCGCATCGTGAATCGCGCGGAGGAACCGCACGCTTCACGGCGACCCTTGCCCGCACGGCTGCTCGGCGAATGGTGCCGGCGGCTGGCCGGAAAAATCGTGACCGCCTCGCAGCTGCGTTCGGGCTGCGGCGGGCGATACGGGTTGCCAGAAAGCCCCAGGCTGCCTGCCGCGCTTGCGATTGCATACGCGGCATCATCAAGCTGTGGTCCGCTTCACAGGCGCGCCAAAACCCTGTGCTATATTCGGGCCATGTTGCTCGATCACCTCTGCGTCACGTCCTGGCGCGCGCGGCCAGTGAGCTTCGTGAGCCTCATGTCGCTCTACGAAAGCAACTTCCTGCGCCTGAAGGAACTCGCGGGTGACATCCGCCGCCACCACGGCACGGCGGTGTCGCGCACGAAGGTGGACTGCGACCTGCACCTGTCGGTGCTCGAGCACACGCCTTACACCTCGGCGGTGCGGCTCACGTACCACTTCGAAGAAGCCGACGCGACGGTGGCCGACCCCGACCTCGAGATCCGCGTCTATCACGACGCGCGCCTTGCCGAAGTCAGCGCTTGCGGCCGGTGGATACGTCACCAGAGCCTCGCGCACGTGCGGGCCGGCATCCCGGCGCAGCTCGGCGAGCGCTGGCTGCGCAACATGATGCTCAACAAGTGGCTCGATTACTGCCTCGAGCGCGGTCACGAATTCACGCCGGCAGCGAAGGTTGCGGCGAATGCGCCTGCCTGAGAGTCTGCGCCGGCTGCGCAACCGGCTCGCCGGTCGCGAACCCAACATCGAAGACGAACGGCTGTTCGCGCTGTTCCGCAATCGCGTCGAGCTGAAGAAGGAACTCACGGCGCTCGATGACGATCGCCACCGGCTGCTCGACCGCCTCAAGCTGCAGGAAGGCGCAACGATGCGCGTCGAGGAGCAGATGGCGTCGCTCGAGCAGTACCTCGGCCGCCCCGACGAAGGCTACAAGAGCCTCGCGTATTTCCGGCTGAAGGCGCTCTGGCGCATCACGTGCAAGCGGCTCGAGCAGTTCGGTGCCGAACTGGCGCGGCAGCAGAAGGATCGTGAGCGCAAGAGCCAGCTCGCCGAGTTCGAGCGCGCCAGGCGCGAGCGCGTGGCGCTGATGGAACGCGAGCTGATCGAGGCCAGGGTGCTGGACGAACAGTTGCACGCCGAGCAGAAGCTGGCACGGCTGAAGCTCGCGTCGCTGAAGGGCTTCTGGAATTATTTCCGGCGACGCGGGTTGCTCGACGCGATCCAGGCGCGTGAGCTGCGCATCGTCGCCGCGGCCGGCCAGATCGAAACGCTGGTCACCCAGGTGCAGGCGATCCAGTCCGAGCCGCCGCCACTGTTCGAGGGCTTGAGCGTGGACGGACGCCGCGCCGTGAACCTCGCGGTCATCGGCTACGCCGAGCTGCTTTGCGACCGCCTGGCCCCGGGTGGCCTGGCCGAGCTTGCGCGCCAGAGCACGCTGAAACGGGTGTTCGACGCGAGTTATGGCACGCAGCAGGAATGCCAGGCGCTGATGCAGCAGGCGTCGCAGGCAGTCGTCGACATCGAACGCATGAGCGAAGACCTGGCCGGGATCAAGGCGCGGTCCGATCGACTGCGCGGTGCCGTCGTCTATCGCAGCCCGGAAGAGACGGTGCCGAACGCGAATTCCATCGTGCCGGCCGACGCCAACGCGGGCACGCGGCGCATGGCGCCGAACGTCCTGCTCGACGAATACTGGGAAATCCACAGCGCCCTGGTCCGGTGATCCCGCCCGTCCGGGGACGCGGCGGGAGCCCGCCTCAGGTGCCGGGCTCGGCCTGCGGCGAGCCGGTCGGGGGTATGTCGACTGCGGGTCGTGCGCGGGTGAAAACGCGCTTGCGCCAAAGGTTGAGGTCGTCGAACCAGACGTAGAACACCGGCACGATGATCAGCGAGACGATCGCCGAGAAGGCGAGGCCGCCGATGATGGCGCGCGCGAGCGGGTGGTACGCCGGTCCCTCGCCACCGCCACCCACCTGCGCGTCGCCGATGGCGAGCGGCAGCATGCCGAGCAGGGTCGTGAGCGTCGTCATCATGATCGGGCGCAGCCGATCGTGTCCGGCCTGCAGGATCGCTTCATGCCGCGGCATGCCGGCCTGACGCAGGTCGATCACGTGCGCTATCAGCACGATGCCGATGTTCACCACCACGCCCATCAGCACCATGAAGCCGATCATCGCCATCATCGTGATGGTCGTGCCGGTGAGCGTGAGGAACCAGATCGAGCCCACGATGGCGAAGACGATCGAGGTGATGATCGAGAGCGGGTAGAGCGCGGATTCGAACAGCGACGCCATCACCAGGAAGATCAGCACCACCGCGAGCAGCATGTTCTGCGACATGGTCTGGATGGCCTTGTCGTTCTCCTCGAAGCCGCGGCCGAACTTCCACGTGTAGCCAGCCGGCAGCGCATAGGCCGCCATCACGGGCTCGACGCGCTTGCGCACTTCGTCCATGGTCGTGCCTTCGGCCAGGTTCGCGTCGATCACGACCGTGGTGAGGCGATTGAGGCGCTGGATCTCGCGGTCGCTCGGCTGCACGACGAATGCGGCGACCGCGCCGAGGTCGGTGCGCGATCCGTCGGGCAGCATCACCGGCACGCGCGCCAGGTCCTCGACCGACTGGCGGTCGGACTCGCGGAATGCGAGCCGCATGGTGATCTCACGTTCGGACGTACGCAATTCCGGCAGGCGGTCGCCGCGCATGGCGCCCGCCACGGTGAGTGCGATGTCCTGCGTGGTGAGGCCGAGCTGCGACGCGCGGTCGCGATTCACGATCACCTGCACTTCCTGCTCGCCGGTGCCCGCCTCGGAGCGCACCGCCTCGAGCCCCGGCACCGACGACAGGCGGTGCGCGACCTCGCGTGAGATGTCGGCGAGACGCTCCGTGGATTCGCCGGCCAGCTGCAGGCTGAACGACGAGGAGCCACCCATGTCGTCGTCGAACGCGAAGCTGGGCTTGCCGATGATGATCTCCGGCATGTCCGCCATGACAAGCTCCATGACTTTGGTCGCGGGCACCCGGGCCTCGTCCTTCGGCATCAGGTAGAGCCGCGTGTTGGCCTGGTCGTTCTGCCAGTACGAGTAGAACGTGTCGATGTCGAACCTTTCCCTGTTCGCGGCGACGTACGCCTCCACCCGCTGCACTGCCTGCTCGACACGCTGCATCGGGTGCGAGCCTTCGAGGTGGTAGTTGATCATCAGCACGCGGCTGGCTTCCTGCGGGAACGGATCCACCTTGGTCAGCTTGAGCATGAACAGCGGCACGGGCGAGACGACGATCAGGGCCGTGATCAGCGCCATCCACTTGCGGTGGGTGAGGGCCCAGTTGAGCGCGTTCCCGTAGCGAAGCTGCAGCCGGCCGAACCAGGAGCCGTCCTGGACCGGTGGCGGCGGGGACATGCGCGCGGCCAGCATCGGCAGCAATGTCTGCGCGAGCACGAGCGAAGCGAGCATCGCGACGATGATCGGCACCGCGACGTGCACCAGGAAGATCGACATCTGGTTGCGCTCGCCGAAGACGAGCGGCAGGAAGACGATGATCATCGAGAACGTGCCGGCGAGCGTCGCGACGCCCACTTCCTTCACGCCAGCCAGCGTCGACTCGAGCGGATGGCCCGGATGCAGCTGCCGGTGCCGGAAGATGCTCTCGGTGATCACCACCGAGTTGTCGACCAGCATGCCGATCGCGAGCAGCATGCCCATCATCGTCAGGACGTTGAGCGTGAACCCCATGAAATACATGGCGGCGAGCGTGACCAGCAGCGAGGCGGGCACCGCGACGCTCACGATCAGCGTGGTCGGGAGATGCCGCAGGAAGAACAGCAGCATGAAGAAGCTGAGTACCGCACCGATCATCCCGGCCTTGCGCAGCTCGCGCAGCGATTCGCGGATGCTGTCGGCCTGGTTGCCGACGACCAGGATCTTGATGCCCTGGAACTGCGGCAGGTCGCGGGCCTTCTCGATCGCCTCGAGGACGCGATCGGCGACGTCGACGACGTTGGCCTGCGTGGCTTTGAACACGTCGATGCCGACGGCCGGGCGGCCTTCCATGCGACGGCCCACCGGCAGTTCCGGCGACACCAGGTCGACCTGCGCGATGTCCCCAAGCCGCACGCCGGGCGACAGCAGCAGGTTGCGCACGTCGTCGATGCTGCGGAACTCGCCGATCGGGCGCACGGTGAAACGCGAGTTGTTCTCGGTTATCTCGCCCGCGCTGACGGAGAAATTGCTCTGCTCGAGCAGTGTGCGCAGCTGCCGCACGTCGACGCTGTAGGCGGCAAGCCGGGTGGGTTCGACGAGGATGCGCACTTCCCGCGGTTGCACGCCCTGCAGTTCGACGCGCGCGACGCCCTCGATGCGTTCGATCGGTCGCTGCAGGTACTTCTCCAGCATTTCGTACTGGTCGGTCAGGTCCTTGTCGGACGAGATACGGATCACGGCCACCGGCTGGTCGCCGGAGCTGAAGGCGAACATCAGCAGCCGGTCGGCGCCCACCGGCAGCTGCGGCCGGATCGAGTCGAGCTTGGTGCGCACCTCGAACGCGGCGGCGTCCACGTCGCGGTCCCAGTCGAACAGCACCGTGAAGGTCGCCTGGTCGGACTGCGCGCTGGCCCGGATTTCCTTGATGCCCGACAGCGTTGCAAGCGCCTCCTCGACCGGGCGCACCACGAGTTCCTCCATCTCCTCCGGGGTTGACCCCGCGTACGGGACGATGATCTGCATGCCGGGAAACGAAATGTCCGGCATGGCCTCGAGCGGCAGCAGCTTGCCGGAGATCAGGCCGACGGCGAGCAGCGCGAGCGCCGCCATGATCGTGGTCACGGGGCGGGACAGGGCGACCTGCGTGTGCAGCATGGGCGGCAAATCCTCAGCCGGCGGCTTCTGCGGCGACGGGTCCCGGCGCAGCCGCCTGCGGCTGCCGCGCGACGAACTGCTTGCGGTCCATCACCGAGTACACGACCGGGATCACGAGCAGCGTCAGGAAGGTCGTGAGCAGCACGCCGCCGATCACGGTGATCGCCATCGGCGCGCGGACCTCGGCGCCTTCGCCGATGCCGAGCGCCATCGGCAGCAGGCCGAGGATGGTCGTGAGCTTGGTGATCAGGATCGGGCGCAGGCGCAGCTTGCCACCTTCGACGATCGCCTCGAACTTCGACATGCCGGCGGCGCGCAGCTGGTTGACGGCGTCGATCAGCACGATCGACTGGTTGACCACGATGCCCGCCAGCATGATCAGGCCGATGTACGCGACCACGTTGACCGTGGTGCCCGTGAGCCACAGCGCCCAGACGGCGCCGATCAGCGCGAGCGGGATGGTGAGCAGGATCACGAACGGGTGGATCAGCGATTCGAACTGCGAAGCCATCACCAGGTAGACCAGGAAGATGGCGAGCACCAGCACGAACTG
This sequence comes from Pseudomonadota bacterium, assembly GCA_016705325.1. GTDB lineage: Bacteria > Pseudomonadota > Gammaproteobacteria > Steroidobacterales > Steroidobacteraceae > RPQJ01. The sequence goes on along the minus strand of JADIYJ010000006.1, from coordinate 234,889 downwards.
CAGCGACTTGAACGAAGCGGTCATTTCCTCGCTCTGGCCCGAGAGGAAGGCGGTCGTGCCCACCGGCAGCTCGACCTGGTTGACGATGCCGTCGAGCGCTGTGACCGCCGAGCCGAGGTCGCCGTGCGCGAGGTTGGCCGAGATCACTGCCACGCGCTCCTGGCCGACGCGGCGCACCTCGGCCGGGCCCATCGCGAGCTTGACGTCTGCGACGGCACTCAGCGGCACGGGGAAGTCGGCTCCCGGGTTCACGATCAGGTTACGCACCTCTTCGATCGAGGCCGCACGCGAATCGACGCTGCGCACCAGCACGTCGATCTGCTTGTCGCGGAGCTTGTAGCGGGTCGCCACTTCGCCGCGGACGCTGTTGACGACGCGGTTGGCGATGTCGCGAACGACGAGGTTCAGCTGCGTCGCGCGTTCCTGGTCGAACACGATCTGGATTTCGGGATTGCCGGCCTCGACCGTCGTCTTGACGTCGGCGAAGCGGTCATCCTTGAGCATCTCCAGTCGCACGCGTTCGGCCGCCTCACCCAGCCGGTCCAGGTCATAACCCGACACCACGACCTCGAGCGGGGTCGCCATGCTGAAGAGCGCGGGGCGGCTGAAACGATACTGCAGTCCCGGCATCTCCTCGAGGCCCTTGCGCATGCCGGCCATCGCCGCTTCCTCGTCCTCACGGCCCGCGCCGGCCTGCAGCGTGATGCTCAGCCGGCCGGTGTTCTCGCCGGCGTCGACCGGGTTGGCGTCGAGCCGGTTGCCCGTGCCCGCGACGCTGTAGGCCAGGGCGACGTTGCCGAGGGCATCGCTCGCGCGCTGCGCGGCCTGCACCGAGCGGTCGGTCTGCTCGAGCGGCGTGCCCGGCGGCAGGCGCAGGTCGACGTTGAACTCGCCCTGCGACATCTGCGGGATCAGTTCCGTGCCGAGCCGCGGCAGGACCAGCACCATCGTCAGCACGAAGACCGCGATGGCCGAGCCGATCACCCTGCCCGGATGCGCGAGCGCCCACGTGATGGCGCCCGGGTAGCTGCGGTCGGCCCAGCGGTTGACGGCCTGCGTCGCGTTGACCAGCGGGCTCAGCGCGAGCTTGCAGCCGCTCGAGATCAATCCGCCGACGCGGGCGAAGCCATCGCGCACAACGCGGAGCCCACGGCCAACGCGCCCCAAAGGCTTTGTTTCGACGTCAGCAGTGGCTGCTGCCGCGGCCGTGCGGGCCCGGCCGGCAGCCAGCATCGGCACCAGCGTCAGTGCCACCAGCAGCGAAAAGCTCAGCGCGAAGGCGACCGTCAGCGACTGGTCCTTGAACAGCTGGCCCGCGATGCCGGTGATGAAGATCATCGGCGCGAACACCGCCACCGACGTCAACGTGGCCGCGAACACGGCGGTGGCGACCTCGGCCGTGCCGCGCCGGGCGGCCTCGACGCGGGTCATGCCCTGCTCATGGTTGCGCACGATGCTCTCGAGCACCACGACCGCATTGTCGACGAGCATGCCGACCGCGAGCGCGATGCCGCCGAGCGACATGATGTTGAGGGTGATGTCGAACGCGTACATCAGCACGAAAGTGCCGAGCACCGACACCGGGATCGCGATGCTGCTGATCAGCGTGGCGCGCGCGTCGCGCAGGAACGCATACAGCACGAGGATTGCGAGCACGCCGCCGATCAGCGCCGAGGTCTTCACTTCGCTGATCGCAGCCGCGATGAACGTGGACTGGTCGTAGACCTGCTGCAGCCTGGTGCCTTCCGGCAGGCTCTCCTCGAGTTCCCTGATGCGCTCCCGCACGCCGTTGGCAAGCGCCACCGTGTTCGCGTCGCCTTCCTTGTAGACGGCGAGTTCGATCGACTCCCTGCCATTGACGCGCGTGATCGCTTCGCGGTCCTTGTAGCCGCGCGTGACGCTGGCGACGTCGCGCAGGTAGACGGGCCGCCCGTCCCTGGTGGCGATGATCGCGTTCGCCATCTGTTCGACGCTCTCGAACTCGTTCAGCGTGCGCACCAGGAAGCGCTGCGTGCCTTGCTCGAGCCGGCCACCGGACAGGTTCACGTTCTCGGCGCGGATGCGGCGTGTGACCACGTCGATCGAGAGTCCCAGCTGGGCGAGCTTCTGCTGGTCGACGAAGACCTGCACTTCGTCTTCGTAGCCGCCGCTGACCTTGACTGCAGCCGAACCCTCGACCGCTTCCAGGTCGGGTTTCAACCGGTCTTCGGCGAAGCGTCGCAGCGACTTGAGCCGTTCGATGCTGTCGGCGCCGGTCGCGGCGCCCTGGTCCATCAGCGCGAGGCGCATGACGGGTTCGCTCGCCGGGTCGAAGCGCAGCAGCAGCGGCCGCTTGGCCTCGATCGGCAGCTGCAGCAGGTCGAGCTTCTCGCGGACGTCGATGCCCGCGATGTCCATGTCCGTGCCCCAGAGGAACTCGAGCGTCACGTCCGACTGGCCCGCGCGCGAGACCGAACGCACCTCGCGGACGTTGCGGATGATGCTCACCGACTCTTCCACGGGCCGCGTGATCAGGGTCTCGAGCTCGAGCGGCGCCGCGCCCGGCAGTTCCGTGCGGATCGTGATGGTGGGATAGGAGAGGTCGGGCAGCAGGTTCAGCTTGAGCCGCGACAGTGAGACGAAGCCGAACAGGGCGACGGCGACGGTGAACATCACGATGGTGACGCGGCGTTCGATCGCAAAGTCGATCAAGGACTTGAGCATGGATTGTCCCCAGGGAGGGAGGGCCTGCCCGTGCAGCGCCCCCGCAGGTTGGGTTACTTCGCCTTGGCCTGCTCGGCAGCGACCGCTGCAGCCGGCGGCGGCGCGCCGTCACCGACGATCTTCACCAGCGTGCCGGTCTTGAGGCCAGCCTGGCCGACCGTCACGATCTGCTCGCTGCCCTCGAGGCCGTCGAGCACTTCGATCCAGCCGCCGTTCGCGAGGCCCGTCCGGATCGTGCGCTGTTCGGCCTTGCCGCTCGCGACGACGAACACCGACTGCTGGCCGTCCGCGTCGAGAATCGCCGTGCGAGGCAGCTGCAGCGCATCCTGGCGCCGCTCGTAGACGATGTTGACGCGCGCGAACATGCCGGGTTTCAGCGTGCGCGTCGCGTCCGGGACTTCGACCCGGGCGCGGAAGGTGCCGGTCTGCGGGTCCACGGTCGGACTGATGCGCGAGATCGTGCCGATGAAGCGGGTGCCGCCGAGTGCATCGATCACGACTTCGGCATTCTGCCCCGGCGCCAGCTTGCGGAATTCCTTCTCCGGCACGTGCACGAAGGCGAGCAGCGGATCGAGGTCGGTGACCGTAAACGTCGGATCATTCGGGCCGATGGTGTTGCCGACCTTGATCTTGCGCGCCGAGATGACGCCGTTGATCGGCGCACGGATCTCCGTGTAGCTCAGTTCGAGACGGGCGCTGTCGTACCCGGCGCGCAGGGCGTCGAGGTCATACTTGGTGTTCTCGGCCGTGCTCTTCGGCACGAGACCCTTCTCGGCGAGTTCGAGCGTGCGCTTGTAGTCGCGCTCGAGCTTGCGCAGGTTGGCGTCCGTCTGGGCCAGGGCGAGGCGGAGGCGGTCGCCGTCGAGCCGCGCCAGCACCTGGCCCGCCTGCACCGAGTCGCCTTCCTCGACGAAGATCTGCCGCACCTCGCCGCCGACCTTGGCGACGACCGTGGCTTCCTCGTGGGCCTCGATCGGCGCGGTGCCCGAGTACACCGCCACCATCTCGGCGCGCTTCAGCGGCTGGACCTCGACTGGTACGGTCGCATTCTTCGCGGCCTCGTCGCCTTCCTTGTCCTTGGCCTTGCCGTTGCTGCAGCCGACGGCCAGCGCGCCCACCAGGGTGACCAGCGCCAGCCAGCGTGCGGAGTTGCGTCGCGGGTCGGCTGCCGGCAGGTTTTGGTTGGTCATGGACATCGAGCCCCTGTGGATCGGTTCGAACTGGGCGCGATGGTATGGAAATCTAGTGTTGTAGTCAAGTACAACACTAGAGGCCTATCGATGGGCCCGGCCTTTGGGGAGGGCGCCTGGCGGAACGTCAGCCGCCCTTGGCGGAGCCGCTGGCCCTGGCCACGAACTTCGGCTCGAGCTGGGAGAGGTCGGCCGTGATTTCGGCGGCTTCGCCCAGTATCGCGTCCGGCGGATCCTTGATCTCGGTGGCGGCCTTCAGGGCCGGTTCGCCGAGTGTCTGCCGCCGTGCATTTTCGCGTGCCAGCTGTTCCTGCGTGCGGGCCTCACGCTCGGCCTTGCGCTTGACCAGGTTCAGCGAAACGGACTTCTCAGTCCGCATCTGCTCGAGCGCGGAGATTTCGCTGACCGCAAACTGGAAGTTGGGATCGCCGGCGATGCGTGCATCGTGCTGCTGCTGCAGTTCGGGCAGCAGCGGCGTGAATGCGCCTTCGCGACTGAAGTCCGACGAGCGGATGCGGTTCCAGGGCAGCGAACCATCGCGCGAGCTTTCACCGACTTCGTCGGTGCTGATGGCGGAGGGCAGGGTCAGGTCCGGCATTACGCCGCGGTTCTGCGTGCTGTCGCCCGTCACGCGGTAGTACATGCCGATCGTGACCGTGAGCTGGCCATAGCCCGGATCCTGCCCAAGCGCGTAACGGTCGAGCGGGTAGAGGTTCTGCACCGAGCCCTTGCCGTAGGTCTGCTGGCCGATCACGAGCCCGCGACCGTAGTCCTGCATCGCGGCCGCAAAGATCTCGGACGCCGACGCGCTGAAGCGATCGACGAGGATCGTCAGCGGGCCGGAGTAGGCCGCATCCTTGTCTTCCGATTCGAGCACTTCGACGCGGCCGCCGGTTTCGCGCAACTGCACGACCGGGCCCTTGGGCACGAACAGGTTCACCAGGCCGATGGCTTCGGAGAGGTGACCGCCGCCGTTCTCGCGCAGGTCGAGCACGAGGCCGTCGACCCCGCCTTCGGCCTTGATCTCGTCGAGCAGCTTGCGCACGTCGCGCGTGGTGCTGCGAAAGTCGTCGTCTCCTGCCGCGCGCGCGTTGTAGTCCTGGTAGAAGGAGGGCACGGTGATGACGCCGACCTTCAGCTCCTTGTCGCCGCGCTTCACCTTGCGGATCTCTTTCCTGGCCGCCTGCGCGTCGAGCGTGATCTTGGTGCGCGGCAGCGTGAGGACATGTTCCTGCGTGCCCGGGGGCGCATTGCCCGGCTGGATCTGCAGGCGTACGAACGAGCCGTTCGGGCCGCGGATCAGCTGCACGACGTCGTCGAGACGCCAGCCGACGACGTCGACCATCTTGCCGTCCTTGCCCTGGCCCACGGCGAGGATGCGGTCGTTGGCCTTCAGCTCGCCGTTCTGCTGCGCCGAGCCGCCGGGCAGGATTTCCATGATGGTCACGAAGTCGTCGATCGACTGCAGCGACGCGCCGATGCCCTCGTAGGACAGGCTCATCGCGATGCGGTATTCCTCGGAATTGCGCGGTGAAAAATAGCTCGAGTGCGGGTCGAAGACGTGGGCGAAGGCGTTCATGAAGTTCTCGAAGACGTCGTCGGCCGTGATCTGCTCGGAACGCTTCGCGACCCGCTCGTAGCGCTTCCTGAGGACGTCACGCGTCTCGGCCCAGGTCTTGTCCGCGAGCATCAGCGAGAGGGCATCGTTCTTGACGCGCTTGCGCCAGAGTTCGTCGAGCTCCTCGCTGGACGCGGCCCATGGCGCGTGCTCGCGGTCGAACTCGAACGACTCGTCGACCTTGAAGTCGGGCTCCGTCTCGAGCAGCTTGAGCGCGTAGGCCATGCGTTCGCGGTTGCGGCTCTGGAAGCGGTTGAAGATCGCAAAGGCCGGCTCGAGCCTGCCGGTCGTGATGGCGTCGTCGAGTTCGTAGCGGTACTTTTCGAATTCCTGGATGTCGCTCGCCAGGAAGTAGCTGCGGCTGCCGTCGATCGATTCGAGGTAGCGGTCGAGCACCAGGGACGAAACCGGGTCGTTGACCGGCGCCTGCCGGTAGTGCGAGCGCTCGAACATGCTGCTGACGAGCCGGGCGACCTTGGCGTGCCGCTCGGTCGGCGCGAAATCGGTGGTGGTCGTGGCATTGGCCGTGGCCGACGGTGACCGGGCGGTGCCGAGCAGCAGCGTGCCCACGGCGAGGAGCAGCGCAACCAGCACCGCCGCGCCCGCGCGGTTGACCCCGCGGCGGCTTGCGGGGGAGGGTGACGGCGGGGACGGCCCCTGTTCAGGTGGCTGATACACTTGACAATTCCTCGGCAGACATCGGACCGGACAGCGGACGTGCCTGGGTCCGCCGGAACGCTAGGCTAGAGACACCCCGGCACCCAATCAAGGGGCAGACCCACCCCGGAGCGAGTGAATCCGTGCGACCCCTCACCGTATTGACAGCAATCGTGCTCGGATCGTCGGTGGCGACGACCTTCGGCCTGGGCGCGACGCTGATCGTGTTCCTGGTGCTTTCCGGCGAAACCCCGCGTTTCCGCGAAGAGTTGCCGTTGCTGGCGGTATACGTGGCCATCTTCGCCGGTTTGACCACGCTCGCGGCCGTCAGTTTCATTGGCCAGGCGCGCGCAACCGCCTGGCGGCACTGGGCGGCCGGGGCGATGTGGGTCGCGCTGGCCTGCCTGGCCGCGCTGTATGCATGGTCGCGAGGCTCACCTCCGTGACGCGGAAGCCCGCCTGCCAAGGATACCCCAAGCGGCGACGATGGCGAGTGGTCCGAGCGCAAGGATCCAGGAATACCAGCGCAGGGTGACGAGTCCGCGCAGGTAGCTGCCGAAGAACGCAGCTGCACCGCCGTCGGCATACGGGCCGAGCACGTACACGCCTGTGACGTGCACCAGGAATGGCAGCACCAGCAAGCCGAACAGCAGGGCGGCGAGCAGCCAGAATCGGTCGCGGCGCGGAATCATCACGGTCTGGACCTCATCGCTGTGGCTCGGCCGCGAGGACCGTTGCCTGATCGTGAGAGACTGATCGTGAGGGTAAGACGCACCGGCCGCAAGACCCGCCATTGAGTATCATCGGCGATCGTGGCGCACAGGGCAGCCAGGGGCCCCAGAACATGCAGAAAGTACGGACTGCGGTCGTCGGCGTCGGTTACCTGGGCCGTTTCCACGCGCAGAAATACGCGTCGCTGCCTGCAGTGGAACTCGTCGCCGTCGTCGATGCGAGCGCCGGCAACCGCGAGCAGGTCGCCGCCGAAACCGGTTGCCGCGCGGTGGCGGACTACCGGGACATCCTCGGCGAGATCGATGCGGTGAGCATCGCCACGCCGACGCCGCTGCATTATCCGATCGCGCAGCAGTGCCTTGAACGCGGCGTCCACGTGCTCGTCGAAAAGCCGATCACCACCACGCTCGAAGAGGCCCGCAGCCTCGTCGACACGGCGGCACGCGCTGGCCGCGTCCTGCAGGTGGGGCACCTCGAGCGTTTCAACGCCGCGATCCTCGCGCTCGCGGGTACGCTTGGCAGGCCGCGGTTCGTCGAGTCGCACCGGCTCGCGCCGTTCAAGGAGCGGGGCACGGACGTCAATGTCGTGCTCGACCTCATGATTCACGACATCGACCTGATCCAGAGCCTCGTCGGCGCGCCGATCGCGTCGATCGATGCCGTGGGTGCGTCGGTGTTCTCGGCCGGTCTCGACATCGCCAATGCCCGCATCCGCTATGCCAACGGCTGCGTGGCGAACACCACGGCGAGCCGCGTCAGCATGAAGATGGAGCGCAAGCTGCGCGTGTTCCAGGATGACGCCTACATCTCGATCGATCTGCAGCAGAAAGTGCTCACCATCGTGCGCAAGCCGCCCGCGGGCGCGGACGTGCCGAAGGGCCAGGTGCTGATCGAGGAACGCACGTACGACCAGGGCGACGCGCTGAAATTCGAGATCGAGGCGTTCCTCAGGTCCATTCGCGAAGGCACGCCACCGATGGTCACCGGCGAGGACGGCCTGCGCGCGCTGGAGACGGCCATGAAAATCACCCAGATGGTGCAGGACGGCACACGCCAATGACCCGACGGTACTACGCTGGCGCGGACTTCCGCCGCGCGCTCTCGATCGAAGAATTGCGGCGGGTCGCGCAGAGCCGGCTGCCGCGGTTCGAAATGGAGTATCTCGAAGGCGGCGCCGAGGACGAGGTCTCGCTGAAGCGCAACCGCTCGATCTTCGAGCGCATTACCTGGTTGCCACGCATGCTCGTCGGCACGGGCCTGCCGGACCTGGCGCGCGACGTGCTCGGCGACTCGCTGCACGTGCCCTTGATCATCGCGCCCACGGGCTTCAACGGCATGCTGTGGCCGCAGGGCGACCTGGCGCTGGCCAGTGCCGCCGACGCCGCGGGCATCGCCTTCACGCTCAGCACAGTGAGCAATTACGACGTCGTTGCGCTGAATCCGCAGCTGCAGCGGCCCGCCTGGTTCCAGTTGTATCCGCTCAAGGACCAGAAGACCTCCGACCGCCTGATCGAACGCGCGCAGGCGGCGGGCTGCGACAAGCTCGTCGTGACGGTCGACGTGCCGGCGCTCGGCGCGCGCGAGTGGGACCAGCGCAATTATTCGCGCCCGCTCAAGCTGAGCCCGTCGAGCGTGCTCGACGTCCTGCTGCATCCGCGCTGGCTGTGGCAGGTGATGCTGCCCCATGGCGCCCCGGAATTCGCCAACCTCACCGAATTCCTGCCCGCAGGCGCGCGATCGGCCCTGCAGGGCGTGCGGTTCATGGGCACGCAGATCAATCCGACGCTTGCCTGGTCCGACATCGAACGCATGCGCAGCCGCTGGCAGGGCAAGCTCGTGCTGAAGGGCATCCTCTGTATCGAGGATGCCAAGCGCAGCGTGGAGGCGGGCGCGGACGGCATCGTGCTCTCGAACCACGGTGGACGGCAGCTCGATTCGTGCGCGACCGGCATCGAACTCGTCGGCCAGTGCGCGGCTGAAGTCGGCGACCGGCTGTCGATCATCGTCGACGGCGGGTTCCGTCGCGGGTCGGACGTGCTCAAGGCAGTCGCGCTCGGGGCCGACGCGGTGATGCTGGGACGTGCAGCTCTCTATGGCCTCGCGGCGGGCGGGGAAGCAGGCGTGGCTCACGCGCTCAGTCTGCTGCGCGTCGAGATGGAGCGCGCGATGACGCTGCTCGGCTGTCACACTCTCGACGAACTCGGTCCGCACCTGATCAGGGCCTGACTGCAGGTCGCGCCGCCGGCGGGCCGGCCTGCTGCGGCGTGAGGCGTGCCGACCAATCCGATCGTACTGAAGCTGAGGAATCCCGATGCAAGCGCTCGTCTGCCATGCCCTCACCGGCATCGAAGGACTGCGACTGGAGCAGGACTGGCCGCAGCCCCCGCTCACGCCGGGAGCGGTGCTGATCGACGTCAAGGCGACGGCGTTGAATTTTCCCGACGTGCTGATGCTGCACGGGCAGTACCAGGAGCGGCCGCCGCTGCCGTTCATCCCGGGTCTCGAACTCGCGGGTGTGATAGCCGCGGTCGGCGCGGGTGTGACGCGTCACAAGGTGGGCGATCGCGTCGTTGCATATTCGGGTGGTGGGGCAGCGGCAGAACGCGCCGTGGTCCGGCAGGAGCTACTGATTGCGATGCCCTCGACCCTCGACTTCGCGCAGGCGAGCGGCATCTGCCTGACGTACTTCACGAGCTACCACGCGCTGAAACAACGCGCGCAGCTCGCTGCTGGCGAGACGATGCTGGTGCTGGGCGCGGCGAGCGGCGTCGGCACGACCGCCGTCGAGCTGGCCAGGCAGATGGGTGCGCAGGTGATCGCAGCCGCGAGCACCGACGCCAAGCTCGAGGTCGCACGCGGCATCGGCGCGGCCCACCTGATCAACTATTCCACGCAGGACCTGCGCGAGCGGATCAAGGAGATCACCGGCGGCAAGGGCGTGGACGTCGTTTATGACGCCGTCGGCGGAGCGCATGCCGAGCCGGCGGTGCGCAGCCTGGCCTGGAAGGGGCGTTACCTCGTGGTTGGATTCGCGGCAGGCGACATCCCGAAGATTCCGATGAACCTGCTGCTGCTGAAGGGAGCGGCCCTGGTGGGTGTGTTCTTCGGCAGCTTCGCGCAGCGCGAGGCGCAGGTGCAACTGCAGAACGTGCGTGAACTGTGGCAGCTGTTCGAGGCCGGCAAGCTGCGACCGGTGGTGGGGGAAGTGCACCCGCTGGCCGACTACGCGCCGGCTTTCGCAGCGCTGGAACAGCGACGCGCGGTGGGCAAGGTGGTGCTGCGCGTTGCGAGTGAATAGTGAATAGTGATTAGTGAGTAGTGATTAGTGAGTAGTGGCCAGGGGCCAGTCAGCGCGGGCAGTCCGTTCACTGCTCACTAATCACTACTCACTACTCAGTAGTGTCCGGACGTTAGCGGGCTTGGCGCCCATAAGTGCATGATCGAAAAAGATAAATCGGAATACCACGCCCCCGCGTGCACGCGAGCACAGAGAACACACCGCCCCCCCCCGGGCACCGCCCCGCCCCGCCGCCCCGCGCCCCCCCCCACGGCCCCCCCCGCCCCCCCCGCCCCGCCCCCCCCCCCCGCCCCCGCCGCGGCCGCCCCCGCCGCGCCCCCCCCCCCGCCCCCCGCCCGCCCCCCCCGCGCCCCCGCCGGCCGGGCCCGCCCGCCGGCCCCGGCCCCCCCCCCCCCCCCCCGCCGCCCCCCCCCCCCCCGCCCCCCGCCCCGGGCCCCCCGCGCCGCCCGGCGGGCCCCCGCCCGCCGCCCGGGCCCGGCCCCCCCCCGCCCGCCCCCCCCCGCCCCCCCGCCGCGCGCCCCGGGCCCCGGGCCCCCCGCCGGGCCCCCCCCGCCCCCCCCCCGCCCCCGGGCCCGGCCCCGGGGCCCCCCCCCCCCCCCCCCCCCCCCCCCCCCCGCGCGCCGCGGGGGGGGCGGCGCGGGGCCCCCGCGCCCCCCGGGCGCCCGGGCCCCGGGGCCCCGGCCCCGCCCCCCCCGCGGGGGCGCCGCCCCCCCCCCCCCGCCCCCCCCCCCCCCCCCCCCCCCCCCCCCCCCCCCGCCCCCCCCCCCCCCCCCCCCCCCCCACCGCCCCCCCCCCCCCCCCCCCCCCGCCCCCCCCCCCCCCCCCCCGCCCCCCCCCCCCCCCCCCCCCCCCCCCCCCCCCCCCCCCCGCCCCCCCCCCCCCCCCCCCCCCCCCCCCCCCCCCCCCCCCCCCCCCCCCCCCCCGGGCCCCCCCCCGCCGGCCCCCCCCCCCCCCCCCCCCCCCCCCCCCCCCCCCCCCCCCCCCCCCCCCGCCGCCGCCCCCCCCCCCCCCCCCCCCCCCCCCCCCCCCCCCCCCCCCCCCCCCCCCCCCCCCCCCCCCCCCCCCCCCCCCCCCCCCCCCCCCCCCCCGGCCCCCCCCCCCCCCCCCCCCCCCCCGCCCCCCCCCCCCCCCCCCTCCCCGCCCCCCCTCCCCCCCCCCTCCACGCCCTCTCCGCCCGGGCCGTCACCCCCCCCCCCCCCCCCCCCGCCCCCCGCCCCCCCCCCCCCCCCCCCCCCCCCGCCCCCCCCCCCGCCGCGCCGCCCCCCCGCCCCCTCCCCCCCCGCCCCCCCCCCCGCCCCCCCCCCCCGCCCGCCCCCCCCCCGCAGCGCACGCCCGGACCGAGGCCCGCGGCACCCACCCCGAGCACACCGCCCCCCAGAAGCCAGGCACCGCCGCACGCAAGCGGCGCACCGCCCCACCCGCCACCCCGCCGCGCCGACAGACAAGCGACCACCAGGCCGCCCCACCCCGAGCGGTACCCCACGCCGCAAACCCCGCACCAACCGACCAGCCCGACCACCCAAGCGCCCAGCAGACGAGCCCCGCACACCCCGCGACCCCCGACCGCCCCGCCCCAGCGACACCGCGACCCGACCCGACCAACAACCCCCGACACACCTCAACGCAGAGCCCCACAGACACACAGACGCCCCCAAAGCAGCGACACGCCCCACACGCTCCGACACGACCGCCACAGCAACAACGCACACACTGCTCACTAATCACTATTCACTTCCTCACGCGTCCCCGATCACTTCCAGCTCGGCGTGCACTTCGAGCCAGCGTTCCTCGACGTCGCCGAGTTCCGCGATGACTTCGGCGCACCGTCGGCTCGTCGCCTGGACTTCGGCTGACGGTGTGCGCGCGTAGTACGCGGTGTCGGCAAGTTTCGCTTCGAGTTCCTTGCGCTCGGGCTCGAGCCTGGCCATGCGGGCCTCGAGCTGCGTCGACTCCTTCAGCAGCGGGCGGCGGCGTACGAGTTTCAGTTGCCGTTCCGCGGCCGCCGTCTCGCGCTGTGTCCTGCGGTTCTCCTTCGATCCGGCTGAGCCCGCGACGGCTGCGTCCTGTGGCGCCGATTCGCGTCGCGCCGTCAGCCAGACCAGGTAATCCTCCAGATCACCATCGAACGGCACGGCGCGGCCGTCGGCCACCAGCATGAAACTGTCGCAGACGGTGCGCAGCAGCGCCCGATCGTGCGACACCAGCACCAGGCTGCCGTCGTAACCGGCCAGCGCCCGCGTCAAGGCATGGCGCATTTCGAGGTCGAGGTGGTTGGTGGGCTCGTCGAGCAGCAGCAGGTTCGGCCGCTTGCGCACGAGGAGCGCCAGCGCCAGACGGGATTTCTCGCCGCCGGAGAACGGTTCGACCGGCGCGTCGGCCATCTCCCCGCGGAAATCGAACCCGCCGAGGAAATTGCGCAGATCCTGCTCGCGCGCGCCCGGGTCTTGCCGAAGCAGGTGGTGCAGCGGTGACTCGTCACCCCGCAACTGTTCGACCTGGTGTTGCGCAAAGTAGCCGGTCTCGAGCCCGTAGCCTTCGACGCGCCGGCCTGCGAGCAGGGGTTGTCCGCCGGCGAGCGACTTGATCAGCGTGGACTTGCCTGCACCGTTCGGTCCGAGCAGGCCGAGTCGAGTTCCAGGACGCAGTGACAGCTGCAGGTTGCACACGACCGCGTGGTTGCCATAGCCCAGTGCCGCGTCCTCGAGTGTCAGCAAGGGATCCGGCGCACGCCGCGGCTCGGGGAATTCGAAATCGAACGACGAATCGACGTGCGCGGCGGCAATGTGTTCCAGCCGGTCGAGCGCCTTGAGGCGGCTCTGCGCCTGTCGCGCCTTGCTCGCCTTGGCCCGGAACCGCTCGACGAAGCTCGTCATGTGCGCGATCTCGCGCTGCTGCTTCTCGAACATCGCCTGCTGCACGGCGAGACGCGCGGCGCGCTGCGTCTCGAACGCGGTGTAGTTGCCGGTGTAGAGCGTGAGCATGCCGCGCTCGAGGTGGGCGACGTGCGTGACGGTGCCGTCGAGGAAGTCCCGGTCGTGCGAGACCAGCAGCAACGTGCCGCGGTAGTTTGCGAGCCAGCGCTCCAGCCAGACCACGGCGTCGAGGTCGAGGTGGTTGGTCGGCTCGTCGAGCAGCATCAGGTCGGCCCGGCTCACCAGGGCCTGCGCCAGGTTCAGGCGCATGCGCCAGCCGCCGGAGAAATCGGCGACCGGCCGTTCCAGGTCCGCGGTCGCGAAGCCGAGACCTGCGAGCAGGGCGGCGGCCCGGGCCCGGGCGCTGTAACCGTCGATCGCTTCGAGCCGGGCGTGCAGCTCCGCAAGCGCGCGGCCATCGTGCGCAGCGTCGGCGGCCGCGATTGCCCGTTCGACACGCCGCAGTTCCTCGTCGCCATCGAGCACGAATTCGATCGCGGCCTGTGGCAAGGGCGGCGTTTCCTGCGCGACCGATGCCACCCGCCAGTCGCGCGGTACCAGGCAGTCGCCGGCCTCGCTCTGGATGTCGCCGCGCAGAAGTGCGAACAGGCTCGATTTGCCGCTGCCGTTGGCGCCCACGACGCCGACCCGCCAACCGGCGTGGATCTGCAGCGAAGCGGCCTCGATCAGCCGGCGTACGCCGCGCGTCAGGGTGAGTTGCCGGAACTGGATCAAGGGCGGGCTGTCACAGGAGGGGCGCGCATTCTCCCACTTTGGCGGGAGACGGCGAAGTGCGGCACAATTCACGACCAGTCACCTTGCCCGGCCATCCGCCGGGTCCCGGAGTCACCGATCCGATGTCCCGTATCCGTTCAGCATTGGCGCTCGTCGCGCTGGGCCTTTTCGCCGTTGCCGGCCATGCCCAGACGAACCCCGCCGTTTCGACGATCGTCGCATTCAGCCTCTCGAACCCCGTCGGCAACCTTGTGCAGGGCGCAGACGGCGCCCTGTACGGTGTCGCGAGCCCGGCCACTTCGATCACCGGCGGTGTCATCTACCGCACCACGCTGGACGGCTCCGACGTCCGCACGCTGTACCAGCTGAAGCCGGACGATGCACTGTCGCCCGCCGGTGGCCTGGTGCTTGCCAGCGATGGCCTGCTCTACGGCACGACCAAGTTCGGCCAGGCCGGGCAGGTCGATGGCGCAGGCTCGATCTTCAAGATCGCGGCGGCCGGCACCGGCTTCCAGATCATCCATCGATTTGCGCCGGTTACGGCGTCGAACCAGGACGGGAGCCCGATCAATACCAACGGCGCGTACCCTGAGGCGGAACTCGTGGAGGGTGGGGACGGCTACCTGTATGGCTCGACACGCGCGGGTGGTGCGAACGGCACCGGGACAATCTTCAAGATCTCGCGCGACGGCACCGATTTCAAGTCGCTGTACAGTTTTGCCGCAGTCACCTCGGCCGCCGGCTCCGGCCTCACCGTGACGGTGGACGGTGCGGCGCCGGCGGGTCCGCTGGTGGCAGGTGCCGACAACTTCCTTTACGGCACGGCGTCGCAGGGCGGCACGAATGGCCGCGGTACGGTCTTCCGCATTGCGTTTGATGGCACGGGTTTCCAGGTCCTGCATCACTTCAGCGCGACGACTGCCGACACCACGACGGGGCTGCTCGAGAACGCGGACGGAGCGACGCCGCTTGGCGGTCTGCTCGACGGCGGCGACGGCTTTCTCTACGGGCTGACTGCGCAGGGCGGCACCGATGGCAATGGCGTCGTTTTCGCGATCCCGCCGGACGGGTCAACGTTCACCGTGCTGCATTCCTTCACCGGCGCCGATGGCGCGCGTCCGGTCGCGGAGCTGATGGTGGCGAGCAGCGGCAAGCTCTATGGCGTGACCTCGACGGGCGGCGTCAATTCGGAAGGCGCAACGACGGCGCTTGGGACCATCTTCTCAATCGACCGGGCGGGAACCAGTTTTTCGCGTCTCTACAGTTTCGACGGCAAGCAGGGCTCGCTGCCGTCGAGCAGATTGCTCGAGACGGCGCCCGGCGTATTCGTCGGCATCGCCACCGGTGCCGGCAGTTGCAGCTACGGCACGGTCTTTCGCTACAGCCTCGCGGGCGATACCGTGACCGGTAACACCACGTGTGGCCAGAAGAAGAAGAACAACAGTGGCGGCGGCTCTGCTGGGTTTGCGGTGCTCCTGCTGTTTGCAGGTCTCGGCCTGCTGAGGCGTCGCGTGGCCTGATCTTTCGCCAGTGCCATGGGGGCAGTTGATGACCAGCGGGGGATTGCATCACCGGACCTGCTGCCTCTGCGAGGCGATGTGCGGCATCGTGGTCGAGCACCGCCATCCTGGACGACACACTGCCGAATCACATCACGCGGTTCGACCTGGCGGTTGATCCGCCGGCGCTGCAGGATGTGCAGCGAGCTCGACTTGCAGTGCGTGAATGACACTGCGGTGACAGTGGGCGGTTGATGTTGCGTGACCAGGTCAGTTGTCAGTTGTTCCAGCAACTCATTCGTGCGCGGCGCGTACGCTGGGAGCTGTCGGTGTGCTTGTCGTAATGGGCGGATATTCCGCTGTTCCCCACCGAGCGCTTTCCGGGGTTATTTCGTGCAAGATCATTGCACCGAGGGCGATTCCCATTGATCGCTTATCTAGCACCCTGGTGAAAGCTTGGCCAACAGGCTGGGCGTGGATTCCAACCTTGTCGGTCAGAAACGATCTTGCCCGGACATCGCATGCAATTTCTTCTTCGCGCCGATCGGCGGGGTAGTCGCCGTCACTGAGAAATTTCACGTGCCGAAGTTCATGAAGAAAGACATGGGCGGTCGCCAGGCAGGCTAGATCGAAAGCCGCCATTTCTTGCTGGCTGCCGAGAGTTTCTCTATTGGCTTCAGGGCGCGGCACATCTTGCGGCCAAGTGGCGTGACCAGAGTTTTGCTCTTCGATGATCGATCGATCTCCACCCATTGAAGCCGAGCAGCCAGATTGCTTCGAGTGTCTTGTGGTCAAACTGGATGCGACCCTTGCCGGCGCTGATGTTCACACCTCGAGCGTCTTCGACTACGCAGACTTTGGGTGCATAGCGATCCCATAGGTCCTCAATTTCTTGTTTGCGCTCAGGCGTGGCGCCTTGCAGCAGAGCCTTAACAGCGATGCCCGCTTCAACCATTGCCGCACCCATTGATCGCTGCTTGCAGCGCACGCAGACGATCGACGATGGCATCGAAGGCGGGTGGCTCGCCGATGAACATGCCGGCACCGATCATGCGCTGGAAGTCATCGCGCAGCGCGGCCAGTGCGGCATCTTCCGGAATGAGCCTGAGCTGCCCGGTCAGGCATGCGTCGTAGTTGGCGTAGCTCGCGTTGTAGAAGACCTTTTTGTGCTTGACGACATCCGCGAGCAGAGCGCGATCGGCCACAGCGGCTTTCCCATGGACAGGATCGGCCAGCATGGCCAGGTCGTACCAGTGGCGTGACAGGCGTTCGGCGCCAGTACGGAACTCGTCGCGCTGACACTCGACGTGCATCAACGTCGCCTTCTCCCAGAAGGTACGTGCCGGGGACAGCACACTGACCTTCGAACGAGGAAAATCGAGTGCAGTGACATGCTCCGCGATGTCGGGCCGTACCTCATGCTCTTCGTTCGGCTCGGTGATGTTGCGGCCACCAAACTCGATCAGGACGCTGTTGCCCACGTAATCCCCTGGCGCCTCCAGTACCGTCGGGTAGTGCACCCGTAACTGCTCGCCGTCTTCGCTGACTTCAAGCCGAAATGCGCCGGCATCGAACTCGGCTGCCAGTGTCTTCTGGAAGTGCGGTGCCACAACACCATGAGCATGATCGCGCACGAAAGACTTGAGATCCTCGCTGAATTTCTTCAGCCGATTGCGTGAGACGCCTTCAGCGAACGGATCGAAGGAGCCGTCCAAGCCACGGTAGTCGAGCGTGATGTCCACATCCTCGGAGAAGCGCGCAATGGCTCCGAACACCTTGGAGAGTGATGTGCCGCCCTTGAAGGCCATTGGCAGTCGGTCGGGCATGGTGAACGGGGCCTGCAGCACCCAGCAGACCCAGACATCCTTTTCCAGTACGACGGGCGAGCGGGCAAGCTGCGGAGCCAGTGCCCGTTAGATTTGGGACCGCTCTTGAGCTTTCAGGTGCAGGAAGGACTCAGGCATGAACGGCCGTCCGCTCGCTCCGGAAGATGGCGTCGCTCATCCACGCGGGCATTGAGCTGGTGGCTGACTTCAGCACCTCGAACTCGCTCGATTCCAGCTTGCGTCGAATCTTCTCGATGAGAGCCGGCGTTACTTTCGTCTTGCCAAGGTACCACATCGCCGCAAGCGCGAGTCCGGCGGGTCGACCCGCCAGGGCCAGCTTGCGCTGACAGACGTGCTGCAGACGGATCTCCATCTTCCCCACGCGGATGCGCTTCGACGGACCGGATGTCACGAATACCGAGTGGGTCGGAACCTGCGTGGTCAGTTCGAGCCGACGCGCCGCTTCGGCACCGTGAACCTGGACGACGGCGCCAGTGGTCTTGGCGACGGTCTCGGCCACCTTCAGCGGCGAGGGGCCAACCTTACCGACGAAACGGCTGACCTCGGGACGCACAAAGACACCGCGCGTCACGCGCGCGATCGACCCTGCCTTGACGAGGCGGGAGAGGGTCTGATCGACGGACGCACGCGTGCCGCACTCCAGGAATGCCGTTGGGATGAAAGGCTCCCCGATCGGCATCGCCTCGATGCGCTGGCGAATCAGCTCGGCAGTCTTGGTCGTCGTGTTCATGTACGAAAAAATATGCGAGTTTCTGACAACCTGCAAGTGCGATGACTCACAGGGAAGGTGCTCGTGTTCCCTTTCCTATCCGATGCTGCAATCCAACCGCTTGATTCGTCCGCGCGTAACTCTTTGATCTGTATGGCGCTGACTTGCGGCCTTTGCGGACTTCGGGCCAGTTCCAGGGAGCGAGGTCGGAGCGAGGAATGGCCAGGAGAGAGTGGAATGTGGCCCGGAACGGCCAATTCGGGCGGCTGGCGAAGTCCGCAGGCTTTCGCATCGGGAACCCGCACGAGTACGCGGGAACCGGCGCGATCGGGCAAGAAAAAACCCCAACCGAGAACGGTTGGGGTTTTGTTATTGGTGGTGGGTGGGGGTAGCACCCCGCATCAAACGACTGTTGAAAGTACGCGATACCGGCGTTCTGGCACGTTGCGAAGTCTTGCGTGCTGGTGCGAAAAGCGGGGGTTGACAGGCGAATCTGCGGACATTCAAGCAGGTTTTCCGGCCTGATTGGTGGCCGGAAAGGCCGCTCAACCTCGTCTGCTTTCCGGGGCCAGTTCAATTCCCGAAACGGGAATCGAACCCGCGTCCGTCACCACGACCAAAAGCACACCCATTTACACCCACTCCGGAGGAATGCAGCCGCCGTGCGGCGAATAGTGCCCTCTATCACCGCATTACCTGCGGTGAATAACTTGCGCATGCGGAGATTGTGGCTCATGATCTCCGCATGAATAGCGGCGATTACAAATACATCTGGCAGTCCAACGACTGGCCGAACTGGCACTTCGACCTGGCAGCACTGGCTGGTCCTATGGCTGAGGTCAGTCGCGCCCAGGGGTTGTTGATGGGCCGCCTGGCCGACGTGGGCATGGCGCTGCGCGATCAGGCGAGCCTCGCGGCGCTCACCGATGACGTGGTCAAGACCAGCGAGATCGAGGGTGAGCAACTCAATGTTGAATCTGTGCGCTCGTCCATCGCCCGCAGGTTAGGCGTGGACATCGGCGCCCTGGCACCGGTCGATCGGCACGTCGAAGGCGTGGTCGAGATGGTGCTGGATGCCACGGCCAACTGCCAGGCACCGGTAACGCGGGAGCGTCTGTTCGGATGGCATGCCGCACTGTTTCCCACCGGCTACTCCGGTCTCTCCAAGATCAAGGTCGGCGGCTGGCGCGACGATGCCAGCGGGCCGATGCAAGTTGTCTCGGGCCCCATCGGCCGCCAGCGGGTCCATTTCGAGGCGCAGCCGGCCGAACGTATGGAGGCGGAAACCAGCCGCTTCCTTGACTGGCTCAATGGTGCATCAAACGAGCCGCCACTGATCAAAGCGGGACTCGGCCATCTATGGTTCGTCACGCTGCACCCGTTCGACGACGGCAACGGTCGTATCGCTCGCGCCATCGGCGATCTGCTCTTGGCACGCGCCGATGGCAGCCCGCAACGCTTCTACAGCCTGTCCGCGCAGATTCAGCGCGAACGCAAGGCTTACTACGACATCCTGGAGCGGACCCAGAAGCGGTCGATGGACGTCACCGAGTGGCTTGCCTGGTTCCTCGACACGCTCCATCGCGCCGTCGATCAGGCGCAGCACACACTCGACGCGGTGCTGACCAAAGCGCGGTTTTGGCAGCGCTGGGCGACCATGCCACTGAACGAGCGACAGGTGAAGTTGCTGAACAAGCTGCTCGACGGCTTCGAAGGCAAGCTCACCAGCAGCAAGTGGGCGGCCATCGCCAAGTGCTCGCCCGACACAGCCCTGCGTGACATCAACGATCTGCTTGCACGGGGTGTCCTGCGGAAATCGGATGCGGGCGGGCGCAGTACAAGCTATGTGTTGGAGGATGCTCCAACGGGACTCCAGCCTGTCGCTTTGTAGGCTGAGAGCACGGCCTCGTCCTCGATGAAGCAGAGCCAGCCGACTTTGGGGATGTGGTATTCCCAGACGCCCGCGATGCGTGCCGCGATCTGGTCGGTCTTGCCCCCCGTATTGCCTCACGTAACTTTGTTACTGGATGCCTCACCACCGATGTTACCGGCCGGGTTCGGGCTCTTGTGCTTTGATCGTTTTTATCTGATGTAAGACGAAGCCCAGGACACAGGGACACTTGTAGCATCAGTCTGAACATCATAGATAACAATAACTTGTAAGTACTTTATCGACTATAGATGAAGAATGGCGGCTGCCCAGGCCATCCACTGAAGCGGCCAACCCTGGCGCGTGCGTATTCCGGTCGATCGTGACCAGCGATTCCGGCGGATCGTGACCGGTGATTCCGATTTAGCGTGACCGTCGATTCCGATTTCGCGTGACCGGTGGTTGACCGGTCAGGCGCGGCGGATTTGGTGCAGAGCTCGTGACCCGTACCCTGCCCGGTTCCTGGAACCGGGGAGGACCTGATGCCGACGCGAGCGCTGCCGATGAAGAAGATCCGTGACCTGATCCGCCTCAAGTACGAGGCCCGCCTGTCGCACGAGCAGATCGCCCGTGCGTTGGCGGTGTCGAAGGGCGTGGTCGCCAAGTACGTGGCTCGGGTGGACGCCCGAGGCCTCGATCCGACGACGCTGCTGAGGCTGCCCGAGGACGAGGTCGGGCGACTGCTCGCGCCGGCAGCGCGGCAACCGCAGTACGGCGGACGGGCGGCCCCGGATTACGCCGAGGTACACCGCGAGCTCAAGCGCCCTGGCGTGACGCTGACGCTGCTCTGGGAGGAGTACCAGGCGGCGAACGCCGGGCAGCCGATCTACCGCTACTCGCAGTTCGCCGAGCGCTACCGCGAGTACGTCGCGACGCTGCGCCGCTCGATGCGCCAGGTCCACCGTGCGGGCGAGAAGCTGTTCGTCGACTACGCCGGCGACACGGTGCCTTATGGGCGCGTCGGCGAGCGCGCCCAGATCTTCGTCGCCGTGCTCGGCGCATCCAACTACACGTTCGCCTGCGCGACGCCACGCCAGACGCTCGACGACTGGGTGGATGCGCTGGTGCGCGCGCTCGAGTACGTCGATGGTGTGCCCGGTCTGATCGTGCCGGACAACGCCCGTGCGCTCATCGCCGATCCCGACCGCTACGAGCCGCGGGCTTCGGCCACGATCTCCGGATCTGGCGAGCCACTACGGCACGGCGGTGCTGCCGGCCCGGCCATATCGACCGCGCGACAAGGCGAAGGTCGAGGTCGCCGTGCAGATCGTCGAGCGCTGGATCCTCGCACGACTGCGCAACCGCAGCTTCGACACGCTCGCCGCCGTGGATGGCGCGGTCGTCGATCTGCTCGAGAACCTGAACCGCCGGCCGTTCAAGCGGCTGCCCGGGTCGCGGGTGAGCCAGTACGCCGATCTCGACCGTCCGGCGCTGAAGCCGTTGCCGGTCGGTCGCTACGAGCTCGCCCGCTACAGTGCGGCACGGGTCAACATCGACTACCACGTCGTCGTCGCCGAGCATCTCTACAGCGTGCCGCACGCGCTCGTGCACCAGACCGTCGAGATCCGCGCCACGCACCGCACCGTCGAAGTCCTGCACAAGGGGCGACGAGTCGCCGCCCACCCGCGCTCGTTCGTGCGCTACGGCTACACCACGGAGCCCGCACACCTGCCGGCCGCGCACCGCGCCCATCTCGAATGGTCGCCGGAGCGGCTGATCCGCTGGGGCGAGAGTCACGGCACGGCCTGTGCCGAGGTCATCCGCCGCATCCTCGACACCCGGCTTCATCCCGAGCACGGCTACCGTGCCTGCCTCGGCCTGCTCGCGCTCGAGCGCCGCCACGGAGCCGCGCGGCTCGAGGCGGCCTGTGCTCGTGCGCTCGCCCTCGGCAGCGCCCGCTACCGCACCGTGGCCGACATCCTCAAGAACCGACAGGAGGCCTTGCCGCTGCCCGGCGAGACCGCCTGGTCGGCCCCCGAGCATGCGCACCTGCGCGGCCCCAAGTACTACCAGTGATCCCCTCCGGAGGACCGACGATGATCGTGCAACAGACCCTGACCCAGCTGCGAGCGCTCAAGCTCGACGGCATGGCGAGTGCGTTCGAGGAGCAGCTCACGCTGCCCACCTCGGGCTCGCTCGCGTTCGAGGACCGCTTCGCGTTGCTGGTCGAGCGCGAGAACGCTTACCGCAACACGCACCGCCTGGAAGCGCCTGTTGACCAAGGCGCGACTCAAGTACGGCCAGGCCTGCCTCGAGGACCTCGACACCCGCACCAGCCGCGGCCTGGAGGCCGTCAAGATCGCCAGCCTCGCCCACGGCGAGTGGATCGAACGCGGCCAGACCGTGCTCATCGTCGGTCCCACCGGGTCGGCAAGACCTGGCTCGCCTGCGCACTCGCGCAGCGCGCCTGCCGCCTCGGTCACAGCGCGCTCTACGCTCGTCTGCCGCGGCTGCTCGAAGAACTGCGCATCGCGCGCGGCGATGGCACGCACAAACGCCGCTTGCTCGCCCTCGCCAAGCTCGACTGCCTCGTCCTCGACGATCTCGCGTTGCAGCCGCTCGAGCCCTACGGCCGCGAGGATCTGCTCGAACTCATCGACGATCGCGCCGACCGGCGCGCCACTGTGATCACCGCGCAGTTGCCCGTCGAGCACTGGCACGGCTGGATCGGCGAAGCCACGATCGCTGACGCCATCCTCGACCGACTGCTGCACCACGCCCATCGCCTCACGCTCAAGGGCGAGTCCCTGCGGCGCTCCTCGGCCGCTCGATCGAAGCCCTCTTCCGAAACATCGTGACCGACTGAGGTAACATCACCAGACGGCTCGGCACCACGCCCGCCACCGGTCACGTGAAATCAGAACGACCGGTCACGATCGCCGGAATCCGCAGGCGCGTCTCATCCGGGCCGGATTGCCCGTGCTGCAATGCTTGATTGCCACTCGAGCGCGCGGAGGCTGCCGCTGACACCGATGCTTGCTGCGGCAAGCCTGGATCGGCAGCAGCCATCTTCGAGCCGCTCCCGTGCCTTCGACACAACCGTTGCTGCAAACCGTCGTCGGGTTCGCGGTCGAGGACAACGGCGCGGCGGTCGAAACCCCGGCGCGCACGTGGACTTACGACGGAGCGCTTTCGGTCGTGCAGTACGTACCCGAGTACGACGCCTCTCCCGGTGCGCGGGGATAGGGGGCATGATCGCGATTTGAACCTGACGGGACGACCGGCATGGAGACCACCCTCACACCACTCGCCTTTCTCCGTCGCGCGCGCAAGCTCCCTGGCGCGCGCGCGGCCGTGATTGACGGTGACCTGCGACTCACCTACGAAGCGTTCGGCCAGCGTTGTGACCGCTGGTCGTCGGCACTGGCGATGCTCGGTGTGCAGCAGGGTGACCGCGTGGCCACGCTGGCACCCAACACGCATCAGCACCTTGAGCAGTATTACGCGATACCGCAGCTGGGCGCGGTCATCGTGCCGATGAACTACCGGCTGGTCGCCGACGACTTCGTCTACCTCGCGAATCACAGCGGCAGCAAGGTCCTTTGCGCGCACGCCGACTATCTGGATACCGTGGACAAGGTTCGCGACCGGATGACGACGGTCGAGCACTTCGTTGCCCTGGAAGGCGCCGGACCGGGCTGGCTCGACTATGAGCATTTGTTGGCCGCCAGCGACGGCGTATTCGAGCGACCGTCGATCGCCGAGAGCGAGTTGCTGTCGATCAACTACACCAGCGGCACCACGTCGCGTCCGAAGGGCGTGATGATCACGCACCGCAACGCCTGGGTGAACGCGATCGGAACGCTCGCGCACCTGCCGATGACGCCGGCTGACCGCTACCTGTGGACGCTGCCGATGTTCCACGCGAACGGCTGGACCTACACGTGGATCGTAACGGCCGCCGCCGCACTGCACGTCTGCCTGCGTCAGGTCGATGCAGCATCGATCTATCGGCTCGTGAACCACGAACGCATCACGATGCTCTGCGCTGCGCCCACGGTGCTCATTGCCATTGCCAGCGGACCGGCAGAGGAGCGCATGGCGCTGCGACGTGGAGTTCGTGTCGCGACGGCCGGCGCGCCGCCCGCAGCCGCCACGATCGAACGCATGGAAGGTGAGCTTGGCTGGACCCTCACTCAGGTTTATGGCCTCACGGAGACGGCGCCATTCATTTCGATCTGTGCGCCGTTACCCGAGCACGACGCGCTCGAGCCTGGTGAGCGCGCGCGGATCAAGGCGCGGCAGGGTGTCGAGCTCATGACGTCCGGCGACCTTCGAGTCGTCGACGAAGAGATGCGCGACGTTCCCCGGGACGGCGCCACGCTCGGCGAGATCGTGGCGCGTGGCAACGTCGTGATGAAGGGCTATTACGACGACCCGGAAGCGACCGAGAAGGCATTCCGCGGTGGTTACTTTCACACCGGTGACGCGGCAGTCGTGCATCCTGACAGTTACGTTGAGATACGCGACCGCTACAAGGACGTGATCATCAGCGGCGGTGAGAACATCTCGTCCATCGAAGTCGAAGGCGCCCTGCTGCGGCATCCGGCGGTTCTCGAGGTGGCGGTCGTCGGCATGCCGCACGAGCGCTGGGGCGAGTCCCCGCATGCGTTCGTGGTGTTGCGGCCCGGTCGATCATCGACGGCCGAGGAGATGCGCGAGTTCGCCCGCGGCGTGCTCGCTCATTTCAAGGTGCCGTCAGCGTTCACCTTCGTGCAGGAACTGCCGAAGACGGCGACCGGCAAGATCCAGAAGTTCGTGTTGCGAGGCGGCACGACGGCGATCGCGAAACAGTGAGCGTGCCGTCCTGCGGCCCGCGCGTCCCCCTGCGCGGGGCGACAGTAGTGCACGGCCTGGTCGCCTGCCTGGCGATCGCCGTCAGCGCGTGCTCGGGCGCGGTGCAGCCCGCGCAGTTCGCCGGGCCGACAATGGGTACGACGTACCACGTTACCGTGTCGGGCGCGGACTCCCTGCCGGAACGCCGTGCCGTGCAGTCCGCAATCGATCGTGTGCTCGTCGAGACTGAGCGGCACCTGTCGACGTACGACGACACGAGTGAGATCGCGCTGCTCAACCGGGACGAGAGCCGCTCGTGGCAGGACGTCTCGCCGACCCTGTTCGTCGTGCTGCAGCAAGCGCGCGACGTGAGCCAGCTCACCGCAGGCTCATTTGACGTCACCGTCGCACCGTTGCTGAGACTCTGGGGCTATGAACCCGGGAGTGCCGGCCCGTCTGCGCCGACGACCTTCCAGGCACCCACGTCCGGCCAGCTCGATCAGGTCCGCACGAGCGTGGGGTACGCCAAACTCGAACTGCGCAGTGCGCCGCGCATGTCGGTGCGCAAGAGTGCCAGCGGCATGCAGCTGACCGTGGACGGCATTGCGCCCGGCTACGCCGTGGACCGGATTGCGAATGCGTTGCGGGTCCTCGGCCATGCTGATTTCATCGTCGAGATCGGGGGCGAAGTTCGTGCCGCAGGTCAACGGCCGGAGGGCGGCCCGTGGCGAATCGCGATCGAAGCGCCGCTCGCGACCAGGCGTGAACCGCTGGTTGGCCTGCGATTGCGCGATGCCGCCGTGTCCACGTCGGGCGATTATCGCGATGCCCGTATCGACAGGCAGGGCCGTCGCTATTCACATACCGTCGATCCTCGCACTGGACGCACGACTGCCGGCGCGCTGACCGCCGTCACGGTCATCGACGCGAATGCGATCCGGGCGGATGCCTATGCAACAGCGCTCATGGTCATGGGCACCGAGGCTGGGCTCGCCTGGGCGAAGGGGCGGCGGGTTCCAGCCCTGTTCGTGGAACGCACCGCCAGGCCAGGCGCGTGGCGACTCGTGGAATCCCCCGCATTTGCAGAGTGGCGGGAGTAGGGCGGGGGTCCGATTCGTTATGATGCCGCGATGGACCCGCTGACCAAGCTCCGCCGCCGCCCCTTCATGGCGCCGCTGCTGATTCCGTTGCTCGGCATCCTGATGGCCGTGGCAGGCGTCTATTGGCTCGGTACCTGGTCCCGCACGACTGTTGTGGTGCTGGTCCGGCATGCCGAAGCTGGCGATAGCACTTCGGGCGATCCGGACCTCAGCCCCGCTGGCGAAAAGCGCGTGGCTTCGCTGGGCGCCTTTATCGATGACGCCCTGGCCGAGCGCAAGGTCGACTATCTCTACGCCGCCGATACGCGTCGCGCCCAGCAGACCGCGGCGCCCATCGCCAACGAGTTCAAGCTGCCGATCAACGTCATCGCGAGCAGCGACTGGTCCGGACTTGCCGCCCGCATCAAGCGCGAGCATCGGGGCAAGACGGTGGTCGTGGTGGGTTACGCAACCACTCTGCCCGGGGTGATCAGCCAGCTGAGTGGTAGCGATTACGTCATGCGTGACGACGAGTTCGACGCCCTCTATGTCGTCGTGCTGCCAAGTCCGGGCGAGACTCGTGTGCTGCGGCTGCGTTTCGGGCCGCCGACGTCGCTGGCCAAGGGTATTGCCAGGGGCTCGAGATAGATCGGGCAAATTATTGATAGATAGGAAAAAACGACGGCGGCGTAGTGCTTCCGGCCAGCCCGTAACCCCCTAACTCCCAGCCCCTTCCTCAGACCGCGCCTGCCGCGAGCGCCGCCTGCACGAACTCCTCGTGTGCCCCAATCCGCAGGTCGGCCAGCACCGAGTCCTGGACCTTGCCGTCCGCGCCAATCAGGTACGTGCCCCGGCGCACCCCGAATCCGAGTGGGCCGTCCACGTCGTAGGCCTTGACCGCCTTTTTCTCCGGGTCGGCGAGCAACGTGAAATTGAGGTTGTGCTGCGCTGCGAACTTCCTGTGCGAGTCGGCATCCTGCGGACTCACCCCGACCACGCGGAGCTTGGCCCGCAACAGGTCGTTCTGCAGGTCGCGAAAGGTGCATGCTTCCTTGGTGCAGCCTGGCGTGAAGTCGGCGGGGTAGAAATAGAGGATCAGCGGCCCCTTGGCGAGCAGCGACTTCAGGGTGTGGCGCTTGCCGTCCTGGTCGACGAGGTCGAATTCCGGCGCCCGGGTTCCTTTCTTGAGCACGGTCAATCTCCTTCGCGGGCGTCTCGAATGGCGCCTGAGTGGTCCACTTCCATGACGCGGTAACCGCCGTCATGCATGCCGCAGCGCTCGTAAGTGCGGCGCGCGCGCTCGTTGTCCAGTTCGACGTAAAGCCGCAACCCGACGACGTCGGGTGTGCTGCGGGCCAGCGTGTCGACGTGATCGTACAATGCACGGAACACGCCGCCGCGGCGCGCCGCTGGAACGACGTAGACGCTCTGGATCCACCAGAACTGGCCATTGCGCCAGTCGCTCCACTCGTACGTGATCATGAGCTGGCCGACGGCATTGCCGGCATCGTCCTCGGCGACGAAATAGCGGCCGTGTGCCGCATTTGCGAGGGCGGAGGCGACGCCACGGCGGATCGTGACTGGATCGAGCCGCTTGTGCTCCGTCTCGAGCGCCATTGCTTCGTTGCCATGTGCCAGGAATTCCTGGTCCGAGGGCTTGGCATCACGGATGCGTACGTTCATGCGCGAATCATACCGGGCCTGAAAGACTGCGGTTGCGGTGCGGCAACCCGATGCTACAATGCGCGCCCTCGTGTGGGGCGGTAGCTCAGCTGGGAGAGCGTCGCGTTCGCAATGCGAAGGTCGAGGGTTCGATCCCCTTCCGCTCCACCATTTTCCCGACGGGCCATTCCGCCGCCGCACTCCGGACTGCATGCCCCGGTAGCTCAGTGGATAGAGCGACCGCCTCCTAAGCGGTAGGTCGCAGGTTCAACTCCTGCCCGGGGCACCAATTCGCAAACGGCTTCTGGATCCGCCTCGACCGTTGCCACGAACGTCGGCCGCGATGACTGGCATCACTTGCCGTCGCATGGCATGCAAGCCCTCATCGCTCGTGGCCGGGGTCGGCGGACACCACGGGCGTCCCGGAATGTGACGGATGCACGGTCAGGGATGTGACGTACCTCACGTTCACGGCGACGTCATGTACGGCGAAGCGATGATAATTGCCCGGGTGTCATCGACACGAACTCTGGGTAATGTGCATGCGGGCGATCGCGAAACATCATGCCTGACCAAGACCTTGTGCCGAGGCAACGTGCGCGCACATTGTCCGAACGGGAACTGCTGCTCGCCGCCGTCTTGTGCTTTGATCTTGACGATTCGCCTGTTGCAATCGAGCGACTGAAGCGACAGATCAGATCGCGCGCAGCGATCTGGCCCCAGCTTGTCGACTTCGCCAACAAGGAATTGCTCGCGCCCACGCTGTGGGCCGCGCTTGCCAGGAAAGGCGTGACCGGCGAAGTGCCGACCGACTCGGCCGGTCGCCTGCATCGCGCACACGCACTGAATTGCATACGCAACGAGCGGATCCGCAGCGAGCTGGCTGAGGTCCTGCGCTGCCTGAATGCCGTGGGAATCGTGCCCGTCCTGCTGAAGGGTGCGGTCGACCTCCACATCAGCCGCTATTCGGATCCCGCGGCACGCGTGCTGCGTGATCTCGATCTGCTCGTTCCGAAAATCGACCATCCGCGGGCCGTCGATGCGCTCGTCGCGCTGGGCTATCGGGTCAAGGAACGCGAAGCCGGATGGCTGACGTATTCAAACGACCTGGTACGCAAGGGCGCGATGATGCCGGTCGATCTGCAGTGGTTCATCAGCGGCCAGCGCGACATTCTCTCGCCGGGAGATGCCCTGGCTGATGCCGGGACTCACTGCGTCGGCGATGTGCAGTTCCGCGTACCGTCCGCCGAACACCAGATCGTCCATAACCTGCTGCACTCCGAGCTGCAGGACCACGGCAGCGGCGTAGGCTTCATCTGGTTGCGCCAGTTGCTGGACTTCGCAGCGCTCTGCCTTCTGCACCAGCACACAGTCGATTGGGCCAGGGTACACGACTGCTTCGCCCGTCGCGGTCTCGAGCGGGTCCCAGTGGCGCGACTGTACATGGCAAACCGGCTGCTCGGGTTGCCGCTGCCACCAGGGATCCGACCGACGCTCGCCGCGAGGTTGCACTACGTTCGCTGTCTCACGCTGCTGCGCTGGCGCTGGTCCATGGGTCTGGCCCGGTTCGCGGCGACCATTCTGAGTTCCCTGGATGCGCGATTGCTGGATGTCATTTACGGCATCGGTGGTGGCCGGGGCGAACTTGCCCGTGTGCGCGTCAAGCACAGTCTGCGCCTGTTGGGGCACTACGGCGGCAACCTGCCGCAGGTCATTCGCAACCGCAGGAAGAAGTTCACGTGAGTGTGCGAGCTGCCATGGCGGTGCCACCGTCGCCGCTGCCGGACGATGCCTTTGCAAGGGCTGCGGACTCGTTCGACGTTGCGCGCACGCGAACGAAAGTGCAGGAACGGTACTACCGCGTCGCCGGTCGCGTCGTGCGCATACGCATTGCCGGGACGGCGCTGGCCGCTGAGCTGGAAAGATCCGGCCGGCACTTGCGCGTCGAGCCCACCGCCGAACCTCCGGTCCTGACGGTCGATGCATGGCACGCCGCCGAGACGGGCGTCGACCTGCCAGGCGGGGACCTCGACTCGAGTCTCGGGGAGTACGGGATCATGACGGCGTCGAACGATCGGCGATTCGTCGCCGAGCAGCGCCCGCACGGCATGACGTGGCTCGACCGTCACACGGGCCGGGCGATTTCCTGCGTCGCTTCGATGCGGCGATTGCATCTCGACGAACGCGCGCGACCTTTTCATCGCGCGCTGTCGCTGCGTCTCGGCGACGAAGGCGTGCAATTCATCCACGCAGGCTTGACGACCTGGCAGGGGCGAGGCGCGCTGTTCACCGGCATGGGCGGCTCGGGGAAGTCGACGACTTCGATCTGCTGCCTGTTGGGCGGACTCGGTTATCTCGGCGACGACTTCGTCGGCCTCGAACGGGTCGCGGAACGACGGTTTCACGGGCACAGCCTGTACGGTGCCGCACTCATCAACCTGCAGCACATGCGACGCTTCCCGGCGCTGGCGGCCGTCAGCGTCGCGGGTAATCACGCGCACGAAGAGAAATCGGTTGCCTGGCTCGGCGACGTGCCGGGTGCGCGCTTCGAGTCGACGACGACCATCGACGCCAGTTGTCCTGCCCAAGGTTCGGCTCGAGAGTGACGACACGACATTCGAACGCGCGTCGCCGCGGGAGTCGTTGCTGGCACTGGCACCGAGTTCCGTGCTGTACCTGCCCGCGGCGCGTCCGCGCGCAATGGACAGGCTGGGTGCGCTGGTCGAAAGCGTGCCGAGCTTCAGGCTGCTGCTGGGTCGGGACGTGAGTCGCATCCCGCAGCGGGTCAAGGATCTGCTGTCGTCGCTGCAGGACCCGGTGTGAACATCAGCTGCGTCATGCCCTGCTACAACGCCGAGCGCTTCCTGCGAGAGGCGCTCGAGAGTGTGTTCGGGCAGACGATGCCGCCGGCTGAGGTCATCGTGATCGACGATGGTTCCACGGATCGTTCCGCGGAGGTGGCAGCCAGCTTTGGGGGCAGGATCAGGTACGTCTGCCAGCCCAACGCAGGCCCGGCCGCGGCGCGCAACCGCGGTATCGAACTGGCCCGGGAAGAGTTCATCGCCTTCCTCGATGCCGACGACGTCTGGCATCGCGAGAAGCTTGCGCGGCAGGCGGCGAGATTCGCGGCACGCCCGGGTCTCGAGGCCTGCATCACGTACCTGAGCCCGTTCTGGGAAGCCGAGGTCCGGCACGAGCAGGAAGCGCGCGGCGAGCGGTTTCGCGACGACAGTGTCGCGCCGGGATACGTGTTGCAGACGATGCTCGCGCGTCGCTCCGTCTTCGAAAAGTACGGGATGCTCGATTCCGCCCTGCGGTTCGGCGAGGACACGGAGTGGTTCATGCGCGCTCGGGACGCGGGTATCGCGCTCGAGCTGATGCCGGAAGTCCTGCTGACACGCCGGTTTCACTCGAACAACCTGACCCGGTCGCGGGCAAATGCCGTACTGAAGAGCGGCATTCTCGACATGATCCAGAGTTCCCTGAATCGTCGGCGCCGAGCGGCCTCCGACGCCTGACAATATGCAGCAGGAATGGAGGAGACATGAGCAGCCAGTTGCACGACGACAGCTACCTGGTCGTCAACGATCAGGACGTCGCCGCGAAAGTGGTCGACGGCGAGGCGATACTGATCAACCTGACGAGCGGTCTGTACTACAGCATGGACAAGGTCGGCGGCTTTGTCTGGTCGCTGTTCGCACCCGGTTCGTCGATCGCGCAGGTCGCAGATGCCGTTGCGGCTCGCTACTCGGTGCCTCCAGCCCAGGCGCGGGAAGACGTTCGCCGGCTCGCTCGCGAACTGCTCGAGGAGAATCTCGTCGCGTTGAGCACGGGCACGCCGGGAGCCGCACCGCCGGCCGGACCATCGGGAGTGAAACCGCAGCCCTACGCGACACCGGCGCTTGTTCGATTTGACGACATGGCCGACATGTTTGCGCTGGATCCGCCGCTGCCGGAGTTGCCGGCTGTCCGCACGGGCAGCACCTAGTCGGGCCGGCAGGACAGAAACCGCCCATGACGGACGCGCCCTTGATGCGGATCAGCTGCATCGTGCCGGTGTACAACGGCGAGAAGTACCTGTCGGAGGCACTCGACAGCATCTTCGCGCAGACATTCCGCGCATTCGAGGTCGTCGTGATCGACGACGGCTCGACCGACTCGACGCCGTCTGTGGCTGCCCGTTACGCCGATATCAAGTACGTCCACCAGGTCAACGCGGGCCCGTCGGCAGCGCGCAATCACGGCATCCGCGAGTCCGGCGGAGACCTGCTTGCGTTTCTCGATGCCGACGATATCTGGCATCCCGGGAAACTCGAACGGCAGGCGCAGCGTTTTGCGGCCCGTCCTGAACTGGACATCTCCCTCGCACACGCCCGCAACTTCTGGTCGACAGGCCTGCGCGACGAGGAGACGAGCTTCGAGGGTCCCCGCGTCGGGGTGCTGCCGGCCCAGACCATGGTGGCGCGACGCCGCGCTTTCGACCGGGTCGGCCCGTTCGATTCCGCCTCGATGCACCGCGAGGTGCCGGGGTGGCTGGTGCAGGCCAGGCAGCAGGGAGTCGTGATCGAGACGCTGCCGGAGGTGCTGTGCGACCGGAGGATCCATGAATCCAACCGCAGCCGGGGCGTGGGCGCGAAGGATGCTCCCGGCATGCTGGCGCTGGCCCAGGCCATGATCGCGGCGCGTCGCGGCCGCGGCACTTCCGCGACATGAGCAGTGCCCGACCCCGCGAGGCACTGCGGCGCACGCTGCGGCGATCCCTGGACGTGATCCTGCCGAGTGACGTCGAGACTCGACTGCTGCGCTGCCTGCTGTACAGCGGCGACGATGGCCGCCGTGCCTGGCTGGACTGGCGCACCGTGGTGGGCGATCCGATGACTGCATTCACGGGCGAACGCCTGGGTCAGAAGAGCCTGCTGCCGCTCCTGCATGCCGCCGCCGAGCGCAATGCGATCGAGCTCGAACCTCCCGTCGCCCGGTGGTTGCGGGCGACCTATCTGCGCGAGCAGCTGCGGGGCAATGCTTACCGACGAATCCTTGGCGAGACCGTCGCAGCAGTGGGTGCGATGGGTCAGATGCCCATCGTGATCAAGGGTTGCTCGCTCTCCGACACGGTCTACCCGGATTCGGGAACCCGGCATTCCCATGGCATCGAACTGCTGGTGCGCGAGAGCGATGTCGGGCATTGCATCGCCAGGTTGCCGGAACTGGGTTACACGGCCGTCGCACGCAACAGATCGCGTCGGCCAGATCAGGTCTTGTTGTCGTGGAAACACGCCTCGGGCCTGCCGCTTGAACTGCGGACACGTCTCTTCGACATCCCGCGCCACGCTGGAGAAATTGCAAGCGTCTGGGCGCGCGCGCGACCTCTGCCCGGCCAGGCGGCCCTGCAGCTGGTCCCGGACGACGCTTTGCTGCAGGTCTGCGGCAGCGCGACGATGTCCGGCAGCCGGACCTCGCTGCGCTGGGTTTGCGATGCGTGGTTCCTGCTGCAATGCCACCGGGTCGCCTTCGACTGGCGCCTGTTCGTCAGGACTGCGGAAACTTCGCGTCTCGGCTTGCAGCTGAGCGGAGTCCTGCGGTATTTCGCCGAGGCGCTGCGCATGCCGGTCCCGCCTGAGATTCTCGGCGAGCTGGACGCGCTGGCGGACGCGACCGACGATGTCGGGCACGAGGTTGCGGCGATGGGGGCTCTCGTCGCGTCCCACGCGCGCATGCGTCGTCTGATCCTGGCGGGACCCGGTTGGCGGACACGGTGGATACTGGCACGACGGTTGCTGGTGCCGTCGCCGGATTGCGTCCGCGAGATGGGCTGGGTCGACGGCAAGCAGTGGCTCCCGGCTTACTACGTGCGACGCCCGCTGGAATACGCCAGCCTGCGGCTCGCGCGACTGGCCGCGCGCCCGCAAGCGGTGTTGACGCGGCTGCCGGGGTCGCGATGAAGCGACCGTGTGTTCTCGTCACTGGTGCGACGGGTCGCCTCGGCCAGCTGTTGCTGCGGCATTTCGCGAATGACTTCGACTTGCGCGCGACCTGCCTGAATCCGACCGCCTTGCCGGGGGTTGCGACGGCGGACCTCAGCCTCGTCGACCAATGCGACTTGCGCCTGTTTGCAGGCGTGGACGTCGTCGTTCACTGCGCCGGACAGGCGAGCTCCGCGGCGAGCTGGGCGGACGTGCAGCGACACAATGTCGATGCCACGTTCAACGTGTTCGAGACCGCCGCGCGCGCCGGTATCGGGCGTGTCGTCTTCATGAGTTCGAACTGGACGATGGCGGGATACCGCTTTGGAACGGAAATCCTGACCGAGGCCCTGCCGCCACGCCCGACGAATCCCTACGGCGTGTCAAAAGTCGTGGGCGAACGTATCGGGCGCGGCTTTGCGGACCATCGGGGCCTGTCGGTTATTTGCCTGCGCATCGGCTATTGCGGGGGGCTGGCGCCGCAGGATCCGCGCCTGAGCAAGACTTCGTGGTTACGACACAAGTGGCTCAGCGATCGTGACTTCCTGCAACTCGTCGAACGGTCCATCGTGGCGACGGATATCGGGTTCGCAATCGTGAACGGCATGTCGAACAACGCCGGCATGCGCTGGGACCTGGCAGCGGGTCGGCGCTTGTTGGGCTATGTACCCGTCGATCGGCTCGAGCGTGCAGGGCGTGTCCCACGACTGCGCGAATTCCTCAAGCGGTGCACCCATGACGTGTTTCGAGGCCGGCAATGGGCGGGATCCTGAGAGGCCTCACCGTGCGTGCCGAAGCGGGTTTCTACTCGCTATTACCGTCCACCGCCGGCATTTCCAGTTGGCAGCCTGTTGCGGTCGAGTCCGTCGTCGCCGCATTCGACTTGCTGTCGGACACTCCACGCGGCGCAGTCCGCGGCGACCTCCCGGGACAGGCGCTTGCGCTCGAGTGCGTGCTCGGCGAAGGACCGTTGTGGGACAGCGTCCGTGGCGTGATGTACTGGCTCGACATCAGCCGGCGGAGGCTGCACGCCTATCGCCTGGCCACCCGGGAGACACGCAGCCATTGGCTGCCGGCGATTCCCGGTGCCGTGGCGACTTGTGCCGACAGCCGGTTGCTGGTCGCCACCAGCCGTGGATTCGGTCACTACGACCCCGACACCGGGAGCCTGGACTTCATCCCGGGAACGGCTCCCGGCTGGCCGACACGACGATTCAACGACGGCAGGTGCGATCGTGCCGGCCGCTTCTGGACGGGGACCATGCGGCTGCGTGGCGACGCGCATCGCGAAGGGCTCTTCCGGTTCGAGTCCGGGCGCGATCTCGCGCGCGTCGACGATGGCTTCACGGTCTGCAACGGACTCGACTGGAGTCCCGACGACGGTGTGCTCTACCTGGTGGACACCGCAGCAAGTCGCGTCTACGCCTACGATTTCGACGTCGTGTCCGGCACCGTGGCAAATCGCCGCGTCTTCGTCGACACGTCGAACATCGAGGGTCGTCCCGACGGTCTCGTGGTAGATGCCGAGGGAGGCGTATGGGTCGCCATCGCTGGCGGATGGCAGCTCAGGCGCTATGGCCCGGATGGCCGTGCCGAGCGCACCTTGCGGTTGCCGGTGCCGCGCCCGACGAGCTGCGCCTTCGGCGGGCCCGCGCTCGACACGCTCTACATCACGTCGTCGCGACTCGGGCTGTCGAGCCGCGAACTGGCCGCTGCACCATTGTCCGGATGCCTGTTCGCCTTCGACGTAGGCCTTGCGGGCAGTCCGGTACGAAAGTTCTCGAACTGAGGGACACCGCATGCCATTCGTCGCGCAGACCAATCTGCAGTTGTACAACCAGCTTCGGCGCGAAGCGCGCAGCGATGACGACATGCGGCTCGTGCGGGCGGCGTACGAACTCGCGGTCACGCATTACTCCGGGTACTTCGGCGGTGATCGCAAGCCGTTCGTGGCGCACACCATCGGCGTGGCGAGCATCCTCGCCAGCCTGGGCCAGCCGGCATTGATGATCGCGGCTGGCCTGCTACACAACGTCTACGGCAACGGCGATTTCGGTGACGGGTTGCACAACGCCGCCACCGCACGCCGTCGTCGCCTGGTGCGCACCGCGGTCGGCGGCGCGGTCGAGGACGTGCTGTATCGCTTTCACACGTGTCGTGTGCGGCTTGACCCGGATGAGGGCTACCGCCAGCGACTTGCGCGCCTGGCGCAGTTGGACAATGAGGTCTTGCTGCTGGATCTCGCGGACGTGGTTGAGAAGCACGTCGACTCGAGCGTTCTCTATCACGGTAACGGCTCCTGGATCTCGGATCCGATCGGCCGGCACGACGCTTTCCTCGTCGATATCGCCCGACGGATAGGGCAGCCGGCCCTGGCGGTGATGCTCGAACGGCAATTTGCCGAGGTTGCCGCAGACCCGGGGCTTCCGCACGCCTTGCGTGCTCCACCGGAGCGCAAGTACCGGGAACTGGTGGTTCCGCAGTCGTGCCGTCGCCGCCTTTATCCGATCCTGTCGACTGGCGTGCAATGGTTGGCACACCCGGGTGGCTGGGTGCGAACGTTCAGACGCTACGGCAAGCGCATTGCGGGACTGGCGCGCGCCTGAATTCGCCCGCTCATGGCGTGATCCAGACCGGCGCATAGCGCCGTTGCGCGACCTTTGACTATTCCCCGATCCGGGAAATTGTCCGTCGCGCGGGGTCTGGCGTAGCGTCACCGCGCATGATCCGGTCGAGGAAGCGCAGGTCATGGAGTCGCACCCCGCCGAGCAGCAGCAGCACGACAGCCATGACGCCAACCACCAGCAGCAGCCGCAGCGGCAGGGCCATGGTCGTAACTGTCGTCGCGACCGCGGCAGCCGCCAGCGCAGCAATGACCGGACCGAGTGCGACGCGCCAGGTCGGCTCATACAGCGAGTGTCCGGCGAGCATTGCGCGCAGGCCCAGGGCCAGGTAGGCCTCACTGGCAACGCACGCGATGGCGAGGCCCGTCGCCCCGGCGAGACCGATACCGATTGCCGCCAGGATGAAGAAAGCGACGGTTGCCCGGGTCTTCGCCAGGGCGACGCGGCGCTCGTCGCGGATCGCGATGCACTGCGTTGACCACAGCGATGTGATGCTGCGCAGTACCGGCAGCGGCGCCAGCATGGCGAGCGTGGTCGCGGCCGGCCGCAATTCCGGGCCGAAGAGCAGCGTGACGATCTCGGTCGAAAATATAGCCAGCATGGCGCACAGGGGGACCGATGCGAGCAGGACGAGACGCAGGCAGCGTCGCGCCAGTTCCCGCATGCGGGCTCGATCGGCCTCCAGCATCGCGAGCGCAGGCAATAATGCGGTCGCGAGGACGGCGGTTACCATGTAGATCGGCACCAGCAGCCGATCGGCGACGGCGAACAGCCCGGTCGCGATCTCGCCCTTCATCGCGGTGAGCAGCAGGAGTCCGCCCCGGCTGTAGACGACGGCCAGGAGCGCCGCGCCGAGAAAGGGCAGCGACGCGCGGATCACGGTCGCGCGGTTCACGGGTTCGATTGCCGCTCCGCCCGCCATCTCGGGACCCGAGTGAGCGCGCGCCGCCAGCAGCGCGAGCAGGGCAGCGAAGGGCATTGCGAGCAGCGTCGTCGGGGCGTCCAGTCCAAGCACGATGGCGATGGCCGCGAGGACTGCGACGAGGATCCGGTGTCCGCCGCCGGCGACGGCCGAGGCGAGCGGGCGTTGCCGGGCCG
This sequence comes from Pseudomonadota bacterium, assembly GCA_016705325.1. Lineage (GTDB taxonomy): Bacteria > Pseudomonadota > Gammaproteobacteria > Steroidobacterales > Steroidobacteraceae > RPQJ01. Next base: position 197,857 of record JADIYJ010000006.1, on the reverse strand, counting down.
TGGTCGGGGCCAGGAACAATGCCGCCATTCGCAGCAGGACGTGGTATGCGCCGACGATGACGATCACGAATCCCTCGCGTGGCTCCACGCCGGACAAGACGGCTGTCAGCGCGATCAGCAGCCACACCACGAGGCCGCTCCACACCTGCACCGATCGCAGCGCCTCGAAGATCGCTTGCGCCCGCACCGGCTCGCGGGCGAGTTCCCGCGTCACGTAGCCCGTACCACCCACGCTGACGAAGACCGAGAGTACGGCGCCGAGCGCCATGGCGAACGAATACCAGCCGAAGATCTCTACGCCGTAGGTGCGCGCGAGCAACACGACAAAGGCAAAGTTTGCGAGCTGGCCGACAACCTCACCAGTGCCCAGCACGGCCGTATTGATGAGGACACGGCGTTCGACGTGCATGCTCATGGTGATCCTGGTCCGTCGCGCCGTTGAGTCCCGCCCCGGATAGCACGGTGGTGGCTGGCGCAGCCACCACGCGCCGCCTGGCGGCAAAGGGCAAGCCTGGCGCGCTCGAAATTCATGCCGCGTCCGAGCAGATCGGCTTCAGCTGCCAGCTTTCGATCTTCCGCAGGTCGACGCCGTCGATGATGAAGTCACTCTCTGCAAACGACCTGGCTGTCGGTCGGATCAGAATCGGAAAAGTCAGTTCTTCGACCGAGCCTCTCTGCAGCAGCGTCGGCCATGAATGAACTGCCGCGAAGCGCAAATCGGTCAGTACCTTCCTGAGGTCTTCGTCTACACCATAGCTGAAGACTGACAGCGCCATGAAGTGCCTGCTCCGGTCGATGAAGCGCAATATTTCGCCTGCTGCCCGGTCATCGCGTCCACCATAGTCCAGGATCTCGCCGCCGTGATTGTTGGCCGAGACACCCCACAACTACATAACCGCGGACAGCAGCGCCTTCCGACAGAAAGTAGAACGCATACTTCCGCGCAGGATTTCTGTACCTCCACTCGAAGAAGCCCTGGTCCTGGTGAAGTCTGAGCACGGCGGTCGCGTGTCCCCGAGCCTCGATGATCGCGGCCATCTCCGCCGGCAGCGGCGAGTCGGTGACGAGAATATGTCCATGCCGGCCGAATTCGATGCGGCTCTCGCTGAGCGGTCGAGCGATCTGCGCCCTTGGCCTTTCCAGCCAGGCCTGCAGGAGCCACCGCAGCGGATTCTGGCCATGCCGCAACAAGCGTGCCCTTCTGGTCAAGGGCTCGAAGCCCAACTGCAGATAGCCGGGCAGCGAATTCCTGCTGCACGTCATGTTCATGAAAAGCTGGTATCTGCGGGTGTCGTATTGCATCGCCAGTTTACCCATGGCGACTGATAGCCCCTTGTTCCGATGGTCCGGCACCACGCAGGTGTCTCCGGGATGCAGGACGCCGATGTTGTCGCTGGGTCCGTCAAGAACGAATCGATCGGCGAAGTAGCCGCGAAAGCCGACCACCCGGCCGTTGTGCAGCGCAACTATTCCCAGGGGCCCATCAGCGTGGGGGTTTTCCAGGTACTTCCATCTGAACAACTCTGCTCTGGTTGCGTCTCCCTGCGGCCACAACTCCGTCAGAACCTCCAGGACCTGTGCCTCATGTTCTGGCCGGAAGTGGGCAATTTCGTATTCCGTATCGGTCATGCAAAGCCACCTGCAGGTTTTCGGCGCTGCCAGTATCGCTCTGAATCTACCATTGTCGGGTGCGGCTGCGGTCGGCGCACATGGTCGCCGCACCGCGCGCGCAATCCTGGCGCATGGTGCGGATGATGCGAGTTCTGGCCGTTAGCAGGAGCGTGCTGTCAGGGATGGCTGTGCCGGTTCGCTGCCAGGTGCGCATCCACCAGCGTCACGAGATCGTCCAGAGCGGGGAGTTGCATGTCTCTTTGCGCAGCAAGCGACTGCACGAGGCGATCCACTCGTTCGACGTGCGACGCGCCGCTGAACAGTGCCCTGGCTGCCGAGGATGGGGCAGTCAGCGCCGCAGCGGCTGTGGCATACCGTTCGAACGGCACGAGATCCTCGTGCCCGGCGCCAAGCGAGCGACAGAGTCGGAACACCCAGTCGTATACGGACCGCGACGCATCGAGATCGGTGTGGACGGCCGACGCGATGGAGCGCATGCCGTCCGGGGTAACGCAACGATAGTTCCCGGCTATCAACATCGGCCACTTCGACAGTGGCAGGAAGACCGAGTCGTGCACCTTGAGCTTGACCGGCAAATTGATTGGCCCGGCGCCGGCATCGAAACGCGCGGCATCGATGTCAGCGGCAAGGTCTCGAAGCAACCGCGTGTGCTGCTCCGATGCGAACCGTGCAGCCCGGAAGTTACTCGGCAATCGAACTTGGATCGAGTTGTCCGGTTGCCCGGGCGCGCGCGACGCCTGCGGATCTGCGCTGCAATGCGTGACCAGGTCCGGATCCAGCACGTCCCAGACCGAAGCATCCGCATAGCATGCCCGGCACGCACCGACCGCGACGCCCGGAATGCGGGCGAGATAGGGCAACGGCGGCATGTTCATGATCGACAGGAAGGGAACCGCGGCTCTGGCCATTGCCGCCAGGAGGGCGCGCACGTCCGGAGAACGATATTGGGCTTCCTGCATGGCCAGGACCGCGAGGTCATACCCGGCCGGATCGACGGCTCCTGGCACAGCGGCCGACAATTCTCCAGGCAGCTTCCGTGAGTCCACTTCCACGAGGCCATCGCAACCCTTGACGGGCAGGCCGATGCGCACGCCTTCCGTGTTGATCAAGTCAGCTGCAGTGGCAAGGCAGACCAGTTTCACGGAGTGGCCAGCGAGCAGCAACTTGGTCGCGAGCAGCGAACCGTAGGATGCGCCGAAAATCAGGATTCGATGGCCAGACTGCATGATCTTGTGTAACTCTGGAGCCTGACGATGCTGTTATGCAATGGCAAGGTTTCGTAACATTGGCACAATCTGTTGAGCGCCCGGATCAGCGAAGTCGCCGCAACAGCGGCGGGCTCCGACCGCGATGTCAGGCGAGCTCGCCGAATCACAGGTGACTGGCTGAGCCTGCGGGCGACGCTGACGACAGTCGCAGCGACACGCCGCAGATCTTGCACGTATACCCGCCACGGGCGTGAACTGGGGCACATTCCGGCATTCGCCGGGCAGTTGCGGTCGGGCGCCTGTGCCTTCGGCAAGCTGAGAACGCTAACGGGCCGCAACTCGGCCCGCACCGTTCCCAGTTACGAGCCTCGCAAGGCTGTCAGGCCGTGCCGCAAGTTGCCTGTGACAACCTCGACAGTTTGCAAGCAAAGGCTTGCAGTGAACTGTTATTTCTGGATTTTGATTTTCACGGACGCTCGAAGCGGTAAGTTGCAGGCGGAGTTTGTGCCCCGGCATGAAAGTGGAGCAGGGATTGCTGTCTCGTCAGCATGGCGGTGTCCGTTGTCGTCACCGGAATTTCCGCAGCGACACACCGTGGGCAGCAGGCGACGCGCACCTGTACCCTTGACGAGGGTGGCGTTAAACTGAACTCGGAGGTTGGCGGCGCAGTTCACGGAGGAAGTACGAGTATGGAGTTCAACTTATTGTCCTGGTGGCACCGCAAGCGCATCCAGGCGACAGTGCAATTGTCCGGCCGCCCGATGCAGTTCCACCACGTCACCAACCCCTATCACGCCGTCAGCATCAAGGCGGGTAGAGGCTGTCACCAGACGGCGCAGAAGTACGGTCATCAGCGGTTCCTGTCCGGTGAGGCGCCGCAGCTGCCGCAGCCAACCTGCAACGCCAAGGCCTGCGAATGCCGGTACGTTCATCACGAGGACCGTCGTGATGGCTCCGACCGCCGCCAGCGGGATGCCCACGATGTTTGGGCGATGGGTTCACAGTTGGCGCAGAACGGGGGCCGTCGTGCTGGCCAGGGACGGAGAGTGACGGATCACTGATCCATCGCGGAGCGCTGGCAGTGCTCTGGGGTGAGGATTAAGTTCAATCTGCTCCAATTCAGATTCGCCCCGGTGTAAAAGTGCCTACGGCCTGAGAATCGGCTGAACGAAGAGGCACACCTGCCGCGAGGCAGGGCCGCAAAGCCACGGATCTCCCGGAAAATCCGAGGACGAAAGCCGGGCTACCGAAACACCACCGTCGTCTTGGGTTGCGTGCGAAGGCACGCTTGCCAGCGGCCTTGTGCGACTGGCCCGCATTGTGAATCGCTGCGGCTAACAAGAAGACGAAGTGGATCAGATCGGTCATTGCAAAAGGGGCAGGAAATCCTGCCTCTTTTTTTGTGGCCGTTCAGCGCAGGCATCGTCCGCGGTGACGGAAATTCAATGGTCGAACAACCGCTCGCGGTCGGACGAGTTCGTACCTCACGCCACGCGTCGCGCATCCGGCGAATTCATTGCGCGCTTGCGGTTCATGCACCGTACCGAATTGCTCGACCCGGGTTGACGGTTGGCCCGGGAACTCGCAGGACTTGCGCGTGCGAAAGTCGCGCAGGTAGCGCATGTGACATAAGTCGGAGAGGCACCCGCGAGATTTCGTCTGCACCTCGCTGATAGGACTCGAGTTCATTGCCGGCCCCACCGGCAGACCACGAGTTATGTCTGCGATATGCGACAAATTCCCCCTTGTTCCTGCTCGGTGCGTGTCGATACTTGCCGCACGCCGCACAGGCCTGCGATGACTTCTGGAAGAGGTGTAACGCAGAACAACCGAACGGCGTCGGTTCAGCTCCGATGAGTGGACCGCGGCCTTCGGGCCGAATGCTGACAAAGGCAAACCTGCCGTAAGGCGGGGTCGCAAAACCTCCGGTCCTCGGAAATTTCTCGAGGATAGCGGGGCTGCCGGCAGTCGATGGCTCCCCACGGTTTGTTCGACCTCTGGAGCGTCAGCCCGCGCATCCCGCTTTGGTACTGCCGCATTACGGCAGGCGCCAGGTTGCGTCATTGCCGAGTCACCGCAGAGTTGCGCCACGGGCGCGGGTACTGAAAAAAATTTGGGGGCTGAAAGGACGCGCAGTCGCCTGGTGTGATCGCGCGCGAGGGCCGCATTAGTGAATCGATTCGTGTTTTGTGGACGCAAGTCTCCAGTCGTCGCCACGCTGCTCGTGGCGCTGTATTTCTGCCAACCGGTGACCGCCTCGGCGGCCAATAGGGCTCCGTCCATCTCGGGCAGTCCCGCCACCACGGCCTACGTCGGCAAGACTTACTCTTTCCGACCGACAGCGTCCGACCCGGACGGCAACAAACTCACGTACAAGATTGCCAGGAAACCTGGCTGGGCCACGTTCAGCAGTTCGACGGGCACCCTGGCCGGTACCCCATCGTCGTCCCAGATCGGGACGTATTCAAACATCGTCATCAGTGTCAGCGATGGCATCGTGACAAAGTCGCTGCCCGCGTTCTCGATCAAGGTAGTGCAGGCGACGTCGACCTCGTCACCGGTGACATTGTCGTGGGCGCGCCCAACGCAGAATGTCGACGGCACCCAGCTCAACAACCTGGTCGGATACCGGATTCACTACGGCAAGGTATCTGGCCAGTACGATTATTCAGTGTCGATCGGAAGTGCGAGCATCACGTCGGCCACGATCGAGAACCTGGCGCCGGCCCGGTGGTATTTCGCAGTCACGGCAGTTGCGAGTTCGGGAACTCAAAGCGACTATTCGGCGCAACTCAGCAAGGTCGTGCTCTGAGTGCCGCCAGGCGCTCGCCTCGCCGCCGCCGAGTCCGGAGCCTGGGCTGCTAATCTGCCATGTCATGAATATCCGCCTTCGATGGTTGGCGCTGGTCCTGGGTGCCACCCTGCTGGCAGCAGCGCTGGCCCGCGCAGACGACGCGCTGGAGGAGGTCCTGGTCACCGGCCAGCAACCGGGACCGGGACTATGGAAGGTGACGCGCCCGGGCGATCCGCACGGACACGTGCTGTGGATCCTCGGCAACTACAGTCCTTTGCCGAAGAACATGACGTGGCGCTCGAGCGAGCTGGCAGCCGTGCTGGCTGCGTCTCAGGCAGTGCTCGCACCCGTATCGGTCAGCGCTTCCGCGGGGCCGTTGGGCGGCATCACCTTGCTGCCGTCATTGATCGGCGTGCGCAGCAATCCCGACGACAAGCGGTTACAGGAGGTCGTGCCTGCCGATCTCTATGCGCGCTGGCTGCCGCTAAAGGCACGCTACCTTGGCAATGACGACCGGGTCGAGGCGTGGCGTCCGATCTTCGCCGCGCAGGAGTTGTATCGCGTTGCGCTGAAGAAGCACGAGCTGGTGCCGTACGACGGTGTCTGGCCCGCAGTCGAAAAGCTCGCGCGCAAAGCGCGCGTACCGATCACGGAACCCGGTCTTGAGCTCAAAGTGGAGAAGGCCAGGGCCGCGATCAAGGAGTTCAAGTCGACCCCGCTCGCCGACGTCGAGTGCTTCTCGCGCACGTTGCAGCGACTCGAGTCCGACCTGGACCTGATGCGCGAGCGCGCGAATGCGTGGGCCGCAGGCGACGTCGCGCGCCTGCGGAAACTCGCGCCGATCGAGCGGGCGAGCGCGTGCATCGGCGTGGTGCTGGAGTCGCCATTCATGCGGCAACGTGGGCTTGGCGACGTGCTGGAGCGCACCAGGAATGCATGGGTGGCTGCGGCCGAAAAGTCGCTCGCGAGCAATGAGTCCACGGTAGCCGTGTTGTCCGTGGACGAGATACTGAAGCCGGATGGCTACGTCGCGCAGCTGAAAAACAGGGGATACGTGGTTACGGACCCTTGAGCCCGGGTTCCGCAGGGTTACGGCGCGCGCGGATCGGCCTGAAGTCGACCAGTCGCCGGGCGGCACCGCTGCCGCCCTGCGCTGCGTCACTAGTTGGCCGGGGGTGCAACCTTGTCGCCACCGGCCCGCTCGGCATCGCCTGCCGCGTCGGTCGCGGCGGCCGCATCCGCCGCCGGCACTTCGCCCGTGGGCGCGGCTTCGGCCGGCGCTGCCTCGGCCGGCGCCGTTTCGACTGGTGCGCTGGCCGCCGGCTCGGGCATCGGTGCCGCCGCTTCCTCTTTCTTGGCGCAAGCTGCCAGCAGCAGGGCGGTCGCAACGACGGCACTGATCTTGATTGCTTCCTTCATGTCCCTTCCCCAGTAGAGTTTTAGTGGATGGAAGCCCGGCGTCCCAGTCGCGGGGCTGGGCGGAGACTATTCGAAGCCAATGCTTTCCAGCAACCCGGCGAAGCGGGGGTCGCCGCGCAGGGGATCCAGCAAGGGGTCATTGCGCGCGTACACGAGTCCCGAATCACCGATGATGCGCGCCTGCTGCAGACGCACGATCGCGGCATCGAGCTGACCCCACTGCGACAGGACCTGTGCCTGCTGGTAGTGCAACCGGGCGCCTTCCTGTTCGATCTTCGCAAATGCATCGCGCGCAGACTTTACGTCGCCGAGCCGGTGCTCGACCATGGCCAGGCCGGTCTGGCCGAAATCGCTGGCGGGTTCCGCCAGGTATTCGGTGCGCGCCTCGTCGTGGCGGCCGAGCACGTACAGTGCATCGCCGATCGCCGCGTGGGCACGCGACATGCGCGGGTTCATCTGCAGTGCCTGCCTGGTTGGAGGGATCGAGCCCCGATAGTTGCGCGCCGCGTACTCGATGGCGCCTGCCGCGCGATGAATCAGTGGATTCAGCTTGTCGAGCAGCAGTGCCCGCTGGATGGCCGCGGCGGCGTCCTGATAGCGACCGACGCGCGCACTGTACTGCGCGTACCGCGCCAGTACGGTGGCTTCGCCTGCGCCGAGTTCCCTTGATCGCTCGAACGGCGCGCGCGCGCCGCGGGCGTCGAGTTTGCCCTGGAACAACGTGAATCCGAGCGTCGAGTAGGCGTCGGCGAGTCCGGGAGCGATCTCGATGGCGCGCTGCGCCGACTCGATCGCCGATTCGTACAGTTCCTGCAGTTGCCCGGCCTTGCCGTACTGGTTGGCAATGGCGGTCAACGAGCGTGCACGTGCTGCATGGGCAGGCGCATAGTCCGGGTCGGCCGCGATGGCCGCGTCGAACCGCGCGAGCGCCGCGCGTTCGGACGCCTCGTCGGCGCTCAGGTCGTACAGTGCGCGGCCCCTGAGATAGGCGTCGAAAGCCTGCGCACTGCGAGTTCCGCCTTCGGCGGCGAGCGCACCTGCGCTGCCTGCAGGCGCCTTCGGGTCGGGGATCATCTCGGCAGCGAGCGCGCTGGCGACGGTCCGCGCAATTTCACTCTGCACTGCGAAGATGTCGTGCAGCGAACGGTCGAAGCTCTGCGACCACCGGCTGAATCCGGTGTGACCGTCGATCAGGTCGGCGGTGATGCGCGCGATTTCGCCCGACTTCCGGACCGTGCCATCCAGCAGATAACCCACGCCGAGGCGTGATGCGATCGTCACGGCATCCTCGGTGTGGTCGCGGAACTTGGCGGACGACGTCTGGGCCATCACCTGCAGCTTCAGGTTGCGGGCGAGGGTCGAGCGCAGTTCCTCAGACAGGCCGTCCGAGAAATAGTCCTGGCTGGTGTCGCCGCTGATGTTCTTGAATGGCAGTACCGCAACCTTGTTGCTCGTCGATACTGTCGAGTCGCCGCCGAGTCGACCGCTGCGCCAGGCGAAGATTCCCACCGCTCCGGCGAGCGCCGTGCCGCCGGTGGCCAGCAGCATGGTGCGGCGCGTCAGGCGAGCCGGTGGCAGGGGACTCGGTGCGTGCGGGTTGCCCCGATAGGCGGCAGCGCCGGTCGGCCGGCCCACCACAGCTTCGACGCCACGCACGATCGTCACGATCTGCGCTGCGCTGGCATCGCCGCGCCAGCCCAGCAGGTCGACCGCGAGGTACTGCCTGAAACCCAGAGGCGACATCGTGCCGTCGAGCGAAACCGGCACCAGCTTGCGCATGTCGCGACCCTGAGAGGCTTCGTCGAGCACCCAGTCGGACGACACCGAGGCTTGTGACCAGGCGACGATCACCGCGTCGCAGCGGGCGAGGGCGACTTCGACGGACTTCGCGAAGACCGCGCCACCTTCGATCAGGGTGTCCCACCAGACGTCGATGCCGGCCTGTTCGAGCGCGTTGGCGAGCACGCGCACCCGGTCCTGGTCCGCGTGTGAATAGCTGAGGAATGCCGTCGGGCGCACGGGGCAGGTTAAGGCTTCGGTCCGAACAGCGCCAGCGCCGCGACGGCATTGATCTGTGCGCCGAGCGTGACGGCAGGCAGATCGACCAGGAAATCGGGGTTGTGGTTCGAGTAGGGGAATAGCCGACCCTGTTTCTGTGCGGCCGCGACACGTTCAGGCGGCGCGACTCCTAGCAAGAGGAACACGTACGGAGTGTTCAGTGGCGCGAATGCTTCCTGGAAATCCTCCGAGCCCATCACCGTCGGGAAATTGCCGACGACCTTGCCTTCGCCGAGCAGCGCGACCAGTCCCGGACGCAGGCGCTCGACCAGGGCCGAGTCGTTGACCAGCGGCCCGGCATGGCCCTTCATCGTGCGAGTCGGCATCCGGTCCGCGGGCACGCCAGCCGCCGCGGCGATGCCGTTGTCGATCTCGTCGATGCGCTTGAGCATGAGCTCCCGCACCTGCGGCTTGAGCCAGCGCAGGTTGAGCAGCAATGTGGCCGACTCGGGGATCACGTTGTTGTCACGGCCCGCCCGGATCGCCCCGACCGTGAGCACGGCCGGTGCCTGTGGATCGATCGTCCGGCTGATGATCGTCTGGTAGGCGAGCACGGCTTGTGCCGCCATGACGACCGGGTCGATCGCCATCTCGGGTGACGAGCCGTGGCCGCCGACACCCCGAAACTCGACGTCGAGCTGGTCGACGCCTGCCATGCGGACGCCGGCGGTGTTGGACACCATGCCGACGGCTGCCGGTGCAGCGTGGCTGCCGAGCGCGAAATCCGGCTTGGGCAAGCCCCGGGTCCACAACCCGTCGTCGACCATGGCCCTGGCGCCGAGGCCGACTTCTTCTGCGGGTTGCGCATAGACGACGAGGGTGCCGGACCACTCGGCCTTGAGCTGCGTCAGGGCCGACGCAGCGCCGAGCAGCCAGGTGATGTGTGCGTCGTGTCCGCACGCATGCATCACGTCCACCTCGCTGCCATCGGCCAGCGTCTGTGGTTTCGTTGCGGCCCAGGGCAGGCCGGTCGACTCCCGCACACCGCCGTTCGCGTCCATGTCGGCGCGATACCAGAGCGTCGGCCCCGGGCCGTTCTTCAGCACGCCGACCACGCCGGTCTTGCCGATCCCGGTCGTGACCGCGAAACCAAGCCGCTTCAGTTCCGCCGCGACGATCGCTGCCGTGCGGGTCTCGGTGAAGGCAAGTTCCGGGTTGCGGTGCAGATCCTTGAAGGTCGCCTCGAGCCGCGGTGTGTCGGCCGCGATCACGGCCTTGACCTGGTCGATCAGGGCCTGCGACTGGGCCTGCGCCGTGGTGCTGCCTGCGATGGCAGCCAGGAACATCATGCCTTGGATGATTCGGTGCAGGGGCTGGCGCATGGCGACCTCGGCTTGTTCAGGGGGAACCAGGGAGAGGAACAGGAACACCGCGAAAATCACGACCTGGGCCGCGCCCTGCATCATGTTGGTGCGGCCGTTGCCGAGACCGATCGAACAGACGAACAGGCTCAGCACGAGCAGGATGATGTCCTTCGGCGCGAGTCCCAGGCTCAGCGGCAGGTCCAGCAGGACTGCCACCAGCACGACGACCGGGATCGTCAGGCCGATACTGGCGAGCGCGGAGCCGAATGCCAGGTTCAAGCTGGTCTGGAGCCGGTTGGCGAGCGCCGCACGCACGGCGGACACGCTCTCGGGCAGCAGCACCACCATCGCGATGATGATGCCGTCGATGGCGCAGGGCGCCGAGCAGCACGCAGAGGCCGATCACGCCGCTGCTGATGATCATGACGGTGGCATAGATCGTATCGCGGGCCAGCGCAGCCTTGGCCGCGCTGCCCGCCAGCATCAACGACACGATCAGTGCGACTTCGATGGCGGTGACGGCCAGCGCCAGGACCAGCGTCCCGTACGGTTCGCCGACCCGGTGGGCCACGACCTCGGCGTGATGCACCGCAGACACCACCGCGGTCAGCAGCATCAGCGTGCTGGCAAGGGTCAGGATCGGGCCCGGGGGCAGCCACAGTGCGGCGACCAGCTGAACAGCGGCGGCCAACGGCACGACCTTATGCCAAAGTGACATTACGACCCCGCGAGAATGGTGTGGTTGCCACGGCCCTGCCGCAGCGTCTTTCGCAAGCGACCGGACTTTAACTTGCCGGTCGGCTCCGGAGGGCACAATCCGCCAGCCCGATGGCGGTTTGCTGTCCGACCTCCCCGAATTCGCTAGACTACCGGGCCCACTTTCCTGGACGGAAGACGTGGACCCGGCCGCCTGCCGGTCCCGAACATGGGAAGCGATGACTGAAACAAAAGCAATGTTGACGGCGATCCCGTTGGCCGCCGGCAATGACGCGTACGTCGAAGCGATGTACGAGGCCTACCTGACGAGCCCCGAGTCGGTCGACACGACGTGGCGGGGGTACTTCGCGACACTCGGACCGTCGACGGACGACGTCGCCCACGGCCCGTTGCTCGAAGACCTGGCGCGTCGCGCGCGGGTCCCGCGCCGGCCGTTGCCGGCAGGGCCCGTCGCGGCGGGTCCCGCGGGTTCGCCCCCGATTGGTGATTCGGCCGCAGCCAAGCAGGGCGCCGTCTCACGGCTCATCCAGATTTACGCCAACCGTGGTCACCTGATCGCGGACATCGATCCGCTCGGCCTCACGGTGCGTCCAGTGCCGAAGGTGCTGGGGCTCGACTACCTGGGGCTCACCGAGACCGACCTCGACACCGAGTTTCTGACGGGCAGCCGCAACGGCGCGATCAAGCCGCGGCTCAAGCTGCGCGAGATCATCGCGCAACTGCAGCACATCTACTGCGGCACCATCGGCGCCGAGTTTGCGCACGTGTCCGACGAAACCGAGCGCCTCTGGCTGCAGGACCGCTTCCAGGTCGGCCGCCTGCACCAGGCGCTCCCTGCCGAATCACGCCGGGAAATCCTGCGTCACCTGACGATGGCCGAAGGTCTCGAGCGCTACCTCGCAACGCGGTATCCGGCGCAGAAGCGGTTTTCGCTCGAAGGCGGCGACAGTCTGATCCCGCTGCTCGAGGAAGTCCTCCAGAGCGGCGGTTCGAGCGGGGTCGAGGACATCGTCTTCGGCATGGCGCATCGCGGCCGGCTCAACGTCCTGGTCAATGTCCTCGGCAAGTCGCCCGAGGCGCTGTTTTCCGAGTTCGAGGGCAAGTACGACCTCGCGAAGCTCAAGGGTTCGGGCGACGTGAAGTACCACAAGGGCTTCTCCTGCGACGTGCGGACAGCATCGGGCAACGTCCACGTCGCGCTCGCGTTCAACCCGTCGCACCTCGAGGTCGTGAACGCGGTCGTCGAAGGCTCGGTACGCGCCCGCCAGGAGCGGCGCGGCGACGAGCGCGGCGACAAGGTCATGCCCGTGCTGATCCATGGCGATTCGGCGTTCGCCGGCCAGGGCGTGATCCAGGAAACCCTGCAGATGTCGCAGGCCCGCGCGTTCTATACGGGCGGCACGGTTCATCTGATCGTCAACAACCAGGTTGGCTTCACCACGCACGACCCGCGCGACACGCGTTCCACGCTCTATTGCAGTGACGTGGCGAAGATGATCGAGGCGCCGATCCTGCACGTGAACGGCGACGACCCCGAAGCGGTGGTGTTCGCGGCGCGCTTCGCCGTCGACTACCGCATGAAGTTCCACAAGGACGTTGTCATCGACCTCGTCTGCTATCGCCGACTCGGGCACAACGAGGCCGACGAGCCCGCGGCGACGCAGCCGGTCATGTACGCCACGATCCGCACGAAGCCGACCACGCGGCAGCTCTATGCCGACAAGCTGGTGGCCGAAGGCGTGATTTCGTCGAGTGATGCTGACGCACTCGTGCAGCAGTACCGTCGTGGACTCGACGAAGGCAAGCCGCAGACGAAGAACGTGCTCGGTCTCATCGGCAACAAGCACACCGTCGACTGGACCAGGTACCACGACGTCGACTGGTTCGAGGAGATCCGCTCGGGCGTGAAGCCGGCACTGCTGAAGGACCTTGCGGCCAAGGTCACGACGTTCCCCGAAAGCTTCACACTGCATCGCCAGGTGCAGAAGATCGTCGATGACCGTCGCAGGATGGCGGCCGGCCAGCTGATGGTGGACTGGGGCTTCGCCGAGACGCTCGCCTACGCGAGCCTGCTCGACGAAGGCTACGAGATTCGCCTCACGGGGCAGGACAGCGGCCGCGGCACGTTCTTCCATCGGCACGCGGTGGGTCACGACCAGGGCACGGGTGCGACGCACATCCCGCTCAAGCACCTGAAGCCCGGGCAGCCGCGTTTCCGCGTGACGGATTCGCTGCTGTCCGAGGAAGCCGTGCTGGGTTTCGAATACGGCTACTCGATCACCGATCCGAATTGCCTCGTCATCTGGGAAGGCCAGTTCGGCGACTTCGCGAACGGCGCGCAGGTGATCATCGACCAGTTCATTTCGTCGGGCGAGGCGAAGTGGGGCCGTTACTGCGGGCTCACGCTGTTCCTGCCGCATGGCTACGAAGGGCAGGGGCCCGAACACTCCTCGGCCAGGCTCGAGCGCTTCCTGCAGTTGTGCGCCGAGAACAACATGCAGGTGTGCGTGCCGTCCACGCCCGCGCAGATGTTCCACATGCTGCGCCGGCAGATGCTGCGTTCGTTCCGCAAGCCGCTCATCGTCATGACGCCAAAGAGCCTGCTGCGGCACAAGCTGTCGGTGTCGGCATTCGACGAACTCACCAGGGGTTCGTTCCAGTGCGTCGTGAACGAGATCGACGAACTGTCGCCGATGGATGTCACGCGCGTCGTGTTCTGCTCGGGCAAGGTCTATTTCGACCTGCTCGAGGCACGCCGCGCCGACGAGGCGCGCAACGTCGCCATCGTGCGCATCGAGCAGCTCTATCCGTTCCCGTCCGCGGATTACGCTGCGGCGCTCGCGCACTACCCGAATGCGCGCGAGATCGTCTGGTGCCAGGAAGAGCCACAGAACCAGGGCGCGTGGTACCAGATCCGCCACCGGCTGCAGGATTCGCTGCGGGGCAACCAGGAACTGCTGTACTCGGGCCGCCGTCCGGCCGCCGCGCCGGCCACCGGCATCCCGCAGTTGCATTCGACGGAGCAGCACGGCCTGGTTGCCGCAGCGATCACGGCCTCCACGCAGGAACAGTCCTCGCGCGCAACCCCGCGTCTGCGCGCCAGGGCCAGCAACAGGAAGAAGTCATGAGCACGATCGAAGTTCGCGTCCCGCAACTGCCCGAGTCGGTGGCCGACGCCACGCTCGTCGCGTGGCGCAAGCAGCCAGGTGACGCCGTCAACCGCGACGAGAACCTCGTCGACCTGGAGACGGATAAAGTCGTGCTGGAAGTGCCCGCGCCGGTGAGCGGCGTGCTCAGGGAAATCAAGGTGCAGAACGGTACGACCGTCAGCGGCGGACAGATCCTTGCGGTGATCGACGAAGGGGCCGTCGCTCATGCCGCTCCCGTTTCGACGGGAGACGCCGGTCGCAGGCAGGGTGAGGGCGCGGCCTCTGCCGCTGCCGTGGGCGAGGCAAAGAAGGACTCGGACAGGCTGGCGCCTTCGGTTCGTCGTCTGGTCGAAGAACACGGGCTGGCACCGGCCGACATCGCAGGTTCGGGCCGCGATGGCCGCATCACCAAGGGCGACGTGCTGACCCACCTCGCTGACAGGGTCGTGGCACCCGCTGCTGCTGCAGTGCCCGCAATCGCCGCCCGGCCGGCCGCTGCGCCAGCGCCGTCGCTGCCAGCAGGCGAACGCGGCGAGCGGCGTGTGCCGATGACGCGGCTGCGTGCGCGAATCGCGGAGCGCCTGATTCAGGCGCAGTCGACGGCAGCGATGCTGACGACCTTCAACGAAGTCGACCTCAAGGCGGTCAACGAGCTGCGCGCGCGTTACAGGGACAAGTTCGAGAAGGAGCATGGCGCACGGCTCGGCTTCATGTCGTTCTTCGTCAAGGCGTGCGTCGAGGCGCTGAAGCGCTTCCCGGTCGTCAACGCGTCGGTCGACGGCAACGACGTCGTCTACCACGAGTACTACGACGTGGGCGTCGCCGTTTCGACGGAGCGCGGACTGATCGTGCCGGTGCTGCGCAATGCGGACCAGATGGGTTTCGGCGGGATCGAGCAGTCGGTCGTCGGCTACGCCACGCGCGCCCGCGAAGGCCAGCTGACGCTCGAGGAACTGACAGGCGGCACGTTCACGATCACCAATGGCGGCGTGTTCGGCTCGCTGCTGTCGACCCCGATACTCAATATGCCGCAGAGCGCGATCCTGGGCATGCACAAGATCCAGGAGCGACCCGTCGTCGTCGACGGCCAGATCGTCGTGCGCCCCATGATGTACCTTGCGCTCTCCTACGATCACCGGCTCATCGACGGCAAGGAAGCCGTGCAGTTCCTGGTGTCGGTCAAGGACACGCTGGAGGATCCAGCGCGCCTGCTGCTGCAGATCTGAATTGGAGTACCCATGTCTGACACCGCCTTCGATATTGTCGTGATCGGCGCCGGCCCGGCCGGCTATCCCTGTGCGATCCGCGCAGCGCAGAACAAGCTCAAGGTCGCCTGCATCGACGACTGGAAGAATCACGACGGCACCTATGCGTTCGGCGGCACCTGCCTCAATGCCGGCTGCATCCCGTCGAAGGCGCTGCTCGAATCGTCCGAGCTGTATCACCGCGCGCACGCGGAATTCTCGGCGCACGGCATTTCCGCGACGGGTCTCGCGTTCGACGTCGCGACCATGCAGAAGCGCAAGGCGGGCATCGTCAAGGCTTCGACGCAGGGCATCACCGGGCTGTTCAAGGCGGCGGGAGTTACGGCTCTGCAGGGTCATGGCAGGTTGCTGGCAGGCAACCGGGTCGAGTACACGGCGGCCGACGGCGGCAAGCGGGAACTCATTGCGAAGCACGTGGTGCTCGCTTCGGGTTCGCAGCCGATGGCGCTCAAGTCGTTGCCGTTCGATGGCAGGCAGGTCGTCGATTCGTGGGGTGCGCTCGAGTTCGGGTCGGTGCCGCAGCGCCTCGGCGTGATCGGTGCCGGCGTGATCGGCCTGGAACTTGGCAGCGTCTGGCGGCGCCTGGGCGCCGAAGTCGTCGTGCTCGAGGCACTGGACCAGTTCCTTGCCATGGCCGACCAGGCCGTCGCCAAGGAAGCGCAGAGGCACTTCAAAAAGCAGGGCATCGATATCCGTCTCGGCGCGAAGGTCAGTGGCGCCGACCTCAGGCAGGACGGCGTGACGCTCAAGTACACCGACGCCAAGGGCGAACAGACGGTGACGGTCGACAGGGTGGTCGTTGCGATCGGTCGCCGTCCGTGCACGGACGGGCTGCTCGGCGAAGGCACCGGCGTGAAACTTGACGAACGCGGCTTCATCCAGGTCGACGACGAGTGCCACACAGGTGCTGGCAACGTCTGGGCGGTGGGTGACGTCGTGCGCGGCCCGATGCTGGCGCACAAGGGCAAGGAAGAGGGTGTGATGGTCGGCGACCTCATCGCCGGCCTGCACGCCGAAGTGAACTACAAGGCGGTGCCGTCGGTGATCTACACGGCGCCGGAAATCGCCTGGGTCGGACAGACTGAAGAGCAGGTCAAGGCGAGCGGCCGCGACTACAAGGTCGGCTCGTTCCCGTTCGTGGCCAGCGCCCGCGCCCGCGCGATGGAAGCGTCAGCGGGGTTCTGCAAGGTCATCGCGGCGAAGGATGACGACGAGATTCTCGGCGTGCACATCATCGGCCCGATGGCGGGCGAACTGATTGCCGAAGCCGTGCTCGCGATGGAGTACTCGGCCAGCACCGAGGACCTGCAGCGCACGATGCACGCCCATCCGACGCTGAGCGAAGCGCTGCATGAAGCGGCGCTCGCAGCCGACAAGCGGGCCATCGATTTCCCGAATCGCTGACTGACTGCTCTCAATGCCGGCGGCGCGCCCGGATCACGTTCGGCAACGACGAGAACCGTGCGAGCAGGCGGCTCAGTTCCTCCAGTCCGTGCACCTTCACGGTCACGTTGACCGCGGCCGTGCTCTCCGCCGCGTCCGTCACGGTGCGCATCGCCTCGATGCTGATGTGTTCGTCGGCAAGCACGCCCGAAATGTCGCGCACGAGCCCGCGCCGGTCGTATGCGTCGATCACGATCACGGCCGGGAAGGTTCGATCCGCCGCCGGCCGGCCCCAGTCCACCGTCAGCACGCGTTCGGGGTTGACCTCGCGTAACCGCAGCAGATTCGAACAATTTGCGCGATGGATGCTCACGCCACGGCCGATCGTGATGTAGCCGAGGATTTCCTCGGGTGGCACCGGCCGGCAGCAGCGTGCAATCGTGCTCAGCAGGTCGCCGACTCCGTCAATGACCATGCCTGCGGAGCCGCCATCCGCGGCTGGCTTGGCGAGCCTCGGGCCGCGCTGCACCTCCTGACGCTCATGCAACCGGCGATGCACCGCACCGGCCACCTGTGCCAGCGTGATGTCGCCTTCGCCCAGGCCCTGGTACAGCGCATCGGAACTCGCGAGCCCAAGGTCGCCCAGGATTTCCGGCAGCGGCGGGGCACGCACGCCGAGTCGGTCGAGTTCGCGTTCGAGCATCTGCCGTCCCTGCTCGCGGTTCTGCGCTTCGTCCTGCTTGCGGAACCAGCCACGGACTTTGGCACGGCTGCGTGGTGAAGCCAGGAAGCCGAGTTGCGGCAGCAGCCAGTCCCGGCTCGGGTGCGGCTGCTTGGAAGGAATGATTTCGACGGTGTCGCCGTTAGCCAGCTTGTAGTCGAGCGTGACCATACGGCCGTTGACGCGTGCTCCCCGGCAACGATGCCCCAGGTTGGTGTGCACCTGATAGGCGAAATCCAGCGCCGTCGCACCCTTGGGCAGGTCGACGACCTCGCCCCTGGGGCTGAGCGCGAACACCCGGTCTTCGAACACTTCCGCCTGCAGTCCCGCCAGCAGGTCAGGTTCCGCGCCGTCGCGCAGCGACGGTTCCAGCAGCTGGCGCAGCCAGACCATCTTCTGCTGAAAGCTGGCTTCGACCTTGCGGCCTTCCTTGTATTGCCAGTGTGCCGCGACGCCAAGTTCGGCGTGCTCGTGCATCTCGCGCGTGCGGATCTGCACTTCGAGCGGCAGCTTGCCCGGCCCGATGACTGCCGTGTGCAGTGAACGGTAATTGTTGCCCTTGGGGGTCGCGATGTAATCGTCGAATTCGCCCGGAATGTACTGCCAGAGGCCGTGGACGATGCCGAGCGCCGCGTAGCATGCGGAGATCGTGTCGACCATGACGCGGACCGCGAGCACGTCCATGACCTGGTCGAACTGCAGCGACTTGCGCTCCATCTTGCGCCAGATGCTGTAGATGTGCTTCGGCCGGCCCGTGACCTCGCCGCGGATGCCGAGCTGGTCGAGTTCGCGGCTCAGCTCGCGCTTCACGTCCTCGATGTACTGCTCGCGCTCGGCTCGCTTGGACTTGAGCCACCCGGCGATGCGCTTGTAGTCCTCGGGGGCGCTGAAACGGAAGGCCAGGTCCTCGAGTTCCCACTTGAACTGCCAGATGCCGAGGCGGTTCGCCAGCGGCGCGTAGATTTCCTGCGTTTCGAGCGCAGCCCGGCGCAGTTCGGTCTCGGGTGCGGATTTCATGCCGCGCATGCGCACGAGTTGCAGCGCCAGCCGGATCAGGACCAGGCGGACGTCGGACGCCAGTGCGAGCAGGAGCTTGCGCAGCCCCTCGGCCTGTTCGGGGCGAAGGTGCTGGCCCGGGTTCCATCCCGGCGGAATGCCGCTGTCGCCGACGCGCTCGAGTTCCCGCGCCAGGTGCACTGCCGGTTCTCCGCAGAGTTCGAGCGCCCGGGCCTCGTCGACGAGCCCCCCTGGCGCAGCGGCACCAGCAGCGCCGCGAGGAGCACGTCGTCGTCCGCCTGCAACTGCGCGAGTGCCGCCATCAGCTCGACGCTGCGCAGGGTGTGTTCGTTCGGCGCGAGGACGCTCACCGCCTCGAGCGCGGTGCGCACCTTCGGTGCCAGCGAACGGATGTCGATCTCGGCGGGCTTCACGACGGGATGCTCGGTGGAACTCGCGGGCGTGCGGCGCCCGGCAGAAAAACGTTATCATACGACGACCGATTTTCAGGCTCAGTGCCGGGTGCTTATTTGCCGAGAATCAACCGCGGCGGACGGCGCTGGACGCTCGCATCGGGCGCGACCGGGACCGCCGGCGAGTCGATTCGAATCCTCGGCATCGATCCAGGTTCGCAGGCGACCGGTTTCGGCATCATCGACTGGCAGGACGGTGCTGCCCGTTACGTTGCGAGCGGTGCCATTCGCACACGCGGCGAGGCGTTTCCGCCCCGATTACGCCAGATCTTCGACGGCGTCCAGGAACTCGTGAGGCAGTACGGCCCGCAGGAGGTCGCGATCGAGCGCGTTTTCATGCACCGCAACGCCGACAGCGCACTGAAGCTGGGGCAGGCGCGGGGAGCGGCCATCTGCGGCGTCTTTCCGGTCATTGCAACCGTGTGCGAATACGCGCCGCGCGAAGTGAAGCTGGCGATCGTCGGGCAGGGTGGCGCGCAGAAGGAACAGGTTCAGCTCATGGTGATGTCCCTCCTGAAACTGCAGGGTGAACTCGGGCCCGATGCCGCCGACGCGATCGGTCTCGCACTGTGCCATGCATACTCGCGCGGCGCGCGGCGGGCCGTCGACGCCGCCAGCGGGCTGCTCGGAGCCCGGCCTTGATCGGCTTCCTGCGCGGACGACTCGCCGCCAAGCATCCGCCAGTGTTGCTGCTGGACGTGGGCGGTGTGGGCTACGAGATCGAAGCGCCGATGTCGACGTTCTACGGCCTCGCAGCCGTCGGCGCTGACGTGACGCTGCATACGCACCTCGTCGTGCGCGAGGACGCCCACATCCTGTTCGGTTTCGGCACGGAGCGTGAACGCGGCCTGTTCCGCGAGCTCATCAGGATATCGGGCGTGGGTCCGCGCATCGCGCTCGGCATCCTCTCCGGTGCCAGCGTGGACGAGTTCCACCGTTGTGTCGAAGCGCAGGACGCCGCATCGCTCACGCGCATTCCGGGCATCGGTCGCAAGACGGCGGAGCGCCTCATCATCGAGATGCGCGATCGCCTGCAGGCACTGGCCACGGGCCAGTCGTTCGAAATTCGCGGCGCGAGCGGCCCCGGTACGCCGGCGCCCAGTCCGCAGTCCGAAGCATTCAGCGCGCTGGTTGCGCTGGGCTACAAACCGCCTGAAGTCACGCGCCTGCTGCAGAAGGCCGACCCGGCCGCGACCACCACCGAAGAACTCATCCGCCACGCCCTGCGCGCGGCCAGCAGCTGATGCCGCACCGAGCCAGGACAAGCCCGTGACGATCGAACCCGACCGCGTCGTCTCCGCCACCGGCCCGCGCGAAGAAGAGGTGTACGACCGCGCCGTGCGCCCGAAGACACTCGCCGACTATGTCGGCCAGCCAGCCATGAAGGCACAGATGGAGATCTTCATCGCGGCGGCGCGCAACCGTGGCGAGGCGCTCGATCACACCTTGATCTTTGGTCCGCCGGGCCTCGGCAAGACGACGCTTGCGCACGTCATCGCCAACGAGCTCGGCGTCGGGTTCAAGCAGACGTCGGGGCCGGTCCTGGAGCGTGCGGGCGATCTTGCGGCACTGCTCACCAATCTGCAGCCCAACGAGATCCTGTTCGTCGACGAGATTCATCGCCTGAGTCCCGTGGTCGAGGAAATCCTCTACCCGGCGCTCGAGGATTTCCAGCTCGACATCATGATCGGCGAAGGCCCGGGCGCGCGCTCGATCAAGATCGACCTGCCGCCATTCACGCTCATCGGCGCCACGACGCGCGCAGGCCTGCTGACGTCGCCGTTGCGTGATCGTTTCGGTATCGTGCAACGACTCGAGTTCTACGGCCACGAGGAACTGCAGCGCATCGTGCAGCGATCGGCCGGCATCCTCGGCGTGCCGGCCGACGTCGAAGGAGCCGCGCAGATCGCGACCCGTTCGCGCGGCACGCCCCGCATCGCCAACCGGCTGTTGCGTCGGGTACGCGATTTCGCCGAGGTGAAGGCGGGTGGCCGCATCTCGCAGGAGGTGGCGCGTGCGGCGCTCGACCTGCTCGAGGTCGACCCCCAGGGCTTCGATCCGATGGACCGCCGCCTGATGCTCACGATCATCGAGAAGTTCGACGGCGGTCCGGTCGGTGTCGACAGCCTGGCCGCCGCTCTCGGCGAGGAGCGTGGCACGATCGAGGACGTGATCGAGCCGTACCTGATCCAGCAGGGCTATATCATGCGCACCGCGCGCGGCCGGGTGGCTGCGCGCAATGCGTATCTGCATTTCGGCCTGGCGCCGCCCGCGATCGAGGCACGGCCAGCCAATCTCGGACTGTTCGAAGGCTGACGAGGTGTTGCAAGCATGATCGGTGAGCATTCCATCCTGGAACTGCTGCTGCAGGCCAGCTTCATCGTGCAGCTGGTCATGCTGTTGCTCATCGGTGCATCGGTGGCCTCGTGGGCCATCATCTTCGGCAAGCGCAAGCTGCTCAACGACGCGCGGCAGGCGGCGGACCGGTTTGAGGATGACTTCTGGTCGGGCGGCGACCTCGCCGCACTCTACAAGTCGCTCGAAGGTGGCACGCACACCGGCATGGCCGATATCTTTGTCTCAGGTTTTCGCGAGTTTTCGCGGCTGCGGTCACAACTCGGTCTCGCGGGCGCGCAGTTGCTGGATGCGAGCCGGCGTTCGATGAAAATTGCGCAGCTGAAGGAGACCGACCGTCTCGAGCAGAGTCTCTCGACGCTGGCGACGATCGGCTCAACCAGCCCGTACGTGGGCCTGTTCGGCACGGTCTGGGGTAT
Organism: Pseudomonadota bacterium; assembly: GCA_016705325.1. Lineage (GTDB taxonomy): Bacteria > Pseudomonadota > Gammaproteobacteria > Steroidobacterales > Steroidobacteraceae > RPQJ01. Next base: position 175,964 of record JADIYJ010000006.1, on the reverse strand, counting down.
CCTCACTGCGTTCCAGGCGCTCGGCAACGTGCAGCAGGCGACGCTCGCCACGGTGGCGCCAGCCATCGCGGAAGCGCTGATCGCCACGGCGATGGGCCTGTTCGCCGCGATTCCGGCCGTGATCGCCTATAACCGCTATGCGGACCAGGTGAGCCGGCTGGAACTGCGCTACGACACGTTCATGGAAGAGCTGTCGTCCATCCTGCAGCGCCACGCTGGCGGCGTCCAGGGTTGAGGAGGTGCCGACGATGTCGCGCAGGCGCGGCCGCAAGCTGATGGGTGAGATCAACGTCGTACCGTACATCGACGTGATGCTGGTGCTGCTCATCATCTTCATGGTCACCGCGCCGATGCTGAGCCAGGGCATCAAGGTCGACCTGCCGCGGGCTGCGGCCGAACCGATCGCGCCCGACGACCTCGAGCCTTTGCTGCTGAGCGTCGACAGCGAGGGGACGATGTACCTGAACCTCGGCGACCCCAGACAGGCCCTCGACGAAAAAAGCTTGCTCGAAGTGGCCGGCGCCGCCCTGCGCCGGGAACCCGAGCGCCCCGTACTGGTCAAGGCTGACAGGGCCGTGCCATATGGGCGCGTGGTGGAGGGCATGGTGCTGTTGCAGCAGGCGGGCGCAAAGAAGGTCGGTTTCGTCACGGAGCCGTTGTCCGCCGGGCACGGAACCGGGTCGCGCTGACCAATGGCTCTCGCTGCGAGCGGTAATCTGCGGCCCTGGGTCGGCTCGGCCGTCGTCCATGGGCTGGCCGTGGCTGCGCTCGCGCTCGCGGCCATTCAATGGCGCACGGATCCACCGCCGCCGCAGCTTGCGATCGAGGGCAACGTTGTCCGTTACGAGGACCTGCCATCGTCGGTGCAGGCGGGTAAGGCCATGCGCGAGCCCACACCCGTCGTACCCGTGAAGCAGGCTCTCCCGCCCGCTCCCAAACCAGAGTCCGAACCGCAGCTCGAGGCCAGGCCGGCCCCGGCCGTGCTCGAACAGCAGGCTCAGCAGCAAGCGCAAGCCAGGGCCGAAGCCGAGGCCAGGGCGGAGGCAACAGCCGAACGCCGCCGCGAGGAACAGGCGCAGGCCGAGGCAACGAAGGCGCGGGCGACGGCCGCGCTTGCCGCAAGGAAGCAGGCCGAGGCAGACGGGAAACGCAAGCAGGAAGAAACGCGCAAGCAGGAAGGAGGGCGGCGAAGCAGCAACAGGCCGAGCAGGAAGCGGCTGCGCGCGCAGCAAAGTTGAAGGCTGCGCAGCAGGCCGAATTGCGTCGTGCACTCGAAGACGAGGAGGCCGGCGAAGCCCTCGCACGCTCCGGTGTCGTCGACGAGTATCGAACCCTGTTGATCCAGACCATCGAGCGCAACTGGAAGCGGCCGCCGTCGGCGCGCGCGGGTCTGGAATGCACGCTGTACGTGACACAGGCACCCGGCGGCGCGGTGCTCGGCGTAAAGATCGGCGACTGCAATGGCGACGATGCCGTGCGCGATTCCGTGTCCAATGCAGTGTATCGTTCCTCACCGCTGCCGGCGCCGCGCGACGCGCGCGCCTTCGAGCGCCGGCTGGTGATCGTATTCAAGCCTGCGGAGTGAGGTGTAGATGAGGTTTCAACGCGCCCTGCCGCGTCCCGTCGTGACGTGTCCTGCCCGGCTGCTGGCCTGGCTCGTCGTGCTCGCGGGCACGCTTGCGACCAGCGCCCACGCGCAGCTGCGCCTCGACATCACCCAGGGCGTGCGCGATGCGGTGCCCATCGCCGTCGTGCCGTTCGGCGGCCAGGCCGAAGGCGGCCCGAACGACGTCGCGGCCGTCATCGCGGGCGACCTGCAATTGAGCGGGCGCTTCAAGCCGCTCGAGCGGCGTGACCTGGTTGCGCGGCCGACGCGCGGCGAGCAGGTCCGCTTCGAGGACTGGCGCCTGCTCAAGTCCGATTTCCTCGTCATCGGCCATGTCACGCCGGAGGCGAGCGGGCTCGCCGTCGAGTTCGAACTCTTCAACGTGCAGACTGGCCAGCGGTTGCTGACGAAACGCCTGGTCACCAGCGAGCGCGGCCTGCGCGCGACGGCGCACCGGATTGCCGACCTGATCTTCGAGCGGCTCACGGGCATTCCAGGCGCGTTCTCGACGCGCATCGCCTACGTCGCGGTCGACGGTCGACCGCCAAAGCAACGCTATCGCCTGATGGTTGCGGACGCCGACGGCTACGGCCCGCGCATCGTCACCGAGTCGTCGGAACCGATCATGTCGCCGGCCTGGTCGCCCGACGGGCAGAGCCTCGCGTACGTTTCGTTCGAAAGCAAGGCGTCTGCGATCTACGTGCAACGGCTCGCGACGGGCGACCGCAGGCGTGTCTCGGCGCGGTCCGGCATCAACGGCGCACCCGCCTGGTCGCCCGACGGCCGCAAGCTGGCGCTGACGTTGTCACGCGACGGGAATCTCGACCTGTACGTGCTGGACCTGGCCACGCAGGGTCTCACGCGCCTGACGTCCGACAGCGCCATCGACACCGAGCCGGAGTGGTCGCGCGATGGTGCGTCCGTCTATTTCACTTCGGACCGGGCGGGCAACGCGCAGGTCTACCGGGTAAGTGCTGGCGGAGGCCAGGAAGCACAGCGTCTTACCTTTACCAACGGCTACAACGCGCGACCTCGCCTGTCGCCGGATGGCGAGTCGCTGGCGCTGGTCACCCTGGACCGTGGCGCGTTTCGCATCGCGAGCTACGATCTCAAGACTCGTAACCTGCACGTGCTGACGGATGGCCGCCAGGACGAGGCGCCCAGCTTCGCGCCCAACGGGGCGATCCTCATCTACGCGACCCGGGCAGGTGCCAAAGGCACGCTGGCGATGGTCTCGGCCGACGGCCGCTTCCAGCAGCGGCTCAGTTCGGAGACGGGCGACGTTCGCGAGCCGGTCTGGTCGCCATCCCCGCCCGCACAGCGGTGAAGCGCGCCGACGCAAGGTATCATTCGCAACATCTACCGGCCGACGCTGCGCGGCCCGACTATTCAGGAGTTCGATGATCATGAAATGGACCCATGCCGTTGCCTTCGCCTTGCTTGCCGTCGGCCTCGCCGGATGCTCCAAGCCGAAGCAGGTGCAACCGGACACGACGGCGCAGGCCCCGGTCGACGGCGGCGCGCAGACAAGCGGCCTCGGCAACGAGACCGGCCCGGCCACGGGGGCGACCGCCGGCTCGATGAGCGCGGCGCAGCAACAGGCGCTTGCTGCCCTGCAGTCCCGCAATGTCGTGTTCTTCGAATTCGACAGCAGCGAGATCCGTGCTGACTACCTCAGTGTCGTTGCGGCGCACGCGGCCTACCTGACCAAGTTCCCGACCGCGCGCGTGCGGCTCGAAGGACACACCGACGAACGTGGCTCGCGTGAATACAACATCGGCCTCGGCGAAAGGCGCGCACAGACGGTGCGCAAGGCGCTGATGCTGCAGGGCGTCAATGACGCGCAGATCACCACGGTCAGCTACGGCGAGGAGCGACCCGCGGTCGAGGGTTCGGACGAATCCGCCTACGCGCAGAATCGGCGCGTCGAAATCGTGCAGGTGCAGTGATCCGATGAATACCGTTCTGCGGGGCGCCGTCGTGGCGTCGGCCCTGCTGGCCAGCTCGCTGGTACATGCGGCCGCCAGCAACAAGGAACTCGAGGCGCGGGCGGATGCCAGCGACCAGCGCCTGGGTGCGCTCGAGAGCCGGGTCAACCAGTCGCTGCTCGACCTGCAGCAGCAGATCGAGAAGTCACAGCTGCAGTTGCGCACGTTGCGCGGTCAGATCGAGGAAGCCAGGCACGAACTCGAATCACTGCAACAGCAGCAGCGTGACCTCTACGGCGATCTCGACCGGCGCCTGCTGGTGATGGAGAACGGCGCCGGCGGCGTACCCGTCGCGGCGGGCGGTGCCACCAATGCGCCCGATGCGGTGTTTGCGGACGAATCCTCGGTGTACGGTGAGGCGTTTGCTGCGATGAAAGCAGGCCGTTACGAGGAAGCCGCGCGTGGTTTCCAGACGTACCTCGCGAAGTATCCGCGCGGCCCGCGCGCCGACCATGCCACGTACTGGCTCGGCGAAGCGCAGTTCGTCCAGCAGCAATACGAAGCGGCCCTGAAGTCGTTCCAGGCCGTCGGCGCCTTTGCCGAGTCGCGGCGCCTGCCGGATGCGATGTACAAGGCAGGCCTCTGCCAGTACGAGCTGAAGGCATTCAAGAACGCGCGCGCAACGCTGAACAAGGTGATTTCGACCTATCCGGACGCCGACGCCGCCAGACTGGCCCAGGCCCAGATCGAAAAGCTGAACGCCGAGGGCCGGTGAGCCGGCTCAAGGTCACCGAGACCTTCGTCTCGATCCAGGGCGAAGCCGACGCCGTCGGCTGGCCCACGCTCTTCATCCGCCTCACGGGCTGCCCGCTGCGTTGCGTGTACTGCGACACGCAGTACTCGTTTTACGGCGGCGAGTGGCGCACGCTCGATGAACTGCTCGTCATCGCGCGGGACAGTCGTGCACACGTGTGTGTCACCGGCGGTGAGCCGCTGGCGCAGAAGGCGTGCCTCGAGCTGTTGGCCGCGTTGTGTGAGGCGGGTTATTCGGTGTCGCTCGAGACGAGCGGCGCCCTCGACGTCGCCGCGGTCGACCCGCGGGTCAGCCGCGTCGTCGACCTGAAGACGCCGGAGTCCGGTGAAGTCAAACGCAACCAGCTCGAGAACCTCGACGTGCTGACGTCACACGATCAGCTCAAGTTCGTGCTCTGTTCACGCGCCGATTATGAATGGGCACGTGACCTGCTGCGGGATCTCCCCGTGCCGTTGCCGGCGCAGGTGCTGTTTTCGCCGGTGTGGGGCCAGGTCGAGCCGCGCGAACTTGCGGACTGGATCCTCGCCGATCGCCTGCCGGTGCGACTGCAGGTGCAGTTGCACAAGTATCTCTGGGGCAACGAGCCGGGTCGGTGATGACAGAGCACGACGTTGACAGGCGCGGCACCGACGCCCCGCGACCGGCCATCGTGCTGGTGTCGGGCGGGCTCGATTCCGCGACCTGCCTCGCCATCGCAAGCGCCGAGGGTTATCGCTGCCACGCGCTCAGTTTCCAGTACGGCCAGCGTCATCACGTCGAGGTGAACGCTGCCCGCAAGGTGGCCGCCCAGCTGGACGCCGTCGAACACCGCGTCATGCAGATCGACCTCGGCGCATTCGGCGGGTCGGCGCTCACGGACGCGTCCATCGCCGTCCCCGAAGCAGGCGCAAGCGGCCCAGCCATCCCGGTCACCTACGTGCCGGCGCGCAACACGATTTTTCTCGCCCTGGCCCTGGCGTGGGCCGAAGTCCTGCATGCGCATGACATTTTCATCGGGGTGAATGCCGTCGATTACTCCGGTTATCCGGACTGCCGTCCCGAGTTCATCGAGGCGTTCACGCGCCTGGCCAATCTCGCCACGCGGGAAGGCGTGGAAGGCCAGGAGCCGTTGCGGGTCCGCGCGCCTTTGATCGCCCTGAAGAAGGCCGAGATCATCCGCCGCGGCACTGCCTTGGGCGTGGACTATGGCACGACGGTCTCCTGCTACCAGGCGGACGACCGGGGCAGGGCCTGCGGCCGCTGCGACTCCTGCCGCCTGCGCGCGGCCGGGTTCGTGGCAGCCGGGGTGCCGGATCCCACCGTTTATCGATGATCGGCTATTATAGGCGGCTAGTCGAAACGGGCCGTTAGCTCAGCGGTAGAGCAGCTGGCTTTTAACCAGTTGGTCGATGGTTCGATCCCATCACGGCCCACCATCTGGAGCGGCTGCCTCGGGTGCCGGCCAGGATGGACCGGGCAGCTGGCAAGGAAATCCTCTGCAAGGAGCCCGGCACGCGCTTAGTCATCACCGCCTCCGCGATCGCTTGCCTGGCCGGTTGTGCCTCCCAGTCGACGTCTCCCGCAGCCTTGGTGGCGGACCCGGTCGCAGCCGTCCCCGCTGCGACGGTTGCTGCGGAGCCCCGGAAGACCGGCGTACCGCCGGCTTACAAGGCCATGAGCGCAACGGCACGACGCGCTGCTGCACCAGGGTGGCCAGCCTGGGGACGAATTTCAAGAACGTGCTGGCGCCGATCCCTGATTGAGTGGCCGGGACAGCCCTGTTAAATTGCTTCGTACCACTCCCACCGATCCGAGACAGCCATGAAATACAAGGTGTTCGCTTCCCTGGCCGCGGTCGCGCTCGCGTTGGCCGCCCCGGCGATGGCCGAGAAGTCTGCGGGCAATGTGGTCGACGACGGCGCCATCGCCACGTCCGTGAAGGCCAGCCTGCTGGCAGAGAAGGGCGTGCCATCGAGCGACGTCAACGTCGAGGTCTACAAGGGCGTCGTGCTGCTGAGCGGTTTCGTCAAGACGCAGGCCGAGAAGGACGCTGCGGGCAAGGTTGCCAAGAACGTCAAGGACGTAGGGTCCGTGCGCAACCAGCTCGTGGTGCATCCGTCCACGTCGATGGGCACCAAGCTCGACGACACAGTGCTGGTCAGCAAGGTCAAGGCCGCGCTGGTGGACGCCAGCGACGTGAAGTCCGGCCAGATCAACGTCGAAGCCCGTGGCGGCATCGTGCAGCTGGGCGGCTTCGTGTCCGGCGACAAGATGAAGGCACGCGCGATCGCCGTGGCCAAGGGCGTCTCTGGCGTGAAGCAAGTCGACGACGCGTTGTTCGTCAAGCCGGAATAGCAAGGCGTACGGCGACGCCTGTTTGTTGCGAGATGAGGCCCCGTTCGACGGGGCCTCTCTGCGTCTGGGGAAGGCCGAATCGACATGACCGTTGCGACCGAGCCGGTCGGCAGCTTCGTGGCCGCGCCAGACCACCGCCTGGGTCGAACCGATTGACCCGCTGCCGCGTTCAGCTACCATGTCCGCCTACAGTTTCATTCGTAACTAACTGGCGAGAGCGCTGCCATGGCCGACCTCTTCGACAATCCGATGGGTACCGACGGTTTCGAGTTCGTCGAATACACCGCGCCCGACCCCGAGCTGCTGCGTTCGCTGTTCGAGCACATGGGATTCCCGGTCACGGCGCGCCATCGCAGCAAGAATGTCACGCTGCACAGGCAGGGCGACGTCAACTTCATCATCAACGCCGAGCCCGGCAGTTTCGGCCAGCGCTTCGCGCAGCAACACGGACCGTCCGCCTGCGCGATGGCATTTCGGGTGAAGGATGCCGCGCAGGCGTTCAAGCGCGCAGTCGACCTCGGCGCCAGACCGGTGCAGAACCCCGTGGGTCCGATGGAACTCAACATCCCGGCCATCGAAGGCATCGGCGGCAGCCTGGTGTACCTCGTGGACCGCTACGGCGAGAACACGATCTACGACGTCGATTTCGTCCCGGTGCAGGATGGCGGTTCGCTGCGCTCGACCGGCCTGTCGGTGATCGATCACCTGACTCATAACGTGCATCGCGGCAACATGGCGAAGTGGGCGGGCTTCTACGAGAAACTGTTCAACTTCCGTGAGATCCGCTACTTCGACATCGAGGGCAAGAAGACGGGCCTGTTCAGCAAGGCGATGACCAGCCCGTGCGGCAAGATCCGCATCCCGATCAACGAATCGCAGGACGACAAGTCGCAGATCGAGGAATACCTGCGCGAGTACCAGGGCGAAGGTATCCAGCACATCGCCCTGCACACGGCGGACATCTATGCGACGGTCGATGCGCTGCGCGGCAACGGCATCCATTTCCAGGACACGCCTGCGACCTACTACGAAGGCGTGCCGGCACGCGTCGAGGGCCACCGCGAGAAGCTCGAAGAACTCTCCAAGCGCAGCATCCTGATCGACGGCAGCGCCAAGGACGGCGTCCTGCTGCAGATTTTCACGACCAACGTCATCGGGCCGATCTTCTTCGAGATCATCCAGCGCAAGGGCAACGAAGGCTTCGGCGAAGGTAACTTCCGCGCGTTGTTCGAGTCGATCGAACTCGACCAGGAGCGGCGCGGCGTGATCTGAGGAAGGGCAGGAAGGGCAGGAAGGGCAGGAAGGGCAGGAAGGGCAGGAAGGGCAGGAAGGGCAGGAAGGGCAGGAAGGGCAGGAAGGGCAGGAAGGGGTTAGCAGGGCGTCCTCCCGAGCAACCCCGAACCCCTCGCGAAAAGGTGCAACCTTGAAACGTTACATACCGTTGTCGAGAGTCGAAGGCGTCGCCTCGCGACAGGCGCACTGCGACTTGCCCGCAGGCACGTACGAACGCGAGATGAGCAAGGAGGGGTTCTTCGGCCCGGCCGCGTTCTTCCACCATCGTCACCCGCCGACGGGTTGGAGCGCGTTCGAGGGCCCGTTGCGACCGCGTGCGCTCGACTTGACGCAGTTGCCGGTCGGGCCGACCAGTCCATGGTCGGCCGCCGAGGTGCTCGCGAATGCCTCGTGCCGCGTCCGCTTCTGGCGCCTGTCGCAGAGCATGGACAAGCTCGCGCGCAATGCGGACGGCGACGAGCTGCTGTTCGTGCACAGCGGCGACGCTGGACTCTACTGCGATTTCGGGCACCTGGACCTGCATGCCGGCGACTACCTCATGCTGCCGCGCGGGACGATGTGGCGGCTCGAGATCACTGCACCGATCGACGTGCTGTTGATCGAGTCCACCAACGCGAGCTACATGCTCCCCGACAAGGGCCTCGTCGGTCCGCACGCGATCTTCGATCCGGCGATCCTCGATACGCCGCGCATCGACACGGCGTTCAAGGCGCAGCAGTCGGCAACGCAGGGCTGGCAGGTCGAGGTGAAGCGCCGCGGCGCGATCTCGCGCATCACTTTTCCGTTCAATCCGCTGGATGCCATCGGCTGGCACGGCGAACTCGCGCCGGTGCGGCTCAACGTGCGCGACATCCGTCCGCTGATGAGTCACCGCTACCACCTGCCGCCTTCGGCGCACACCACGTTCCTGTCTTCACGCTTCGTCGTCTGTACCTTCGTGCCGCGGCCGTTCGAGACGGACCCGAAGGCACTGAAGGTGCCGTTCTTCCACAACAACGACGACTACGACGAAGTCATTTTCTATCACGCAGGCGACTTCTTCAGCCGCGACAATATCCATCCGGGCATGCTCACGTACCATCCGGCGGGATTCACGCACGGTCCGCATCCGCAGGCGCTCACGCGGATGTTCGAGCAGACCAGGCCTGCGACCGATGAATACGCGGTGATGATCGATACACGCGATCCGATCGATGTCAGCGCCGGCGGACTCGCGGTGGAGTGGACCGGTTACGTCGACAGCTGGAAATCCAGGTGAAGCTCGCCACCCTGCGCAACGGCACCCGGGACGGCCAGCTGGTCGTCGTCAGCCGTGACCTGACGCGGGCGATTCCCGTGCCTGCCATCGCGCCGACGCTGCAGGCGGCGCTCGACGACTGGTCTCGCATCGCACCGCTGCTGCTCGAGGTGTCCGACCGCCTCGCCGCAGGCGACGTTGGCGGCGCGCTGCCGTTCGACCCGCAAGCGGCGCTGGCGCCGCTGCCGCGTTCTCACCACTGGGTCGATGGCTCGGCCTACGTCAACCACGTCGAGCTCGTGCGCAAGGCGCGCGCTGCCGACATGCCGCCGAGTTTCTGGACCGACCCGCTCGTGTACCAGGGCGGCTCGGACGATTTCATCCCGCCGACCGCCGAGGTGCCATTCCCGAGCGAGGACTACGGCATCGACCTCGAGGGCGAACTCGCGGTGATCACGGACGACGTGCCGATGCTGACCGCCGTCGACGAGGCTGCCAGTCACATCAAGCTGCTCATGCTGGTCAATGACTGGTCGCTGCGGAACCTGATCCCGGCCGAGCTGGCCAAGGGGTTCGGTTTCTACCAATCGAAACCCGCCACGTCGTTTGGTCCGTGCGCGATCACGCCCGATGAACTCGGCGAGGCCTGGCAGGGATGCAAGGTGCACTTGCCACTGCTGTCGCACATCAACGGCACGCTGTTCGGCCAGCCGAACGCGGGCGTCGACATGACGTTCGATTTCGCGCAATTGATCGCGCACGTGACCAGGACGCGACGGCTGGGCGCCGGGACGGTCATCGGTTCGGGGACGGTCTCCAATTGCGACCGCTCCAGCGGGTCGTCCTGCCTGGCGGAAACCCGTGCGCTCGAGCAGATCGCGAAGGGCAAGCCAACGACGCCGTTCCTGTGCTTCGGCGACCGCGTGCGGATAGAAATGTTCGGTCGCGACGGCACCAGCCTGTTCGGCGCGATCGATCAGCAGGTGATCGCGGCCCAGGCCCGTTTCACCCGCGACTGACCCGAGGCGCCAGACTCGGGCATCATGCGGCGGTCCGCCCGCACAGGTGTTGCCATGTTCGAGACGCTGGAACCGCTCGCGCCTGACTCGATCCTCGGCGTCACCACTGCGTACCGCCGCGATTCTTCGCCACTGAAGGTGGACCTGGGAGTCGGTGTTTACCGCGACGCTTGCGGCAATACGCCGGTGCCTGCGGCGGTGCGCGAGGCCGAACGCGCGCTGATTGGCGCGCAGACCACGAAGAGTTACGTGGGTCCGGCGGGCAACGTCGAGTTCAACGAACGGATCATTGCCCTTGCGCTCGGGCCACTTGCGACCGGGCTCGCGGACCGCACCTCGACGATCCAGACCGTCGGCGGCTGCGGCGCGCTCAGGCTCGGTGCCGAACTCGTCAAGACCGCCCGGCCGGACACCGTCGTGCACGTGAGCGATCCGACGTGGGCCAACCACGAACCGCTCATCGGCAATTCAGGCATGAGGCTCGAGCGCTACCCGTATTTCGACACGGCCCGTCGAGCGGTGGCGTTCGACGCCATGCTCTCCCGCATCGACCAGTTGCCGGCAGAATCGCTGCTGGTGCTGCATGCATGCTGCCACAACCCGACCGGCGCCGACCTGTCGCCGGACCAGTGGCAGGCGCTCGCTGCGGTGATAGAGCGCCGGGGACTGGTGCCCTTTGTCGACCTCGCGTACCAGGGGTTTGGCGACAACCTCGAGACTGACGTGGTCGGGCTGCGTACGCTGGCCGAGCGGGTGCCGGAACTCCTGCTCGCGGTGTCGTGCTCCAAGAACTTTGGCCTGTACCGTGAGCGAACCGGTGCCCTGGCGGTCATTTCGGCCAGCAACGCGGCCAGTACTGCCATCGGTACGCACCAGGCCCGGCTGGCCCGGCGCATGTATTCCATGCCCCCGGATCACGGCGCGGCCATCGTCGCCCGCGTGCTGGCCGATGCGTCCCTGCGGCAGCAGTGGGAAGCGGAGGTTGGCTCCATGGTGGCCCGAATGAAGTCATTGCGCGCGCTGTTCGCGGCCCGCCTGGCCGCCCGGCTGCCGGGCCAGGACTTCGGCTGGGTCACGCAGCAACGCGGGATGTTCTCGTTGCTCGGGCTGCCGGAGGCGGACATCGCGCGGCTGCGGGACGTGCACCACATCTACATGCCCCCCGACGGGCGCGTGAACGTGGCTGGCATCAGCGACGCCAACGTGGACTACGTGGCCGACGCGGTCGCCAACCTGCTCACCTGATCCAAGGGTGATCAGGGCAGACCGGGAAGTCCTGCGGACGCGACTAGCCGGAAAGGGCACGTTTACTATAGAATCCATGGTCCGAGGTATCCGTGTTGCCCGTTGGGCGGGGCGGACCTTGGCCGGTTCATGGCACCTCGCGGCGCTTTGAGGCGGCGGGTGATTCGCCAAAGAGGTCCCCGCAAGCGGGGATTTTTCTTTTGCAATGGCCGGTGCGGCCGGTTGCAGGAAGGAGAAATGGGCCGCGGGCCCATTTTTCGTTTTTGGGGTACGCGCGAGGACGAGCGATGCTCAGGGACAAGCTGGCGGCGCTGTTGCAGCCGGTCATTGCCGGGCTCGGCTACGACCTCTGGGAACTCGAGTTTCTGCCGGGCCGTGGCAGCGCCTTGCTGCGCATCTACCTCGACACGGAAGCCCACGAGGGCATCACGGTCGCGGACTGCGAGCGGGCGAGCCGGGCGGTCAGCGAGACGCTCGATGCCGCCGATCCGATTCCGGGTAACTACACCCTCGAGGTGTCGTCGCCGGGTGTCGAGCGGCCGCTGCGCGTGGCGCGGCATTTCGCGCCGTACGCGGGCGAGCAGGTTTGCGTGGAGATGGTGCATCCCGTCGAGCAGCGCCGCCGGTTCAAGGGCCGGCTGGTCGCGGCCGGGGACGACACGATCGAGGTTGAGGTGGACGGCCGGCGGTACCGGCTGCCGATTGCGGGGATCAGGAAGGCGCACCTCGCGCCCGTTTTCTGACCGCAGACGATTCAGAGGACGACGAGCGATGAACAAAGAGATCCTGATGGTCGTGGATGCCGTCTCGAACGAGAAGGGCGTCGAGAAGGACATCATCTTCGAGGCACTCGAAGCCGCGCTCGCGTCCGCCACGCGCAAGAAGTACGGCGAAGAAATCGACGTGCGCGTTTCGATCAACCGCAAGACGGGTGACTACGACACCTTCCAGCGCTGGAAGGTCTTTGCCGACGACTCGACCGAACTCGAGTTCCCGGACAAGGAGCTGCGCCTCGAGGACGCCCTCGACGTCTCGCCGGAAGCCGAGCCGGGTGGTTACGTCGAAGTGCCGCTCGAGTCGGTTGCGTTCGGCCGCATCGCGGCGCAGACCGCGAAGCAGGTCATCGTGCAGAAAGTGCGCGAGGCAGAACGCGCGCAGGTCGTCGAACTCTACAAAGCCCGCATCGGCACGCTGGTCTCCGGCCTGGTGAAGCGCGTCGACCGCAACGGCATCTTCGTCGACCTCGGCGGCAACGCCGAAGGCTTCATCCCGCGCGACCAGATGATCCCGCGCGAGCCGGTCCGCACGCAGGACCGCATCAAGGCCTTCCTGAAGGACGTGCGCTCCGAGCCGCGCGGTCCGCAGCTGTTCCTGACGCGCACGGCGCCGGAGTTCCTGATCGAGCTGTTCAAGCTCGAGGTGCCGGAAGTGGGCCAGGGCCTGATCAACATCCTCGGTGCCGCGCGCGATTCCGGCGCCCGCGCCAAGATCGCCGTCCGCAGCAACGATCCGCGCATCGATCCGGTCGGCGCCTGCGTCGGCATGCGCGGTTCGCGCGTGCAGGCGGTCTCGAACGAGATCGCCGGCGAACGCGTCGACATCATTCCGTTCGACGACAACCCCGCGCAGTTCGTCATCAACGCGATGCAGCCGGCGGAAGTCAGCTCGATTGTCATGGATGAAGAGTCGCATTCGATGGACATCGCCGTGGCGGAAGAGAAGCTGTCGCAGGCCATCGGCCGCGGCGGCCAGAACATCCGTCTCGCGAGCGAACTCACCGGCTGGAAGCTCAACATCATGAGCGAGCAGGCGGCCGAGGAGAAAAGCGAGTCCGAGCAGAAGGTGCTGCGCGAACTGTTCATGCAGCAGCTCGACGTCGACGAAGACGTCGCGGCGATCCTGGTGCAGGAAGGCTTCTCGAGCATCGAGGAAATCGCCTACGTGCCGCAGTCCGAGATCGCGTCGATCGAGGAATTCGACGAAGCGATCGTGCAGGAACTGCGCAATCGCGCCCGCGACGTGCTGCTGACGCAGGCGATCGCGAGCGAGGAGACGGTCGCGGCGCCGGCTGCGGACCTGCTCGAAATCGAAGGCATGGACGGCACCCTGGCGGCGGAACTTGCGCGCCACGGCATCGTGACTCGTGAAGACCTGGCCGAGCAGGCGATCGACGACCTCGCCGAGATCCCGGATCTCGACGGGAAGCGCGCGGGCGAGTTGATTCTCGCTGCGCGCAAGCACTGGTTCGAACAGGGCCAGCAGGCGTGAGCGGAGGTCTGATTACATGGCAGAAGTAACGGTCACGCAGTTTGCGGAGGTCCTGAAGGTCCCCGTCGACCGGCTGCTCACGCAGCTGGGCGAGGCGGGCATCAAGGTCGGTGGCGCTGACGACATCATCAGCGAGGAAGCCAAGATGGAGTTGCTGACGCACCTGCGCCGCGCGCACGGACGTCATGGCGAAGACGCAGCGGCACCGCGCAAGATCACCCTGCAGCGCAAGTCGCAGCAGGAGATCAAGCTCGCATCCACACTGGGCCGCGCCCGCACGGTCGCGGTCGAGGTCCGGCGCAAGAAGACCTACCTGAACCGGTCGGTCATCGAGGAAGAGCAGCGCCAGCGCCAGGAAGTGGTCGACAAGCTGCGCACCGTCGAGGACGTCACGGGCCAGGAACAGGAACAGGAACGCGCGGAGAACGACCGCCGTGCCGCCGAACAGATCGAGCGCGATCGCATCGAAGCGGACGAGCGGCGTGTGCAGGAAGAAGCCGCGCGGGCGCGCGCCGAAGCCGACGCCCGTGATGCCGCCGAACAGCAGGCCCGCGACCGCACCGAGCGCGAGCGTGAGCGCGCCGACGCCGAACGTCGCGCGGCGGAGCCCCCGCGTCCGTCGAAGCCCGCTCGGACGCCGGAGTCGGCGCCCGGCCGTGCACAGGCACCGGGCGCCGCGACCAAGTACGGACGCCAGGAACTCCACGTGTCGGCGAATGCCAAGGCGAGCTTCAAGAAGAAGCAGCAGCCTGCCGGCCGTTACCGCCGTTCGGGCCAGGTGCAGGTCGAGGCGCGCCACGGTTTCGTGGAGCCCACCGCGCCGGTCAAGCGTGACGTGCAGATCCCGGAGACCATCACGGTCGGCGAGCTCGCCAACCGCATGGCGATCAAGGCCAACGAAGTCATCAAGACGATGATGAAGATGGGCGTGATGGCCACGATCAACCAGCCCATCGACCAGGACACCGCCACGCTCGTCGTCGAGGAATTCGGGCACACCGCAATCGCGCTGAAGGAAGACCAGCTCGAAGAGCAGTTGCTCGCGACGTCGGCCGACATCGAAGTGCTGCCGCGTCCGCCGGTCGTGACCATCATGGGTCACGTCGACCACGGCAAGACGTCGCTGCTCGACCACATCCGCACCACCAAGGTGGCGGCGGGCGAGGCGGGCGGCATCACGCAGCACATCGGCGCCTACCAGGTGCAGACGCCGAAGGGCCTGATCACGTTCATCGACACCCCGGGACACGCGGCATTCACCGCGATGCGCGCCCGTGGTGCGAACGTCACCGACATCGTCATCCTGGTGGTGGCTGCGGACGACGGTGTCATGCCGCAGACGATCGAAGCCATCCAGCATGCCCGCGCGGCGGAAGTGCCGATCGTGGTCGCCGTCAACAAGATCGACAAGCACGGCGCGGATCCTGACCGCGTGCGCAACGACCTCGGCAAGCAGAATGTCATCCCCGAGGAATGGGGCGGCGACGTGATGTTCGTCAACGTGTCCGCCAAGACGGGCGAGGGCATCGACAAGCTGCTCGAATCCGTGCTGCTGCAGGCTGAAGTGCTCGATCTCAAGGCGCCGACCACCGGCCTCGCCGTGGGCGTCGTGCTCGAGTCCAGCATCGAGAAGGGCCGCGGTCCGGTCGCGACCGTGCTGGTGAAGCGCGGCACGCTCAAGACCGGCGATCCGATCATCGCGGGCCAGGAGTTCGGCCGCGTGCGTGCGTTGTTCGACGCGCTGGGCAAGCAGGTGCAGACGGCCGGACCGGCCCAGCCCGTGCAGGTGCTCGGGTTGTCGGATGTGCCGGGTGCCGGCGACGACCTGCTGGTCGTCGAGAGCGAGCGCAAGGCGCGTGAGGTCGCCTTGTATCGCCAGGGCAAGTACCGTGACGTGCGCCTTGCCGGCGCGACGAAGAAGGTCGAGGACGTCTTCTCGCAGCTGGGCGAGAACGCCGGCCAGTTCGTCAACCTCATCGTCAAGGCCGACGTGCAGGGCAGCGCCGAGGCATTGCGCGATTCGCTGTCCAGGATCGGCACCGACGAGGCGTCGGTCAAGGTCATCGCGAGCGGCGTGGGCGGCATCACCGAGTCCGACGTATCGCTGGCTGCAGCTTCGCGCGCGCGCATCATCGGCTTCAACGTCCGTGCGGACGGCGCCGCGCGCAGCGCCATGAAGGACCAGGGCGTCGAGATCAATTACTACAGCATCATCTACGAGGCGCTTGACGACGTGCGCAGCTGGGTAACCGGCATGCTCAAGCCGGAGATCAAGGAGCAGATCGTCGGCCTCGCCGAAGTGCGCGAAGTGTTCCGGTCGAGCAAGTTCGGCACCGTGGCCGGATGCCTCGTCACCGAAGGCGTCATCAAGCGCGGTAACCCCGTGCGCGTGCTGCGCGAAAACGTGGTCATCCACCAGGGCGAGCTCGATTCGCTGCGACGGTTCAAGGACGACGTCGGCGAAGTCCGTGGCGGCACCGAGTGCGGCATCGGCGTGGTCAAGTACAACGACATCCGCGTCGGCGACCAGATCGAGTGCTTCGCCCGGTTTGAGGTCGCGCGCAGCGCGTAAGACAGATGCCCCGCGAGGTACCACGCGCGCGACGCATCGCCGAGCAGGTCCAGCGCGTCCTCTCGCAGCTCCTGCTGCGGGAGGTGCGCGACCCGCGCCTCAAGCCGATGACGGTCACCCACGTCAAGGTGTCGCCGGACCTCACGCACGTGTGGGTCCTGTACACGTTGCTGTCTGGCGATGCGCACGACGAGCTGCAGAAGGAAATCCTGGACGAGGCGGCGGTGTACCTGCGCGGTCCGCTGGGGCGCGCCTTGAAGCTGCGGCTGGCGCCCCAGCTGCACTTCGCGCCCGATGAGGAACTCGAACGCGGCAATCGCCTCGGCGACCTGATCGGCCAGGCCGTCCGTGACGACAAGGCGCGTCACGTCGACGACGACGCAGCCGACGACGAGCGTCCGTGAGCACGACGGACACGGGACACCCCGCCCCGGCGCGCCGGCGCTGGCGGGAGGTGGACGGTATCGTCCTGCTCGATAAGCCGCGGGGACTCACCTCCACCCAGGCGCTGCAACGGGTGCGTCGTCACCTGCAGGCCGCGAAGGCCGGGCACGCCGGCACGCTCGATCCCATGGCTACCGGCATGCTGCCGCTCTGTTTCGGCCAGGCCACCAAGGCCTGCGGCACACTGCTCGGTCGGCGCAAAGCGTACAGCGCCAGCTTGCGGCTCGGTGTTGCGACGGACACGGGGGATGCAGAAGGGCAGCCAGTCACCGAAGTCGAGGTGCCGGCATTCGACGCCGACCGACTCGGGCAGGTGCTCGCAGCACTGCGCGGCGAGCGGCTCCAGGTCCCGCCGATGTATTCGGCGCTGAAACGCGACGGACGGCCGCTCTATGAACTGGCCCGGCGCGGCATCGAAGTCGAGCGCGAGGCTCGCCCGATCACGATCAAGTCGCTGGTGGTGACCGGGCAGGGCGATCGTACCCTCGACATCGAAGTGGTCTGTTCCAAGGGCACCTATGTGCGGGTCCTGGCCGAAGAGATTGCCGCGGGCCTGGGCACGCATGCCCACCTGGTTGCCTTGCGGCGGCGCTGGGTCGAGCCGTTCGAGCAGGCAGCGATGGTCACGCTCGCCGAAGTCGAGGCGACCCCTGCGGCAGAGCCCGCCAGCGCGCCCTGGCTTGCCGCCGTGGACACCGCTTTTCCGGAGGTGCCCGTCCTGGCGCTGAACGCCGGGCAGGCGCTGCAACTGTGCCAGGGCCGCATGCTGCCGTGCCCGTCCGGCCTGCCGAACGCAGCGCATTACCGTGCATACGATCCCGCTGGACGCTTCCTCGGGTTGGTCGAACCGGGGGCGGCGGGGTGGCTGCAGGTGCAGCGACTGTTCGTGCCGGGGGCCGGCACGAACGGCAGCAGTCCAAAAACTTGAGTAAACGGGGGCTGTGCGGCTAAAATGCGCGGCTCACAAAGGCGAACATTTTCAGGTTTCGAGGTTTTATCACCGATGGCACTGTCCACCGAGCGCAAGTCTGAGATCGTAGGGGGCTTCAAGCGCGGCGCAGCCGACACGGGCTCCCCCGAGGTCCAGATTGCATTGCTCTCCGCCCGCATCAATGGTCTGGGCGAACATTTCAGCGCGCACAAGCGCGACCATTCATCGCGCCGCGGGTTGCTGAAGCTCGTCACGCAGCGACGCAAGCTCCTCGACTACCTGAAAGACAGCGACCCGTCGCGCTATCAGGAAGTCGTCGCACGGCTCGGCCTGCGCCGCTGACCGTCGCCTTCGTGTCCGGCCCGCTTTGCGGGCCGGATTCGTATCTGCCCCACGTCGGGCTGCAGCACCCAACCTTCGGACACCCCTCATCGTGAACGTCCACAAGACAAGTTTTCAGTACGGCCCGCACACTGTCTCGATCGAAACCGGTCGCCTGGCCCGCCAGGCCGACGGTTCCGTCCTCGTCGCCATGGGCGACACCGTGGTGCTCGTCACCGCAGTCGGCCGTCGTGAGGCGCAGCCGGGCAAGGATTTCTTCCCGCTCACCGTCAACTACATCGAGAAGACCTACGCCGCGGGCCGTATCCCGGGCGGGTTCTTCAAGCGTGAAGGCCGTCCTTCCGAGAAAGAGACGCTGATCTCGCGCCTGATCGACCGCCCGATCCGTCCGCTTTTCCCCGAGTTCTTCTTCAACGAAGTGCAGGTGGTGGCGACGGTCGTCTCGCTCGACCCGGAAATCGACTCCGATATCCCCGCGATGCTCGGCGCGTCTGCTGCGCTCGCCATTTCCGGTATCCCGTTCAAAGGCCCGATCGGCGCCGCGCGCGTGGGTTACATCGAAGGCAAGTACCAGCTGAACCCTGCGACCAAGGACATGAAGGTCTCGGACCTCGACCTCGTCGTGGCCGGCACCGCCGACGCCGTGCTGATGGTCGAATCCGAAGCCGAACTCCTGTCCGAGTCCGTGATGCTCGGCGCCGTGGTCTATGGCCACGAGCAGATGCAGGTCGCCATCAACGCGATCCGCGAACTTGCTGCCAAGGCCGCCAAGCCGGCCTGGGACTGGAAGGCCCCAGCGCTCGACGCCGATCTCGCGAAGGCTGTCGCCGCGCAGGCGGAAGCCGAACTGGTCAAGGCCTATCAGGTCACCGAGAAGCAGGCGCGCCACACGCGCGTCGGCGAGATCAAGAAGGCCCTGGTCGAATCGCTCGCGACTGGCGATGGCGCCAGGTACCAGCCGCGCCAGGTCACGACGAACTCGGCCGTCTCGAATACAACATCGTCCGTCGCCGCATCATCGCGGGCGAGCCGCGCATCGACGGCCGCGACATGCACACCGTGCGCAAGATCACCGTCGAGACGGGCGTGCTGCCCCGCACGCACGGTTCGGCGCTTTTCACGCGCGGCGAAACGCAGGCGCTGGTCACGACGACGCTCGGCACCGGCCGCGACGCGCAGATCATCGACGCCCTGGCGGGCGAGCGCAAAGAGCCGTTCATGCTGCACTACAACTTCCCGCCGTTCTCGGTGGGCGAGACGGGCATGATGGGGTCGCCGAAGCGGCGCGAAATCGGCCACGGCAACCTGGCCCGGCGCGGCGTATCGGCAGTGATGCCGGACATGACGACGTTCCCGTACATCATCCGCATCGTGTCCGAGATTACCGAATCGAACGGCTCGAGCTCGATGGCCTCGGTCTGCGGCACCAGCCTCGCGCTGATGGATGCGGGCGTGCCGCTCAAGGCGCCGGTGGCCGGCGTCGCGATGGGCCTCGTGCTCGAAGACGGCAAGTTCCAGGTTCTCACCGACATCCTCGGCGACGAAGACCACCTCGGCGACATGGATTTCAAGGTGGCCGGTTCCGCCACGGGCATCACTGCCCTGCAGATGGACATCAAGATCGAGGGCATCACCCGCGAAATCATGCAGGTCGCGCTGGATTCGGCGCACAAGGCCCGCCTGCACATCCTCGGCGAGATGAACAAGGTGCTGTCGAGCGCGCGTCCGCAGATGTCGGAATGGGCGCCGACGATCATCACGCATGAAGATCGACCCGGAGAAGATCCGCGAAGTCATCGGCAAGGGCGGCGCCGTGATCCGTGCGATCACGGAAGAGACGGGCACCACGATCGACATCGAGAACGACGGCACGGTCAAGATCGCGTCGGTCAGCGGTGCGGCGGGCCGCGAGGCGCAGCGTCGCATCGAGCTGATCACTTCCGAAGTGGAAGTCGGCTCGGTCTACGAGGGCAAGGTCGTCCGCCTGATGGACTTCGGCGCGTTCGTGCAGATCCTGCCGGGCAAGGACGGCCTCGTCCACATCTCGCAGATCAGCGAAGAGCGCGTCGAGCGCGTCAGCGACAAGCTGAAGGAAGGCGACGTCGTGCGCGTGAAGGTGCTCGAGGTCGATCGCCAGGGCCGCGTGCGGCTGTCGATGCGCAACGTCGACGCGTAACCCGTTCTGCTACCTCTCCCGCGTCAGTGGGAGAGGTCGCGCAAAGCGTAGGCGAGTGTCGTGGCGCTTGATCCGCCATGTCCTGTCGCGCTTGGAAAGGCAGACACGCGCGCGCCAGGACATGCCGGATCAACCGCCTGACACGCTGTGTCCCGCGCCAACGCTGCCATTGCGCGGGCGAGGGAGACGGAGCTACTCCCGGTCGTCCCGGCCGAATGGTCGTGGCAGGCGCGAGAAGACTTCTTCCTGCAAGGCCTTCCAGCGCTGGTAATTCTTCTGCGCCACCTGGGTCACCGTCTCGAGCGGGTCGATGCCCACCACGTTCTTGAAGCGGTCGCGCAGCTCGCGCTGCTCCTTCGCGAAGAGCTGGATGCTCTCGTCGAGGTAGCGCCCCACGAAATCCTGCAGCCCGCTGCCGTAACTGCGGATCACGTGCGACAGGAAGTCGCGGCTCATCAGCGACTCACCGCCGCCTTCCTGTTCGGCGATCACCTGCAGCAGGATGCTGCGCGTGATGTCCTGCTGCGACTTGCGGTCGAGCACGACGAAGTCGATGCGCTCGACGACCAGCCGCCGGATGTCGGCCAGCGTGACGTAGCGGCTCTCGACCGTGTCGTAGAGCCGGCGGTTCGGATACTTGCGGATGACGCGCGGCCCCTTGCCGCTGCCCCCGCCACCGGCGGCATCGCCGCTTTTCGATTTTCTTGTTCTGGTTTTCGTAGCCGCAGTCGTCGCCATCGTGCTGTGTCCTCGGCCGGCAGTGCCGGTGCTAGCAAGCCAATTGCGGAGCCGCGCGCGCCGCGCAACCCGCAAAACCCTCCACGCGCCAATTCACGCGTGCCCAGTCCCAGATCTCGCGCAGCGGTGCGCGTGTCAGCGCTGCCGGCGGCGACTGCCCGAGAAACTCGAGCACCGCGACCAGTTGCCCGGCCATCCCACCCCGTCCCCCGATGGCTGATGCAGCTTCCGACTTGGAGAGCTTAAGGCCTCGGTCGTCCACGGCAAGGGGCAAATGCAGGTATCGCACCGGCGGCAGGCCGAGCGCTCGCTGCAGCAGTATCTGCCTGGCCGTGCTCGCCAGCAGGTCGCAGCCGCGCACCACGTCGGTGATGCCCTGTGCTGCGTCGTCCACGACGACCGCCAGCTGGTAGGCATGGAGGCCGTCCCGACGCCGCAGCACGAAGTCGCCTGTGGTGGCCGCAACGTCGATGGATTGCGGACCCAGACTGCGGTCATCGAACGCGATCGCGCCGGCCGGAATACGCAGTCGCAGGGCCTGGCCGGGGCTCGGAACAGCGACGACTGCCAGGCATTCCGCGGGATGAAACAGCTCCTCGCCGGTGCCGGTCGGGCGAGACTCATTCTCAGGCAGGCGGGCGAGGGCAGAGCGGGTGCAGGTGCATTCGCGCAGGCAATGCAGGCGGGTGAGGCGTTCGATGGCTTCGGCGTAGACGTCGGACCGGGAACTCTGCTGCAGGACCGGCCCGTCCCACTCCATGCCATAGGCCTCGAGTTCAGCCAGGATCTGCCCGGCGGCGCCGGGGCGAGTACGCGGTGGATCGAGATCTTCGATGCGCACGAGCCACTGGCCGGCATGGGCGCGCGCGTCGAGATAGCTGCCGACCGCGGCCACCAGGGAGCCAAAATGCAGGGGACCACTGGGCGACGGAGCGAAGCGCCCGCGGTAGTGCTGCCGGGCGGCGGAAGGGCCGAGGGGCGGAGGCCGGAAGGCCGGAAGGCCCGGAAGGCCCGGAAGGATCAGCGGTAGAAGTCGTCCCGGTCGCCAAACTGCTTTTCGCGGCGTTCGCGGCGCTCCTGCGCCTCGACGCTGAGCGTCGCCACCGGGCGGGCTTCGAGGCGCTTCACGCCGATCGGCTCGCCGGTTTCGAGGCAGTAGCCATAGCTGCCATCCTCGATGCGTTTGAGCGCTTCGTCGATCTTGCGGATCAGCTTGCGCTCGCGATCACGCGTGCGCAGTTCGAGGCTGAATTCTGACTCCTGGGTGGCGCGGTCGTTGGGGTCGGGGAAGTTGGCAGCTTCGTCCTTCATGTGGAGCACGGTGCGATCGACTTCCTGCATCAAGTCCTGCTTCCAGCTGGAGAGGATGGTGCGGAAGTGTTCGAGCTGCTCCTTGCTCATGTACTCCTCGCCCTTACCGATCTGGTAGGGCTGGACGTTGCGCGGGCCGGAAAGCAGGCTTGGGTTCATTTCGAAATCAGCATCCTCGGCGCGCAGGGCGCCGGTGACCGGCTCCGGCGCACGCACCGGCTTGACCTTCGCCGGGGTGGGCTTGGGCGCTGGCTTGGTCACGGCAGTAACGGTCTTGCGTGGCACGGCCTTGTCCTTGGCAGTCACGGACTTGGAAGCTGCCTTCGCGGCGGGCTTGGCCACCGGCCTGGCAGTCTTCGCCGAAACAGTCTTCTGGGCCTTCAACGGCTTGGCAGACGGTCTCTTGACGGGCATCGACGAACTCCCCACTCCGGTTGGAGGCGCGCGATTATACAGGCCGAACCGCGGTCGTCCACCCCGAAAAAAACAGCCTGCCTGGACCGCTGACCCGGCTCGACCCGGTGACCGGAAATGCTGTGAGGCGAGTCCGATTCTTCTAGAATTCCTGTTTCGCTGCGCCGCGCGATTTTCCCGGGTGAATGATGCGTCTGACCAAGATCAAGCTGGCCGGTTTCAAGTCGTTCGTGGACCCGACTTCGGTCGGTTTCCCGACGAACCTGGTCGGCGTGGTCGGCCCGAACGGCTGCGGCAAGTCGAACATCATCGACGCCGTGCGCTGGGTCATGGGCGAGATCTCGGCGAAGCACCTGCGTGGCGATTCGATGGCCGACGTCATCTTCAACGGCTCCGGCACGCGCAAGCCCGTGGGCACGGCGTCGGTCGAACTCATTTTCGACAACAGCGACGGCAAGCTCGGCGGCGAGTACGCCGGCTATTCCGAAGTCTCCCTGAAGCGCGTCGTTGCGCGTGACGGCCAGTCGTCGTATTTCCTGAACGGCGTGCGCTGCCGTCGCAAGGACATCACGCAGCTGTTTCTCGGCACCGGCCTCGGTTCGCGCAGCTATGCGATCATCGAACAGAACATGATCTCGCGCGTGATCGAAGCGAAAGCCGACGACATGCGTGCCTTCCTGGAAGAGGCCGCGGGCATCTCCCGCTATAAGGAGCGCCGCAAGGAAACGGAAAGCCGCATCGCGCAGACGCGCGAAAACCTGGCGCGCCTGTCCGACCTGCGTGACGAAGTCGAAAAGCAGCTGCGTCACCTGCAGCGCCAGGCCGCCACCGCGCGCCGGTACCAGGCGCTGAAGCAGGAAGAACGGCAGACCCACGCCGAACTCCTCGCGCTCAAGCTGCGCGAAGTCGAGACTGAGGCGAGCGCGCGCCAGGCGATCCTGAGCGAGCGTGACCTTGCGTTGCAGGCCGCCGTCGCGGAGCAGCGGTCGATCGAAGCCGCCATCGAGCGAGCGCGACAGGACCACGATGCGCAGGCGGCGGTGCTGTCCGAAGTGCAGGGGCGCTACTACCAGGTGGGCGCCGACATCTCGCGCACCGAACAGGCCATCGACCATGCGCGTGAGATCCGCGCGCGCCAGCGCCAGGAGCTCGACCAGATCGCGCAGGGCATCCAGGACGCCGATCTGCACCGCGTGCGTGATCGCCAGCTTGCGGGCGAACTGCAGGAGGCACTGGCCGAAATGGGCCCGGGCCTGGAGCAGGCACGCGCCACGGAGCAGGCGACCGCGGCAGAACTCGCGGCAGCCGAAGCCGCGATGTCGGGCTGGCAGGAGAACTGGGAAGGCTTCAACCAGTCGTTGCGGCAGGCCTCGTCGGCCGCAGGCGCCGAGCGCGCCCGTCTCGAAGTGATGGAAAACCAGCTGCGCGGCCTGCTGAACCAGCGGGACCGCGCCACCCAGGAGCACGGCACGTTGTCGGCGGCCGACGTTGCCGCCACACTCACAGCGCTGGCGAGCCAGGAGGCCGAAGCGCGCGAGCAGCACGAGGCTGCACGCCAGCAGCTGGACGAACTCGTCGCCACGCTGCAGGCCGAACGCGGCCGCGAACGCGAACTCGCCCACGCCGCGCAAGCCGCGCGCCGCGAAACGCAGGAAGTGGAAGGCCGCATCGTCTCGCTCGAGGCGTTGCAGCGCGCCGCGCTCGGGCAGGGACAGGGCAAGGTCGTCGACTGGCTCAAGTCGCGCGGTCTCGAGCACAGTCCGCGTCTGGCGCAGCAGCTCTCGGTCGACAAGGGCTGGGATCGCGCGGTGGAAACGGTGCTCGGTGGCTACCTCGAGGCGGTCTGCGTCGACTCACTGGACGACGTGGCCGGCACGCTCGAGAGCCTTACGGCAGGCACCGTCACGTTTTTTGCCGGAGCCCAGGGCCCGGCGTCCGCCGGGCACTCCGAGCGAACGCTGCGCTCGCACGTGCGCGGTCCTGCCGGTCTCGACGCACTGTTCGAAGGCATCGTCGCCACCGAGACCCTGCATGACGCGTTGCGCCTGCGGCCCGAGCTGCGTGCGGGTCAGTCGGTCATCACGCGCGACGGCATCTGGATCGGCCCGGACTGGCTGCGGGTCAGCCGCGACAAGGATGCCCACGAGGGCGTGATCGAACGCGAAGAACGCCTGCGTGCCGAACGTGGCGCGCTCGATGCGCAACAGGCGAAGCACCGCACCGCCGAGTCAGACCTCGAAGCATTGCGCAGCCGCGTACGCGACCTCGAAGATCGCCTGGCGAGCCATCAGGCAGTGGTGTCGCGCAGTGGCTCGAGTCACATGAGCCTGCGTTCGCAGATCGACAGCCTGCGCGCCCGTGCCGAACAGCGCAGCCAGCGCATGCAACAGCTCGCGTTCGAGATGACGGAAGTCGAGGGCGCGCTGGAAGCCGCAAACGCCGGCAGCCGTGCCGCGCGTGGTCGCCTCGAGGAAGCCGTTAATGCGATGGGCGAGCTCGAGCAGCGTCGCATCACGCTCGAAGCCGAGCGCGAAGTCCTGCGTGGCCGCCTGATCGAGACCCGCGAGACCGCGCAGGCTGCGCGAACTGCGGCCAGCGAGGCCGCAATCCGCGTCGAATCGCGCCGCACCAGCCATCAGTCCCTGCTGGCGGGTCTCGCGCGCCTCGACGCGCAGGTGGGCCAGTTCGAAGCGCGCCGGCAGGATCTCGATGCGCAGCTTGCCAGCGGCGAAGAAAGCGAGGCCCGCCTCAAGGCCACGCTCGAGGAGGCGCTGCAGCGTCGCATCGCGGTCGAGACCGAGTTCTCCGCCGCACGCCAGGCGATGGAAAGGGTTGATGCGAACCTGCGCGGGTTGGATGAACGTCGGCTTGCGGCCGAAGCGACGGTCGAGGCAGCGCGCTCCGCCCTCGAGAACGTTCGCTTCTCGGTGCAGGAACTCAAGCTGCGCCGCGAGACCTACATGGAACAGTTCACGCAGACTCGCCTCGAATTGCAGGCCGTCGCCGCCGCCCTGGTCGAGGACGCCAGCGTGCCGGTCTGGGAACAGCGCCTGGCCGAGACCAGCGACCGGATCGAGCGGCTCGGCGCGGTGAACCTCGCGGCGATCGACGAGTTCGCCGAACAGACCGAGCGCAAGGAATATCTGGATCGCCAGTTCGCCGACCTGAACGACGCGCTCAACACGCTCGAGGATGCGATCCGCAAGATCGACCGTGAGACGAAGGCACGCTTCCAGGACACCTTCGATCGCGTGAACGCCGGCCTGAGTCAGAAGTTTCCGCGCCTGTTCGGCGGCGGCCAGGCCTATCTCGAACTCGTCGGCGACGACGTGCTCGAAGCCGGTGTCGCGATCATGGCGCGTCCGCCGGGCAAGCGAAACAGCTCGATCAACATGCTGTCCGGCGGCGAGAAAGCGCTCACGGCCGTTGCGCTCGTGTTCTCGATCTTCGAGCTCAATCCCGCACCGTTCTGCCTGCTCGACGAAGTCGACGCGCCGCTCGACGAAAACAACGTCGGCCGGTTCTGCGACATTGTCCGCGAGATGTCCGACCAGGTGCAGTTCATTTTCGTCACGCACAACAAGACGACGATGGAACTCGCCAACCAGCTGCTCGGCGTTACCATGAACGAGCCCGGCTGCTCGCGCCTCGTCGCCGTCGACGTCGACGAAGCCGTGCGCATGGCGGCAATGTGAGTCACGCAAGGAAGCCCGCGAATCGATGAACGAACTGCGCTGGATTCTGCTCGTCATCGGGGCGCTGCTGGTCGCCGGCCTGTACCTGTGGGGTATCCGTGCCCGCTGGCAGGGTCGGGACGAGCCGGGGGCCTCGCGGCGTCCCGCGGTCTTCACGGGCGGCGCCAGGGGCTTCGAGACCGACGTGCCAGTTCCGCCGGACGATCCCGATCTCGATGTCGACATGGTAGAGGCGGAGTTCCGCGTCGAACACCGTGCGGAGCGCCGCATCGAGCCTGGCTTCGACCGGGATGAAGTCGACGCACTTGATGCGCCGGAGCCGCGGCGCATTGATTTCGGCGACGAGAAAGACTTCGAATCTCCTGCGATCGGGCGGCGCGAGCCCACGTTGTCCTCGACTCGAACCGATTCCGTCCCGACACTGCGGCCGCAACCGCCGCCGCGCGTCGAGCCCACGCCTGGCGCGCAGTCGACCGCAGCGGCCGAGCCGCCGCAGGCCGTGCCCACCGCTGCACCGGTACCGGCAGCAAGACGCCCGCAGAAGATACTCGCGATCCGCGTGACGGCTGCGGCGCCGGCGCGCTTCGACGGCGCGCAGTTGCTGGCGGCGTTGCGCGCCGAAGGACTGGGATTTGGTCGCTATGAGATCTTCCACTGCCTGCACGAGGACGGCCGGCCGATCTACAGCGTCGCCAGCCTGCGTGAGCCGGGCACGTTCGACATCGAGGCGATGCCGGCTACGTATTACCCCGGCGTTGCCATGTTTGCGGTGCTGCCCGGCCCGGTGCCGGCTGCCGCGGCCTTCGACGAAATGATTTTTGCGGCCCGCGCGCTGGCCACGCACCTGAGCGGTTCGCTGACCGACGAGCGCGGCGCACCTCTCACCACGCTGCGCGTGGGCAAGCTCCGCGAGGAAGCGCTCGAATTCGAGCGCGGCGCCGGTTCGGCCTGAGGTCTGGCCATGGCGACGTCCCGCGAGGTGGCGAGGCGGGCCCGCGAACTGCGCGAGCTGATCGAGAATCACAACTACCGCTACTACGTCCTCGACGATCCGACGATTGCGGACGCACAGTTCGATGCGCTGATGCGCGAGCTGCAGCAGCTCGAGTCCATGCATCCCGAACTGGCCGATGCAGATTCACCCACGCAGCGGGTGGGCGGGCAGGCCGCGCGTGAATTCCGCGAAGTCGTGCACGCAGTGCCCATGCTCTCGCTCGACAACGCCTTCAGCGAGCAGGATATCGTCGACTTCGACCGCCGCGCGCGTGAACGCCTCGACGTCGAACGGGTCGCCTACTCGGCCGAGCCCAAGATCGACGGACTCGCAATCACGCTGCGCTACGAGCGGGGCCGGCTCGTCCAGGCGGCGACACGCGGCGACGGCTCGCGCGGCGAGGATGTCACCGTCAACGTGCGTGCCATCCGTTCGGTTCCGCTGCAGCTGCGCGGCGGCAAACCGCCGGTGCTCGAAGCGCGCGGCGAAGTCTTCATGACCCGCAACTCGTTCGAGGCGCTGAACCTGCGCCAGGCGGGGCGCGGCGACAAGACCTTCGCCAATCCGCGCAATGCCGCGGCCGGCAGTCTGCGGCAGCTCGATCCAGCGATCACGGCTGAACGCTCGCTCGACCTTTTCGTCTACGGCGTGGGCGCAATCGAAGGCTGGGCGGCGCCGCAGCGTCACAGCGAAATACTCGCGGCCTTGCGCCAGCTTGGCCTGCGTACCTGCCCGGAAATTGCCGTGGTCGACGGCGTCGACGGGTGCCTCGAGTACTACGACCGGATCGGCAAGCGCCGCGACGCGCTCGCCTACGACATCGACGGCGTCGTCTACAAGGTCGATCGCCTCGACTGGCAGCGCGACCTCGGGTTCGTGGCCCGCGCGCCGCGCTGGGCCGTCGCGCACAAGTTTCCGGCGCAGGAGGCAACGACCGTGGTGAACGAGGTGCAGTTCTACGTCGGGCGCACCGGTGCGCTCACTCCTGTCGCGCACGTCGCGCCCGTGTTCGTGGGCGGCGTGACTGTCAGCAACATCACCTTGCACAACATGGACGAGGTCGCGCGCAAGGACGTGCACATCGGCGATAGCGTGATCGTGCGTCGGGCCGGAGACGTCATTCCCGAGATCGTGCGCGTGATCCCGGCGCAGCGTCCTGCCAATGCGCGAGTCGTGCGACTGCCGGCGCGGTGTCCCGTCTGCAGCTCCCACGTCGACCGTACCGCGGGCGAGGCGGTCGCACGCTGCTCCGGGGGACTCGTCTGTGCCGCCCAGCGTCTCGGCGCGATCCGTCATTTTGCGTCGCGTCGAGCGATGGACGTGGACGGTCTTGGCGAACGCGTGGTCGAGCAGTTGATCGAGAGCGGGCGCGTCACGACGCCGGCCGACCTCTATACACTGACGGTGACAGAGGTTGCCGAGCTGGACCGCATGGGTCCAAAGTCTGCGGCCAACCTGGTGGCCGCCCTCGAGCACAGCAAGCAGACGACGCTGCCGCGATTCCTGTATGCGCTCGGTATCCGCGACGTGGGTGAGTCGACGGCGCTCGCACTCGCCGGACATTTCGGCGACCTCGATCCGCTGCAGGCCGCGACCCGCGAGGAAATTCAACAGGTACGCGACGTGGGGCCCGTGGTCGCAGCGCACGTGCGCGAGTTCTTCGATGAGGAGCGCAATCGACGCGTGATCGAGAACCTGCGCGCGGCGGGCGTAGGCTGGCCGGTGATCGAGCGCGCGACGGTTGCCTCTGCAGGGCCGCTGACCGGTCAGGTCGTCGTGATCAGCGGCACGCTCGCGAAGATGTCACGCGAGGAGGCGAGGGCAGCGGCTCGAGCAGCCGGCGCGACCGTCACCGATTCCGTGTCGAAGAAGACCACGCTGCTGGTGGTAGGGGCCGAGGCGGGTTCGAAGCTGCGGAAAGCACAGGACCTCGGCATCCGCATCGCGGACGAAGATGAATTCCTGCGGCTGCTGGCAGGCAAGGGGCCGGCGTGATGACGCTGGGCGCGGGCTGAGGCGGTGCTGCGTTACGCTCTCGGGCGCTTGCTCGGCATCGTTCCGACGCTGCTGGTCATCGTCACGGCGGCGTTCTTCGTGATGCGGCTGGCGCCGGGTGGGCCGTTCGACGAGGAGCAGGCGATCCCGCCTGAAATCGCGGCGAACCTGCAGGCGGCCTATGGTCTCGATCAGCCGGTCCTGGTGCAGTATGGCCGTTACCTGCGGGGCCTCGCGCACGGCGATCTCGGGCCGTCGTTCAAGTACAAGGACTACCGTGTCGCAGAACTGATCGCACGCGGCCTGCCGGTCACGCTCTCAATCGGATCGCTCGCGCTGGTGCTCGCGCTCGCACTGGGTGTGCCGCTGGGGACAGCCGCGGCATTGCGCCATGACACGGCGCTGGATCACTCCGTCATGACCGTTGCGCTGGCAGGCATTGCCATTCCCGGATTCGTGCTTGCACCCGTGCTGGCGCTTTTTTTCGGCGTCAAGCTCGGCTGGTTGCCGGTCGCGGGCTGGGAGCCGGGCAGCATCCGTCACATGATTCTGCCCGTCGTCACGCTCGCGCTGCCGTTCGTCGCCTACATCGCAAGGCTCACGCGTGGCAGTCTGCTCGAAGTGCTGCAGGCGCCGTACGTGCGCGCAGCGCGCGCCAAGGGGCTCGGCCGCAGCGCGCTGCTGCGTCGCCACGCGCTGAAACCGATGCTGCTGCCGGTCGTGAGTTTCCTGGGGCCTGCCGCCGCAGCGCTCCTGACCGGCTCACTCGTCGTCGAGCAGGTGTTCGGTCTGCCGGGCGCGGGTCGATATTTCGTGCAGGGCGCCATCAACCGCGACTACACGCTGGTGATGGGAATGGTGATTTTCTACGCGGCACTGATCCTGCTGCTCAACCTTGCCGTCGACCTGGTGTATGGCTGGCTCGATCCGAGAATCCGGCATGGTTGAGGCTGTCCTGGCGGACGCGCGCCGACAGAGCCTGTGGGGGGATGCCTGGCAGCGCCTGCAGCGCAGCCGCATGGCGATCGTGGCGGCGTCGCTGCTGTTGCTCGTGTGCGCGCTGGCGCTGGTCGGCCCGTGGCTCAGCGCATACACGGTCGCACAGGTCGACTGGTCGCAGCCGACGCTCGCAACCCCACCCTCTTTTGCGAACGGCCACTGGTTCGGCACCGACGCCAACGGCCGCGACTTGTTCGTGCGAGTCTGGATCGGCACGCGCATGTCGCTGCTGGTTGCAGTACTCGCGACGCTCGTCAGCGTCGTCATCGGTGTCGCGTGGGGCGCTACGGCGGGTTACCTGGGCGGTCGCGTGGACGGCTGGATGATGCGGTTCGTCGACGTGCTCTACGCGCTGCCGTACATGTTCTTCGTGATCATCCTGACGGTCGTGTTCGGCCGCAGTCTCGTCCTGATCTTCCTCGCGATCGGAGCCGTGGGCTGGCTCACGATGGCGCGCATCGTGCGCGGCCAGGCGCTCGCATTGCGACAGCGCGAGTTCGTCGAAGCGGCCATTGCACTCGGCCTGTCGCCCGCCACCATCATCGCCCGGCACGTCGTGCCGAACCTGCTGGGCACGGTGATCGTGTACGCGACGTTGACAGTGCCGCAGGTGATCCTGTTCGAGAGTTTCCTGAGCTTCCTCGGCCTCGGCGTGCAGGAACCGCTCACCAGCCTGGGCCGGCTGGTGGCGGAGGGCGCGCTCGAAATGGAGTCGTCGCCGTGGTTGCTGCTGGTGCCTTCGGCGGTGCTCGCCCTCGTGCTGCTGTGCCTGAATTTCCTGGGTGACGGGCTGCGCGACGCGCTGGATCCGAGGCAGCGCCGATGACCGCCGAACCCGTGCTGCGGGTGCGCAACCTGGGGGTGAATTTCGCCACCTCGCAGGGCGCGTGGCGGCCGTGTCCGGTGTTTCATTCGACGTCCGTGCCGGTGAATGCCTCGCCGTCGTCGGTGAGTCGGGATCCGGCAAGACCCAGGTGCTCATGGCGTGCCTTGGCTTGCTCGCGTCGAATGGCACGGCTCGCGGCTCGGCGCTGTTTGCCGGCAAGGAATTGATCGGCGCGAACGAACGCGAGCTCAACCGGGTGCGCGGTACCGGCATTGGCTTGCTGTCGCAGGACCCGTTGAGTTCGCTTACGCCGCACCTGCGCATTGAGACGTTGTTGACGGAGGGCCTGGTCGATCGCGGTCTCGCCACCCGCATCAAGGCCCGGCAGCGTGCGCTGCAGGCGCTGGCCGAGGTCGACATCCCGGAACCCGAGGCGCGGTTGCGCCAATACCCGCACGAGCTTTCGGGCGGCATGCTGCAGCGCGTCGCGCTCGCGGCCGCGCTGATGTGCAGTCCGCAGCTGTTGTTCGCGGACGAACCAACCACGGCCCTCGACGTCAGCGTGCAGGCGCGCGTACTCGAACTGCTGGCGAAAGTGCGCGACCGGGGCGCCGGCGTCCTGATCATCACGCACGATCTCGGCGTGGTGGCGGGCCTCGCCGATCGGGTTGCCGTCATGTATGCGGGCCGGATCGTCGAAACGGCAACGACGGACGGGCTGTTTGCCGCGCCGGAGCACCCGTACACGGCGGCTTTGCTGGCGGCGGTGCCGCGGCTGCACGGTGACGCTCAGGCGCGACTCGTCGGGATCCCAGGCGACCCGCCACAGCCCTCCGCGCGTCCGCCAGGGTGCGCATTTGCCCCGCGATGCGAGCGTGCGGTGGATACCTGCAGCGAGTCGCGCCCGGAGCTGACGCAATGCGCCAGCCGCAATCAGCTCGGCGCCGTGCAGGGCGAATCGGGCGCTGCGACCACTGCGCGGAATGCGCCGATCACCGCGGTCGCCTGCCATCGGCCGTTGCAGGCAGCGGCGGAGATCGCATGAGCGTGGCCTTGCCTCTGCTGCAGGTGGAGCGGGCCAGCGTGCGCTACACGTTGCGCGGCGCCGGACTGCTGGCGCCGGCACGCTCGCTCGACGCGTTGTCCGACGTGTCCATCGCGATTCGTGAAGGTGGCCGGCTCGGTGTCGTCGGTGAGTCCGGGTCGGGCAAGTCGACGCTCGCCCGCGTCGTGTTGGGGCTCGTGCGGATGCAGTCGGGGCGCGTGGCCTGGGAAGGTCGCACGGTCGATTACGATGACGCGCCGGCAATGCGTTCTCTGCGGCGCGAGATGCAGGTGGTCTTCCAGGATCCGTTCGGCAGCCTCGATCCACGCATGACGGCGGGGCAGGCGGTCGGCGAGGCATTGCAGGCGCTGGCCGGTCCGGTGGCTTCGGTCGCGGCGCAGGACCGCATCCGTGCGGCATTGTCGGACGTCGGGCTCGCATCGGCGTTTGCCAACCGCTACCCCCACGAAATGAGCGGTGGCCAGTGCCAGCGCGTCGCGATCGCGCGTGCGATCGTTGCCCGGCCGCGCCTGCTCGTCTGCGACGAGGCGGTCAGCGCGCTCGACGTTTCCGTGCAGGCGCAGATCGTCAATCTGCTGCACGAACTCAGCGAGCGGTACCAGATGTCGCTGCTCTTCATCAGCCACAACCTCGCCGTGGTGCGACACCTCTGCGACGACGTTGCCGTGTTGTGCCGGGGACGGCTGGTGGAGCAGGGGAGTCGCGATGCCATCTTCGGCGACCCGCAGGCGCAGTACACACGCGACTTGCTGGCGGCCGTACCCAGGCTGCCGGGTGCCCCCGTCCGCAACTACTGACGACGGGAGCCTGCGGAAAGCACCGATTTGCGTACCGATTGGCGTCACTAGTATGAACAACCGGTACACTTCGCATACTGTGGCGCTGGGCCAGGAACATGCACATCCCCGATGGCTTCCTCGATCTGCCGACCGCGATCGCCGCTGGCGCCGCTGCGGTCGCCGGAATCCGCTGGCCGACCCCGCGTGGGTGCCGCTGATTGCCGCTCGTGTGTTCGCGCAGTGCTCCCGATCGCTGCCGGCACTCCGGCCACATGACCGGCGCCGTCCTGGCGGTGGTCCTGCTCGGTCCGGGCGCCGCGGTGATCGTGATGACGGCCGTGCTGGTCCTGCAATGCTTCATGTTCGCCGACGGCGGCGTCACTGCACTGGGCGCCAACGTCCTGAATATGGCGATCATCGCGCCTGCTGTCGGCTACGTCGTCTATGCGGGCCT
The DNA here is from genome assembly GCA_016705325.1 of Pseudomonadota bacterium. Lineage (GTDB taxonomy): Bacteria > Pseudomonadota > Gammaproteobacteria > Steroidobacterales > Steroidobacteraceae > RPQJ01. The sequence goes on along the minus strand of JADIYJ010000006.1, from coordinate 142,484 downwards.
GCGCCGCTTGTGCGGCGACGGGCAGCGGTCGCTGCTGTTCGCGGCAGGTTTCGCAGCGTGGTGCGCGACGGTGGCGGCTGCGCTCGCCTGCGCGGTGGAACTGGCTGCCTCAGGCACGGTCGTGCTGCGCAGCGCGGTCATGGCCATGGGCGGCGTGCACATGGTGGTGGGCCTGGTGGAGGCGGCGATCACGATGATGGTCGTGGCGGTGGTGATCCGATCGCGTCCCGAACTGCTCGACAGGTCGCAGCGCGTTGAGCATGGCGTACCGGCAACGGTCGCATTCGGCGCCGTGGCCACGATCGGCGTGCTGGTGTTCGTGTCGCCGCTCGCCAGTTCCTTGCCCGACGGTCTCGAGCACGTCGCACACAAGCTCGGTTTCGCGGCCGAGGCCGCCACCCCGATCGCAGCGCCTCTGCAGGACTACGCGGTCAAGGGCCTGGTCGACCAACCCTGGCTCGGAACGGTGGTCGCTGCCGGAGTCGGCGTGGCAGCCGCCTTCGCCATGGCCTGGTTGATGGCCCGCATGCTGACCCGACATGCGCTGCACGCGCGACGCTGAGGCGGCGTGCTCCGCGAGCAGTTACTGAGTCCATACCAGCCGGGAACGAGCCCGGTGCACCGCCTGCCCGCCGGATCGAAGCTGGCCCTGGCGCTCGTGTTCATCCTGTGCATCGTGCTGCTGCCGCCGGGGTCGTGGCTGGCGTTCGCAGTGCTGTCGGTCGCGCTGGTGGCCGCCGCGCTGGGCGCCCGTGTCTCGCCGCGGCAATTGCTGGTGCGATTGCTGCTGGTGGAACCGCTGGTCATCGGCGTCGCGCTGCTGGCGCTGCTGCAGCCGGGCGGCTGGCCGCTGTTTCTCTCAATGCTGGCGAAAAGCACGCTCTGCCTTGCCTGCATGTTGCTGCTCACGGCGACGACGCGGTTTTCCGACCTGTTGCGGGTGCTGTGGCGGTTGCGCGTGCCGAGCCTGCTGGTGACGACACTGGCGTTGCTGCAGCGCTACCTGTTCGTGCTGCTGCAGGAAATGGAACGGATGCAGCGCGCGCGCCGCAGCCGTTCGTTCCACGACGGTCGCGCGTCAACCTGGCGTGGCTCGGCCCAGGTCGCAGGGCAGTTGTTCGTGCGCACCTCCGAGCGCGCCGAGCGGGTCTACCTGGCGATGTGCGCACGGGGCTGGAAGAGTTGAGCGTGCTCGAGGTCCGTAACCTCGGGTACTGCTACCCGGATGGCCGCGAGGCGCTGCGCGACGTGAGTTTCGCGCTCGCCGCCAACGAGCGCGCGGCGCTGATCGGCCCGAACGGCGCTGGCAAGTCGACCTTGCTGCTGCACCTGAACGGCTTGCTGCCCGACCAGCCACCGGCGACGCCGACCGTGATCGTCGACGGCTTGCCATTGCGCGCCGACAATCTCGCCGAGGCGCGACGACGGGTCGGCCTGCTGTTCCAGGATCCCGACGACCAGCTGCTGCCCGACAGTCTGGGAGGACGTCGCCTTGGACCAATGCAACTCGGCGTGCGCGAGCCCGAGCTGTCCCAGCGCGTCGCCGACTGCCTGGCGCAGGTCGGCCTGGCCGGATTCGCCGACCGCTTGCCGCACCACCTGAGCCGCGGCGAGAAGCGCCGGGTCTGTCTTGCCGGCCTGCTGGCGTGCGAGGCCCGCCTGCTGGTGCTCGACGAACCCACCAGCGACCTCGATCCGCGCGGGCGCCGCTTGCTGATGGGTCTGCTGGCGCAGCTTCCGGTAGCGCAGCTGATCGCGACGCATGACCTCGAGTTCGTCGTCGAGTCCTGCGCGCGCACGATCGTGATCGACCACGGCCGCATCGTCGCGGACGGCCCGACGCGCAGATTGCTGAACGACGAGGCATTGATGCTGGCCCACGGGCTCGAGCGGCCGCACATCCTGCGGCACGCGCACCCGCACTGAACAGCGCGTGACCGCCGTCGTGGAGCGGTACATGGCGTCGTGCATGGCCGGGCAGGGCGGTCCATAATCGAGGCTTCCAGTTCCGCAGTGCAGGCCCATGTCCACCCGTTCCATCCGGCCGAGTCCCGGCCTCGCCAACGTCCGCTACGAGATCCGCGGCAAGCTCGCCCGTCGCGCCCAGGAAATGGAGCGCATGGGGTACGACATCGTCTCGCTGAACATCGGCAACCCGGGCGCCTTCGGCTTCCGCACGCCCGAGACCATGCGCCTCGCCATGATCGAGAACATGCGCGTGGCCGAGGGCTACTGCCACCAGAAGGGCATCTTCCCGGCACGCGAGGCCGTGGTGATGCAGCAGCAGGAGCGCGGCGTCCGCGGCGTCACGGCCGACGACGTCTTCATCGGCAACGGCGTCAGCGAACTGATCGACCTCACGCTGCGGGCCTTGCTGGCGGCGGACGAGGAAGTGCTGGCGCCGAGTCCCGACTATCCGCTCTGGACCGCGGCGGTCAACCTGAATCGCGGACGAGCCGTCCACTATCCATGCCGCTCCGAGCGCGGCTTCGTGCCGGACCCGGAAGAGATCGAGTCCCTGATCACGAAGCGCACGCGCGCCATCGTCGTGATCAACCCGAACAATCCCACCGGCGCGGTTTACCCGCGGGAAGTGCTCGAGGCCATTGCGCGCATGGCAGAGAAGCACCACCTGGTGATTTTCGCGGACGAAATCTACGACCAGATGACGTACGACGGCGCCGAGTTCGTGCCGATGGCCACGCTGGTGCATCACACGCTCTGCTGCACCATGAGCGGCCTGTCGAAGGTCTATCGCGCCTGCGGCTATCGCGTGGGTTGGGCCGTGTTCTCGGGCGACGTCGAGAATTCCCGCGACTACCTGTCGGCGCTCGAACTGCTGTCGTCCTTGCGACTCTGCAGCAACGTCGCGGGCCAGTGGGCCGTGCAGACGGCGCTCGGCGGCTACCAGAGCATCAAGGAGCTGGTCCGCCCCGGTGGGCGCCTGTACGAGTCCCGCAAGGCCATTGTCGACGCAGTGGCGCGCAGCAGGTACCTCACGCTCACCGTGCCGCGCGGTGCCATGTATGCCTTCGTCGGCGTCGACACGCAGCGTCTGCCGGGATTCGACGACCGCCGGTTCGCCATGGACCTGCTTGAGCACAAGCACGTGCTGGTCGCCCCGGGTACCAGCTTCAATGTGCCGTACAACACCCATTTCCGGGTCACCAACCTGCCGGAACCCGAGGTGCTGGCCGACGTCTTTTGCCGGATGGAAGAACTACTCGATAACTATGCAGCCGGCGACGAACCGGTTTCGCGGCCGACGCCGTTGCGGGCGGTCGAAGCCTGACCTCAAGTAGATCATAAGCATTATCTGGTAACTAACAGATCGACAAAGAAAAAATAGTCGTCGACTCCGACGAACTACAGCTCGGCACGACCTATGTCGTGCCCACCCGTCGCCTCGCCCATTTTTTGCGCGCCCGCCACGACGCGGCCTGCCTGGCGCGCGATCTGCGCGTCTGGGAGACGCCGGACGTGGTCACGTGGCCCGAAATGCTGCGTCGCCAGTTCGACAGCGACCGGGCAGCGGGCCGGACGACAGCCCGCTGGCTCGATGCGGGCCACGGCTTGATCGTCTGGGAGCAGATCGTCCGCCGTGACGTGGACCTGCGGTCGGTCCTGCTGCCGTCCGGGCTCGGTACCTCGGCGCAACAATCCTGGGAGCTGCTCCATGCCTACCGCATCCCGGTCCGGGTCCTGCACGAGGACGCAAGCCCGGAAGTCCAGTCATTCGGCCGCTGGGCGGTCGAATTCGGCCGTTGGCTGGAGCAGGGCGGCTGGCTCGACCCCGCCCAGGCTTCGTTGACGGTCGGCGCCCCCACCGGCGGCAAGCCGGCCGAGTTCGTCGGCTTCGACCGCTGGACGCCGGCGCAGGCGGCCTTCGTCGCACGGATCCGGGATCAAGGCGCGCGTGTCACGGTGCGTCCGGTGGTGACCGAGGACTGCACGCGCGACGCGCAAGTCGTTGAATGCAACGACTTCGACGCCGAGCTCGAAACCGCCGCACGCTGGGCTGCACAAAGCTTGCAGGAAAGGCCGGACGAGCGACTGGGATTGATCGTGCCGGAACTCGCACGCATGCGGGCACGGGCCCGCCGCGTGCTGGACCGGGTGCTGGTTCCGGGAGCCGCGTTCACCGGCGGGCCGGCGCCTGAATCGACGGCCTATGAACTTGCGGCCGCAAGGCCGTTGCTGGACCGACCGGTGGTGTCCGCTGCGCTCGGCTGGCTCGCTGCCTGCATCACGCCGCCCGAACTGTCGGCTGCCAGCATGCTGCTGCGCGGTGCGCACGACGGGGCGGCGGTCAGCGAGTCGCACGCGCGCGCCGAACTCGATGTGGCGCTGCGCAGGTCCGGCGTGCCGCGAGCCGGTCTCGATTACCTCGCACGCGCTGCAGGCGCTGCTCGGCGAATTTGGTGCGAGCGATGACGTCGCCGGTCCGCTGCGCGCGTCGGCCGCGCTCGCTCACCTGCGCGATCTCGCCGCCGTGACTGCGTTCGAACCCCAGGAAATCGCGGCGCCGTTGCTCGTGATCGATCCCGACACGGCGCTCGGCATGCATTTTGACGCAATCTGGGTGTGCGGGCTCGATGCCGCGCGCTGGCCACCGCCGGCGAACCCTGATCCGTTTCTGCCGCGCGAGTGGCAGGCGCGACAGGGCGTTCCCGGCGCGACCGCCGAGTTGTCCGAGCGGCAGGCGCGACGGACCCTGCAACGGCTCCTGGCCTCGGCGGCCACTGCGCTCTGCAGCGTGCCGCGCTTCGAGGACGAAGCACCGCTGCTCCCGAGTGCATTGGTCGCCGAACTGCCGCGACTCGCAGCCGTGTCGTTGTGGCCCGGAACGCAGGCGTCGTTGGCACAGTTCGAGGCGCGTCCTGCACTCGATACGCTGATCGACGGATCGCTCCCCGCATTTGCCCCGCATGAAATCGTGAAGGGCGGCGCCCGGCTGCTCGAACTGCAGGGCGCGTGTCCGTTCCGCGCGGCCGTCGAACTGCGCCTCGGCGGCGTCGAACTCGAGCATCCGGCCGCGGGTATCGCGGCCACCGAACGCGGCAGGCTCGCGCATGCCGTGCTGCAGGCCTTCTGGCACAAGGTGCGCAAGCAGTCGGCACTGCTGGCCATCACCGCCGAACAGCGTGTCGCACTGGTGCACACGCTCGTGCAGTCGGTGCTGGCGCCATTGCGCGCGGCGGCCGACGCGGTCGGCATTCGCTTGCTGGATCTCGAGGAGCGCTGGCTCGAAGCGCGGGTGCTCGAACTGCTGCAGCGGGATGCGGAACGTGCGCCTTTCACCGTCGAGCTGGTGGAGGAGTCGCGCGTCGTCGACGTCGGCGGCGTGCAGACGCGCATCGTCCTTGACCGGGTGGATCGGCTGGCGGACGGCACGATCGCCGTCATCGATTACAAGACCGGCGCGAGCGCCAGACCTGCCGCGTGGATGGGCGAACGCCCGGAGCTGCCGCAGCTGCCGCTGTATGTGCGCGCCATCGGCCAGGAGCAGGTGAGTGCGGTCGCCTTCGGCGTCGTCTGCACGGGCAGCACCGAATACCGTGGCTTCGCACGCGACGGCGAGGTGTTCCCGCAACTCAAGCCGTTCGATGCCGCCAGCGGCCCATTCAAGGACTACGCCAACTGGGGTGAGCTGCTGCAGGCCTGGAGCAGGCGGCTGGAGATGCTGGCGCGGGAGCACGCACAGGGCGACGCACGACTGGCACCGAATCCGACCAGGGCCTGTCGCTATTGCCACCTGGCTGGAGTCTGTCGTTCGGCACAGGCGCTGCTCGAGCCCGAGGATGAGGAGGGCGACGATGCAGCCGGTTGACCTGCAGCAGGCCGACCGGGAGGCGCGCGCGACGGCATTGCAGGTCGACCGCAGCTTCATCGTCCAGGCGCCCGCGGGTTCGGGCAAGACCGAACTGCTGACGCAACGTTTCCTCGCGCTGCTCGCGGTGGTCGAGCGGCCCGAGGCCTTGCTCGCCATCACCTTCACCCGCAAGGCTGCCGCGGAGATGCGCAACCGTATCCTCGAGTCGCTGCGACATTGCACGGACCCGCAATCCAAGCTGCGCGACGACACGCGCGCGTTGGCGCGCCGCGTGCTCGAGGTCGATGCCCGTAGCGACTGGGGCCTGCTGCGAAATCCGAGCCGCCTGCGCGTGCTGACGATCGATGCGCTCAACCAGTCACTTGCACGGCGCCTGCCGGTGCTCTCGGGCCTCGGCGCCGGACTCGGCATCGACGAAGATGGTCTCGAGCTGTACGAGGAAGCGGCCGAACGCCTGCTGACGCACCTGCCAGCGGACGATCCACGCGTTGCAGAAGCCGTCGCGATCCTGCTCGAGCACCTCGACAACAACGTCGGCAGGTTGATCGGGCTCGTCAGCAGCATGCTCGCGCGTCGCGAAGCGTGGCTGCCGGTGCTGCCCGCGAGCATCGATGACTACGGGCAGGCGGGAGAGGCCCGGCTCGCGCTCGAAGCGGCACGCGCGGCAATCGTGCAGGACCATCTGGCGGGACTGGCCGAAGCGCTTCCTCCAGCGTTGCTGGCCGCAGCCTGCGACTTTGCCGAGGGTGCGGCGCAGGTGCTGCGCCAGGAGGGCAAGGATTCGCCGATCCTCGCCTGCGGCCCGGGGGTGCCGGGCGCGGATATGGACGACGTGGCGCACTGGCAAGGCCTGGCCGAGCTTTTGCTCACGGGCAAGGGCGATCCGCGCAAGAGCTTCACTGTCGCAGTCGGAGTCAGGGCGCAGGACAAGAAGCGGCCTGAACTCGCGGCACTCAAGGTTCGCATTCAGTCGGTCGCCGATGAGTTCGCACGGCACGAAGAGCTGTTCGAGCCGCTGCATGCCACGCGCGCGTTGCCCCCGTGCGAATACCAGGACGCCGAGTGGACCGTGCTGAAGTCGTTGCTGCTGGTGCTGCGACTCGCGGCCGCCGAGCTGAAGTTCGTCTTTGCCGAGCGCAAAGCAGCCGATTACCCGGAGTTCGCAGCGGCCGCCAGGCAGGCGCTGGGAACGGCGGCGGAACCGACGGACACCGCGCTCGCTCTCGATGCACGCTTGCGTCATGTGCTGGTCGACGAGTTCCAGGACACGTCCGAAGCGCAGGTGCAGTTGCTGCAGAGCCTGACGGCGGGCTGGGAGCGCGGCGATGGCCGCACGCTGTTCCTCGTCGGCGATCCGATGCAGTCGATCTACCGCTTTCGCAATGCGGAGGTCGGGCTGTTCCTCGACGTGCGTGACCGCGGACTCGGCGACATCGAGCTCGAACCGGTGACCCTGCGCGTGAACTTCCGCTCGACGCAGCCGATCGTGCAGTGGGTCAACCAGGCCTTCGCCCGCGTGCTGCCGCTGCGAGACGACGTGCTGCGTGGCGCGGTGAAGTACGCGGAATGCGTGGCGGCGCCGCAGGCGACCGATGAAGGGGGCGTGCACGTCCACGCCTTCCTGCGCAGCAGCCGGCGATTCGAGGCCCAGACCGTGGCCGACATCATCCAGCGGCGTCACGCGGCCAAATCCGACGCGCGGATCGCGATCCTGGTGCAGGGCCGCAGCCACCTGCTCGATATCGTGGCCGAACTCGCGCGGCGCGGCATCCGCTTCCAGGCGACCGACATCGATCCGCTGGGCGCGCGCCCTGCCGTGCTCGACCTGCTGGCACTGACCCGAGCGCTGGCGCACCCGGGCGACCGCGCCGCCTGGATCGGCGTGCTGCGCGCGCCGTGGTGCGGCCTGACGCTGGCCGATTGCCTGGCGCTGCTCGGCGGCGACCGGCATGCATCGGTCCCGCGCCTGCTGCGCGAGGAAACGCTGCGACAGGAGCTGGGAACCGAGGCACGGCGCCGGCTCGAACGTTGCTTGCCGGTGCTGGAGCAGGCCCTGGACGAAAAGCGGCGGTTTGGATTGCGCGATGCGGTCGAACGCTGCTGGCATGCCCTCGGCGGCCCTGCGACGCTGGGCAACGAGCGGGAACTGAGCGAGGCACATGCCTACCTCGATGCCCTTGGTGACGTCGAGGACGAAGCGCCTGGCGCGCCGGTGGATCTCGCCCGGCTCGCCGAGGCATTGCTCGAGCTTTACGCGCCTGCGCATCCGCGGCCCGACACGTACGTCGAACTGCTGACGATCCACAAGTCGAAGGGGCTGCAGTTCGACACGGTCATCGTGCCGGGCCTGGACCGGGTCGGCGCGTCCGATCCGCCGCCGCTGCTGCGCTGGCTCAAGGTGCCGCGAACCCATGGGCAGCAGTTGATCATCGCGCCTGTCGCAGCGACCGGCGCCGAGGAAGCGAATCCGCTGTACCGGTGGCTCGACCGTCTCGAACGCGACAAGCTGTTGCAGGAGAAGCGCCGGCTGCTCTACGTTGCGGCGACGCGTGCAGAGCGCTCGTTGCACCTGCTCGGTTCGTGCGAAGTCATCGCCGACAAGAAGACGGGTGAGTTGAGCGTGCGGGCGCCGAAGCAAGTCTCGGCACTGGGTCTGCTGTGGGTCGAGCCCTCGCTGAGCAGCGAGTTCGAGCGCAGGCTAGCGCAATCGGGCGATGTCCAGGGCGAGCAGGGGCGCGTCGTCCCGCGCGATCCCGTGCTGCTGCGCCTGCCTGACGGCTGGCAACGCCCAGAGGCGCCGGTGGCACCGTCGATACAGGTGCGCAATCTCGTGCGCGCGAGCGGGATCACCGCAGTCGAGTTCGACTGGGTGACGGAGACGGCGCGCCACGTCGGTACGGTGGTGCATCGCGAGTTGCAGCGCTTCGCGCGCGAAGGTGGCGCCTTGCCTGGCAGCGAGGCGGAACGAGTGGCCGTGCAGCGACGCTATGCGGCAGAACTCGCCGAGCTCGGCGTGCCGTACGAGCGTCGCAGTGCCGCGGTTGCCAGGACGTTCGAGGCCGTGCGTCGCACGCTCGAGGACGAGCGCGGGCGGTGGTTGCTCGACGCGTCGCACGCGTCGGCGCAATCGGAGCTGGCGCTGACCGGCGTCGTCGACAGCGGCGTCATCAGCCTCGTCATCGACCGCACCTTCATCGATGCGAAGGGCGTGCGCTGGATCGTCGATTACAAGACCAGCAGCCACGAGGGCGCGAGGCTCGATGAGTTCATGGACAACGAACGCGAGCGCTACCGCACGCAGCTCGAGCGCTATGCGCAGCTCATGCGGGCTCTTGGCGACGAGCCGATCCGGCTCGGGCTGTATTTCCCGCTGTTGTCCGGGTGGCGCGAATGGGCGCCCGGTACGCTGGGTTAGTCGCAGCGAGCGTTGGGGGAAGCCCTTTTCTTCGTCTTTAGACCCGTGCCCCCCCCCCCCCCGCGGTCAGAGCGTCCCGCCGACGCTGAACTGACGGCGGCCCGCCGCGTCGGCCGGGCCCAGCAGTTGCAGTGACCGCTCCATCGCCGGCGGCACTGGTCCCCGCGGCGCCAACGTGCCTTCGAACGCGAAATTGCGTGCGCGGCTCAAGGTGAGTTGCGCGTCGACCGAGAACGGGCCGTCCTTGTCCTTGACCTGCGCCGTCAGGTTCGACGGGTCCTGCGGCACCGAGAGTGATGGCTTTGGCTGCGCCGCCGGAAACTCCGCGTGAAAACTGCCGACGGGTGCATTTCGCGGTGGCGGTGCCACCAGGTCGTCGAGATCGAGCGAGCCCTGGAGGGTCGCGGGCCAGCCCTGTTGCAGGTCGATCGCGTCGAATTGCCCCGTCACACGACCCTGCCAGCCTTTCGGCATGCCGAGCGGCAACGCATTCAAGGCGGCCAGCGGCAGCTCGAGACGGATCGTCCGCAGTTTGACGTCCCGACCGGTCAACGACAGATCGAAGTCCGTCTCGACTGCACCATCGGTGCGTGTGAGCTTCGCGTGGCCGGCGATGCGACCGGCAAGCAGCCGAACCGGTGCGATCTTCCATTCGGCATCGCCGATGGCCGCGCCACGCCACGCGAGCGCCATGGCCCGTCCCGACCAGACTGAGCCGCCGAACGCGCCTGCTTCGATGCCGGCCTTGCGCAGCGGGCCGGCCGCCACGCTCGCCGGCAGCGTGGCGAGCGCAAAGGCGAGCAGGGCAAGCACGCCGAGCGCAAGCAGCCAGCCGGTGCGTCGTGTCACTGCAGCCTTGCTCCGGGCAGACGAAGTCCGGGAATGTCGCGCAATCAGCCCGCTGCGCCGGCGTGCTGCAGGGTCAGCGTCGCGTTGACGAAGCCGTCGGCAGCGGCGGCACCGACAGTGGCGGATTCGATGCTCACGCCGTATTGCTGCTGCAGGCTGGCGAGCCAGGTGACCAGCGTATCGAACGGCGCGCCCTCGATGCGCAGTCGCAGGCCGTTATTGCCGTCGGGGCTCTGGTCGCGCAGCGAGCTGCCGAGCCCGGCTTCCCGCGCCGTGCGGTCGACCAGCACGACCAGCGAATCGCCGCCACCTCCAGCCTGCGCCACGCCCGCCGCTACCATGGCTTGTGGCGCCGACGCCTGCATCCAGGCGAGGTCCGCCGTCTTCTGCGCGACCCGCGCGGCCATGCGCTTGCCCGACGTCTGGAACGGCAGCACCAGCACGAGGTAGACGAGGGCGACGCCGACGAGCGCGCCGGCGGCATAGACCAGCCTGCGTTCGCGCTCGCTCAGGTTGTCGAACCAGTCGCGGACGTTCATGCGGCCCCCAGGCGGACCTGCAGACGGCCCTCGACCAGTTGATCACGCGGGTTCGCGGACTGCAGTTCGACCGTTGCGCCGTCGCGGCTCATGGCCTGCTTGATGCCGTCGAGCGCCTCCACGTTCGGTGCGACGAGATGCAGCTCGAGCACGCCTGCCCGGAAGCTTATGGCCTGGACGCGCGTGGCCGGCGTTTGTGCGATGGCCTGCGCCAGCAACGAGATCGCCGGGAGCAGGGCACTGCTGCCGCCGCCGGCGCGAGCCAGCATGCCCTGGATCTGCGCGCGCGGATCGACGATCGGCTGGCCTGGCAGGATCTGGTTGAAGGTCTGGGTGATCTGCGCGTCGAGTTGCTGCTCGGCCTGGTGCAGTTGCCAGAGCTTGAGCCCCTGCGCGCCGAGAAATGCAAGCAGCGTGGCCGCCGCCAGCGCGGCGGGCAGACGCCACTGCTGCAGTTGCGAGCCGAACGACGTCGGCGCCGCGTAGGCGCCCTGCAGCAGGTTGATCGGCCGGGCCACCGGAACCTGCGAGGCCAGCAGGGGCAGCGTGCCATCGGGCAGCAGCTTGACCTGCAGCGTGGCGGTGCGCGCCCGCAGTCCTTCGATGGCGTCCTTGTGTGCCGAGTAGTCGGCGGTCGAGACGTAGAACGTGACGTGTTCGCCGGCTTCGGTCTGCTCGCCAAGCGCGAGATCGAACGCGACCTGCATTGACCCGGCGTCGAGCGCGTAGACGGATTGATCGGGCCGGCTGACGTGCAGCGTGCCTTCGTCGAGTACGAGCACCAATGCATTCGGTGCGGACGGGATCAGCGACGATTCGGCATAAGCCGCGTCCGGGCGGATGCCTGCGGCGTCCCACAGAGCCTGCCAGCGTTCGAGCGTCGAACGAGCGATGATCGCGACGGGCATGGCGCTCGACGCCGCGTCGCGATGGCCGATGGCGAAGTGCAGGTTCTCGAGGTCGGAAGCGAGGTGTTCTTCGAGTGCGAACGGCACGGCCTGCGCGATGCGGGCCGCACCGCGGACCGGAGGCAGGTCCGGTCGAGCGAGCGTGACATCGGCGGCAGGCAGGACCACGACGGTGCGGCGGCCCTGCGACAGGGCGAGCGCGTCGGCGATCGGGCCGCTCTGCACGTTGCCCGAACGGGCGCCGCTGGCGTCGACGATGAGCCAGGAGGCTGGCGCGTCCTCGGACGCCCGGAGACGGATCACCAGGGCTTCAGTCATACCGTCATTCGGCTCCGAAACTGCGCAGGACAGGCCGCACCGTTCCGGCCCCGGCGCGCGCGAGAAGACTGTACAGGGTGAACTGGGTAGTGCCAATAGTGACCCACACCGTGGCACGGAAGTAAGTGCTTGATTCCGAAAGTGTGTCCTTGATCTGGTCGTAGTCCGCCTGGCCGAGCGTGCCGCGCAGTTCGTCGAGCGTCGGGAAGCACGCGTCCTTGCGCCGCTTGGCCAGGTCCTCGGGATCCAGGCTGAACTGCCGCTGTGCCTCCGACAGCGAGTCGAGCACGATGCCGGGCGCCGTGCAGACGTTCAGCTTGGTGCCGACCGGCAAGGCAGCGACATACGGCTGCAGACGGCGAAATCGGTCGGCGCCGAACTCCGGCAGCACCATGATTTCACTGATGCGCGTAATCGGCATGTTGGCAGCGAGGTGCGGTGGATCGAGTCCCGTGTAAACCGAGTCTTCGGCGCCGTCGGGAAAGCCGGGCTGGACGTCGGCGTCGATCCAGTCCGCCATGGCGGCGGCCCAGGCCGGCTCGATCTCGAGCATGCCGAGAATGCGCTCGAGCTGCTTGACCGCCTTTTCGTTGGTCGTACCGTCGCTGAACACCAGGTTGTTCAGGTTGAAACGGCCCTGCATGTCCTCGATGCGCCCTTCGACGGTGCCGACGCCTTCGTCGATCGGCAGGGCGGACATCGACCTGGCCCAGATCTCGCCGAGATGATCCGTCTGCGAATCCTGTGCATCCTTGCGCAGGATGTCGGCGGCCCAGCCTTCCGCGCCGAGCGCGACCTCGAAGCCCTGGTCGAGCGCAAACAGGTTGGCGCTGCGACGCTGGTCGACCATGCCGCGGAACGTCACGTTGACCGCGAGGATCGTCGCGAGCGCGACGATCAGCACCGCCATGATAAGCGCGACGCCACGCTGGCCAGCCGGGAAAGATGCACAATGCTCCCGTCGCATCAGCCCGCCACCTCGACGATGCGCTTGATCTCGCCCCAATCCTCGAGGTCGAGCGTGACTTCGACCGCGGCGGGTCGCAGCCGTTCCTGCTCGACGGGATTGCCGCCCAGCTGTGGCCAGCGGTCGACCCACTCCAGCGAGGGCGACAAGAAGCGGAACCTCACCGAGCGCACGCCGCTCAGGAGCCGCACGCGCACCGGTTCGGCTGACTGCGTGCGATCGAGCACGCGCCAGTGGTCGCGCCAGAGGCCATCCTGGTCCAACCGGTAACCGACGCGTTGCAGCGTCGGCCGCGGCAGTCCCGCGGTGTTCAGCCAGCCGGACCGCGTGAACTCGACTTTGTATTCGATCGAGTCACCGGCCAGTACGGCGGGGATCCGTTGCTCGCCGAGCGGCTCCCGGATCGGGCGCGGCTCGATCTGCGTGAGGTCCTGCGCCAGCGTCTGCACGGCGCGCTGCACTTCGCGCACGCGTTCGAGCCGCAACTGCTGGTACTCGGTCTGCTTCTGCAGTTGCGTGTAACCCGACAGCGCCATCACGCCGACGAACGCGAAGATGGCGATCGCCACCAGCACTTCGAGCAGCGTGAACCCGCGCACACGGGCCGCGGGACCGGCGGATCGGCGCTGGAACGCGCGGTGACTCATTCTTCCGGATCCGTCGGCTGGTCCGATGGCTCGTCTGGTGGCTGACGCGGTGCCGGCACGGAGCCATCCGTGCCTTCGTCGGCGCCGTCGGTGCCGGGTGCACCTGTCCCGGCCCACAGCGTGCTGCCTGCACTGCCGCCGGCGCCGCCAACCGCTTCACCGTAGAAGCCGGAGACGTTGGCCAGTGGTGTGCCCTCGGGCGTCTCCGCCCGGCGCACCGCGATGTCGATGCGCCGCAGGCTGGCGACCTGAGTCTGCGTGACCTTCATCGTCCACTGCCATTGCTGGTCCGCGAATTCGACGCGTCCCGTCGACTCGGCGATGTCCGGTGCGGCTACCTGCAGGCGTCGCTCGGTCAGCACGTTCATGCCGATCCAGTGCGCCAGCGTCCTGTCACGCAGGTAGGTGCCGTTGCGCGCCGACTGCGTCACGGCCTGGATTGCCGCGATCATGCCGAGCGCGACGATGACGAGCGCTGCCAGCACTTCGATCAGCGTGAAGCCATGCTGGGCAGCGAGCGGGTGGCGGAGGGGCGCATCGTCAGCGATCTTCGCGGGTGTCGTCGTGCACTTCGATCCTGCCTTCGACCGTGCCGCTGACGCGGCGCCGCTCGTCGGTACCGTCGCGCGCGAAGCCGACGTCGAACGGCACCTGTTCCCCCGACGCCTGCAGGATCACCTGCGGCTGGATGGGGTCGCGCTCGGTCGCCGGCTGGCGCGGCTTCAATTGCACGTTGCGGTCCTCGAGCCGCAGCGAGAGTCGCAGGCCTTCGGGCATCGAGCGTGGGCGCAACAGGGGGTCCTCCGCGACCGCGTTCCAGCGTTCGACGTGGCCGTCGTAGGCCAGGAATTCGTAACCCGTTTCATCGAGACGCATGCCGATGTCGCGGCTCTGCAGGACGGCGTCTTCGCGTGTCTGCAGCAGGATGGCCTGCAGGCGCTCGGCTTCCTGCTGCATCTCGTGATCGCCGCCGAGCACGTTGACGGAAATCACGGCCATCGAGGTGAGGATGCCGATGATGACGACGACGACGAGCAGCTCGAGCAGGGTGAAGCCCGAGGCGCGGCGTGCGGCCCTGGGCCGCGACACGAGGTTATTCGATGTTCCAGTTGCCGATGTCGGCATCGGGTCCTTCGCCGCCCGGCTGGCCGTCTGCGCCGAGCGTGTAGAGGTCGTAGTCGCCACGGGTGCCCGGTGCGATGTAGGCGTAGTCGTTGCCCCAGGGGTCTTTCTTCATGCCGTCGATGTAGCCGCCTTCCTTCCAGTTCTTGATGTTCGGATCGGCGGGGCGCGTGACGAGCGACTGCAGGCCCTGCTCCGTGGTGGGGTAGCGGAAGTTGTCCATCCGGTACAGGTTGAGCGCCGTCTCGTACGCGCGGATGTCCTGCCTGGCCTTGGTGACGCGCGCATCGTCGATGCGGCGGATCACGTTCGGCGCGACCAGCGCGGCCAGGATGCCGAGGATCACGACGACGACCATGATTTCGATCAGCGTAAAGCCGCGACTGCGGCGCAATCCGGTAAATGTCATGTGGAGTGCCGTGGTTGACGGTAGATTGCGCCGATCATAGCAAACCCATGCTGCTGGGACCGGCACACGCATGAAGCTGGGACGTCTTCCGCAACTGCTGCAACTGGCGCAGCTCGGTGCACGCGCGTGGCGCGCGCCGCTCGCGCTCGCACTCGTGCTGGTCGCGGTCCAGTTGCTCGGCGCGTTGGGGCGGGAGAACCTGCCTTACGACCGCGTCGCTATCCTGGCTGGCGGCGAATACTCGCGGCTCGTCACCGCCCATTTCTTCCACTACGATCTCGCCCATCTCGTCTGGAACCTCGTCGGACTTGCGCTCGTCGCCGCACTGTTCGCCCGCGAATTCGACCTGCGCGGCTGGATCGCCATCCTGGTCGCTTCGACCGTCGCGGTCGATCTCGGGTTCCTCGTATTCGAGCCGCAGATCGAGTGGTACGTGGGCTTTTCCGGCGTGCTGCACGGCCTGATGGCAGCGGGGCTCTGTGCCTGGTTGCGGCGCACGCCCGACGCCATCACCGCGCTGGTGGCGGGCCTGTTTGCGTTGAAACTCGGCTGGGAGCACCTGGTGGGACCGCTGCCGTTCACGGCCTCGACGCTGGCGGTGCCGGTCATCCACCAGGCCCATACCTATGGCGCGATCGGCGGTGCGGCGGCGGCGGTCTGGATCCTGTGGCGCCAGCGATCTGCGGCTGCATCGCTATAATCGCCTCACAACGTCAGGATTGGCCGCTGGACGGCCAACGGGGGAAGATTGCCGATGACACTCGCTTTCGTCTTTCCGGGACAAGGGTCCCAGTCGGTCGGCATGCTCGCCGAACTGGGTGCGGTGGAGCCCGTCGTGCGCGCCACCTTTGCCGAAGCGAGCGACGTTCTCGGCTACGACCTGTGGGCACTCTGCCAGGACGGGCCTGAGGCCGAACTCGGTTCCACGGAACACACGCAACCTGCGATGCTCGCGGCCGGAGTTGCGACGTGGCGGGTCTGGAGCGGTCACGGCGGGCCGAGCCCGGTGGCCATGGCGGGACACAGCCTCGGCGAATACACCGCGCTCGTGTGTTCGGACGCGATGGACTTCAAGACGGCCATCGACGTCGTCCGCTTCCGCGGCCGGGTGATGCAGCAGGCCGTGCCGCTGGGGCAGGGTGCGATGGCGGCGATCCTCGGGCTCGGGGACGCGGATCTCGAGGCCGCGTGCCGGGAGGCGGCGCAGGGCGAAGTGGTCGAACCCGTCAACTTCAATGCACCCGGCCAGACCGTCATTGCCGGCAACGCAACGGCGGTGGCGCGCGCCATCGAGGCGGCAAGGGCCCGCGGTGCCAAGCGTACGGTGCTGTTGCCCGTGAGCGGGCCTTGGCACTGCAGCCTGATGCGGGGCGCCGCCGAGCGGCTGGCCGAGAAGCTCGCGACCGTGGAGGTGCGGCTGCCGAACGTCGCCGACGTCTACACCGTGGACGTGCGCAAGCATGCCTCGCCTGACGGCATCCGCCAGTCGCTCAAGGAGCAGTTGTTCAAACCCGTGCGCTGGGCCGACACCGTGCGCGCGATGCTCGCAGGCGGAGCTACCACGTTCGTCGAATGCGGGCCGGGCAAGGTCCTGACGTCGCTCAACCGTCGTATCGAGCGCCGGCCCGACCTGCGGATGCTCGCGCTCGAGGATCCCGCGTCGATCGCGGCCGCGCTGGCCGCCTGTGGAGAAAATGCATGAGCAACCTGGCAGGCGAATTTGCCCTGGTCACCGGCGCCACGCGTGGTATCGGCCGCGCGATTGCCCTGGAACTCGGCAGGCGCGGTGCGCGCGTCGTGGGGACCGCTACGACCGCCGCCGGCGCCCAGACAATCGATGCGTACCTGAAGGAGGCGGGCATCACGGGGCGAGGCGTGGTCCTGAACGTCGGCGACCCGGGTGCCGTCGAGGTGTGTTTCAAGGCAGTGGAGGCGGCGGAGGGCACGCCGTCGATCCTGGTCAACAACGCCGGCATCACCCGCGACGGACTGCTCATGCGCATGAGCGCGGACGACTGGCAGGCCGTGCTCGATACCGACCTGAGCGCCGTGTACCGCACTTGCAAGGCCGTCATGCGCGGCATGATGAAGGCGCGCAAGGGCCGGATCATCAACATTGCATCCGTCGTCGGCGTGATGGGGAATGCCGGTCAGACCAACTACGCGGCGGCCAAGGCGGGCATGATCGGCTTCAGCAAGAGCCTCGCGCGCGAGGTCGGTTCGCGCAACATCACGGTCAACGTGGTCGCTCCGGGGTTCATCGTCACCGACATGACCGACGCCCTCGGGGAGGCGCAGAAAACCTCGCTGCTGGCCCAGGTTCCGCTTGGCCGGCTGGGTTCGCCGGACGATATCGCCGCAGCCGTTGCCTTCCTGGCGGGGTCCGAAGCGGCCTACATCAGCGGTGAAACCCTGCATGTAAATGGCGGTATGTATATGATCTGATTGATCTTTATGACCAATTGGACCCCCGGCACGGCCTTAACATAGAATACGCGCCCGATGCCGGTCGCTCGCAGGTCCGGATTGGCAGATTTTGTTTCCTTCCAAAGGATCCCTACGACAATGAGCAGTATTGAACAGCGGGTAAAGGCGATCGTCGCCGAGCAACTGGGCGTCAAGGAAGAGGAAGTCACCAACGAATCCTCCTTCGTCGACGACCTCGGTGCAGACTCGCTCGACACTGTCGAACTCGTGATGGCGCTCGAAGAGGAATTCGAAACCGAAATTCCCGACGAGGACGCCGAGAAGATCACGACCGTGCAGCAGGCAATCGACTACATCAACGAGCGCCGCACCCAGGCCTGAGCCGCGCCTGGTGCCGGTCCGCCACGGAAGGCGGTCCTGCCACATCGTTCCAGTGAATCTTCGGGGGGACCCAGCTTGTCCAGGCGCAGAGTCGTCGTCACAGGTTTAGGCATCGTTTCGCCGCTCGGCAGCACCGTCGCCACCGCCTGGGAAGGCATCGTCAACGGTCGCAGCGGCATTGGCCACATCGACAAGATGGACCTGAGCGCCTTCCCGGTCCGCATCGGCGGCCAGGCGCAGGACTTCAATGCCGAGGAGTACATGGCGCCCAAGGACTTGCGGAAATTCGATCCGTTCGTTCCTTTCGGCGTCGCCTCCGCCACGCAGGCCATCAAGGATTCCGGCTTCGAGGTCAACGAGCACACATGCGGGCGCGTAGGCGTCGCCATGGGCGCCGGCATCGGCGGGCTCTCGACCATCGAAGAGAACACGGCGAAGTGGCTCGAGGCGAAGACACCGCGCAAGATTTCCCCGTTCTTCATCCCCGGCAGCATCATCAACGCGGCCGCCGGGCAGGTGTCGATCCAGTACGGCCTGCGCGGACCGAACCTCGCACTGGTCACGGCCTGCACGACGTCGACGCACTCGATCGGCCTGGCTTGCCGCCTGATCCAGTACGGCGACGCTGACATCATGGTCGCGGGTGGCTCCGAGATGGCGTTCACGCCGCTCGGTGTCGGCAGTTTCTGCCAGGCCCGCGCGCTGTCCCTGCGCAATGACGAACCCGCGCGCGCGAGCCGTCCCTGGGACAAGGATCGCGACGGCTTCGTCATGGCGGAGGGCGGCGGAGCGGTGGTCCTCGAAGAGTACGAGCACGCGAAGGCGCGCGGCGCTCAGATCTATGCGGAGTTCGTCGGCTTCGGCATGAGCGGCGACGCGCATCACATCACGTCGCCGCCGGAAGACGGCGAGGGCGCGCGGCTCGCGATGACCGCAGCCATCCGTGATGCACAGATCAACGTCGAAGCGGTCGATTACATCAACGCGCACGCCACTTCGACCGAACTCGGCGACCGCGCCGAAACGATCGCGATCAAGCGCGCACTCGGCGAGCACGCGCGCAAGGTCGCGGTGAGCTCGACCAAGTCGATGACGGGCCACCTGCTTGGGGCCGCAGGCGTCGTCGAAGCGATCTTCTCGATCCTCGCGATCCGTGACCGCGTGCTGCCGCCGACGATCAACCTCGAGAACCCGGATCCGGAGTGCGACCTCGACTACGTGCCAGGCACCGCGCGCCAGGCGCCGGTCCGCATTGCGCTGTCGAACTCGTTCGGCTTCGGTGGCACGAACGGCAGCCTGATCTTCCGCGCGCTCAGCTGAGCGCGCGAGCCGCCTCCAGCCATGCGCGAAGCCGACCTGCTCGCGCTGCACGAGCGCTTTCCCGCCCGTTATCCCATCCTGCTCGAGAGCGTGAGCGGCGACGAGCCGCTCGGGCGTCACGACTTGCTGTTCGCGCTGCCCGGCGAGCAGCTCTTGCTGTCGCCGGGCGGCAGCCTGGCGGGAGACGTGCGCGAGGCGGCCACCGGTGGCCGGTTCCTGGATGCGCTCGACCGCTGGGTCGCGCGGGAACGAGGCGCGGACGACGTCGTGCCGGGCGAGGCCGTATTCGCCGGTGGCTGGTTCCTCTACCTCGGTTACGAGCTTGCGGGCGAGATCGAACCGACGCTGCGGTTGCCTGCCTCGCACCTGCCGCGTGCTGTGGCGTGGCGCATGGGTGGCGCAGTGATGCGCGACCGGCGAACCGGCGAGGTTTGCATCGTCGCACGCGGTGCCGTGGTCCTGGAGCAACTGCAAGCGCAGGTCCGTGCCGACGTCGCCGCCGTCGCCGGCACCGACCAGCGAATTCCGCCGGCCGTGCTGGCGACGGCGGTCGACGAGCAGGAGCCGCAAGTGTTCCTCGACGGCATGCACCAGGTGCTTGATGCCATCGCGCGCGGCGACGTCTACCAGGCCAATCTCTCGCGCTCGTGGCGAACCTGCCTGGCGCCTGGCGCCACGGCAGCGGACCTTTACCGGGCCCTGCGACGCGCGAATCCGGCACCTTTTGCGGCGCTGGCACAGTTCGACGATTTCGCGCTGCTCAGTTCCTCGCCCGAGCGCCTGCTGCAGCTGCGGGACGGCATCGCGAGCACCCGACCCATCGCCGGTACGCGCCCGCGCGGGCCGGACGACGTCGCCGATGCGGCGCTCAAGAGTGAGCTCAGGCTCAACGAGAAGGAACGCGCGGAGCACGTCATGCTGGTGGACCTCGAACGCAACGACCTCGGTCGGATCTGCCGCGGCGGCACCGTGGTGGTGGACGAGTTCATGACCATCGAGTCGTACGCGACGGTGCATCACATCGTCTCGAACGTGCGCGGCGTCCTGCGCGAGGACGTGACCCCGGGCCAGGCAATTGCTGCCGTGTTCCCGGGTGGAACGATTACCGGCTGCCCCAAGGTGCGCTGCATGGAGCTGCTGGCGGGCCTCGAGCGTGAACCGCGTGACGCCTACACCGGGTCCCTCGGCTACCTCGACCTCAATGGCGCGATGGACCTGAACATCCTGATCCGCACGCTGACGGTGCGCGACGGTGAGATTGAATTTCGAACCGGGGCCGGCATCGTGGCAGACTCCGTACCCGAGGCCGAACTGGCCGAAACCCGCGCCAAGGCGCATGGCATCCTGCGCGCGCTGGGAGAACGACGATGATGGGTCGCAAGTTCGTGAATGGCGTCGAAGGCGGCAGCGTGTCGGTGGACGACCGCGGGCTGCAGTACGGCGACGGCCTGTTCGAGACGATGGGTGCAACGAACGGGCGGGTGCGGCGCCTTGCGAGCCACATGGCACGGCTCGCCGAAGGCTGTCACCGCTTGGGGCTGCCGCCGCCGCCGGTCGACCTCATCGAATCCGACTGCCTGCGCGCCCTCGAAGGCTTCGGCGCCGCCGTGGTCAAGCTCACGCTGACGCGGGGTCCGGGTCCGCGCGCCTATCCGCCCCCGGTCGAGCCGAGCCCGACGCGCATCGTCGTCTCGACGGCGCAGCAGGTGTCCGAATCCGAGGCAGCGCGGCCGCTCATCCTGCGCGTGTGCGAGACCCGGCTGGGCCGCAATCCCCGGCTCGCGGGCATCAAGCATCTCAATCGCCTCGAGCAGGTGCTCGCCGGCGCCGAACTGCGCGAACCCGCGGTCGACGAAGGCCTCATGCGCTCGACCGACGATCGAGTCGTGTGTGCCACGGCAGCCAATGTGTTCCTGGTGCGCGGCGGTGTGCTGCTGACACCGCGGATCAGCGACTGCGGCGTGGCGGGCGTGATGCGTGAAGTCGTGCTGCGCGCGGCGCAGGTGCTCGGCATTCACGCCGAGATTGGCGACTGCACGCTCGACGACCTGGCCCAGGCCGACGAATGCTTCCTGACCAATGCCGTGCGCGGCATCCGGCCGGTCGGCTGCATCGTGGGCGTGACTGACTTCCGGCCGGGCGAATTGACCGCACGGCTGCGCGACGCGGTCGAGGCAGCCGACGAATGATGTCGGTGCGGCGCACGCTGCTCGCGCTGCTGGCGATCGCCGTGCTCGTCGTCGCTGCCGGCGCGCTGTACGTTCGTCACTGGCTGGCGCAGCCGCTCGCGATCGGCTCCGAACCCGCCATCGTTGACGTCCAACCTGGGCAAACGCTGACGACTGTCGCGCGTGACCTTGCCGCCAGGGGCTTGCTCACCCACCCGCGGCTGCTCGCGCTCTACGGCCGGTTCACCGGCGCGGATTCGCGGCTGCACGCGGGAGAGTTTTCGATCAAGCCGGGCACTTCGCCCCGCGGCCTGCTGCAGGCCCTGGTGAGCGGGGCCGTCGTCCAGCATTCGGTCACGATCGTCGAGGGCTGGACGTTCCGCGAGTTGCGCATGGCGCTCGCGGCCGTGCCGACACTCGATCACACCACGCGCGGCATGCAGGACGACGCTGTCATGCGTGCGCTGGGCGAGGATGGCAAGCCTCCCGAGGGTCTGTTCTTTCCCGACACGTACCTGTTCGGTAAAGGCACCCGCGACATTGACCTGCTGCGCCAGTCGCGCGATCGCATGCGCAGGGAACTGGCGACTGCCTGGGCGTTGCGGCACGAAAACCTGCCGCTCAGGGACGACTACGAGGCGCTGATCCTGGCCTCGATCATCGAGCGCGAAACAGGGCATCCGGACGAGCGTGCGCGCATCGCAGGCGTATTCGTCGAGCGATTGCGGCGGGGCATGCGCCTGCAGACGGACCCGACGGTCATCTACGGGCTCGGCGAAAAGTTCGACGGCAATCTGCGGCGCGCTGATCTCGAGCGCGACGGGCCTTACAATACATATACACGGGCGGGTCTGCCGCCGACACCGATTGCGCTGCCCGGGGCCGCTTCGCTGCGGGCAGCAGTGCAGCCCGACGTGCGCGGCGAACTTTTCTTCGTCGCCACGGGCGAGGGCGACGGCAGGCACGCGTTCTCGCGGACGCTGACGCAGCACGAGGCCGCCGTGCGACGATACCTGGTGCGTTACCGTCAACAGAACAGCAAGGGTCGTTGAGCAACGTGCAGGGCAGGTTCATCACGTTCGAAGGCGGCGAGGGCGTTGGCAAGTCGACACAGATCAGGCGCGCAGCTGCCTGGCTGCAAGCAGAGGGCGTCGATGTCGTGCCGACGCGCGAGCCGGGTGGCACACCGAGGGCAGAACAGTTGCGCCGCATCCTGCTCGAGCGCACCGCCGAGCCCATGCCGCAATCGTGCGAACTGCTGCTGATGTTCGCGGCGCGCGCGAGCCACCTCGCCAACCTGATCGAACCGGCCGTGGCGCGGGGTGCGTGGGTGCTGTGCGACCGGTTCACCGATGCCACCTACGCCTACCAGGGTGGCGGCCGCGGCTTGCCCGCAGCGGACATCGATGCGCTGGTGCGTATCGTGCATCCGCAGCGCCAGCCCGATCTCACCGTGTTGCTCGACGCGCCCGTCGCCGTCGGCCTGGCACGCGCGCGGGCGCGCAACGGCACCGATGGGCCTGATCGGTTCGAGTCCGAGCGCGCCGAATTCTTCGAGCGTGTACGGCAGAATTATCTGCGGCGCGCTGCACAGGAATCGGCACGCTTCCGCATCATCGACGCGACCGGCGCGCTCGAGCGCGTCGAACTGGCCATCCGCGCAGCCTTGCAGCCGCTGCTCGTCACTCAGGCGCCGTCGCGATGAGCCAGGACGCGGACGACGACCCCACTGGCGGCGCCAGCGACCAGGATTTCGCGCCGCTGCCGATCGACCTGCTGCCATGGCATGAGTTCGCATGTGACAAGCTGACAGCCGCGGTGGCCTCGCAGCGCCTGTCGCATGGATTGCTGCTGCAGGGACCGGCCGGCGTCGGCAAGGAGCGCTTCGCCTCCGCGCTGGCAGCAGCCTTGTTCTGCACGGGCCGCGGCGAGCGCCTCGTGGCCTGCGGCGAGTGTGCCGAGTGCCTGCTGAGCAAGGCCGGGACGCACCCCGACCTGCACAGGTTACGCATCCCTGACGACAGGAAGTCGATCGGCGTTGATCAGGTACGCGAGGTCTGCGAGCAACTCTCGATGACGAGCATGCGGCGTGGCTACCGGGTGGCGGTGATCGCGCCGGCCGAGAAGATGACACCGTCGGCACAGAACGCGTTGCTCAAGACGCTAGAGGAACCGTCGCCTCGCACCGTGCTGGTGCTGGTCACTGCGCGGCCGTCGGCACTGCTGCCCACGCTCCGCAGTCGGTGCCAGCGCATCGAGGTGGCGCGCCCCGAGAATTCGCTGGCGCTGTGCTGGCTGACAGAGACCCTCGGCAGCGTGCCGCCATCGCGCTTGCTTGTCGTGGCCGGAGGTTCGCCGCTCAAGGCGCTCGCGCTGGCGCCGCATTTCGCGGGTCTCGAAGAACAGATGGCGGGACTGCTCGAAGCATTCCTGGACGGCCGGATCGAGGTCACGCGCGCCGCCGCCGACATGCAAGGCGCGGGGCTGCCGACGCGCCTGGACTGGCTGGAGGCGTGGCTCGTGGCCGTCGTCCGGGCCGCGACCGGGGTCGTCAATGAGAGTCCCCTCACGTTTGGCACCGGTTCGCACTTGCAAAGGGCGGCGGCCGAGTTGAACATAACCAGGGCGTTCCAGGTATTGGATCGCCTGCGCGAGGCCCGCAGCCTGCTCGAAGGCCCGGTATCCGCGCCCCTCGTGGTCGAATCCCTGCTGCTCGAATTGCGAGCCGCGGCGTCGGCCCGCTGATGGAGCACTGAGAAGGTCGTAATGAGCCCCGCCCCCGCGCGACAACCGAACAAGCCTGGCCTGCTGACGCTCACCATCAAGGACAAGAGCGCGCTGTACCTCGCTTACATGCCGTTCGTGAAAAACGGCGGACTCTTCATTCCGACGAGCAGCAACTACCGCCTCGGTGACGAGGTGTTCATGCTGCTCAACCTGATGGGCGAGGATGAAAAGCTGCCGGTCGCCGGGCGCGTTATCTGGATGACACCCAAAGGTGCGCAGGGCAAGCGAACGGCCGGCATTGGCGTGCAGTTCAGCGAGCAGGATCGCGGTAACACGCAGCGCAAGATCGAGGCCTATCTCGCCGGCGCGCTCGGCGGCGACAAGCCCACTCACACGATGTAGTGAGTAGTGATTAGTGAATAGTGATTAGTCCAGAAGGAAGGCCGGGGCATTGCCGCCTCTCCCGCCTAATCACTGATCGCCGCCCCCGTCCTGCTCAGCGTATCGGCGAGACCGGTGGTGGCAATGCCGCCCTGCAACACGTACGTATCGAAGCCCCGTTCGCTCAGGATGTAGGCCGCGGCAGAGCTGCGACGGCCGTTGTCGCAGACCACGACGTAGCGGATCGCCGGATCGAGCGTCTTGATCTTCAGGCGGATGAAATAGAGCGGCACGTTGAGCGACGGCTCCAGGTGCCAGTGCTCGTATTCACTCGGCAGGCGCACGTCGAGCCAGGTGCCGCCCTTCGCCACGATCTGCAGGCCCTGGTCGTAGTCGACCCACTGCAGCATCGGCTCGTTGAGCAGGGTGTTGAAATCGTCCTTGGCGAGGCGCATCAGCACGCCGTCGGTCAGCATCGTGACCGTGGCATTGCGCGTGGCACCGGAGATCAGCGCTTCCTCACCGAAGGTCTCGCCGATGCCCAGTTCCGCGAGGCGGATTCCCTCGCGGTTGAGCGGCGTCTCGCGGCTCACGGAGCAACGGCCCGAGACGATCACGTAGAAGAAGTCGCCTTCCTCGCCCTGGCGGATCACCACGTCGCCCGCCGAGTAATTCATCCGCTGCAGGCGCAGGAACACGGCCTGCAGGTTGGCTGGCGGAATGCGGTGGAATGCCCGGCTCTGCAGCAGCATGGTCATCCAGTCGTCCGACGATGCGTTGCTGGCGCCCAGTTCGCCGACTTCGTAGATTCCCGTCTGGTCCCAGGTGATGAGGACGTCGAGCAGGTCGCTGTCGATGGACAGGTACTCGATCTTGTCGGAGGCCACCCGTGCCGTGCAGTGGCGCGGCAGGATCGGTGCGAGTGGATGGCGTGCGTCGCTCGTGCCCCCGTGGATCATGCCGATGACGCGACCGTTCGACAGCAGTTCGACCTCGCCGCTCGCGAGGTAGTACGTCCGCTTCTCCTTGTCGCCTTCCTTGAACAGCACGCGGCCTTGCGGCAGTTCGCGAATGGCGGTCTTGCGCGCGAGCGCCGCGAGGTTCTCTTTCTTGAGCCCGTCGAGCGGCGAAAACGCGCGCAGGACTCTCAGTTCGACGGGGTTGGGATCGCTGCTCATGAAGGATGGCTGCAAAAGGTGAAGGATGGTATCACGGCGCGCCAGCCTCGCCGAAACTCGCCCAGCCCGGGTCCGGCCTGAACCTGTCGCCGTACTTCGAGGCCAGCGCCTCGAGGCGCGCCACCACGTCCTCGACGCCACGTTCCCGCGCGTAACGCAACGGCCCGCCGCGGAACGGGGCGAAGCCTGAACCGAATATCACACCGGCATCGATGAGGTCTTCGTCCGCCACCACGCCTTCCCGCAGCACGGCCATGGCTTCGTTGACCATTGCCAGCATGAGGCGGTCTTCCAGATCGTCTGGGGCACGTGCAGCGGGGTCGACCGGTGGCTTTACCGCCTTGCCATCGCGCCATTCATAGAGACCCTGGCCGGTCTTCCTGCCGAGCTTGCCGGCTGCGACCAGCGCGGCCACGGCGTCAGGCGCAGGTCCACCGAAGGCCGTCGATAGAATGCGGCCGACGTGCAGGCACACGTCGAGGCCGACGATATCCGCCAGCTCGATGGGACCCATCGGCATGCCGAACTGCATGGCGACCTCGTCGATCGTGGCGAGCGGCACCCCCGCGCCGGCAGCGAGCATCGCTTCCGTCATGTACGGCATCAGCACCCGGTTTACCAGGAAGCCAGGTGCGCTGCGGCAGGGCAGCGGCAGCTTGTCGATGGCTCGCGTGAAGGCGAGCGCAGCGGCAAGGGCCTGCGGCTCGGTTGCGGCCGATTCGATCACCTCGACCAGTGACATCTGCGCGACCGGGTTGAAGAAGTGCAGGCCGACGAGTCGGCCCGGCACCGCGAGTCCTTCCGCGAGCGGCTCGAGCATGAGGCTCGAGGTGTTGGTGGCGAGGATTGCGCCGGGTTTCAACCGGGGCTCGATGCGCGCGTACAGTTGACGCTTCGCCTCGGCGTTTTCGTAGATGGCCTCGATCACCACGTCAGCGCTGTCGACGCCGCGGCCTGCCACGTCCGCCTGCAGGCGCGCCATCTGCTCGGTGGCCTTGCCGGGAACGCGGCTGCGTTTCTCGAGGAAGGCGCGCGCTCGGTCAAGAGCGGGTTGCACGAACTCCTCGCCACGGTCTTGCAGCGTCACGGTGAAGCCGCGGAGCGCACACCACGCAGCGATGTCGCCGCCCATGACGCCTGCGCCGATTACGTGCACGTGGCCGCCCGTCGGCAGTTCCCTGCCACCCAGGCCCTTCAGCCTTTCCTGCAGGAAGAATGCGCGCACGAGGTTGCGCGAGGTGGAGCTGCAGACGAGCCGTGCAACCGACTGGGCTTCGGCTTCGTAACCCGTACGCGGACTCGCGCCGTGGCGGCGCCAGAGATCCACGATCGCGTACGGGGCGGGGTAATGTTCCCTGCGTGCTCGTCGGCGCACCTGGCGCTCGATCCTGCCGGCCACCAGACCGCGTACGAATGGCAGGTTCAGCACGCGGCTGCTCAACGGCGCCTGGCGGCGCCTGCGTGGACGCAGCGCCAGCTGTCTCGCGGCGTCAAGCAACTGTCCAGCTGGAACGACCTGGTCGATCAGTCCGGCCTGCAGCGCCTTGTCCGGGCGCAGGTTCTTGCCCGTGAGCATCAGGTCCATCGCCGTCGCCACACCTGCCAGCCGCACCGCGCGCACGGTGCCGCCGAAACCCGGATGAATGCCAAGCATCACTTCCGGCAGGCCCAATGTGACCTTCGGATCGTTGGCACAGACGCGATGACGACAGGCCATGGCGAGTTCGAGCCCGCCGCCGAGGCAGTAGCCGTTGATGGCAGCGACGGTGGGAAAGGGCAGGTCTTCCAGCCGCTGCAGTACCCCGTGCGCCGCACGGATCGATGGCACGGCCGCAGACGGCTCGCGCACCTGGCCGAATTCGGAGACGTCGGCGCCCGCAATGAAGCCGCTCTTGCCGGAACGGATGACCAGGCCGGCAGGCCGCAGCAGTTCGGTCTCGCGCAGGCGCTCGTCGAGTTCTTCCATCGCGGCGCGCGAGAGCGAGTTGGCGTTGGCGCCGGGTTTGTCGAAGGTGAGCCAGGCGACACGATCCGCATCGATCTCGAGCGTCCACTGGCGTGATGGCGAGGCATTCGCGGCAATGCTCATCGGTTCTCCATGAACCACGCGGACCGGGGATCAGCCGGTGACGTGGAAATCGCAGACCAGCGGCCGGTGGTCGGAAAACGTGACCTCGGGGATCACGAACGAGTCGATCTCGATGCCTTTCGAGTACAGGATGAAGTCGAGTTCCATGCGCGGCTTGCGCGCTGGATACGACGGCAGGCCCGGGACGTTGGCGCTGCGCAGTCCGCTCGCTTCCATGAACAGCGACATCTCGTGCTCGCCCCAGAACGTGTTGAAGTCGCCGGCGACGATCACCGGCTTGGCCGAGCGCTTCACGAGCTCGAACACCTGTCGCAGCTGTGCATGACGGTGCCGGAACTTGAGGGAGAGGTGGACCAGGAAGACGCAGACTTCGTCGAGTTCGAGCTCGATGATCAGGCGCTTGATGCCGGTGTCGAAGTAGTGGAAGCGTTCGCCCTCGACGCGCGGCGCCGCCAGGAAGGCGTTGGACTGCTTGTTCAGGATCGGCACGAACGTGTTGAACGAATTCGCACCGTACTTGCACTGGTAGATCGAGTAATGCCCGAGCGAGTCGGCAATCACCTCTGCCTGGTTGACCTTGCCGGTGCGGATCGAGCCGGTGTCGATCTCGATCAGACCCACGATGTCCGGGTCCTGCCCCTTGATGAAGCGGGTGATTCCGGCCAGCACGCGTTTGTCGCTGCGGAGGTAGCCGGCGCCCGGGACTGGCAGGTGGAAAGCGGCGCCGGTGCCCGTGGCGTAGCGGATGTTATAAAGAAGAAAGCGCATCAGACCTCAATTCTACGGGTCTGGACGCTGATCCGGAACCGAATGCACTAGGCTAGACTATCGGCACTCGTGCGGGAGCAAGGATGTCGACGGAGGCTCCATGAATAGCATCACCCAGCAGAACCCGATCCGGCTGTTCGTCTGCCACGTATGGGTGGAGGACGAGGATTACCACCGGATTTTCGAGTACGTCGAAAGTGGCTCCAACTTCTTCTATCGCAACACCAGCACGCCGGAGGCACGTCCGTCGGGCGAAAAGGAGGTGTTGCGCGAGTCGTTGCGCAAGCAGATCGTCGAGGCCGAGGTGGTGATCCTGCCGGCCTCGCTATACCGCAGGAACGTGGACTGGGTCGAGTTCCAGATGCACTGCGCCAAGGCGTTCGACAAGCCGATCATCGTGCTGGAGCCGTTCGGCGGGACGGACACGATTGCCCCGGCGGTGCAGGAACTGGCGGACGACGTCGTGCCCTGGGATCAGCGCCAGTTGATCGATGCGATCAAACGGGAGGCGCGCCACGAAGAAACGACTCGCTTCGACATGATCGAATTCAAGCTCGACTGAGGAAGGCCGGGACTTCGAACAAGTCTTGCGTAAGTGTATCGTCGTCGCCGTTCGCGACGATGCGCAGGCGGGGCGCGCTTTCGCTTTCATCCAACGCCGAAAGTATCGTGAACATTTCCAGGATCGCAGCCGCGTGTTCCGCTGCGTCCTTTTCCGACATCTTGCGGGCAGAGGCTTCGGGAGCAGTCATGCCACCGGCAGCAGGCGCTTCATGCATGGCTGTCCGCAGCGTGGTGAAGAGCTCGCGGACCGCGTCCGGCAGGTCCTGCTCGCGCAGCAATGCCAGGTGGCGCCGGTAGGCATCGACCAGGCGTTGCTTCACCGGACCCGTGCCAACCAGCACTTCCAGCGCCGCATGAAAGTCGTCCGAATGTGCCGTCATCGCACGCCCCTGACATCAGAAAGCTATTGTTTTTCAATCCACTAGAAGCGACTCTTAATCCTCGATCTACAAATCGGTGCGATAAGTAAAAACCGTGAAGAATCAGCCGCCTACGGCTTGAATATACGCCAATGTATTAGATCCGCAACAGTGCAGAAACATCCAGCCTGGTTGCTGCAGAATGATGCACGGTTCACGGTTCACGGCAACCGGCGCACCTCGCCGCGGCCGCGCGGGTCGGACGCGGCATCCCAGCCAGCCTGAGTGCGAACGATGAGCTGCACGTCTCCCAGCGGCCAATCGTGCGGTTCCACAACCCCGCAGGTGGCTGGGGGCGCGGCCGCCCCCAGAGGTCAGAATTTGCGCGGCCGCCCCCGGTGGGGGAGCCGCGGGGCGCCCCCCCCCTCCTGTGCGCTCATGCGATAGTCGACGACGTCGACCAGAACCTGGAACACGCCGCTGATGATGGTCGAGCCGCCCATCGAGCCCACCACCATCGCGACCCGTCCGTCCCGGTCGAGCAGGATTGTCGGCGACATCGACGACAACATGCGTTTGCCGGGCTGGATCGCGTTCGCGTCGCCGCCGAGCAATCCATACGCGTTCGGCACGCCCGCCTTGGCGCTGAAGTCGTCCATCTCGTTGTGCGGAAGCCAGCCCCCCCCCCCCCCCCCCCCCCCCCCCCCCCACCCCCCGCTTCAAGGTGTTGGTGGCGGCGGCGCCCCCCCCCCCCCGGCCGGGAAAAGTTTCGTGGGGGGGGGGGCGGGGGCCCCCCCCCCCGCCCCCCCCCGCGGCGGGGGCGCCCCGGGCGGGGCCCCCCCCCCCCCCCCCGGCGGGGTAGGACGGATCCACCAGCCGGGCGATCGGCACGTCGACGAATGCCGGGTCGCCCGCATACTCGGCACGGTCTGCGTACACGCGCTTGGCGATCTCGGCCACGAGGTGCACGTACTGGGGTGAATTGTGCGCAATGCCCTCGAAGTCGACGGCTCGCGCGTCCTTCATTCCCAGGAACTGCAGCAGCGCAAAGCCGCCGGAACTCGGGGGTGGCGACGACAACAGCGTCTGGTCGCGCCACGTGCTGCGCAGCGGCGCACGCCACACGGCGGCGTACGTGCTCAGGTCGTGCCGCGTGATCAACCCGCCACCGCGCTGCATCTCGCGGACGATCAGGGCCGCCGTCTGTCCCTCGTAGAAACCTCCAGGACCGGAGTTCTGAATTCGCTTGAGGGTCGCGGCAAGTTCGGGCTGCCGGAACCAGGCACCATTGCGCAGTCCGCCAAAATACTGCGCGAAGTTGGTGCGCTCGAAGCGCGGCTGTTCTGCCCTGGCCCGCTCAGCCAACAGGGGTGGAACGTGGAACCCACCCTGCGCGAGCTGCACCGCGGGCTCGATCACGTCGCGCCACGGCAGCCGCCCGTAACGCTGATGCGCTGCCCAGAGCCCCGCTACGGTGCCGGGCACACCGACAGCGCGATGTCCCGTCAGGCTCGAGCCTTCGATCACTTCACCGGTGGCATCGAGGTACATGTCGCGCGTGGCGGCCGCGGGCGCCGTCTCGCGGTAGTCGAGGAACTGCGCGGCGCCATCGACGTAAGTCAGCATGAAGCCGCCTCCGCCAAGGTTGCCGGCTTCCGGGTAGGTCACGGCCAGCACCAGGGCGCCTGCCACGGCTGCGTCAACGGCGTTGCCCCCGGCCGACAGGATGCGCGCCGCGACGTCGGCGCTGAACGAGTCCGGCATTGCGACGGTGCCGCCCAACCCCGTCGACGCGGGCCTGCGGGCGGGGACTTGCCCCGGCAGGGGGTTGCCCGCACAGGCGGTCAGCAGTGCGATGACGGTGAGGACAAGGGAGCGGCGAAGCGGGTTCATGCGCAATCCAACAGGTGGAGAGAGTTGAAATCCTAACGCAGCAGCATCGGCCAGTTCCTGCGCTGCAGGTATCCGCCGTCCACCTGTCCATGATCTGGAAATCCGGCTGTGATCCGGCACTGGATTCCAGAGTACCCGGTTCGACCCCCGCTGCCGCCCCGCAGGAATGCAAATGACGAACGCGACCGCTGAATCGACCCACTGCCGCGGCTACGCGGCGGCCGATGCCGGGAACCCGCTGGCTCCGCATGTCTTCACTCGGCGGGCGACCCTGCACGTGCGGCGCCGCTGCTCTGCGCCGGCATCACCAGCTGTTCGCCGCTCAGGCACTGGCCGGTGGGGCCGGGTTCAAAGGCGGCGGTGGCGGGTCTCGGCGATCTCGGGCACATGGGCGTGAAACTTGCGAGCGCCATCGGCGCCGAAGTCAGGGTGCTTACGCATTGCGCGGCCAGGGCCGACGAGGCGAAGGTGCTTGGCGCACACCACGTGCTGCTGTCGTCAGATACTGACGCGATGAAGCGCGCGACCGGCACGTTCGATTTCGTCCTCGACACAATTCGGCGTTCAGCAGTCGCCTCCTGATCAGCGGACGCAAGACGCTTTCGGGCTCGACGATCGGCGGCATTGCCGAGACCCGGGAACTGCTTGACTTCCGTGCCGCGCAGGGCGTCGTCGTCGACATGCAGACGCGGTAACGCCGCGCAGAAAATACGGACTTGCTGCCGGCGTGCCGTCAGGCAAGCTTGATTCTGGCAACGCACACGGGTGATCCGCCGCAATGATCGTCTCCACGACACTGACGGGCAGCAATGCCGACATCATCGGCGACGCGCTGGCTTCCGTGCTGCGGCAGGTCGACCGCTGCATCGTGATCGACACCGGGGCGCAGGACGGCACGCTCGAAGTTGCGCGCCGGGTGGCCGGCGACAAGCTGCTGCTGCACGAGTTTCCCTGGAAGGACGATTTCGCCGCCGCAAGAAATTTCGCACTCGGTGCCGCGGCGAAGGCGGGCGCAACCTGGGCCCTCACGCTCGACACGGACGAGCGACTGCTGTTCGACCGGGACTTTGACCTGGCTCGCGCGCTGGCTCGCACACAGGCGCAGGTCTGCATGGTCGCCGACGACGTCGGCAGCTATTCGAAAGAACGCATCGTGCGCCTGCCCGCGAAAGTCCGTTGGGAGGGCCCGACGCATGAATGCCTCATGGGACGCACCACTGCCGAGACGCTGAACCTGCGCGGTGTCCGCTTCCACGAGCTGCCGAAGGACCCCGCCGGCACCCGTCGCAAGTTCGAACGCGACGTGGCAATTCTCAAGCGCTACACCAGGCAGCATGCAAAGCAGGCAAGGTGGTTCTACTACCTCGGCGCTTCGCACAAGCACCTGGGCGAGTTCGCGGCGGCGATCGATGCGTTCCGCACCTGTGCCGAATTGCGCGGCTGGGAAGAGGAGGGGGCGTGGGCGTGCTATGGCGCTGCCGAATGCTGTTGCAGCCTGCTGCGCTGGCTCGACGCCGTGCAGTTCTGTGCGGCAGGCCTTGCCATTCGTCCTGCCACGGCCGAACTCGCCTGGCTTGCGGGATTCGCGGCATACAAGGCCCAGCACTACGACGATGCCGTGGCCTGGTCGAACATGGCGATCGCCAACGGGCTGTTCAGGGGCCGCGGCGCGCAGTTCGAGCGCATCGGCTTCCGGCATCCACCCGGGCTGTACGAAGGCCCGTTCGACGTGCTCCATTGGACGTACAAGGCCTCAGGCAACGAGAAGTCCGCCGCGGAAGCGCTCCGCGACTACGAGCGTGCAAAACGTGCTCGCGAGTCTGCGCAGGCAACTTGAGAGCGGGACCGGAAGGGATTTTGTCGACACGAGCGGCGCCCGAAGAAGTGCAAGCTCGTGCAGTGGGCCACCGGCGGCATGGGAAAAACGGCCTGCGCGCACCGGCAGCGGCTGAACAGTGCAGGGGTCCAGCATGCAGGACTGGATCAGCAGCCCCTGGCTGCAGGATTTCGCATCGAACCTGCACGTGTCACTGGTCGTCTTTGCAGTCGGTTTCGTGATCGGCGAGCAGAATGACGTCCGGTATCACCTGCATCGCCGGAGGCGAGGTGACGGGCCGTTCCATCGGCATGGGCACGACCAAACCGGTGATGGACCTGAAGCGTCGTCGCGCCCTGAACCTGGACAAGCTCAATGGCTCCGCGGCGGCGACCGCGGAGTTCTTTCGCGGCTATTGCGCAACGGACATGACCCTGGACGAGAACATCCTGAGTCGGTCCGAGTTCGGCCTGGCCGTTGCCGGCAAGAAGCACTGGCGCGACACGAGCACCAACCCGGAGGCTGATCCGGCGTTCGAAGCAACGCCCCGGGAAGCCTGACCGGTCACTGGCCCGAGCCGCGGGTCGATTCGTCGGGTGACGGCGAAATCGCGGCAAGAATGCCGGCGAGGACGCGTGCGGGGGACGGCGGGCAACCCGGCACCACGACATCCACCGCAATCACGTTCGAGACCGCGCCGCAACTGGCGTAGCCGTCGCCGAATACTCCGCCGCAGGCGCCACAATCACCCACTGCAACCACCAGCTTGGGATCGGGCGTTGCGTCATACGTGCGGCGCAGCGCGACCTCCATGTGGCGCGAGACCGGGCCCGTGACGAGCAGCAGGTCCGCATGGCGCGGGCTGGCGACGAAGCGGATGCCGAGCGACTCGATGCTGTAGATCGGGTTGCCCAGCGCGTGAATTTCCAGCTCGCAGCCGTTGCAGGAACCTGCATCCACTGCGCGGATGCACAGCGCACGACCGAGCACTTCGCGGATGCGCGATTGCAGCGCTTCGCGCACGCGCAGTTCCTCCGCCGGAGCCGGTGGAACTTCGGTGACGATGCCGGTTTTCAATATCTGTTGCAGTGTCCTGAGCATGGGCGTGGGTCAGAGATCGTGTCCGCTGTAGGACAAGTTGAACGACTTGTTGATGAGCGGAAAGTCGGGAACGATGTTGCCGATGATCGCGTGCTCGAGCGCGGGCCAGTTGTGCCAGGAGGGGTCCTGTGGATGACAGCGCAGGATGCTCCCGTCCGGTCCCGCCTCCAGGCCCACGACGACGGGTCCACGCCACGCCTCGATGAGCCCGACGCCGACTGCTCCGGCCGGCGGAACGGTCACGGTGATCGAGTGGTTGCCGGGTGGCAGCGCACGCAGGATCCGCCGCACGATGCGCACCGACTCGCTCAGCTCGTCGAAACGCAGGGTGACTCGCGCGAGCACGTCACCGTCCTGCCGCGTGCACCGGCGCAGGTTGAGCTCAGCGTAAGGCGCGCACGCCGCATCCACGCGCAGGTCGAGCAGCTGTCCGCTGGCTCGCCCGGCGAGGCCGACCAGCCCGATCCAGGCTGCAAGTTCGGGCAGCACGGTGCCGGCACCCGCGAATCGATCCCGCAGGCCCGTGTGCTCTTCGTAGATGCCGCGCAGTGCGGTCACTTCATCGGTGAGTTGCACCAGGTACTCGTCGAGCACCGTGGCACCTGCCGGAGCGAAGTCGTTGCGCGTGCCGCCCGGTACGACGAAGTCGAGCAGGTAGCGTTGTCCGAGCGCTTGCTCCGTGGCGCGCAGCAGGTGCTCCTTCAGGCGCGAGAACTGCGCGAGGCCGACGGCGAAGCCGGCATCGTTGCCGAGCGCGCCGAGGTCGCCGAGGTGGTTGGCGATGCGTTCGAGCTCCAGTGCCAGCGCGCGCAGCCACGCGGCTCGCGGCGGCAGCACGGTCCCTGCCATGCGTTCGAGTGCCTGGCAATAGGACCAGGCATACGCCACGGCCGAGTCGCCGGAAACTCGGGCCGCCAGGCGGTGTCCGTCGAGGATCGGCAGTTCGGTAAAGCGTCGCTCGATGCCCTTATGGACGTAGCCCAGGCGCTCCTCGAGCCGCAGCACCTTCTCGCCCACCACGGAGAAGCGGAAGTGACCCGGTTCGATGATGCCGGCATGCACCGGGCCGACCGCAATCTCGTGCACGCCATCGCCTTCGACCCGCACGAACGCGTAGTCGTCGAGTGGCGACTGCGGCGGCGCGGGCATCGGGTTGGCGACCAATGGGAATGCGTCCTCGGGCCAGGCGGCATGGCGCAACCAGGGCCGGGTGTCCTGCCCGGTCGACCGCACGCCGCAGAGATCGAACACTGCGCGCTGCATGCGGCTGGCCGACGGGAAAACGTCCTCGACGCCGGGATAGCCCCCATCAGCATCGAGCGGAATGGTCACCGCCAGGACGCGTGGCGGCGCGACGGTTACGGCATGCAGCGTGTCGCACTGCCCGACTCGATTCGTGCCCCAGAGCGCAAGCAATCGACCACCGGCGGCCGCAACGTCCTGCGCCAGTTCACGCCACTCGCGCGGTTCGACGAGCAGCTGTGTGACCGCCGCTCCAGCCTGCGTCGACGTTGCCCG
The DNA here is from genome assembly GCA_016705325.1 of Pseudomonadota bacterium. GTDB lineage: Bacteria > Pseudomonadota > Gammaproteobacteria > Steroidobacterales > Steroidobacteraceae > RPQJ01. Next base: position 106,787 of record JADIYJ010000006.1, on the reverse strand, counting down.
GGTCATCCAGCGCACGAGACTCACGTCAGTTTCCCACGATCATGCTGGCCGCGGCGCGATACCAGTCGGCCAGGTAGGGAGGAATATAGAGGCCGAGCAGCAGCACCAGCGCGAGGTGCGCGAACACCGGCAGCAGCGCAGGCTGGTGCGGCAGTCGCTTCCCCGTCGAATGACCGAGCACCATCGACTGCACGCGGCTGAAGATCGCCGCAAACGCGACTCCCAGGGCCAGCAGCAGGATGGGCGTGGCCCACGGCTCCTGCTTCATCGCGGTCGTCAGGATCAGGAACTCGCTGGCGAACACGCCGAACGGCGGGAACCCGAGAATCGCCAGCGAGCCGAGCATCAGGCCCCAGCCGATCGTTGGATTGAGTGAGAGCAGTCCACGGATGTCCTCGATCCTCTGCGAGCCCGCTTTCTGCGCCGCGTGACCCACCGTGAAGAAGATGGCCGACTTGGTCAGCGAGTGCACGGTCATGTGCAGCAGGGCGGCAAAGTTGGCGACGGCCCCGCCCATGCCGAAGGCGAAGGCGATGATACCCATGTGCTCGATCGACGAGTACGCGAACAGTCGCTTGATGTCGCGCTGTCGCCAGAGGAACAATGCGGAAAGCACGACGGATAGCAGCCCGAAGATCATCAGGATCTTCGACGGCAGGGTCGACTGCAGCGCTCCCTCCACCAGGATCTTGCAGCGAACCACGGCGTAAATGGCGACGTTGAGCAGCAGTCCCGACAGCACGGCGGAAACCGGCGTCGGGCCTTCCGCATGCGCATCCGGCAGCCAGTTGTGCAGGGGTGCGAGCCCGACCTTCGTGCCGTAGCCCACCAGCAGGAAGGCAAAGGCCAGTCCGAGCACCGTGGGCTCGAGTTCGCCCTTCACTGCGGCCAGGTGGGTCCACAGCAGTGCGCTGACGCCTTCGGCACCGAGAACCTTCTCCGCGGCGAAATACAACAGGATCGTGCCGAACAGCGCCTGCGCGATACCGACACCGCACAGGATGAAATACTTCCAGCCTGCCTCGAGGCTGGCCGGTGTCCGGTACAGAGTCACCAGCAAGACGGTCGACAGCGTCGCTGCCTCGAGCGCCACCCAGAGCAGGCCCATGTTGTTCGTGGTCAGCGCCACCAGCATCATCGTCATGAAGAGCTGGTACATCGAGTGGTAGAGCCGCAGCCGCCCGTGGCTCAGGCGTCCGTGCTCCATCTCGATCCGCATGTAGGGTCGCGAGAAGATCGACGTCGTCAGGCCCACGAACGCGGTCAGCGTCACCAGGAACACGTTGAACGGGTCGAGGAAGAACTGCTCGTGCGCTGCGGTCAGGTTGCCCTCGTTGATCACCCGCACGGTGACCGCCACTGCGGCAAGGAAGGTGCCGAAGCTCAGTGCGATGTTGATCTCGGCAGCGCGCGGGCGCGCGCCCCACACGGCCAGCAGCAGTGCGCCGAGCAACGGCGTCAGCAGGAGGACCGCAAACTCCACCTACTGGTCCTCCTTGAGCGATTCGAGGTTGTGCAGGTCGAGGCTGTCGAACTGCTCCCGAATCTGGAAGAAGAACACTCCGAGCACCAGCATCGCGACCAGCACGTCGAGCGCCACGCCGAATTCCACGATCATCGGCATGCCGTAGGTGGCGCTCATGGCGCCGAAGAACAGGCCGTTCTCCATCGACAGGAACCCGACGACCTGCGACATGGCCTTGCGACGCGTGATCATGGTGATGAACGCGAGCAGGATCACCGCCACCGCGATGCCCAGTGAATTGCGGGTCGCGGTGCTCGCCAGCTCGGCGATCGGCTGGGCGAGCCCAAAGGAGAACACCACGGTGACGAGCCCGATGAGCATCGTGCCCGGCACGTTGAGCAGCGGCTCGCTGTCCCACTGCACGTTCAACCGCTTGATGAGCACGTGCAGCAACCAGGGCAATGCAATGACTTTGAGGCCGAGCGTCAGCGCAGCGGAGACATACAGGTGATTCTGTCCCGTCCGCCAGGCCAGCAGCATCGTGGCGATGAACAGCATGGCGCCCTGCAGCGCGAGCAGGTTCACGAGCGCCACGATACGTCGCTGGGCGAGCATGGCGAACGACAGCAGCAACAGGATCGCGGCGCAGGCGTTGAGCAGTTGCAGGTCGAAGGGCGTGTGCTGCATGCCTCAGGCCCCCAGCAGCAGGTGCACGAGCAGGCCCAGCACCGCGAACATGAACGCGGTGGCCATGAACTCCGGCGCACGGAACACGCGCAGCTTGGCGGAAACGGTTTCCAGCAGCGCGAGCCACAGGCCGGCGACGGCAAGCTTCACCAGCAGAGCCGGGAGCGACAAGGCCATGGCGCCGATCCCGGTGGAGCCGATGGACGCACCCCACGGCACGAACAGCGCGAAGCCGATGCAAGCGTAGTTGAAGAGTTTCAGGGCGGCCGCCCACTCCATCAGCGCGAGATGCCGCGCCGAGTATTCAAGCAGCATCGCCTCGTGGATCATGGTGAGTTCGAGGTGTGTCGCCGGGTTGTCCACTGGAATGCGTGCATTCTCTGCCAGCAGCACCATGGTAAAGGCGACCGCCGTGAACGCGAGGCTCGGATACAGGGCGAGGGGTTGCACCACGAGCCGTTCCGCGATCAACGGCAGGGCCGTGGTTGCTGACAGCAGCGAGGCAACGAAGATGACCATCAGCAGGGCCGGCTCGGCGAGGAAGCCGATCATCATGTCGCGACGCGCACCGAGCGTGCCGAACGCGGTACCGATGTCCATTGCGGCGAGCGACATGAAGACACGCGCAATCGCCAGCAGTCCGACCAGTGCGATCGCATCGGCCGCGGAACGGAAGGGCAGGCCCGTGCCCATCGAGGGAATGACCGCTGCTGCGGCAACCATCGCGCCGAACACGACATACGGCGCCACACGGAACAGCGGCGACGCGCTCGCCGCGATCACAGCGTCCTTGTGGAACAGTTTGCGAATGCCGTGGTAGGGGAGCAGCACGCTCGGTGCACGCCGGTTCTGCAGCCAGGCACGGCACGCGTTGACCCAGCCGAGGAACAGCGGCGCGAGGATCAGTGCTGCGAGCACCTCCAGGAACTGGGTGAGCCAGGCCACCGTGCTCACAACATCACCGCGAGCAGCACCACCAGGGTGATGAAGCTGTAGGTCAGGTAGACCGAAATGCGGCCTTGCTGCAACCAGGCCACGGAGTTCGCGGCCCGCTGCAACAGGTCGGCGATTGGCAGGTAGGCGCCTTGCCACAACCGGTCGCTGACCTTGACCCGATAGCGTGGCGCCAGGTCGTGCGGCGAGGGCAGGTCACGCTCCATTGCAAAGAACGAGACGAAGATGTGGCGGATGGGCTGGCCGAATCCCTCGGCCGTGTCCTGCATGCGCGGGTCGAGCCGCCCGCAGCCGCAATCCCATGGCGCGGCGAGGCGCACCGGTCGACGGTACACGACGCGCACGATCAGGAAGGTAGCCACGACGACCGCTACGATGACCGCAAGCAGGACCAGAGGAGCGTACGACACGTCCCGTTCGGTCAGCGGTGCCAGCAGCCACCACGATTGACCCGCAAGATTCGGTGCTGCGCCCGTCAGTTGCTCGGTGGCGGCAGCAAGCGAGTGAATCACCTGTCTGGGCAGGAGTCCCAGCAGCACGCACCCGATCGCCAGCCAGACCAGACCGGCTTTCTCGAAACCACCCACGTCGTGCGCCGCGGCCAGCGAGGATTCGCGGGGTTGCCCGAGGAATACGATGCCGAAGAACTTGACCATGACATAGCCGGCGAGTGCAGCGGCGAGCGCCACGATGGCGGCGCCCAGGGGCAGCAGCATGTTCACGAACGGTTGCGGCACTTCGTGGGAAAACAGGAACGTCTGCAGCAGCAGCCACTCGGACACGAACCCGTTCAGCGGCGGCAGGCCGGCGATGGCGAGAACGCCCACCAGCGTCAGCCAGGCCGCCCATGGCATGCGGTGAATCAGCCCGCCGAGCCGGCCGAGATTCCGTTCACCTGTGGCGTGCAGGACCGCCCCGGTGCCGAGGAACAGCAGGCTCTTCATGAACGCGTGATTGAGGGAGTGATACAGCACCGCGATCAGCGCGAGCGCGGCAAGTTCGGTCATGCCTACCCCGTGAAAGACGATGGCCAGGCCGATGCCGGTGAACAGCACGCCGATGTTTTCCACGGAAGAATAGGCGAGCAGGCGTTTCATGTCCGTCTGCACTGCGGCGAAGACCACGCCAAAGATTGCCGTGGCCAGCCCCAGCCCGAGCGGGATCAGGCCCCACCACCACAGCGGGTCCCCGATCAGGTCGAACGTCACCCGCAGCACGCCGTAGATGGCGGTCTTCAGCATGACGCCGCTCATGAGCGCCGAGACGGGCGAAGGGGCGGCCGGATGGGCCTCCGGGAGCCAGACGTGCAGCGGCAGGAGCCCGGCCTTGGCGCCGAATCCGAACAACGCGAGCAGGAAGGCGGCGGTTGCCCAGGGAGTCGACAGCGTGCTCGCACGCATGGCGTCGAACGAGAACAACCAGGTGCCGCCCTGAAGGATGCCGAAGCTCAGCAGGATGGCGATGGCACCGACGTGTGCCATGAGCAGGTACAGGAATCCTGCGCTGCGAATCTCCGGGATGCCGTGCTGGGCGGTCACCAGGAAATAGGAGGTCAGGGCCATCGTCTCCCACGCGACCATGAAGGCGTAGGCGTCGTCGGCGACCAGCACGAATCCCATGCTGGCGAGAAAGAGGTGGTACTGGAGTCCCAGCACCCCCGGTGCGGTTCCCTCGCCCTTGCGGAAATAGCCGGCCGCGAACAACGACACGCCCGCAGATGCGCTGCCGAGCAGGGCCAGAAACACGCGCGAAAGATTGTCCAGCCGCACGTGCATGGGCAAATCCGGCAAGCCGATGTGCAGGGTGGCTTGCTCGACCGGTTCGGTGAGGCTGAGGGCAGCTACGATCGCGAGGGCCACGCCGATGAGCGCGCCTAGAGGAAACAACACCCTGCGGACCAGGGCGACGCTGTGGGGCCGCAGCAGTCCGACAGCGCCCACCACCGCCCAGCACGCCAGCAGCGCCAGGATAGGGTCAGGGCGAGTCGATCGGGGCCATGTCTGATTCTACTCCAATGCAAATTGCATTATAATCACAAGCACATGCCCTGGGCACCGTGAGGAATTCGCTTGCCACTCGAGGACCGCACCGCCCGCCTGACCGTGCTGATCGACCCGCGCAAGAAAGCGTTGCTCGAACGCATCTGCGCGGAGCAGGACACCACGCCCTCACAGGTCGTCAGGCAGCTGATCCGGCGCTACATCGAAGACCAGACCGGAACACCGTGGACGCCGGCGGAGTCGGATGCGTTCGATCGGGCCGGAAAGAGGCGTTGATGTCGCGTCGATCCGCGCGCATGCCGCGCAAAGCGCACGCGGCGCGTGAACCTGGCCACGTCGCAGCAGGATGGTTGGGGCTCGACCAGCCAGAGTAGTGAGGACCTGCTATCGCTTGGCGGCCTCACGCTTGACCCTGGCACGCTGGTGCGCGTTCTGGAACCGACAGCAGCCGCGTCGGCCGTACTGTGCCAGCGACTGATGACGGGCACCTATGACAAGCCCTTCCTGGTCGAAGACGGCAAGCATCGCGCGATGTGCTTCACCATCGACGGCAGCGTCCAGAGCGAAATGCGGATCGACGATCCCGACGCGCTCGTGAACGACTACACGCGCAAGATGATGGCGTTCCTGCTGTTCTGTCCGGAGCCACGGCGCATCCTCATGATCGGTCTCGGTGGCGGGTCGCTGGTCAAGTTCTGCAATCGCCGCCTGCCGTCGACGCACGTCACGGTCCTCGAGATCGATGCGAACGTCATCGCACTGCGGAATCATTTCAGGATTCCACCGGATGGCACCGACCTGCGCGTCATCCACGGCGACGGCGCCCGCTATGTCGCAGACCTGGCCGACTCCGCGGAGTTCCCGGATGTGCTGCTCGTCGACGCCTACGATCGCAATGGAATATCACGATCGATCGCAGAACCTGAGTTCATCGAGAACTCCCGCCGCATACTCGGTGACGACGGGGTGTTCGTGATGAACCTCGCGGCCCACGAGTCGGACAGCACGCTGCATGTCGAGAGAATTCGCAAGGTATTCGGCGACCCCGTCATTCCGGTGACCGTCGGGTGGGGTGGCAACATGGTTGTGTTCGCAGGTCCCGCCCTGCGCGATCGGCAACGACTGGAGGCCGCTGCAGAAAACGCTCTTCGCTTCGAGCGGGCCTTAGACCTCGACTTCCGGATCCTGCCGGGGCTGGTGCGGAAGCATCTGCAGCAGGCGCAGCTCGACCCGGCGCAGCTCGACCCGGCGCAGTAACCTGCCACCGGGTCCGATCGCGACCAAGGGCGCAGGGCGCCGACCCGACTCATTGGGTCGTTCGCGTCTCGATGATCAAGTCGAGCACGAAGTGCTCCGTTCCAGCCTGCTCGAAACGCTTGACCCGCACCACGTGCTGTTCGCCTGCGACGGGGGTGTAGCCTTCGATGCCCTCGGCCAGCGCGCGCCAGTCGCCTGGCGTGCCGCTCGCGAGGCCTTGCTCGTCGAAGTGGCGATCGCGCACCATCAGGCACGGGCTTGCCGACGGCGCCGCGCACGGCTCAGGTGACACTTCGAGAAACGCGCGCATGCCAGGCCCACCGAACCGGGTTTCCGGCGTCAGCGTACCGCTGAAGGTCAGCGTGTTGCCATCGGCCGCTGCCAGTCGCAGTTGCGGCGCGCCGGTCTCACCCTCGATGTTAACTTGCAGGGTGCCGCTCAGGAACTTGGCGATGGCCGCATCGGCGTTTGCCAGCGGCGGCGGACAGGCCATCATCGTCGACATCCCCTGGCTGACCTGCATTTGCGCGGAGTCGAGCAGCTGGTAGCCGGCGTTCAGGCGATTGCAGCCGCCGGTCACGCCGAGCCGGCCGTCGGCGAACTGGAGTCCCAACGGCTTGTCCGGTGTCGGGAAGAGCGCAGCGATCGACTGGCCCGCGGCATCGGTCGCTGACGCGAGTTGCCACTTGTAAGCGACCAGGGTCGTGGCCGTATCAGGGGTCGGCGTGGCCACGGAGGGGCTGGCAGGAGCCGACGCAACGGCGGGGTGATACAGGGACATGGGCGCACTCCGTTCCAAAGGTTGACCATGGAAGCGCACCGGCTTCCGGGTAGGGTTACAAGTCGGCAGGCCGCGACACACGACTTGCCGATTCAAGGCCGCATTCCCGGCACAGACTCGCGGATGTGCTGCGAGAAGTCTTCGATCTCCTCGGATGCCTTTACGCTCGCGTCGACCCGCGAACGCTGACGCAGTTCCGCAAAGGGGAACTCCGTCGTCAGCAGCCTGGTGTCGTAGAAATAACGGTCGACCCAGCCGTTGAGATAGTGGCGGAGATCGAAATCGCCGCTGCGGCCGACCAGGTTCGCGTAGCGCACGATGTTGATCGTGCAGCTGTTGCTCAGCAGGTGGTAGAACTCCGGGCGATCAGCCAGCTCGTTGATGCGTTCGAGGTAGACCAGCAACAGGTTGCGCGCCACTTCGGCCGGCACCCGCAGGCGATACACGTAGACGTCCTCGCCGCGGAAATTCGTGCGCACGCCGACGATGTCGCGCTCTTCGCCCACGACGTAGATCAACTCGTACTTCTTGAATAGTGACGCCAGCGGGTCGAAGCCTTCACCCACCTCCGGTCGCGTCTCGATCGAGATGTTGAGCGGGGGCGCGTTGTCGAAGGTGAAGCTTAGAAACGTATGGCCGACCGGTCCCGGCATCCAGTACGAGATGAAGAAATCGAGCCCGGTCAGGTGCGGCAACGACGCTTCGCGCTCTTCGTACCGCACCGTGAAATCGTCCCGGCTGCTGTAGTCAAAATTGCGCACCCCGGAGATCCGCACGCGGTCGCCGTCGATGGTTGCACGGGGCATGACGCCGACGTCCTGTCGCCAATCGCGATCGTGCGAGGGCTGGATGAAACTCCACCCGACGAGCACGAGGACATACAGCGCCGCAAAGACCCATCGCATGCGAGGCCGGCGTGCAATCCACAAGGCCCAGATGCCGAACGCGGCAAAGGCGACGGCGAGGCCGATCCGCAACCAGGTCCAGGGCAGGGTCGAAAAATAGATGGCAAGGGACGCCCACGCGAGAACCAGCGCGAGAAAAAGAAACCGGATACCCTTGAACAGCCGGCCCGGAATTCTCCGTAGCCAGCCAGCCCGGATACTGTCCGGGCGTAAATCATTCGCTGTCATAGACCAGGGTTGACGGTGCTTTGCGGCTTGGGCGCAATCGAGCTGGCGATATCGACCCAGCCGCCACCCATCGCCTGGTACACGTTGACGACCTGTGCGTAGCGATCCGCCTGCAGGCGCACCGATGCCAGGTCGCCTCGAGCAGCAACAGCGGTTGCGGTTCGGACGGTCGCTTCATCGGCACTGGGCTTTGTTGCTGGTCATGGCCTTCAGAACGACTTGCGCACGGTCACCCACACTTCGGTATTGCTGTACGCAAGCGCCGGGATATTGCTGTTCTCCCAGTCGTACTCGAACGCCGGTCGCAGCGTCCAGCCGGGAGCGAACGACCATATCAGCCCGCCACCAGCGTACACAAGGTCGTCGCTGCGTTGGACCAGCAGGTTCGGGTCGGTGCTGAAGTCCGGCCGTTCCTCTTCGTATCCCTCCTCCCAATACTCGAGAAAGAAGAATGCGTCGAGCGAGTCGCTGAACGCATGGTTGAGTGAGCTGCGGACGCTCCAGATCGAAGCGTCGCCATCGATGCGCTCCTGCGTGGCCCACTCCTCGGCGAATGACCCACCGAGCGACAGGGAGGTCTTGCCGTTGGCGAGCGAGTGCGTCCATAGGGCCGTCAACTCCGCGATGTCGCGCGTCCTCGAGCGCAAGGGTCCGCTCGGGTAGCGCCGCTCGCGAAACTCACCGGTCATCGCGAGGCGGTCGCTCGCACCAAAGCCGATGCTGTAGGTCGCAAACGCACCCCAGTCATTGCGGTACTGGCCGTCACCGCGGTAGCTCGTCCGTCCGCGCATGCCGAAGCGCAGGTTGTCGTCGTCCACCGGTCGGCTCAGGTTCAAGTTCCAGCGCAGGTCGGAGTCGTTGCGGCGGTTCTTGTCGTCGTACCAGCGGAAGCGGTAGTCCAGCGTGCCATTGAACGAATGGCGCTCCGTCAGGGGCGCGCTCCAGCCACCGCCGGTGCGGATCGGCAGGAACGTGTCGTACTCGCCGGCTCCGCCAAAAATGTCCGTTGACTTGGAACTGTTCTGGCAGTAGTTGCCGATGCCTGTTTCAGCGTAATAGAAGGGCGACCAGGTTCTGCCCGCGGCGTAATCCTCGGCGATGCCGTCGTAGATCGCGTCCAGCGTCTGGAGGTCGGGCGCCACGACCGCGGGGTCGTAGCCGAGGACCGCCTCGAACTCGAGTCGAGCCCGGGCGTACTCTCCCATGCCGTAATAGGCCCGCGCACGGCCGAGGTGGGCCTCGACCGAACTCGGGTCGGCTTCGAGGGCCTCGTTGAAGGCGACATGGGCCGCTGCGTAGTCGCCTGTGGCGAGCAATTCGTTGCCGCGTGTCACCGCAGCCTGGGCCACGGCAACCGCGGCGACCGCATCGGCGCCGGGCAGCGCGAGCGCGAGTGAGCATGCCAGGGCGAGGGCAGCACGTGCGGCTGTGAGAGTTCGCATGGTCGCTGTCCTTGCCAGTGTATTCGGAGCTCTCAGGGCACACGCCCGCCAGCACCATACCCGCGCCGAACGGCCTTGTCGGCGCGGCCAACGGCTGCTACCACGCAATCAGTAGGCGACGGCGTCGATGTCGGGCCGTCGCTCGGCCAGGGCCTGGAAGACGCTTGCCAGCATGTACATGCCGGTACCTGCAATCAGCCAGGCGATGACCGCTCCCATCGGTCCAGTGGCATTGGCAAACGTCCGCGGCAGCGAGAATATTCCCGCCCCGACCATTCCGCCCACCACCATGGCGGTGAGCGCCGTCCGTGACATCTTCTGTTCGGCCATGCTCGCCTCCGTTGGATTCTTCTTGTACCGGACTCACGCACGCCGCATTCTCGCCGCGTGCCCAGCGAGCCGGTACCCTAAGCGGCTTCCTGGTCCTCCGCAATCGCAAGGGTGAGTGTTGCGATCGCAGTGCCACATGCGGTGCCGACGCTCTGAAACAGTGTCGCCAAGGCGCGGTAACCGTGGGGTAACTCTCCTGTGGTGACGCACCTATGCTTTCAGTTAGTCGCCGATTCGCAGCTATTTTTATCTGCTATTTTATGAGCTGCGACAAGCACTTCTCGGCGCAGCATGCACTGGTGACCGGCTCGGATAATCGACCCGGCGTTGGCGCGTGCAGCCAATGGCGCCCCCCCGGGCAGGACCCCTTGCCGGTCGCCGTACATTTGCACAATTCAGGAGCAACAAGCATGAAGATGCGCTGGAATTTCATCGGGTCGATCGCACTGCTGGGTGTCGTTTTTGTGGCGGGCGAGGCCATTGCACAGACCACGGTGACTTATGGCAGGATCACTGCCGTGCGCCAGGTCGACATCCAGAACCAGGGCGCGAATGCCGCTGGCACGATCGTTGGCGGCGCGCTGGGCGTAGCGTCGGGCTCCGGGCAGTCGCGCAGCAATCGCGCGTTGCGCGGCGTGGGCGGCGCGGCCGTCGGCAGCCGCCTGGCGGGCGCCGCGGGCTCGTCGACCGGATTCGAATACACGATCCTGATTGGCGGCACCAACACCATTCGTATGGTGACCGAGCAAGCCGGCCTGCGCGTAGGTGACTGCGTTTCGGTCGAGCGTGGAGCGCTGAACAACATCCGCCTTGCGGACGATGCCCGCTGCAATGCCCCCGCCAACACGCCGGTACCTGCGAGCGCCACGGCGGAAGCGAACGCCTGCGCTGCCGCCAAAGAGCAGCTGCTGAATGCCGAGACGGATGCGGAGTTCGACCCGGGCCGAACGCCGGATGCGCTTGATCTGCGGCGACTGATCCCGTCCGCCGACTGGTTGGCTGGCTGAAAGACCCCGGCAGGCCGGCGGCCGTCCTCCCGACGGTTAGTATTGAAGAGAGGGATTGATAAGTGAATAAAAGGATTTTCTTGCGGCTCTGCTGAGCCTTTCGGTGTTCGCGACCGGTTGCACCACCACGGGCTCGGACGCAGGCGATCCGGCGACACGGCGCCAGAGCCTGGATTCCGGTGTGGATAATGCGCTCGCGTCGCTCGCACGCCAGGTGCCGGGTTCCCAGGAACTCGTCGGACGCGCCAAGGGCGTGCTCGTGTTCCCCTCCGTGCTCGAGGCCGGCTTCATCGTCGGCGCGTCCCGGGGCGATGGCGCCCTGCGCGTGAACGGCAAGACGGTCAGTTTCCACCGCACCACCAGCGGCTCGTTCGGCCTGCAGGCCGGGGCCCAGTCGACGGCGGTTTTCCTGCTGTTCATGACCGACGCCGCGCTGAAGAACTTCCAGGACAGCCGTGGCTGGACGGCCGGGGTCGATGCTTCGGTCACGTTGATTTCCGTCGGCGCGAATGCGCAGTTGACCAGCGCCACGTCGCAGCAGCCGGTGATCGGTTATATCCTCTCGAATCAGGGCTTGATGGCGGGCCTGACGGTCGACGGAACGCGGATTACCCGTCTGCAGCTCTGACGAACGACGCGTAATGCTGTCGTCGAATCGGCGCCAGACGCGCCTGCCAGGGCTATGCGTAATCCTGGCGGGCGCGACCTTTGCGCCAAGCGCAGCACGAGCCGAAACGCCCGGTGCGCAGTGCCTGGAAATGGCGGACGCCGTCGAGCGGCTCGCGTGCTTTGATGTCGCCGTCGGCAACGCGGTGCATGGTGCTTCGGCGGCCACGTCGCCACCGCCTGCCGCACCGGTGCCCGCTGCGGAAGCTGCCCCTGTCACGCCACAGCCTGCCTCGCTGATCGACGCGACCTGGGGCTTTCTGCCCGACTCCAGGCGTGCGTACGTGAGACTCCACCAGCCCAATTACCTCCTGCTGGGCCGCTACACGACCGACGCCAACATCGCACCCTACGAGCCGCTGTTCGACGCGTTCAACGAAGAGGGTGATTTCGATGACGTCGAGGCCAAGTTCCAGCTGAGTTTCAAAGGCCGGCTGCTGGCCACCGACGATCACCGCTGGGGCTTGTGGTTCGCCTATACCCAACAGAGCCAGTGGCAGCTTTACAGCCCAGACATCTCGCGCCCGTTCCGCGAAACCAACTACATGCCGGAGATCTTCGGTAGCTTCCGCCCGGGTGTCGACCTCGGCGGCTGGCAGTGGAACCTGCTCAATTTCGGCTACACGCACCAGTCGAACGGTCGGGCCGACCCGATCTCGCGCAGCTGGGACAGGCTGTTTGTCGAGGCGGGCATCGAACGCGACAATTTCGTGCTGCTCGCCCGAGCCTGGACTCGCATCACGCCGTCGGATTACGAGGACGACAATCCCGACATCGTGGATTACTACGGCCACGGCGAGATTACGGGTTTCTACAAGTGGCGGGACAACAGCTTCACGCTGATGGGTCGCGGCAACCTGAGCACTGGCAAGGGTGCGGCGCAGTTCACGTGGGCCTCACGCCCGCTGGTCGGGCCGCTCCGGGGTTACCTGCAGGTATTCACCGGATACGGTGAAAGCATGATCGATTACGACTGGCGCCAGACGACGATCGGCCTCGGGGTCACGCTGAACGACCGGTTCTGAGCCGGTCCGGTCGATGGCAACCGCATTGCGAGCGGCGGCGGCCCCGAGGCCTATTCAAGAGCTTGGAAAGGCAAACACGCGCTCTTGAAAAGGCCTCGGGGCCGCTGCCGCTCGCAATGTCTATTCGGCCTTCGCCCGGCCGTACATCTCGTCCAGGGCCTGGCGCAGCGCCGTCGCCCAGATTCCCATCGCGCGTCGTGCATCCGCGGTATTGGTCACCCGGTTCGTGACTTGCCAGGTTCCGCTGGACCGAGCGCTCTGTGCATCGACGGCACGCGCCAGGAGTTCACCCGTCATCGAATCGCGCAGTTCAGCGACCAGTGTCATGCGTCCCGCGTTGGCCGTGTACGTGCGCGAGCGGCCAGCCGACATCGTGTCAGGCGCGTTGATGTAAAGGTCCACGATCGCGGCCGAGACCCGCAAGGTGTCCGGTCCCGCCGTTTCGACCAGCTGATAGCCGCCGCGTTCGAGTTCCGCCCGGAAAGTCTCGCGGAACAGTTCCGCCACACCGGCCTGGATCGCTGCCATGTCGCCGGCGTCGAGCCGGCCGAGCTGGCTGCGGCCGCCACGGTTCGGGTCCCAGTTCCTGGCGAAACTGACCTCGACCGGATCGATCTTCACGCTGCGGTAACCAACGATTTCGGCATCCGGACGGACGAAGACGGCGCCCAGACGCGTGCCCGATTGCCGGACGAGGCCGTCCCATTCCTCTTGCGGGGCGGGTCGAGTGCTGGCGCATCCGGCAAGGGTTGTTGCGCACAGCATGAGCAACATCGGCAACAAAGGGCGAAAGCGAATCATGTGGACGCTCCAGGATGATGGTGCCGACTTGCGCATCAAGCGGCGAGAGGCATTCGGAACTGGTCTTCGGCAGGTAGCGCGCGAATCAGGCTAGCACGAGCAAGTCCGCAGCTTCAACGCATGGGTCACGTGCCGATCGCCGGCGCGCGCGACGCATTGGCGCAATGCGCATCGCGCAAGCATGGATCGGACAGGTGCTTCTTACCCGTGCCCTCATCGGTACAAGCGATCATCCGCCAGTCGCGGCCGTGCGATCACCAAGTGGGATCGTTGATCGTACGTTCCTCGATCGGTCGCCCGAGCCCCAGCACGAGCTGCCATTCGCTGGTGGCGGTCGCGGCGAGGGAAAGCGTCATCGGGCCGAGCGGCGTGCGTCCGGCCAGCACGAATGCCCCGGAATACGTCGGCTGCGCGTTGACGCCATCGAGGCGGCCGCTCATGTCGGCCGCGGTCAACGTCAGCCCAGCGTAGATCGACTGGCCGAAGATGTAGCTGATGTCCGCGATCCGCTGCAGGTAAGACGCCTGCGCGCTCCAGTACGACGAACCGCGCAACTCACCGAGGCTGAGCCCGGGCAGGCTCACCGGACCGCCGAGACTGAACAGGTCGTACAGTGGCAGGGACGTGTCGAACGATGACCCGCCGCTCAGCCGCAGGTAGCCAACGTTGCGACGGAACGGCAATACGAAGGTCGCCGTGCCCCTCGAAACGGTCGTAATTCGCGTCGGCTCCCAGCGCTTCCTCACTGCGGTAGTAGGTCACGCGGGCGACCGTGCCGTGCTGCCAGAGCACGTCGCGGTCGCGCGAGTCGAAGGTGTAGCGAGCCGTAAAGCCGCCGTAACCCTCGCTGGGTATCTCGGGCAGATCCTGTGAGCCGATTTCCCGGTCGGCCGCCTGGACGCCGGCGCGGATTCCCGCGCGCAACTCAGCGCGTTTGCCGAAAGCGTGTCCCGCGTCGAGATCGGCCCATCCGGACGCAAACCGATAGCGCGTCACCGCGTCGCCGTCGTCGAAGAGGTCCTCGATCGATCGCTGCGCCATCAGGCCCGGTTCGACGAACCAGCGATGCGCCGAGTCGAGTGGCTGGTACAGCGACGTCTCCAGGCCGGAAGTTCGTCCCAGGCGCAGTGAACCCCGGAGTTCACCGCCTCGATCATTGATCCATGTCTGCAGGTAGTCACCGCCAATCGTGAACGCCGTGTTCGCGTCCGTGCCGATGTGCATTCCCAGGTCGAAGCGCACGATGTGTGGTCCCCAGGATTTTTCCTTCAGGTGCATGTCCAGGGTCGGCCGGGTCGGGTCGCCCGACAAGGTGTAAGCCACGCGTTCGAAGTCCGAAAGCGCATATACGGCGGTGGCACGCTGCGCGATCTGGTGTGCGTCTACCACGTCGCCGGCCTGCAGTCCCAGCGTGTGCTGGATGAACTCTGTATTCGCCCGTTCCAGGCCGTGCAGATTGACGGCCGCCAGCGCGACCTTCTCGCGCCCGGGCCGAGATGCCGATTCCCGCCAGGCCAGGTACTCGGCCCCGGTCACCGCATAGCGCGAGAGTGCAGTTTGTTGCGCCAGCGCCGCCGCGCGCCCCATCGGGATGGCGTCATCGACCCGGTCGAACGACGCTGAGCCGATGTCTCCCATTTCAATCACGATCTTGACGTCGGCGGGCCCGAGGGTCTCGAGTTGCTGGCGCTCGTTGGCACTGATAAGCACGTCGAGGGTGCGCGACATCATCGTGAGCGGTGAGCGCAGATCGTCTGCCGTGGGCAGGGGATTCGGCACGGCGACTGCGATGACGACGTCGGCGCAGGTCTGCCGGGCGATGTCCACCGGGACGTTGCGGGTGAGCCCGCCGTCCCCGAGGATGCGGCCGTCGATGTTGACGGGCGAAAACACTCCGGGCACGGCCATGCTCGCCCGCATCGCGAGCGCCAGGTCGCCACGATCGAGGACGACCATTTCGCCGCTCTGCATGTTCGTGGCCACAGCGCGGAATGGGATGGGTAACTTGTCGAACTCCCCGACGCCACGGCTGCGGCCCACCAGGGACTGGATTGTCAGGTCCACGTTTTGCGTGCTGATCAGGCCGGACGGCGCCATGAGGCTGCCGCCGCGCACGCCGAATTCCAGGCTGTTGCTGTACGTGCTGCCGACGAGCTTGCGGCGCATGGGAACCTGCCGCCGCAATCCGCGGCGGCCGATGGTGTCCTGCCAGGAGATCGCCCGGATCGCGGCCTCGAGTTCGCTCGCGCTCATGCCCGAGGCATACGTGCCGCCGACGAGCGCGCCCATGCTGGTGCCGATGATGCAATCGACGGGAATGCGCATGTCGTCCAGCACCCGCAACACGCCGACGTGCGCAGCGCCCTTCGCACCGCCGCCGCCGAGTACGAGGCCGATGCGCGGCCTGGGTTTTGCCGGCGCCTCCACGGCAGTGCTCCCGGCCGCATGCGACGGGGCCGGGAACGCGACGCAGGCAACATACGCGGACAGGAGCAGCGCCGCGAGCCCACGGGTCGACCGGTTGCCGTCAGTGCATTCTCGCCTCACTGGCACTCCACGTGCTGCACGGGCACAGGCCCAGGATCGTATGCTACCGCGCATCAACCAGATCCGACGACATCGGCGGTCGTCGGGCCGGCGGGGAATGTCAGTCAGGGAGCAGATGAGATGATGAACCCCGTCCGAGTGGCGACCGGCTGGCTGGCGGGGCGGTTGCTCGTGTTCCTGGCCATTCTCGCGGCCCTGGTCGCGATGGACGCGTATCGCGAAGAGTCGACACTGCTCGGGGTAATGTTGAAAGGACTGGTTCCGGACAGGGAACTCGTGCAGCGCCTCGAAGACGGTCGTGCACAGGTTGAAAAATTTGCACGGGATTCGGAGATTCAGCTCAATCAACGCTTGCGAGACGCGCAGTCCTCAGGGACCGATCGGATCGATCTCTTGATCGAGACACTGCAGGCCGATATCCGGGTGAAGGAGGGTAGGCGCCGGTCGTCCATGGGGAGAGCCATCGCGCTGATGACCGGCGCAGGGCTGGAGGAGGACCTCAAGAACGAAGTCGACATCCAATTGAGCAAGGCCGAGCTGGAGGCGTTGAACGGCCTCAAGGCTGAAATCGACGCGTTCCGCACGGCCGTTCGTGATGCCGCTGCGGATTTCGAGGACAAGCGACTGCAGACGCTGCGGACCAATGCAGCCTATTTGAGCAAGAAGGAAGAAATCCTTCGTTTCGAGCGGGACCATCCAATGGCCGCACGGGTGCCGGGCACCGGCGCGAACGTTCGTCTGGCGGAGTTGACCCAGCAACGCAAGCGGCTCGCACGTGAGTACAACTCTGCGGGCGCACAGTTCTATGCTGCCCGGGAACGGCTGCTGAAGGCCAAGGCTCGTGCGCATGCAGATGCCGAGCAGGTGCGATTGGCCAGCGCCACGATCCTGGGCCCGCTCGACGAACTCATAGCAACCAGGAAGGCGGCGGTGGAGGCGACGGAACACCAGGCAGAGCGAGCCCTGCAGTCCGTCCGCAACGTATTCCTGAAGGCGTTCGGGATCCTGGTCGCGGTGACATTGATGCCCGTTGGTATCAAGGCCTTCTGGTATTGGTTCATCGCGCGATTAGCAGAGAAGCAGCGGCCCGTTCGACTGCGACCGGGGGCTGTGGGGATGCGGATGGCGGGCCCATCCAGCGGGCCAGGACTTGCCCCGACAAGAAAGATCTCCGCCGTGTCCCAGGAGATCGTCCTCAAGGCCCGGGAGGAATTGCTGGTTCATCCCGAATACCTGCAGAGCTCGGCCGATCGCGGTCGCAAGCAGACCCAGTGGCTGCTGAGCTGGAGGTTCTGGCTGACGAGCATCGCAGCACAGATGGTCGCACTGGATCGGATCCGGGATGCGGACGGCGAGTCCTTCGTGGTCTCGAGCAAGAACGATCCCTTTGCCGAGGTTGGCGTCATCGACCTGCCCGAGGATTCGGCGTTCGTGCTGCAGCCGCGAAACCTTGTCGGCGTGGTGCAGTCAATCGACTGGCCGATCAAGCTCAGCCGGAAATGGAACTGGAGCCTCATGGCATTCATCACGCTGCAGTTTCGGTACCTGATCTTTGACGGACCCGGCAAGCTTCTCGTGCAGGGCTGTCGCGGAGTGCGAACCGAACAGGCCGGAAGCGGCCGCAGCATCGACCAGGCGGCGACGTTCGGCTTCAGTGCGAACCTCGATTACTCGCCCCGACGCTCGGAGACCTTTGGCGCGTACCTGCTCGGTACGCGCAGTCTGTTCAACGACCGGTTCACCGGTGGCCCGGGCGTGTATGTGTATGAGGAGATGCCGTACTTGGGCAGGAAGGCGGGGCTCACCGGGCGCGGGTTCGAAGGCCTGACGGATGGGTTGTTGCAGGTGTTTGGGATTTGAAGCGCGCCGATCATTCGGCTACGAACTGTGCATGGCGCACGTTGACCCGATCCATTTGATCGGCAATCGTTCGAGCGAGACGAGGGGCCTGGACGAGCTGAGCGGATGGCCGAGGCCGAGCTCGTGCAGCACCGTGGGTCACTCGACCCGCGACCGCCACAGCGGGTCGCCGGCCGTCCGCCCACGCAACCCTGCCGCAGGCTGCGACCGGCGCGTAACTGCCGCGCGCTGCCGCCGGCGAATGTGCGCGCCGTGGGGTGCGTGTCCTGGTCGTGGATGGCGGCACCCTGCTGCGCGCCATCGTGATCGGCCTGAAGCAGGAAAGAGCAAGCGGACCTGGTTGAATTTCCCGCGGGACGGTCAACTCCTGTAGCGCACGCCGGTGATGCGTTCCGTCAGCTGCCAGAGTTTCTCGCCGGCGGCGGTGTCCCGAGCTGCAGGCTTGACGCTGGCTGGCTTCGGGGCTCCCTTCATTTCACCGAATCCGTCGGGGCCGTAAAAGCCGCCCGCTGCGGCGTCGGGTGAGACCGCAGCGTACAGGGTAGGCAGCGCGCCTGCCGCGGCCGGTTGACCCAGAAACGGCATGACCAGCGAGAGCACGGCCGTCACCAGATGATCCGCGAGGTTGAACTGGCCCAGGTTCCGGCGGTTGGCTCCGATCGCCGTCCGGGCGACGCCCGGATGAACGGCGATGCTCTTGATCTTGCCGCCCGCCCTGTCCATGCGTCGCTGGAACTCACGAGCGAACAGCAGGTTGGCCAGCTTGGTCTGGTTGTAGGCGCGCTGCGAGGTGTAGCGATGCGCCATCTGCAAGTCGTTCCAGTCGAACCGGCCGTGGCCGTGCACCATGCTGGAAACGGTTACCACCCGGGGTGCCGTCGCCGCATTCAGCAACGGCAACAGCAGGCCGGTGAGTGCGAAATGACCGAGGTGGCCAATGGCGAATGTCAACTCGTAGCCGTCGACGCTCAGCTGCCGCTCAACGATGGAATTGATGCCGGCGTTGTTGATCAGCACGTCGAGCGGCTTGCCCCTGGCGACGAGGGCTGCGCCGAAATCCTTCACGGCCTGCAGGCAGCTCAGGTCCAGCGCCAGGAATCTCACCCGGGCATCAGGCCGCAGCGCGCGAATATTCGCGACGGAAGCACGACCTGCCAGCTCATTGCGATCTGCGATCAATACTTCCGCACCATGCTGGGCCAGGGCGCGGGCGGCCTCGTAACCAATGCCGCTGCCGGCACCGGTCACCAGGATTCGTTTGCGACTGAGGTCGGGGATGTCCTGTTCGGTCCACTTGCCCATGAGGCGAGCCTTGCCCGCGGCTGCTCAACTGAATTTCGCGATCACCGCGTCAGCATAACGCCTGATCGCGTCCTGCTTCATGGCGAGCGTCGGCTGCTGTTGCATGATGGCGCCCACGCCTTGCTCGGCCCGCATGTCCGGCTGTGCCCACGGCGTGACCTGGAGGTCGGTGACCCCCATGTCCTCGAGTCGGCGAATGTCGTCGACGGTCTGCGCGTCGGGGCAGTGCAGCATGATGTCGAAAGGTTCCTTGTCGCGCCCCGCTTCGCGGCGGAACCCGTTCAGCTCGTCGATGAGCCCTTTCAGCTCGGCCATCGTGTGGATCACGCTGAGCCAGCCGTCGCCGAGGCGGGCGGCGCGTTGCCTCGCGGGCCTGGTCGCGCCGCCGACGTAGATCGGGATGCGCGTCTTTGGCACCGGCGCCATTGTGACACGGTCGAAGTCGAAGTACTTGCCATGGAATTCGACCATGCCGCCACGCATCAGCAGTCGCATGACCTGGATCGCTTCATCCTGGCGGGCGCCGCGTGTCTTCATGTCGACGTTGAGCCACTTGAACTCCTCCGGCATCCAGGCGAGTCCCACGCCCAGCGCGACGCGGTCGTTCGAGATCGCGGCCACCGAGCACAGGCTCTTGGCTTCCAGCAGTGGCTGGCGGATGGCCAGCCGCAGCACCGACGGGATGAAACGAATTCGCCGGGTCACCGTCGCCATGGACGCGATGGCCACCCAGGGATCGAGGACGGGCATGTCCAGCGGCCAGAAGCGTGTGCCATCCGGCGTATAGGGGTAGGGCACCGAACTCACTTCGGGGAAGAACGGAGCGTCGGCAACCTGGATGCTGTCCCAACCGCACTCGTCGGCGGTGCGCGCGATGTCCAGGTGTTCGGCAGGGTCGACCATGAACATGTGAAATCCGAATCTCATGGAATCAATCCTCGTGGCTTGAACTTGAAATCATTCGCATTGCCCGCGCGGCGTGGTGCAGATTATCCACTAGGACTATACCGACATCGTCGCTATCATGTTACGGTTCGGGCGCGTCGTATGCGCCAGCCGCGCGATTGTTATGAGTCCATCGACAACGCCCATCGGATCAGCAACAGGGGAATTGAAGCATGACACGCAAGGGTTTTACGGGGTTCTCGCTCGGTGTCAGCGTGATCGCCGCAGCGCTGTCACCGACGGCGCGAGCGCAGGAGACGCGACCTGCGGAATCCGGCGGTCTGGAGGAGATCGTCGTCACCGCCCAGAAGCGCAGCGAAAACCTGCAGGACGTGCCGATCTCCATGGTGGCGCTCGGTCCGCTGGCGCTCGAGCGGCGTGGGGTCGTCAGCCTCGGTGACATCAACAATGCCACCGTGCCGGGTGTCAACCTCGCCCCCTATCCGGGCAGCAGCGACTTCTTCTTCCCGACGTTCCGCGGCATCACGACGAACACGGCATTCATCAGCGCCCCGAACCCGATCGCAGTGCACGTCGATGGCGTGTACTGGTCGCAGCTCGTCGGGCTCAACAATCCGGCCGCGGAGCTCGAGCGCATCGAGATCCTGAAAGGGCCGCAGGGCGTGCTCGCCGGCCGCAATGCAACCGGCGGCGTGATCAATATCTACACGGCCAGGCCGGTTCTCGACGAGTTCCGCTTCAAGCAGGAGCTGGGCGCCGCAGAGCGGGGCCAGTACCTGTCGCGCACGAGCGTCAACGTGCCGGTGGGCGAGACCTTTGCGGCCAAGTTCGCCTACCTCTGGCTCACCCGGGACGACGAGGGCGTGAGCAATAGCGCGCCCCAGGGTCCGGACTTCGGCCAGCGGGACGTGAGCGCCTGGCGCGTCGACCTGCGGTGGATGCCGAGCGACACCGACCTGACGGTCGACTACTCCTACGACCGCTCGGACGCGACCGGTTACGACACGCCGCCGCAGTGCCGATTCCCGTCCCCAGCGGTCACCGCTGTGCAACCGCTGGGCGATCCCCGCATCGACACATTCATCGCCGGCTGTTCGACAAAGAAGCTGGACAAGCTCTATTACCCGTTCAGGATTCCGGAAAACGACAACGTCGTCGAAGGCCACACGCTCAACATCGAGGTGGGTCGCGACTGACGCGTTCACCCTCCGGTCGATCACCGGCTATCGCGAAGTGGACACCCTCAACTCCTACAACTACGGGGCGTATGCCGGAGGCGCCGATGTCCGCTCGGACAGTGGGCCACTGCTCGTGCCAGGTTCCCCGTTCAATGGCGAATCCCATCCGGTGGAACTGTACAACGAGGCCTTTTCCCAGGAGTTCCAGTTCCTTGGAGACATCGGCTCCAGTCTTCAGTACACCGCGGGCCTCTACTATTCACAGGAGGACGGCCGCCAGCACTCGGGCCCGAACATCGGCATGTATCTGCCGTCCGGCACCGGCACGCCGTTCGTGGATTTCGCCTTCGTCGACCAGAAGGGCCTCCATTCCTCGAAGGTCGACTCGTACGCCGTGTTCGGCCAGTTGACCTGGATTCCGGACATCCTCGATCGCAAGCTCGAGATCGTGCCCGGCATCCGGTACACCGAGGACCAGCGCGAGGTCGACGGCTACAACACGGGCTGGACGACGGGCTATGTCATCGGGGCCACCGGTCCCGGGACCGGTAACCTGTACGCCGCGGTGCCGCTCGATCCGACCGGCACGGTCGGGTTCGCAAGCGCCAAGGCAGAACGTACGTTCTCGAAGACGACCCCGGCGCTGTCGTTCAACTACCACGTCAATGACTCGCTCATGACCTACGCCAAGTACGCCATGGCATACACGGGCGGCGGCTTCGACCCGGTCTCGGGCCCGGCGACGGCAGCTGCGTTCGTCGCGGGCTTTGAACCGGAGGAAATCGAGTCGGTGGAGCTGGGGTTCAAAGGCCAGTTCTTCGAGAACCGGTTGCAGGCGAACATGGCGCTGTTCCAGAGCAAGTTCACCGACGAGCAGAAGACCGTGGCGCTGCCGTCAGGAGGCTGGAAGACCGAGAACGTAGGCGAATCCACCTACGAAGGCCTGGAATTCGACGCGACCGCGATGATCACCGACGACCTGACCGTGTCGTTGGGCTACGCGACCTTGTCGCACGACTACGACAAGTGGATCGACCCCACGACGGGTGCGAACATCACCAACCAGCGCAAGCTCATCGTGCCGAAGAACGATTACAACGTTGAAGTCAACTACCGGTTCCCTGACTTCGGCTTGCCGGGCACGCTGTTCCTGAATCTCAACTACGCGCATCGTGGCGAGACGTCGACGCCCCTCAACCTGACCACGCCGAACGTGAAGCAGTACTCGATGACGCCGGACTTCAGCGTGCTGAATGCCCGCCTGACGCTGTCGGAAATCCAGCTCGGCTCCGGCTCGCACCAGCGCTTGACCGTGGCCGCGTGGGGCAAGAACCTCACCGACGAGGATTACCTCACGCTGGCTTTCCAGGGTTGGGTGACCGCGGGATCCGGCAGTTGGGGCGATCCGCGCACCTTCGGCATGGACGTGAGATACGAATACTGAGCATTGAGGAGCCGGCGCCGCAGCGAGATCCGCGCGACGCCGGCCCCGCCCGTTAGCGCAGCGGGCTCGTGCCTGCGGTCAGCGGTCCGCCTCGGCGTCGGCAGCCGCGAGCACGATTTGCGCCAGGCGCCTCCTGTCTGCGAGACAGGTCATCAGCGTCCTGGCCGTCACGAGCCGTACGCCTTCAGGCGCTGCCATTGCAGCGTCGGCCTCGTCGACCACGAATGCGTCGAGCAGGTCCGCGTAACGGCAGGCCACGGCCGACGCCGAGGCTGCCAGTCCGAGTTCCCGCATCATCTTGGTCGTCGGGCCCTTCACCGCCTGGCCCGCGATGACCGGCGACACCGCCACGACCGGCGCGCGGCAATTGGCGATCGCGGTCCGCATCCCCGGGATCGCGAGGATGGGTTCGATGCTCAGGAACGGGTTCGACGGGCAGATCACGACCGCGCGCAGGTCTTCGCCACCCAGCATGTCGATGACTTCCGGTACGGGCCGGGCGGCCTCCGCGCCAACGTAGTCGAGTGCCTGCACCGCCGGCTCACAGCGCAGGCGCACGAAATAATCCTGAAAATCCAGCCATCCGCAATCGCAGCGGAGACGGGTTCGCACCCGATCGTCCGTCATCGGCAGGATGCGGGATACGACACCGAGCTTGCGCCGCAATCCGTCCGTCACGGCCGACAGTGTTTCGCCCGCGGCCAGGCGCCGAGTGCGCTCGAGGTGCAGCGCGAGGTCGGAGTCGCCGAGGCGAAACCACGTGGGTCCGCCAAGCCGTCCGAGCGCCGCCATGAACTTCCAGGTCTCGTCCTGTCGGCCCCACCCGCGCGATTCGTCTGCGAGCCCGGCCAGCGTGTATAGAAGCGTATCGAGGTCGGGGGAAATGGCGAGCCCGAGATGCTCGAAGTCGTCGCCGGTGTTGCCGACGATCACGAGTTCGCCCTCGTCGAGGACGTGGGCCAGGCCGAGGGCGAGTTTGGCGCCGCCGACCCCCCCGGCCAGCGCGAGCACCGTTCCGGTCACTGGAACAGGTCCTCTCTCACGGGACGAAGCAGCGCCCGGGCTGACTGGTGTTCCTCGTCCCGCCTGAGGCCACGTACCAGGACGACCGGTCGTGACTCGTCCGCCTGTCCCATGAGCAACGACGCCGCCGCCGCGATCTCATCTGCATATGCCAGGATCGTGGTCTGCAGCGTCCGCCCGAACAGGTCCCGGACGCCGCGCAGGTCAAGGACCGCAGGCAAGCCGGCGCAGCCGATCGCCACGCCCACGGTGCCCACGCGCCACGGGCGTCCGAAACTGTCATTGATGACGACCCCGACGTTGCAGCCGAGCCGACTGCGCAACTCGTCGCGGACTCGCGCAGCGCTGGCGTCCGGGTCCTGCGGCAGCAACAGCGCGAGCGGCCGGCCGTGCGGATCGGCAACGTTCGACTGGTCGACCCCGGCGTTGGCCATGACCAGGCCCAGCCGGTGCTCGACGATGAGCACGTCCTTGACGGCGCGCACGACACGCCTTGATTCGGAGAGGATGACTTCGACCAGCCGGGGATCCTTGCGGACCACGAGCGCGAGTTCTTCGGCACGCACCGACGGCACGATGGACGCCAGGTTGACGAAGCGTCCCTCCGACTTGGAGACGATCTTCTGCGCGATCACCACGACGTCGTGGTCCCGCAGTTCCACGCCAGCCGCGGCGAGACCGTCGGCGACGAAGCCGGAAAGATCGTCGCCAGCCTGCACGAGCGGAATGCCCGGTACGGCGATGAGTTGCAACCCGGCCATCATTCAGACAATCCATCCCAAGGGGTACTCACCGGATATCTTCGCCTCACCCGACGTCGGACTGCAAAAGTCTGGCGACGACGTCCGCGGCACCGCGGATGGCGCCTTCGATGTAACCGATACCGGTGCAGTCGCCGAAGGCGCGCACATCGAGGCCGGCCGCGCGCAATTCGTCGGCAACGTCCGGGTTGGCAGCCGCCCCCGTGGCAACGATGACGTGATCGGCGGGCACGGCGACCTGCTGGCCCGTGGCATCCACGAGGCGCACGGCGGCGTCGTCGATGCGGACTTCGCGGGCACTCGGGTAGAGCGACACGCCGTGCTCGACGAGCTCGGCCAGCGTGCGCATGCGACGTACGAGCGTCAGCCCGCAACCCATGCGTGAAGCCTCCTCGACCACCGCCACGGTGCGTCCACGCTCGACCAGGAATTCCGCCAGCTCGAGCCCGACGAGTTCGCCACCGATGATGACGATGCGCTGGCCGAGCGGCATCCAGCGGCGCGTTGCGCTGCGCACGAATGAGGGATTCGCAGTGAGCCCGAGCGCGGCACCGACTCGGGTCGCAACACGCGGCAGCAGCGGCAGTTTCCCGGCGCCGCCCGGGTCCGACTGACCGGTCAGCAGCCGGCGCATGTCGTCACCACTGAAGACGTTTGGCCGGTCGGCGCCGGGAATGGGCGGCATCGAGCGCCTGGCGCCCGTGGCGACCAGCACAGCGTCCGGCACGAGGGCCGCAACGACCTGCGCCGACGCTGTCGTTTTCAGGCGAACCTCGACGCTGGACTTCGCGATCCGCTGACGGAGCCAGTCGAGCAGCCGCTCGTTGGGTTCGTAGGGCAAGGCCGCGATCTGCAGCGTGCCGCCGAGGCGCCCGCTGCGCTCGAGCAGTGTCACACGATGCCCCCGGGCATCGAGTCGCAGCGCCGCTTCCATGCCGCCCGGACCACCGCCGACGACGACGTAGCGCTTCGGCGACGACGTGGGCGTCGTGCGATGCAGGTACTCGAACGCAGTGTCGGGGTTGACCGCACAGCGGGCGCTGCCCTGCAGGTAGATGCAGCTCACGCAGGTGTAGCAGTAGATGCACGGTCGGATCGTCTCCGGCTCGCCTGCCGCGAGCTTGCGCGGCAGATGCGGGTCGGCGAGCAGTTTCCGTCCCATGCCGAGAAAGTCGAAGGCACCGGCGGCAATCTTCGCTTCGGCCACCTCCGGTTCGACCCGCCCGGAAGTGATCACCGGGATCGAGATGGCTCGCTTGATGGCTTCCGCCGCTGGGACGTTCCACCCCGGGATGTGCGGGATGTTGGATTCAGAGTGGAGCTTGAGCTTGCCGAGGTGGTGGTACGAAGACACCACCACCGCATCGGCGCCTGCGGCTTCGACCAGCTTCGCCGTCTGCACCGCGAACGGCAACTGGATGCCG
This sequence comes from Pseudomonadota bacterium, assembly GCA_016705325.1. Lineage (GTDB taxonomy): Bacteria > Pseudomonadota > Gammaproteobacteria > Steroidobacterales > Steroidobacteraceae > RPQJ01. Next base: position 80,794 of record JADIYJ010000006.1, on the reverse strand, counting down.
TCCGGAGCCCCGTGCTGCTGCGAATCGATCTTCACCCAAACGGCGAAGTCGGGACCGACGGCGGCTCGAACGGCACGGATGACTTCGAGCAGGAAACGGACGCGGTTCTCCAGCGGACCGCCGTATTCGTCCGTCCGTCGGTTGTATTTCGGGTTGATGAAGCTCGAAAGCAGGTAACCGTGGCCAGCGTGGATCTCGACACCGTCGGCTCCGGCTCGCCTGGCGCGGTCCGCGGCGGCCGCGTATTGCTGGACGACGAGCTGGATGTCTTCCTGCGTGACTTCCTTGAAGACGAACTTGAGCGGGGGAGCGGCCGCGGCCGCCTGCAGTTCGCTCTCGACGAACGCATCGGTGATCTGCTCGTCGTTCATGTCGAAGTGCGGCAGCGACGGGCACCACAGAGGATGGCCCCAACGCAATGAGTAAGCGGCGACCAGCCCGCCCTGGTGGAGCTGGACGCCGAACTTCGCGCCATGCGCGTGGATCGCCTCCGCCAGCCGCCGCAGGCCCGGGATGAAGCGGTCGTCCGAGATCGCGAGCTGGTTTTTCTGCACGGCCGCGACGGGCCAGGCCACCCCAGTCGCGCCGCTGATGATCAGCCCCGCCCCGCCTTTCGCCTGCTCTTCGTGGTAGGCGAGCGCCCGGTCGCCCACGGTGCCGTCCTCCTCGGCGAGGCTGACGCCCATCGCCATGACGACGATCCGGTTGCGCAACTCCATCGTGCCGATCCGGCCGGGCGCCAGCAGGTGCGGATATCTGGCTTGGCTCATCTCACTGGTCTCCCGCGTGGCCGCGTCTGCGGCTCGTTCGCTACCGGGCACGTGCTCCCTGCCATCGTCGCGATTGACCAGGGACCTGGTCAGGTCCGTTCAGCCGAAATAGGCCTGCCCACCGTCGAGCGGAATCGTCGCGCCGGTGAGATAGGCCAGGTCCTTGCTGAGCAGTGTGACGATCCCCCGCCCGATGTCCAGTTCGCAGTCGCCGATGCGACCCGCCGGGATCGTCTTGATGAACTCCGCGGCCTCGACTGGATTGGCCTCCGTCCAGGCTTTCAGCCCGGGAGACATCGCGTGCGGAGCGACGTTCAGCGCACGGATGCCGTCGGGCGCCCACTCGCATGCAGCCGCCCGCGTCAGTGATCGCACGGCCTGCTTGTACGCGGCGTAAAGCCCGTAACTGCGCGCGTCCCAGCGCACCATGGCCGAGCTGACCAGGTTGATGATGTCGCCGCGGCCGCGCGCCTTCATGTGCGGATGGCACGCCTTCATGAAGCGCAGCGTCGCAACGGGCCCCGCCATGAAGCTCTTCACGAGGTGCTCGTCGGCAATCGACAGCAAGGGCCCGAACCCGCGGGCATAAACGTTCGCGTTGTTGACCAGGATGTCGACGCCGCCCAGCGCCTCGACCGATTCCCCGACCATCCGCTGGATGTCGTCACCGTCGTGGGCGTTGCCGACGACGGGATGGCCGCGGCCGCCGCGTCGGTGGATTTCATCGCAGGTCTCGACCAGCTTGGCTTCCGTGCGACCGATGACCGCCACGGCGGCGCCCTCGGTGGCGAGCGCCAGTGCCGTGCCACGCCCGACGCCTTGCCCTGCGCCAGTCACGATTGCGAGCCTGCCATCCAGCTGTCCCATGCGATTCCTCCCCGCGTGCCGGCCGGCACGCGTCAAGCCGTGTTCGATGCGCGATGCCGTCGCGGTATTGTCGGCGAGAACCGCGTGCCGCCTGCTAATCCATTCGGACTACGTTGTGCGCCGGGTCCCTCGACACGGGCGCCCGCATTTCCCGTCCACTGCAGGGCGCCGAACGAGCGTCAGGCAATTACAGCTGCCCGCGGGCATGAATCCGTATAATTGCCGACCGGGCATGCGCTCGCGCCGGAGCGCACCGCCGCCGCGGTGACGTAGCCCCGGCCCTGTCCTGGTGGAGACGACGATGAGCCGAGACGACACCCTGCCCAGTTCCGCGCAACTCGATGCGTGGCGTGCCGCGGCCGCAAGGTCCGCGCCCGGCGGCGACGTCGATGCCTTGAACTGGCAGACACCGGATGGTCTGGTCGTCAAGCCGCTGTACACGGCGGCGGACACGGCCGAGCTGCCGTTCGCCGACACCTTGCCGGGATTCGCTCCGTTCCTGCGCGGCCCGCAAGCCACGATGTATGCGGTGCGGCCCTGGACGATCCGCCAGTACGCGGGCTTCTCCACGGCCGAGGAGAGCAACGCGTTCTACCGTCGCGCGCTGGCCGCGGGCGGGCAGGGCGTCAGCGTCGCGTTCGACCTCGCCACGCACCGCGGTTACGACAGCGACCATCCGCGCGTCACGGGCGACGTCGGCAAGGCCGGCGTGGCGATCGACAGCGTCGAGGACATGAAGGTCCTGTTCGACGGCATCCCGCTCGACGAGGTGAGCGTGTCGATGACGATGAACGGCGCGGTGCTGCCGATTCTGGCGAGCTACATCGTGGCTGCCGAAGAACAGGGCGTGGCGCAGGGCGAGCTTTCCGGGACCATCCAGAACGACATCCTCAAGGAGTTCATGGTCCGCAACACCTACATCTACCCGCCGGAACCGAGCATGCGCATCGTCGGCGACATCATTGCCTTCACGTCGCGCCACATGCCGAAGTTCAACTCGATCAGCATCTCCGGCTACCACATGCAGGAGGCGGGAGCGAACCAGGCGCTCGAACTCGCTTTCACGCTCGCCGATGGCAAGGAGTACGTGAAGGCGGCGATGGCGCGCGGCCTGGACGTCGACCAGTTCGCGGGACGGCTGTCGTTCTTCTGGGCGATCGGAATGAACTTCTACCTCGAGATCGCCAAGATGCGCGCGGCACGTCTGCTCTGGTACCGCATCATGAAGGGCTTTGGCGCGCGCATGGACCGCAGCCTGATGCTGCGCACCCACTGCCAGACCTCGGGCTGGAGCCTCACTGCCCAGGATCCATACAACAACGTCGTGCGCACGACGATCGAGGCGATGGCCGCGGTATTCGGCGGCACGCAGAGCCTGCACACCAACGCCCTCGACGAGGCGATCGCGCTGCCGACCGACTTCAGCGCCCGCATCGCGCGCAACACGCAGCTGATCATCCAGGAAGAGACGCACATTACCAGCGTCATCGACCCCTGGGCCGGCAGCTACCTGATCGAAAGCCTCACCCAGCAGATGGCGGACAAGGCCTGGGAGATCATCGCCGAGGTCGACGCGATGGGAGGCATGACCCGCGCCGTCGAGTCGGGCTGGGCCAAGCTCAGGATCGAAGCCAGCGCGGCCGAGAAGCAGGCGCGCATAGACTCCGGCGCGGACGTGATCGTCGGCGTCAACAAGTACCCGCCGGCGACCAGCGAACCGATCGATATCCTCGAGGTCGACAACCACGCGGTGCGCGAGAACCAGATCAGGCGCCTGGCCGCCGTGCGAGCCGGGCGCGACGGCAGGACGGTGCAGGCCGCACTGGACGCGCTGATCGAATCTGCCAGGACCGGCGCAGGCAACCTGCTCGACCTGTCAGTGCGCGCCATCCGCCTGCGCGCCACGATCGGTGAGGTGAGCAACGCGCTCGAGCAGGTGTTCGGACGGCATCGAGCCGATACGCAGAAGGTGACCGGAGTGTACGCAGCCGCTTACGACAGCGCCGAGGGATGGGACAGGCTCAAGCGTGAGATCGACGCGTTCGCGGCCGAAAACGGCCGCCGGCCCCGCGTGATGATCGCGAAGCTTGGCCAGGATGGACACGACCGCGGCGCCAAGGTGGTCGCCACGGCGTTGGCCGACCTCGGCTTCGACGTCGACATCGGACCGCTGTTCCAGACGCCCGAGGAATGCGCGCGCCAGGCGATCGAGAACGACGTCCACGCGGTCGGCGTGTCGACGCTGGCCGCGGGCCACAAGACCCTGGTGCCGGCCATCATCGAGAGCCTCGAGGCCCAGGGCGGCGGGGACATCATCGTCTTCGTCGGCGGGGTCGTTCCGCCGCAGGACTACCCGTTCCTCTACCAGGCCGGCGTCAAGGGAATCTACGGCCCCGGCACGGCGATTCCGGTGAGCGCAAAGGACGTGCTCGGGCAGATCGAGGCCAACCTCAAGCGGCGGCCGTGAGCCCGTCGTCCGCGGACCCGTCCCTGGCCGAGGGAGTGCGACGCGGCGAGCGGCGCGCCCTGGCGAAGGCGATTACGCTGCTCGAATCGACGCGTCGCGACGACCGCATGCGCGCCGACGCACTGCTCAATTCGCTGCTGTCGTCGACGGGCAGGGCGACGCGGCTCGGCATCTCGGGCGTACCCGGGGTCGGCAAGTCGACCTTCATCGAAGCGCTCGGCCTGTTCCTGATCGAGCGCGGCCATCGGGTGGCGGTGCTCGCCGTCGATCCCTCGTCGAGCGTGTCCGGGGGCTCCATCCTCGGCGACAAGACACGCATGCAACGTCTGTCGGTACAGGAGTCGGCATACATCAGGCCAAGTCCGTCCAGCGGAACCCTCGGCGGCGTGGCAGAGAAGACACGCGAGGCCGTGCTGGTGTGCGAGGCTGCGGGGTTCGACACCATCATCGTCGAAACCGTGGGTGTCGGCCAGAGCGAGACAGCGGTGGCCGGGATGACCGACGTGTTCGTGCTGCTGCAGTTGCCGAATGCCGGCGACGACCTGCAGGCGATCAAGCGCGGCGTGATGGAAATCGCCGACGTGATCGTCATCAACAAAGCCGACCTCGATGTCCAGGCGGCGACGCGCGCGCGCGCGACGATCACCAGCGCGGTGCGCATGTTCGCAGTGCACGGGCGCGCAGACAGCCCGCCGCCGGTGCTGCAGCTGAGCGCGTTGCAGGCTGACGGCATCGCGGCCTTCTGCACCGCGGTCGACGCGATCGTCGGCGCGCGGCGCGCGAGCGGCGCGTTCGACCGCCGGCGCCGGGGCCAGGCCCTGGCATGGATGTGGGAGGACGTGCGCGCGCGCCTGTTGGGGGATTTCCATGCACACCCGGCGGTCCGGGCGGCCCTGCCCGGCATGCTGCAGGACGTGAGCGAGGCGAGGATGGCGCCGTCGGCGGCCGCCCGCACTGCTCGATCTGTTTGAACACTGAGTACGGGAACCATGCACGACATCACTGCACAACTCGAGGCCATGCGCGCCAGGGCGCGACTCGGCGGCGGCGACCAGCGTATCGCCACCCAGCACTCCAAGGGCAAGCTCAGCGCGCGTGAGCGCCTGGAGCTGCTGCTCGATGAGGGGACGTTCGAGGAGTGGGACATGTTCGTCGAGCATCGTTGTGCCGATTTCGGCATGGCCGACATCCGGATCCCGGGCGATGGCGTGGTGACCGGGTACGGCATGATCAACGGCCGGCTGGTGTTCGTGTTCAGCCAGGATTTCACGGTGTTCGGCGGCGCGCTGAGCGAAGCCCACGCCGAGAAGATCTGCAAGGTCATGGACCAGGCCATGAAAGTCGGTGCGCCGGTGATCGGTCTCAACGATTCCGGTGGCGCGCGCATCCAGGAAGGCGTGGCCTCGCTCGGCGGCTACGCCGAGGTATTCCAGCGTAACGTCGTCGCGTCGGGCGTGGTGCCGCAGATCAGCCTGATCATGGGGCCGTGCGCCGGCGGCGCCGTGTACAGCCCGGCGATGACGGACTTCATCTTCATGGTCAAGGACACGAGCTACATGTTCGTCACCGGCCCCGAGGTGGTGAAGACGGTGACGCACGAGGAGGTCAGCGCGGAAGATCTCGGCGGTGCGACGACCCATACCGCGCGCAGCGGCGTCGCCGACCTCGCGTTCGAGAACGACGTCGATGCGCTGCTGATGGTGCGGCGCTTCTTCAACTACCTGCCGCTCAACAACCGCCAGAAGGCGCCGCTGCGTCGCGGCGGCGACGCGCCCGACCGCATCGACCTCTCGCTCGATACGCTGGTCCCCGACCACCCGAGCAAGCCGTACGACATCAAGGAACTGGTGGTCAAGGTCGTCGACGACGGTGACTTCTTCGAGTTGCAGCCGGAGAACGCGCGCAACATCGTGATCGGCTTCGGCCGCATGGAGGGCGCGACCGTCGGCATCGTCGCCAACAACCCGATGGTCCTGGCCGGCTGCCTCGACATCCGCAGCAGCATCAAGGCCGCGCGGTTCGTGCGCTTCTGCGACGCGTTCAACATACCGGTGATCACGTTCGTGGACGTGCCGGGCTTTCTGCCGGGAACCGCGCAGGAATATGGCGGCATCATCAAGCACGGCGCCAAGCTGCTCTACGCGTATGCCGAGTGCACCGTGCCCAAGATCACGGTGATCACCCGCAAGGCCTACGGCGGTGCCTACGACGTGATGTCCTCGAAGCACCTGCGCGGCGACGTGAACTTCGCCTGGCCCAACGCCGAGATCGCGGTGATGGGCGCGAAGGGCGCGGTGGAGATCATCTTCCGCGAGGACAAGAACGACCCGGCAAAGCTGGCCGCCCGCGAGGCCGAATACAAGGCGCGCTTCGCAAACCCGTTCATTGCCGGCGCGCGCGGCTACATCGACGACGTGATCCAGCCGCACGAGACGCGCAAGCGCATCTGCCGCAGCCTGGTGATGCTGCGCGGCAAGACGCTCGAGGATCCGTGGCGCAAGCACGGCAACATTCCGCTGTGATACCCGGCCAGAGACGCACCATGTTCAGGAAGATGCTGATTGCGAACCGCGGCGAGATCGCCTGCCGGGTCATCAGGACGGCACGCCGGATGGGCATCGGCACGGTGGCGGTGTACTCCGAGGCAGATCGCGACGCCCGCCACGTCTCGCTGGCCGACGAGTCCGTGTGCATCGGGCCGCCGCCGAGCCACGAAAGTTACCTGGCGGCGGACAAGATCCTCGCCGCGTGCCGGCAGAAAGGGGTCGAGGCCGTGCACCCGGGCTACGGCTTCCTGTCGGAAAACGAGGCATTCGCGCGTCGCATCGAGGAGGAAGGTCTCGTATTCATCGGTCCGAAGCACTGCTCGATCGCGGCGATGGGCGACAAGATCGCCGCCAGGAAGCTCGCCGAGAAGGCGCGGGTCACCACGATCCCAGGCTGGAACGACGTGATCGAGTCGCCCGGGCAGGCGGTGAAGATCGCCAATGACATTGGCTACCCCGTGATGATCAAGGCGAGCGCTGGCGGCGGCGGCAAGGGCCTGCGCGTGGCCTGGAACGACAGGGAGACCGTCGATGGCTTCAGCTCCTGCCGCAGCGAAGCCCGCAACAGCTTCGGCGACGACCGCGTGTTCATCGAGAAGTTCATCGAGGAGCCGCGTCACATCGAGATACAGGTGCTCGGCGACTCGCACGGCAACTGCGTGTACCTGTGGGAGCGCGAATGCTCGATCCAGCGGCGCCACCAGAAGCTCATCGAGGAGGCCCCGTCGCCGTTCATCAGCGAGGCGACCCGCACGGCGATGGGCGAGCAGGCGGTGGCGCTGGCCAAGGCGGTCAGGTACCAGAGCGCCGGCACGGTCGAGTTCGTGGTGGCCCGCGACGAGGGGTTCTATTTCCTCGAGATGAACACGCGGCTCCAGGTGGAGCACCCGGTGACGGAGTGCATCACCGGCCTCGACCTCGTCGAGCAGATGATTCGCGTCGCCGCCGGGGAGAAGCTCGGGTTCAAGCAGTCGGACATCCCGCGCAAGGGCTGGGCGCTCGAATGCCGCATCAACGCGGAGGACCCGTTCCGCAACTTCCTGCCGTCGACCGGCCGCCTCGTCAAGTACCGCCCGCCCGAGCAGACGATGGAAGCCTCGCTGCCGATGCCCGAAGGCGGCGGCGTGCGCGTCGACACTGGCGTGTACGAAGGCGGCGAGATCCCGATGTACTACGATTCGATGATCGCCAAGCTGGTGGTGCATGGCACGGACCGGAACGACGCGATCCGGCGGATGCGCGAGGCGCTCAACGCGTTCGTGATCCGCGGCGTCTCGAGCAACATCGCCTTCCAGGCCGCGCTGCTGGCTCACCCCGGGTTCGTCTCGGGCCAGTTCAACACCGGCTTCATCGCTGAGCACTATCCGCAGGGCTTCTCCGCGGCGCTGGTGCCGCACGACGAGCCGGATTTCCTGCTGGCGCTGGCCGGTGCAGCCCATCGCTGGATGCGCGAGCGGGCCGCGCGGATCACGGGCCAGTTGCCCGGCCACGAGATGCAGATCGGCGAAGAGTTTGTCGCCGTGCTGACCGACGCGCAGGGCCAGCGCACGCAGACGGCGATCCGGGTCGCGCCTGGCAATGGCAGCTACGCCGTGACCGTCAACGGCCGGACGCGGCACCTGCGCTTCACCGCGCCGCTGCGTGATATCCGGGTCACCGGCGAGATCGACGGCGAGCCGTTCACGGCCCAGATCGAGCGCGTCGGCCTGCACTACCGCATCATCCACAACGGGGCGCAGATCGACGCCCGCGTGCTCTCGAAGCGCGCGGCCGAGCTCGAGGCGATGATGCCCTTCAAGGCGCCGCCCGACCTGTCGAAGTTCCTGCTCTCGCCGATGCCGGGCCTGCTGGCCGACGTCTCGGTGCAGCCGGGCCAGAAGGTGCTGGCCGGTGAGCGCCTCGCCGTGATCGAGGCGATGAAGATGGAGAACGTGCTGGTCGCACAGCAGGACGGCGTGGTCGCGCGCGTGGCGGCAAACAAGGGTGAAAGCCTGGCCGTGGACCAGGTGATCCTGGAGTTCGAATGAGCAACGTCATGCAGCAGCGCCCGTTCCGCATCCTCGGCATCCAGCAGGTGGCGATCGGCGGGCCGAGCAAGGCGCGCCTGCGCACGCTCTGGGTCGACCTGTTCGGCCTCGAGGTGACGGGCACGTTCCGTTCCGAGCGGGAGAACGTGGACGAGGACATCTGCAGCCTCGGCGCCGGTCCGACCTGCGTGGAGGTGGACCTGATGGAGCCGCTCGACCCGGCGGGCAAGCCCGCCGTGCACACGACGCCGCTCAACCACATCGGCCTGTGGGTGGACGACCTGCCGACGGCCGTGGAGTGGCTCACGGCGCAGGGATTGCGGTTCGCGCCGGGCGGCATCCGTCGAGGTGCCGCTGGCCACGACATCTGCTTCGTGCATCCAAAGGGAAACGATCAGTTCCCGATCGGCGGGGAAGGCGTGCTGATCGAACTGGTGCAGGCACCGCCCGAGGTGATCGCGGCATCGTAGTGCGCAGCAGTCTTGACTGGACCATGGTGCGCGGACGCGGATCCCCGCCGCAGGAAACCTCGTGCGACGATTGAATCTTCGTACGTGACACGCCTAGTATCCCGTGGCCGCGGCAACAGGCGTCGACGAACAGCAGGAGAAGCCCGTGCCTTGCCCCCCCGTTTTCCGTCGATGGCAGGACTGCCCTCGTCACCGGCGCTTCCCGCGGCATCGGCCTGGCCATCGCGGAACTCCTGGTCGAGCAAGGTGCCAAGGTGATCCTCGTGGCACGCAAGCAGGAGACGCTGGAGGTGGCCGCCGCCGCGCTGCGCGCCCGTGGCGGCGCGGCACACGTGATCGCGGCTCACGTCGGCAAGATGGAGGACATCCGCAGACTGGTCACCACGCTGGACGAGCGCGGGCTCGAGGTAGACATCCTGGTCAACAACGCCGGCATCAGCCCGCCGCACGTCGAGTCGCTCGCGGACACCACCGAGGCGTTGTGGGACAAGGTGATGGACGTCAATCTCAAGGGGCCTTTTTTCCTGAGTGGCGTCATCGGCAAGAAGATGGTCGCTCGTGGCCGCGGCAGCATCATCAACATCAGCACCACGTCGGCCCTCATGGCCCAACCGGAAATCGGCGCCTATTGCGTGTCCAAGGCGGGCCTGAACATGGTGACTCGCGCCTTCGCGAGGGAATTCGGCCCCCATGGCGTGCGCGTCAACGCCATTTCCTGTGGCGTGATCAAGACGGCGATGGGCGACCATACGCTCAACGACCCGCAACGCTACGCCGACATGATGAAGATCAATCCGCTGAAGCGCGCGGGCCTCCCGGAAGAAGTGGCGCGGGCCGTGCTGTTCTTTGCGAGCGATGCCTCCAGCTATTCCACGGGTACCATTTTCCAGGTCGACGGTGGCGTCCTGAGCTGAGGTGGCCGTCGCGGTTCCGCGGCGTCCGCGCCACGTTCGACCGGGCCGAGGTGATCCTCGACCAGTGCCTCACGCGGCACGCAGTTCTCGGGGCGGGCCCGGTCGTCTCCGCCCGGCTCGATGATCAGGTTGCGCGCGACCCGTCCTGCCTGAGAGCCGAGATCTGCATGGGCGAACAAGCGGCCGACGCCCGCGAAATCGTCGCAATCGAGGCATCGCGCATGGCGGAAGACCGGGTTCTGGATCGCCTGGCCGCCAGCCAAGCGCCTGATCGCCCCTGCGACGGGGGTTGCGCGTTTTCCACTAGTCCGCCTTGACGATGCATCGGCGATGGGTGCGTTCGCAAACTGCACTCCAATGCAGCCGGGTTCCGCCGGGGGAGTCCGCAGGCGGGAATCGGTGGTTGACACGTTCAATTCCGCAACCAAGGCAATCGGGGGGATCCAGGATGTTCATTCGCAAACCAAGCGCGCTGGCCGTCGCGGCTGTTGCGATTTGTGTCGTGGGCAGCGCATCCGCCAAGGTTCCGCAGGCTGAGGCCGACCGGCTCGGCAAGGACCTGACCTGCGTGGGGGCCGAGAAGGCCGGCAACAAGGATGGCACGATCCCCGAATTTTCGGGCAAGTGGCTCGGCACGCCGCCCGGTATCCAGTACACGCCGAACGTCGGCCAGCATCCGGTCGACCCGTACAAGGACGAAAAGCCGCTGTTTACGATCACGGCGCAGAACTCGTCGCAATACGCCGACAAGCTCAGTGACGGGCAGAAGGCGATGTTCGCGAAGTACCCGCAGACGTTCCGCATCCCGGTCTACCCGGGGCACCGGGATTTCCGTTACCCGGACTTCGTCTGCGAAACCGCGAAGAAGAATGCGCTGTCCGCCGAGAGCACCGACGGCGGCATGGGCCTCAAGGGCGCGCTCATCGGCGCGGTCTCGTTCCCGATTCCGAAGGACGGTAACGAGGCACTGTGGAACCACGCCCTCCCTTGGCGCGCAGCCACCGAACGCACCGTGCGCGACATCGCCAACGTGCTGCCCGACGGAACCATCAGCTGGGGCCGGCAGGAAAACCGGAACCTGAGCATGGTCGGCAACCCGAAAGACATCGGCAAGCCAATGGAGAGCAACGACAACGCGATGGCCTACTCGCTGGCCATCACGCTGCTCCCCGAGCGCGACAAGGGCAACCTCAGCATCTCCCGGGAACCGGTGAGCTTCGTCAACGACAAGCGCCTGGCCTGGCAATACAATCCCGGTACGCGGCGCGTACGGCAGTTGCCCGAGTTCGGCTTCGACCAGCCGCTGGGCGGGTCGGGCGGCAAGATGACGATCGACTCGGACCGGCTCTTCAACGGTTCGCCGGAGCGTTACAACTGGAAGCTGCTCGGCAAGCGCGAGATTTACGTCCTGGCCAACGCCTACCGGATCCACGCCAAGGGCATCAAGTACTCCGACCTGCTCAAGAAGGCACGCCAACCCGGATTACGTGCGCTACGAGCTGCGGCGTGTCTGGGTGCTCGAGGCGACGCTCAAGAAGGGCTTCCGCCACCTGTACGGCAAGCGCACGCTGTTCCTCGACGAGGATACCTGGCACGCGGTCATGAGCGACTACTACGACGCGCGCGGCCAGCTGTGGCAGTGGGGCTTCATCAACTACTACCACGCGTTCGACCTGCAGGCCTGGCAGGCGGGCACCAGTTTCTACCACGACCTGAATTCGGGCGGTTACGTCGGTTACAACCTGTTCCAGGAGCGCGACAAGGGTCCGATCCTCAATGACTTCAAGCTGAAACCGGAAATGTTCACGCCTGAAGCCGCGCGATCGATCGGCACCTGACGGCCACCACCGAGAGGTCGGCAACCATGAATACCATGAATACCAGCAAGCGACTGACCCCGCTGGCCGTGGCCGTCATCCTGGCCTGTGCCGGCTACCCGGCGAACGCGTTCGAAACGCTCGAGTTCGCGAACGGCATGCGGCTCGAGACGCGCATCAACACGACGTACACGCTGTCCGGCCGCCTCGAGGGCCGCGACAAGCTGCTCGCGGCGGCCGCGGGCAGCAACGACGGCAATAACAATTTCGACAATGGCGACCTGACCAGCAACCGTCTGGCGCTGCTGCTCGACGCCAAGCTCAACCGGCCCACGGACGACGGCCGCGACCTGGGTCTGGTGTTTTCCGCGAGCACTTTCTACGACGACATTTACCAGCGCTCGAACGCAAACAATCCGGGCAGCGGCCTGCCGAACGCCTCGTACAACCCCAACGCGGTCAACAAGCCGCCGCCATTCGACGAATTCACCAACGGCGCCGAGCGCTACCACGGCGGGTACGGACGGGTCCTCGACGCGTACGCGTACGCGGCGTTCGACCTCGGGGAGAGCCGCCTCACAACGCGCCTCGGTCGTCAGGTGGTGTCCTGGGGCGAGGCGCTGTTCTTCCCGGGCATCTCGCTGGCCCAGGCTCCGGCCGATGGCACCAAGACCGGCATTCCGGGCACCGAGACCAAGGATCAGCTGCTGCCTGAGGACCAGGTCTCGGTGTCGCTCGAGGCCACGCAGAACTGGACGCTGCTCGCGCACTGGCAGTTCGGCTTCCAGGAGACCATCGCACCGGCGCCGGGTTCGTACCTCAACAGCTCGGACGCCGTCGGGCCGGGCGGCAGGTGTCTCGGGCCGTGGGTCAACCTGCCCGCGGTCCCCGGCCTGTTCGCCGGTTACGAGGGTTGCTCGTTCGGCATCCGTGGCGAGGACATCAAGCCGAGCGACACCGGGCAGTGGGGCGTCGGTACGCGCTACCGCGTCACCGACGCCACCGAGCTGGGCCTGTACTACCTCAATTTCAGCGACCGCACGCCAGTGCCGGAGATCAACGCCTTTACGCCCGGAGTGTCGATCCCGCCGGCGTTGCAGCCGGCTTTCGGGATCAGGCAGATCGGCAACGGCTCCTACAACGTGCACTACTTCGAGGACGTCAAGCTGATCGGCGCGACGGCGAGCACGAGCCTCGGTGTCGTGAGCGTCGCCGGAGAAATCTCCTACAAGGACGGCGCACCGGTGCTGGTCGACACGGTCGTCAATCCCGCGACGGGCGCGGTCATTCCGAACCCGACCGCGGGCAAGGTCACGCAGGTCAACGTCAACGCGTTTGCGAATCTGGGCCGGACGCGATTGTCGCCGCAGACGTTGTTCCTCGCCGAGGTCTCGTACATCGACATCGGCAGTGTCGATGCGCGCAAGGCTCCGGGCGTGGAGAACCTCCCGCCGCCGCAGCAGGCGTTCTTCCCGGCGAGCAAGACCCTGAGCTTCGACACGTCCAACGCCTGGGCATTCAGCACCTCGGCCGCGCTCGGCTATCCCAACCTCTTCGAAGGCTGGGACCTGAACGTGGCGCTGGCCTACTCCGGCCAGATCCAGGGCCGGACGCTGATCGGCGGCGTGGGCGGCGAGGGCGACCAGCGCTTCAGCGTCGGCTTCAATTTCGTGCGCATGAGCAACCTGTCACTCGGCCTGACGTACCTCGGCTTCCTCGGCGACGCGGACATCACCCTCAAGGAGTTCCGGCCGCTCGTGGACCGCGACCAGCTGTCCTTCGTCGCGAAGTACTCGTTCTGAAGCGCTGATCGCCGCGGCGGCCGGTCGACACAGCGCCATGCATCAGGCCGGTGTCGTCCGCGGCTGCGGCCTCGTCGCGCGTGTCTGCGCGACGGACCCGAGGTCCAGCCAGTAGGCCAGCGCGGGCAGCAGCAGCATTGCGCCGACGACGTTGACCAGAAACATGAACACCAGCAGCACGCCCATGTCGGCCTGGAACTTCAATGGCGCAAACACCCAGGTGCCGACACCGAAGGCCATGGTCAGGCCGGTGAAGACCACGGCGGTGCCCCTCTGCAGCATGGCCTCGTAGATCGCTTCACGCAGCGTGCAACCGCGTGCCCGCAGCTCGTGCATGACGACGTCGCACAGGTAGATCCCGTAGTCGACGCCCACGCCGACGCCGAGCGTGATGACCGGCAGCGTCGAGACCTTCAGGCCGATGCCGAGCAGCGGCATCAACGCGTTGCACAGCACCGACACGAGCATGAGCGGCACCATCACGCAGAGCGTGGCTTTCCACGAGCGGAAGCTCAAGTGAACCATCAGCGCGATCACGACGTAGAGCGACAGCAGCATCTGCACCTCGGCGTGCTCGACCGCTGCGTTGGTGGCGGCGGCGACGCCGGCATTGCCGCCCGCCAGCCGGAACGTGACGTGTTCGGCCGGGTTGGCCTCGATGTAGTCGCGGACCTGGCTCACGACGTGGTGCAGCGTGGAACCCTTGTGGTCCCTGAGGTACACGACGATGTGCAGCGTCCTGCAGCTTTCGTCGTTGAGGCCGAGGTCCGGGTCAGCCGCGCGGGTGCCGGTGCGCAACGCGGCCTCCGGGCGCTGCAGGCCCGCCCAGCGCGGGTTCGCCTCGTTGTTGCCGCCGGCCGCCACCTTGGCGATCGTGGCAACCGTGGTTACTGACTGCACGCCGTCGACGCCGCGGGTGAAGTTGTCCAGCCGCTCCAGCGCGTTCATCACGCCCCAGTCCAGGCAGGCGTCGTCGAAGCCCTTCGTTTCGCCATAGATCGACAGCACGTCCATGCCGATCGAGTACGTGGAAATGATCCTGTCGTTGTCGATGTTGTAGATCGAGTTGGACCGCAGCTCGGGAGCGCCCGAGCCGACGTCGCCGGTGACCAGGCTGCGCGCCTGCAAACCGCCGGCGATCAGCAACACGACGGCCCCGAGCAGGATCCAGCCTGCGGCGGGTTTCTCGCAGGCGCCGGCGACGGTCCACCACAACCGGTGCCGTCCATCGGTCGGCGGCACGCCGCCGGCGGTGCGCTCGAGCGGCAGGTGCGACAGGACGATCGGCAGGATCATCTTGTTGGTAATGACCATGAGCAAGAGCCCGAGGCACGCGATGATGCCAAGCTCGTAGACGATCGGGATCTCGATGAACATGATCACCCCGAAGCCGACCGCATTGGTCAGCAGCGCGATCGTGCCCGGGATGGCCATCTTGCGGAATGCCGCTTCGGCGGCCTCGCGCGCGTTCATGCCCGCCTGGACGTCCATCTGCCAGGTGTGCGTCATCTGCACCGCGTGGGAGACGCCGATCGCGAAGACCAGGAACGGTACGAGGATCGACATCGGGTCCATGCCCATCCCGAGCAGCCGCAGGATGCCCAGCAGCCACAGCACGGGCAACATTGCCACGAGCAGCGCGACGATAGTCAGGTTCAATGATCGCGAGTACAGCCACAGCAGCACTGCCGTGATCGCGAACGCGATGGCGAAGAACGTGACAACGGTGAGCAGTCCGTCGATCACGTCGCCCGTGACCTTGGCGAAGCCGATGAGGTTGATCTCGATGTCGTCGTTGCTGAACCGCGTGCGGATCTCCTCGAGCTTCTTCGACAGCTGCGAATAGTTGAGCTTCTCGCCGGTCGACGGGTCGACCTCGAGCAGGTCGGCGCGCACCAGGGAACCCTTCATGTCGTTGGCGACGAGCCGGCCGATTTCGCCCGAGCGCACGACGTTGGAGCGGACCCTGGCCGGGCTCTCGGCATCGCCGCTGAACTGCGACGGGATGACGACCTCGCCGGCGAACCCCTGCTCGGTGACCTCGATGTACCTGACGTTCGGCGTGAACAGCGAAAACACACGGGCGCGGTCGACCCCGGCAGTGAAGAACACCTCGTCGGTCACCTCGCGCAGGACGTCCATGTACTCCTTGTTGTAGATGTCGCCTTCGCCCTTCCAGCGCACGTTGACCAGAATGCGGTTCGCGCCCGAGAAGCGCGTGCCGTGCTGCAGGAAGGCCTTCATGAATTCGTGGGCGACCGGGATCTGCTTGATGAAGCCCGGGTCGAACTTGACGCCCAGCGCCGCGACGCCGAGCCCGATCGAGACGAGCGCGAAGACGACAGCGAACGCCGCACGGCGGGCAATCAGTCCGCGCGCGAGTCGCGCGGCCAGCCTTTCGATCGCATTGCGCGGTTCTTCGATGCGGACGGCGCTCATGTGCGACCCCCCGGTGCCGTGACCGTGGCGCCGGGGGGCGCCTTGACGTTGATGATGCGGATGCCTTGGTCGGTCGCCACGATCCAGCGATCGTCGGCGAGCGGCACGAGGCCGGTCAGGCTCGCGATGCCACCGGCGCTGACGACCTGGAAGCTTGCGCCCCGGTCGCTGCTCGCCTGCACGATGCCTCCCTGGCCGACGATCAGCAGGCGGCCATCCGCCAGCATGGCATGGCCGAAGCTCGAGACGGGTGCCTGCAGGGACGACGCGCTCCAGGTCGCTGCGGCATCGGTGCTGCGGAACACGTGCCCACGCATGCCGTAGATGACCCAGGTCTGCGCATCCAGCGCGACGCCGCCATAGAACGACCCGTTGTAGAACGCGGGCATCGGTTCGAACGTGCTGCCGCCGTCGCTCGAGCGCATGACGAGGCCGTGCTCGCCCACGAGCAGCCAGTGGTCAGGGTCGGCCCCCGGGATCAGCGCGTTCAGGTGGGGCTCCTCGGCTTCGGTGCCCGGGACACGCCAGAACTGCCACGTCTTGCCGTCGTCGCTCGAGCGCAGCGCACGGCCGAACGCACCGACGGCCAGCCAGTCGCCGGAGGGCAACCGACGAATGTCCAGCAGCGGTGAGCCGTCCTGCTCGTCGAAGTGAAGTTCCTGCCAGCTCTGCCCGCCGTCAACGGTGCGCAGGATCTGCCCCTCGTGTCCGACCGCCATGCCGTGGTTCGCGTCGGTGAAGCGGATCGCCGTGATGGTGGCGAACCGCTCTGGATCGACCTTCGCGACCTGCCAGCTCTTGCCGGCATCGGTGGAGCGCAGCAGGTACCCGAGTTCGCCGCCCGCCACGAGTGCGTCGCCGGCGCTGGCAAGCGAGAGGATTCGCATGCGGTCGACGGGAATCCGCGTGGCTGCAAGGGGCGGCGTGGAGCGTGGTGAGAAGGCGAACACCGCGATGGCGATGGTCAGTGCCACGAAACCCAGGCCTACGACGTCTCGCCGCACAGCTAGATCCCCCTGACTGATGCGCTGTTGCCCACCGCCAGTGTAGCGTGTACATCCCGCCGGCGTCTCCGTAGAAGCGCTGACAAAGCGGCCGGGGCGGTGCGGCGAGCAGAACCGGGGCCGGCGCCCCGGTCTGCACCGCCGCTAGATCGCCGCGGCGACCAGCTCCGCCACCGCGTGCGGATCGACGACCGGCCGCGGGTTGGAGCCGCAGTTGAGATCGCTCATGGTGCCGCCGATGATCTCGGGCAGGCGCGCCTGGATCTGGCCCGGGTCGATACCGAGGTCGCGCAGCCGCATCGGCGCACCGATCTTCTGCATCAGCGCTTCGACGGCGGCCGTCGCGGCGTCGGCGGCCTGCAGGTCCGTCATGCCGCGCGTATCCACGCCGAGTGCCTGCGCCACCTGCCCGAGCGCCGTCGTGGCATGCTCGCGGTTGAACCTCATCGCCTGCAGCAGCCCGATTCCGCAGCCCGTGCCGTGGTGGACGCCGAACAGCGCGCCGACCGTGTGCGCGAAAGCGTGCGCGATGCCCAGGCCCGGGCCGAGCGTGATGCCGGCCAGCGTCGAGGCGACGAGCATGCCCTGCCGCGACTCGAGGTCGTTGCCATCGGCGACGACGCGGGGCAGGTGCTCCGCGATCAGCCGGACCGACTGCAGGCCGGTGGCCGTCGTGATCGGGTTCGCGGCGGGCGTGACCAGTCCTTCGATGGCATGCGTCAGGGCGTCGAGCCCGGTGCCGATCGTGACCGGCTTCGGCAGCCCGGTGACGAGGGTCGGATCGAGGATCGCAACCTTCGGGATCAGGTGGAAGTCCGCCACGAAGAACTTGCGGTGCAGCTGCGCGTTGGTGATCACGGCGCCCAGCGTCACCTCGCTGCCCGTGCCGTGGGTCGTCGGGATCGCGACGTGCGGCAGCAGCGGCCGGTCGAGCCGCAGCAGTCCCATGTTCTCGATGGCCGAGCCGCCGTTGCTGAGCGCCACCAGCGTGAGCTTGGCCGCGTCGATCGAGCTGCCGCCGCCCAGGCTGACGATGGCGTCCGCGCCCACCGCCCGGCAGTAATCGAGGGCCGCGTCCGCGCACTCGTACGTCGGGTCTGGCACGACGCCGTCGAACACGCCCGCGATCCGGTCGCCGCCGGCGCGTTGCACTTCGTCGACGATGCCTGCCGCACGCACGCCGCGGTCCGTGATGACGACGGCGCGCCGGGCGCCGAGCTGGCGCAGTTCGTTCGACAGGTTAGCGATGGAACGGGGGCCGCAGACGATCTTCGTCGGCTGGTAGAAGCCGAAGGCGGCGCTCGGCGGATAATTCAGGACGGACTTGAACGTCGAGCGGTTGGCCGTGCCCTCGTTCGAGGTATAGATGGCCTTGGTCTGGGTGTATGACTTCAGGCCCTCGTCGCCGAACTCGCGGCCGATGCCGCTGGCCTTGTAGCCGCCGAACGGCAGGAAGTCCGACAGCACCGCCACGTCGTTGATCCACATCGTGCCGGTCCGGACGCGGTTGGCGATGTTGCGCGCGCGCTCGGGGTTGCGCGACCACACGGCACCCGCCAGCCCGTAGTCGCTGTCGTTGGCGATCGCTACCGCCTCGTCGTCCGTGTCGAACGGGATGACGACGAGCACCGGCCCGAAGATTTCCTCCCGCGCGATGCGCATCGAGTTGTTCACGTCGGCGAAGATCGTCGGCTCGAAGTAGCAGCCGCCCTCGAAGCCGGGCAGCTTGAGCGGTCGGCCGCCGCAGACCACCCGCGCGCCTTCGGCCTTGCCGGTCTCGACGTACTTCTGCACGGTCTCGAACTGCTTCACGGTCGCGAGCGGGCCCATCCTGGTGTCCGGCATGAGCTGGTAGCCGACCTTGATGTCGCGGATACGGTGCGCAAGGCGCTCGACCACCTCGGCATAGACGGGCCGGGCAACGAGCAGGCGCGAGGCCGAGATGCAGATCTGGCCCGCGTTGGCGAAATTGCCGGCCAGCGCGCCGTCGACCACAACGTCGAGGTCGGCATCGTCGCAGACGATGCTCGCGGACTTGCCGCCGAGTTCGAGCGACACCTGCTTCAGCGTGCCCGCGGCCAGCGACATGATGCGCTTGCCCACCTCGCTGCTGCCGGTGAGCGACACCTTGTCGACGAGCGGGTGCAGGCACAGGGATTCGCCCACCGAGCCGCCGGGGCCGGTGATGACGTTCAGGACGCCGCGCGGGATGCCGGCCTGGTTCGCGAGCCCGGCCACGATCAGCGCCGACAGCGGGGTTGTGGAAGCGGGCTTCAGCACGATCGTGTTGCCCGTGGCCAGCGCGTGCACGATCTTCCACAGCGCCATCATGTAAGGCGCGTTCCACGGCGCAATCGCGGCCACGACGCCGATCGGCTCGCGGCGGATCACGTTGCTGCCGTAGGCGTACACGCTGCCGGAGACCGGCACTTCCTCTTCCCACTGGAACCGGTTGGCCGCATACCAGGCCAGGTTGCGCATGGAGTTCGCGGCCACCCAGAGTCCGCCGCCTACCCAGGCCGGCGTGGCCCCCATGCTGCGGCTGTCGGCGAGGGCGATGCGGCCGCTGTTCGCCTCGACCAGGTCCGCGAAGCAGATGATGATCCTGGCCCGCGCCGCCGGCGACAAGCCGCTCCACACGCCGCTGTCGAAGGCGCCACGCGCGGCGCGGACGGCCAGGTCCACGTCGCGTTCGTCGCCGCTCGGGACACTGGCAAAGATTTCTCCCGTGCCGGGGTCTGTCAGCGAAGAGGTGTTGCCGCCGATGGCGTCGACTTGCTCGCCATTGATGAACATCTTGTAGGAATCCACAGCGGTTGCCCTCTTGCAGAACATTTCGTAGGTGACCCACCATGTTTGGGGTCGACAACCACGTGGGCATCGTCCGGTCGGACTAGCGCGATGGCGGCGTGCTAGCCTGTGCGCATGGCATCGACTTCGCAGGGCACGATCTCGCCGGGCATCGGGACGCCGTCGTCGCGCGGGACGGCAGCGGCCGAGTTCGGCGCCGAGCAGCTGAGCGAGCTGCTCGGCCTGGTCTACGAGTCGGCGCTCCAGCCCGAGAACTGGACCCTCGCCCTCGCGGCGATCTGCCGAGCGTTCGACGCCAAGTATGCCTCGCTGATTGTGCGTCCGGGCGCGAACGACCAGCCCGGCGGCCTGATCGTCTCTGCTGCGGCGCAGCGCCAGGTGCTGGACACGTCAAAACCGCCCTTGCACCTGAGCCCGTTCAACGGGCTCACGCCCGACCGCGTGGTGACGGTGGACGACATCCTCTCGGAAGCCGACTGGCGCGGGTCGGCCTATTACCGCGACTGGTGCGCCTCGCATGACGTGTTTCACGTCATGGCGGTCGACATCCAGACGCGCGAAGGCAGTGTCCACGGGCTCCGGATCACGCGCGCGGAGTGTGCGCCGCGGTTCTCGGCTGCCGACCGGGCGCGTTGCGAGATGCTCGTGCCGCACCTGCGCCGCCTGCTGAACCTGCACCTGCTGTTGAACCAGGACCGGGAGATCAACCGGGTCTATGGCCAGGCGATGGCGCACCTGATGGTCGGGGCCATCATGCTGGACGGGCAGGGGCGCGTGCTCGAGTGCAATGCCATGGCGCGGGCGATCGCCGAGATGAACGACGGGCTCGCGATCCAGGGCGGGCGCCTGGAGGCGGCCTTTGCGGCCGAGAACCGCCGCCTGCAGCGCCTGGTTCGCGAGGCGCTGGAGGACGTCGGCAAGTCTTCGCTGCTGCGCCCGGCCGCAGCGATCTCGGTCAGCCGGCCGTCGGGCAAAGTGAGCTGGGGCATCGTGGTGCAGACGGTGAACCCCCACCGCGGGACCGAGGGCACGCACCGGCCGTGCGTGGCACTGTTCCTGCGGGACACCGACAGCAAGGCGTCGCCGCCGGTGCGCCTCGCGCAGGAACTGTTCCACCTGACCGGCGCCGAAACCATGCTCGCGATCCAGCTGGCGAACGGCCTCTCCATGGAGGAGGCGGCCGTCGCGCTCAACATCAAGCGCAACACGGCCCGGGCGCACCTGCGGTCGATCTTCGCCAAGGTCGGCGTGCGCAGGCAGACGGAACTCGTGCGGATCTTCCTCAACAGCGTGCTGCTGCTCGGCACGGCCGATTGACGCACGCCGTGGCGGTTAGGGTGAATGCTCTAGACGACGCGCCTAGCCTCTCGTGCAGTCACCACACGCACAGAATGAGGAGATCGACATGCCTGCCAGGAAGACCCGCAAGACTCCGTCCGCGGCCAAGCGCACCCGGCCTGCCCGCGCCAGGGTGGCCGAGCCCGCCGCGCTGGCCCGCCTGCCGCAGCCGATCCGCGGAGCGCTGGCGGAGGCCCGCGAAACGTCGCACGAGTTCGCGCTGGCCGGCCTTGGCTTCGCCTCCCAGCTGCGCAAGCAGGGCGAGGCGCGCATGAGCGAGATGGTTGCGGAAGGCCGGCGCGTCGAGCCCAAGGTCAAGCGAGCCATCGAGGGATGGAAGAAGACGGTCCAGTCCCGGGTTGGCGCCGGCAAGCTCGACCTCAAGAAGCTGAAACTGCAGCGGCTCGACCTGGCCGAAGTGCGCCGCCGCTTCGGCGTGTCGGCCCGGTAGTTCGCCGGCTTCAGCGCTTCCGGCCCGGCCCGGCCTCTGCGCCGGCGCCGGGCCTGCGCTGCTTCTGCTGCGCGGTGAACGCGGCTTCGAGCACGCGGATCACCCGTGCCGTTTCCCTGAAGTCTTCCATGATGGCTCGCCCGGGGAGGGCCATCTGCTCGATGGCGCGCGGGGCCAGGGTCAGGCGGCGCGGTCCTTCGCGCAGCAGCCAGCCGCGCTGTTCGAGCTCCCTTACCTTGCGGCGCACGGTCTCGCGGGGAATCCCCGTGGCTTCGCTGATCGAGAGCGCGTTGCACGGCGTGAACTTCTGCTCGTGCAGCGCCCGCATGGCCACCCTCCAGCGCGGCGAATCGGGCGCGTCATGGACACCCAGGGCCTGCAGCGCGCGCGACATGTTGTGGTGGGCGATCTCGCCGAAGACCAGGAACAGCGTCAGGTCGCCGTCGAACCAGCGGCGGGCGAGCCGCATCGTGTTGATCGTGAACCGGCTCGCGTAGGTGCTCAGGATCGCCTGGTGGGTCAGAGGGCCGCTCACCAGCGCGGCCAGGTCGCCCAGGCTGAGCGAGGAATCGGTCTTGCGGGCGCGGCGGGCGGCCATGCTGGGCTCCGGACGGTGGGGAACAATATACCCAATATGGGCATTTTGACCGATGGCGACCCCCGCGCGGCGGCTAAGATCACCAGCCTATGGACGCATTCATCTTCGATCACGTGCGCACGCCGCGCGCCAGGGGCAAGGCTGACGGCAGCCTCCATGAAGTCACCCCGGTCTGGCTCGCGAGCCGCCCGCTCGCCGCGCTGGCCGAACGCAACCAGTTCGACACGGCAGCCGTGGAAGAGGTCGTGATGGGCTGCGTCAGCCCGGTCGGGGAGCAGGGCGGCAACATCGCCCGCATGGCCGTGCTGGCGGCCGGCTGGGACCAGGCCGTGCCCGGCATCTCGGTCGACCGCGCCTGCGGCTCCGGCCTCGAGGCGGTCGCGATCGCGGCCGGCAAGGTCATGTCCGGTCAGGCTGACCTCGCGGTGGGCGCGGGCGTGGAGAGCATGTCGCGCGTCCCGATGGGCAGTTCAGGCGGTGCCTGGGCCCAGGACCCGGCGATGTCCGCCCGGACTCGTTTCGTCATGCAGGGCATCTCGGCGGACCTGCTCGCGAGCCTGTACGGCCAGGCCCGGCACGATCTCGATGCGTACGCGGCAGCGAGCCACCGCCGCGCCGCGCGCGCCTGGAGCGAGGGCCGCTTCGCGCGCTCGGTCGTGCCGGTGAAGGATTTCGTCGGGCTGACGCTGATCGAGCGCGACGAGACCATCCGTCCGGAGACGACGGTCGAGTCGCTCGCGGCGCTCAAGCCCGCGTTCACCGAGATGGGCCAGAAGTACGGCTATGACAGCGTGGCCCTGCAACGCTACCCGCAGCTGCCGCGCATCGAGCACGTGCACCACGCGGGCAACTCGAGCGGCATCGTCGACGGCGCCGGCGCGGTGCTGCTCGGCAACCCCGCCGCGGCGGCGAAACACGGCCTGAAGCCCCGCGCGCGCATCCGTTCGTTCGCGGCGATCGGCTCTGAGCCGACCCTCATGCTCGACGGCCCCGCCGCCGCCGCGCGCCGCGCGCTCGGGCGCGCCGGCATGAAGCCCGCCGACGTCGACCTGTGGGAGCTCAACGAGGCGTTCTCCACGGTGGTGCTCACGTTCATGTCGGTCATGGGCGTCGCTCACGATCGCATCAACGTCAACGGTGGCGCGATCGCGATGGGGCACCCGCTCGGGGCCTCGGGTGCGATGATCCTCGGCACCGTGCTCGACGAGCTCGAGCGCACGAACCAGGCCACGGCGCTCGTGAGCCTGTGCGTGGCGGCCGGCATGGGTACCGCGATGGTGATCGAGCGTGTCTGAGGCAGCGACGATGAACATGAAGATCGAAGTGGTCCGCTGCGAGGTCGGGGCCGACGGCATCGCGCTGCTGACGATCGACTATCCCGGCAAGAGCATGAACGTCATCGACCAGGCGTTCATGGACAGCCTGCAGGGCTGCATCGACCGCGTGCGTGACGATCCGGCGATCAAGGGCGCCGTCGTCACGTCCGGCAAGGAGGCGTTCGTTGCCGGCGCGGACCTGATGGCGATGGAGCAGAACCTCGACCGCACCGCGGACGATCCGCTGCCGGTGCTCTTCGAGAAGTACGGCTCGCTCTCGCGCGTGTTCCGCAACCTCGAGACCTGCGGCAAGCCGGTAGTCGCCGCGATCAACGGCACGGCCATGGGCGGCGGCTTCGAGCTGGCGCTCGCCTGCCACCGTCGCGTGCTGGCCGACACGCCGGCGGCCGTCGTGGGCCTGCCCGAGGTGAAGCTGGGCCTGCTGCCCGGCGCGGGCGGCACGCAGCGCCTGCCGCGGCTGATCGGCATCCAGGCCGCCATGCCCTACCTCATGGAGGGCAGGCACGCCTCGCCGGAGCAGGCGCTCAAGGCGGGGCTCGTGCACGAGCTCGCGCCGCCGGCGGAACTCATCGCACGCGCGCGGAGGTGGCTGCTCGAGACGCCGACGGCGGTACAGCCCTGGGACGAAAAGGGCTTCCGTTTTCCCGGCGGCAATGCGCTGGATCCGCGCGTGGCCCCGGCGTTCGTGGTCGGCAACACGATGCTCCAGGCCAGCACGCAGCAGAATCTCCCGGCGCCCCAGGCCATCCAGAGCTGCCTGTATGAGGGTTCGCTGCTGCCGCTCGAGAAGGCACTGCGCGTCGAGACCAAGTACCTGATGACGGTGGCGTGCGGTCCGGTCTCGCGCGGCATGATCCGGACGCTGTTCGTGAGCAAGGGCAAGGCCGAGAAAGGCCTGCACCGGCCGGCCGGGTTGCCGCCGTTGCAGAGCCGCAAGCTGGGCATGATCGGAGCCGGCATGATGGGTGGAGGCATCGCGCTGGTCGCGGCGCAGCGCGGCGTCGAGGTGGTACTGATCGACCGCGATCAGGCGGCGGCCGAACGCGGCAAGGCCTACGCCGAGAAGGCACTCGGCAAGCAGGTCGAGCGCGGACGGATGGCGGCCGACGAGCGCGATGCGATCCTCGCCCGCATCCGGCCGACGGCCGACTACGAGTTGCTGCGCGACGCCGACATGGTCGTCGAGGCGGTGTTCGAGGACCGCGCGGTCAAGGCCGAGGTCACGCGCAGGCTCGATGCCGTGCTGCCCGAGGACTGCGTGCTCGCCACCAACACGTCGGCGCTGCCGATCACGCTGCTCGCGCAGGCCACCACGCGGCCCGGTCGCTTCATCGGCCTGCATTTCTTCTCGCCGGCGGACAAGATGCCGCTGGTCGAGGTGATCCGCGGCAAGGCCACGAGCGATGCCACGCTCGCGCGGGCACTCGACTTCGTCGGGCAGCTGAAGAAGACGCCGATCGTCGTCAACGACGCCCGCGGCTTCTTCACCAGCCGGTTCATTGGCGCCTTCGTCGACGACTCGATCGGCATGGTGGCCGAGGGTATCAACCCGGCGTTGATCGAGAACTGCGCACGCCAGGCCGGCATGCCCGTCGGGCCGCTCGCGATCACTGACGAGCTGTCGATCGAGCTCGCGGTGCATGCGGGTGAGTCGCAGGCGCAGACGTTCCCCGACAGCTACCGGCCGGGCCGCTCGGTGCCGGTGTTACGACGACTCTTCGAGCTGGGGCGCATGGGCCGCAAGATCGGCAAGGGCTTTTACGACTACGGCGAGTCGGGCAAGACCCTGTGGCCCGGGCTCGCGGATCTGTATCCGCCGGCGACCGTGCAGCCGGATCCGCACGACCTGAAGCAGCGCGTCCTGTACGTGCAGGCGGTGGAAGCCGCGCGCGCAATGGAAGAGGGCGTGCTGCTGTCGCCGGCCGACGGTGACCTGGGCTCGATCCTCGGCGTCGGCTACCCGGCGTACACGGGCGGACCGTTCTGCTTCATCGACGGCGTCGGCGTGCCGGCGTTCGTCGCCGAGGCCGACCGACTCGGGGATCTCTTCGGAGAGCACCTGCGGCCGCCGCAGCTGTTGCGGGACATGGCGGCCCACGGCGAGACTTTCTACGGCGCCACGGCCCGCCGCGTGATGTAGCGTAACCGCCACATGCGGCGCGCCAGCATTCGGCGCT
Source organism: Pseudomonadota bacterium (assembly GCA_016705325.1). Taxonomy (GTDB): domain Bacteria; phylum Pseudomonadota; class Gammaproteobacteria; order Steroidobacterales; family Steroidobacteraceae; genus RPQJ01. The sequence continues at coordinate 54,959 of JADIYJ010000006.1, read as the reverse complement.
GGTCCTCGCAGGTTGAGGATGGTCGGCATGAGCGGGCCGCGCAGGCCGGGCGTCCGGCGTCGCATAGTCCATACAGACGATTCGATCAGGCCCGAAGCCAAAGTACATACCCTTCAGGAGTCGCGGAGCCGGATTCGATGCGCAGGGATGCGATCCATTCTTCGGCCGAGCCTGACGTGACGGCCCGGATCGGGACCGGCGACCCGCGGACCCGTACGCGATCCGTTGTATAGAAACAACAACAAGCAGGAATAGCCCTGGGAGAAGGATGCATGAGCAAAGTACCGGCCGCTCGTAACCACGTCCTCAGCTCGGCGATTGCCATCGCGTTGATCACGCCCACCGTGCCGCCGGCCGCTTTCGGCGCGGAAGGGCTTGAGGAGGTCATCGTCACGGCGCAGCGACGCGAGGAGTCCGTGCAGGACACGCCCGTCTTCGTGACGCCGCTGCGGGCGGAGGATCTCGTGAATCGCAACATCCGTAACACCGAAGATCTCATGAGCAACGTGGCGGGCATCGGCGGCTTCACGTCGCCGGGTGCCCGCGGCGCCACCAGCCTCATTATTCGCGGCGTGTCGGCCGGCAACGGCGCGAATCTTTCGTCCGATCCAGCCGTGGGCCTGTACTACGACGGCGTCTACATGGGCAAGATGATGGCATCCAGCCTGGATGTCGCCGAGTTCGAGCGCATGGAGATCATGCGCGGCCCGCAGGGCTCGCTGTACGGCCGCAACGCCACGGCCGGCGCCGTGAGCTGGATTACCCGGAAGCCATCCGGCGAGGCCGGCCTGCGCACGACGGCGAGCTACGGCAACTACAACGAAATCCTCCTCAAGATCAACGCCGACGCGCCCGCGCTCGGCGAAGTCGGCACCGGTCCCGGCCGGGTCGCGCTCGGCGCCGGCTTTCAGGTGCGCCAGCGCGACGGCTGGGTCGATAACAAGAACGGCGGCCCGGACTTCGACGAGATCGACCGCCATGCCTGGCGCATCGCAGCCAACTGGCAGCCGATCGACGCCGTCACCGTCGACTACGGCTATGACCGCAGCGAGCTCGACGAGGTCGGACCGCTGCAGACGGTGACGGCCTTTACGCCCGTCTACGACAACCCGGCGGCACCCCAGGCGCGCCTCGACCGCATCCCGGCCCTGCAACGGACGCTGGCCGCCGCGCAGTTCTTCGCCACCATCCCCGGCGCGGACCCGCGCATCGCATCGCGCTGGATTCCGTCGCTCAACGCCACCATCGCCGACTATCAGGCGGCCGCGGCCAGCGGCGAGGAACGCCCGGACAGAGGCTCGGCCGACGCATTGCCGACCAACGACGCCTGGGCCGACGGTCACACACTCAACGTCGACTGGCACGCGGGCGAGTTAGGCTTGCTCGGCGACGTGAATTTCAAGTCCATCACCGGTTTTCGCGAGCTGGAGACCTATGTCCGGGGCGATCTCGAGAACATCGACAGCCGCCTCGACAGCAACGGCATCGGCGCCTACAACGACCTGACCCACCTGACGCTGGCCCAGATCTACGGCGGCACGGTCCAGGCGGGGTTTCCGCCGGTGGCGAGCCCGGCAGTCAACAGCCTGTGGAACTTCATCGACATCCTGGGTACGAACCACAGCTACCAGGATACGCGGTCGAAGTACGAGCAGTTCTCGCAGGAGCTGCAACTGATCGGCAGCACGGCGCAGTTCGACTACCTGCTGGGCGTGATGTACTTCGACGACGAGGGCGAGTACACGCGCAACGCCGTCTTTGCCGCACCACTGTCAGGAAAGCCGCCGCAGAGGTATGAAAACGACACCACCAGCTGGGCCTACTACGCCCACGGTTCGTACCGTTTCGGCTCGCTGGACGACCGGCTGGTGCTGACGGGCGGCCTGCGTTACACGACGGAAGACAAGGGCATCGTCTACGACTACGGGGCGTTCTTGACGCCCTTTGCGTCCGTGCCGGCGATGGCAACCTCGCTCGACGACAGCTTCGACAACCTGAGTTACGACGGGTCGCTGACCTACCATTTCACCGACACTTTCAACGCCTTCGTGCGCTACGCGACCGGCTATCGCAGCGGCGGCTTCAATGGCGAAGTGTTCGCCAACTCCTATGACGAGGAGACGGTCGACCAGTGGGAGATCGGTATGAAGTCGGAGTGGCTGGGCAGGCGCCTGCGCCTGAACGCCTCCGTCTACCAGTATGACGCGAAGGACCTGCAGCAGTCCGTGATCAGGGTCGTCAACAGTTCCATCACCTCGGCGCTGGTCAATGCCGGCGAGGCGAGTCGATGGGGTGCCGACGTCGAGATCCTCGCCGCGCCGATCGAGGACCTGACGCTGAGCCTCGGCTGGTCCTACATCAACGGCGACTTCGACAAGTTCCCGGCGACCTGCACCGGCGGGACGACGCCGGTCTGCCTCAACACCGATGACCTTGCCCGGCGAAGCGCGCCCGAACACCAACTCTCGCTCACCGCCGACTGGACCTTCGCCCGGACGGACTCCGGCGACTTCGATCTCTACTTGCAGTACAACTATCAGGGCGAGTCGTACGCCGCGGCGATCACGACCGGCATCATGGGCAGCGGCGCCGCAGCCATCCCCTACGTCTACGATCGGCAGGTCCTCGACTCGCGCAGCGTGCTCGGTGCACGCCTGAGCTGGAACAATATTCCGGTTGGCAACGACTCGCTGCGGCTGACCCTGTATGGCCGGAACCTGACGGACGACGACTACCCGGCCTACGGCATCAACTTCGGCTCGCTCGGCCTGTACACAGAGCAGTACGGTGAACCGCGCACTTACGGCATCGAAGCAGCCTACGGCTTCTGAGCGGACGGCACGGCGCCTGAACCGCCCCTGCTGACAGGCGGGCCTCACCCGGAGTCGCGAGGCTGCGGGTGGGCACGACCCGTGCCGCGCGTCAATCGGGTGGCTCGAGCCTGAGGCCGATGGCGCTTGGTTCAGGTGGAAGGGTCCGGAAGACATCCATACCAGCGGATCCGCCACCGGGCTTCTGCACGAGGCACTTTCCGCCAAGGGCAGGGTTTCGGACGTCGTTTCCCAGCTCGCGGCTCGAGTCGCTCCGGTCCATGACCGACAGCGAGCGACGCAATGAGCCGGAAGAATGCATCGCGTTGTGTTGGATCTTCCCGCAGCGGGCGAATCACGTTACAGGCCAGCAAATACACCCACAGATCTTTCTCGACCATCTGCGCAGTCTGGCAGCGCAGCACCTCCATGCTCAGGGTGGTCTTGATATTGCGGATATCCCGCTCGAGGTGCCAGCGGCGCGCTTCCCCCGCCAGGCCGTCGCGGCCTGAGACACGCAGCTCGAAGACGCGCCCGGCATGCATGCGACGGGTCTGCTCGGCGAGTAAGGCGATCTCGACGCCGAACTCCTCGCGCACCCGTTGTCGATGACGCTGCGTGGGTCCGATCAACGCCTCGAGGTGCGAGGCGTGCCCGCGAGGTGATCGTCGAAGAAATCGACCACTACCCGGAAGGCCTCCTGCGATTCCGGCAGATCGACATCACCGAAGAAAAAATGCTGCAGCCCGTCCCAGACGTGCAGATTCGTCTCCACACCGGCGTTCACCAGCTGGCGCTGGGTGTAGAGCGCCGAACTCAGCGCCATGTCGCGCGTGGCCGTCACGAGAAGCGTGGCTGGAAACTTTGCGAGCACCTGCGGATGATCGACCGGTGAGACCAGCGGATCCTTCGAATCGGCGCCCTGGAAGTACGCCAGCCGCATGATCTCGCCCGCCGTACCGGGCGGCGGCACCGGCCGGCCGTTGAGCGCGGGAGCGACATAGCCCGAATCGCCATCACCGAGACGTCCTGCCGAGCCACAGAAGATGCCGACAGCGCCCGGTGTGGGCAGCCCTTCCTTCTGGAACCACGCCAGCGATTGCGCCACGAGCAAGCCTCCGGCCGAGCAGCCGAAGAATCCGATGTGCTCCGGACGATAGCTCTTCAGAAGCTCGCGGTAGACGGTCGCGACATCCTCGCTACCGGCCGGGAAGCGATACTCGGGGCCTTGGCGGTAGTCGACTGCGACGATCCGGTACTTGCCAAGCCCGGCGATCGGGATGGACTCGAGCTGCCCGTTGGTGCGCGCGCCCAGGCTGAATCCGCCGCCGTGCAGGTTGACGAGGACACGTTGATCCTTGTTCCGTGAGACACCCTCGGCAGGTGTGATCACCTCGGTATAGACGCCCCCGATGGTGCGCGGCTCGATCGTCACGGCGTAGCGGGTCTTCGCCTTGGCGATCAACGGACCCAGGTAGAACCTGTCGAGCGTCGCGCGCTGCTCGGCGATGGGCAACTTCTGTATTCTCGCAATGGGCGAGGAGTAGAAGGCCTGCGAATGCTCGTAAAGGTAGGAGCGCCGCGCCTCCTCGCTCGCAAATGAAGAAAACGGTGCGGCGAATCCGGGAATCTGGACAGTGCCGTCATCCCTGACGATCGGCAGCGCCGGCTGCGGTGAGGTTGCAGGCGTCGGCGCTGCCGTTGCCTTCGCCGCCTCGCGGGCCAGGGTTACATCCACCGCCAGCAGCGCCGCCGCCAACGACAGGTACTTCAGCAGCTCACAGCCTGCAGAATTCATGAAGTTCCGAACCACAAGAGCCTCCGTCATGATGGAAGAGCTTTGCCACAAGCATTTTCGCCCAGGACCGGTGAGTCGTTCAACGTCCGCGGAAACTGCGTTACACAGACGACCGGCTGGCACAGGGCGGGCAGAATGCCGGCCCGCAGAATTCGGCGTCGACGTGCCGCTGCCAGCGTGACTTCTCTTCTGCCATACTGAATTCGACTCGAAAGAATTTCCCGGAGCTGCGCCATGAACCCCTGGTCCGCATCCTTCCTTGTGACCGCCGCCCTCGGCCTGTGCGCGACTGCCGCGGTTGGAATCGCCGATGGTCCCGAGCCCGCGGCGCTGGCGACGAGTGTCCCTCTCAGGCTCGATGCCGCTGCACTCAAGGACCAAGCCCTGACACCTCGATCTCCCGTCCCCAAGCAGATCCTGTTGGGCGGCGTATCGCAACCGCGCAGTAGTGTGCTGTTCAAGAGCGACTCCATCGTCGCGGTACTCTATGAAGAGCAGCCGGTCAAACTGGCGCTCAGGGCACCGGGAATGCCCTACGACGAATTCGTGCACGTCCTGGGCGGCGCCTTGATCCTGACGGACGCCGACGGACAGACTCACGAGTTCAACACAGGTGACTCGCTGCTCATCCCGAAAGGGTTTACCGGGACCTGGGAGACTCGCGCGAACTTCCGCGAACTCGCCCTCGTTTCGCGCAAGGACTGGGATGCCACTCATTGAACCGGCGCTTGTTGCGATGGGGCCGAACGGCGCCCAATGATTCGGACGCCATGTCGAATCACTTTGGAGGAGTGAGCGGTTGTTGGCGCAGGGCTCTTGGTCGGCGTGAGGAGTGGCTCCTCTTTTCGTCGGGCACGGGTGCGATCTTACGGCGCCATTCGGCGAAAGCCTTCACGTTCTGCGCGAACCATGCGCCCGTCGCGCCCTGTGTCGTGTGGCCGTAGAAACGGCGGTGCGCGTCAAGTCCTCGCCGCACTTGGCACCACGCACCTCGAAGGGCTGGCCGCCCAGCCTCATGCCTTTGACATCGGCCAGCGTGATATTCGAGCGTGACCGCGTCTGGTACAGCCGGCAGCCGGGGTACTTCTTGAGCACGCGCCTGCTTGAGCCGCTGGGCGCGATGTCCGCGCCCGCATTCCCGCGGATTTCCATGCGCATCCTGCGACCAGAGTGGCGCTGCCCGGTATTGGAGGACGGATGATGGGCGGTTTGAAATTTGGAGTCATTGCGGGGATTGCGGTCGTTGCCATGAACGCGCCGGCCATCTGCCGCGCAGCCCCATCCGATCTGTCGTGGAGCACATCCAGGCCCGTCAAGGTCATTTTCGATACCGACATGTATGGTGATATCGATGATGCACTGGCTCTGGCAATGCTTCATGCGCTTGAGAGCCGTGGCGAGATCGAGCTGCTCGCCGTAACGATCAGTACGGAAACGAAATGGGCGGCACGCTATGTTGATTTGATCAACACGTTTTATGGCCGCGAAGAGATTCCCATAGGTATGGTGTCGGGAGGGGTGTCGGCGCAGGCTCTGAAGAAATCGAAATATGGCGATTACCTGCCATCACCGAATGGAATCAACTACACGCAGTATTTGTCGAGTCTGACAAGAGAAGGCGGCGTTCCCGTGTATCCGCACGATAGTCTGGATATCACGGATTGTGAGGACTCTGTAGCGCTTCTTCGAAGGGTTCTGGACGATCAGCCCGACCGCAGCGTTGTCATAATTGGTGTTGGTTACTTGACGAACCTGGCGCGGCTATTGGACAGCAAGTCAGATCGTGCAAGTTCGTTCGACGGACGTGCTCTCATCGAGCAGAAAGTCAGATTTCTGTCCATCATGGCTGGAAACTTTGCAGGAACTGAACTGGATGGGGGGAAGCGCTCATCAGGATTACCGGAATTCAATCTGGAAATGGATGTGCCTGCAGCTCAGAAAGTCTTTCAGCAGTGGCCGACGCCAATTGTGGTCAGCGGTAGCGAGGTCGGCTCACGCATGCTCTTTCCCCAGTCAGCTATTGACAGGTATTTCAGCTATGTCGATCGCCATCCCGTTGCCGAGACGTACAAATACGCAGCGTCGTTCTACCGTAAATTTTCGAAGAAGCCAGGGTCACCTCACGATCACGCCACGTTCGACTTGACGTCCGTCCTTTATGCCGCACGGCCTGAAGGGGCGTACTTCACACAATCAGGCGCTGGAACCGTTGCGGTGCTGGCGGGCGGAAGATCTGAATTTGTCCCTGACAACGAAGGCAACCATTGGCTTCTCGTACTTCCGGATGCGCAGAAGGCGCGCACGCTGGAAGCGATGACAATGCTGGTGAGTCAGCCGCCGGCGCACTGTGTGTTCCGGAAAGAACAAGGGGCACCGACGGCGGTCGGCACCCCTTGCAGGGTGGTCGAGTGATTGCTTACTGCTTGAAGCCGGCCATCACCCGCAAGGTCCGCGGCACCTGCCGGTTGGCGTTGCGGTGCATGCCGAACTCGATGCCCTGATCGTCGCCGGACCAGGCCAGCCTCAGGAACACGGCAACGTATCCCTTCGCATGCCGGCGAACCAGCCGCCATCGGCCAAGTACTCCGAACCCGTGGTACAGGACGCCTCGTCGGTCGCCAGGAACAGCGTGACGTTGGCGACTTCGTGCGGCAGGCCGACGCGCGGAATCGGGAAGCCACGTCGGGCTAGTCTTTTTGCGGGGCGATGGCACGCCGACCCGATGTCATACTCGAAACGCAACAAAAGGACGACGGCCGCAACGATGCAAAGCGTCACCGCCTGGGTATTCCTGCTGCTCGGCTTGATCGGTGTCCTGTTCGCCCTGTGCGCCCTCGTGGCCGTCCGGGGCCAGACCACGAGCCGGCTTTCGATGTGGCACCTTGCCTTCGGGCTGCCGGGCAGCGAGTTATCGACGCTCCTCGCCACGATTGGCGTGGGACTGGCCATCGCCGGCTGGTCACTCGGTGCCGGCGAGCGTCTGCCCGGGCGCACGGGACTCGTGCTGCACGGGGTGGCCGTGGTCGGGCTGCTGTGGGCGTTGTGGCGCGCGCGCGGCGCCGGCGAAGTCTTCGACGCGGCCTTCCGCAAGGCGTGGGGGCCCGACTACCGCCATGAAATCGCGCCGTCGCGGCGCGCACTCCTCGAGCGCAAGCTCCGGCCTGCGCGCTGGTGGAAGCCGTTTGCCTTCCGGCACCCCGCGGTCGACTGGAAACGACACCTGCCCTACGTCGCCGGCGCGCATCCACAGCAGTATCTCGACCTGCTGGTGCCCCGCGTCCGGGCGTCCGGGCCCATGCCGGTGCTCCTCAACATTCATGGTGGCGGCTGGATGATCGGCAGGAAGGGCACGCAGGCGATGCCGCTGCTGATGCACCTGGCGAGCCATGGCTGGCTTGTGGTCGATGCCGACTACCGGCTGAGTCCCGGTGCGCGCATGCCGGCACACATCGTCGACGTGAAGCAGGCCATCGCCTGGACGCGGCAGCATGCGGCCGAGTACGGTGGCGACCCGCGTTTCATCGCCATCACGGGCGGGTCGGCCGGCGGCCATCTCGTTGCACTGGCCGGACTGACGGGCAACCAGGCGCAGCTGCAGCCGGGCTTCGAGGCGGCCGACACGAGCGTGCAGGTCGTCATACCGTTCTATGGCAAGTACGACATGCTGGGCGAACACCAGCCGGACCCGCCGTTCGCCGACTTCATGGAAGAAAAGCTGATGCCGGGTGCGCGGCACGCGCACGACGCGTTGTGGCGCGCAATGCACCCGGCCACCCACTTGCGCGGCGTCGAGGCGGAGCGGGCCCCGCCGATCCTGGTCCTGCACGGCACTCATGACCAGCTGATTTCCGTGGCCGAGGCGCGCTGGTTCGTCGCCGAACTGCGCAAGGAGTACGCCGGCGAGGTCGTCTACGTCGAATTGCCGTATGCGCACCACGCCTGGGACCTGTCGCACTCGCTGCGCGGGGACTTCTCCGTCGAGGCCACGCAGCGCTATCTCGAGTTCCAGTACGCGCGCTGGTGCCGGCGGCATGGTGTCGAGCCGACCTCGTCGCAGGTTCCGGGCTCGGGGGCGCCATGACCGCGCGCCCTCACGGCCGAGCAACTTTCGCACCATCAATCGCGACACGGCGTTTCTGCTGCCACCCTCGGTGGATGAGTGGCTGCCCGATCGGCACCTGGCACGCTTGGTGGTGGCAGTGATCGACGGACTGGATCTGTCGGAACTGGTGAACGCCTACCGCGGCTCGGGTTCGGCGTCGTATCACCCGGCGATGCTGCTGGGACTGCTGGTGTACGGGTATTCGACCAAGGTGTTCTGCAGCCGGGCGATCGGGCGTGCGACCCATGACTCGCACGATCGTGGCGTTTCGCAAGCGCTTCCTCGGGCAGATCGAGGCCCTGTTCATCGACGTACTGAGCCTCGCCCGCACGATGCGGCGGCGCAAGTGCAACAGTTGCTGCGTCTGGCCGAGCAGGCCGGTACGGCGAATATCCCCGACGGGATGTCGATCCCGGAGGAGCTGGAGCGGCGCGCGGTGCGCCTGGCGGCCAATGCCGAGGCGAAGGCGAAGGCGAAGATCGAGGCGCGGGCCGGGGAGCGCCTGGAGCGCGAGCAAGCCGAGCATCAGGTCAAGCGCGCCGTGCGTGACGAGCAGGAGCGGCGCACCGGCGGGTACGCCCTTCAGCGCGACGACGCAGCAGCTCGACGCCGGCCACGTATTGCTCGATCAGGGCCTCGATCGCCTCCCGTTTGCCGAGCGCGCGGAGCCGGGTCTGCCGCAGTACCTGCACCTCGCGATCGTCGGTCGTGACGTCGGCAATACGGGGCAGGAGGTGGCCGGCGTGCGTGGCCCGAATGTCTGCAATCGCGCGCAGAATCGAGAACGCGGTGACGCCGAACAGGTACATCGCGATCGTCAGCTGCTTGTCGCGCAGGCCCGCCCGCTCGACCATCAGGTTCGTGATCGGTATGGTCAGACGGACCCATTCCCGGGAGACGCGACCGTTCAAGCTGAGTACGTACAGCATGGCCGGGTGACGGTCGGCGTGCCGCTCGAGGGCCCACAACCAGCGCGTAACGGTGTCCTGCCAGGTCGCAGCCGCGCGCGGTGCATGGAACGTGCGGCAGAGCTCGTCGGCGACCGCACCGAGCAGCGCGTCGCGGCTGGGGAAGTAGCGATAGATCGCCATGGACGAGGTACCGAGCAGTTCAGCGACGGATTTGACCATGAAGTCGTCGACCGTCGTCTGGTCGAGGATCTGCAGCGACGTCCGCAGGATGATCGCGCGCGAGATCCGGGCGGGTCGGCCGGGCTTGCGACGCCGGGGTGGTGCGGCGGCGGTCGGCGCGGAGCCCCCGGGCACGGGGATGATGGCATCGTGAATGGTCATTGCGGCAGCGGTTCTTCGCGAGTCGGCGCGCGACGCACAACGGGTTGCGCTCCACCGGAAATTAGATTATTGATAAGCTTTCCGCACAGTGCAATCGGATATCGTGCACTCGGTACGCGGCCACACGGTCCGCACCACGGCAGCGGGCGGGTGCAGGTCCGCGGCCTGGCGCGCCGGCAGCGGCTGCTGCGGCGCCGGGAGGTCGAACCGCCGGAGATGACGACGACGGGACCTGATCAAAACTTCACACCAATCTCATCAAGGGCAGGGGGAGAGCACACATGGCAGATTCAAGGACATTCCGCAGCAACACGCTGCGCCTGGCGGTTGCGGTCGCGCTGGCCGGGCCGGGCGTGCCGCAGGCCGCTTTCGGCGCGGAAGGGCTTGAGGAGATCATCGTCACGGCGCAGCGCCGCGAAGAGTCGCTGCAGGACACGCCCGTTTTCGTGACGCCGCTGCAGACAGAGGACCTCGCGAATCGCGAAATCCGGAACACGGAAGATCTCATGAACAACGTGGCGGGTATCTCGGGCTTCACGAATCCCGGGGCACGCGGCGCCACGAGCCTCACGATTCGCGGCGTGTCGGCGGGCAGCGCCGCCAATCTCTCCACCGATCCGGCCGTAGGGCTCTACTACGACGGCGTCTATATCGGCAAGATGCTGGCTTCGAGCCTGGACGTCGCCGAGATGGAGCGCATGGAGGTCATGCGCGGCCCGCAGGGGTCACTCTACGGGCGCAACGCGACTGCAGGCGCGGTGAGCTGGATCACCCGCAAGCCGAGTGGCGAGGCCGGACTGCGCGCGACGGCGGGCTACGGCGACTACAACGAGATGTATGTGAAGATCAACGGCGACCTGCCCGCGTTCGGCGAGGTCGGCGAGGGCCTCGGGCGGCTGGCGCTCGCCGCGGGCTACCAGATGCGCCAGCGCGACGGCCTGGTCGAAAACGACAGCCGGGGCCCGGACTTCGACGAGATCGACCGCTCCTCGTGGCGCGTCGCGGCGAAATGGCAGCCCATCGATTCCGTGACGGCCGACTACTCCTATGACCGCAGTGACCTGGACGAGGTCGGCCCCCTGCAGCAGGTCACGGGTTTCACCGTCCTCGATGCCGCGGGCACCGATCGACTGCAGTTCCTGCGCACCCGCGTGCTCGGCACGGCGCAGTTCTTCGCGACGATGCCCGGGGCCGACCCGCGCATCGCCTCGCGCTGGATTCCGTCCATCAACCAGACAATCGGCGCCTATCAGAACGCGGTCGATCGCGGGCGGGATCGCCAGGACCGCGGCGTCGTGGACTTTGTCCCGGTCAACGACACGTGGAATGATGGCCACACACTCAATGTCGACTGGGAAGCGGGCGACCTGGGGGTCCTCGGTGAGGTGACCTTTAAATCCATCACGGGTTACCGCCAATTCGAGACATTCGTCGGCGGCGACCTCGAGGACATCGACAGCACGATGACGAATGGCATCGGCGCCTACAACGACCTCGTCCACCTCACGCTGCTGCAGATCTACGGTGCCACGGTAGCCGCCGGATTCCCGCCGGTGGCGAGCCCGGTGGTGAACAACCTGTGGAACTTCATCGACACGCTCGGCACGAACCACAGCTTTCAGAACTCGAGCACGGAATACAGCCAGTTCTCCCAGGAACTGCAGATGATCGGCAGCACCGAGCAGATCAACTATCTGTTCGGCGCGTTGTACTTCTCGGACGATGGCGAGTCTCGGCGCCACGCCTACTTCGCGGCGCCCTGTCGGGACAGCCCGTCCAAAGATACGAGAACAGCACCGACAGCCTGGCGCTCTACGCCAACGGCTCGTATCGCCCCCCGGCGCTCGACGACCGTCTGGTCCTGACAGCCGGCGTTCGCTACACCGAAGAAGAGAAAGGCATCGTCTACGACTACAGCGCGTACCTGACACCCTTCGCCAGCGTGCCGGCGCAGGCGCTGTCGCGTGAGCGAAATTTCTACAACGTGAGCGTCGACGGGTCGGTGAGCTATCGTTTCACCGACGGCATCAATGGCTTCGTGCGCTATGCGGATGCCTTTCGCAGCGGCGGCTTCAACGGTGAGGTGTTCAATAATCCGTACGACGAAGAGACCGTTGAACAGTGGGAACTCGGCGTCAAGACTGAATGGCTGGATCAGCGCCTGCGCCTGAACGCCTCCTGGTACACGTACGAGGGGACCGACCTGCTGGTCTCGGTGATCAAGGTCGTCAACAACACGGCAACCTCGGGGTTGGTCAATGCCGGCGAGGCGAGTCGCTGGGGCATGGACCTCGAGATCCTGGCCGTGCCGATCGACGACCTGACGCTGGGCCTCGGCTGGTCATACATCAGCGGCGACTTCGACAAGTTCCCGCCGACCTGCACGGGCGCGACGCCGCCGGTCTGCCTCAATACCAACAACCTGGCCAAGCGCACCGCGCCCGACAACCAGGTGTCGGCCAACATGGATTACACCTTCGCCCGGACGGACTTCGGCGATTTCGATCTCTACCTGCAGTATAACTACCAGGACGAGTCCGGCACCGCATCGATCACGACCGGTCTCGTCAGCGCCAACGTCAACGTCCCGGGCAGCCCGCAGGTGCCCTACGAGTACGCGAAACAGGTGCTGCCGTCACGCAACCTCGTGAACGCCCGGCTGAGCTGGACCAACATCCCGGTCGGCAACGAGTCGCTGCGGCTGACCCTGTGGGGCCGGAACCTGCTGGACGAGGATTTCAACGTTTACGGCATCAACTTCGCAGCACTCGGCCTGTACACGGAGCAGTACATCGACCCGCTGACGTTCGGAATCGAAGCGGCCTACGAATTCTGACGGGCGTCCGCCCTTGTCTCGCCGCTGTGCGGGGCAAGGGCGCTGCGTTCCACCGGACTGACCTCCACGGCCAGCGCGGACTGCTGAACGAGACCGGGTCGGCCCGGAACTTCAGCCGGAGCGACGATGAATTTCGATTTTTCGGACGAGCAGAATCAGCTGCGGGACGAGGTGCGCAAGTACCTCGTCAACGAGTCGCCGCTCGATGCGGCCCGGGAAGTGATGGTGGGCGGCGGCACGCACGCGGCCTCCGTCTGGCGCGGTCTCGTCGAGCTGGGCGCAACGTCCTTGATGCTGCCTGAGGACTGCGGTGGTGCGGGCCTCGGTGCGCTGGAGCTGTGCGTCGTGGCCGAGGAGGTGGGGCGACAGCTCGGCGCCGTGCCGCTGGCCTCAACCTTGTACCTCGCGGCCCAGGCGCTGCTGCTCGGCGCCTCGGTGGAGCGGCGGCGGCGCTGGCTCGTGCCGGTCGCCGGGGGAGCCATCGGTGCGTTCGCAGCGCCGCTCGACGGCGTGCTGGCGGGCGCGACCTTGCCACGCTTTTCGGCGGGACGGCTGAGCGGGCCGGTCGACCTCGTGGCCGACGGCGCTGCCGCGCAGTGGGCGGTAGTGCTTGCGGCCGATGCGGGCGGGCAGGCGGTCTGGGTGGTGAGCGACCTGTCGGCCGGACTGGCGCGGCGGCCGCTGGCGACGCTGGATCCGTCCAAGCCGTTTGCCGCCTGGACCTTCGCTGCGACGCCGGCCGAAGCCCTGGATTCGGTCGAGGATCCGCGGCGCCTGCTGGCAAGGGTACGCGACCGTGCCGCGATAATGCTGGCATTCGAGCAACTCGGTTCGGCCGACGCCGCGCTCGAGATGGCAACGAACTACGCCCGCGAGCGGCGAACCTTCGGCCGCACCATTGGTTCCTACCAGGGCATCAAGCACAAGCTGGCCGACCTCTACAACGCCAACCAGCTGGCACGGGTGCACTGTTACTACGGCGCCTGGGCGCTGGCGGCCGATGCGGCCGCGCCCGGTGGCGCGCCCGAGCTCGCGGCCGCCGCCGCGGCCGCGCGCGTGAGCGCAATCCAGGCCGCGACGCTGGCGGCACACGAGGGCCTGCACGTCCACGGCGGCGTGGGCTACACCTGGGAGGCCGACTGCCACCTCTTCATGCGCCGCGCGCGGCAGCAGGCCGTGCTGCTGGGGCACGAGCACGCATGGCGGGAGCAACTGGCCGCCGAACTCGAGCAGCGCCTCGGGGTATCCGCTGCGCCAGCCCCGGCGCGGACCGCTGCGGCCGCGGATTCGATGGACTTCGACGATTCGGCGGAGGAAGCCGCCTTCCGTGCCGGGTGCCGCGCCTGGCTGACGGCCAATGCCGAACCCAAACCACGCACCGACGCACTCTATCGCCCGGAACTGACCGCTGAGGAGCGGATGCAGGAGGCGCGCAACTGGCAGGCGCGTAAAGCGCTGGCCGGCTACGGTGCGATCACCTGGCCGAACGCGGTCGGCGGGCGTGGCGGCTCGCCGATCCAGGAACTCATCTGGCGCCAGGAGGAGGGTCGCTACAACGTGCCCACCGGCGCTTTCAACATCAGCCTGGGCATGGTGATGCCGGCGGTGATGGCGCACGCGTCACACGAGGTGCGCGCTGCGCACATTGCGCCGGCGCTGTCTGGTCAGCACCTGTGGTGCCAGCTGCTCAGCGAGCCGGGCGCCGGGTCCGACCTGGGCATGGTGCGCACGCGCGCCGAGCGCGGCGTGGACGGCCGCGAGGGATGGATCCTGAATGGCCAGAAGGTCTGGACCTCGCTCGCGCAGTTCGCGCAGTACGGTCTCGTGCTCGCCCGCACCGACCCGACGCTGCCCAAGTTCGATGGGCTCACCAGCTTCTTCATCGACATGAAAAGTCCGGGGATCACCATTCGCCCGATCCGTCAGCCGGGTGGCGAGGCCGATTTCAACGAAGTCTTCCTCGACGACGTGTTCGTTCCCGACAACCAGCGCGTCGGCGCCGTGGGAGGCGGCTGGAAAGTCACGCTCACGGGGCTGATGAGTGAGCGGCTGTCGATCGGTGGGGTGATGCCGCCCGACCTGTGGCGCACGTTCGCCACCGAGCTGCAGCGCACGCCGTTCGCCGGCGCAGCGGCGCTGCGCGACGGCCGTTTCCGGGAGCGCCTGGCGGACCTCTACATCGTCGGCCACGGACTGTGGTTGCTGCAGTGCCGCGCGCTCACCGCGCTCGGCAAGGGCCTCGAGCCTGGGCCGGAGATGAGCGGTGCCAAGATCCTCGTCGCGCAGGCCCTGCAGACGTTCACGCGCCTCGGCATCGACCTGCAGGGCCCGCGCGGCGTGCTGGCCGCCGGCGAGCGCGGCGGCGACTTCGCGATGCTCGAACGGTTGTGGTTTGGAGCGGCAGGTATTCGCATCGCCGGCGGTACCGACGAGATCGTGCGCAACAGCATCGGCGAACGGGTCCTGGGACTTGCGCCCGAGCCACGCACCGACAAGGGCGTGCCGTTCAACCAGCTGGGACGCTGACTACCCAGTCCCCGGAGCCTCGGCCGCTCGCACCATGTCGCCAAGCATAACGTCCTGGATCGTCGTGCTGTTCGGGGTGTTCGGTACCCTGTTCGCGCTCTGCGCCCTCGTGCCCATTCCCGGCAACACGACCAGCCGGTTCTCGATGTGGCACCTCGGCTTCGGCCTGCCGGGCAGCGAGCTGTCGACGCTGCTGATCACGATTGGCGTGGCGCTTGCGCTCGCGGGTTGGTCGCTCGGCGCCGGTACGACTCTGCCCGGGCGCGTCGGCCTGGCGCTGCACGCGGTGGCGTTGCTCGGGCTGGCGCTGGCGCTGTGGCGCGGGCGCGGGGCGCGTGAAGTCATCGAGGCGGCATTCCGCGCAGCCTGGGGCCCGGCGTACGAGCAGGAAATCGCGCCGTCGCGACGCCCCCTGCTCGAGCGCAAGCTGCAGGCCGGCCGCTGGTGGCAGCCGTTTGCCTTCCGTCATCCTGCAGTCGACTGGCAACGGCATCTCCCGTACGTGGCGGATGCACACCCGCAGCAATACCTCGATGTCCTGGTTCCGCGCGAGCCCGCGCCCGGGCCCATGCCGGTACTGCTCAACATCCACGGCGGGGGATGGATGATCGGCAGGAAGGGCACGCAGGCGATGCCGCTGCTCATGCACATGGCGAGCCACGGCTGGCTGGTGCTCGATGCCGACTACCGGTTGAGTCCTGGCGTGCGCATGCCGGCCCATATCGTGGACGTGAAGCACGCCATCGCATGGACGCGCGAGCACGCCGGCGACTATGGCGGCGACCCGCGATTCATCGTCATCACCGGCGGCTCGGCCGGTGGCCACCTCGTGGCGCTGGCGGCGCTGACCGGCAATCAGCCGCAGTTGCAGCCGGGTTTCGAGGGCGCCGACACCAGCGTGCAGGTCGTCGTGCCCTTCTACGGCAAGTACGACTTGCTCGGTGAGTACCAGCCGGACCCCGCATTCGCCGACTTCATGGCAAAGAACCTGATGCCGGGATCGCGCCAGGCGCACGACGCGCTGTGGCGTTCGATGCATCCGGCCAGCCACCTGAGCAGCATCGATGCGCAGCGCGCGCCGCCGTTCCTGGTGCTGCACGGCACGCACGACCAGTTGATCCCGCTGGCCGAAGCGCGCTGGTTCGCGGGCGAACTGCGCAGGCGGTACGCAGGCGAGGTCGTCTATGTCGAGCTGCCCTATGCGCACCACGCCTGGGACCTGTCGCATTCGCTGCGCGCCGATCTGACCGTCGAGGCGCTGCAGCACTACCTCGAGCTGCAATATGCGCGCTGGTGCCGCCGCCACGGCTTCGAGCCCACGCCGGCGCTGGTTCGCGCGCAGTCGACGCAGTAAGCTCGATCCCTTCCGCGACGGTTTTCGGCCATGATCACGCTGCTCGACGACTACGCGGTGCATCAGACACCCGAACCATTGAGCCGGCCGGCGACGAGCGATCGCAACTTCTACGACCGCTGGTTCTTCTCCGGAGTGGCCGCCGACGGACGCTGCATGTTCGAGGCGGCGCTCGGGCTCTATCCGCACCGGTGCGTGATGGATGCGCACTTCACGGTGCTCGCCGACGGCGTGCAGCACTGCTTCCACGGTTCGAGGCGCGCGCCATCGGAGCGCACCGAAACCCAGGTCGGCCCCTTCGTGCTCGAGGTCGAGAAGCCGATGCGCGTGCAGCGGCTGCGGCTCCAGGATGCGGCCAGCGGCCTTGCCTGCGACCTGCGCTTTACGGCACGCAGCACGCCGGGCGAGGAACCGCAGAGCCGCCTCTACGACGGCGAGCGGCTGCTGATGCACAGCACGCGTTTCGTGCAGTTCGGCCGCTGGGACGGGGAGTTGTCGATCGACGGTCGACGCGTGCCCGTGTCGGCGGGGATGGGCGTGCGCGACCGCTCCTGGGGCATCCGCCCCTGCGGCGAGCCCGACGGCGGCGCGCCGGGGATGCTGCAGCGGGCGCCGGTCGTGTATTGGGCGTGGGTACCCCTCAACTTCGACGACTGCTGCACGCAGTACAACACTTTCGAGGATCCGCAGGGCCGGCCGACCCAGCTCTCGGCGGTGGTGCAGCCCGCCTATGCGGACCCCGCGCTCATTCCGCAGGGGCCGGATCCCGGCCAACGGGAAATGCACACCGCGGCCCTGCGCGTGCGCTGGAAGCCGGGCACGCGCCATCCCGAAGGCGGCACGATCACGATGCAGGATGCGGAGGGCGCCGACTGGCGCATCGAGCTGGATCCCGTCGCGACGTTGCTGACCAGGGCGATCGGTTACCAGCACCCGGAGTGGGGCCACGGCCTCTGGAAAGGCGAGCTCGCGCTCGGCCACGAGCGGCTGCGACTCGACGAGTTCGAGCCACTGCGCCCGGATCACGTGCACGTCCATCAACTCGTGCGCGCGCACCTCGAGACCCCAGTTGCTCGGCGCGACGGCACGGGTATTCTCGAGACCATGGTTTTCGGGCCGCACCTCCCGTCGGGTTTCCAGCAGTTCCTCGACGGGGCGCGGGGAGAGAGCATTACATGATCGATGACATGGACCGCGTCGCCGCACTGCTGGCACCGTGGCTTGCCAGGCGTCACGCCGAGTTCACGCAGGCACGCGTGACGGGCCTCGCACGCGCCCACGGCGGGTTCTCGAACATTACGGTGCTCGGTCGGCTCGAGTGGAGGCAGGATGGCCGGCCGCAGGCGCAGGACATCGTGCTCCGCGTGCAGCCGCAGACGAGTTCCGTGTATCCGGACTGCGACATCCAGCGCCAGTACCGCGTCCTGCAGGCGCTCGCCGACAGCGACGTTCCGGTGCCAGCCATGCTCGGGCTGGAAGTCGACGCGGCGCTGCTCGGCGCGCCGTTCTTCGTGATGCAGCGCGTCGCCGGGCGCGTGCCGAACGAGAACCCGCTGTACCACCTCGAGGGCTGGTTCCACGACCTGCCGCAGGAGGCGCTGCAGCGACACTGGTTCAGCGGCATCGACACGGTTGCGGCGATCGCGCGCGTGGACTGGCGCACGCGTGGCCTGGACTTCCTCAGGCCCGCATCGGACCGCACGCCGCTCGCGCAGCAGCTCGACTACTACCACGACGCGGTGCTCTGGGCCGAGAGTCTGCATCGTCCGTACCCACACCTGCACGCCGCGCACGAGTGGCTGGTCGCCCACCAGCCAGCGGACGAGCCGCTCGCGCTGTCCTGGGGCGACGCCAAGCTCGGCAACGTGGTCTACGCCGACGACGGGCGGGTCGCCGGTGCGCTCGACTGGGAACAGGCCACGCTCGCGAGCCCCGTCGACGACCTGGCCTGGTGGCTGATGCTCGACCAGTCCACCTCCACCGGCTACGGCGTGCCGCGTCTCGCGGGCTTGCCGACGCGCGAGGAGACGATTGAGCACTGGGAGCGCGCGAGCGGCTTTTCGGCGCGGCACCTGCCTTACTACGACGTGTTCGCGGCGTGGCGCATGGCCTACGTGATGGCGCGCATCGGCACGGTGTTCATGGAGCGCGGCCTGGTGCCGCGCGAGAGCGAGATGGACCTCAGGAACGGCGGCGCAGCGTTGCTCGCGATGCACGCGGCACGCCTCGGGTTCTGAGCGAGGCACGACCATGGCCGGCAGCATCGGACCGCTCGTCGCGGCAGACGAGTTCTTCAACCACCAGATCGTCGAGACGCACGCGAGCGTGCTGCACAGCGACTATTCGTGGACCGAGAAGGTCTGCGGCATGGCCTGCGCGCGCGACGGCTCGCTGTCGGTGAACTTCGGCTTCGGCAAGTACGTCAACCGCAACGTCGTCGACGGCTACGGCGGTGCGAGCCGCGGTGTGGCGCAATGGACGGTGCGCGCCAGCCGCGCGCTCGGCGCCGAGCCGAACGGCATCGACGTCGGTCCGCTGCGCTACGAGGTGGTCGAGCCGCTGCGCAAGGTGCGCGTGGCGCTCGAGCCGAACGCCGCGCAGCCGCTCGCCTACGACCTGTTGCTGGAGGGCAGCGTGCCCTGCGTGGTCGAAGAGCGTGAGGATCGCCGCACGCTGACCGGCTTTCGGCGCAGTACCGACCAGATCCGCTACCACCAGGCCGGGGTCGTGGCGCGCGGCTGGGTCGAGCTCGACGGACGGCGGCTCGAGGTGGCCCCCGACACCTGGATCATGACGCGCGACCATTCGTGGGGGCTGCGCCCGTCAGTCGGCGCACCGCTGCCGGACTTGCAACCCGACCCGATGGACACGAATCCGCCCCGCGTGTTCGCGGTGTGGAACCCGCTGTTGTTCACGCGGCCGGGGGCGACACCTACGCCTTCCACCAGTACTACCTGCTGTACGCGGGCGACGGCTGGCGGCACGAGAAAGTCCAGGGCGGCTTCGAATTCCCGGACGGGCGGCGCGAGCCCGTGCAGCGCATCGAGCCGAGGCTGCGCTTCGATCCGCGCAACAAGCGGCTGCAAGGCGGCGAATTCGTGCTCACGATGACCGACGGCCGCCAGCGCATCCTGTCCGCGCGCACGCTCGGCGACACCGGATTCCACCTGGGCGCCGGGCTCTACCACGGCTTCGACGGCAAGCATCACGGCCAGTGGCGCGGGCCGCTGCACGTCGAGGGCGAGCATTTCGCCGACTGCTCCATGCCCGAGGCCGTGGCCCGTCTGAACCAGTTCCGCGACTGCCTGATCGAGGTGCGCGACGGAGTGACCGGTGCGATCGGCATCGGCAACTGCCAGACCTGGGTGCAGGGGCGCTGGCCGGAATTCGGACTGCCCGAGGGCTGACGCCTGCCGTGACGAGCGTCGCGGCCGTGACGATGGCGCTGCTGCGACCCTGCAAGCTGCCGGTCACTGGGCGGCGTCCTGCGGCGTCTTGACCATCAGGCTGCCCCCCTTCTGCCGCGGCGGGAACTCCTTGAGCGAAGCCAGCTGCGCGCCGATCAGGTCGTAGACCTGACCACCGAAGGCCACGCCCATGCGCATCGCGAGGTCGTTCGACTTCTGGCCGCCGTGCTGCTCGAACGGATCCATGCGCAGGTTGAACACCAGGGTGCTCGGCTGCAGGAAGTCGAAGAATCCCTCGCGCACCTTCATGTGCGTCTTCCACGGCCCGATGCGCGCCGCGGTCATGTCATTCTCGTTGTAATAGATCAACGCGTTGCGCCGCGACGGCGCCTTGCCGAGCCAGTGCGGCAGGTTGTCGATCCCGTCGATGTGCACCTTGTGCGATTCGCGCAGACGACCTGCGACGTCGGCAACGCCGGCAGCGGCGGCCAGGGACGTGAAGAGGTCGTAGTGCGTCTGTATTCCGTTCGAGACGCTGCCGGCCGCCACGTGCCCCGGCCAGCGCAGCAGCATCGGCACGCGCACGCCGCCTTCCCAGGTGGTGGCCTTCTGGCCGCGAAACGGCCCGGTGCCGCCATCCGGCCACCAGGCGCTCATCGGGCCGTTGTCACTGGTGTAGATGACGATGGTGTCGTCGGCGATCTTCAGCTCGTCGAGCAGCTCGAGCAAGCGGCCGACGTGACCGTCGTGCTCCATCATGCCGCTGCCGAAGGTGTCGAACTCCGACGAGATCTTGTCGGCCAAGTGCCGCGACTCGGGCTTGAGGCGCGTGTAGATGTGCATGCGCGAGGAGTTGAACCAGGCGAAGAACGGCTTGCCGGCCCGGACCGATTCCTTGATGAACTGCTCGGTGCGCGCCTCGAAGTCGTCGTCGATGGTCTCCATGCGCTTCGTGTCGAGCGGCCCGGTGTCCTTGCAGCGCTGCTTGCCCCACGGACCGAAGCGCGGGTCCACGGTCGGGTCGTCGACGTCGGTGGCCACGCAGTCGAGCACGCCGCGCGGACGGTAGCGCTGGTTGAAGCCCGGGTCCTGCGACCACAGCGCGAGTTCCGGCTCCGCCTCGGTGTTGAGGTGGTAGAGATTGCCGTAGAACACGTCGAAGCCGTGCACCGTCGGCAGGTGGCCGTTGCGGTCGCCGAGGTGATTCTTGCCGAACTGGCCGCTGCGGTAGCCGAGCGGCTTCAGCACCTCGGCCAGGGTCGGGTCGCGCGCGTCGAGGCCGATCGGCGAGCCGGGCAGGCCGACCGTGGTCAGGCCGGTGCGGATCGGCATCTGCCCGGTGACGAACGCTGCGCGTCCGGGCGTGCAGCTCGGCTCCGCGTAGTGGTCGGTGAACAGCATGCCTTCGCGGCCGATGCGGTCGATGTTCGGCGTCGGCACCATCATGCCGTGGCTGTAGAGCCCGACATTGGTCTGGCCGACGTCGTCGGACATGATGACGAGGAGGTTGGGGCGCCCGGCCGCCGCAGGCGCGGCGGGTGCCGTGGCGAGCGGCGCGAGCGCGGTGGCGGCGATCACGGCGAGGGCGACGATCCGGTGCGGGCTCACGCTCTGCTGCTCCGGTTGCGGATCGCGAAACGATCCATGGGCGAGGGTCCGGTCGGTTCAGTCACGTTGCTCGCGCGATCAGGGTCCGCCGAGGGTCTCGATCAAAGCCGCCAAGGCGCGTCGCTGCGGCGGGTCGATCAGCGCGGCAACCGGCTCGGGGTGGCTGCCGAACATGACCACGACCATCTGCGCATCGGGGAAGACGTAGAGCCGCTGGCCGTACGCGCCCATCGCCGCGAAGGAGCGCGGCGGAGCGGGGTTGACCCACCACTGCGAGCGGTACGACCACCCCGCGCGGTACGCCATGCCCGACGACTCGAAGGCGCGCACGTCGCCGCCGCGGATCAGCTCGTCGACGACACTCGCTGGAATGACCTGCTCGTCGCGCACGCGGCCGTGCTGCAGCAGCATCTGGCCGACCCGGGCCAGGTCGCGCAGGCTCGCGCTCATGCCGGCGAACGCGACCTCGGTACCGACCGGGTCCAGCATCACGCTGCCGTCGAACTCCATGCCGAGCCGGCTCCACAGGCGCTGCTGCACCCAGTCGCTGAGCGACTGCCCGGCCGCGCGCGACGCAAGCCAGCAGGCCACGTCGGTGGCCGGCGAGCGGTAGTGGAACGCCGTGCCGCGCGGTTCGCCCGTTTGCGTCTGCAGCGTCGCGAGCATCTCGCGGATACCGGTCGGCTTGGTGGGGTCGCGCAGGTCGGGTGCCCAGCCCATCGCACCGATGTAGGCAAAGATGTCCGACTTCGGGTCCGTGTACACCTCGGTGAAGCGCACGGCGTCGGTCATGTCGAACACCTGACGCACGGTGGCGTCACCCCACGCGCTGGCCGCGAGCTCCGGAATCAGCGCGCTCACCTTCGCCGCCGGGTCGAGCCTGCCTTCGGTGATCAGCACCGCGCCCATCAGTCCGACCATCGACTTGGTCGCCGAGAACATCAGGTGCGCGGTCTCGGGCCGCATGCCGTTGAGGTATCGCTCCTCGACGACACGGCCCTTGTGCAGGACGAGCACGGCATCGGTGTGGGTGGCCTCCAGCATCTCCGGCCAGGTCATGGGCGCCGCGGCCGTGCCGACCTGCAGCGTGTCGAGCGACCGACGCGCCTCGGGCAGCACCCAGACCGGGCCCATGGGCTGCAGCCGGCGGGTCGGGAACAGCTCGCGCACGTGCTGAAACGACCAGATCTTCTGCGGCCAGTGCTGCCAGTTGCTGATGTGGACGCGGTACTCGGGCGGTGGTGGGAAGCCCTGCATGAGCCGCGCGGGGTCGAGCTTGGGCGCAGCCGGAGACGGGTTCGCCTGTGAAAATGCCCCACAGGCCACCAGCGCAAGCGCCGCGCCTGCGAGTAACCGCCGGACCTCTCGCGCTGCATCGGTCATCATCAGTAGTGCACTCCCTTCATGAGCGAGGCGATCGCCACCTGCTCGCTGGTGGGTTCCGGCAACTGTCCTGGCGCGCCCTTGCCAGCCGGCGCCTGCAGCGTGTCCTCGAACATGCGGAAGATGCCGTTCATCGAACTCGCGTAGGTCTTGGGCGCGAGCAGGTTCCAGACCTGCATGAACCGGCCCACGTCGGTCGCGACACGGCTGGACTTGTTGATCACGGCGTTGACCACGAGGTCGGTCGCCTCGTCGGGCGACAGCGTCGGCGCATACTCATACACCTTGGTCGGGCTGATCATCGGCGTGCGCACGAGCGGCATGTTGATGTTGGTGAAGTGCACGTTGCAGTTCACGTACTCGACTTCCGCGCAGCGCGTGAAGCCCTCGAGCGCGGACTTCGAGGCAATGTAGGCCGAGAAGCGCGGGGGCGGGCCGAGCACGCCCATCGAGGAGACGTTGATGATGTGGCCGGAGCGGCGCGCGCTCATGCCGGGCAGCACGCGCAGCGACAGCCGGAGCGGCGCGAAGTAGTTGATCTGGATCGTGCGCTCGTAGTCGTGGAAGCGGTCGTAGGAGTGCTCGACCGCGCGGCGGATCGAGCGTCCGGCGTTGTTGATGAGGATGTCGACGTGGCCGTGGTCGGCGAGCACCTGGTCGATGAAGCGGTCGGCGGCCGCGAGGTCGGCCAGGTCGGCCTGGTAGATGTGGCAGGTGCCGCCGGCCGCCTCGATCGACCGCTTCGCTTCCTGCAGCTTCTCGAGCGTGCGTCCCGCGATGACGATGGTCGCACCGGCGCCGGCCAGTCGCTGCGCCGCCGCGAGCCCGATGCCCGAGCCGCCGCCCGTGATGATGACGATCTTGCCGCGAACGTTGCCTTCGAGCGATTTGTCGACGAACAGGTCCGGGTCGAGGTTGCGTTCCCAGTAGTCCCAGAGCCGCGCTGCGTAGGTCTCGAGCTGCGGCACCTCGATGCCGCTGCCCTTGAGCGCCTTGCGCGTCATGCGGCTCTCGAAGCGCGTGTTCCAGTTGAACAGCGCGCCCGCCCCCGACGGCAGGCCGATGCCGGACATGATTGAGGACATCAGCCGCTTGACCGGCGGCAGCTTGGCCAGCATGGCCGAGAGGCCGCTGGGCATGAACGAGAAGACCTTGCTGTCCAGGCGCAGCGCGAAGCGCGGCGCGTGCGCGGCGTCGGCGAAGATGTTCAGCATCTCGCCGCTGCTGTAGTGCTCGGGGTTGACGAGGTGGAAGCACTCGCCGTCCAGGCCGTCCGCGTGCGCAAGGTAGTCCATCGCGGCGACGACATAGTCCACCGGCACGATGTTGAACTTGCCGGATTCCAGGCCGATGAGCGGGAACCACTGCGGCAGCAGGCGGCGGATCCGCTGCAGCACCTTGAACGCGTAGTAGGGGCCGTCGATCTTGTCGATCTCACCCGTCTGCGAGTGGCCCACCACCGACGCCGGGCGGTAGACGCGCCACGGCACCTTGCACTCCCGCCGCACGACAGCCTCGGAGTCGTGCTTGGTCTGGAAGTAAGGGTGCGGGAGCTCGCCCGCCTCCTCGAACATGTCCTCGCTGAACGTGCCGTCGTACATGCCGGCGACCGCGATGGAACTCACGTGGTGGAAGCCGCCGGCCTGCAGGGCCTCGGCGCACTGCACCGCGTGGCGCGTGCCGTCGACGTTGGCCGCCTGCTGGCTGACGGGGCTGGCTTCCATGTCGTAGATCGCGCCGACGTGGAAGAAGTGGCCGACCCGGCCTCGCAGCCGCTCAACGTCGGCGTCGGTCAGGCCCAGGCGCGGCTGGGCGAGGTCGCCCGTCACCGGCCGCAGCCGGCCTGCCGCCGACGGATGGCGGGCGCACAGCTGCTCGAAGCGCTGCCCGGAGCCGGGGCGGACGAGCACGTGCACCGTCACGTCGCCGCGCTCGAGCAGCTTGCCAACCAGAAAACGACCGATAAAACCAGTGCCCCCGGTGACGAAATAGTCCACAGTCGTTTCCCCCTGGATGGATTGTGGAGCGTCGTTAACGCACATTAGTCGTCCTTGTCAACGGACAAATCACTCAACCGGACTAGCCGCAGGGCGGGCTGTGCCAACGGGCCATGAGTCCGACGGCATCTTCGCACCGGGGTGCGACTCAGCCGACGCCGTGCGTCGCGCGTGAGACCGGTGAACGGGACAGGCGTAGTGCGGTACCCTGCCCTGCATGGATCGAGCGCAAGGAGACTCGGCGATGAGCCGTTCGCGAACCTTCAATCTGGCGGACCTGTTCGAGGTAGTCGCCGCCTGCGTGCCCGAGCGGACGGCGTTCCGCTGCGGCGCCCATACCCTGACCTTCCGCGAGCTCGACCAGCGCGCCAGCCGGTTCGGCTCGGCGCTGCGCGCGCGCGGCTTCGGCCGGGGCGACCACGTCGGCATCCAGCTCTACAACTCGGTCGAGTACCTCGAGGCGTTTCTCGGCTGCTGCAAGATCGGCGCCGTGCCGATCAACGTCAACTACCGCTACGTGAGCGAGGAACTCCGCTACCTGTTCACCACGCTCGACATGAAGTGCCTGGTCTACGGCGCCGAATTCGAGAGTGAAGTTGCCACGACGGCACCGCTCGTCCCGACGCTCAAGACGCTGTTGCGCGTGGGCGGCGGAGCACCGGCCGCCGGGGTGGAGGATTTCGCGGCGGTCGTCGCTGCGGGTTCGCCCGACCTCGACGACCCGGGCCGTTCCGACGACGACATCTATATGCTCTGCACCGGCGGCACGACCGGCATGCCCAAGGGCGTGATGTGGCCGCAGAAGGCGATCTTCATGGCGGCGCTCGGCGGTGGCGGCATCTATTTCCGGCGCCCGCCGATCCAGCGTCCCGAGGAGCTGGCGGAGTTCGTGCCGCACGGCCCGCCGCTCGTGTATTTCGCGGTCGCACCGTTGATGCACGGTGCCGCCATGTGGGCCAGCCTGATTGCCCTGTTCGCGGGATACACCGTCGTCGTCAACGACGAGCCGCGCTTCGATCCTGAGCACGTCTGGGACATCGTCGCGCGGGAGGGCGTCAACATCCTGTCCGTGGTCGGCGACGCGATGGCCCTGCCGCTGATCCGCGCGCTCGAGGAGCAACCCGGCCGCTGGGACCTGTCGCGCATGTTCGTCTTCGGCAGCGGCGGCGCGATCTTCACCGAGCAGGCGCAGGCGCGCCTGCGGGCCGTGCTGCCGCGGATCAGCTGCGCGAACGGCATGGGTTCTTCGGAATCCGGCTTGCTCGGCGGGCGCGAGAACGCGGACCGCTCGGGCTCGGGATACATCGTGCTGGACCAGCGCCCGGACCTCGCACTGATCGACGATGAAGGCCGCATCGTCACCGAGCCGGGTTCGGAGGGCACGCTGGTGCGCACGGGCTACCTGCCGGTCGGCTACTACGGCGACCCGGCCAAGACGGCCGCGACGTTCGTCAAGATCGACGGCAAGTCCTGGTGCGTCACCGGAGACCGTGCGCGCATCGACGAGGCTGGCAACTACCACGTGCTCGGCCGCGGCTCACAATGCATCAATACCGGCGGCGAGAAGGTCTACCCCGAGGAGGTGGAGGAAGCCGCGCTGCGCTATGAGGCCATCAACGACGTCCTCGTGGTCGGCGCACCCGACGAGCGCTGGGGCCAGAAGGTGGTGGCGGTGGTCGCGCTGCTGCCCGACAAGCAGTTCCACCAGGCTGCCTTCGAGCGTGTGTGCCGCGAGCGCCTGGCGGGGTACAAGGTTCCGCGCTCCGTCGTCATCGTCGAGGAGATCATGCGCAGTCCGGCCGGCAAGGCTGACTATGCCTGGGCCAAGCGGGTGGTCGCGGAGCGTGTCACGGGCTGACTATCGGAACGACTGCGCGCCGATCCGCCCGTCACGGATCAGTTCCTGCAAGTCGATCATGGTCGGCTGCGTGGCCAGCTCGGCGGCGCCGGGATCGGTGACCAGCCACAGGAGCGCGGCGGCAATGGCCTGCGGCTTGAGCGCGCCGTAGCGCTGCTCGAGCAGGCCCCCGTCGCCGAGCGTGGCCGTCACCGCCTCGGTACTGACCAGCCCCGGGTTCACGGTAAAGGCACGGATGCCCTGGCGGCCGTATTCCACGTTGATGCAGCCGGAGAGACGAGCCAGGGCCGCTTTCGAAGCGCCGTAGGCGTAACCCCAGGCACCCTGGTCGGCCGGCACGGGAG
Organism: Pseudomonadota bacterium; assembly: GCA_016705325.1. Classification (GTDB taxonomy): domain Bacteria; phylum Pseudomonadota; class Gammaproteobacteria; order Steroidobacterales; family Steroidobacteraceae; genus RPQJ01. The sequence continues at coordinate 27,644 of JADIYJ010000006.1, read as the reverse complement.
GATCGTGCTTGCCGGCGCCCGAACTCACGTTGACGATCTGTCCGCCGCCCTGGGCCACCATGACCGGCAGTGCGCGACGCACCAGGTGGAACGGTGCGACCACATTACCCAGGAGCGTACGCTGCAGCGCGTCGTCGGTCAGGTCGCGCAGCAGCGCGTTGGACTCGCGGTCCTGGTAAACTGCGTTGTTGAGCATGACGTCGATGCGGCCGTAGCGTGCGAACACCGCATCGAAGGCGGCATCGAGCGAGGCCGCATCCATCAGGTCCATCGCATGTGCGATCACCTCGGCACCCGCCGCGCGCACCGCCGTTGCGGTGGAGGCGAGGCTGCCCGCCATCGGCGTGCCGTCGGGGCGGCGGAGCTGGTGGTCCAGCGTCTGCCCCTCGCTCTCGGTCCGGGCAGTGATCGCCACGCGCCAGCCTTTGCCAGCGAAGGCGAGCGCCGCGGCGGCGCCGATGCCGCGACTGGCCCCGGTGACGAACACGACCCTGTTCTGATTGCTCATGAAGGGATCCCTTTCACGGCGGCTGAGCTTGCGTGCCGACCGTGCTCCGGGCATCGTCCCTTCGGACGAAGCAGGCCGCCCGGCCCGATGCGGCGTCCGGCGGCGGCGTGGCGCGGGCCATGAGCCATGACACCGCTGCATGAGGTACAGTCAGCCAACCGGGGGGTCACCGGCAATGCCGAAGTCGATGAATCCGATGGACGTCATGATGCTGGCGATGGACTCGCCACAGACGCCGATGCACGTTGCGGGGGTGCAGATCCTGCGCAAGCCTCGCGGTGCCGGTCGCGACTACGTGCGCAAGCTGCGCGAACAGCTGATGAGCATCCCGGTGAGCGGCGCACCCTTCAATTATAAGTACGCGTCGGGCGGGCTGCTGCCGGGCATGCCCGCGTGGAACGTGCTCGACGACGTCGACCTCCGCGCGCACGTCTTCCATCACGCATTGCCGTGGCCGGGAACTGAGAAGGAGCTGTTCGAACTCGTCTCGCGCCTCAACTCCGGGGTCCTCGACCGCTCGCGTCCGCTGTGGGAGCATCACCTGATCGAGGGCCTCACGGGCAACCGGTACGCCACGTTCTCGCGCATTCATCACGCGCTGATCGACGGCCAGTGGGGCATCAGGCTGTATCGGGAGACGACCAGCGCCGACCCGGACATTCGCGGCCTGCCACCGTTCTGGGCCGTGAAGGTGGCGGAGAAAGTCGAGGCGGAGCCGGCGCGGCACGACCAACAGCAGGTGGACCCCGATCGCGGCTGGCTGGAGCGGGGCCGTGCCGGGGTCAGCGAAGGCGTCGAGGTCGTGGGCGAGCTCGGTACCGCGCTCGGCCGGATGATCGACTCGTACCGGCATCCGAGCGACGGCGGCCTGGTGCCGATCTACCGCGCACCCGACAGCATCCTCAATGGCAAGCTCACCGCCCAGCGCGAGCTCGGCGTCACGCGCCTCGGACTGGCGCGCCTCAAGCGACTCGCCAAGTCCCGGGGCGCGACGCTCAACGACCTCGTGATGGCGATCTGCGGCGGCGCGCTCCGACGTTACCTGCTCGAGCAGGACGCGCTGCCTGAACAGGCGCTGGTGGCCAACATGATTGTCGCCGTGACCCGCGGCAGCGACAAGAGCGGCGGAAATGCCATTGCCTCGGCGCAGGTGTCGCTCGCCACGCACCTCGAGGCTCCGGTCCAGCGTTTCGAGGCCGTGCGCTCCTCGTGCGAGCACGCGAAGGAACTGATCCACGGCATGCCATCGCCCACGGCGCTCAACATCTACATGGGCCTGATCGGCCTGCCTTACATGCTGTTCACGATGCTCGGCAAGGCCGAGAAGGCGCACGCGCAGAACGTCATCATCTCGAACGTGGTGGGCCTGCGCGACAAGCGCTATTCGAACGGGGCCCTGATCGAGGCAGACTACCCGATGTCGTTGCTCGCTCCGGGCCAGGCAATGAACGTCACGGTGATCAGCCGCCGCGACATGCTCGACGTCGCGGTGCTGGTCTGCCCGGACCTGGCTCCGCACGCGCAGCGCGTCGGCGAGCTCATCGCGGAGTCATTGGACGAGCTCGAGCAGGCACTGGGCCGGAAGCGCCAACCCGCTGTGGCCGCGCGCCGGCCCACCGGGCGGAGCCGGCCGCGGCGCGGCTCCGTGCAGCGCCGGTAGTCTGAACGGAGGATGAATCCGCCCCTCATCCCTGTGACCCTGCCGCCGCTGGAACGCCGGCCTGAGGGCGTGCCGCGGCGGCGTCCAGACCGAACGCGGACGGGCAGCAGAGCCGGTCCCTGCAGGAGAAGGCGAGCCGATGACTGAGCTCAGCACGCAGGACACACTGTTCCTGAAACTCGAAACCCCCGAGGCCCCGATGCACCTCGGGCTCCTGATGACCTGCCGCCTGCCGAAGGGGGCTGCGCCTGACTTCATGCAGGAACTGCAGGTGCGGCTCGCGCGCTTCGCCGCCGACAGCGAGCCGTTCAACCTGCAGCTGGTCGAGAGGCGAAGACTCGGACAGTACGCACCGTCCTGGGAGATCGCGAAGCAGGTCGACCTCGAGTATCACCTGAGTCACGAAGCGCTGCCGTGGCCGGGCGGGCAGCGCGAGCTGGGGCTCGCAATCTCGCGCCTGCACTCGCTGCCGCTCGAGCGCTCGCGACCGCTGTGGGAAGCCACGCTCGTCGAGGGATTGCGGCCCGATCGTTTCGCGCTGTACCTCAAGATCCACCACTCGCTGGGAGACGGGGTCGGATTGATCAACAAGGTGGCGGGCGGCCTCGCCACATCGGCGCGCGGCGTCAGCGTGCCGCCGTGGACGGAACCACCCACCGCACGGGCCACGGCGAGGCCGAAGCAATCGGCCGATGAGGACTGGCGCCGGTTCTTTGCGGAGGCGCTTGGCAATGTCGGTCGAACCTTGACGCGTGCGCGCAGCGGGCAATTGATTCCGCGCGGCCCGCGGTGCGTGCTGAACGGCGACAGCACGGGCCGGCGGCGGGTCGCGACACAGGAGTTGAGCTTGCCTCGCGTCAGGGCCATTGCCCGGGCGGCGGATGCCACCGTCAACGACGTCGTGCTGGCAGTCTGCAGCGGCGCGCTGCGCGCGTATCTCGCGCAGTTCGACCGCATCCCGAAGGAGAGCCTGCTCGTCACCGTGCCGGTGGCGCTGCCGCGGCCGGAGGGCGAAACACGGGGCAACGCGGTCGCCAGCATCCATGCCGCGATCGCGACCCAGCAGCGCGATCCCCGCAAGCGGTTGCTGGCCATTCGCGATGCGATGCGCGAGGCCAAGGAGGAGTTCAAGGTCATGCCCGTGTCGCTGCACAAGGCGATCAATTCAGCGGGCATGCAGTTGATGATGATGATCCCGCAGCGGGAGACGGCCAACCCCGAGCGGGCGACGTTCACTAACCTCACGATCTCCAACGTGCCAGGACCGACGCAGCGGCTGTATTTCTGCGGCGCCGAGGTCGACGGCCTCTACCCGGTGTCGGTGCTTGCCGGGGACCAGCGCCTCAACATCACGGTGCTGGGCTACGACAAGAGACTGCATTTCGGTCTCGTCGCCTGCCCCGACACGCTGCCGAGCGTGCAGTACCTGGCGCTGCAGCTGCCGGTGGCGCTGCGAGAACTGGAAGCTGCGCTCAAGGGGACGGCGCGCGCGAAGGGCAAGGCGTCGCGTGGCAAGCGAACCCGGACGTCGCGCTAGGAGGTCGGTGCCATGGACTACGTGCGACTGAGCCGGCAGGACGAATATTTCCTCGACAGCGATACCGTCGCGGCGCCGACGCACATCGGCGGACTGGAGATCTACCGCTTGCCTGCGGGGGCCGGAAAAGACTTCATCCAGAAGCTGTATGCGTACCTGCGCAAGGCGCCAGTGCGGGCGGAGCCCTTCAACTACAAGCTGGAGACGGTCCGGCCTGAGCAGGTGCGCGGCCAGTCGTTCCTCGGGCGGCTGGGGTCAGGTACCCTGCGCGGCGGCAAGCCCAGGCCGTTCCGCGCCTGGATCAAGCTCGACAAGGTCAACGTCGACGAGCAAATCTACCTGCATGCCTTGCCGCGTCCCGGGGGGCAGCGTGAACTCGGCGAACTCGTGGCGCGCCTGCACGTGAACCGGCTCGACCGCAGCCGGCCGCTGTGGGAGATGCACCTGATCGAAGGGCTGGAGGGCGGCCGTTACGCCGTCTACACGAAGCTTCACCACTCGCAGTTCGACGGCAAGCGCGGCGTCGAGCTGACCCAGTACGCCCGCTCGACCGATCCCGCGGAGCGCGGACTGCCGCCGGTCTGGGCGGTCGACCTGAACGCTGTGCGGGCCCGCGCCGCGAAAAGCCCGACAAGAAAAAAGAAGACGCCTGCGCCGAGCACACTGCAGACCCTCGCCTCCTGGGGCACGGCCTTGCAGAAGGCGGGCGAGTTGAGCGTCGGCAAGCCCGAGGGGGGCAAGATCGCTCCGTACTCGGCGCCAGCCAGCATATTGAACGGCGTGCTGACCGCGCGCCGGCGGCTTGGTACGGTGTCGTTGTCGACCGAGCGGATGAAGGCGATTGGTGCGGCAGTGCCTGGCGGTGCGACGGTCAACGAGGTCCTGCTGGCCGTCTGTGGCGGCGCATTGCGCCGCTACCTCAAGGACCAGCGGGCGTTGCCGAAGCGCCCGCTGATCGCGGCCTGTCCGGTGGCGCGAGTGCGCACGGACGATTCGGCCGCCGGCAACGCCGTCGGCCAGATTCTGGTGTCGCTCGGCACCGAGGTCGCCGATCCCCGGCGACGCCTGCTGGCGGTCGTTGCGTCGAGCCGGGCCAACAAGGACCTCATGAACGAACTCGACTCGGACACGTACCAGAACTACACGCAGCTGTCGATGGTGCCGCAGATCCTGGCGGCCAAGACGGCGTTCGCGCACAAGGTACTCAATGCCAATCTCGTGATCTCGAACGTGCCCGGTCCGCGCGAGACGCAGTACGTCAATGGCGCGAGGGTGGAGGCGATGTATGCGACCTCGCTGCTGCTGGCAGGCCAGGCGTTGAACATCACGGTGAGCAATTCGGGCGCCAGCCTGGACATGGGCATCCTGGCATGCCCCGACCTGTGCCCGAGCCCGCAGAAAATCGCGGTCTGCGCCGGCGAAGAAATCGACATCCTCGAGCGGGCCATGCGACTCGAGCCGCCTGCCCTTGTGGCCGGACGGCGCCGGAAGGCGGCGTCGCGCGCGAAACGCGCGTGACCGGAATGCCTTGGCATCGCCGATGGTGGGTCAGGTGGCGAGCGACCGACGCGTGAGTCTGCGCCCGCGAGGCGTGAGGCGCGGTGCGAGCCGTACACGCGAGCGCATCCTGGCGGCGGGGCTGGCCCTGTTCAACGAGCGCGGCGTAGCGCGCATCACGACCAATCACATCGCCGACGCGGCCGGCATCAGTCCAGGCAACCTCTATTACCACTTCCGCCACAAGGAAGACATCGTCATGGCGCTGTTCGAGCGCTATCAGGACGCGCTGGCCGAGGTCACAGGCGAAGGCCAGGGCCACACGCAGTCCATCGACGACCTGTGGTTGCTCGTGCACCTGTCGTTCGAGGTGATCCAGGACTACCAGTTCATACACCGCGACCTGAGCGAACTCTGCGCGGCCTTTCCCCCGCTGCGCCGACGCTTCGTGCGCGGCCTGGAGTCGGGAGTCTCCCGCTTGAGCGCCCACTGCCGCACGCTCGCCGCGGCGGGGTCCCTCGATGCAACGCACGAGGAGGCGCGCGCGCTGGCGACAAATGTCGCCCTGGTCACGACCTATTGGCTGAACCTGCGAACCCTGCAACGTCCGACCGGCAGCGCAGCGGCCATGGTCGACGACGATGCGCTCTCGCAAGGCGTCTTCCAGGTCATGTCGCTGATCACCCCCTACCTGCGGGGCGAGACACAGGAGGAGTTCCGGCGCGTGGCGCGCCGCTACCTGCCGCAAGGGGTCCGTCATTGTTGAGTTGAGTGCTCTACTCGCGAGGCCTATGGTCGGCAGCGAGGAACCCCCTTTTGAGACCAAGGGACGCATAAATGCCGAAGAAGAATGCCAGCCACAAGCGCGAATCCGACGACTGGCTGTCGCGCATCCGGGAGTCGTCCCACGAGGTCGTCCTTGCCGGACTCGCCTCCCTGACACGGGCTCAAGGAGCCGACGAGAAGGGTGCGCCAGCCGATTTCAAGACGCTCGTGGCCGAAGGCCGCAAGCTCGAGCCGGAACTGCAGGACACGGCCCGCAGGATCTGGGAGGATTGGACGTCAAAGCCAGGCAGAATCATGGCCCTGGGTCCGCAAAGCAATCTGCGCAGCGTGTTCGACGAACGGGTGGCAGCCGTGCTCGCCCGCCTCGGGGTGCCGTCCGGCGAGGAGGTCGCCGAGCTGCGCGCCAAAGTCGATCGGCTGCTCGCCCGCGAGGGCGCAGGCAGCCGGCCCGTTGCAACAGGCGAGGCCAAGGGCAGAGCACGTGCGCGTGCCGCGCCGCGCCAGCGGCGTGCCGCGGGCGGTGCCGTGGAAGGTCGGACCGCAAGGCGCCGGCCCGCCCGCGGCTGACTGCAGCGGGCAGCGGGAGGGACAGCATGACAATCGCAGCAAGACGACGGGACGAACAGGGCAGGGCAGACAGGCCGCGCCCGGGCCGCGGCGGTCGCCACGAGGCGGCGCAGGCCACGGCGGAGATGCCCGACATCCTGCAGGCGCTGTGCGAAGAGCACCGCTACCAGTTGCGGGTATTCAAGCTGCTCGAGAAGCAGGTTGCGATGCTGAACCTGCGCAAGGAGCCCGACTACGGGGTCATGCACGGCGTCATGCGCTACATGACCAACTACCCGGATCGCTTCCACCACCCCAAGGAGGACCTCGTCTTCCGCAAGCTCGTGCAGCGCGATCCTGCGTCCGATGCGGACGTGAACCGCTTGCTGGACGAACACGTGCAGATCCTGGAGAAAGGCGCCGAGTTGCTGGCGCTGATCGACCGCTGCCGCGTCGATCCGAAGAGGGCGGACACCTTCGTGCTGCGCAAGAGCGCGCACAAGTACATTGGTCACCTCCGGCGCCACATGGACGTCGAGGAGCTGCGCGTCTTCCCGCGTGCGCAACGGGTGTTGCACAGCGAGGACTGGGCCGAGATCGACTCGAGCATGGGACCGATCCTGGACCCGGTCTTCGGCGAGACTGTCGCCGATGAATTCAGGACGCTCCGCGCGGAAGACTACTTCCTGATGACCGGCGCCCGCAGATTCGCAGCGCCTTCCAGTTGGGTCGAGGCGGCCGCTGCGATCGAATCCGTCAGCGCACTGCTGGCCGGGGCGACGACGGCCGGTGCCGACCTGTCGCGCCACAATCGCGCCGCGCTCGGCAGGAATGCAGCCTTCCTGCGCGAGTTGCTCGGCGCCGGGCAGTGCGACCGGCGTGTCGGTGTGGTGCGCAAGGCCTGCAAGCAGAATGTGCGGATGGCTCGCGGCGTCATTCGGCAGCTGAGCGACGTCTGGACGGAGGCGTTCAAGGCGGCGCGGCGGCCGTACCAGGCGAAGAGGGCGCACGCGGCGAAGTGAGGTTGTGATGGCAAGTTGGCAGGTGAAGGTCCTGAACCTGGTGCTGCACCACACGGTGAAGCGGATGATGACCAACAGTTCGCTCGAGGAGACGCGGCGCTTCGTCGCAGCGAAAGGCAAGCCGAGGTTGCCTGCCGCGGTCAAGATGTCCCCGGTGCCGGCCTGCGCCTTCCGCGGCGACTGGATCCGGACGCCGGAGTCGAGCGACGCGCTGACACTGCTCTATCTGCCGGGCGGTGGTTTCATGTTGCCGGCGTCGGGTCAGGCGCCGATGATGGTGGCACGCATCTGTCGGGCGGCGGGATCGCGCGCCCTGCTGGTGCACTATCGGCTGGCGCCGGAGCACCCCTTCCCGGCCGGACTCGAGGACTGCCTGGCGGCCTATCACTACCTGCTGGACCTGGGCACGGATCCGAAGAGCATCGTGATCGCGGGCGACTCTGCCGGGGGCGGACTGACGCTGTCGACCCTGCTCGCGCTGCGCGACGACGGCGACCCGCTGCCCGCCGGCGCGGTCGTGATTTCGCCGTTCACGGACTTCAGTTTCGGCGGTGAGTCACGGTTCGCGAACGCGCGCCGCGACCCGATGCTGTCGACGAAGAGCATGAAGATGATGAACAGGCTTTATCTCGATGACGCGTTGCACGACAATCCGCTGGTGTCGCCGGTGTTCGGCGACTTCCGCGGCCTGCCGCCGGTCCTCGCGCATGTCGGCAGCACCGAGGTGCTGCTCGACGACACGCGCCGCGTCGGCGAGCGCGCTATCGCCCAGGGCGTGGACTTCAGGGTCGTGGTCTGGGATCAGGTGCCGCACGTATGGCACATGGCCGCGTTCCTGCCCGAGTCCAAGGCTGCGATCGCCCAGATCGGCGAGTTCATGGCCGAGTGCACGCGGCCAGCGGCTACCGACGCAAAGCGCAGGACTCGTGCGCGCAAGCGAGCGGGCTCGCCGGCGCAGGCGCGCAGCGCCGTGGCCGGGCCGCGGCGCAAGTCGGCGTAGCCTGCGCGCGACAGGAGCGTCGAAGATCGCGACGGCGGTGCGGAGGTCCCGATCCGGGTCTGACCGGGCGCGCCGGGCTCAGACCAGGCGGCCCGCGTTGTGCCCGTCCAGCATCGCGCCCTCGATGCAGCCATGCTCGCGGCAGTCGCCGGCCAGGTGCACCGGCACGCCGCCCGAGGCCAGGGCCTGTGCAACGCTGTCGTCCGGCGCCGTGCCGAGGGCCAGCACGACCGAATCCGCCTCGGTGCGCTGCTCGACGCCCTGCGCGTCGGTCCAGAGCACGGCATCTGCGGCAATCGACGTCACGCGGGCCTGGCGGTGCAGTCGTCCCCGGCTCTCGACCGAATCGAGGAAGCGCCAGCGCAGCACGATCGGCAGTTCGCGCCCCGGCTTGTCGCTGGCCTCGAGCACCGTGACCTCGCGTTCGCGAGCCAGCAGGAAATCGGCGAGTTCGAGTCCGACGAGACCGCCGCCGACGATCAGCACGCGTCGGCCGAGGGGCATCCACAGCTTCGACAGGCCCTGCAGGGCCCGCGCGCTGTCGGTGACCTTGAGGATGCCGCCGGCCTTGAGCAGTGCGCGCTGCGCGAGCGTGAGCTTGCGTGCCGCGATCTCGTCGGCTCGGTCGTCGGTCATCAGGCGCTTGAGTTCGTCACCGCTCCAGACGTGCTTCAGCTCGGCGCCCGCTATCGCCGGGGCCGTGCGGCGCAGACCGGTCGCGACGATGATGGCATCCGGTTGCAGTTCGGCCACCAGGGCCGGCGTCGCCTCCGTCGACAGTCGGATCTCGATCGGCAGCGCGCGCACCTGCGCCACGAGGTTGTCGAGCAGTTCGAGATTGGGCGGGTAGGCGAGCCCGGCGAAGAACAGCATTCCACCCAGGCGGTCGCAGCGTTCGACCAGCGTCACGCGGTGGCCACGGAGCGCCGCCACGCGTGCTGCCTCGAGACCTGCCGGTCCCGAGCCGACCACCAGCACGTGACGCCTCGGCTGCGCAGTCTCGATCGGCCATTCGAACTCGTGGCCGACCTGGGGATTGGCGGCGCACCGGACGCGATTGTTGACGAAGATCTGGCTGACGCAGCTGTAGCAGTAGATGCACGGCCGCACGAACTCGGCGCGCCCTTCGATCAGCTTGCGGGGCAGGTCCGGGTCGGCGAGCAGCTTGCGGCCCATGAGGAGGAAGTCGTAGCTGCCCCGCGCGATGCCGTCATTCGCCACCTCCGGCTCGATGCGCCCGGCGACCATGACGGGGACGCCGACCGCCTCCTTGATCGCAGCCGCGTAGCCGACGAGCGCACCCGGCTCGTGGACCAGCGGCGCCTCGGTGAACGCAACTCCATCGGTCAGGGTCGCATACGCCGACACGCTGATCGCGTGCACGCCGGCCTGCTCGACGAGCCGGGCGGTCGCGACGGCGTCGGCGATGCTGATGCCGCCCTCGGTGCGCTTTTCCTCGCCGTCCAGCCGGACCCAGACCGGAAAATCCGGCCCGACGCGGTGCTTCACGGCCGCGATCGTCTCGAGCAGCAGCCTGGCGCGGTTCGCGAGCGACCCGCCGTACTCGTCCTCGCGCTTGTTGTAGTAGGGCGAGAGGAATCCGGCGAGAATGTAGCTGTGCGCGGCGTGCAGCTCGACGCCGTCGAATCCTGCCGCCTGCGCGCGTGCGGCCGCCGCGGCGAACCACTCGATCAGCTGCTCGATGTCGCCCTTGTCCAGCACGCGCAGTTGCGGCTTCTGGCGGCCCATCGCGCCGACGAAACTCGCCATCTCCTCTTTGGTGAAGGCCTTCATCATCGTGGTCTTCAGGGGCGGCGGCGGCGACGGCGCCCAGATGGGCCGTCCGTCGGCAAGGTCGCGCGTGGCGGTCTTGCCGGCGTGCTGCAGCTGGACAGCGATCCTGGCGCCGTGCCGGTGAGCGCGTTGTGCGACACGCGCAAGACCCGGGATGAACTCGTCGCGCGAAATGCCGACCTGGTACGGCTCGGCCGTGCCCACGGGGTGGGCGATGGAGGCGACCCCCATGATCAGGAGGCCCGCCCCGCCCCTGGCACGCGCCTCGTAGTAGGCCTGGATGCGCTCGCCGCAGTGCCCGTCGGACTCGGCGAAGTTGGAGCCCATCGGGGCCATGCCGATGCGGTTGCGCACTTCGAGCCCGCCGATGCGACCCGGTGCCAGCAGATGCATGAGGGGTGTCGTCATGTAGACTCCGCGTCGATCGGAGACGGGGGAAACCATTTTGGGCGCGAACGCATCGAGGGCATCGTCTGTTTGGACGCATTGGGCAGCGGCCGCGTACGGGTGGGCTCCCGTGGCGGGCTGGTGTCAGGAGTTGTATCGATGACGGCGCGGGCCCGGATCGACGGATCGTACCGGCAGGCGCCTGACGCCTCCGACCTGGCGCACATCCCCGGGGATGACGGACTGCCGGTCATCGGCCAGACATTGGCGGTGCTGCGCGACCTGCACGCCGTGGCATCCCGCCACGTGCGTGACTACGGGCCCGTCTCGCGCATCCGGCTGGCGTGGCAGGGCGGACTGCTGGTGACGGGCGCCGACCTGTACGAACGGATTTTCCACGACCCCGAGGAGTGCTTCTCCGCGCAGAAGGGCTACGGCAAGCAGCTCGGCACGTTCTATCCGCGCGGCCTGCTGCTGATGGATTTCGACGAGCACCGCGCCAACCGCCGGATGATGCAGGGCGCCTTCAAGCTGGCGGCACTGCAGCGCTACGTCGAGATGATGCAGCCGGTGATGGACCGCCACCTGCTGCACTGGGGCCGCGAGGACCGCGTCGTCTTCTATCCGCGCATCAAGCAGCTGCTGCTCGAGATCGGTGCCCTGTGCTTCCTCGGCATCGAGGACTTCGACCGGGAAGCCGTCACCATCAACGACCTGTTTCTCGACCTCAACGCCGGCCTGACCTCCGTGCTGCGTATCGAGCTGCCATTCGGAGCCTTCGGTCGCGCAATGCGCGCGCGACGCGAGCTCGAGCGCTGGTGCACGGCGATGATCACCGAGCGCCGCCGGCGCGGAGCCACGGGCGATGACGCGCTGAGCCAGCTGTGTCGCGCGACGGACGAGCAGGGCCGGCCATACGACGTGCGGACGATCGTCGATCACACCATCTTCCTGCTGTTCGCCGCGCACGACACCAGCACCAGCGCGCTCACGCACCTCGCGATGTACCTGGGTCGGGACGCCGGGCTGCGTTCGCGCCTGCGCGCACACCTGGCACGGTTCGGGCCCGGTCCGCTCACCCACGCCGACCTCGGCCGCATGGACTTTGCGCAGCATTGCCTCTACGAGGCCATGCGCCTGCACCCACCGGTGCCGATGGCCATGCGACGGACGATCCGCGATACCGAACTCGACGGCCTGCGCGTCCCGGCGCATACGGTCCTGCATCTGCCGATGATGATCAACCAGCGCGACCCGCGCTGGTGGACCGATCCCGACGCCTTCGATCCGGACCGCTTCGCGCCGCCGCGCCAGGAACAGAGACGCCACCCGCTGTGCTTCCACCCGTTCGGCAGCGGTGCGCACAAGTGCATCGGCATGCTCTTCGCCGAGCTGATGGTGAAGACCTTTCTCTGGAAATTCGTGCAGCGATGCGAATTCACGGTGCCGGCGGGCTACGCGCCGCGCCTGGAGTGGGTGCCGCTGCCGAAGCCGGCGGACGGGGTGCCGCTGCGCCTGCGGCCGGCCTGACCCCGGCACCGCCACTCCTGGCCGAGCCTGGGCCGGCGTGGCTGCGTCCCCCCGCCCGCCGGGCATCGTCCATTTGGCAGGTGCGGCGGACAGACCGCCGTGACACGTTGCGCCCAACGGAGGTGAGTCATGTCAGCGTTTGCAGTCTCGGGTTCCAGGACCGGCATGGGTGCGGCGACGGCTGCCCTGCTGCGCAGTCGGGGCCACCGCGTCATCGGCATCGACATCGCGGATGCGGACGTGACGGCCGACCTGTCCGTGGCCGAGGGGCGTGCCGCCGCCGTCGCCGCCGTGCTCGAGCAGTGCGGCGGCGTGCTCGACGGCCTCGTCCTCAGCGCGGGCCTCGGTTCCCAGGTGAAGGCGCACCTGAAGATTGCAGCCGTGAACTACTTCGGCGCCGTGGCGATGCTCGATGGCCTGCGCGATGCGCTGGCGCGAGGATCCTCGCCGGCCGCGGTGGTCATCTCCTCGGTGGCGTCGGTCCAGTCGCCCTGGGACCAGAACCCGATCGGAGCAGCGCTCGAAGCCGGCGACGAGGCCAGGGTGGCGGCCGTGCTGGCGGGCGCGGGCGAGTATGCCGGGCACGTCGCCTATTCCGGCTCAAAGAACGCGCTGACCGTCGCCGTGCGACGCCGCGTCACCGAATGGGGCCAGCGCGGCATCCGCCTCAATACGGTGGCGCCCGGCATGGTCGAGACGCCGCTGCTGCAGGCGGGTCTCGACGATCCGCTGTACGGCCCCGCCATCAACCGGTTCGTCGCCCCGCTCGGGCGCCGGGCCCGCCCCGAGGAAATCGCCACCGTGATCGAGTTCCTGCTCGGTCCGGGAGCCAGCTACATCCATGGTGCGCAGATCTTCGTCGACGGTGGGTCCGACGCCCACTCGCGGCCGACGCAGTTCTGAATACCCGGGCGCACCGCGGCCGCGATCAGCGAGGAGATGCACGGTGTCCGGGATCGACGAGTTCCGTGCCGAGGTGCGGCGGTGGCTCGAAGCCAACTGCCCGGCGTCGATGCGCACGCCGATCACGAACGAGGAGATGGTGTGGGGCGGCTCCCGGGTGAGCTTCCAGAACGAGGATCAGCGGATCTGGTTCGAGCGCATGCGGGACCGCGGCTGGTTTGCCCCGGACTGGCCCAGTGCCTGCGGTGGTGGCGGCCTCGGCCCGCGCGAGCAGCGCGTACTCGAGCAGGAGATGCTCGCGCTCGGCTGCCGCCTGCCGCAGTACAACCTCGGCATCTGGATGCTCGGGCCGGTCCTGCTCGAGTTCGGCACCGCAGCACAGAAGTCCGAGCACCTGCCACGCATGGCGCGCGGCGAGGTGCGCTGGTGCCAGGGTTTCTCGGAGCCGAACGCCGGGTCGGACCTGGCCTCCCTGAGGACCGCTGCGGTGCGCGACGGCGACGACTTCGTCGTCAGTGGCCAGAAGACCTGGACCAGCGATGGCGACAAGGCCGACTGGATGTATGCCCTGGTACGCACCGATCCGCAGGCGAAGAAACAGCAGGGCATCAGCTTCATCATGGTCGACATGAAGTCGCCCGGCGTCACCGTGCGCCCGATCGAGCTGATCAGCGGCACGTCCGGGTTCTGCGAGGTGTTCTTCGACGGCGTGCGCGTACCGGCGAAGAATGTCGTCGGCGACATCAACCAGGGCTGGGGCGTGGCCAAGAGACTGCTCGAGCACGAGCGGGCCGCGATGTCGAAGTTCACCGAGGGCGGCGCCCCGTCGCTCGACGCGCTGGTCGTTGCCGCGCCCTACCTGGCCGGGGGCGGCCCGGTGTGGCGGGACCGCATGGCCGCCGCGCTGATGGATCAGCACGCATTCTCGCTGACCGCGCGCCGGCTGCAGGAGATGGCGCTCGCGCGCGAGGACGTCGCGGGGCCTGGCTCGATCATGAAGCTCGTCCAGAGCGAACAGGAATCCGCCAAGTACGAGCTCCTGCAGCAGCTCATGGGTCATCGGGGCCTGAGCATGGAAGGCGAGGGCTTCACCGCCGACGAGCGCGCGGTGTGCCGGCTGTGGCTCTACACCAAGTCGTACACGATTGCGGGCGGCGCCTCGGAAATCCAGCTCAACCTCATCGCCCGACGCGTGCTCGGGCTGCCGGCTTGAGGTGGCGATGACGCTCCTGCTGGACGATGAGCAGCGCATGCTGCGCGACAGCGCGCAGCAGTTCCTGGCGACTCGGTCGCCCGTCTCGGCGTTGCGCGCCCTGCGTGACCGTGGCGACGAGCGCGGCTACGACCCGGAGATCTGGCGTGAGATGGCCGATCTCGGCTGGCCGGCCGCGGTATTGCCCGCGGAGTTTGGCGGCCTCGGGGTCGGCTACAAGGGCCTCGGCGCTGTTTTCGAGCAGGTGGGCCGCACGCTGGCGGCCACGCCGCTGCTCTCCACGGTGGTGCTGGCCGGTGGACTGCTCGCGGAGGCCGGCAGTGCGTCGCAGCGCGACCTCTGGCTGCCAAAGATCGGCGCGGGCGAGGCGCTGCTCGCGCTCGCCATCGACGAGGCGCCACGTCACGACCCGACCCAGGTGACGCTGCGCGCCTGGCGGGAGGCTGGTCACTGGCGGCTGGACGGGCAGAAGGAGTTCGTGCTGGACGGTCACGTGGCCGACCGGCTGATCGTCGTGGCGCGCAGCGCCGATGCACCGGGACATCGCAACGGACTCAGCCTGTTCCTCGTGGACCCTGCGGCGGCCGGCGTCCAGATCGAGCGCACGTGGTTGGTCGACAGCCGCCACGCGGCGCGTGTCCGCCTCGCGCGCGTGCAGCTCGACGACGCGGCGCTCATCGGCGCACCCGACCTGGCGTTCGATGCGCTGGACTGCGTGCTCGACCGGGCGCGGGCATGTGTCGCCGCCGAACTGCTGGGCGTGATCACCGAGGCGTTCGGGCGCACGGTGAGCTACCTCAAGGAGCGGGTGCAGTTCGACGTGCCGATCGGGTCCTTCCAGGCGCTGCAGCACCGCGCCGCGCGCCTGTACGTCGAGATCGAGCTGCTGCGCAGCTGCCTCGCCGCCGCGCTGGAGGCCGCCGACGCCGGGGCGGACGGCGCGGCTGCGCTCGCGAGCCTCGCCAAGGCGCGCGCCTCCGACCTGGGTGAAAGGACGCTCAACGAGGCCGTGCAGATGCATGGCGGGGTCGGCGTCACCGACGTCCTCGACATAGGGCTTTTTCTCAAGCGTGCACGCGTGCTACAACAGGCCTTCGGCGACGGCACGTTTCATCGCGATCGCTACGCCAGTCTGCGGGGTTTCTGACGCCTCGCCCGGGGGAGGGGGAATTCGCTTGGACGCCATTACCCGCGCACTGCTGGAAATTCGCGCGAGGCTGCTCAGCCCCGGCGCGCCTTTCGAACTGACCGAGGTCGAAGTCGGCGGACAGAAGCTTCCGGCGTTTCGCCACGCAAAAGCCACGCTGCCCGAGCTCATCAACGCCGGGCGCGCCCACGGCGAGAAGCCGTTCATCGTCTACCAGGGCGAGGTCTGGAGCTTTGCGCGCGTGTTCGCCGAGGCCGATGCCGTCGCCTGGGCACTCAAGGAGCGGTTCGGCGTCGAGCCCGGCGATCGCGTGGCGATCGCAATGCGCAATCGGCCGGAGTGGGTGGTGGCGTTCCTGGGTGTCGTGCTGGCGGGCGCGGTGCCGGCACCGATCAACAGCTTCGGGCTGCGCGACGAGCTGCTCTGGGCATTCGGCGCGGTCCAGCCCAAGGTGCTGTTCCTCGACGCCGACCGGCTCGAGCGGCTGGGCGAGGAATGGAGGTCGCTCGGCGCCGAGGTCGTGGTTGCCGACAGCGATTCCGGGCGCGGCAGCGGCGTGCACGCATGGCGCGAAGTCACGCAGCCGGCGCGCCAGGGACCGCCTGCGGTGAAAGTCGGGCCGCAGGACCCGGCCCTGCTGTTGTTCACCTCCGGAGCCTCGGCGCGGCCGAAGGCCGTGCTGACGACCCACCTTGCGGTCTGTCAGGCGATCATGAACATCGACTACATCGGCGCGCTCTCGGCGATGTCCTCGCCGTCCGTGGTCGAGCAGCTCATGCGCCGCGCCCTGGCGCCGACCACGCTCACGGTCGTGCCGCTGTTCCACATCAGCGGCCTGCACGCGCAGTTGCTGACGAACCTGGTCAACGGCCGCAAGCTCGTCTTCATGCACCGTTGGGACCCGGCGAAGGCGATCGAGCTGCTCGTCCAGCACTCCGTGACGCAGTTCAATGCGGCGCCGACGATGGTGATGCAGATGCTGGAGCACTCGACCTTCGACCTGGGCGCGGTGCGCCGCACGCTGGCCGGTGTCGGTTTCGGCGGCGCAGGACTCCCGCAACGCCTCATCGCGGAGGTGCTCGAGGGCCTCGGACCCTCGATGTCGGGCATTGGCTTCGGCATGACCGAGACCAGCGGCGTCACCGCGGCGATGTCGGGAGAAGCCTTCCGCGCGCGACCGACCAGCTCGGGCACGATATCGCCGATCATCGAGATCCGCATCGTCGACGCTGACGACCGCCCGCTGCCGGAGGGTGAGCGGGGCGAGATCCAGGTGCGCGGCGTCCCGGTCATGCGCGAGTACTGGGGCCAGCCCGAAGCGACGGCGATGGCGCTGCGCGACGGCTGGCTGCGCACGGGCGATGTCGGCTACCTGCAGGACGGCTACCTGTTCGTCGTCGACCGGCTCAAGAACGTCATCAACCGGGCCGGGGAGAAGATCGCGGCCGCGGAGGTCGAGTCCTGCCTGCTGGAGAACCCGGCTCTGGCCGAGGCCGCCGTACTGCCGATTCCAGACCCGGTGCATGGCGAAGCGGTGGCCGCCGTGGTCGTTCAGGCGCCCGGCGCGGCAACGACAGAGGCGGAGCTGCGAGCCTTCGTCGCCAGCCGGCTCGCCGCGTACAAGGTGCCGTCGCGCATCATCGTGCGCCGGGAGCCGCTGCCGAAGAATCCGACCGGCAAGTTGCTGAAGAACGAGCTGCGACGCTGCTTCGACGAGGCGAGCTGACGCGGCAACTCCCCGCACGCGGCGCGACGGCCGGTGCCGCTAGGTCTTGCGCGGCGCAGGCCCGGGCGGCAGGATCCCTGCCGGCGCACCGGGCAGGCCGTAGTAGTAGTGGCCGGCGATCAGGCCACCGTCGACGGTCAGCTCCGTGCCCATGCAGAAGCTCGACTCGTCCGAGGCCAGGAACACGAAACAGTTGGCCGCTTCGATGGGATCGCCGAGCCGTTGCGCCGGGAACCACGACATCCCGCGGTTGAGCGCGTCCGCCGGCGCGCCCTGCGGGTTCACCATCGGGGTGTTGATGCTGCCGGGGTGCACCGAGTTGACGCGCACGCCGTGTGGGCCGAGTTCGAGAGCGGCGACCTTCGTCATCCCGCGCACGGCGAATTTCGAGCTGGCATAGGCAATGAGAGAGTTGGCGGGCGAGATGCCGTCGCACGACGAATTGTTGACGATCGAGCCGCTGCCCTGCCTGATCATGTGCGGCGCGACGGTGCGCATGCCGATGAACGTGCCGACGGCGTTGACGTCGAGGATCCTGCGCAGGTCGGCCGCAGACGTCGCGAGCAGGTCCTTGAACATCAGGATGCCCGCATTGTTGACCAGCACGTCGATGCGACCGTGACGCGCGACCACGGCGTCGACGACTTCCTGCCAGCGGGATTCGTCGGACACATCGTGGCGGTAGGCCGTGGCAGCCGGACCGATGGCCTGCGCGGTCGCGTCGACCTCGGGCAGGACGTCGGTCAGCGCGACCGTGGCCCCTTCCTCGGCGAAGCGTCGGGAGATCGCCGCGCCCATGCCGCGCGCGGCGCCCGTCACGATCGCGATCTTGCCAGCGAGCCTCGTCATGTGCTTCCCTGCCCGGCGACGCTCAATCGAGCGCCGCCGGCCCGGTGCTCACTGCCACCGATAGGTAAACGTCGCCCCGTACGTGCGTGGTTCCTGGAAGTACGCCAGCGTGTAGTTCTGGAAGAAGCCCGGCCCGAAGTCGATGAAATTGGTCGGTGACTGCTCGTCCGTGACGTTCCTTGCCCAGAGCGCGAACTCCCCCGCACCGGCACTGCCGAGCGGGATGTCGACGAGCGCAAGCCGCAGGTTGAGCAGGCCGAGGCCGTCGACCTTGGTGTGGCCGGCGGTGGCGCGGGTCGGATCGACCGTGGTCAGCTGATAAGGGTACGGGTAGAAGGACGAGGTATAGCTGTAGTCGGCAATGCCTCGCAGCTCGCCCCATTCGGTCTGCGCGAAGCGCGTGTCCGCCATCAGGTTGAACGTGTGCTCGGGCGCGTGCGGGAAGGCGCGGTTGTCGGCCACGTTGCTGATCGGCTGGCCCGGCGCAGGGGCCTCCATGAACTGCTGCCACTCCGCGTCGAGGTAGCCGTAGCTCATCTGCAGCCGCAGGGCTTCCAGCGCGAGCCACGTGGCCTCCAGTTCGCCACCCCGCGTACGCGCCTGGCCGGCATTGCGGATCACCGAGACGCCGGGCAGTCCGGTGAAGCGATTGACGTGCATGTCTTCGATGTCGTTGGTGAACAGGGCCGCATTGAGCATCAGACGCCGGTCAGCGGATGTCATCTTGGCGCCGATCTCCCAGGTCACCTGTTGCTCCGGATCGAAGGGAATCACGGCTTCCGCCGCGCTGCCGGCCTCGCCCGGGAATCCGCCGCTCTTGAAGCCCTCGGCGTACCTCGCATAGAGATTGAGTCCGTCGTAGACCCGGTAGGTGATGGCTGCCATCGGCGTGGTCGACGAGAACGATTTCTTGGCGGTGACGCGCGCAATGGGGGCGCCGATACCGGTGACGGTCTTGTAGCGCAGCGTGTTCTTTTCCTCATCGGTCCAGCGCAACCCGGCCGTGACCGTCAGCGCGTCGGTGACCTTGTAATCGAGCTGGGTGTACGCGGCCACCGCCTCGGCGCCGAAGCCATACTCCGAGCTGTCGGTGCCGAAGAAGAACACGTGCGGATTGATCGTATAGCCGTCCTCCTTGTAGTAATAGAGGCCGAGCACGTAGTTCAGCCGGTCCGTGTGGCCGAGCCACTGCAGTTCCTGCGAGGTCTGATCGAAGTCCGAGATGCGTTTGGCGGTGGCAATCGTGAGCGGCACGCCGTCTATGTCGACCGAGTCGTCGTTGCTCAGCTCGCGGTAGGCGGTGATGGACTTCAGGGTGTTGGTCTCGTTGATGTCCCAGGTGAGCGTCAGCGCATGACCCTGGAGGCTGAGCTGCTCGTAACTGGCCCAGTTCGTGCTCACCTGTTCCAGTCGCTTGGTCGAGGCATAAGGCGCGGCGCTGATGAACAGCGGGGTGCGCGGCACGAGACTGTACAACTGGCTGTGCGGCGGCAGCTGATCCACGTTCGTGTAGTCGAAACGGTAGTCCGCCACGAAATCGTCGCTGAAGTCGAGTGCGAGCGCGAAGCGTCCGCCGAACTCTTTGCGGCTGTCGAGCGCGGCCCCCGGGCTGTCGGACGTCAGGTCGACGAGTCCCTCACGGTTCTGCGCACGCACGCCGAACGACATTCTCGCGATCCCGATTTTCGGCAGGTCGAACGACAGTTTCTGGACGTTGTGGCGGTAGTTGCCGATCTCGAGACTTGCGTTGGCCGCAAACTCGCCGGTCGGGGCGCGGGTGATCAGGTTGACTGCGCCGGCCATGGTATTGCGGCCGTACAGCGTACCCTGCGGCCCGCGCAGCACCTCGATGCGCTCGGCGTCCACCAGGTCGAAGACCGAGCCCACGGCCTTGCCCAGGTACACGCCATCGAGATAGAGCCCGGTGCTCGGTTCCCAGTACATGGCGCCGTTGATCGTGACGCCCCCGCGGATCGCGACCTGCGATGCCACGTTGCTGTTGGGATACTTGCTCACCAGGAGGTTGGGAGCCAGCGCCTTGAGGTTCAGCAGGTTGGTGATCCGGCGCGATTCGAGCTGCTCGCTCGATACGACGCTGACGGCGATCGGTACGTCCTGCAGCCGCTCTTCCCGCCTCTGCGCCGTGACCACGATGACCTCGAGCGTACCGGCTTCGCGCCCGGGTGCAGCGGTCGACTCCGCAGGCTCCTGCGCCCGGGCGGGCGTTGCTGCCAGCGCGAAGGTGCCCAGCGTCAGGGCCACGGCGCTGGACAGCAGGCGGACGTCAACTCGAGATTCGCTCCGGTGCATGGTCACCCCCATCTGTATGAATGAATTACGACTGATGCAGGATCGCTGACGATCGCACGACCTGGCATCGTCCATGTGGGTTAGGGTGACCGCGGTCAAGCCTGCGGCGGCCGCTTGCCGAACGTACCCATCGCCCAGTTGCCGCCAACGACCAGCACGACCATGAACACGATGCCGAGCACCAGGGCGGCGAAGGCGTTGCTCAGGTCCGCGTGCTGCTGCACGGCGGGGACGGTGCCCACGGTCAGGAACAGCATCATCGCCATGTTGACGACGACCGGCAGCCAGCCCATCACCTGGCAGTAGACCGCGACCAGGACGGCGCCTAGCAAGATCGCCCAGCCGGTGTTTCCCAGCTGCTCCGGCATGACGTTCATCCCGTACGCAAGGCCGAGGCCGGACAGGGAGCCGACGACGCTCGGCAGCAGCCGCTCCATCTGCACGTGCTCGAGCCCGGCCCAGTACAGGATGAAGAGGAAGCCTGCCCAGACCTGCACGACGCCAACGGTGTGACTCAGCCAGAGAAACAGCGCGACGAGGACGATGATCGCGGAAAGTACCAGCAATCCCTTGGCAGGGGAGAGTTCGGGCCGCGCGACCGTTTGATTCATGATTTTCTCCAGGTGGTCTTCGGGATGTCATCAGCGATGGAGGACAGAGCCTGCGCACGATCCAGCGCGACTGCTGCGGGTCGAGCATGGAGGCTTAGGGCCGGTGCGACACTGTACATCTGAATCAGCCCGCGGTCGGCAAGCGTGCGTCCTAGTCCTTTAGGACGTAGGCACGCCTTGCCGGGTTCGCGTAAATAAGCGCGATGCGTCTCTCGAGAACGTTCATGGTCCGGCGTCTCCGCCCTGGTGGTTTTCTGCCGGCCGCAGTCACGGTCGCCGTCGACCTGGCCGACCCCTGGGCGGTCGCCGCATGAACAAGCTCATCACGGCCAGCGACGTCGTTGCGCAACTGCGCGACGGCATGACCATCGGCATCGGCGGCTGGGGTCCGCGGCGCAAGCCGATGACGTTCATCCGCGAAATCCTGCGCAGCCCGCTCCGGGACCTCACCGTCGTCTCCTATGGCGGCGCGGACGTGGGCATGCTCTGCGCCGCCGGCAAGATCAGGAAGCTCGTCTTCGCCTTCGTCTCGCTCGACTTCATCCCGCTCGAGCCGTACTTCCGCCGCGCGCGCCAGTCGGGGTCGATCGAGGTCATGGAAATCGACGAGGGACTGCTCATGCTCGGACTGAAAGCGGCCGCCATGCGCACGCCTTTCATCCCGACGCGGGTGGGCCTGGGCACGGACGTGCTGCGGCACAGCCCCGCAATCAAGCTCGTCGATTCGCCCTACGACGACCGGCAGTGGGTGGCGATGCCAGCACTGCCGCTGGATGTCGCGCTGCTGCACGTCGATCGTGCGGATGCACGCGGCGTGTGCCAGGTCAAGGGCCCGGACCTGTACATGGACGACCTGTATGCCCGCGCGGCCGCGCGCACCTACGTCACTGCCGACGAACTGGTCGAGGCGGAGGCGTTCGGGCAGGGCGACGAGGCGCGCTACGTGTTCTGGGAGCGCGCACAGACCACTGGCGTCGTGCACGCGCCCTGCGGTGCGCACCCGACCTCGTGTGCGCCGCTCTACGGGTTCGACGTCAAACATCTCAAGGAATACGCAGCCAGCGCAAAGGAACCCGGGGGCTGGGCGCAGTACTGCGAGCGCTACGTCGCCTGCGGCGAGGAAGAATACCTGCGGCGTGTCGGCGGTGAGGCGGTGGTGAGGAAGCTGCCGCTGCCGGTGTTCTGACGGAGCGTGTGATGTCCGATACGACCCTGGTCGACACCATCATCTGCGCCGCCTCTGCGGCGTGGCGCCACGACGGCGAAGTGCTGGCAACCGGCATCGGCATGGTGCCGCGGCTGGCTGCATCGCTCGCCAAGCTGACCTGCAACCCCGACCTGATGCTGACCGACAGCGAGGCCTGGCTCGTGGCCGAGCCCGTGCCGGTCGGGCCGCGCGGCGAATATCGCATCCGGCGCGAGACGCACATGGGCTTCGCGCGCATCTTCGACAACGTCTGGGGTGGCAAGCGCCACGCCATGGTCGGGCCGACCCAGGTGGACCGTTACGGCCAGGCCAACATCTCGATGATCGGCGCAGACCATCGCAAGCCAAAGACGCAGATGCTTGGCGTGCGCGGTTTCCCCGGCAACTCGATGAACCACGCCAACTCATTCTTCGTGCCGAACCACGGCACCAAGGTGTTCGTCGAGGGCGAGGTCGACATGGTCGCCTCGGCAGGCTACAACCCGGCGCGGCTGGCGCGAGGCTGGGGCTTCGATGACATCGACATCCGGTTGCTGCTCACCAACCTGTGCGTGATGGATTTCGGGGTCCCCGTCCTGGCAGGTGCGTTTGTGCAGCCTGCACGCGGGCGTGACTGCGGAGCAGGTTCAGCAGGCAACGGGATTCCCGGTGCACGTGCCCGCTGATGTGGCGGCGACGGCGGCACCGACTGCCGGACAGCTCGAGTTGCTCGCGCGCCTCGACCCGCACGGGCTGCGGGCCGCCGCGCTTGGAGCCTGAGCGCGTGACCCGGAAGACGGAAAAGCCCTTCCTCGAGGGCTGGTTCGCGCAGGGCGAGGCCGGCGCGCACCTGCTCGGGTCGCGCTGCACGAGCTGCGGGACGTATTACTTCCCGCGCCAGGCGCGTTTCTGCCGCAACCCGGCGTGCGCGGGAGAGCAGTTCGAGGAAGTGCCGCTGTCGCGGCGCGGTCGCCTGTGGTCGTACACCGACGCGTGCTACCAGCCGCCCGAGCCGTTCATCGCGGCCGATCCGTACCTGCCGTTCGCGATCGCCGCCGTGGAGCTCGAGCAGGAACAGATGATCGTGCTCGGCCCCGTCGTGCAGGGCGTCGACGTGGCCGCGCTCACGGTCGGCATGCCGATGGAACTCGTCGTCGAGACACTGTCGGAGACGGCGACCGAACGACACCTCTCCTGGAAGTGGAAGCCGGCGCCATGAGCAGGGATATCGCCATTCTCGGCGTCGGCATGCATCCCTGGGGCAAGTGGGGGCGCAGTTTCATCGACTACGGCGTGACGGCGGCGCGCGCTGCGCTCAAGGACGCAGGCGTCGACTGGCGCGCGGTGCAGTTCGTCAGCGGCGCGGCGACGATCCGCAACGGGTATCCCGGGCAGGTTGCGGGCGCCACTTTCGCGCAGGCCCTCGGCTGGCAGGGCGCGCAGGTCAACACGTCCTACGCGGCCTGTGCGTCGGGTTCGCAGGCGCTGGCCGCCGCGCGCTCCAGAATCCTCTCGGGCGAGTGCGAGCTCGCCCTCGTCATCGGCGCCGACACCACGCCCAAGGGATTCCTGGCGCCAGCGAAGGGCGAGCGCCCCGACGATCCCGACTGGGTTCGCTTCCGGCTGGGCATCACCAATCCGACCTACTTCGCGCTCTACGCGCGGCGGCGCATGGCGCTGTACGGCGACTCGGTCGATGACTTCGCGCAGGTCAAGATCAAGAACTCGGAGCACGGCTGCGAGAACCCGAACGCGCGCTATCGCAAGCGCTTCACGCCGGCGGAAGTTGCGGCCTCGCCCATGGTAGCCAACCCGCTGCGACTGATGGACGTCTGCGCAACGTCTGACGGTGCTGCCGCGCTCATCGTTGCGAGTCTCGATTACGCGCGTCGCGTGGGGCGGGGCGATGCGCCGCGGGTCGCGGCCATCTCGACCGTGACACCGACCTTTGCGTCCGCGAACATCGAAATGCCGGATATCGCGACGGACTCGGCGGTGGCCGCCCCGGCGCACAGCTTCCGCGCCGCGTTGCCCGCGAAGGCCTACGAAGAAGCGGGTATCGGCCCGTCCGACGTGAGTCTCGCCGAAGTCTACGACCTGTCGACGGCGCTCGAACTCGACTGGATCGAGGACCTGCAGTTGTGCGCTCGTGGCGAAGCGGCTGCGCTCCTGCGCAGTGGCGCGACACGTGTGGGCGGTCGCTTGCCGGTCAACGCCTCAGGGGGGCTTGCGTGCTTCGGTGAAGCGGTGCCGGCGCAGGCGCTGGCGCAGGTGTGCGAGCTGACCTGGCAGTTGCGCGGTGAGGCCGGCGCACGCCAGGTGAGCGGCGCCAAGGTGGGCATCACCGCGAACCAGGGCCTCTTCGGTCATGGCTCCACGGTCATCGTCAAGCGCTGAGGCACGAACGCGATGCCCGATTTCCACACGCCGCTCTGTGACCTGCTCGGTTGCCGCTACCCGATCGTGCAGACGGGCATGGGCTGGGTGACCGGCTCCGAGCTCGTGGCTGCCACGACCAACGCCGGCGGTTTTGGTTTTCTGGCGGGCGCGACGATCGCCGCGGATCAGATCGAGGCCGAGATCAGCCGCGTGCGGGAACTGACCGGCGACAAGCCGTTCGGGCTCAACTTCCACATGTTCCAGCCGAACGCGGCGCAGTTGCTCGATCTTGCCGTGAAGCACCGCATCCGCGCCGTCAGTTACGGGCGCGGCCCGGACAAGAAAGTGATCGGCCGCCTGCGCGATGCCGGCATCGTCTGCATGCCCACGGTCGGCGCGCTGAAGCACGCGCAGAAGGCGATCGAGATGGGCGCCAATGTCATCACGATCCAGGGCGCCGAGGGCGGTGGCCACACCGGCAGCGTACCGACCACGGTGCTGCTGCCGCAGGTCGTCGATGCCGTGACGGTGCCGGTCGTGGCCGCGGGTGGCTTCTTCGACGGCCGCGGACTGCTCGCGGCGCTCGCCTACGGCGCGCAGGGCATCGCGATGGGCACGCGCTTCCTGATGTCGACCGACAACAGGGTGCCGCGGTCAACGCTCGAGCGCTATGTCAACGCGAAGGATGTCGAGAAGATCCAGGTCTCATACCTGGTCGACGGCATGCCCCAGCGCATGATTCCGAATGAATACCTTGCGATGCTGGAGAAGGCCTCGCCCCTGACGCGCCTGCGGCTCGCGCTCAGGCTCGCGCAGCGCTACAAGGCGCAGACCGGCATGACGAGCGCCCATGCACTCAAGGTCTTCTGGCAGGGCCTGCGCGAGGATGCGAGCAGCGTGGCCCAGACGGTGATGGCCGCCAGCGCGCCGATGCTGCTGCAGCGCTCGATGGTCGAAGGCCGGCCCGCCGAGGGTGTGATGTCCGCCGGTCAGGTGGCCGCGCCCTGATCAATCGCCTCGCCAGTTGCCAGGAAATCATCGACGGCATCATCACGCAGGCGCGCGAGCGTCGCGCTGCACTGATGGCCATCAGCTCCGCCGGGGAAGCCATGTCTGAGCAGTTCACGAGCCAGGTGCACGACAATGGCGTCGCCGAAGTGGTGATCAACCGCCCGCCCGTCAATGCACTCAATTGCGCCGGCTGGAACGATCTCGCGGCGCGCATCGCAGCGCTCGGCGAGGACCCCGCGGTACGCGTCATCGTCATCCGCGCCGAAGGCCGCGGCTTCTGTGCCGGCGTCGACATCAAGGAGCTCGACGCCGACCAGGGCCTGATCGTGACGGTGAATGCCGGCAACTACGCGACCTTCAAGGCGGTGCACCTCAACAAGGTGCCGGTGATCGCGGCGGTGCACGGCTTCGTGCTCGGTGGCGGCATCGGCATCTGCGGCGCGGCCGACATCGTCATCGCCGCCGAGGATGCGAGATTCGGGCTGCCCGAGGTCGACCGCGGCGCGATGGGCGGTGCGGCGCACCTGCAGCGCATGTTCGGTGTGCAGAAGACGCGCTACCTGTTCTTCACCGGCGAAATGATCGGTGCGGTCGAGGCTCATCGCCTCGGCGCAATCGAGCGGGTGGTCCCGCGCGAGCGGCTGCGGGACGAGGCGCTCGCCATCGCCGCGAAGATCGCCGCCAAGAGCCCGGCGATGATCCGCATCGCCAAGGAGGCGCTCACCGGCATCGAGGATGGCAACCTCGAGGCCAAGTACCGCTGGGAGCAGGGCTTCACGCTGCAGGCATACATGAGCCCGGACTCGGCGGAGACGCGGCGCGCCTTCCTCGACAAGCGCGACGCCAGGTTCTGAGGAGGCTGCGCATGGACCTCGATTTCACCCCGCAGCAGGAAGCCTTTCGCGCCGAGGTGCGCGCGTGGCTGCGCGACCAACGTGCCGAAGCCGCCGCTCGCGAGCTACGACACCCGCGAGGGATTCGAGCAGCACCGTGCCTGGGAAGCAAAGCTCGCCGCGGGTGGCTACAGCTGCGTGATCTGGCCGAAGGACCTCGGCGGCCGCGGTTCTGATCTCAACGAGTGGCTGATCTTCGAGGAGGAGTACCACGCCGTCGATGCGCCGATGCGCGTGAACCAGAACGGCATCATGCTGCTCGGGCCCACGCTGATGGAGTTCGGCACAGCGGAGCAGAAGGCAGCGCTTCCTGCCGCGCATGGCGCGCTGCGACGACATGTGGGCGCAGGGCTGGAGCGAGCCCAATGCGGGCTCCGACATGGCCAACATCTCGAGCCGCGCGATCCGCGACGGCGATGAGTACGTCATCAACGGACAGAAGACCTGGTCGACGCGCGCGGTGTTCGCCAACTGGCTGTTCGGGCTGTTCCGCAGCGACCCGCAGAGCAACCGCCACCACGGGCTCAGCTATCTGCTGGTGCCGCTGGACGCCAAGGGCATCACGATCCGGCCGATCAGGGCGCTGAACGGCAAGCAGGCCTTCGCCGAGGTGTTCTTCGACGACGTGCGAGTCAGCGTGGCCAACCGCCTCGGCGAGGAAGGTCAGGGCTGGAACGTGGCGATGGCCACCGCCGGCTTCGAGCGCGGCCTGCTGCTGCGCTCGCCGGCGCGCTTTCAGCGCACGGCGAAGCGGCTCGTGGAGCTGTACCGGCGTTATCAGGCTACCGCAGATCGCGACCCGTCAATCCGCGACGGCGTGCTGAAGGCATGGATGGATGCCGAGGCTTACAACCTCGCGAGCTATCACACTGTGGGTCGCGTGGCGAAGGGTCATCGGGTCGGCGCCGAGGCAAGTGCCAACAAGATCTTCTGGTCCGAGCTCGACCTGCAGATGCACGAGACTGCAATGCGGATCCTCGGGCCGCGCGCGGAGCTCATCGACGACCCGGAGGTGCACGACTGGCTCGAAGGCTTCCTGTTTGCGCAGGCCGGGCCGATCTACGCGGGCACGAACGAGATCCAGCGCAACATCATCGCCGAGCGCGTGCTCGGCCTGCCGAAATCCTGAGGGGAGGGCGAGCATCGTGG
>JADIYJ010000005.1 GCA_016705325.1 Pseudomonadota bacterium | reverse complement strand
AGATTCGCAAAAGGCGTCTGTTTCTCTTCCACCGCTGCCTCATCCGCAACGGTCTCGACGACGGAAGCCGGCGCCAACGGCACCGCTTCCGCCTCGGACGGCAGGCATTCCGGGCTGCCAGCTGCGTGCGCGGGCACGAGCGGCAACGCGAGCAGCACCTGCTCTTCGATCAGCGCCGCGAGCGACAGTTGCTCCGGCATTCCCACGAACGGCTCATAGCCGCCCGGCACGTCATCCATCTCGTCGCGGACGATGGCGACCAGAGCCGATTCGTCCATCGCGACCGCACAAGGCCGCAGGCAGCGCTGGCATTCCAGCACCGCCATGCCCTCGACGCGGACGTCAACCGTCGTCCGGTCTTCGAAGGCGCCGAACTGCAATCGCGCATCGATGCGAGTGCCGGGAAGACCGCCTGCCTCCGCTACGCGCTCGAGCTGCGCCAGTTCGAAATGGCGCTCGAGAACGGCGGCTCGCGCCGACAGCTCCTTGGCGTTAACCTGATCTGCCGGGCCGGGCGACATGGGGCGCGTATGATAGTGACGCGGCCCCGCCCTGTCAAAGAAAAAACGAGCCTAAATCTTTGTTTTCCAAGGGCCTGATTCTCGCCTCGACCTCCCGCTACCGCCGCGACCTGCTGCAGCGGCTCGGGCTGCCGTTCGAGTGCGTCGCCCCCGGTGCCGACGAAGCTCGCCTGCCCGGCGAGCC
The DNA here is from genome assembly GCA_016705325.1 of Pseudomonadota bacterium. GTDB lineage: Bacteria > Pseudomonadota > Gammaproteobacteria > Steroidobacterales > Steroidobacteraceae > RPQJ01. Next base: position 11,065 of record JADIYJ010000005.1, on the reverse strand, counting down.
GGCCGCCGCGATGGCCGCGCGCCTGGCCCGGATCAAAGCCGAGGCAGTCGCTGCGAAATACCCGACGGCGATCGTGATCGGCTCAGACCAGGTCGCCCTGCGCGGTACCGACGTGCTTGGCAAACCCGGCACCGTCGAGCGTTGCCGCGAACAGCTGCGGGCGTCGTCTGGCCACGAAGTCGTCTTCCTCACCGCAGTGCACGTCATCGATGGCACCGCCGGACGCACCGAATCGCACGTCGACCGCACGGTCGTGAAGTTCAGGGAACTGTCGGGTGCCGAAATCGACCGCTACATCGAGCGCGACAATCCGCTCGACTGCGCCGGTGGCTTCAAAGCCGAATCGCTGGGAATCGCCCTCTTCGACCGGATCGAGTCGACCGATCCGACCGGCCTCACCGGCCTGCCGTTGTCCTGGCTTTGCGGCGCCCTTCGCCGCGCACGGGTCCAGGTCCCTTAGCCGCGCCCCGCTTGTCGTTCCGGGAGTTGCCCATCCTTGGCTTGCCCGTCTGCGCCATCGATGCCGGTCGCTGCACGCGCGGCGCGACGACAGGGCCACGCGCACCTCCCGGCTTCAGCGTCCTGCCGCGTTCGTCCTGTGGCGCGCGGGCTCTGCCGCGAGTCAACGTATCGAGTACCGCACCGAGTTCGGGCGGCAGCGGTGCGCTCGCCAGCATGGGCTCGCGCGTGCCGGGCCGCGTGAAGCCGAGCGACGACGAGTGCAGGAACATCCGCTTCAGGCCGTAGTCCTTGAAGATGTCGTTGAAGATCCGATTGCCGTACTTGACGTCACCGGCCACGGGATGACCGGCGTGTGCGGCGTGCACCCGGATCTGGTGCGTCTTGCCGGTGTCTATCTCGACTTCCAGCAGCGTTGCCAGGTTGCCGAAGAACTGCACGGGTTTGAACGTGCTGACGGACTTCTTGCCGTGCGCGCGCACGGCCACGTGCCGCTCGCCGCTGCGGCGCTCGTCGGTGTCGAGCGCGAGTTCGATGCGCTTGGTCCCCAGGTTCCACTTGCCGCAGACCAGCGCGAGGTAGTGCTTTTCGGTCTGGCCTTCGCGTAATTGCCGGTGCAGGTCGCGCAGCGCAGCGCGCCGCTTTGCCACCAGCAGGCAGCCGCTGGTGTCGCGGTCGAGCCGGTGCACGAGTTCGAGGTCCGGCTGTCCGGGACGGGCGCTGCGGAGCGCCTCGATCAGGCCGAAGTCGGTCGCACTGCCGCCGTGAACCGCAAGGCCGGGCGGCTTGTTGCAGACAATGAGGTCGCCGTCTTCATAGGTGATCGAGTCGAGGACCAGTTTCTGCAGCGACTCGCTGGCGGCGCGGGGCGTGGCCGGCGGCGGCACGTCCTCGGCTTTGCGCACCGGAGGAATGCGGACGACATCGCCCAGCGCGACCCGCTGGTCGGGTCGGGCACGCTTCTTGTTGACGCGCACCTCGCCCTTGCGCAGCAGCCGGAACACGTGCGTGCGCGGCACGTCCTGCAGCTGCCGGACCAGGAAGTTGTCGAGCCGGGTTCCGGCATCGTCTACGGTCACTTCCACGTGGGTGACACCGCGGCCGGGTTGCGGCGCGGCGCTGTTCTCGTCGGTTGCCGGTTCTATTTCGTAAGCCATTGATTTTCCGGCCTTCGCTTGTTACATTCCAACGCAAGGCAATGCGCTGGTGCGTCCAAGCAACATCAGGCAACGCCGAATGAGCGAAGCGCGGTTGCACGCCTTACGGGTTGTGCGGGGCGCTCGCAATCTTAGTTGGTTCTGAAGTTTCAGACCATCGATCTGCCGCGGACACGCGCAGGTGCCGCAGCCCCGGCGGGCAGCGGGCCAGCAGCGACCTCGGCGGGTACGATGCCCGACAGCACCAGGATTCGGTCACGCATCGTGCGCACTGCGCCGGTGCAGATGAACAGCAAATGAGCGCTCGCGCAGTCGCTGCCAGACCTATTTCCCACGCCACGGCACCATTACCCGTCCGAACCGTACGCGGCCCCAACCTCCAGTAACGAGAGGGCCGATGAAAAGAATGCTCGTCAACGCAACTCAGGAAGAGGAGTTGCGCGTAGCGCTGGTGGACGGCCAGCGGATCTACGACCTCGATATCGAAATCCCGTCGCGCGAAACCAAGAAAGCCAACGTCTACAAGGGTCGCATCACCCGGGTCGAGCCGAGCCTCGAGGCCGCGTTCATCGACTACGGTGCCGAACGCCATGGCTTCCTGCCGCTGAAGGAAGTCTCCAAGGCGTTCTTCAAGGACAAGCAGCCCGGCCAGGAAGGCGGCAGCCGCGGCATCCGTGACCTGATCGAGGAAGGCCAGGAGATCATCGTCCAGGTCGAGAAGGAAGAACGCGGCAACAAGGGTGCCGCGCTCACCACCTTCATCAGCCTGGCGGGCCGCTTCCTGGTCCTGATGCCGAACAACCCCCGCGCCGGCGGCGTATCGCGCCGCGTCGAGGGGGACGACCGCGACGCCCTGCGCGAAGCGATGGACTCGCTGCAGATCCCCGACGGCATGGGCGCCATCGTCCGCACCGCCGGCGTCGGCCGCAGCGCCGAAGAACTGCAGTGGGACCTCAACAACCTGGTCGACATCTGGAACGCGATCCAGCAGGCGTCGGACAGCCGCCCCTCGCCGTTCCTGATCTACCGCGAGAGCACGGCGATCCTGCGGGCGCTGCGTGACTACCTCAGCGACGACATCGGCGAAATCCTGATCGACAAGCAGGACGTCTACGAGGAAGCGCGCGAATACATGCAGCGCTTCATGCCGAACAACCTGCGCAAGCTCAAGCTCTACGACGACCACGTGCCGCTGTTCACGCGGTACCAGATCGAGAGCCAGATCGAGTCGGCGTATTCGCACAAGGTGACGCTGCCCGCGGGCGGCAGCATCGTGATCGACCACACCGAAGCGCTGGTCTCGATCGACATCAACTCGGCGCGCAGCACCCGCGGCACCGACATCGAGACGACTGCCTGCAATACCAACCTCGAGGCCGCGGACGAAATTGCGCGCCAGATGCGGTTGCGTGACGTCGGCGGCCTGATCGTCATCGACTTCATCGACATGGAGTCGACCAAGAACCAGCGCGCGGTCGAAGATCGCCTGCGCGAGGCGGTCAAGCAGGACCGTGCCCGCATCCAGCTGGGCAAGATCTCCCGCTTCGGCCTGCTCGAGCTCTCGCGCCAGCGCCTGCGGCCGTCAATCAGCGAATCGACCAACATCGTCTGCCCGCGCTGCACCGGCATGGGCGTCATCCGCAGCGTCGAATCGCTGGCGCTCGCGGTACTGCGGTTGATCGGCGAGGAGGCCCGCAAGGACCGCACCGCCAAGGTCATCGCGCAGTTGCCGGTCGACGTCGCGACCTACCTGATGAACGAAAAGCGCGACTGGCTGCACGACATCGAAGCACGTAGCCACGTCGACATCGTGCTGGTGCCGAACAAATACCTCGAGACGCCGGCCTACGAACTGCGTCGTGTGCGCGACGACGAGACCGACCTGCCGGAGAACTCGGTCATCAGCCACCAGATGGCGATCGAGCCGAAGATCGACCTCGACGCGATTGCATCGGCCGAGGAAGAGAAGGCGCCGCCGCCGCAGCAACCGGCCGTGACGACGATCATCCCGAGCACCCCCGCCCCGCCTGCCGCGCCTGAAGTCGTGGCTGCTCCGGTCGCGATCGCCGCGGCCGCGGCAGTCGTTGCCGCACCGGCCTACGGCCCGCGCGACAACGTGCTCGTGCGGGCGTGGCGCTGGTTCGCGGGCGACAAGCGCGCGCCCGAACCGCAGGCGACGCCGTCGCAGCATGCCGGTCGCGGCAACCGGGACGGTGATCGCGATCGTCCGCGTCATGAGCGCGAGCGCAACGAACGCGGCCGCGGCCGCGATGGGCGCCGCGACGGACGGGAAGGACGTGGGCGTGGCGACGGCCGCGGCGAGCGTGGCTCGCGCGACGAAGCGCGTCGTGAGAACCGCGGCGAAGGCACCCAGGGTCAGCCCGCACGCGGCAACGAACCGCGGCGCGACGAGCAGAATCGTGCGCAATCGCAGCAGCCGCGCCGTGACGAAGGCCCGCGGGGCGGACGTCGCGACGGTGGTCATGGCGGCGAAGGCGTCCCACGCGAAGGCCAGCCGCGTCGTGAAGGCGGCCAGCAGGCCCAGCGCCAGCCGCAGCAGGCGCGTCCTCCGCGCGAGCCACGTGAGCCCCGCGAACCGAAGCCACCGCGTGAATACCGCGAGCCACAGGAAGTGCGCGACCCGGTCGCAGCGGCCGCTGCGGTCGTCGCAGCCGTGGCGAACGACATGACCGCCGTCGACACGTCGCCCGCACCGCAGACGGGCGATGGCCAGCAGCAGCGTCCCGAGGGTGATCGCAGCGAACGTACCGGACGCCGGTCGCGTCGCGGTGGCCGTCGTCGTCGCGGTCGTGGCGACGGTGGTGGCGAAAGCTACGGTGCAGGCGCCGCCGCAGGCGCTGCCAGCGAAGGCAACTTCGATGAAGGCCCGGGTGGCGACGGCGGCAACGACGCGGGTGGCAGCGACGACGCCGGCTCCGCGCCCGCGCCGCGTGCGCCGGAGCCGCGCTCGTTCGACTTCGATCGTCCCGCCGAGCCGCCCGCTCCGCCGGTCCCGCCACGCGAAGTGGCGCCGGCGCCGATCGTGGTACGTGAACCGGTCCCGGTCCCGACGGCTTCCGAACCGCGCGAGTGGACGCCGACTCCGCCAACGGACGTGACGACGCCACGCAACGAGCCGTAAGCGACTCGGTCAGGCGCGACCAGGGCCCCGCCGCATCAATTGCAGCGGGGCTTTTTTGCGCCTGGCCGCATGGCAGCGCCCGCTGGCACGGGGACGACTGCATGCCTGCTTCGGGTCTGCGCCGTGAATTCAGTCAACCGGCGCGCGACCTCTGGCGAAGCTCGGCCAGCAGGCCTTCGGCCGCAGACTCGACCAGGTCGAGCACCTCGTCGAATCCCCTGGCGTCGCCGTAGTAAGGGTCGGGCACATCGGCGGGCGCCGTCCTGCCGGCAAACTCCAGCAGCGTACGAATACACGCGTGGTGCTCGGGCGGACTGCGGTCGAGCAAGGTCGCGTGATTCAGGCGATCCATCGCAATGATCAGGTCGAAGCGTTCGAAATCGTCGTCACTCACCTGTCGTGCACGCAAGCCCGCGAGATCGATGCCCCGACGCGCGGCCGCGCTGATCGTGCGCGGATCGGGCGGTTCACCCACGTGGTAGGCGTGGGTGCCGGCGGAATCGATCTCGAGGTCGAGACCCGGGGCATGCCGGCGAGCGTGTGCCCGGAACACGCCTTCGGCGGTCGGCGATCGACAGATATTGCCCATGCAGACGAACAGGATCTTCATCGTGATCGCGCCTCGGCCACCCCGTCAGTCGAAACTGAAAGCAACTTCCGCCCGAAGGTTCGATTGTCCAGCCACGCGATTGCCTGCAATCGAGCAGTGACCGTCAGGACTGAACAAAGAGACTGCCCGGCGCATTTAGCCCGATTTCACGGTTGCTGGTCGAGCGATCGAGTGCAGGTCGGTGCCTGGACTCCTGCGAATGAGCTTTGCCGCGCCGCGCGGCCATGTGAAGATTGCGCCGCAACAAACCACACGAGGTGACGGCGACAACTGCCGGTCCCCGACGCCGAAACATGCACTATCCGTCACTCGCGGAGTACTGCGACGCCCTGCAGTTGAATCTGGGCATCGCGTTGTCAGACCCGCTGCTGGGCCACGGCACCCTGCGCTCGCGTGGGCCGGGCCAGCCGGTCGTTCGCAGCGGCAATTTCGCGCTGACGTTCGAGGTCGTGGTCGACGGCCGGAGTTATGCCGTCCGCTGTTTTCACAAGCCCTCGGATTCGCTGCAGGCACGATACGTTGCCATCGGCAGTTACCTGCGTCGCATCCGCAGCACCTGCTTCGTCGACTTCGAATTCCAGCCGTCCGGAATCACGACCGAAAGCGGCACCTACCCCATCGTCCGGATGGACTGGGCGTACGGCCAGACGCTCGCGGCATTCGTTGCCGCGCACCGGGCCGACGCCGATGCGCTGCAGCAGTTGCGCATGACACTGCGGGGAATCTCGCGCGAGTTGCTCAGGCACGGTATCGCGCACGGCGACATCCAGCCGACCAACGTGATCGTCCAGAGCCCGACCGAGGTGCGGCTGATCGATTACGACGGGATGTTCGTGCCGAGACTCGCGGGCCTGCAGAGCACGGAACTCGGCCAGCGTAATTTTCAGCACTCCGGTCGTCGCGGCCGGCATTTCGACGCCAGCCTCGATGCGTTTGCGTTCTCGCTCCTTGATCTCACGCTGCACGCACTCTGCCGTCGACCCGAACTCTGGGAACAATCCGACAGCGATGCAGATGCGTTCATCCTGCGGGCCACGGACATCGCTGATCCGGGCAGTTCTCCGCCGTTCAGCCTGCTGGCTTCAATGCCGGAAATCGAACAGAGAGTGCGGCATTTCGCCGCCATTTGCGCCGCTCCGTTCGCGCAGGTACCGACGTTCGAGGACTTCCTCGAGGGCCGCAACATCCCGACCCGACCGGTCGCGTTTACCGGCAGTGCGGCCCTGCCCTTGCACCGCGAGTACGTACCGGCATGCGACGTCGTCGACGCCACGAACTTCGCGCAATGCTGCGGCCACGTGGGCGATCGCGTCGAAATGATCGGCAAGGTCGTGCGAGTCGCGCTGGACTCGTCGCCACACACCGACACGCCCTGCCTGCGCGTCGAGTTCGCCAATCAATCACACGACATGGCCTGTCTGAAGATCTGGCCGGAGGCCCTCGACAATGGACGGAACGTTCCCGACGCCACCTGGGCCGGGCAATGGGTCCGCGCCATCGGCCTGGTCGAGCCGGTCCACAGCGCGTTGAGTGGTTCCGGACACCACAAGGACGTCGCCATTTCGATCACGGATTCGTCGCAGCTGCACCGGATTGCTGCAGCCGAGGCGCGGCGCTGTCTGCTCGGGCGGCGCAGCCGGACGCGTCCCGCGCTGGACACGACGGCGAGCGTCAAGACCGACCCAGTCCTCACCGACGCAACGCCGCGGCCTCTGCTCGAACCGACGCCTGTATTGGCAGCGCTGCCCTTGCCATCGGTGCCCGCGGACGGTCGCCGCAGCGAGGCCGACCGGACCCGCCCTGCCCCGAGGACGCCAGCGCGCGGCCAGGCCGAACGTATCCTCGACCGCGCTCCGCCGCCGCCCGCGATCGTGCCGTCACCTGCATCGCCAGTGGCGCCGCTGCGGCCGACACCGGCGCCGAAGCCGGCACCGATGCCGGTGCCGAGACCGACGGCAGGCCGGACAACGGACAGCGGCAGGCACGGCTGGCGCCGGTGGCCTTGGGCGGCCGCAGCGTTGCTCGGCGCACTTGCGGTCTACGCGGTCATCGACCGGCGGCAGCCACCGACACCCGATCCACCAATGGTGCGAGCCGAGGTCACGCGCGAGCCCGTGCCTGCAACGCCGGCGACCGTGTCGCCCGCCGCGCCCGCGGTCGCCAGCAGGCTCGAGGCGCAGCAGACCCTGGACAAGTCGCAGCTGCCGCTGGCGACGCTGGCCGGTGTCCTCGACATCGGACCCGTGGACGAATCCGACGCCAGGCCCGTGATTCTGCTCGACGGCCAGGTCGTCCCTGGTCTGCGCGACGACACGATTTCGGTGGTGCATCGCGCCGTGTTCGCGGACCGTGAGGTCGTGGTCGGATTCACCCGCTGCGATGGCACGACCATGCCGTGTGGCCGGCAACGGCCGTTCTGGCTCGAATTGCGGGCCGGCCTCCCGCCAGACGTGCGGCGGGTGCCCGGCCTGTGGGTCGGATCCGGCAACGGCGCCGGAGCCGTGGCTGCATCGACCAATGGCGTGCAGATCGATCTCGGCCTGTGGAACGGCGAGCGTCGAAGTGCGGCGTTGACGACCGCCGGCGACATTCTGGTCGCACGCAAACGCGAGCCGCGCGGATCGCTAAGCCGCGCGGACTGTGCGACCGTGATCCAGGCTGCCGAGTCGTGCGCGACCAGCCGCGACTGCCGCTCGTTCAACAGCAGTGCGCGGCCAATCCCCTCGTTGCGCTGGCGGCGACTTACAGACCTGTACCACGAGACCACGGGCCTGAACGCTGCTTCGTTTCGCGCGTTGTGCGTGCGCAGCTGCGAGCTTGGATTGACCCCGAGCGACAACTTCATCCGGCAACGCGTCTGCAGTGGTGCACCGCCGGATCAGTGGCCGCCGGACGACCCCGCGGCTGGCCTTTAGGCGTCCAGATCATGACCGCGAACCTGACCCTTGCCGCCCGTGTCATTTCCGAAGGATTCCTGCCGGCCCGATCCGCCTTGCTGCAGGGTCCGCGTGAACCGATGTGTGGTCCGCTTGCGCCGAGCCGGATCCGCGGCATGCTGCTGGGCCTTGCGATCGGCGATGCGCTGGGCAACACCAGTGAGTCTCCGGTCCTGGAGCGGAGACGCGCTACGGCGAGATCCGCGACTACCTGCCGAACAGGCGGGCCGCGGGTCATCGGGGTGGGCCTGCCCTCGGACGACAGTCAGCCCGCCTTCTGGACGCCCTGAAAGCCTGCTCGAATGCCGGGGACTCGATCCGGACGACCTGTCTGCCCGCTTGCCGCGCGAGAGATCTTCGGCATCGGCAAGTCCATGCAGAGTTCCTGCACAATCGCGAACAGGGCATGGCGTCCCTGGTACCACTACGGCGCCGAGAGCGGCGCAATGGCGCCTGATGCGCATCGCACCGCTGGTGCTGCTGCATCCACAAGGCACGAGTGCGGCGCTCTGGCTGGACGCGGCGCTGGCCTCGATCGTCACCCATCGCGACGCTAGTTCGGTTGCGTCTTGCGTCGCGTTCGTCGACCTGCTCGCGCGCCTGTTGCGACTGCCGGCACCGCCGACGGCCGACTGGATCATCGCCACGTTCGTCGCCACCGGCGTCAAGTCTGCCGGACCAGCCGTACTGTGCCCGCAGCGGGCGCTTCACCGACCGCGAGGGTTCCTTTCCGACTACCTCGAGTTCGTGCTGGGCGAAGCCGCGCGCCACGACTGGAGCGTCCGTCGGTCCTGCGAAGCATGGTCGTCCGGCGCATACCTGCTCGAAACCGTGCCAACGTGCTGTGGATCCTGCCTGCCACGCGCACGACCCCGAGGGCGATCGTGCGTGCCGTCAACGATTTCGATGACAACGGATCCGGTCAAGGCGATCGCGGCGCGGCCGAATCGGCGCGCTGCATGGCAAAGATGCTCTGCCCGTCGCCTGGCAACACGAAAGCTTGCTCGGCCGCACGACGGCAGACGACAACGGGCGTATTCCGCCTGATCGAAGAAGCGGTCCGTCGGGACTCGCTCTGTGAGCAGCCAACTCGGGACCTCGGCGCAGATTTCGGGTATAGGATGACCCCGTTCAATCAGGGGGACACGACTATGCTCTACGCAGCACCCGGCTTTTGTGGGCGCCAAGCTGACCTACCAGCCGCACTACGCCGGTGACAATTTTATCGGTGGCAAATGGGTGGCCTGGGTCAAAGGCCAGTATTTCGACGTCGTCACGCCCATCAGCGGCAAGGTTCACACCAGGGTTTGCGCGCTCCACGGCCGAAGACATCGAGCCTGCGCTCGATGCGACGCATGCCGCGGCCGACAAGTGGGGCAGGACGCCACCGGTCGAGCGCGCCAACCTGCTGTTGAAGGTCGCCGACCGGATCGAGGCCAATCTCGAACTGCTCGTCGGTGCCGAGACGTTCGTGGACAACGGCAAGCCGATATAAGAGACGCTCAACGCCGACCTTCCGCTCACAGTTGATCACTTCCGTTACTTTCGCCGCCCGCGTGCGCGCGCAGGAAGGCAACATCAGCGAACGCGACGAGACCACGGTCGTCGGTCACCTGCACGAACCGCTCGGGGTGTCGTGGGCCAGATCATTCCGTGAAATTTCTGATCCTGATGGCGGCGTGAAACTGGCCCCGGCAATCGGCGCGGGCAACTGCGTGGTCCTGAAACCCGCGGAATCCACCCCATAAGCATCCTGGTCCTGGCGAACCTGATCGCCGATATCCTGCCGCCCGGCGTGCTCAACATCGCCAACGGTTACGGTCGCGAAGCCGGCATGCTGCTCTGCCACGAGCAAGCGCATCGCCAAGATTGCCTCTCACGGGGTCCACGACCACCGGCCGCGTCATCGCGCAGGCCGCCGCCAACAACCTGATTCCCCGCCACGCTGGAACTCGGCGGCAAGTCACCGAACGTCTTTTCGCCGACGTGATGGACCAGGACGACTCGTTCCCCGACAAGGCGATCAAAGGCCTCGGGTTGTTCGCGTTCAACCAGGGCGCGAAGGTGCACTCCTGCCTGAAGCCGTGCGCTGATCCAGGAGAACATCTACGACCGGTTCATGGCGCGCGTGTTGCAGCGGTGGTCGCGATCAAGATGGGTAATCCACTCGATACCGACATCACGATGCAGTGCGGAGGCGTCGAAGCGAGCAGCTCACGAAGATCCTGTCGTACCGCGACCTGGGCAAGCAGGAAGGCGCGCGTCGTGATCGGTGGGCGCAGGCGCAACCGGGTGCTGGGACCCTGAGGGTGGCTTACTACGTGCAGCCCACGCTGTTCAAGGGCCATAACAGGATGCGCATCTTCCAGGAAGAAGATCTTCGCCCTGGTGCTGGCCGTGACCACCTTCAAGGACGAAGCCGCTGGCCACGCCAATGATTACCGCTTTACGGCCTCGGCGCTGGCGTGTGGAGCCGCAATGGCAAGGTGGTCTATCGCATGGGACGCGCCATCAAGGCCGGCCGCGTGTGGACCAACTGCTACCACGCCTACCCCGCGCACGCGGCATTCGGCGGGTACAAGGAATCCGGGCATCGGCCGCGAGACCCACAGATGATGGTCGACCAACATTTGCAGACGAAGAACCTGCTGGTCAACAGCGAAAGCAAGCTCGGCTTTTTCTGGAACATGGTACGAAGGTCATCGCCAGCGGCAGCGGCCGTCGAACTGATCGAACTGTTGAAGTCGAAGCACGGGCCCCG
>JADIYJ010000004.1 GCA_016705325.1 Pseudomonadota bacterium | reverse complement strand
CGGCGAAGGTGAAGAAGGTGACCGGTATCTTCCGCCACAGGCCGCCCATCTGGCGGATGTCCTGCTCGCCGCCATGCAGGGCGTGGATTGGCGCTGCCGGCGCCAAGGAAGAGGCAGGCCTTGAAGAATGCGTGGGTGTAGAGTGGAACACCGCCACGCCGTAGGCGCCCACGCCCAGCGCCAGAACATCAAGCCGAGTTGCGACACGGTCGAGTAGGCTAGCACCTTCTTGATGTCCGTCTGGACCACCGCGATGGTGGCCGCGAAGAACGCGGTCAGCGCCGACCTGTAGCGACCACCTGCGACAGCCCCGGGCCCGTGCTCGTGGGGGCCGTGCAGCCGCGCGCCGCAGGTAAATGCCGGCCGTCACCATCGTCGCGGCGTGGATCAGTGCCGAGACGGGCGTGGGCCGGCCATCGCGTCAGGCAACCAGACGTGCGGCAGGATCTGCGCCGACTTGCCGGTAGCGCCGATGAACAGCAGGATGCCGACGAGGCTCGCCGAGACCGCCGGCGCGCGCAGGCCGCCGGCTGCGGTCGAGGTCCGTGTCCCGGGTGCCTGAGCCAGTAGATCAGGAACATGCCCAGCAGGAAGCCGCCGTCGCCGACCCGGTTGGTGATGAACGCCTTCTTGCCGCCGGCGCCTTCCCTGGTCCTCGAACCAGAAGCCGATCAGCAGGTAGGACGCCAGCCCCACGCCTTCCCAGCCCACGAACAGCACCAGCAGCGAGCGTCCCAGCACCAGCGTGAGCATGAAGAACAGGAACAGGTTCAGGTACGCGAAGAAGCGCGCGTAGCTGGGATCGTCCTTCATGTAGCCGGTGGAGTAGACGTGGATCAGCGTGCCGACGCCGGTGATGATCAGCGTCATCAGCGCGCTCAGGCGATCCATGTGGAACGCGATCTCGAAGGACCGGTCGCCGATGATCGGCCTGTGATACGCCGTTTCGATGAGTCTGGCGTCGTATCCGCCGCCTGCAGCTGCAGGAAGGCGTTGACGTCGCGACGAAGGCCGGCATCGGCGGGCCGCAGCCCACCACGCCTGACGAGCGTGCGCCCGAGGCGGCCGGCCAGCCCAGTTGACCAGGAATCCCGCGAGCGGCAGCAGCACGATCGATGACAGGAGCCTGCATCGGCCTGCATCCTCCCTTGAGTTCCGAGTAAGCGCCCGCGTCCAGCGTCCGGCCGCGGCGCACCAGCAGGAGCACCAGCGGGATCGCGATGGCGATCTCCGCCGCGGCTACCACGAAGACGAGGAAGACCAGCGCGGCGCCGGCCGTCGACTGCCCGTCGCGAGGCGTAGGCGACCAGCGCGAGGTTGACCGCGTTGAGCATGAGTTCCATGCACATCAGCATGACAGCAGCGTTGCGCCGCACGACCACCCCGACGAGGCCGCGCACCACGAAGAGCGCGAAGCGGAGGCCGCGAGCGCCTGGGTATCTCACGGCCCTCCGCCCTCGGCCGGTCCTGATGACGGCGATCGCGGCGCGACCGCCGCGACCAGCAGCACCGGCGGTCAGCTCGAAGTGCAGCCAGTAGTCGGCGAGGAAGCTGCTGGAGAAGGCTGCGACCCCGAACATGGCGTCGCCGCCAGCGGGTGCGGGCGTCGACCCGCCGATGGCATTGGCCAGCGTCCAGACCAGCCCCGCGAGCAGGGCGCGCGGGCACGATGCGCGGCGGCAGCAAGCGGCGTTAGCACGCGGGAACGAGGTCCCGCGGTCGAGCAGCATGATCACGAGACCATGAACACCATCACCGCGCCGACGTAGATCAGCAGCTGGAACACGGCGATCACGTGCACGCCCAGCATGCCGTAGATGCCTGCCAGCGACAGCATCGTGGCGATCAGGGCCAGCGCGACGCGCATCGGGTTGCGCGAACAGCATCAGCACGGCGCCGCGCCAGCGCGCCGGCCGCGAAGAAAGCGAGCAGCAAGGTCTCCTTCACGGCGCCTCTCCTGTGCCCGAGGGGCCCGGCGGATACGGCTTGGCCGCGTTGCGGGCGGCTGCCAGCGCAGCAGTTCCTCCTTGCCGAGCCACAGCCTGCTGCGATCGTCCGTGGGCAGTCCGGGAACTTCCTTGACCATGCGGATCGCGTCCTCCGGGCAGGCTTCGACGCACAGGCCGCAGAACACGCAGCGCGAGTAGTCGATCTCGAAGCGTGACGGGTATTTCGGATGAGCCGCGTCGTCCGGGTCGAAGGCCGCATCGATCTCGATGACCTGCGCCGGGGCAGACGGTCGCGCACAGGTTGCAGGCGATGCACTGCGGGCGGCCGTCCGGACGCTGCGTCAGGATGTGCTTGCCGCGATTGCCGGCCGCGTAGTCGCAGCGGTTCTCTTCCGGGTAATAGGCCGTCAGCGCGCCCTTGCGTCCCGTGATCCACTTGCCCATGTTGCGCAGGAACACGCCGCCCGTGATCGCGAGCCCGCGCATAACCTCGAAGAGGTACAGGCGCTCCCACCATCCATCGTCGGCTCGTTCCAGTATTCCCTGCGCGCGTACGGTGCGGGCGTGGTCATGTCGTGCGCCCTCATGCCGCCGCGCCCAGAGCACGACCGTCGAACCGTGAGGTTGACTAGCGTCAGCGGCAACGATGAATTTCCAGGCGAAGCGCAGCAGCTGGTCCCAGCGGAAGCGCGGCAGTGACCAGCGCATCAGGATCAGGAAGCTGCACATCAGCAGGACCTTGCCGAGAAGGACAGCAGCTGCAGCGACGACCCCGCCGTGCGCAGCGGCACGACGTGCCGCCCGGGAAGCGAGAAGCCCGTCGTTCATCCAGGGCAGGTTGCGGCCGCCGAGGAACAGCGTGACGAACAGCGCGCGGATGACCGCGATCTCGATGAATTCCGCGAACATGAAGAGGCCCATCTTCATCGCGCTGTATTCGGTGTAGAAACCGGCGATGAGTTCGGATTCCGCCTCGGGCAGGTCGAAGGGGATGCGTTTGTTCTCGGCCATGGCGGCGGTCAGGAACAGCACCGCCGCGAACGGCTGGTAGACGATGCCCCAGGCCGGCAGCCCGCCGCCGAGCACTGCCCGACTGCCGCTTGACGATCGTTGCGAGGTTGACGGTGCCGAGATCAGGATCAGGCCCAGGACCGTCAGGCCCATGACGAGCTCGTAGGAGATCATCTGCGCGCCCGCGCGCAGGGCGCCGAGCAGTGAGAACTTGTTCGCCGAGGACCAGCCCGCGAGCATGGTGCCGATGATCGTCAGGCCGCTGAACGCGAACACCACCAGCAGGCCGGCGTCGATCCGGGCGATCTGCATCGGTAAGGTGCGGTCGCCGAACGATCGCGCCAGGCCCCGGGTAACAGCCGGGCCGGCATCGAGCGGCCGCCGAACGGCACGACCGCGAACACCAGCATGACCGGCGAAGATGACCCAGGGCCCGAGCGCGTAGGCGACCTGGTCGTAGGGCACCGGCTTGAAGTCTTCCTTCAGCAGCATCTTGATGCCGTCGGCCAGGCCGTGGAACAGGCCCAGCCAGATCAGCTTGATCTGCGTGAACGGGAGGCGGACGTAGGCGCGGTTGGCGCCGATGCGGTCCGACATCACCGCGGCCTGCTTGCGCTCGACCCAGGTCAGGACCGTGCCGAACAGCAGCAGCACGGATATCACGTAGGTGATGAACACCAGCGAGATGACGAGGTCCGGGCGTTCACGGGTGACCTCGTGCCAGCGCGGCGCAGCGCCTGAACAGCGTCCTCGGCGTCGACGCCAGGTTTCCGCTTCGTGAAGCAGGGCTTCGAACGCGCTGACGTGCCCCCTCGAAGTTCGTGTAGTGCCCGTTCCGCTCGGTCTGGATGCTGGCCGGAATGAACACGTCGGCGTGGCCATTCTCCGGCTGCGAGGTAGGGTTCAGGAAAATCATCCTGGCCTGCGGCGGCAGTGACGCGAAATCGCAGCCCTCGCCCCAGACCAGCACGAGGTCGGTGCCGTCGGGGAAGTGGGGTGGCGCATCGCCGAACAGCGCCTGCCCGCCCGTGGTGTTCGGGTTCTTGTCCGCGCGAATCAGCAGTTCGTCCTCGAGGAGCTCGCCCGGCTCCGGCTGGCAGTCGCGCTTCACGCGGCAGTGGAACGCTCGCCGAGGTGGTCGCTGAAGGCCGCCAGTTCCTCGTTCGAGCCCCAGTTCGACACCAGCGCCACCGGGCGCCGCGCCGCGCTGATCAGCCTGCGCGCGTCTCCGGCCCGGCCTGGCACGACCTGGCCCCCCTCAGCATCGGCTCGTCGGCGCGGGCGCGCTCGAACACGTGCGCCAGGTCGCGGCCCTTGTTGCAGATCCACGGCCCGTTGACGGCCGGGTTGTCGAGCGGCGTGACGCGCGCGATGCTCGTGTTCTGCCGCGGGTCCAGTGCCTGGAGTTGCCATTCCGGCTTGCGGTGCCAGACCTGAACGGTGCAGCCGCGGTCGCATCCGGGACAGACCGACGGCGTCGCCTGCAGGTACCAGACGCGCGCCTTGTGCAGGAAGTCGCGCGACAGCAGCGCGCCGACCGGGCACAGGTCGATGATGTTGTCGGAATACGGGTCGTCGCTCAGCGGCCTGGTCCTGGGCCGGGCGGATGTTCGAGTGGTCGCCGCGCCGCTCGACGCCCAGCGCCATGGACTTCGAGACTTCGTGGGTGAAGCGCGTGCAGCGCAGGCACAGGATGCAGCGCTCGTTGTCGAGCAGGATGCGGTTCGAGAGGTTGTGGAACTTGGTCGAGCGGACCTTGGCGTCGTGGGATATCGAGCGCTCGCCGTTGTAGGCGAAGTGGTAGTCCTGGAGCGTGCACTCACCGGCCTTGTCGCAGATGCCGCAGTCCACCGGGTGGTTCAGCGTGATCATCTGCATGATCAGCTTGCGCTGTTCCTTGACGGCCTCCGATTCGGTGTAGACCTTCATGCCCTCCCAGACGGGCATGTTGCAGGAGATGTCGAGGCCGCTGCCCTCGACCTCGACCATGCAGATGCGGCAGTTGCCGACGCCGACAGCGGCGGGTGCCAGCAGAAATACGGGATGAAGTGGCCGTTGGCGGCGCGACCTCCAGGACGGTCTGGTCGTCGCGCCTCGATGGCCTGGCCGTTGATGAAGATCTCAGGCATTCGAGGTCCCGCCTTCTTTGAGCGCTTGTGCTCGATGCAGTACTCGAACTCGTCGCGGAACTTGTCGAGGATGCCGGACGCCGCGTAGCCGGCGGCATCGCCGAGCCCGCAGATCGTCGTGCCGTCGTTGAACTTCGCGATGTAGTAGAGCCGCTCGATGTCCTCGGGCTTGCCCTCGCCCGCCATGATCCGGTCGACGATGCGATGCATCCAGCCCGTGCCCTGGCGGCACGGCGTGCACTGCCCGCAGGACTCGTGGTGGTAGAAGCGCATGAGCACCTGCAGCAGCGCCACCATGCAGGTACCTTCGGCGATCACGATCATGCCGCCGGAGCCGAGCGTGGAGCCCGCATCCCACAGATCTTCGTGCGACAGCTTCAGGTTCGCGATGTCGGCGCCGGTGAGTACCTTGGACGAAACCCCACCCGGCACGACGCACTTGATCGCGCGCCCTGCCGGGACGCCGCCGCAGTCTTCGTCCAGGAACTTCATCCACGGATAGCCGAGTTCGACTTCGTAGACGCCGGGCCTGTTGATGTGGCCCGACACCGAGAACAGGCGCGTCCCCGGGCTCTTGGGCGTCCCGACGGCCTTGAAGGCGTCGGCGCCGTTGTTGATGATCCAGGCGATGTTCGACAGCGACTCGACGTTGTTGACGACCGTCGGGCGCTGGTACAGGCCCTTGACCGTCAGTCGCGGGGGACGGTTGCGCGGGTAACCTTTCTTGCCTTCGAGCGGAAATCAGTCCCGGAGGCCTCGCCGGCCACGTAGGCGCCCGCGCCGCGGTAGACGACGATGTCGCAGGAGAAGCCGCTGCCCAGGATGTTCTTGCCGAACAGGCCCGCCGCGTAGGCTTCCTCGACTGCGCCCGCGAGGCGCCGGTAGGGGACGTCGAACTCGCCGCGGATGTAGACGAAGCAGTTGCGCACCCGCAGCGCGAAGGAGGCGATCAGCATCGACTCCAGCAGCAGGTGGGGCGCGTTCTCGAGGATCCAGCGGTCCTTGAAGGTGCCGGGCTCGCCCTCGTCGGCATTGGCGACCAGGTAGTGCGGCTGGCCGTCGTCCTCTGGCGGCCTGCCACTTCTGGCCGACGGCGAAGGCGGCGCCGCCGCGGCCCTGGAGGCCGGAAGCCATGACTTCCCTGACGACATCCTGCGGCTTCATCTGCCTGAGCGCCTTCGCCAGGCGGCATAGCCGCCACGCGCCTGGTATTCGGCCAGCGCGTGCGACGTCGCCGTGACCGGGAAGGTCACCAGTACCTGCCGGCCGGGCATGCTATTTGAGCTCCCCGCAGCAGCTAGTCGAGCTTCGTCAGCGTCAGGTTCTCGTGGTACCGGTCGTTGACCATCATCATGGCGCGGTGCCGCAGGAGCCCAGGCATTCGACCGTGGACAGCGTGAAGCGGCCGTCCGGCGTGGTCTGGCCGGGCTTGATGCCGAGCCGCTTGCGCTGACGTGCGCGAGGACGTTCTCCGCGCCGTGCATCGAGCAGCTGACGTTGTGGCAGAACTGCAGGTGCCAGCGCCCGACGGCTTGCGGCGCAGCTGCGTGTAGAACGACAGCACTTCCTCGACCTGGATCTGCGGCACGCCCAGAAGCCCGCCAGTTCCTCGATGTCGGAATCCGCGACGTAGCCGCGATCCTCCTGGATGCGGCGCAGGCACGGCAGCACCAGCGAGGACTCGAAGCCCGCCGGAAACCGCTTGCGGAGTTTCTCGAATTCGGGGATCAGGTGCTTCACCGATCGCACTCCCCACCGATCATGTTGATGGACCCGAAGGTCGGGATGATGTCCGCGAGCTGGTAGCCCTCGAGCATCAGGTGCAGGCCGCCCATGTGCACGAAGCTCGGGCTGCGGCAATGGACCTTCCAGGGCGCGCCGCTGCCGGCGCTGACCACGTAGAAGCCGAGCTCGCCGTTGGCGCCTTCGACGTACGAATACGCCTCGCCCTTCGGCACCTGGATGCCCTCGATGATCAGCTTGAAGTGGTTGATCAGCGACTCGATCTCGGTGTAGACGAGATGCTTCGCGGGCAGCGTGCAGCGCCGATCGTCGACGTTGATCGGCCCGTCGGGCAGCATGTCGACGAGTTGCCGGATCATGTGCATCGATTCGTCCATCTCGCGCATGCGCACGTAGTAACGGTCGTAGTTGTCGCCCTTGATGCCGACCGGAACCTCGAAGTCGAGTTCGGCGTAGGCGAGGTAGGGCGTGTCCTTGCGCACGTCGCGGGCCACGCCCGTCGAGCGCAGCACCGGCCCGCTGAAACCCCAGTCGATCGCGTCCGCCGTGGCCATGACGCCGACGTCGCGCATGCGGTCGATGAAGATGCGGTTGCGGTCCACGAGCCCGTGCACGCGGCCGACGAAGGTGTCCATCTGGGCCAGGATTTCTTCCAGCCGCTCCAGCCAGCCTTCCGGCAGGTCGCGGCCCAGGCCGCCGATGCGGCCGTGGGTGTAGGTGACGCGCGCGCCGGTCGCCGCGGCGAGGTGCTCGTAGACGTAGTCGCGGATCGTGACCATGTACAGGAAGGCCGTCATCGCGCCCATTTCCATCAGCGCCGCGGCCACGCACGTCAGGTGGTCGGCGATGCGGGAATACTCGGCCAGCAGCGTGCGCAGGTGGCGGCAGCGCGGCGTGAGCTCGATGCCCATCAGCTTTTCGACGGCCTCGCAGTAGGCGAAGTCGTTGATCAGGGCCGAGCAGTAGTTCAGGCGGTCGACGTAGGGGATCAGGTTGTGCCAGGTGTGGGACTCGCACTCCTTCTCGAAGCCGCGATGCAGGTAGCCGCAGTGCACGTCGGTGCGCACCACGCGTTCGCCCGAGATCTCCGCCACGATCTGGATCGTGCCGTGCGTGGCAGGGTGCGACGGGCCGATGTTGACGATCACGGACCCGGGCGTCAGGCCCTGCGTGAAGGCGGGGCGGATCGGGTTCGGCAGCGAGGTGAGCGGCGGCAGGCTCATGGCTTCACGTCGATACGGCACCAGCGGCTGTTCCCGCTGCTTCGGATAGTCCTTGCGCAGCGGGTGGCCGACGAACCCCTCATACAGCAGCAGCGGCCGCAGGTCGTCGTTGCCGCGGAAGCGGATGCCGTACATTTCGTGGCATTCGCGCTCCATGTAGCGCGCCGAGCCGTACAGCGGCACGAGCGTGTCGACCGTGGGGTCCGCTTCCTCGACCTGCGTCTTGAGCCGGACCCGGACGAAATCGCGGGTGGAATAGAAGTGGTACACGACGTCGAAGCGCGGCCGGCGCTGTGGCCAGTCCGTTGCCGTGACGTCCAGGAACAGGTCGAAGCCGAACTCCTGCTTGAGTCGGCCAGCCACGGGCACGAGGCTCTCCGCCGCGATCTGCAGCACGAGGATGCCGTGCGCCATGCCCGTCTCCAGCGCCTGCGCACCAAGGCCGGACTGTACTCGCTCGAGCAGATTTGCTCCCGTGCTCACGCTCAGAAATCCTGGTTGATGATCGGGTGGCGTTCGCCCGCGATCTTGTCCTGCAGCTTCATGATGCCGTCGATCACCATCTCCGGCCGCGGCGGGCAGCCCGGGATGTACAGGTCGACGGGAATGATCTTGTCGATCCCGGGCAGCGCAGCATAGTTCTGGTAGAAGCCGCCGCTGGAGGCGCAGACGCCGAAGGCCATGACCCACTTGGGCTCGCACATCTGCTCGTACACCTTGCGCAGGATCGGCGTCTGCTTGTGCGAGACCGTGCCCACGACCATCAGCAGGTCGGACTGGCGCGGCGTGAAGCGCGGCAGCGCGGCGCCGAAGCGGTCCGTGTCGTAGAGCGTCGAACTCACCGACATGAATTCCATCGCGCAGCAGGCCGTCACGAACGGATACGGGAAAAGCGAGAACTTGCGCGCCCAGCCGACGAATTCGTCCTTGCGGGTGGTCAGGTACTCGAAGGCCGCACTCTTCTGCTGGCGCGGCAAGGGTGTCGTCGCGCTCAAGTCGTCACCTCTTCCAGCAGCCCGGACCGCCAGACGTGCAGCATGATCAGCACCAGCAGCAGGGTGAACAGCGCGAACGTCACGAGCATGAATCCGGTGAGCGGCGTGGCCGCCAGTGCCCACAAGTAGAGAAAGACGGTTTCCAGGTCGAACAGGATGAAGATGACGGCGATGGCGTAGTACTTGACCGGGACCGCCCGCGTGTTGTCGGACTCGACCGCCGTCGCGCCGCACTCGAAGGGCTCGAGCTTCAGCGGCGTCGGTTCCGGCTTGGGTCCCAGCACGTGATTCAACCACAGCGTCAGGGCCACGAAGCCGAGGATTGCCAGCAGATAGACGAGGAAGGAGAGGTAAGCGGTCATTGCGACGTGCGTGTGCATTGCAGGGCGGACTATATCGACTGCAACCATACGCCTTGCCCCGCGGAAAACACTTATGGTTGCAACGGGTTACATCGCTCTCAATCGACACACGCCCAGTCCAGTCCGAGATTTCCGTGCAAGCGATCAAACGCATGACGACGACCGCACAGGTCTCCGCCGCACAAGGCCTGCGCCGCTGGCCAGCAAGGCTGGATTTCCTGCAGAGCGCCACCGGCTTGTTGCTCGGCCTCTTCATGTGGGTACACATGTTCTTCGTTGCGACGATCCTGCTCGGCAAGGACGTGATGTGGACGGTCGCCCGGATGTTCGAGGGCTATTTCATCTTTGGTCGCCCGGTCTACGGGCTGGTGTCGGCCCTGGTTGCGACGATCGCGACACTGTTTGTCGTCCACGCCGCCCTGGCGCTCCGAAAGTTTCCGGCCAATTACCGCCAATACCGTACGTATCGCGATCACATCAAGGAGATGAAGCACGAAGACACGACGCTCTGGTACTGGCAGGTCGTCACCGGGTTCGCGCTTTTCTTCCTGGCCTCGGTGCACCTCTACATCATGCTCACCCGCCCGGACCGCATCGGGCCGTTCGAGTCGGCGGACCGAGTCTGGTCCGACCTGATGTGGCCGCTTTACCTGGTGCTGCTGTTTGCGGTGGAATTTCACGGCGGCGTCGGCCTGTACCGGCTCGCGCTCAAGTGGGGCTGGTTCGCGGGTGACGGCCACGACGCGGCCGGGACCCGGCGCAGGCTGCGGATCTTCAAGTGGGCGCTGACCGGCTTTTTCCTCGTGCTGGGCCTGCTGACCCTCGCGGCGTACATGAAGATCGGCAGCGACCACGCCCCGTTCTACGGACAACACTACGTTCCCGCCGCGGCCGCCGGCACGGGGGTGACGCCATGAAGGTCGTCTACACCGACGTGCTGGTCGTCGGCGGCGGACTGGCGGGCCTGCGGGTCGCCATCGGCGCGCGCCGCCGTGGCCACGACGCCATCGTGCTGTCGCTGGTGCCGCCCAAGCGCTCGCACTCGGCCGCCGCGCAGGGCGGCATGCAGGCGAGCCTCGCCAATGTCACCAAGGGTCAGGGCGACAACGAGGACGTGCACTTCGAGGACACGGTCAAGGGCAGCGACTGGGGCGCCGACCAGCAGGTCGTGCGCATGTTCGTGAACACGGCGCCCAAGGCCGTGCGTGAACTGGCTGCCTGGGGCGTGCCGTGGAGCCGCGTCCGCCAGGGCGACCGACAGGTCATCATCAACGGCGAGAAGGTCACGATCACCGAGCGCGACGCCGCCCACGGCCTCGTGGCGCAGCGCGATTTCGGCGGCACCCGGAAGTGGCGCACCTGCTACGTATCGGACGGCACGGGCCACGCGATGCTGTTCGCAGTCGGTGATCGCGCGATTGCCGAAGGCATTCCGGTGCACGAGCGCACCGAGGCGCTGGCGCTGATTCACGACGGCAAGCGCTGCTACGGTGCGATCGTCCGCGACCTGGTCACGGGCGGGATCACGGCCTATGTCGCCAAGGCCACGGCCATCGCGACAGGCGGGGCAGGCCGTGTCTACCGCGTCACGACCAATGCGGTGATCTGCGAGGGGATCGGCGCGGCACTCGCGCTCGAGACCGGCATCGTCCCGCTCGGCAACATGGAGGCGGTGCAGTTCCATCCGACCGGCATCTTCCCGGCCGGCATTCTCGTCACCGAGGGGTGCAGGGGCGACGGCGGGTTGCTGCGCGACGTGAGCGGTCACCGCTTCATGCCGGACTACGAGCCGGAGAAGAAGGAACTCGCATCGCGCGACGTCGTCTCGCGCCGCATGGAAGAGCACATTCGCAAGGGCAACGCCGCGAAGTCGCGCTTCGGCGAGCACTTGTGGCTCGACATCACGCTGCTCGGGCGCCAGCACATCGAGCACAACCTGCGCGAAGTGAAGGAGATCTGCCAGTACTTCCTCGGCATCGACCCGGCCGAGCAGTGGATTCCGGTACGTCCCGCGCAGCACTACACCATGGGCGGCGTGCGCACCGACCACACCGGCCAGACGCCCGCGCTGCGCGGGCTGTTTGCCGCAGGTGAAGCCGCCTGCTGGGACATGCACGGGTTCAATCGACTTGGCGGCAACTCAGTGGCCGAGACGGTCGTTGCCGGCATGATCGTCGGCGAGTTCATCGCGGATTTCGTGGCAAGTCCCGAGGGGGAACTCGACATTCCGACGGCGGTGCTGCGTGAAGCGCTCGCCGCCGAACGCGGCAAGCTCGACGTGCTGCTCAAGGGCAGCGGGCGCGAGCAGGCGGACACGCTCAAGGCCGAAATGCAGCAGACCATGACCGACAACGTCGGCATTTTCCGTACTGGCGCGGACCTGCAGCGGGCCGTGGACAAGCTGCAGGAACTGCTGGTACGCAGTCGCAACATCGGGTTGCGCTCGCGCCGCGACGGCCCGAATCCGGAGCTGGTGACGGCGTACCGCGTGCAGAAGATGCTCAAGATCGCGCTCTGCATCGCGCAGGGCGCGCTGACGCGCACCGAGAGCCGCGGCGCCCATTTCCGCGAGGATTTCCCGCGCCGCAACGACGCCGAGTGGCTGCGGCGCACGCTCGCGACGTGGGGCGATCCGCGCGCCACGTTGCCGACGCTGAACTACGAAGCGCTCGACGTGGGGAGAATGGAACTGCCTCCCGGCTGGCGCGGCTATGGCAACCGGGATTACGTCGATCACCCCGACACGCCGCAGCGCGCCGCCGCGGTGGCGAGGCTGCGCGAGACCCTGGGCGAGGCCGGCCGCCACTCCGTGCAGGCCGCCCTCATGCCGTACGAGCACCTGCTGCCCGCAAGCCTGCGCGGCCGCAACGAACGCATCGACGAGAAACTGCCGACATGAGTTCAGTCACCGTTTCCGCGCCGTCCGTGCCGCGATCCCGCCTGCCGACGCACCGAAGCGCATGCTGCACTTCCACGTCCTGCGCCACGATCCGCAGGACCCGGTGAGCATCCCGCATTTCGAGGTCTTCGAGCTCGAGGAAGCGCCCGGCATGACGCTCTTCATCGCGCTCAACGAAATCCGCGAGAAGCTCGACCCGTCGCTGGCATTCGATTTCGTCTGCCGTGCCGGCATCTGTGGCAGTTGCGGCATGGTCGTGAACGGCCGCCCGGGCCTTGCCTGCCGCACGCTCACGCAGGACCTGCCGGCGGAGATCTCGCTGGCGCCGCTGCCGGCGTTCGAACTCATTGCCGACCTGTCCGTGAACACGGGCAAGTGGATGCGCGGCATGAGCGAGCGGCTCGAGACCTGGGTGCACTCCCTAGGTCAGGAGGTGGACCTCTCACGTCTCGAGAATCGCATGGATCCGGATCTCGCCGACGAGGATCTACGAGCTCGACCGCTGCATCGAGTGTGGCTGCTGCGTGGCCGCCTGCGGCACCGCGCGCATGCGCGAGGACTTCGTCGGCGCCGTCGGCATGAACAAGATCACCCGCTTCCGCCTCGATCCCCGCGACCAGCGCAACGACCAGGATTTCTACGAACTGGTGGGCAGCGACGACGGCGTGTTCGGCTGCATGACGCTGCTGGGCTGCCATGACGTTTGTCCGAAGCAGTTGCCGCTGCAGACGCAGATCGCGTTCCTGCGCCGGAAAATGCTCAAGGCAGGCCTCACTTAAGAATCTCTTAGGGTTCACATAGCAAGCATTTAGCTTCCTGTCCCGTCCGGATTGGGGACACTGTGCCCCGACCGAACAGGCACAGGAGGAATGACATGGAGTCTCGAAATCGCTGGGCCGCGGTGGCCGTCCTGGCAACGGCATTCGCCGGCGGCGCCGTGGCAGCGGATGCCAGGCATGATTCGGCCAGCGTCGCGCGCGGTCGCTACCTCGTAACGGTCAGCGGCTGCAACGATTGCCACACCCCGGGCGGCATGGAAAAGGGTCCGGCGGTTCCGCAGGCGCAATGGTTGACCGGTCTGCCGATCGGCTTCCAGGGTCCCTGGGGAACGACCTATCCGTCGAACCTGCGCCTGGTGCTCGGTGCGATGACCGAGGCGCAGTGGCTGCAGCACGCGCGGCAGGAGCGGCTGCCGCCGATGCCCTGGTACAACCTCGAGGCGATGACGGATGCGGACCTCAAGGCCATCTACGCGTTCGTCCGCAGTCTCGGGCCCGCCACGCCCTTGATCATGTATTCGTCACCCACGAAGATGCTGTCGTTCTCGGCGTAACGGCGCACCCGGATCGGCGCGCCGCGTGGCGCCGGTGCGGCGGCCCGCGTCACGGGTCTGTCGGAAGCAGTCGCCTCGCCTTCCTCGAGCATGGCCGCGACAGTGCCGACGTGTCGTGCGAGCACGACGAGCGCGTCTTCCTCGTCATAGCCGAAGCGGCCAGTCTCGGTGCTTTCGGCGAACAGCACGCCAAGCAGGCGCTCGCCGGCCACGATCGGCACCGCGACCTGGCTCTGCGACTCGGGCAGGCCCGGAAACGGTATGGCGCTGTCAATGCCGGCCGTGACGCCGAGACGCGTGGCGCCCGATGCGGCGTAACCACGGCTCGCCACCGTGTGTAGCGCCTCGCCGGTCGGCTCGCGCATCAACACCATCGAATGGCGGATGTCAAAGACGTCGCGCAACGAATCCAGCAGTGTGTCGAGCAGGCTCGCCAGGTCGGTGGCCGTGGACAGCCGTTCGATGCAGCAACGCAGCTGGGCCAGCGAACTCGCGCTGGCCGCGGCCGGGGTGAGCGAGGTGCGATAGACCTCGGTCACGGCGTCGACCCGGTAAACGTCCGCGCCGCGCAAGCGGAACACACCCGTCATGCCGGCGTGGGAGGCAATACCGGCGAGTTTCGCCTTCATGCACTCGAACAGCGGGCCGGAGTCTTCGGTGCGCAGGTAAGCGGTTGCGAGTTTGTACTGGGCTCCGGTATCCGGATGGATCACGAGCACGGTCGCGCGCGGGTTCTCGAGCACGTTCTGCCGCGTCTTGCTGAAGAACTGGTACGACAGCGCCACGTGCCCGGGATCGACGTAGTGCACCTCGGAGCTGTACGAGACATTCGGTGTGCCGTCACCGGCGCAGGTCGCGACGACCGCGGGTACGGCGCCCTGGATGAACGCCGCGTGGTCCGCGTCGAGCTGCAATGCCTTGCCTTGCGGCTGGTCCATGCCGCGGATGATAGCCGGGACCGGCGTCGACGCGCGAAATCCCCGGCTAGGTGCCCGAGCCGATTTCGATGCGGGCCTGGAGCCGTGCGAGCAGCGCGCGCAGTTCGGCGACGTCGGCCTCCAGCGACTGCACACGCCCGGCCAGGGATGGAGCCAAAGCCGCGGCAATCGGCACCGACGCGGCATGCGCAGCCTCCAGGGCAGCGATGTCGACCGGCCCCGTGAACAACTGCGCATAGCGCGACTCACGCCGGCCCGGTTCGCGCGGCAGCTTGACCACGAACGGGCCCTGAGGGCGCGTCTCGAGGTCTTCCAGGGCGTTTTCCACCTCGTCGAGTCCATTGACGGTCGCCAGCCGCCCCGCGTGCGTGCGCAGCTCGCCGGGCGTCTGCGGGCCACGCAGCAGCAGTTCGCAGACGATGGCCGTCTGGGCGGGGGAGAACTTCAGGCTCCCGAACTGCGTGTTGCAGAACAGCTGGTGATACTTCGGCACGCGGCTGCCAAACCCCGATTTCTCCAGCACGATCTGCTTGCGGATGAGTGCGCCCACGACGAGCTGGACCTCGCGTTCCTGCAGGTTCATGACCGGGGCACGGTTGCTTTTCTGGTTGCAGGCGTTGACGAGCGCGTTCAGTGACAGGGGGTACTGGTCGGGGGTCGCGATCTGCTTTTCGAGCAGGCAACCGACGACCCTCGCTTCGAGAGCCGACAACTCGAGCGGCATGGCATGCTCCAGGGTCGTTGACCGGGGCATAATCGTACACCTCGGGTGGTGAGGATCGGCGGAACGTGCAGACACGGCGTGGCTCGACACTGAAGGGCGTCATCACCATTTCGCTGATGGTGGTGAACGTGGTGTTCTGGGTGCCGATCCTGCTGGTCGTCGCGCTGGCGAAGCTGATCATCCCGCTCGCCGCGTGGCGCCGGTGGACCAGTGCCCTGATGATCTGGATCGCCCAGGCCTGGATCAGCTGCAATGGCGCGATCTTCAGCCTGCTGGGCGCGCTGCGGCTCGAGGTCGAAGGCGTCGCAGGTCTCGATCCCCGCAGCTGGTATCTCGTGCTGTCGAACCACCGGTCATGGGTCGACATCCTGGTGCTGCAGCAGGCGTTCAACCGGCGCATTCCGTTCCTGAAGTTCTTCCTCAAGCAGGAGCTGATCTGGGTGCCGTTCCTCGGGCTGGCCTGGTGGGCGCTCGACTTCCCGTTCATGAAGCGCCACTCGGCCACCTACCTGCAGAAGCACCCGGAGGCCCGCGGCGAGGACCTCGACGCGACGCGCAAGGCCTGCCAACGGTTCGCGCTGCTGCCGACGTCGGTCATGAACTTCGTCGAGGGCACACGGTTTACCGCCGCGAAACACAAGGCCACGAAGTCGCCGTACCGGCATCTGCTGCGGCCGCGCCCGGGTGGCGTTGCATTCGTGTTGTCGGCGATGGGCGGCATGCTGCACTCGGTGCTGGACGTCACCGTCGCGTACAGCGAACCCAGTCCGACGCTGTGGGATTTGTGCTGCGGCCGGCTCGGGCACGTGCGGATGCACGTGCTGCGGCGCCCGATCGAGCCGTGGGTGGCGCAGGGCGACTACGCGGAGGACTCCAGATTACGCGCGCGTTTCAAGGAATGGCTGGGCGCGCTCTGGACCGGGAAGGACGCGAGGCTCGACACGATGCTGCCGGGGGGCGTGCCGGATCAGGTCGCGGGAGACGGTCAGCCATGAAGTGGGACCTGCCGTCGCCGTTCATCCACGAGCGCATCGCCGTGCACAACGAGATCGACGGTTACGGCCACGTCAACAACGCCGTCTACGTCGCGTGGCTCGACGACTGCGCCTGGGCGCATTCGATCTCGCGCGGCATCAGCCCGGAATTGTGCCGGTCGCTCAACCGCGGCATGGCTGTGTGGCGCACGCAGATCAATTACCTGCGCGCGGCGCTCGAAGGCGACCAGATCGAAGTCGCGACGTGGCCGGTGCGCAACGACTGCAAACTGCGCATCGAGCGCAGGTTTCAGATCCGGCGCAAGTCGGACGGCGAAACCTTGCTGCGCGCGTTGCTCCACTACGTCTGCATCGACCTGCATACCGGGCGCGCGAAGCGGATGCCCGAGGACTTTACACGCTATGTGGTATTGCCCGAAGTGGCGGACGCCGTCGCGGCCGAGTCACAGCCCTACCAGCCGGGCGTCGAGCCCCGCTGACCAGACGAGCGACCAGACGGACAGACCATGCACGACACGTGGACCAGCCCCGAACTCGATTCGCTGCTCGGTCAGCGTTCGCTGACGCGCCGACAGGTGCTGGTCACGTCGCTCGCAACGGGTTTCGCGCGGGCGGTGCAACCCGCGGGCGCACAGACGATCACCACCGACACCGCCGGCCTGACCGTGGGTGAGGTGACGATTCCCCCGGCGGATGGCGGGATCCCCGCGTATCGCGCGATGCGGCCGGCTGGGCAGCGCGCCTTGCCTGGTTCCGCCAGCACGGGGTCGGCTGAGGGCTAGTATTTCCACAGCACGCCGACGGACGGCACCAGCGGCAACCAGTGGCGCAACTCACGCTCGAGCGTCGGCGTGCCGTCGACGATCTCGTACTCGAGATCGGTGCAGCAGGGATTGCGCCGGTCGAGCGCATTGGTCAATTCGCCGTGCAGCGTCAGCGTACCGCGCGGCAGCGTCCACTCGTAACTCACGCGGGCGTCGACGGAGCTGTAATCGGCGTAACGCGCGGCGTTGCGATCTCCCAGCTGCACGTTGCCTCCCGCGTCGAGCCCGATCGGTGTCACGGGCCAGCCCGTGTGGTACTGCGCAGCCAGTGACGCCTGCCACGGTCCCGATGCCCAGAGCACGCCCAGGTTGAGGGTGTGGGTCTGGTCCCAGCTGCGCCTGATATCGCCACCGTCGACGGCGTCGTCGACGCGCGACCATGCGTAGCCGAACCAGCCGCTCCAGGCATCGACGGGTTTGCGGGTGAGCAGCAGTTCGCCACCTTCGGCCAGGGCCGACGACGGCGCGATGGCGACGCGGTCCCAGCGCAGTTCGGGTGCCAGCGAAAGCGGGTCGTACAGGCTTTCGAAACGCGTGCGCAGGTCGCGGTAATCCTTGCGGTAGGCCTCGACGCGCAGTGCATACCCCGGAGTGAGGTCGCGCTCGAGTCCGAGGATCAAGTGGTCCGCGCTCTGCGCCCGCGAGAAGTCCTCGATCCCGTCCTCGACCTGCAGTTCCTCGATGCCCTCGAACTGCTGGTAGCGGCCCCAGCTCGCGAGCAGGCGCGTGCTCTCGTCGACGCGCCAGGCAAAATTGATTCGCGGGCCAAGCTGGTCGTCGGCATCGGCTCCATACGTCTGCTCGTCCCAGCGCAGGCCGACTTCGGCGGTCAGTGAATCCGTCAGCCTGCCGCGCACGGTGTAGTAGGCGGCGATATGCTCGCCGGACGGGTTCGGTGCCAGCGCGCGCGAGATGTCCTGCGCCCCGGCGCCGGGGTACGGATAGTCCGGCGCGAAGGCGACACTGCCGGTGTAGTCGTAGGTGGCTTCGAGTCTGCGCAGGTCGACGCCCGCGCGCTGCAGCCAGCAGTCGGTGGCGTAGCGCGCGTCGAGCTTGAGGCCGAGCACGTCGTAGTCGCGCATGTCGTCGACCGCACCCGTCCGCCGGCCCGGCTCGTCGACTGCGGCCTTGCGTTCCGCCGAGACGTCCGTGAACGAGAGGATTGCCGTCGTCGACAATTGCTCGGACCAGTCATGCGCCAGAGTGCCCCAGACGTAGGCGTTCGAATACTCGGCGGTCGCGTGTTCGGTGCCGGCCCGGTTGGTGATCTCGGCCTGGTCGTGGGCGAGCAGGGTCTGCAGGCCGCTGTGCGTGTCGGGCGACCACGCGAAATCGACGCGGGCGAAGCCGTCGAGGTAACTCGACTCGCCAATCTCGGACTCCATGAAGTCCGCCACCTCGTCGAGGTTGCTGCGACGGACCGAGGTGAGCCACTGGCCGCGGCCGTCGGCGAATCTCTGCGACGCGAGCGCGTTCGCGTGGATCAGGCTCAACCCCAGTTCGTAGTAGGCGTCCGCTGCGGGGCGCAGCGTGCGGGCATCGATGATCGCGCTCATGCGGTCGCCGTACTCGGCGGTGAAGCCGCCCGCAAAGACGTCGAGCCCGTCGACGATGCGCTCGTCCAGCACGCTGGACGGACTCTGCAGCATCCTGAGGTGGAACGGCTCGTACAGCGGCAGGCCGTCGAGCATCACCAGCGTCTCGTTGGTGTCGCCTCCACGAATGTGGGCGAGACCCGCAAGACCGTTGCTCGCGGCGCCCGGCAGTCGATGCACGACCTTGAGTGCGTCTTCCGCAAGTCGTGGCAGCGCGTCGACTTCCTGCTGCGAGAGGAAGGTGTGGACCTGGGGCAGGTCCGTGGCCAGGGTATAGCGGCTCGCCGTGACGACCACGTCGGCGATCGCTTCGTCGCGCGGGCCTGCTGCAGCCGTCGCGGCTGTCGCGCGCGAATCGTCTGGACCTGCCTGTGGCACGACCGAATAGATTCGACCTTGGACACGCTGCAGCCTGAGACCGAGCGGGGCGAGTACCTGTGCAACGACTTCCAGCGCCGGACCCGCGGTCGGTTCCACGGCGACCTTCGCTGACGATGGCACGACGGCCGAGGTGTAGACGAGCTGGAATTCGCCGGTGGCCGCGAGCTCGCCGAGCACCGCGTCAACGGGGCGACCGCGATAGGGCGCCGCTGCGTGCGCTGCCGCTGCCCCGAGCAACACGCACACGGCCAGCGCGGCGCGAACGCCGCGGCGAGTTGTATTCGAAACGCGGCAGGGGGCACGTGGCTGACGGGTGGGCATAGGTCTGCCCGGGCCATCGCAGCGGCCGGACGCCGCGATGTTAGCCGAGTACCACCAGGCCGCCTACCGCGGCTTGTGCGTCAGCGGCTTGTGCGCTCGATCCGGATCTGGCCGGCCGCGATCACGTGGTGCAGGGCGGGCTGGGAGGCAAACACTGCAGCCACGGCGGCTTCGGGTGCAAGCCCGCTGGTGGAGCCCTTGAGTTGCGTCTGCTCGGCTTCGCGCGCGGCGTCGGCCGAGGTGTAGACAATCTTGCGGCCCGTTTCCCGGCCGGCCCAGGCCAGGAACTCGTCGAGCGAGCGGCCTTCGATCGCGAACTCCGGTGCGACCGCTGCGGCCCAGTGCCACGCCTGGCCGTGCGGGTCGATCTGCGCGCGCGCCACGCTGCCGTCCGGGTGCACCGCGAGTGATTCGCCGGCACGCGCGACGACGGGCACGCGCCCGCGGTCGATGGCGATGCTGCCTTCGCGCACGGCCACCCGCAGCACGCCGTCATTGACGGACGCGAGATACTGGGTGCCGACGTGGCGGACGTCGCCATACGGCGTGCCGACGACCAATGCCCCACTGCCCGAGCCGGGCGCGCCCGCGTCGACATAGATGCTGCCTGTCGCCAGGCGGGCGCGCGCTCTTCCGGCAAACGCCAACTGCGTGTCCGTGTCCAGGCGCACCTCGAGTCCATCTGGACGCCGCAATGCGACTCGACCGGAGCCCGAGGTACGGATCTCGTCCGAGGTGGCCACCGGCGAGGTCGCGGTCAGCGGCTGCCACGTGCCGTCGGTGGAATGCCGTACTTCGGCGTCGCCCGTGACACGGGCCACCATCGCGACCGGACCTCCGGCCGCTTTCCAGCGCGGCAAGGCAACCGCGACGGCGACAGCCACGACCGCAACGGAAGCCGCCAAGGTGAGCCACGGCTGCGTGAACCTGCGTTTGGGCTGCCGCGCGGCAACCGTTGCGCGCCATTCGGCGGCGACGGCCGCGCGGACTTCCGCTGTGATGTCTGCAGCGGGTGTCGGGCGCGGGCCGATGCGGCGGAGCAGAGCGGCCAGGTCGGCGTCTTCGCCCTGTCTGTCGTCTTGTGGTGTGTGATCGTTCATGGCTTCTTTCTCATGCCTCGAGGCCCGCGAGCACGTCGTCTGCCGACGCGCCGAACACGGCCTCCACCCCTTCCCGGAAGGCGACCCGGGCCCTGGCCAGCAGCGATTGCGCCGCCGTCTGGCCGATTCCCAGTCGCTCGCCGATCTCCTCGACCGAGCGGCCCTCGACGTATTTCCATTCCAGCGCGTCGCCATAACGGCCTGGCAGCCGGTCGAGCACTGCGTGTACCAGCCGCCCGAGTTCGGCACGATCCGCGCCGTGCAGCGGGTCGTCGGTCGATGGCGCCGCGATGAATTCAAGCGCGGCACGGACTTCCTCGCTGTCGTCGATCAGGACGACCTTCGAGGCGTGGCGACGCTCGCTGCGCACGTGATCGGCGATCTGCCTGCGGCAGACCTGGCACAGCCAGGTAAAGAGCGCTGCCTCGCCGCGCCAGTCTCCGACCGCGCGCATCGCCTTGATCAGCGTCGCCTGCACGACGTCCTTGGTGGCGTCGGCATTGCGGTTCATGCGCGGCAAGGCGAAGCGGTAGACGCGCGGGAAGTAGGTCTCGAAGAAAGTCGTAAACGCGCGCTCGTCGCCAGCGAGCATCGCGGCGACCAGTTCGCGATCGTCGTTCATCGATTCGTGCATCGTGGCATGCGAGTAAGACGCGACCGCCGCCGCAAATCAATCGCGCCCTGGCGTGGTTGCGATATTTGACTATAAACAATTGAAAATAAAGAAGTTTTATTGACGCGATTGATTTCGATGGCAGCCGTCGTCTCACCACGGTCCGCGCAGCAAGGCGCGGCTGCAACCACCCTGGGAGCGGACTTGGAAGCCACTGACCACATGCCGGACGCCCCGCGCAGGACCACGCTGCGCCGGCGGGCAGCGGACGAGCTACGCACACTGGGAGAAAGCCTCCACCTGCAGCCGGTCCGAGCCGGCGACGCGGATCGTGCAGGCCTCGAGGCCTACGTCCGGACCCGGTTCGCCGCCAAGCACGGTGCCGCCGTCCGCACGTTCATGCCGACGCTGATCGCCTTTCGTGACCGCCAGGGCGAGTTGCGCGGCGTCGCGGGCATCCGTGGCGCCGAAGAGAGCGGGCTCTACCTCGAGCACTACCTGGACCGTCCCATCGAAGAACGACTGACTGCAAGCCTGCGGTCGTCGCCGGTCGATCGCGGCGGCGGGCGTGCCGTCCGTCGCGACGAGATCGTCGAAGTCGGCAACCTCGCTGGTGCCAGCTGCCGCGCCGCGGTGCGCATGGTCGCGCAGTTGCCCGTGTTCCTGATGAACCGCCGCTACTCGTGGATCGTCTTCACGGCCACCGGCGCGTTGCGTCAGATTCTCGAAGGATTCGGTGCACCGCTGATCGAACTCGGTCGTGCCGATCCAGCCAGCGTCGTCACCGCGGCGGATTCGTGGGGGCGCTACTACGAGACCGATCCTCGCGTGTTTGCCGGTAACCTGCCCGACGCGGATCGGCTGGCCGGCTTCGCGCACCGGACGCCGGGTCACTGATGCTGCTGCAGGCGTTGCACTCCGCGCCTGCCGGCGCGCTCGCTCTCGTCGACGGCCGACGCACGATTTCCTATGGCGCCCTGCCGGCGTTGATCGAATGCGAGATCGCGTGGTTGCGCGAGGGCGGCGCCGAGCGTCACGCCGTGCTGGCAGACAACGGCGTGCCGTGGGCGCTTGCCGACCTCGCGCTGCACGTCGGGGAAATGCTCTCGGTGCCGTTGCCGGGTTCGTTCACGCCCGCACAGCTGGAACACGCTCTCGACGACGCCGGCATCGACGCATTGCTGACGGACGACGAGGCGCGTGCGAGCGATCTGCTGGCGGGCTGGCGCGCCGACGGAAGCTCGCCCGTCTCGGGCCTGCGGCGGTTCCGCCGCCAGCTCGACCCGGCAATGCGACCGGTCGCGCCCGCAGGCACGCGCAAGATCACCTACACCTCCGGCAGCACTGCGAACCCGAAAGGTGTGTGCCTCGCGGGTCCGGCCCTGGAGGCCATCGCCGAGTCGGTGGCTGGGGCAACGCGCGAACTCGCCATCGAACGCCACCTCTGCATCCTGCCGCTCGCGACGCTGCTCGAGAACGTCGCGGGGCTGTATGCACCGTTGCTGCGTGGCGCGACGTGCGTCGTGCCGCCGAGCTCAGTCACGGGCATGAGCTACGGCGGACTCGATGCGGCCCGGCTGCTCGGGACCCTGTCGCGCGAGCAACCCAACAGCCTGATCCTCGTGCCGGAACTGCTGCAGGTGCTGGTCGTTGCGGCGGAGCGTGGCTCGCCGCCGCCGTCAGCGCTGCAATTCGTCGCCGTGGGTGGCGCCAGGGTCTCGCGCGAGTTGCTGGCACGAGCCGACGCCGCTGGTATCCCGGTCTACGAGGGTTACGGTCTCAGCGAGTGCGCCTCGGTCGTGAGCCTGAACACGCCCGCGGCACGCCGCGCCGGTACCGTCGGCCGCCCGTTGCCGCACGTGCGCGTGCGCGTCGATGGCTCCGGGCAAGTGCACGTCGCCGGCAACACCATGCTTGGCTACCTCGGCGACCCGCCGCGCGCGCCGCACGACCCGATCGCGACCGGCGACCTTGGCGTGTTCGATGCCGATGGCTACCTGCAGCTGCACGGACGCATGGGCAATCGGTTCATCACCGGTTTCGGCCGTAACGTGTCGCCGGAATGGGTCGAATGTGAGATTTCGCAGCGCCTCGGCGGCCGGCCGGTGCTGGTCCACGGTGAGTCACGCCCATACGTCGTCGCGCTGGTTGGTGCGTCCGCGCACGAGGCTCCCGACGCTGCCGTCGACGCCGCCATCGTTGCGGCGAATGCGGCGCTGCCGAACTACGCGCAGGTGCGTCGCTGGGGGCGCGCGCCCGGGCCTTTCACGCCCGACGACGGCACGCTGACGGCGAACGGGCGCCTGCGTCGCCAGGAAATCCATTCACGTCACGGTGCGCTGCTCGACGACCTGTATCGCGTAGAACTCGCGTCCTGACCTTCTTCCGGAACCCATTGATGCACCTTTACCAACAACTGCAGCGCGACACCGTCGCCGACCGCAACTACCTGCTGGCGGCGCCTGCCATCCAGCGCGCACTCGCCGGCGACATCACGCGCGAGCTGTACGTCGAGTTCCTGACCCAGGCCTACCATCACGTGCGTCACACCGTGCCGTTGCTGATGGCGGTCGGTGCGCGCCTGCCGCAGCAGCACGAGTGGCTGCGCGAGGCGGTCCTGCACTACCTCGACGAGGAAAAGGGCCACGAGCAGTGGATTCTCAACGACATCGAGCACGCGGGCGGCGATCGCCAGGCGGCCGCGGCTTCGCTGCCGTCGATCGCGACCGAATGCATGGTCGCCTACGCCTACGACACGATCGAGCGCCGCAACCCGCTTGGCTTCTTCGGCATGGTGTTCGTGCTCGAAGGCACCAGCGTGGCGCTCGCGCTCAATGCGGCGGACCGTATCCAGAAGGCGCTGCAGCTGCCGACCAGGGCGTTCAGCTACCTGCGCAGCCACGGCGAGCTGGACCAGGAGCACGTCGGCGATCTCGAGGGCATTCTCGGCCGCCTGACGGACGAAGCGGATCGCGCGGCGGTCATCCGTTGCGCCAAGGGCGTGTTCTGGCTTTACGGCCACATGTTCCGTGGCCTCGAGGCCGACGTCGCCGCGACGCGGGATGCCGCCCCGGCGAGGCTGCGCGCATGAAGGCCGCGGCGATGCGGGCGTTGATCACCGGCGCCAGTGGCGGCATCGGCCGTGCGCTGGCGCAGGAACTGCATGGCCGCGGTGCCAGCGTGCTGCTCGTGGGCCGGAATGCGCAGGCGCTCGAACGCGCGGCGCAGGCGCTCGGTGGCCGCTCCGCGCGCGTCGACTGGTGCGCCGCCGATCTGGTGACGGCCGAGGGGCGGGCGCGGGTGGTCGACGCCGCGTGTCACTGGGGCGGCAGCGGCATCAACGTGCTGGTCAACAGCGCGGGCTGCGGTGATTTCGGCATGCTCGACGCGGTCGACGACGCAGCGATCGAGCGGCTGTTTGCGATCAACGCCGTCGCGCCCGTGCAGTTGACGCGGGCCCTGCTGCCGCAGCTGTGCTCGCAATCGGCTGGCGCGATCCTCAATATCGGTTCGGTGTTCGGCAGTCTCGGTTATCCCGGGTTCGCTGCCTACTCCGCCAGCAAGTTCGCGCTGCGCGGCTTCACCGAAGCATTGCGGCGCGAACTGGCCGATTCGAAGGTCGGTGTGCACTACTTTGCACCGCGCGCGACCAGGACCGGCATGAACGCAGCGGCCGTCGACCGCATGAACGCCGAGTTGAAGGTTGCGATGGATCCGCCGGCGCAGGTGGCGGCTGCAGCCTGCGCCATGCTCGAAGCCGGCAGAACCGGCGCCGTCTTCGGCTGGCCCGAGAAACTGTTCGTCCGCATCAACGCGCTGCTGCCAGGGGTCGTCGACGGCTCGCTGCGCAGGCAGCTTCCCGTCATCCGTCGTCACGCCGCGGCCGCCGCCGCCGAGCGTGCCATGCCGTCCTGAGGAGAAACCATGCACCACCTACGTCATTTCGCCATCGTCTGCGCAAGTCTGTTCAGCGCACCGCTGCTCGCTGCAGGAGCGTCCGTCAACCCGTCCTTCGATGCCGAGCTGCTGTCGATCCAGCAGGCCTGGGCCAAGGTGAACTACGAGACCCCGGCAGGCGACGAGCGTACCAAAGCCTTCGACGCGCTGGAGAAGCGGGCCGAGAATTTCACGCACCAGAATCCGACGCGTCCCGAGGCGCTGATCTGGGAAGGCATCGTCGAGAGCAGCTACGCCGGCGCCAGGGGCGGCCTCGGCGCGCTCGCGCTGTGCAAGGAAGCCCGCGGCAACCTCGAAGCGGCGCTGAAGCTCGACCCGTCGGCGCTCGACGGTTCGGCCTACACGAGCCTCGGTACCCTCTACTACAAGGTGCCCGGCTTCCCGCTCGGCTTCGGCGACGACGACAAGGCGGGCCAGCTGCTGCAGAAGGCGCTGGCGCTGAACCCGAACGGCATCGACCCGAACTACTTCTACGCGGAGTACCTGTTCGAGCAGGGCCGCTATCCGGAAGCGCTGCCGTACCTCGACAAGGCTGGCAAGGCTGCGCCGCGTCCGGGTCGTGAAGTGGCGGACAAGGGCCGCCGCGGCGAGATCGCCGCGCTGACTGCCAAGGTCAAGGCGAAGTCGAGCTGAGCGGATCCGCGGCATACTGCGCGCTCAACCGCGCCAGCAGTGCGGCGAATTCAGCAGCGAGCGGCGCTTCGATGCGCAGCGCGGCTGCGCTTGCGGGCGGCTTGAATTCCAGGCGCGTGCACGCGAGCAGCAGTCGCTGCACCCCGAACAGCTCGCGAAACAATCGGTTGTGTCTGCCCTTGCCATAGCTCGAATCGCCCACGATCGGATGCGATTCGCCGGCGAGGTGGCGACGCAGCTGGTGCCGACGCCCGGTGTGCGGCCTGAGTTCGACCAGTGCGTAACGCGAGGTCGGGTAGCGATCGACACACACCGGCAGTTCGAACGTCGCGATGCGCCGGAATGACGTTTGCGATTCCCTGGGTTCGGTCGACGGCGGGCCGCTGCGTTCGTCTTCGACCGCGGCGAGCGGCCGATCGATGGTACCGCCGACGGCGGGCCAGCCGCGCACCAGCGCGACATACGTCTTGACGACGCTGCGCTGCGCAAAGATCGCGCCGTACTCGCGCGCTGTGTCAGGGTTCAGCCCGAACGCCAGGACCCCCGACGTGCCCTTGTCGAGACGGTGAATCGCATAGACGCGCTGACCGAGCTGGTCGCGCAGGATCTGCAGCGCAAACCGGGTTTCATGCCGGTCGATCGGTGAACGGTGCACCAGCAGTCCCGACGGCTTGTCGACCACGACCAGACGCTCGTCCCGATACAGGATCGGCAGCGTCTCAGGCGTGGCAGCTGGCAGGCGATCGATCACTTGACGAGATTCCGCGACGAACCAGCGCTCAGGACAGCACGAACACCTTGACCAGGATGTCGCCGATGCCGACCAGCGCGGCGCCGGCGATCATGCCTGCACAGATCGGCTCCTGCGACCCGACCCAGATCTCGTGCGCGCGCGTGCCGGGTTGCGACTGCAGTTTGCGCGCCGCGTACCAGAACAGCGCGGCGCCCAGGAACATCATGAACGACGAGTCCGGCGGCAGTACCACGCCGAGGCCGATCGCGAGCGGTGAGAGTGGAAACCGGTTGTTCGTGCGGATGCGCAGCACTTCCATGACGAGTGCGGCGAAACCCGCGATGGCTATCGACCAGACGATCGACGTCGTAAGCAGGCCGCTGGCCGCTGGGCCACCGAAGACGGCCGCGACGAGGTCGGAGACACCCTTCCATTGCACCGCGCCGGGAAACGCGAACTTGTCGCTGACCATCGTGTCGGCGACTGACTTGCCGGCAGCCGGGTCGAAGTTGTTGAGCCCGAACAGCACGAAGAACAAGGGCGTGGCCGCAAGCGCGCCCGCAACGATCCCGATGACGTGCCCGATCGCCTGCTGCCGTGGCCTGGCGCCGAGCATGTAGCCCGGCTTGATGTCCATGAGCAGGTTCGACGCGTTGCTGGCCACCTCCGACGACATCACGGCCGTCATCAGGTTCGGTGCCGGCGTGCGCGCATCGAGTGCGCCGAAGGTGAACTGCGGAATCTTGGACAACGACCCCGACGGGGTGATGCCGGTCAGCGCGGTGCTGCTCGCGGCAATCAGCGCCAGCACGAGAATCAGCGGGATCGCGAGCGCGCCCAGGACCCAGTTCACGCCGAACCAGGCGTGCAGCATCCAGACGCCGATCGCGCCGAACACCGGCACGCCGATCCAGGAGAGCACCAGCGGCAGTTCGATGTCGCGGAGCAGGTCGTTCTGCGCCGGACCGTTCCGGCGCCTGCGCAGGCTCTTGCAGGCGGCCACGAAGATCTCAGGCTTCGCGAACAGGGCCACGAGCGAAGCCACCACCATCATCGTGATGCCGTACCAGAGCGCCCAGTTGTTGAGGATGTGCGCTCGTCCGAAAATTGCGGTGCCGGCCGCGATCGACCCCTCGCGCGGCTGGATTTCGCCGAGCGAGATCATGACCGGCGCGACGACCACGAAGTTGAGCAGCGCACCCAGCAGCAGGCTCGATGCCACGCGGATGCCCATGAGGCCGCCCGCGCCGATCATCGCAAAGTCGAGTCCAGGCGACAGCGCGAGCTGGCGGATGTCCACGCCCGCAAGCTTCGGCAGCGGTGCGTACCCTTTCTCGACCAGCCAGTAGTACCAGCCGTCCAGCTTGACTGGCAGGTGCCACGACGAGCTGAATCCCAGCCACTGCTGCTGGAGCAGCTTCATGTAGCTCTCGCCCGCGATGAAACTGGTGAAACCGGCAATCGCCGCGGCGACAGCGAGTGCCTTCGCCTGCAGCATGCCCTTCGCGGCCGCCCCGCTGTGGTAAAGGGTGTCGAGCACGACGCCGCAGGCGCGGCCTTCGGGGAATGGATGCTGTTCGTCGTTGATGAAACGACGCTTCATCGGAAACGCCACCAGTACGCCCAGGCACGACAGCACGACGTTGAACACCAGGATCTGCCACAGCGGCAGCACCTGGTTGGTCGCCCACATATAGGCGGCCAGGCCGGAAGTGAGCGGCATCGTCATGTAGCCGGCCGCGGTCGCGATCGACTGCACGCAGTTGTTTTCGAGGATGGTCATGTCGCGCGCGCCGAGCCTCGAAAAGGCCCGATACAGCGCGAAGGCCAGGATCACCGAGGTCAGCCCGACGCCGAGCGTCCAGCCGGTCTTGGCGCCGACGTACAGGTTGGTGGCGCTGAGCAGGCCGCCGAGCAGGAAACCGGTGACCGCCGACCGCAGCGTGAGCTGCGCCATGTCGCCGCGGTAGACGTTGGTGAACCACCAGCGGTCTTTCTGTTCGAGGGTCCAGGTGCGGACCTGTTCTGCGGTCAGTTGCTGCAGGGCCATCGTCGGTTTGCCGCGGTCGCCAGGTGGCCGCGGAGCATACCTGACCCCGGCGTCTATGCGCCCGGCAGCAAGGCGGCCCACCATGCGCCGGCAATGCTGGCCAGTGCGCCAAGCCCGGCCA
Organism: Pseudomonadota bacterium; assembly: GCA_016705325.1. GTDB lineage: Bacteria > Pseudomonadota > Gammaproteobacteria > Steroidobacterales > Steroidobacteraceae > RPQJ01. Next base: position 7,303 of record JADIYJ010000004.1, on the reverse strand, counting down.
GCCACTGCACACGTGGCCTGGGAATCTGCGACAGGCGACCGAGCCACCAGCCCGTGACCGCGCCCGTGATGAAGCCAGTCAGGTGCGCCAGCACGTCCGTGTTTTCACCGCCGACGCCGGTAAAGCCCAGCAGGAACACCCCGGCGATCAACGGAGACCAGCGATAGGCCCAGCGTTCGCCCGAACTCTCGCGGCGTCGCCACGCGTACGCGGCCAGCAGGCCGAGCAGTGAGAACACCATGGTCGAAGCGCCGGCAGATACGTGACTGACCGGTTGCACAGCAACGTTGAGGGCATTGGCGAGGGTAGCCGCAGCGACAGCGCCGCCGAAGGCCACGCCGGGGCCGAGCAGTTGCGAAGCGAGCCAGCCGAAGAACGCGCCAAATCCCATGTTGCCGAGGAGATGCGCGACGTCGAAGTGCAGCGTCAACGCCGTCACCGCCCGCCAGTATTCACCACTCCGCACGACGGCCGTGTCGAGCACGCCCGCAGCCAGCCAGTTCGTCGCGAATGCCCGGTGACCGGCGAGCCACGCGACCAGCAGCAATACCGACACGTACGCGGCCGGTCCAAGCCAGGCGTGGCGATGCATCTGCTCGGGTCGCGCAAGCATGCGTCGCTTCGGCGGATTCTCGCGCTCGTAACCGCGCAGGTGGCCGATTGCCGCAGCCGCGGTGGGCGACAGCACGACGAGACTCCAGAGTTCGCCGTTGGCCACCACCTGCGACTCGAGGCCGACCGCATGCAGCATGAAGGCGCGTTCTTCGCACGCCGGCCGCCAGTGCGAGCGATAGACCTCTACCGGCAGTTCGGACCGCGGTATGGACGGCGGTGGGCTGCTCACGGCCGGGACTGGCTGCGTTCAGGGCCGCAGGGCGCGGTAGAGGAAGGGCAGGCTCACGTCCATGCGGTAGTCGATGTCCGAGTGGGTGTCGTCGAACTCCTCGTAGTGGTGCGCGACGCGCGCCTTTTCAAGGGCTCGTGACAATTGCCGGGAGCCGTAATGGATGTGGTATTGGTCGCGCCAGCCGCAGTCGACGTAGATTCCCCGCAGCCGCCGCAGGTTAGCGGCGTACTTGCCGACGAGCCGGACCGGATCGTGCTGCAGCCAGCGCTGCCAGCGTTGCGGCAGCAATTCACCCGTTTCCATGTGGAAAGGCAGTCGGAAGCCGTTCGGGACGCCGGGATCCGGGTCGTAGGTCGCGGCCATGCAGACGTTCATCAGGGCGTGGCCTTCACCCGTGGTCAGCTTGTGCCTTTTCCACATCGCGTCGAGGAACCGGCGCACCCGCCCGTCGTCCAGCCCCTGCGTCATCCTGCGGTCTTCGACCGAACCGGCGCGGTTCGCATAGCGCCCGTCCTTGCGCGGCGGGCGGCGGAACCGGCCGAGCTCGTTCAGCGTGTTGGGCCAGTCGGCGCGGTAGATGAAATCGAAGTAGGCATCGCCCGAATGGTTGGCGATCGCGCCCCAGTGCGACGCGTACTTCATGCCGTGGATCATCGCGCCGTAGCCGCCGGACGACTTGCCAAAGCAGCCACGGTGATCACGCGAGGCGAGCGTGCGGAATTCCCTGTCGACCAGCGGGATGACTTCCTCGAGCAGGAAGTCCGCGTAGTTGCCGATGGCCGACGAGTTCACGTACTGGTTGCCGCCGAGCGACGTGAAGCAGTCCGGAAACACGATGATGGCCGGGCCCATGCGCTTGTCGTGCACGAGCCGCGCCGCGCGTTCGGCCACGTTCTCGCTGAACGGTTTCCAGTTGAGGTGCGCAATGCCGGTGCCCGTGAACCCGACGAGGTCGTAGAGCACCGGGAATCGCCGGCCGCGACCGTGCGTGGCATCGCGGTCGTATTCGTGCGGCAGCCACACGCCCAGTTTGCGCTCGGCGGGATCGCCGAGCGGATTGTCGGCCAGGATCTTTGAGCGGTGCTCCAGCACCACGACGGTGCCGTCGGTCCGCGACGGACGTTTCCTGGCCATGCCGATCTCCTGCGCGAGGCGAAGTAGGGGCAGCAGTTTCGCGTATTCGCTAGGATCCTGCGACGGCGTCCGTGGCCGCGCGATCCAGGTGAGACTCCATGCGCACTTCGTTCAGCGGATTCGTCGGCTCCCTGCTGCTGTTGTCGGCGGCCCCCTCGCTGGCTGCCGATCTTCCGGTTGACCGATTCGGGCCCGCCGACCTGGCGCGACTGGTTGCGGTCGGCGAACCCGCGTTTGCACCGGACGGCGGGTCCATCGTCTACACGGTCACCGTGACAAACACCGCCGAGGACAAGCAGCAGTCCGATCTCTGGCGCGTCGGTTACGACGGGCGCGACCGCACGCAGGTCACCAGCACGCCAACGCACGACGAGTGGGCGCCGGCCTGGTCGCCGGATGGGCGCTGGCTCGCCTTCCTCGCGGACCGTGGCGACGAGGATGCGCAAGCACAGGTTTGGGCCATGCCGGCCGGGGGTGGCGAAGCCCGTGCGCTGACGAACCTGCCGGGTGGTGTTGGCGCCTTCCAATGGTCGCCGGACAGCCAGCGGTTGGCGGTGATCGCGTCCGACCCGGCGCGCCCGACCGGCGCGCCGAAACCGAAGAACCCGCCGCCGATCGTGACCGAACGCTGGCAGTTCAAGAAGGACGTCGACGGCTACCTCGATGCGCGCCGCTCGCACCTGTACGTCCACGATATCGCCCGCAGCGAGTCCACGCAGATCACTTCCGGCGATCACGACGAGGCACTGCCTGCCTGGTCGCCGGACGGGAGGAAGATCGGGTACGTCACCCGTCGCGGCGGCGAGCCCGACCGTCACTCCAATTTCGATATCTACCTGGTCGAACCGCGCGCGGGCGCCACCGAGCGCAGGCTCACGACGTTTGACGGCGCCGACAACGATCCCGACCTCGAGTCGCCCATCAGCTGGTCGCCGGACGGCCGGCAGATTGCGTTCGTGCAGGGCGGCGAGGACAAGTGGATCTACTACGCCCCGCACCAGCTCGCGATCGTGGACGTCGCGACGGGCCGTACACGCCTGCCGGCTCCGATCGATCGCTGGTTCACGCAGCCGCGCTGGAGTCCCGATGGCAGGAGTGTGTTCGCGCTGGTCGAGCAGAGCCGCGTCATCAACCTGTCGCGCATCGACGTCGCCTCCGGCAAGGTCACGCCGCTCACGACCGGGCCGCGTTATGACGCGGGATTCGCTGTGTCAAAGCAGGGGCGCATCGTCGTGCTGGGCGGCGATGACGTCACGCCTTACGAACTTGCGGCGCTGGAGAACGGCGGGCTGCGACCGCTCGGCTTGCACAATGAATGGCTCGCCCGGAAAAAGCTGGTGCGATTCGACGACATCCGCTTCAGGAGCGCGGACGGCACGACGATCGACGGGTTCGTCGTGAAGCCGCCGGACTACGTGCCGGGTCGTCGTTATCCCACGATCCTGCGCATCCACGGCGGGCCCGTGTACCAGTTCAGCCACGAGTTCATGGCGGACTGGCAGGCCTACGCCGCGAGGGGGTTCGTGGTCGTCGCGGCGAATCCGCGCGGCAGTTCCGGCCGCGGCTTTGAGTTCGCGAAGGCGATTTACGCCGACTGGGGCAACAAGGACGTGCAGGACGTGCTGGCCGCGGTCGATCACGTCGTGGCGGCAGGCATCGCGGATCCGGATCGACTTGGCGTCGGCGGACGCAGCTATGGCGGCATCCTCACCAACTACGTGATCGCGAGCGACGCGCGCTTCAAGGCGGCAGTGAGCGGGGCGGGCGCCTCGAACTGGGCTGCGCTCTACGGCCACGACATGTACTCGCGGGAATATGAGTTGGAGCTCGGCACGCCCTGGACCCAGCGCGAGGTGTGGGATCGCGTGAGCTACCCGTTCCTGCATGCCGAGAGGATCAGGACGCCGACGCTGTTCTACTGCGCCGAGCAGGACTTCAACGTGCCGTGCAACGGTTCGGAGCAGATGTACCAGGCCTTGCGCTCGCTTGGCGTGCCGTCGCAGCTGGTGGTGTATCCAGGCGAGAATCACGCCCTGAAAGTGCCGAGTTACCTGCAGCATCGGCTGCAGACCCTGCTCGGCTGGAATGAGAAGTACCTGCTGGCGAATCCCGCCTCGCCGCAATAGCTCGCCCCGGCCTGCCACTTCGGCGAAGCGACGTTCGTGCTGGCGAACGCTGCGGGACCGCTGGTGCTCTGCAGCGGCAAGGGCCTCGTCTTCGTCGCGCTCGAGGACGACGTGCCGGACTTCGAGCGCGTCTATGCGGGCATCACCGAGCGCATCGCGCCGGTCGAGCTCGGGGTGATGCAGTTCGTGCGGCGCGACTCGTGGGACGTCGAATGCAACTGGAAGGTGTACGTCGACAACGACCGGGAGTTCACCAACAACATCCAGGAAGAGGGCGTGGACATCTGTGAGCGGGTCCAGGTGGGTCTCGCGTCAGGGCAGTACCGGGCGGGCAGGTTGTGCCCGAAGTGCGAGGCGGGCGTGTGGCATTTTCACCAACGACTGCGGGCGGTGTACGACGCATAGTCTCCCGGACTTGACTCTGGACCCTGGTCCAGACTTTGGGACTTGCCGCAGCTGGAGGTGAGTCATGTCAAGTCTTGGAATCGGCCAGCTCGCCAGGCGGGCCGGCGTTGCCATCGACACCGTGCGCTACTACGAGCGCAATGACCTGTTGAGTCCTGCGGGTCGCCTGGCCTCGGGCTACCGTCGTTATGGCGAGGCCGAACTGGAAGCGGCTGCGATTCATCCGCCGGGCCAAGGCGCTCGGGTTCACGCTCGCAGACATCCGCGGACTGCTGACATTGAGCGACGAGCGCAGCGTCGCCAGGATCAAGCAGGCCGCTGGAAGTCAAACTCGCCGACGTCGATCGCCGCATCGAAGAACTGGAACGCATTCGCGAGGTCTGCGCACCCTGGTGAAGGCTTGCCCGGGCCACGGTCGCGCCGGAGTCCTGCCCGATCCTCAATGCACTGAACGCGGAGGACGCACCATGAACGCATCGCACGATCCAGTCTGCGGTATGACCGTCAAACCGGATTCGCCCCATCGGACGGAACATGCAGGGAGCGAGTTTCGATTCTGCTCGGCGGGCTGCCGGACGAAGTTCGTCACCGATCCGGCGAAGTACCTGGCGCCCTCGCCCGCAGAGCCCGTGAGCCTCCAGCCGGGAGCACAGTACACGTGCCCCATGCATCCGGAGATCCTGCGGGACGTGCCGGGCACCTGCCCGATTTGCGGCATGGCGCTCGAGCCCGTGATGCCCAGCCTTGGCGACGAAGAGAACCCGGAACTCACGGATTTCCGCCACCGCTTCTGGTGGACGTTGCCACTGTCGCTCCTCGTGTTCGTCCTGGCGATGTTCGGCCATCGCACGACGTGGATTTCGACCACTGCCCGAACCTGGCTTGAACTGGTGCTGACGGCGCCCGTCGTCCTGTGGGCCGCCTGGCCGTTCTTCCAGCGGTGGGCGCAGTCCATCGCCAATCGCAGCCCGAACATGTGGACGCTGATCGGCACCGGTGTGGGCGCCGCTTTCGGCTACAGCGTCGTCGCGACCGCGGCGCCGGACATCTTCCCGGAGTCGTTCCGTGAGCACGGGCGCGTGGCCGTGTATTTCGAAGCGGCCGCGATCATCGTGTCGCTGACCCTGCTCGGCCAGATCCTGGAACTGACGGCGCGTTCGGAATACCTCGGCTGCACTCAGGGCGCTGCTCGGCCTGGCGCCGAAGACCGCACCGCAGGGTCAGCGCGGAGGGCAACGAGGACGACATCCCGCTGGCGCACGTGCACGTGGGCGATCGCCTGCGCGTAAAAGGCCGGGGGATAAGGGTGGTCGGTGCGACCACCGAGCAGCACTGGCGCGTTCATCATGCGTGCCGAGAAGGTTGGCTCCGGCACCGTGCTTGCAAGATCGTGCAACTCGTCGCCCAGGCCCAGCGCTCACGCGCACCCATGCAGCGCCTCGCCGACAAGGTGAGCTTCTGGTTCGTGCTCGCGGTGCTTGGCATCGCCGTCCGGCACATTCTTCGTCTGGGGCTCTTCGGCCCCGAGCCGACGTGGACGTTCGCCGTGGTCAATGCCGTGGCCGTGCTGATCATCGCCTGTCCCTGTGCGCTCGGCCTCGCCACCCCGATGTCGATCATGGTCGCGAGCGGCCGCGCCGCACAGGCCGGTGTCCTGTTCCGCGACGCCGAGGCGATCGAACGACTGCGCACGATCGACACGTTGATCGTCGACAAGACCGGCACGTTGACGCAAGGCAAACCGGTGTTCCGTGAAGCGATCGGCGTCGACGGGCACACATCCGACGAAGTGCTGCGTCTTTCCGCAAGCCTGGACCAGGGCAGCGAGCACCCGCTGGCCGACGCCATCGTCACGGAAGCTCGGCGCCGCGAGCTGCGGCTGTCGGCTGCAACCGATTTCGATTCGGTGACCGGGCTCCGGGGTGCGTGGCCACGTCGAAGGTCGCGCTGTCGTGATCGGGTCGAAGGCGCTCATGCTGGAGGTCGGTGCAGATGCAGGCCCGTTGGCCGACGCGGCGGAACGGTTGCGCGATGCAGGTGCCACGGCGATGTTCGTTGCGCTCGATGGCCACGCGATCGGCACGATCGCGGTGGCCGACCCGATCAAGGAAACGAGTCACCGGGCAATCCAGTCATTGCAAGCCATGGGCGTGCGCGTGGTGATGGCAACCGGGGATGGCTTGTCGACCGCCCGGGCGGTGGCGCGCGAACTCGCCATCGACGAAGTGCACGGCGATGTCCGCCCGCAGGACAAGGCGCGGCTGGTCAGCGAGTTGCAGGCGACTGGACGACGCGTCGCGATGGCTGGTGACGGCATCAACGACGCACCTGCGCTGGCAGCAGCGGATGTCGGCATCGCCATGGGCACGGGCACCGACGTCGCAATGTCGAGCGCTCAGGTCACGCTCGTGAAGGGCGATCTCGCGGCATCCTGCGTGCTCGGGAAGTTTCAGAGGCTGCCGTGGCCAACATGCGCCAGAACATGGGTTTCGCGTTCCTCTACAACGCGCTCTGGTGTGCCAGTGGCGGCGGGCCTGCTGTATCCCGTGTTCGGCCTCCTGCTCAGCCCGATGCTGGCGGCGCTCGCGATGAGTTTTTCATCCGTGTCGGTGGTGGCCAACGCACTGCGGCTGCGTGGCGCTTCGCTGCGCGACGGGTAGCGCCAGCCAGGTCGCAGAAAGCTAACGCTGCAGCAGCACACGCGCCGCGTTGCGGCCCGGCGTGCCGCTGATGCCGCCACCGCCATGCAGTCCCGAACCGCAGAGATGCAGGCCGTCGATTGAGTGCGGTG
>JADIYJ010000003.1 GCA_016705325.1 Pseudomonadota bacterium | reverse complement strand
AATGCATGTGGCGATTCACCCCAGCGCTCGTGCGGCATGCCGACGACCGCCACTTCGAGAATCGCCGGGTGCCGCAGCAAGGCGCCTTCCACCTCGATGGACGAGATGTTCTCGCCGCCGCTGATGATCACGTCCTTGTAGCGGTCGCGAATCTCCACGTACCCATCCGGATGCACGACGGCCGCGTCGCCGGTGTGAAAGTAACCACCGTGGAATGCCTTCCCGGTCGCTTCCGGGTCGTTGTAATAGCCCTTCATCACGACGTTGCCACGCGCGACGATCTCGCCGAGCGTGGCGCCGTCCCGGGGAACGTCGCGCATCTCTTCATCGACGACCCGCAGTTCGCCGGACGTCATGAGCTCGACGCCCTGCCGCGCCTTGATCCGCGCGCGCTCGCCGGGTTCGAGCGCGTCGTGCTCGGGCAACGGTGCACAGATCGAAATGAACGGCGCCGTCTCGGTCAGGCCATAGACCTGGGTGAGGATCCAGCCGAGCTCGCCTTCCATGCGTTCGATCGTGGCGGCTGCCGGCGGCGCGCCTGCCGTCGCGACACGAACTCCACGTCGCAACGCCATGCGCCCATCTTCCGGTCCGTTGGCAATGGCGATGAGCACCGTGGGCGCGGCGCAGAGCATCGTGATTCGCTCCTGGTTCACGAGCCGATAGATGGATGCTGCATCGACCTGACGCAGGCAGACATGCAGCGCGGCGGCGGCCGTCACGATCCACGTGTAGGTCCAGCCGTTGGCGTGGAACATCGGCAGCGTCCAGAGGTAGCGGTCGGCCGGGGTCATCGGCAGATGCGCGAGCGTTCCGATCGCGTTCACCCATGCGTTGCGGTGCGTGATCATCACGCCCTTCGGGCGCGACGTGGTACCGCTCGTGTAGTTGATCGAGAGCAAGTCACCCTCGGCGATCGACGGTCGCTCGAACACGCCATCGCTCGCTGCCAGCAACTGTTCGTAGTCGAGCCAGCCCGGTTTGCCGCCTTCCAGTGCAACGAAGTGCTCGACCGTGTTCATGCGGTCGCGAACCTTGTCCACGGCATCCAGGTAGTCGGCGTGCGCGCAAAGGACCTTGCTGCCGCTGTGGTTCGCGAGGTAGACGAAGTCGTCCGCGACCAGTCGGTAGTTCATCGGCACGATGACCGCGCCCAGTTGCGGTACCGCGTAGTACTGTTCGAGGTGCTGGTGCGTGTTGGGTGCAAGCGTTGCCACACGGTCGCCCTGCTTGACACCGAGTTTCGACAATGCCGACGACCAGCGGTCGCAACGCTGGCCGAACGCTTCGTAGGTGAGCCGCAGGTCACCGTCGATCACTGCCTCGCGCGAGCCATGTAGCTTGCGTGCACGACGCAGGAAATCGAGCGGGGTGAGAGGGGTTTCCATGCGCAGGGTCGTGGTGGTGCGGGGCAGTGATTCTGCCCCGGCGCAATGGCTGCCGCACGCTCGAATGCGCACCTGGCGCACATCAGGACGATCTGCGGCGCATCAAGCTGCCAATTGTTGAGCCCGAACGGCACCTCTGCAGATCACAGAGCGGCCCGGGCGCGATCAAGCTTCTGAAATCAGTCAAGATCCAGAGACCCCCGCCGATCCAGATTGTCTGAGCGCCAGATGCGCTGGCCTCGCCGGACGCGCCAGTCGTTGTCGCGTCAGCGGAATCGCCCCTATCCAGGTGCTGTCAAAGTCGGGTCAGACCACGCCATGGGCGGCAACGAAAAACGCCCCTTGCGGGGCGCCTTTTCGACAGGTTGTGGCGGAGAGGGTGGGATTCGAACCCACGTACACCCTTGAGGATGTAACTGGAATTCCAGTCCAGCGCCTTCGACCACTCGGCCACCTCTCCGCAGGGGGCGGAAGGGTACACGGCCGTAGTGCACCCGGCTAGTAGCCTCTCATCCCAGGCACGGCCGGAATCAGGCAGTCGTCACGCCCGCAGACTTCATGGCGGCCAGCAAATCCGCCTCCAGACGCTCCGATAACGGGGTCAGCGGCAAGCGAATACCCCGCTCCATCAGCCCCAGCCGGGACACGGCCCACTTGACCGGGATCGGGTTCGGTTCGACGAACATTGCCAGGTGCAGCGGCATCAGCCGCTCGTTGAGTGCGGCTGCCTCCGCATGCCGGCCTTCGAGCGCCGCCATGCACATGTCGTGCATCGCCCGTGGAGCAACATTGGCTGTCACCGAAATCACGCCACGGGCGCCTCGCTTCATCAGTTCGGCGGCCGTCGGATCGTCGCCGCTCAGCAGCAGGAAGCCGGGCCTGGCAGCGCCAAGGATCGATTCGGCTCGCGACATGTCGCCTGTCGCCTCCTTGATGCCCGCGATCCGCGCATGCCCGGACAGCCGCACGACCGTCGCAGGCAGCATGTCGCACACGGTGCGACCCGGCACGTTGTAGAGAATGACCGGCAAGTCGACCGAATCGGCAATGGCAATGAAGTGCCGGTACAGGCCTTCCTGGGTGGGTCGGTTGTAGTACGGGACGACCGTGAGCAGCCCGTCGGCGCCGGCGGCGGCCAGTTCACGCGACAGCGCGATGCTCTTCGTCGTGGAATTCGTGCCACTGCCCGCGATGACCGGCAGGCGACCGGCGACACGTGCTTTGGCGCGCCGGACCAGTTCCGCGACCTCGGCCGGTTCCAGCGTCGGAGACTCCCCGGTCGTGCCGGCGACGACGATGGCGTCCGTGCCCTCGGCGACGTGAAAATCCAGCAGGCGCTCCCAGGCCTTGAAATCGACCGCCCCGTCGGCGCGCATTGGCGTCACGAGCGCTGGGATGCTGCCTTGGAACATTCTGCGGGGGCCTCGGCGGGAAGACTGCTCATGCTACGCAAGCGGAAAGCAGCGAAGCAAGGCAAAATCACGGTACACGCGCCCGAGCGGCGCCGATACACTGAGTCCAGGCATCCATGAAGCAACTGATCGCGATCTGCGCCATTGGCAACGACCGGACCGGGCTGGTCTATGACCTGACCCGCGTGGTCGTCGAATGTGGCGGCAACGTCCTCGAAAGCCGCATGACGGCGCTTGGCAACGAGTTCGCCATGTTGCTGCTGGTCGCGGGCAACTGGCACACGCTGGCCAAGCTCGAAGGCGAACTCGCCAAGCTCGGTGAAGCCTCCGGCCTGACGATCACGGTGCGCCGTACCGAGCAGCGTCCACCCCGGGTCGACATGATCAGCTACACGGTCGATGTCGTGTGCCTCGACCAGCCGGGCGTATTGCACGCCCTGTCCGGCTTTTTCTCATCGCGCGGCATCGACGTGGGTGACATCAGCACCCGCACGTACAACGCCGCGCACACGGGCGCCCCGATGTTCTCCGTGTACATGGTTATCCACGTGCCGACGCGGATCCACATTGCCGCGCTGCGCGAAGAGTTCATGGATCTCTGCGACCACATGAATCTCGACGCCATCCTCGAACCCCTGAAGTCCTGAGCCACGCAACTCATGCCTGAAAAGACCGTCATGCTCGACCGCAAGGTCCCCGCCTTCTGCGCTGCCGCGAGCGGTGGCCGGAAATGGCAGCTGGCCGATGCTGCCGGCAGCAACCTCGTCGTGTACTTCTACCCCAGGGACAACACGTCGGGCTGCAGCAGGGAAGGCGAAGCCTTCCGCGACCTGCACGCGAAATTCAGCAAGGCCGGCACGGAAATCGTCGGCGTCTCGCCGGACAGCGTCGCGTCGCACGACAGGTTCATCGCCAGGTACGGCTTCACGTTCCCGCTGCTCGCCGACGAAGACAAGGCCGTGTGCCAGCTCTTCGACGTGTGGAAGGAAAAAAGCATGTACGGCCGGAAGTACATGGGTGTCGAACGCAGCACGTTCCTGATCGATGCCAAAGGTGTCCTGCGCCGCGAGTGGCGGAAGGTCAAGGTGCCCGGTCATGCGGACGAAGTGCTCGCCGCTGCGGCTGCGCTCTGACGCGTCGGCCGTACACCGCAACCTTGCCGCCCCACCACAGCAGCGGAGCCCGACTTGGCCAAGACCCGGAAGCAGATCGAACCGCGCAGGATCTACGTTCTCGACACCAACGTCATGATGCACGACCCCTCGGCCATCTTCCGGTTCGAGGAGCACGACATCTTCATCCCGATGACCGTGCTCGAAGAACTCGACGCCGGCAAGAAGGGGCTGTCGGAGGCCGCCCGCAACGTGCGCCAGGTCAGCCGCTTTCTCGACGAGCTGATGGCGAACTCGAACAAGCTGCAGATCGATCACGGCATCGAACTGCCCTCGGCCAAGTTCACTCCAGGCGGCAAGAAGCCGCCAAGTGGCCGGCTCTATTTCCAGACCCGGCAACTCAACGGCAACCTGCCCGCCACCCTGCCCGGCCACGGTGCCGACAACGCGATTCTCGCGCAGACGCTCGCGCTGCAGCAGGAACACCGCGATGCGCGCGTCACGCTGGTGTCGAAGGACATCAACCTGCGCATCAAGGCCGCCATCCTCGGCGTGCGAGCCGAGGACTACTACAGCGACAAGACGATCGAGGACGCCGACCTGCTCTACACCGGCATCGAGAAGCTGCCCGGCAACTTCTGGGACAAGGCAGGCCGCAAGCTCGAGTCCTGGCACGAGGCCGGCGGCCGCACGTTCTACCGCGTGCGCAACAAGCTGGTTGCCGACTGGGCGCCCAATCAATTCGTCTACCAGGGCGACGATCACGGCCTCGAAGGCATCGTGCGTTCGATCGAAGGCGAGTCTGCCGTCATTGAAGTGGCGCGCGACTACCGCAGCGAGCGCCACGGTGTCTGGGGCATCAGCGCGCGCAATCGCGAGCAGAACTTCGCGCTCAACCTGCTGCTCGACCCTGAAATCGACTTCGTCACGATCCTCGGTCCCGCGGGCACGGGCAAGACGCTGCTGACGCTGGCCGCGGGCCTGTCGCAGGCGCTCGAAACCAATCGTTTCACCGAGATCATCATGACGCGCGTGACGATCCCGCTGGGCGAGGACATCGGCTTCCTGCCAGGCACGGAAGAGGAAAAGATGGAGCCCTGGATGGGCGCGCTGATGGACAACCTCGAAGTCCTGACGCAGAGCCAGGAGGGCGGCAGCTGGGGCCGCGCCGCCACCAACGACCTGCTGCGCAACCGCATCAAGATCCGCTCGCTCAATTTCATGCGCGGCCGCACGTTCCTGAACCGCTACCTGATCCTGGACGAGGCGCAGAACCTGACGCCCAAGCAGATGAAGGCGCTGGTCACCAGGGCCGGCCCCGGCACCAAGCTCGTCTGCCTCGGCAACATCGCCCAGATCGATTCCCCGTACCTTTCGGAGACCACCTGCGGCCTGACTTACGTCGTGAACCGCTTCCGCGGCTGGCGCCATTACGGCCACATCACGCTGACCCGCGGCGAGCGTTCGCGCCTCGCGGATTTCGCTTCCGAGAGGCTGTAGGCCTCCCGAGGAACCCTCGGCGGGGCCGCCTGTCAGAGGAAGCACATGAAGCTCAACGCCATCCTGCGCCGTCCCCACCTGCCGGCGTTTGCAATCCTGCTGGTCATGCTGCCGGCGCTGGCACAGCCCCAGACGTCCTCGCAGGACCAGCTCCCCGAAATGGGGACCGCGGCCCAGGCGGCGCTCAGCCTCGAGGACGAGAGCCGGATCGGCCGGATGGTCATGCGCAACCTGCGCGAGGCCGGCATGGTCCTCGACGATCCGGAAGTGCATGAATACATTCAGTCCCTGGGGCTGCGGCTGTCGAGCCTCGCCCAGGATGGCAACCGCAACTTCAATTTCTTCGTCGTGCGCGATCCGGCCATCAATGCGTTCGCCCTGCCCGGCGGATACGTTGGCATTCACTCGGGCCTCATGCTCGAGACGCGCAATGAAAGCGAACTCGCCGGGGTCCTGGCGCACGAAGTGGCGCACGTCGCGCAGCGGCACATTGCGCGTGGACTCGAGGCACAATCGCGCGCCAACCTGATGACCACGGCGGCGATGCTTGCCGCGATCCTGGTGGGTGCAGCCGGAGGCGGCAGTTCAGATGTGACGATGGGCGCGATCACCGCGGCCCAGAACATGGCCGCGCAGGCAGGCATCAATTTCACCCGCGAAAACGAATACGAGGCCGATCGCATCGGCATCGGCGTCCTGGCCTCCGCCGGGTTCGACCCAAACGCGATGCCGGCGTTCTTCGACACGATGTTCCGCCGCACCCAGCTCGGCCCGGATCGGGTGCCCGAGTTGCTGCGCACCCATCCGGTCACCAGCAACCGCATCGCGGAATCCAAGGACCGTGCCCTGCAGTACCCGCCGGTCAACGCGAAAGACAGCCTCAGCTACGCGCTGATGAAGGAACGCATCCGCGTGCTGCTCGTCTCGCGCAGTGGCGACCCGCGCGACTATTACAAGGCACTCGGCGACAACGAAGCGGACCTGTCACTCGCCCAGACGTACGGACGCGGCCTGTCGGAGCTGTACGGCAACGAAGCCGGCAAGGCGGTGGTCACGTTCTTGCGGTTGCGCCAGCAGCACCCGGAGGTGATGGCGTTCCACACCGCGCTCGGCCAGGCGCAGCTCGCCACCGGCAGGACCCAGGACGCGCTGGAGACGCTCGAACACGCGCGTGTGCTGGCGCCGCGCAACGTGCCCGTCACGGTCCGCTACGGTGAGGCCCTGATGCAGGCGGGTCGCGCGAAGCGCGCCCACGAAGTGCTGCTCGACCTGTTCAACAACGTGCCGCCGACGCAGGAGCAGATACGGCTGACGGCAATGGCCGCCAACGCGGCAGGCGACGTGGCGGACGCTTACTCGTACATGGCCGAATACCACCTGATGGGTGGCGACCTCATGCTCGCCATCAACCAGCTCGAGCTTGCCCTGTCGGTGCCGAGTATCACCGACCAGCAGCGCGCAAAGTTCGTGGCGCGGCTCAAGGAAGTGCACGAATGGCTGCCAAAGGAACGCAACCGGTCGAAACAGCCGCCGGATGGGCAGGCGCCGGACGGCACGCGTTCACCGGACAGCCAGCGCGCGCCGGGCTGAGCGCGCGACGACGCGCCTCGAATCGGTAGAATGCCGCGCTTGCGGAGCGACCTGGCGGTCGCTCTGCCGCCATGGCCAGGGTTTCCGATGTTCCAGGCATTTCCCGCAGCGCTTCCCCGCTGCTGCTTTCCCGGTTGGCGGGTATCTTCACCGCGCTGGCCGTGACGGCATTTCTTGGCGGCTGCGCCACGACGCAGGCGGACGGCACGCCGCGTCCACGGAATCCCGACCCGTTCGAGAGAGTGAACCGCGGCGTCTTTAAGTTCAACGACACCCTGGACCGCTACGCGCTGAGGCCGGCAGCCACGATATATCGGGACTACACACCGAAGATCGTGCAGACGGGCGTCGGCAACTTCTTCGATAACCTGGGCAACCCGACGACGATCATCAACCAGTTCCTGCAGGGCAAGTTCAAGCAAGGCGCCCAGGACACGGGACGCTTCCTGCTGAACACCACGCTTGGCTGGGGCGGCGTGATCGACGTGGCGTCGGGCGGCACCAACCTGCCGAAGCACAATGAGGATTCGGGCCAGACGCTTGGCTGGTGGGGCGTCCCCCCCGGTCCCTTCCTGGTCCTGCCCTTCCTGGGTCCTGCAACGCTGCGCGATGCGCCGGCTCGCGTCGCCGACGATTTCACGCAGCCGTTCCGCTGGTACAACGCGGGTTCGGAGCGCTGGATTTCCCTGGGGCTGAGCTTCCTCGACAGGCGCGTGCAGTACCTGCCGCTCGACAAGACGCTGGCACAGACCTACGACCCGTACGTGTTCGTGCGCGACGCCTACCTGCAGCGCCGGTTGTACCTGGTCTTCGACGGCAATCCGCCGCAAGGCAAGCTGTCCGGGGACGACGCGGACTGGGCCGAGGAAGCGCTGAGAGAAAGCGAGGAGCCGGCCGCGGATGAAGGCGATGCGGCGCAGCCACCAGCCTCGGAAATCCGCGCGACCGCGAGAATCTGTGCCGGGATGCATTCGTAGCGAATCACCGTGCCGCGCGACTTCGCCGTCGCCAGCCATTCGACCAGCACGGCGAGACCGGCGCTGTCGGCCTCGGTGACGCGCGACAGGTCGATCGTGCACGTGGAACCCTTGGGGATCAGGGCCAGCCCCGCGGGCAACGCACGACCGGCCGTGACATAGCCGAGCACGCCGCTCGCCTCGAGCCGGCCCTCGGCCACGCGCTGAATGCTGAACTGATCCATGTCGAAACTGTTGCCCGCCGCCGCCGACTCAGCGACCGGCCTTGGCCGCTGGAGTCGTCCCCGGCGCATCCGGCTTGCCGGCCGCTGGTTCTGCGCCTCGAGCCGCTCGATCACTGCATCGAGGCCCTTCTGGTCAATTTCGGCGCCGAAGTCGGTGCGGTAATTCTTCACGTACGAAATGCCTTCGATCGTGACGTCCCATGCCTTCCAGCCCTGAGGAGTAGCGCGCATCGAGTAGTTGACCGGCACCGGCGTGCCGTTGCTGCGCTTCACTTCCGTGCGCACCGTTGCAGCACCCGAGGTGAGATCGCCCTTGAACGGCTGGATCTTCAGACGGTCCGCCGTGAACTCGGCCACTGCATCGCCGTAATTGCGCATCAGCGACTGGTAGAAAGCGTCGATGAAGCGCTTCCTCTGCGCCTCAGTCGCCGTGCGCCAATGCTTGCCCAGCACCAGGCGCGCCGCGTAGTCGACGTCGAAGTGCGGCAGCAGGTACTTGTCGGCCAGCCCGCGCAGCCTGGTCGGATCCTTGGTAATCGCAGCCCGATTCGCATCGAGCTCACGCAGCATGTCCTGCGCGGCCTTCTGCATCAGTTCCTGCGGACCAGGCCCTGGCACTGCAGCGGCCGGCCTGGCGACAGGAGCAGTCTGCGCCGGCAGTGCCAGCGGCGTGAGACCGACCAGGGCGACCAGGATCATTCTCGGCCAGGCGGCGTCACCACGCATCGCTGTCATGTCCGCATTCACTCCTGCGCGGCGGGGGCCGCTGCGGCCGCCGACTCACCCGACTTGGTGGCTGCCGAATTGAACAGGTACTTGCTGATCAGGTTCTCGAGCACGATGGCGTCGTTTGCCATGATGACCTGCTCGCCGTCCTTGTAAGGCACGTCCGAACCGCCGGGCGTCAAGCCGATGTACTGGCCGCCGAGCAAGCCGGCGGTGTAGATGCTGGCGTCGCTGTCGTTCGGGATGGCGCGGTACTTGTCGCTGATCCGCATCGTCACGATCGCCTTGTACAGCTTCATGTCGTACTGGATATCCTCGACCCGGCCGATCGTCACGCCAGCCATCGAGACCGGCGCTCCCGGCTTGAGACCGCCGATGTTCTCGAATGCAGCCAGCAGCCGGTACGAGTCGCTCCGCAGCGAGAATCCACGGTTCGTGATCTGCGTGACCATGAACAGGATCGCCGCGAAGCCAAGCAACACGAAAAGTCCGGTGGAAATGTCGATCGCGCGCGTTGAACGCATGGTTCGTCCTACAGCATCAGGGCCGTGAGTATGTAATCGAGGATGAGCGTGACGACGGCGGAGATGACCACCGTTCGTGTCGTTGCACGCCCGACGCCTTCGGCCGTGGGCATCGCATTGTACCCTTCGTAGACCGCGATCAGGCTGCAGGCCACTCCGAACACCACGCCCTTGACCAGCCCTTCGCGGATATCGCCGAGTTCCACGGAACTGCGCATCTGCGACCAGAAACTGCCGGAATCGACGCCGAAGAGCTCCACGCCGACCAGCTGCGCGCCGAACAGGCCGACCACGATGAAGATCGAGACCAGCAGCGGCATTGCGATGACGCCCCCCAGGAAGCGCGGCAGGACCACGCGACGCATGGGATCGACGGCCATGATCTCCATTGCGGCGATCTGGTCCGTGGCGCGCATCAGGCCCAGTTCGGCCGCGAGCGCGGTGCCCGCACGCCCGGCGAACAGGAGAGCCGTGACGACGGGCCCGAGTTCCCGCAGCAGACTGACGGCGGTCGCGGTGCCAAGGTATTCCTCGGAGCCGAAGCGCGTCAGCAGGTCGTAGCCCTGCATCCCGAGCACCATGCCGATGAACAGGCCGCAGGTCATGATGATGACCAGCGACATCGCGCCCGTGTTGTATACCTGTTCGATGATGGGCCTGGGGCGCATCAGGGCCGACGGCAGGATCACGGCCAGCCTGAGCGCGAAACGAACCAGCAGACCCACACGCTCCAGGAACGCCAGGAAGCTCTGCACGAAGTCGCGCAGGATCGCGTTCACGCGAACACCTTCCCGCCCAGCAACTGCTCGTGATACTCGGCGGCTGGATAGTGGAACGGCACCGGACCGTCCGCGAGTCCGTCGACGAACTGGTGCACGATCGGCGACGGATGGTCGCGCAGTTCGGCAGTGGTGCCGCTTGCCACGACCTTGCCTTCCGCAATGATGAAGCTCATGTCGGCGATCTGCGAGATTTCGCGTACGTCGTGCGTCACCACGATGCTGGTGATGCCGAGCGCGTCGTTGAGCGAGCGAATGAGCCGCAGCACCACGCCCATCGAAATGGGATCCAGGCCCGCGAACGGCTCGTCGTAGATGAGAATCTCGGGATCCATGACGATGGCGCGGGCAAGCGCGACACGTCGCCCCATGCCGCCGGAAAGCTGCTGCGGATACAGAGAAGCGGCCCCACGCAGCCCGACCGCGTGCAGTTTCGTCAGCACGATGGTGCGGATCAGGCGCTCGGGCAGCCGGGTGTGTTCGCGCAGCGGGAATGCGACGTTCTCGAACACGTCGAGGTCCGTCAGCAACGCGCCGTTCTGGAACAGCATGCCCATGCGCCGGCGCAGGGCATAAATCTGCTTGCGGTTCAGCCTGGCCACGTCGTGGCCGTCCACGACCACCTGGCCGCGGTCGGCGCCTACCTGCCCGG
The DNA here is from genome assembly GCA_016705325.1 of Pseudomonadota bacterium. Taxonomy (GTDB): domain Bacteria; phylum Pseudomonadota; class Gammaproteobacteria; order Steroidobacterales; family Steroidobacteraceae; genus RPQJ01. The sequence continues at coordinate 434,484 of JADIYJ010000003.1, read as the reverse complement.
TGATGAGCTTCAAAAGAGTGGTCTTGCCCGTGCCGCTCGGCCCCATGATGGCCGTGACGGCGCCGCGGCCGATCTCGATGTCGAGCCCACTGAACACGATCTTGCCGGAGTCCACGGCAAAATGGACGCCGCGCAGGACGGCAATCGATGGCGATTGGACCGCCGGAGCGGAGGCTGCGGCAGGTCCGGATTGGTTAGTCACGAGTTGATCGTCTGGTCGCTTAATGGCAACGGACCGCGACGGTCCGCTCGAGTTCCCTGGTCTCGAACCGCCGGTGAAGGTCGCCACGGCCCGCGCGAGCGCGCGAGTCTAGCAGATTGGCGGGTTTTCCCCGCCCCGGGCTCCCCCGGGGTTGGCGCGGGGCGCGTATAGGACTAAAATCGTCCCAATTGGAAGACGCCCATGTTACGCATCAGCAAACTCACCGACTACGGCACGGTCATCCTGGCCTGCCTCGCCACCGCCCCGGACCGCCGACTGACGGCGACCGAGGTGGCCGAGCGCACGCGGCTCGGTCTGCCCACGGTCGGCAAGCTGCTGAAGAATTTTCATCGGGCCGGCCTGCTCACCTCCACGCGGGGTTCGCGGGGCGGCTATCAGCTCGCCCGTCCGGCAGCCGCGATCAGCGCGGCCGCGATCATCGATGCGATCGAAGGCCCGGTCGCGATCACCGAATGCAGCGGCAACCACAGCGCCTGCGACCTCGAACTGTCCTGCAGCACGGGCAACGCGTGGCAACGCATCAACGGCGCGATTCGTCGCTCGCTCGATGACATCTCGCTCGCGCAGTTGTCGGGACAGGAGGCCGTTGCCGTCTGGCGCCCTGCCCTGTCCGCCGCGGTCCGCACACCCGCCGCGACGCGCGGTCCAGGCCGGCTCTGAGGAATTCAACGATGGCCAGCACACCGACCGACCTCGACGCACTCGTCGCGCAGAAGTACCAGCACGGCTTCGTCACCGACGTCGAGTCCGACACGCTGCCACCCGGTCTCGACGAGGACGTGGTCCGTGTCATCTCCAGGATCAAGCGTGAACCGCAGTTCATGCTCGACTGGCGCCTGCGGGCGCTGCGGCACTGGCAGACGATGGCGAACCCGGACTGGGCCCACCTGCGCATCGCGCCCATCGATTACCAGTCGATCTCGTATTACTCGGCTCCCAGGGCGAAGACCGACGGCCCGAAGAGCCTCGACGAAGTCGACCCCAAGCTGCTCGCCACGTACGAGAAGCTCGGGGTGCCGTTGCACGAGAGGGCGCGCCTCGCCGGCGTCGCCGTCGACGCCGTGTTCGACAGCGTTTCCGTCGCAACGACGTTCAAGGAGAAACTCGCCAGGGCCGGCGTGATCTTCTGCTCGTTCTCGGACGCAGTGCGGAATCACCCGGACCTGATCGAGCAATACCTCGGCAGCGTCGTCCCCTATGCTGACAACTACTTCGCTGCCCTGAATTCTGCGGTGTTCTCCGACGGTTCATTCGTCTACGTACCGCAGGGCGTGCGCTGCCCGATGGAGTTGTCGACGTACTTCCGTATCAACGCGGCGAATACCGGCCAGTTCGAGCGCACGCTGATCATCGCCGACGAAGGCAGCCACGTGAGCTACCTCGAAGGCTGCACCGCGCCCATGCGCGACGAGAACCAGCTGCACGCCGCGGTGGTGGAACTCGTCGCGCTCAGGGACGCCAGCATCAAGTATTCGACGGTCCAGAACTGGTATCCCGGCGACGAGAACGGCGTCGGCGGCATCTACAATTTCGTGACCAAGCGCGGCGAGTGCCGCGGCGCCAATTCGCGCATCAGCTGGACGCAGGTGGAGACCGGCTCGGCAATCACCTGGAAGTACCCGAGCTGCGTGCTGAGCGGTGACAACTCGGTTGGAGAGTTCTACTCGGTCGCGCTGGCGAACCACTACCAGCAGGCCGACACCGGCACCAAGATGATTCACATCGGGCGCAATACGCGCAGCACGATCGTCGCCAAGGGCATTTCCGCGGGCCGCGGCCAGAACACGTATCGCGGCCTGGTGAAAATCCTGCCGTCGGCCGAAGGTGCCCGCAATTTCACCCAGTGCGACTCCCTGCTGATGGGAGACAAGTGCGGCGCGCACACGTTTCCGTACATGGAGATCAAGAACCCGACCGCCGTCGTCGAGCACGAAGCCACGACCTCGAAGATTGCCGATGACCAGCTCTTTTACAGCCGCAGCCGCGGCGTGTCCGAGGAAGACGCGGTGAACATGATCGTCAACGGTTTCTGCAAGGTGGTCTTCAAGGAACTGCCGATGGAGTTTGCGGTGGAAGCCCAGAATCTGCTCGCCGTCAGCCTCGAAGGCTCCGTTGGCTGATCCGCGTCCATCCGGGAACAACAGACATGCTCAGCATCCGCGACCTGCACGCCCAGATCGGCGTTCGCAAAATCCTGAAAGGCGTCAACCTCGAGGTGAAGCCCGGCGAAGTGCACGCCATCATGGGACCGAACGGTTCCGGCAAGAGCACGCTCGCCAGTGTGCTGGCGGGCCGCGCCGGCTACGAAGTCACGAAGGGCACGGCCCATTATCTCGGTGATGACCTGCTCGCGCTCGAGCCCGAAGAGCGCGCCCGTCGCGGCGTCTTCCTGGCATTCCAGTACCCGGTCGAGATTCCCGGCGTCAACAACGCCTACCTGCTGAAGGCGGCGCTCAACGCCGTGCGCAAGCAGCGTGGATTGCAGGAACTCGACGCCTTCGAGTTCCTGGCGCTGATCAAGGACAAGATGAAGCTGATGCAGATGGACGAGAGCTTCCTGAGCCGCGGCGTCAACGAAGGGTTCTCGGGCGGCGAGAAGAAGCGCAACGAGATCCTGCAGATGGCGGTGCTCGAGCCGAAGCTCGCGCTGCTCGACGAGACGGACTCGGGGCTCGACATCGACGCCCTGCGCGTCGTCGCGACCGGCGTGAACAGCCTGCGTTCGCCGGAGCGCGCCATCGTGATGATCACCCACTACCAGCGCCTGCTCGACTACATCGAGCCCGACTTCGTGCACGTGCTCTCGGACGGCCGCATCCTGCGCACGGGCGACAAGTCGCTCGCGCTCGAGCTGGAAAAGCGCGGCTACGACTGGGTGAAGCAGGAGGCGAGCGCCGCATGAGCGCCATCGCCTCCTCGCCGGCGACTGTGCATTACCGCGAGGCGTTCGCACGGCTGCAACCCCAGCTCGGTGGCACCGCCTCGCTACGCGTGGCGGCGATGCAGCGCTTCGCCGAACTCGGGTTCCCCGGTGCGCGGGACGAAGCCTGGAAATACACGAGCCTCCGCCGCCTCGAATCGAGACGCTTCGTGCCGGCCGCACCAACGACGACATCGGTCGATGTACCTCCGGCGTTCGTTGCGCAGCGACTCGTGCTGGCCAACGGTTCGGCGGCAGGCCCCGTCCCGGCGGCGTTCGGTGGCTTTACGCTCGGCACGTTGCAGACTGCACCTGAAGATCAGTTGCTGCGCACTTTCGTCGGCGGCGGGACTGAACGCTTCGCGGCGCTCAACGCCGCATTGACCATCGGCCCGCTGCTGCTGTCCACCGCGGCCGGCCAGCGCAGCGACGACGTCGTGCAGCTGTCGCTGGTAACCACGGGCACCGGCCCGACTCTTGCAAGCCCCCGCATCGCCGTGCGCATGGCGCCGGGCAGCCGCGCGCGCCTGTTGCTCGACCACGTCGACGATGGCGCCCACGAGCATTTCACCAATGCCGTGCTCGACATCGAACTCGGCGCCGGCGCGCACCTCACGCTGTATCGACTGCAGCGCCAGGGCGAGCGTGCTTTCCACATCGAACGGATCGAATCCCGCGTTGGCGAGAATGCCTGCTTCGTGCTGCGGGATTCGCAGCTTGGCGCGGCACTGGCGCGCCTCGATACCCACGTCAGCCTGGACGGCCGCGCGGCCGGCACCGAGATCACGGGCGTCTTCCTGGCCGACGGTTCGCGACACCTCGACTCGCACGTCCTCGTCGATCACCGTGCAATCGAGACGACCAGCCTGCAGGATTACCGCGGCATCGCGGCAAACAAGGGCCGCGGCGTATTCAACGGCAAGGCGATCGTGCACGCAGGAGCGCAGAAGTCGAATGCTCGCCAGGTCAATCGCAACCTGTTGCTGACGCCGGGCGCCGAGATCGACACCAAGCCCGACCTCGAGATTTACGCGGACGACGTGCAGTGCAGCCACGGTACGACCACCGGCCAGCTGGACCCGGAGGCCCTCTTCTACCTGCGTTCGCGCGGACTCAGCGAACCCGAAGCGCGCAGCGCGCTCACGCGGGCGTTTGCCGGAGCCGTCATGGCACGAGTGGACGAGCCGGTCCTGGCCAGGCACGTGCATGACGAACTCGATCGGCGCCTGGTGCGCCTGCTGGAGGGGTCTGTATGAACGCAGTTCACGCCGTCGCCGGCAGCTCAGCCGCGCTTGACGTCGCCACGATCCGCCGTGATTTCCCGGTACTGGAACGCACGGTCCGCGGCCTGCCGCTCTCGTACCTCGACAACGCGGCCTCGAGCCAGCGACCCCGCGCCGTCATCGACGCCATGTCGCGGTACTACGAGACGTCCCACGCCAACGTGCATCGTGGCGTGCACACGCTGAGCCAGGAAGCGACCGACCTGTTCGAGGGCGCGCGCGAGAAGGTGCGACGCTTCATCAACGCGAAGTCGACGCAGGAGATCATCTTCGTGCGCGGCACCACCGAGGCCATCAACCTCGTCGCGCAGTCGTACGGCCGGCCGACGCTTGGCCCGGGCGATGAAATCCTGATTTCGTGGCTCGAGCATCACGCGAACATCGTGCCGTGGCAGATGCTGTGCCAGCAGACGGGCGCCACGCTGCAGGTCGCGCCGATCACCAGGTCGGGCGAAGTGGACTTCGATGCGTTCGCCGCCCTGCTGTCCCCGCGCACGAAGCTGGTGGCGCTGGCCCACGTCTCGAATGCGCTCGGCACGATCATTCCGGTGAGTCGCTTCATCGCGGCGGCCAGGACGCGTGGGGTGCCGGTACTGCTCGACGGCGCGCAGGCCGTTCCGCACATGACAGTGGACGTGCAGGCGCTCAACTGTGATTTCTACGCTTTCTCCGGCCACAAGATGTGCGGACCGACCGGCATCGGCGTGCTCTACGGGCGCGAGTCACTGCTGAGCGCGATGCCGCCATGGCAGGGTGGTGGCGACATGATCCTGGCCGTCTCCTTCGAAAAGACCGTCTACAACGGCCTGCCCTACAAGTTCGAGGCCGGCACGCCGGACATTGCGGGCGCGATCGGTCTCGGCGCAGCGATCGATTACCTCGAAGCGCTCGGCATGGAGCGCATTGCGGCCGCAGAGCATGCATTGCTCGACTACGCGAACGAGCGGCTCGCAACCGTTCCCGGCCTGCGCTTCGTGGGCACGGCGCCCGACAAGGCAGCTGTCGTCTCGTTCACGCTCGACCGGGTGCATCCGCACGATCTGGGCACGATTCTCGACCATGAGGGCGTCGCGATCCGCACCGGCCACCACTGCGCGATGCCGGTCATGGAATTCTTCGGGCTGCCCGCGACGGCGCGTGCGTCCTTCGCGTTCTACAACACGCCTGCCGAGATTGAACGGCTGGTCGCGGCCCTGCTGACTGCGCGGGAGATGCTCGGCTGATGGACCTCAAGGACCTGTACCGCGACGTCATCGTCGACCACAACCGGCATCCGCGCAATTTCCGCGAGATCCCGGACGCGGATCGCCGCGCCGACGGCTTCAACCCGCTGTGTGGCGACAAGCTGACGGTGTTCGTGAAGCTCGACGGCGGCCGCATCAGCGACGTGGCCTTCAACGGCAGCGGCTGCGCGATCTCGATCGCATCGGCCTCGCTGCTGACCGAAAGCGTCAAGGGCAGGACCATCGCGGAAGCCGAAGGACTGTTCTCGCAGATGCACCAGTTGCTGACGCGCGACGACGTCGAGGTCGACGTGTCCAGCCTCGGCAAGCTCGGCGCGCTGTCCGGCGTCCGTGAATTCCCGGCCCGCGTGAAGTGCGCCAGCCTCTGCTGGCACACTCTCGACGCGGCACTGCATCAGCAGCAACAGGTTTCGACCGAATAGACATCGATCGACAGGAGCCCGCCTTGTACCGAGCCGACAACGAACCCGTGAACTTCACCCGCGACGTGGATGCGGTGATCGTTCCTGCGGGCGTCAACGTGAAGCTGCGCCAGGGCCAGCAGGGCTACATCACGCAGGCCCTCGGCGGCAGTTTCACCGTCTACGTCGAGGGCAACCTCTTCCGCATCGCGGGCAAGGACGCCGACGCGCTCGGCAAGGAGCCGGCAGAAACGCCCGAATTGCCGCCGAATGCGAGTGACGACGACGTCAAGCAGGTCGCCTGGCAGCAGATGAAGGGCTGCTACGACCCGGAGATCCCGATCAACATCGTCGACCTCGGCCTGGTCTATGAATGCGAAGTCATCCCTGACGGCGACGGCCGCGTGCTGTCGATCAAGATGACGCTGACTGCGCCCGGTTGCGGCATGGGGGACGTGCTCGTCGCCGACGTCAAGGAAAAAGTCGGGGTCATCCCGACGGTAAAGCACGCCGACGTCGAACTCGTGTTCGATCCGCCGTGGGACCAGTCGATGATGTCCGAGGCTGCGCGGCTGCAGACGGGGATGATGTGAGGCGACGCAGCACTGGCCACGTGACGGCCGCTGCCGCCGGCGGGCTCCGGATATGACCACCTGGATCCGCGTCGCACCCGCCACGGACATCAAGCCGGGCGACTACGCGTCGGCCGAAGTCGACGGGGCCTTCGTCGCCGTCTACAACATCGACGGCGAGTTCTTCGCGATCGAGGACGTCTGCACGCACGACGGCGGCGGTCTCGCCGGCGGCGTGGTCGAGGATCATCAGGTCATCTGCCCGCGCCACGGCGCGCGCTTCTGCCTGCGCACCGGCAAGGCATTGACCCCGCCGGCCTACGAGGCCGTAAGAAGTCACGCCACGCGCGTGGTCGATGGCTTCGTCGAGGTCGCCAGCGAATGAGTCTCGGCAAGCGGAGCAAGGGCAAGGTGCAGCGCCTGGTGGCGGACCGCCTGGACACCGGGACGATGCGGCGACTGACGCTGGTCCGGCATGCGAAGTCGGACACGTCGCTGCCGGGGCAGCAGGATTGGGACCGGGTTCTTGACCGTCGCGGCCAGCAGGACGCCCCGGAAATGGCGCGCCGGCTCCGCGCACGCAAGCTGAAGCCCGACCTGATCCTGTCGAGCCCCGCCGTGCGTGCGCTGTCGACGGCCAGCATCATGGCCCGCGAACTGAAAGTTCACGCCGACAGGATTGCGCAGGACGAGCGCCTGTACCTGGCCGACCCGAAGCAGATCGTGGAGGTCGTTCGTGAACTGGGCGGCAAGGCGCAACACGTGATGGTGTTCGCGCACAACCCGGGCATCACGGACTGCGCCAACAAGCTTTCGGCCGGCGAGCACATCGACACGTTGCCGACATGCGGAGTGTTTACTGCGTGCTTCGTGGTGAACGACTGGTCGCAGCTCGACTGGGCAAGCGGCCTCGAAGCCGAATTCGACTACCCCCGCAACCTGGCTTAGCGGGCTGCGGCGTCAGCCGCGCCCGAACACGGGAATGGCGGCACCGGTCACCGGCGCAGCCTCCGCCGACGCCAGGAAAAGGATTACCTTGGCGATCGCCTCGGGACTCACCCACCGCGTGAAGTCCGCCTTCGGCATATCAAGCCGGTTGCGTGGCGTGTCGATGATGCCCGGCAGGATCGCGTTGACCGTGATGTTGCGATCCTTCAACTCCTCGGCCAGCGCCTCGGTGAAGCGCTGCACGCCCGCCTTGGACGCCGCATAGGCCCCCATTCCCAGCGCCGCCTTGCCCGCGGCACCGGCGCCGATGTTGATGATGCGACCGCCGCCGCGCTCGAGCATGGCCGGGAGCGCGCACTTCGACGCAACGACGGCCGAGCGCAGGTTCATCGAGTAGAGCGAATCCCAGGTGCCGATGTCGCCGTCCTCGATCGTCTCCCAGCGAAAACCGCCGGCGACGTTGACCAGCACGTCGATGCCGCCGAAGCGCATCGCAATGGCGGCCATTGCCTTGCGCGTCGCATCGACGTCGGCGAGATCCGCGCCGCCGAGCAGCATGTGCCCCGCGCCGCCGAATTCCCTCTGCAGCTCGGCGGACGGCTGCGTTACGTCGACCAACGCCAGCCGGGCGCCGGCCTGGCCAAAAGCACGCGCCGCCGCCGAGCCAAGCGCGCCGAACGCTCCCGTGATCACGACAACGATACCCACTGCAGACATCGACATGCTCCTGCTGAAGTGAGTACTCACTACTCACTATTCACTAATCACCAATCACTTCCTCAGCATTCCGGAACGTTGACCGCCAGGCCGCCCTGGCTGGTCTCCTTGTAGATCGTCGACATGTCGTGGCCGGTCTGGCGCATGGTATTGATCACCTGGTCGAGCGACACCTTGTGCGTGCCGTCGCCGCGGATCGACAGCCGGGCCGCGTTGATTGCCTTCACCGCGCCCATCGCGTTGCGCTCGATGCAGGGTATCTGCACCAGGCCGGCAATCGGATCGCAGGTCAGCCCGAGGTTGTGCTCCATGCCGATCTCGGCCGCGTTCTCCACCTGCTCGTTGGTGCCATTGAGCGCGGCGACGAGACCGGCGGCGGCCATCGAGCAGGCGACGCCGACCTCGCCCTGGCAGCCCATCTCGGCGCCCGAAATCGAGGCGTTGCGCTTGTAGAGCATGCCGATGGCCCCGGCCACCAGCAGGAAGCGCACGATGCCGTTTTCGCTCGCGCCCGGCTCGAACTTGCGGTAGTAGGCGAGCACGGCCGGCACGATGCCTGCGGCGCCGTTGGTAGGGGCCGTGACCATGCGCCCGCCGGCAGCGTTCTCCTCGTTCACCGACAGCGCGAATGCGTTGACCCACTCGATCGCATCGAGCGGGCGCTGCTGTGACGACTGCTCCAGCAGCACACGCTGCATGCGTGATGCGCGACGACGCACCTTGAGCACACCCGGCAGCAGCCCATTTGCCTCGAACCCGCGCTGGATGCAGCCGTCCATGATCGACCAGAGGTTGAGCAGCGCAGCGCGCGTCTCGGCATCGGGCCGGAAGGCCCGCTCATTCTCCAGCATGAGCTCGTGCAGTTCGAGGCCGCGACTGCGCGCCAGCTCAAGCAGTTCGTGGCCCGAGGCAAACGAATGCGGCACGTCGACCTGCGGTCCCGCCGTGTCCGGCTTGCCGAAGTCGCCGGCGCGGACGATGAACCCGCCACCGGTGGAGAAGATCTCCTCCCGGTGCAGCACGCTACCCGCTGCATCGAGCGCGGTGAAACGCATGCCGTTGGGGTGCTGCGGCAGGGTCTGGTCACGGTGAAACAGCAGGTCGAGCGGCTCGTCGAAGGCGATCTCGTGCCTGCCCGCGAGCAGAATGCGGCCTGTGCCGCGGATGCGCTCGAGCGAGGGCTCCATCGCGGCCGGATCGATCGTCGCCGGCTGGTTGCCCTCGAGCCCAAGCAGGATCGCGCGATCGGTGCAGTGCCCGCGGCCGGTCAGGGCCAGCGAGCCATAGACCTGCGCCGCGACCTTATCGACACGCTCGAGCAGCGACATCCGCTCGAGGTCCTGCACGAATGCGCAGGCGGCGTTCATCGGCCCCATGGTGTGGGAGCTCGACGGGCCGACGCCGGCCTTGAAAATGTCGAGTACGCTGAGGTTCATGCGTCAGTTGCGCGCAGTGCCCGCCTACTCCATCGCCAGCAGCGAAGCGTTGCCGCCGACCGCCGAGGTATTGACCGTCATCGTGCGCTCGTGCGCGTAGCGGTGGAGATAGAACGGCCCGCCCGCCTTCGGTCCCGTGCCCGACAGGCCCGAACCGCCGAACGGCTGCGTTCCCACCACCGCGCCAATGATGTTGCGGTTGACGTAGACGTTGCCCGCTGCCACGCGGCTTGCCACGCGGCGCACCGTGCCGTCGATGCGACTGTGAATGCCGAAAGTGAGGCCGAAACCCGTCGCGTTGATCGCATCCACCAGCGCCTCGAGCTCGCGCGCCTTGTAGGTCACGAGGTGCATGATCGGTCCGAACCACTCGCGCTCGAGCATCGACAGCGACGCAATCTCCACCGCGAGCGGGGCGACGAACGTGCCGGCCCGCGTCGCGGCCGGCAGTTCGATGCGGTGGTGCCAGGCTGCCGACCGCATGACTTCGCGCGCATGTCCTTCGAGCATGGCGCGCGCCGCCTCGTCGATGACGGGGCCGACGTCGGTCTCGAGGTATGCCGGGTCCCCGACCACCAGCTCTTCCATGTAGCCGGCCAGCAGCCGCTTCACCTTCGGCGCGACGTCTTCCTGCACGCACAACACCCGCAGCGCCGAGCAGCGCTGTCCTGCGCTGTTGAACGCCGACTGGACCGCGTCGATGACGACCTGTTCCGGCAGCGCCGAGCTGTCGACGATCATCGCGTTCTGGCCACCGGTCTCGGCAATCAGCGTGCCGATCGGTCCGTGACGGGCGGCCAGCGTGCGGTTGATGATCCGCGCGGTCTCGGTCGAGCCCGTGAAAGCAACTCCCGCAACGCGCGGATCGGCCACCGCAGCGGCACCCACCACCGCGCCATCACCCGGCAGGAAATGCAGCACGTCGGCCGGCACGCCCGCCTGCAGCAGCAGGCGCACAGCGTGCGCCGCCACGAGCGGCGTCTGCTCGGCCGGCTTCGCCAGCACGGCATTGCCCGCTGCCAGCGCGGCTGCAACCTGCCCCGCGAAGATCGCCAGCGGGAAATTCCACGGGCTGATGCAGGTGAACACGCCGCGTCCGTGCAGGCTCAGCTCGTTGCTCTCGCCGGTCGGTCCTGGCATTCGTTGCGGGCCCGCGAACTCGTGCCTGGCACGGGCCGCGTAGTAACGCAGGAAGTCGACGGCCTCGCGCACTTCGGCGACGCCGTCCGGCACCGACTTGCCGGCCTCGCGCACGCACATCGCGACCAGCTCGGCCGTGCTCGCTTCGAACAGGTCGGCCGCCTTGTCGAGTGCGTCGCCACGGACGCCTGCGGGCGTGGCGTCCCAGGCAGGTTGCGCCCGGACCGCGATGTCGACCGCGGCGCGCACGTGTTCCGCGGTCGCGTTGGCCACGGTGCCGACGGCGTCGGCATGATTGGCAGGATTGCGGATGGTGTCGCTCACCCCGCCCTGCTCCTCGCCGCCAACCAGCGGCGCTGCCACCCAGGCACGACGTGACACGCGCTCCATGCGCTCGGCCATCGCCTTGCACACGGCGCCGTTCGCGAGATGCACGCCCAGCGAGTTCCTGCGTTCCGGCTGGTAGATGTCGAGCGGCTGCGGGATGCGCGGATGCGCGACCTGGTCGAAGCCGTCGACGGTGCGCACCGGGTCCGCGATGATCGCGTCGATCGGCTCGTTCTCGTTGACGATGCGGTTGACGAACGAGGTGTTCGAGCCGTTCTCGAGCAGGCGACGGACGAGGTACGGCAGCAGGTCTTCGTGCTCGCCCACCGGCGCGTAGACGCGGCACGGAATGCCGAGGCCGCCCGGGCCAGTCACGTGGGTGTAGAGTTCCTCGCCCATGCCGTGCAGGCGCTGGAACTCGAATTCGAATCCGGCCTTGCCGGCCATGCTGGCCACGGCGGCGACGGTGTGCGCGTTGTGGGTCGCGAACTGCGGATACAGGACGTTGCGGCCCTGCTGGAAAACGTAGCTCGCGCACGCCAGGTACGACACGTCGGTGTTGGGCTTGCGCGTATACAACGGGTAGCCCGGCAGGCCACGCTCCTGGCCGCGCTTGATCTCGGCGTCCCAGTACGCGCCCTTCACCAGGCGCACGTGCAGGATGCGATTCGTCTCCCGGGCGAGGCCGACGATGTACTTGAGCATCGGCAGCGCGCGCTTCTGGTAGGTCTGCACCGCGATGCCGAAGCCGTTCCAGCCGGCGAGCGCGGGATCGCGGCAGACGGCGGCCAGCAGTTCCAGCGTGAGTTCCAGCCGTTCGGATTCCTCGGTATCGAGCGTCAGCGCGATGCCCGCAGCGCGGGCCAGCCGGCACAGCTCGACCAGGCGCGGCGTCAGTTCGCGGGCCGATGGCCGTGCGGTAGGCATCGAAATACCGGGTGGCGTCGGCCGTGGTCAGCGCCGCCTCGCCCAGCATGTCGAACGTGTAGCGGTAACGCCTGTTGGCGCCGCTCAACGAGTTGTCGAGCGCCTCCTTCATCGTGCGACCCATCACGAACTGGTGGCCCATGATGCGCATCGCCTGGCGCATCGCCGTGCGCACGACGGGTTCGCCCATGCGGCCGACGACGCGGCTCATCACGCCCTCCGGCGCGGCGACGTCGTTCGGATCGAGCCGCACGATACGGCCCGTCAGCATCAGCCCCCAGGTCGAGGCGTTGACGAACAGCGACTGGCTGTCGCCCAGGTGACTGGCCCAGTCACCGGCGCGCAGCTTGTCGGCGATCAGGCGATCGGCTGTCTCGTCATCGGGAATGCGCAGCAGCGCCTCGGCCAGGCACATGAGGATGACGCCTTCCTGCGACGACAGGTCGTACTGCCGGAGAAACGCGTCGAGCCCGGTCTTGGCGGCGGGCGCCCTGCGCACCGCCTCGACGAGCTTGCGTGCCGTGGCCTGCACTTCGTCGTGCTGCGCCGGATCCAGGCGGGCCCTGTCTGCGAGCGAGCGGATCAGCGCTTCCTCGTCACCCAGGAAATCGTCGTTGATGGCCTGACCTACCGGGGTCAGAAAGTCCTGGACATCGGGAAACAGGAAGCGCGACGAGGGCGCCTCGCGAGTCGAACCGGACATGGGGAAGTCGCCTGCAGCAATGGTCCCCGGATTCTATCCAAAAACGCAGACGGACCGCGGGGTTCCGCCGCCGCGGGGCGTGTTGCACTGCGTTACGGGAGGTCTATTTCGTCTCGTAGAGCAGGCCCACCGTCGTGAGCGTGTCGGTCTTCTCGACGCCGGGCAGCACGTCCGTGTTGTGACGCACCTGGTAACCCACGCGCAGCCCGAGCCCACCCGAGATCGTGACCTCGAGGCCGAGGTCATTCTGCACGTAGGTGTTGTCCGAACCGGCTTCCACGAGGAGACGGTCGACGATTTTGGTCGTATCGGTGAGCTGGTGGTCGAAGCCCAGGTCGCCACGCAAGATGACGCCATCTTCCGACTCGCCCGTGGCAAGGATTTCGGCGTAGCGGTAGCCCGGGCCGCCCTGCACCCACAGCTTGGTACGGTCGCTGTCGATGATCCTGTAACCGAGACCGCCGGCCAGCGTGGCCTGGTAGTCGTACTGGCTGAACTTGTCATCGTCATAACGGCCGGCGCCGAAGGCATACGCGCGCTCGGTGAGGGCGTACTGGGTCTGGCCGCGGACTTCCCAGCGCTGGGCGGTCGTGGTGCCGCTTTCGCTGCCATAGTTGCCGGCGAAGCCGAACGTGTGCTGCCACTTGTCGACCGTGTTCTTCAGTTCGAGCGCGGCGCTGGCCGCCTGGTTCTCGCTGTTGCCGGTCGCGAACGACGCGCCGACGTTACCCTTGCCGGTCCAGTCGGCCAGGGCGGGCGTGGCGCCGCAGCAGAGTGCCAGCGCAATGCAGAGGTGGGAAATGCGGGTCGTCGACATCAAAGGCTCCTTGCCGGGCTCGTTGGTGAAAAAAGGGGGGCGGGAGTATAGCCGCCCGGCGCATGAGTCACTAATTTTGAGCGATCGCCGTGAAACGCGCTTGCGTCGGCCCGGCCGCGCGCGAAAACTTCCCGTTCAACGAATCCGGATGCACCCGATGCCTGAAGCCGCGCAGAAAATCGTCGCCACCGTCGCCAACTTCATGACCGACGTCGTGGAGGCCTCGAACACGAAACCCGTCCTGGTGGATTTCTGGGCCCCCTGGTGCGGCCCGTGCCGCACGCTGATGCCGTTGCTCGACCGGATTGCAGACGAGTACGAGGGCCGTTTCATCCTTGCCAAGGTCAACACCGAGGAACAGCCGCCACTGGCAGCGCATTTCCAGATACGCAGCATCCCGACCGTCCTGCTCATCCACCAGGGCGAGGTGGTCGAGCAGTTCGTGGGCCTGCAGCCGGAACCGGCCATCAAGGCCCTGCTCGACCGGTACGTCAGCACTGCCGGTGAGGTTGTCGAAACGGTCGTTGCGGCACCGGCCTCCGATCGTCCAGAGTATCTCGCCGCGCGACTGCTGGATCAGCGCGATGCGGAAGGAGCGGCCGCGGCGATCGAGGCGCTGGCGAACAGCCGGGCCGACCATCCGCAACTGGGAGCGCTGCGGGCGCGGCTCGCGTTCGTCCAGACCGCCAATGCCCGGCCGGACGTCATGACGCTGCGTGCTGCCCTGGAGACCAACCCGTCCGACGCGGCGGCACGGCATGCGCTGGCAGCGCACCATGCGCTGGCAGGCGACTACGGGACCGCCCTGGCCGAGTGGCTGGAATTGATGCGACGCGACAGGAAGTTCGGTGACGACGCCGGGCGCCGGGCGCTGCTGCAGGCGTTCGAGGTGCTGGGCGAGCAGGATCCGCTCGTCACGCAATACCGGCGCCGCATGGCGAGCTTATTGCATTGATGTCAGCCGGTTGCTGAACGTGGAATACCGCCTTGCGCGACTCGCCACGACCGAAGTATAAAAACGCGCACCTTGCCCACTGGGTTTTTCGATGAACGAGAAGCCGGAATCAGCGGACGAGTTCGAGGACGAAGACACCGAGGAAGTCGTCGGGGGCGATGAAGCCCTCGATGTCGACCGCCTCATGCAGGACCTCGACAAGCGCAAGCGCGGCGCGCCGAAAGGCGCGGAGCCCGCGTGGCGCAAGCTCGAACGCATGATGGAACAGAAGCGCACGTCGGAGTTGCTGAGCGACTTCGACGACTACGACGTGGGCGACCGCCCGCGGCCGCGCAAGGGTCAGTGAAAATCGCGCGAGGCCGAGCGTAAGCGGCCGAGCCAGCGGCTCAGGTCGACGAGTCGGTGCGCGATCACGTGCATCACCTCTCCTTCCCGTTGCAGCCTGCCGGCCAGACCCAGCAGGCGTGAGCCGATCAAGGCCTGGCGTTGCCGCTCGGCCACGTCGCGCCAGACGATCAGGTTGATCGAGCCATGCTCGTCCTCAAGCGTCACGAACGTGACGCCTTCGGCGCTGCCTGGCCGCTGTCGCGTGATGACGAGACCCGCGGTGCGCACGTTCGAGCCGTTCGCCAGCGAGCGCAGCAGCGCGGAATCGACGAAACCGCGGGCACTGAGCTGGTCGCGCAGCACCGCGATCGGGTGACGCCGCAGCGTGAGGCCCGTGTGCGCGTAATCGGCCACGATGTCTTCGCCTTCGCGGGGCGCGCGCAACAGCGGAATTCCCTCGGCGATGCGTACCTCGGGCAGGATGGGCAGCGAGCCCTCCAGGCCGGCCACTTGCCAGGCCGCGCGGTGACGATGCCCACCGAGGCCGGCCAGCGCGCCCGCTGCCGCCAGGCATCCCATCGAACGGCGATCGAGACTGGCCTGCTCCGCGAGCTGCTGCGCGCTCTCGAACGCGTGGCCCTGCCTGCGCGCGCGGGCAGCCACCAGACGCTGCGCCGCCTCCTGCGCCAGTCCCTTCACCAGCCGCAGGCCGAGCCGCAACGCGGGATCAGGCGATTCGTCAGCGCGATGCTCCAGGGTGCAGTCCCACTCGCTCGTGCGAACGTCGATCGGGCGCACCTCGACGCGGTGACGCTGCGCGTCCTGCACGATCTGTGACGGCGCATAGAACCCCATGGGCTGGCTGTTGATGAGTGCAGCCGCGAAAGCCGCGGGTTCGTGCCGCTTGAGCCACGCCGAGACGTACACGAGCAGCGCGAAGCTCGCCGCGTGTGACTCCGGGAAACCGTATTCGCCGAAACCGAGGATCTGCTGGAAGATGCGCCGCGCGAACTCCTCGGAGTAACCGCGCTCGCGCATGCCGTGGATCAGCCGCTCTTCGAAGTGGCCGAGGCCGCCCTTGCGTTTCCACGCCGCCATCGCGCGCCGCAACTGGTCCGCCTCACCCGGCGTGAATCCGGCAGCGACGATCGCGAGCTGCATCACCTGCTCCTGGAAGATCGGCACGCCGAGCG
Organism: Pseudomonadota bacterium; assembly: GCA_016705325.1. Lineage (GTDB taxonomy): Bacteria > Pseudomonadota > Gammaproteobacteria > Steroidobacterales > Steroidobacteraceae > RPQJ01. The sequence goes on along the minus strand of JADIYJ010000003.1, from coordinate 418,351 downwards.
TGCGCTTCAGCACGCCCTCCACCTCTGCGCTGGGATACGTGACCGGCTCTTCGCCCGCGCGTCGGCGCAGGTAGGGATGCACCATGTCGCCCTGGATCGGGCCGGGCCGGATGATCGCGACTTCGATGACGAGGTCGTAGTACGAGCGCGGCCGCAGCCGCGGCAGCATCGCCATCTGCGCGCGCGATTCGATCTGGAACACGCCCACGGTGTCGGCGTGACCGATCATGTCGTAGACCGCCGGGTCTTCGGCGGGCACGGTCGCGAGCGTCCAGCGCCGGCCGCGGCAGCCGTGCACGAGATCGAACGCGCGGCGGATCGCGGCGAGCATGCCGAGCCCGAGCACGTCGACCTTGAGCAGGCCGAGCGCGTCGAGGTCGTCCTTGTCCCACTGGATCACGGTGCGATCGGACATCGAGGCATTCTCGATGGGAACCAGTTCTTCGAGCAGGTCGCGCGCGATGACGAACCCGCCGACGTGCTGCGAGAGGTGGCGCGGAAACCCGAGCAGGGTCCGGGCGAGGGTCAGGACCTTCGACAGCACCGGGCTGGCCGGATCGAGACCCGCTTCACGCACCCGGGTTTCGTCGATGCGCGAGCCGTCCCACCACTGCATCGAGCGCGCGAGAGCGGCGACCTGCAGCGGGTCGAGTCCCATCGCCTTCGCCACGTCGCGCAGCGCGCTGCGCGGCCGGTAGCTGATGACCGTCGCAGTCAGCGCAGCCCGCTCGCGGCCGTACTTGGCGTAGATGTACTGGATGACTTCCTCGCGCCGTTCGTGCTCGAAGTCGACGTCGATGTCCGGCGGTTCGTTGCGCTCCCTGGAAATGAAGCGCTCGAACAGCAGCGACATGCGCCCGGGATCGACTTCGGTGATGCCGAGGCAGAAGCACACCGCCGAGTTGGCCGCCGAGCCGCGGCCCTGGCAGAGAATGTGCCGCGAGCGTGCGAATCGTACGATGTCGTGCACGGTGAGGAAGTACGGCTCGTACTCGAGCTCGGCGATCAGCGCGAGCTCGTGCTCGATCGCCTGTCGCGTCGGGGCAGGGACGCCTTCCGGCCAGCGATGCCTTGCGCCCTCCTCCGTCAGGCGCCGCAACCATGCGGTCGGCGTGTAACCTTCCGGCACGATCTCGCGCGGATACTCGTAACGCAGCTCCTCGAGCGAAAACGTGCAGCGCGAGGCGATCTCCACCGCCGCGGCGAGCAGCTCGGGCGGATGCAGCTCCGCGATGCGCTGGATCGGGCGCAGGTGACGCTCACCGTTCTGAAACAGCGCGAGCCCCGCCCGCTCGACGGTGGTGCCGATGCGGGTTGCGGTGAGCACGTCCTGCAGCGCGCGGCGGCCGCGCGAATGCATGTGCGCGTCCCCGGCCGCGACCAGTGGCAGTTCAAGTTCGCGACCGAGGTCCTGCAACTGCGCAAGGCGCCGGCGATCGCGGCCCGTCGTCAGCAGTTCGACCGCGATCCAGAGCTGGCCGGGGAAGAGCGTGGCGAGCCAGCGCGCTGCGTCAGCATCGGGCTGGGTTGCGGGCAGCCACAGGCACAGCAGAGGGGTCAGGGGATAGGGGTCAGGGGTTAGTGCAGAAGCTGGCGTTGCCAGCGATTTCCGACTACCCCCTAACCCCCGCCCCCTATCCCCTGCGACGAGTTCATTGAAATCGTCGCGGCACAGCCGGTACTCCCCTTTCGCTGCGGCACGTCGCCCGCGAGTGATCAACCGGCAGAGACGACCGTACCCCGCACGATCCCGCGCGAGCAGCACGCAACGCAGGCCGTCCTCGAGGCGAAACTCCGAGCCGATGATGAGCTTGAGACCGCGTTCGCGGGCAGCGACGTGCGCCCGCACCACGCCGGCCACCGAGCACTCATCGGTAATCGCGAGTGCGGCATACCCGAGCTTCGCCGCGCGCTCGACCAGTTCTTCCGGGTGCGAGGCGCCGCGCAGGAAACTGAAGTTGGAGAGGCAATGCAGTTCGGCGTACACGGCAATCCGGTCGAGCCCGACTCACTGCGGCGCGCAAGAGCTTGTGGATCTGCGAGTCACGCGAACCAGCCGTGCAGGAACCAGCTCGCGCCTGCGGTCGTCTCGCGACGATTGCGGAACACCCACAACCTGGCACCCTGCGGATTGCGCGCGACGTAGTAATCACGCGCGACGTCGTGACCGTCCCACCAGCCGGATTCGATGCACTCGGGGCCTTCTTCGAAGACGAGCCGGTCGACGGTGCAAGGCTCGGGTTGATCGAGCAGCCACGCTGGCCGGGTACGGCGCGCCTCAGCGTTCGCGGTGCGCGCCTCGGCACGCGAGGTCGTCGATTGCCGCGTCATCGCCGCGGGACCACGCGCCTTTCTTCCTGCTTGCGGAGTGGCTGCCGGTTCGACGGCACGCCACGCCGCCTCGGGCCGATGCTCGGGAACGCAGGTGAGCCCGTGCACGGCATCGTTGCCGAGCCGTGCGCGCAGCCGTTCGACGAGCTGCGGCAGGTTCTCACCGGATTCGCGCCGGTCGCGCGCAAACAAGCCGATCGCGTCGGCCTGCAGGTCGAGGAGCGGGCCGCTCAGCAGGCGCACGTTGCGCACGGGCTGCGGCAGCACGAGCCGTGCAAGCCGCTCGCGCAGCAGCTCCGCCATGCGCCGCGGCTGCGCACCGACCGGCTGCACGAAACGCAGCCGCACGCGCGTGACCGGGACAGCACGATGACGCAGCTGCACTTCGATCACCTGCACGCCACGGCCACGCTCGCGCAGGAACTGGCACAGTTCTTCGAGCAGCGGATCGAGCGCCAGGCCGAGTCGTGCGGTGTCGGCGGCTTCGGGTTCGAGATCACGTCGTGCAGCAAAGCGTTCGCTTGCGGCATACGCCGCGCGCGGCTCCTGCACACGACCCGTGGCGCGGTCGAGCGTGGCCAGCAACTCCTGGCCGAAGCGGCGCGCGAAGCCATCGCGCGGCAGGCGCAGGCACTCGCCCACGGTGCGCACACCCATGGTGCCGAGCACCTCGATGCTGCGTTCGGGCCACCGCGTGCAGCCGAGCGGCAACGACGCAAGCCGCGACGCCAGCTCGTCGCGGTGGCGGACGAACACGGGTCGCGCACCGAGCGGACCCGTGCGTGCAAACCACAACGATGCCAGCGGCGACGGCGTAATCGCGAAGCGAACCGCCACGCCCGTGGCATTCTCGAGTTCCTGCTGCAAGCGCAGGCACAGTTGGCTGGCGCCGCCAAACAGCCGCAGGCTGCCACGCACCTCGAGCAATACGCCGTCGGGCGGCTCGAGGCTGACCCGCGGCGTGAAGCGCACGCCGCGCTGCGCCACCGCCTCCAGCAGCTGGCGCTCGCGGCGTGCATTGCGCGCCAATGCATGCAGGCCCGGCACCAGTGCGAGCGCCGCATTGATCGACATCCCCTCGCGCACGCCCGCGGCGCGCACGGCTTCATCGCAGGCGCGCACGACCTTGCCATTGCGCCCGAGATCGACGATGGCGACAGGCGGACGACCAGGCAGGGCAAGCGCCACGTCGCGCAGCGAATCGAGCAGCAATGACGGCAGGTGAATGGCGAGCCAGAGTTCACGCGGGCGCGATTGCGCGAGCGGTGCGCGGCCGGGAACGGCAAGCGAAGATGGACGGAATGCCGGCGTGACCCGCACACGGTGGGGAGACGGGGGCCTGGCGAGCGGGGCCATCTCAGTGCCCCAGGTTCACCGTGGCAGGACGGCCTCCGCGGCTTTTGACGACACGCACCTGCAGGCCTTCGGTGCCGCCGCCGAGCAACGCGAGCCGCAACACGGCAGGGGAAGGCGTGAGCCCTGCCTGCAGCGGGCGATACAGCACGGCAAGGCTGCGCGAAGTCTCTGCGGCCAGTTGCAACCGTCGCAACGCGTGTGGATCGCGGGGATTGGCCCAGCCGAGGACAGCACTGCACGACTCCGAACGCAACGCCTGGTCCATCGCCCACTCGGTGGTTCCTGCACCGTTGACGATGAGCATGCGCCCGACATCGATGCCCCACGCCGCAAGCGACGGCGCATACGGTCGAAACGGCGGCGAGACCCAGGCGACCCAACCCCCGCTGCCCCGGTCATGCGGTGGCATGCCAGACCCCGCGTGGGCAGATCCCGCAGGATCGGGACGCGGTGACGGATAAACCTCGCCGGCTGCGACTTCGTCCCGACAAAGCGCAGCGAGTGCGGGGAGCAGCAACCGGAGTTCGCCGATGCCCCGCTGATCGGCAAGGATTTCGATGAGACCCTGCCGCGGCCAGCCCGCGCCCGGCAGGCAACGGTCGAGCGCGGCGTAGCCCGTGGGCAATCCCGTCGGCACGGCCGCGGCCGCGCCGTTGCCCGTTTCCCGCGCGCGCCAGAGACGCGCGGAATGCCGTTGCAGCAGCTGTTCGACGGAAGCCTTCACAACTTCTGGCATGACTGCGGGAGGGATCACTGATCCGAAAAATTATCCATGGGCAGTCAGGACAACCGGTGCGTGTCCTGCCGCACCACGCCGACGACGAGGCCTTCGATGGTGAGCGACTGCTCGCGCAGGTCGATACGCAGGGGTTCGAAGTCTTCGTTCTCGGGCAGCAGCCAGGCGATCGAGCCGTCCTGCCGGTAGCGTTTCACGGTGACCTCGTTCTCGAGGCGCGCGACGACGATCTGGCGGTTGCGGACTTCGGGCGTGCGGTGGACTGCGACGAGATCGCCGTCGAGAATGCCGACGTTGCGCATGCTCATGCCTTTGACCTTGAGCAGGTAATGCGGCCGCGGCTGGAAGAGCGTCGGGTCGATCTGGTAGCGCGCTTCGATGTTTTCTTCGGCCAGGATGGGCCGGCCGGCGGCGACCCGGCCGATCAACGGCAGGCCGATCTGGTCACGCAGGGAATCCTTGAGCTGGATACCGCGGGAGGCCCCGGGGCGCAGTTCGATGACGCCTTTGCGCTGCAGCGCACGCAGGTGCTCTTCGGCCGCATTCGCGGACTTGAAACCCAGGGCCTCGGCGATTTCGGCCCGCGTGGGCGGCAGCCCATGCTCGGCCAGGCTGTCCTGGATGAACACAAGCACCTGGCGTTGGCGCGGCGTGAGGTCTTCCATCGATCGTCCCTCCCTGTATACCCATACAGTGACTGTCTATATATACAGTTCCGCCTGCCTGTTGGCAAGCGGGAGGAATAAGGATCATCGGGCAATGACCGCCACCCCGAGTGAGGTGGCCACACCACTCTCCTGCGCGAATTCCGGCGGCCAGCACATTGCTGCGAATGCCGGGAAACCCAGTGCCAACCGCAACGCCCGCCAGTGCCGGCCCGCGGCTGGTGGCTGCTCGCCCGGTCGTCGAATGCGAACGCCTCGCATGCGACGCACCACACAGTAATCTTTATCGTCGTTTTCGAATGAGTTAGTCTCTCGCTGTTCGGCTGCGCTGCGCACACGGAAGGGTGTGGACGGATTGCGGCCGCCACACTGCTTGCCTGATTCAAAAACCGAGGAAGATCACCAATGAAGACCGCTATCGCCAAGATCCTGACCGCCACCGCCGCCGCCGTCGTGCTCGCCGCAGCCACGGGTTGCGTGAGCCAGTCGACGTTTGACGCTCATGTGGCCAGCGCCGATGCGGCCATCAAGGCTGCCGCTGCTGACGCCGCCGCCGCCAAGGCGTCTGCTGACGCCGCTGCCGCTTCGGCATCGAGCGCAGCGAGCGCCTCGAGCGCCGCCCAGAGCACGGCCAACCAGGCCCTCCAGGCCGCACAGGCTTCGCAGTCCTGCTGCGACGCGACCAACGAGAAGATCGACCGCGCGTTCAAGAAGTCGATGGGCAAGTAATCCACTTACCCACTCGCCTTTGCGATACGAAGACGCCGCGGACCTCCGCGGCGTTTTCTTGTGGTGCTTAGCCTGCCCGACATACCCAGCAGGAGCGCGCCCCACCGTCACGGCCCGTCGGCTTGTCCGGCGCCTGATCCAGCGCGCCGCGGGGTGGCGCCCCCTGCCGCCCGCCGCCCCCGGACTTGAGATTACGGGGCAGGTACCTGCGCCGATTCCTCGACGAGCGCAGGCGCGGCCTCGGGCAATGGGGCTGGCGCACGCGAGAAATTGCGTTCGCCGACCCGCACTGGCACACCCGACGCCTGCTGGAAAGCGAGCCGTGCCGTGTCCCAGTCGATCGACACATCGACGCCGGCTGTGGCCACCTTTACGACCCGGTCGAGTTCAGCTGGATCCATGTGCGAAGGATTGTCCGTGCCTTCCAGCGGCGCCTGGCGTTCGATGTACAGCGAGCCACGCGACCAACCGACCTTCGTCGTCTGGTCGATCAGGTTCACCTTCGTATTGACCGGAATCATCGTGTAGAACTCGGCGATATCCTCCGGGAACATGCGGATGCAGCCGTGCGTGACCTGCATGCCAACGCCGGCGGGACGGTTCGTGCCGTGGATCAGGTACGAGCCGCCGGGGATACCGAGCCGCAGGGCATACTCGCCGAGCGGGTTGTCCGGGCCCGGCGGGATGAACGGCGGCAATGGATCACCCTTCGCCTCGTGCTCCAGCCGCACCGACTTCGGCGGATACCAGTTGGGACGCTCCTGCTTCGACGCAACCCTGGTGGCCCCGAGCGGCGTCTTCCAGTCCATCTTGCCGGTGCTGATCGGGTACGTGCGAACGACGCGCGGCTGGCCCGGCTGGGCGGGCGGATAGTAGTAAAGGCGGTGCTCGGGCAGGTTGACCACGATCCCCTCACGTGGGGCATTTGGCAGCAGAAACCGGCCCGGAATCACCACTTCAGTGCCCGCCCCGGGCAGCCAGGGGTCGATGCCGGGATTCGCGGCGATGATCTCCTCGTACCCGACTCCATAACGCCGGCCGATGTCGAGCAGCGTGTCCTCGTGCTCGGCCACGGCAATGCTGACCGCACCGATCACGTTGTCGCCATTGAGCGGCAGCAGGAATTCGCCTGCCCGGACGTCATTGGCGACGAACTGTGCGAACGCTGCGACCAGCGCCGCCGCGAACCACTGGCCGACACGGATATGCTGCATGCAACCTTCCTTCCATTGCCAGCATCTATTCTAACGACATGGCGACGATCCACACGCTGCCCGCACGCATTGACCCGGACACGGCACCGCCCGTAGCCTTGCGGCCGCGAGGGACCCCCATGCCTTACAAGCTGACGATCGAGCTCTCCGACCGCGATTTACGCCATTTTCGCCGGGAATTGAAAAAGGCGCGCGATTCGGTGCGGATTGCCGACGACGAGGAAATCCTCGGCGCGGCGGCCGACATGGTGAAGTCCATGAAAGGCACGGATCTGCCCGACTTCGTGACCGAACGGCTCGAGCAGCTCGACACCCTGATCGCCATGGTCACCGACGAGGACTGGCCGCTGGACGACGACGAGCGGAATCCGGTGCTGTCGGGGCTTGCCTACCTGTGCGACCCGGAGGACCTGATTCCCGACGACATCCCAGGCATCGGCATGCTCGACGACGCCGTCATGATCGAACTCGTCTTCCGTGAACTCCGGCACGAGCTCGAGGCGTACGAAGATTTCCGTGCCTGCCGCGAATCGCTGACGAAGGGCTCGATGCTGCGCAAGGCAGCGCCCACCGTCGTGGAGAAAATCGCCAGGCGGCGCGTGCAGCTGATGGCGCGTATGCGGCGCCGGCGCAAGGCCGAGCAGTGAGTCGTGAACTCTTCCTTCATCGCGCCGCTGATGAAGCGCGCCAGGCCTTCCATCGTCTTCAGCGACACGTTGCCGGTGAAGCCGTCGGTGACGACGACGTCGACGGCGCCCGAGAAGATCTTGTCGCCTTCGACGAAGCCGACATAATTGAGCGCGGAGCCGGTGAGCCGCTTGTGCGCCGCCTTGATCTCTTCCGTGCCCTTGATGTCTTCCTCGCCGACGTTGAGCAGGCCGACGCGCGGATGCTCGATGCCGTGCAGGTCGGATGCGATCACGGAGCCCATCACCGCGAACTGCACGAGATGATCGTCGTTGCAGTCGGGGTTGGCGCCCAGGTCGAGCATCACGGTGTACCCGCCCGTCGAGGGCACGGCCGAGACGATGGCGGGACGGTCGATGCCCGGCACCATGCCGAGCACGAAACGCGCGGTGGCGAGCAGTGCGCCGGTGTTGCCGGCCGACACGCACGCCGACGCCTCGCCCTGCTCGACGAGGTTGATCGCGACGCGCATCGACGAGTTCTTCTTGCGACGAAGCGCGTCCTGCGGACGCTCGTCCATGGCGACGACTTCGGTCGCTTCGACGAAACGGCAGCGGTCGTTATCGAGGGCGGCGCCCAGCAATGGCAGCACGACTTCACTGCGACCGACGATGATCAGCCGGAGATCGGGCGTGGACGCGAGGACTTCGAGCGCCGCGGGAACGGCGACTTCAGCGCCGTGGTCGCCGCTCATCGCGTCCACGGCTACGGTCAGGCCGGCGTTCATGCGCGGGCCCGTCGGAACAGGATTACTCCTGGCCTTCGTCGGCGGCCGGCTTCTCGATCACCTTCTTGCCGCGGTAGAAACCGTCGGCGGTGATGCGGTGACGAAGATGGGTTTCGCCGCTGGTACGGTCAACCGACAGCGCAGGGCTGCTCAGGTGGTCGTGCGAACGATGCATGCCGCGCTTGGACGGGGTCTTGCGGCTTTTCTGGACTGCCATGGTCTACTCTCCTGACGCGGGTCCGCGCTCGTTGTTCTTCTCGAGCAGCTCCCGCAGATTCGCAAAGGGCGTCTGTTTCTCTTCCACCGCTGCCTCTTCGGCCGCGGTCTCGACCACGGAAGCGGGCGCCAACGGCACCTCTTCCGCCTCGGACGACAGGCATTCCGGGCTGCCAGCTTCGTGCGCGGGCACGAGCGGCAACGCGAGCAGCACCTGCTCTTCGATCAGCGCCGCGAGCGACAGTTGCTCCGGCATTCCCACGAACGGCTCGAAGCCGCCCGGCACCTCATCCAACTCGTCGCGGACGATGGCGACCAGCGCCGATTCGTCCATCGCAATCGCGCAAGGCTGCAGGCAACGCTGGCATTCCAGCACTGCCGTGCCCTCGACGCGGACGTCGACCGTCGTCCGGTCTTCGAAGGCGCCGAACTGCAATCGCGCATCGATGCGAGTGCCGGGAAGACCGCCTGCCTCCGCTACGCGCTCGAGCTGCGCCAGTTCGAAATGGCGCTCGAGAACGGCGGCTCGCGCCGACAGCTCCTTGGCGTTAACCTGATCGGCCTGGCCGGGCGACATGGGGCGCGTATCATAGTGACGCTGCCCCGCCCTGTCAAAGAAAAAACGAGCCTAAATCTTTGTTTTCCAAGGGCCTGATTCTCGCCTCGACGTCCCGTTACCGCCGCGACCTGTTGCAGCGGCTCGGGCTGCCGTTCGAGTGCGTCGCCCCCGATGTCGATGAATCTCGCCTGCCGGGCGAACCGGCCGCCGCCATGGCCGCGCGCCTGGCCCGGGCCAAGGCCGAGGCAGTCGCCGCGAGGTACCCAGCAGCGATCGTGATCGGTTCGGACCAGGTCGCCCTGCGCGGTACGGATGTGCTCGGCAAGCCCGGTACCATCGAGCGTTGCCGCGAACAGCTGCGGGCTTCGTCTGGCCAGGAAGTTGCCTTCCTCACCGCGGTCCACGTCATCGATGGCTCGGCCGGCCGCGCCGAATCGCACGTCGACCGCACGGTCGTGAAGTTCCGGGACCTGTCGGACGCCGAAATCGACCGCTACATCGAGCGCGACCAGCCACTCGACTGCGCCGGCGGCTTCAAAGCCGAAGCCCTGGGGATCGCTCTCTTCGACCGGATCGAATCGGTCGACCCGACCGGCCTCACCGGCCTCCCGTTGTCCTGGCTTTGCGGCGCCCTTCGCCGCGCACGGGTCCAGGTCCTTAGCCGGGCCCCGCCTGTCGGTCCGGGGCTTGGCCGTCCTCGGCTTGCCCGTCTGCGCCACCGGCGCCGGTCGCTGCACGCGCGGGCGCGATCGGTCCACGCGCGCCCTCCGGTTCAGTGTCTTGCCGCGCTCGTCCTGCGGCGCCCGCGCCTTGCCACGCGTGAGCGTATCCAGCACCGCGCTGAGTTCGGGCGGCAGCGGCGCGCTTGCCAGCATGGGCTCGCGGGTGCCGGGCCGTGTGAAGCCGAGCGACGACGAATGCAGGAACATGCGCTTCAAGTCCCGGCTGCCGTACTTGTCGTCGCCGGCGACGGGATGGCCCGCATGCGCGGCGTGCACGCGAATCTGGTGCGTCTTGCCGGTGTCGATCTCGACTTCCATCAGCGTCGCCAGGTTGCCGAAGAACTGCACGGGCTTGAACGTGCTGACGGACTTCTTGCCGTGCGCGCGCACGGCCACGTGCCGCTCGCCGCTGCGGCGCTCGTCGGTGTCGAGCGCGAGTTCGATGCGCTTGGTCCCCAGGTTCCACTTGCCGCAGACCAGTGCGAGGTAATGCTTTTCCGTCTGACCTTCGCGCAGCTGAAGGTGCAGGGCGCGCAGCGCAGCGCGCCGCTTCGCCACCAGCAGACAGCCGCTGGTGTCGCGGTCGAGCCGGTGTACGAGTTCGAGGTCCGGCTGCCCGGGGCGCGCGCTGCGAAGCGCTTCGATCAGGCCGAAGTCGGTCGCACTGCCGCCGTGAACCGCCAGGCCCGGCGGCTTGTTGCAGACGATGAGGTCGCTGTCCTCGTAGGTGATCGAGTCGAGGACCAGTTTCTGCAGCGACTCACTGGCGGTCCGGGGCGTGGCTGGCGGCGGCACGTCTTCCGCCTTGCGCACCGGGGGGATGCGGACTATGTCGCCCAGCGCGACCCGCTGGTCGGGCCTGGCGCGCTTCTTGTTGACGCGCACCTCACCCTTGCGCAGCAGGCGGAATACGTGCGTGCGCGGGACGTCCTTGAGTTGCCGGACGAGAAAGTTATCGAGCCGCGTTCCGGCGTCGTCTTCGGTCACTTCCACGTGAGTCACACCGCGGCCGGGTTCCGGCTCGGCGCTGTTCTCGTCGGTTGCCGGGTCTATTTCGTAAGCCATTGATTTTCGGGCCTTCGCTTGTTACATTCCGGCGCTAGGCAATGCGCTGGTGCGTCCAAGCAACATCAGGCAGCGCCGAATGAGCGACGCGCGGTTGCACGCCCTTCGGGAAGTGCGGGGCGCCCGCAATCTTAGTTGGTTCTGAACCTTCAGACACATCGATCTGCCGCGGACACGCGCAGGTGCCGCAGCCCCGGCGGGCAGCGGGCCAGCAGCGACCTCGGCGGGTACGATGCCCGACAGCACCAGGATTCGGTCACGCATCGTGCGCACTGCGCCGGTGCAGATGAACAGCAAATGAGCGCTCGCGCAGTCGCTGCCAGACCTTTTTCCCACGCCACGGCACCATTACCCGTCCGAACCGTTCGCGGCCCCAACCTCCAATAGAGAGAGGGCCGATGAAGAGAATGCTCGTCAACGCAACTCAGGATGAGGAGTTGCGCGTAGCGCTGGTGGACGGCCAGCGGATCTACGACCTCGATATCGAAATCCCGTCGCGCGAAACCAAGAAAGCCAACGTCTACAAAGGACGCATCACCCGCGTCGAGCCCAGCCTCGAGGCGGCGTTCGTCGACTACGGCGCCGAGCGCCACGGCTTCCTGCCGCTGAAGGAAGTCTCCAAGGCGTTCTTCAAGGACAAGCAACCCGGCCAGGAAGGCGGCAGCCGCGGCATCCGCGACCTGATCGAGGAAGGCCAGGAAATCATCGTCCAGGTCGACAAGGAAGAGCGTGGCAACAAGGGCGCGGCGCTCACCACCTTCATCAGCCTGGCCGGCCGCTACCTGGTGCTGATGCCGAACAACCCCCGTGCCGGTGGCGTGTCGCGCCGCGTCGAGGGCGACGACCGCGACGCCCTGCGCGAAGCGATGGACTCGCTGCAGATCCCCGACGGCATGGGCGCCATCGTCCGCACCGCCGGCGTCGGCCGCTCGCCCGAGGAACTGCAGTGGGACCTCAACAACCTGGTCGACATCTGGAACGCGATCCAGCAGGCGTCGGACAGCCGCCCCTCACCGTTCCTGATCTACCGCGAAAGCACGGCGATCCTGCGGGCGCTGCGTGACTACCTCAGCGACGACATCGGCGAAATCCTGATCGACAAGCAGGACGTCTACGAGGAAGCGCGCGAATACATGCAGCGCTTCATGCCGAACAACCTGCGCAAGCTCAAGCTCTACGACGACGACCACGTGCCGCTGTTCACGCGGTACCAGATCGAGAGCCAGATCGAGTCGGCCTATTCGCACAAGGTGACGCTGCCCGCGGGCGGCAGCATCGTGATCGACCACACCGAGGCGCTGGTCTCGATCGACATCAACTCGGCGCGCAGCACCCGCGGCACCGACATCGAGACCACCGCCTGCAACACCAACCTCGAGGCCGCGGACGAAATTGCGCGCCAGATGCGGTTGCGTGACGTCGGAGGCCTGATCGTCATCGACTTCATCGATATGGAGTCGACCAAGAACCAGCGCGCGGTCGAAGATCGCCTGCGTGAAGCGGTCAAGCAGGACCGTGCCCGCATCCAGCTGGGCAAGATCTCCCGCTTCGGCCTGCTCGAGCTCTCGCGGCAGCGCCTGCGTCCGTCGATCAGCGAATCGACCAACATCGTCTGCCCGCGTTGCACCGGCATGGGCGTAATCCGCAGCGTCGAATCGCTGGCGCTCGCGGTACTGCGACTGATCGGCGAGGAGGCTCGCAAGGACCGCACCGCCAAGGTCATCGCGCAGTTGCCGGTCGACGTCGCGACCTACCTCATGAACGAGAAACGCGACTGGCTGCACGACATCGAAGCGCGCAGCCATGTCGACATCGTCCTGGTGCCGAACAAGTACCTCGAGACGCCGGCTTACGAATTGCGCCGCGTGCGCGATGACGAGACCGACCTGCCCGAGAACTCGGTCATCAGCCATCACATGGCAGTCGAGCCGAAGATCGACCTCGATGCGATCGCCTCGGCCGAGGAAGAAGCGGCCCCACCGCCGCAGCAGCCGGCGGTGACGACGATCATCCCGAGCACCCCCGCCCCGCCAGCGGCACCCGAGGTCGTGGCCGCCCCGATCGAAGTCGCAGCTGCACCGGTAGCCGTTGCCGCGCCGGCCTACGGTCCACGCGACAACGTGCTCGTGCGCGCATGGCGCTGGCTCGCAGGCGACAAGCGTGCGCCCGAACCGCAGGTGGCGCCGCCCGTGAACGTCGGTCGCGGTGGCAAGGACGGCGAACGCGATCGTCCGCGTCATGATCGGGATCGCAGCGAACGCGGTCGCGGCCGTGATGGGCGCCGCGACGCACGCGACAGCCGTGACGGGCGCGGACGCAGCGACAGCCGCGGCTCACGTGACGAAGCGCGCCGCGAGAACCGTGCTGACGGTGCACCGGGTCCGGGCCAGCCTGCCCGCGGCAGCGAACCGCGTCGCGACGAGCAGAGTCGCGCGCAACCGCAGCAGCCGCGTCGTGACGAAGGTCCGCGTGGCGGACGTCGTGATGGTGGTCAAGGTCAGGGCCAGGGCCAGGGCGGCGAAGACGGCCCGCGCGAGGGCCAGCCGCGTCGTGAAGGTGGCCAGCAAGGCCAGCGCCAGCCGCAGCATGCGCGACCTCCGCGCGAGCCGCGTGAGCCCCGCGAACCGAGGCCACCGCGCGAATACCGCGAGCCGCAGGAAGCGCGTGAGCAGGTCGCAGCAGCCACGGCGGTCGTCGCAGCCGTTGCCAACGACATGAGCACGGCCGACGCGTCAGTCGCGCAATCGACAGGTGACGGTCAGCAGCAACGCCCCGAGGGTGATCGCAGCGAGCGCACCGGACGCAGGTCGCGTCGCGGTGGCCGTCGTCGCCGCGGTCGCAATGAGGGTGGTGAAGGCTACGCCGCAGGCGCTGCCGCGGGTGCAGTCAGCGACGGTAACGTCGATGAAGGTCCGGGCGGTGCTGGTGGCGACGACGCGGGTGGCGGCGAAACCGCTGGCCGCGCGCCTGCGCCGCAGTCGCTCAACCCCCCACGCGCGTTCGATGAACCCCACTGGCCCGAACCGCCGCGTCCATTCGCGGCGATCCCCACTCCGGGAAGCACCGCGTGAGTTCACGGCTCCGCCGCCTGCGCCGAGCCACGAAGCACCGCGTGCGCCCGAGCCGCGCTCGTTCGACTTCGATCGTCCCGCAACACCGCCGGCTCCGCCGCGAGACATTGCGCCGGCACCCGCGACGGTCGTGGTGCGTGAACCGGCTCCGGTCCCGACGGCTTCCGAACCGCGCGAGTGGACGCCCACTCCGCCGACGGACGTGACGACGCCGCGCAACGAGCCGTAAGCGACTCGTTCAGCTGAGGAAAGCCCGCTGCCTGCTACGCAGCGGGCTTTTTTCTGCCAGGGTGCGAGCGAACCACTGGCAGCGCACGAGTGGTTGAAGCATGCAATGTATGTCGCATTCGGCACGCGGAGACCGCAGGCGGAAGTCACACAGCGTTCGGTGCGTCAACGTGCATTGCGAGGACTCGCAGGCACGGCGTCCCGTGCGCTACCGTACCGCCTGGCAATGAACGGCAGCGGAAGATCGCGTCGCTGCGCTTTTTCAGCTTGCCAACGGTGGTGCCTCATGCGTCGAATTAATGGTCAAGCACTCTTCATTCTCACGGCGCTGCTGCTGACCGCCTGTGGCGGCAGCAATGCGGGCTCTGACGCCGTGGTCGTGAACCCGGCGCGCGGTCAACTGCTGCAGAAGCCGCCCGAACTGGTGTCCACTGTCACTGCTCCGGCCTTGCTGCTCGCGCTGAATACACTGCTCAATCGGCAGCTGCTCGCGGTCAGCGGAACACCCCTGTGCGACGTCGCCGTCCACCGTATTCGATACGCGACAGTCGATGGCGCAAACGCAGCAACCACTGCCTCCGGTGCGCTGATGGTGCCGCTCGGCGGCGATCCACAGTGCAACGGTGCCCGACCCATCCTGCTGTACGCCCACGGCACCACGACCGACCGCGCGTTCGACATCACGAATCTGCAGGGCGACCCCAATGGAGAAGCGCTCATCATGGCGGCGCTTTTCGCATCACAGGGCTACATCGTGGTCGCCCCGAACTACGCCGGTTACGACGTTTCCAGCCTGCCCTACCATCCATACCTGGTCGCTGACCAGCAGTCGAAGGACATGATCGACGCGCTCACTGCCGCGCGCAGCGCGTTTCCGACCGCCGCAGCTCCAGCGACTGTGGACAGCGGCCGGCTGTTCATCACCGGTTACTCGCAGGGCGGTTACGTGGCAATGGCGACGCATCGCGCCATGCAGGACGCCGGGATGTCGGTCACGGCATCAGCACCGATGTCCGGGCCTTACGCCATGGCAGCGTTCGTCGACGCGATTTTTGCCGGTCGTGCAGCTCGGGTGCGACGGTGTCAGCCACCTTGCTGATCACTGCGTACCAGAAGGCCTACGGCAATGTCTACGCCGGCACGGCTGATGTCTTGGAGGCGCAATACGCAGGCGGCATCGAGTCCCTGCTGCCGAGCACGACGCCAAGAAGCCAGCGTTGCGCAGGGCAGGCTGCCCAAGATGCCCTGTTCAGTTCGACGCCTCCGATCTGGCGTTCGCCGACGTCACGCCCGCGACCACGCCGGCCAGCCTGGCGCCGATTTTTGCGCTCGGCTTCGGCACGGACAACCTGGTCAAGAACAGTTTCCGCCTGAGTTATCTCCTGGACGCGCAGACCAATCCGGATGGCGGCTGGCCCACGACGACTACCGGCATTGCGGCCGCGACGCCCGGGATTCGCCTGCGGCAAGCGCTGAAACAAAATGATCTGCGCAACTGGGCACCAACCGCCCCGACTTTGCTGTGCGGAGGCAATGCGGACCCCACCGTCTTCTGGTTCAACACGCAGCTCATGCAGGGCTACTGGGCGGCGCGCGCGCCCTCACCAAGTCCTGTAATTGTGCTGGATCTCGATTCCACTGCGTCGGCCGACGACCCGTATGCCGACCTGAAAAGCCAGTTTGCGCTGGCGAAACAGATCGCCGCTGCGACGGCTGTGGCACAAGGAGCCACGGATGGCGGGGCCGCCGCGGTCGCCGATGCCTATCACGCCGGACTGGTGCCCCCGTTTTGCCTGGAGGCCGTCCAGTCTTTCTTCGCGGCCCAGTAGCTCCAGGGAACCGCTCGTTCAGGCGACCGCGTGACCGGCCAGCTGCGCCAGAACGCGGCTATGGCCCGTCCTGAACGCAGCCTTGGGCAGGCGACATCGCGACGAGAGATTCCTGTGTGCGGTGTCGCACAGACCGCGTCGTCGGCTGGCGTAGTTTTACGACGACCGGGTACGATCGTATGGGAAATGTCCTGCGACGGACACGAAGGGAGCGAACATGAATGCAGTCAAGATTGCCGCCATCGTGCTGATCGTGGCCGGCGTCCTCGGACTCGTCTACGGGAGCTTCAGTTACACGAAGCAGACTCACGACATCAACGTGGGGCCGATCGAAATGTCCGTGAAGGAAAAGCAGACGGTCAACGTTCCGGTCTGGGCCGGTGTGGGAGCAATCGCCATCGGCGCCGCGCTGCTCCTGCTTGGCGGCAGGAAACCTTAGTCGATTTTTCCACGATGACCCGGCCATCGGCGCCAGCGGTCATTGGGCGGACCGCTTGCTGCGAGCACCGGGCTGCAGTTCGTGGGGCTTGATGCCCGGGTTCAGTGCGGCGACGCCCGGTAATACGGAAACAGCTGGTCGTCGCTCGCGACCTGCTCGAACAGGACGTCGGGGCGGCTGCGCAGCGCGAAATAGGCATTCGACGTCACCAGCGTCTCATTGCCCCGGGCAGTGTCTTCACCGAGCCTCGAAGCACGATTCATTTCGTCGCCCATCGCCAGGTTGGGGCCGATCGCGTACACCTGGCCGTAACCGATGCCGATGCAGGCGAGCGCCGGTTGTTCCGCAGCATGCTTCGAGTGATTGAAAGCGGTCACACGGCGGTGAATCTCGAATGCGGCATCGAGCGCCCGGCCGGGCTCCTCGAACAGGCCGACGAGGTCGTCCGCGAACGCGCGCACGAGCAGCGCGCCGTGCTCATGCAGCACCGGAATACAGACCTTCTGCGCATCCAGGATGCGCAGGAGCGCATTGAGCGGCCGGTCTTTCATGGCCTGCACCGTGAAGCCAGTGAGGTCGAGCGTCAGGATGGCCCGACGGTACAGGTACTTGGCATCCAGCGCGTCATGACTGATGGAACCCTCCTGCAGCGCGAGCAGGTCGCGATAGACCTCTTCCGTCCAACCATTGCAGCTGGCCAGGGCAGCGGGAGTATCCAGCAGCGGAAACGGCAGTTTGTCTTTCATGTGTTTCCCACGGTCATTAGAAACGGTCGTCCGGCGGCCGTTCGGCCACTTCCCAGTCCTGCAGCCACCGCACTTCCGTCCGCACCTGGCCATCGGGCAGCAACTCCAGCCAGCGATAACCCGGCGGCCTGAGGTCCATCACGCAATGCTCGGTGAGCGGCGTGAATTGCGCGCAGGTCGAAGGCGTCGCGAGCACGAGCGAGTGTCCATGCCGACGCTCGAATTCCTGGTGCACGTGACCACCGAGCACGGCACGTACCGTCGGATACCGCTCGATGACGGCCAGCAACTCATCGGCATTGCGCAGGCCCACCCCATCGAGCCAGGCGCTGCCGACGGGCAATGGCGGATGATGCAGGCACACGAGCAGCGGTCGGTCGCCGAAGGCCTGCAGCGCCGACTCGAGTCGCAAGAGTTCCTTCGGTTCGACTCTGCCTTCGGGGCAGTCGTGCACGTGCGTGTCGATGAACACCGCTCCCCACGCGCCGAATTCGGCCGTGCCGCCGTACTGGAATCCATCGCCGCCCACCAGGTCGACCATCAGGCCCGGCTCGTCGTGATTACCGGGCAGGCAGAAAACAGGCAGGCCGTACGGACGCAGCGCGCGGCGGAAATTGTCGTATGCGGCGGCGCTGTGATCGTCGGCACCGCCAAGCTTGACCAGCGACTCGAGCAGGACCGAGAGCGACGACGCAAACTCTGCGTATCGGTGCGTGTCCTGTTCGTCAAACGGGCGGCCGCCGCGCCGATTGAGCAGTTGTGTCACGGCGAACACCGCACCGCTGCGATCCTGCAGGGGCAGGCACAGCATGGAACGCGTGCGGAAGCCAGTCTCGGCATCGACTGTCTGGTTGAAACGCGGGTCGGCATAGGCATCGTCGACTCGCACCACCTCGCCCGACATCGCCGCAGCGCCCGCGATTCCGCTGGCCAGCGGAATGCGCACATAGTCACCTTCCGGCATGTCCTGCGCGACGCGCAGCACGAGTTCCTGTCGCTCGCGGTCGACCAGGAACAGCGACGCGCGTTCTGCATCAAGCAGCTCGCCGACCCGGCGCGTAAAGACGCGCAGCGACTGCTCGAGCATGCTCTGGTAGGCCTCGTCGCTCGCCAGTGCGGTCGCCTCGAGGAACTTCTGCGACTGCTGCGTAAGCTCCTGCAGCGTGCCGCGGAACGCCGCCTCGTCCATCGCGTCGACCAGCTGCTCAACGTGCTGCCGCTCGGTGTTCTGGGCCAGCAGGTGCATCATCTGTTGCGTATTGGCAATGACGGCATCGGTGAAGGTGGCAAGCTTGCCGTCTTCGAGGTGCAGGATGCGATCGGCAACGTCGAGTATGCGGTTGTCGTGCGTGACCAGCAGGATGGTGGTGCCCCGCTCCCGGGCCAGTGACTGCATGCGATCGACCACCTCGCGGCCCGAGGCTTTGTCGAGCGACGCAGTAGGTTCGTCTGCGAGCACCATGACCGGCTCGCCGACCAGGGCGCGTGCAATGGCCACGCGCTGGCGTTGGCCACCGGACAGCTGTTCCGCGCGCTTGTGAGTGTGCTCGCCAAGACCGACTGCCTCCAGCATCGAATCAGCCTTGCGTCGCAGGTCGGCACGTGCGGCGCGACCGGTCACGCGCAGGCCGAGCTGCACGTTCTGGGAAGCAGTCAATGCGCCGAGCAGGTTGTGGCTCTGGAAGATGAAGCCGATACGCTTGCGGACGTCTTCGAGAGCCGTGCGACTTGCGCCGTCGAGCTGGTGACCGAGCACACGCAGGCGCCCGTCCTGTGGTGCACGCAACGCACCGACGAGCGTCAGCAGTGTCGTCTTGCCGGACCCCGACGGTCCGGTGACGATGACGATCTCGCCAGCGGGAATCGTCGTCGACACGTCGTGCAGGATCTGCCGACGCAGCGGGCCCTTGCCGTAATAGTGATTGAGGTTTTCGACGACGACCGGCGCGTCCGCACTGCCAGGCATCAGAAGACCTCCGCCGGGTCGAGGCGACGCACCTTGCGCAGCGCGAGGAAACCTGAGAGCGCGCACATCACGAGCGTCAGCACGAACACCGTGAGTGCCCGATCAGTCGTCAGGTGCAGCGGCAAACGGGTTGCGTGCGCAGCCGATCGGTAGAGGAACCACGCCGCGGCCATGCCCGGCAGGTAGCCGAGCACCGCGAGGATTGCGGCCTGCTGCAGCACGATGCCGGACACGAATCGATTGCGATACCCGATGGCCCGCAGCGTGGCGTACTCACGCAAGTGCTCAGACACATCCGCAAACAGGATCTGGTAGACGATGATCGCGCCGACCACCAGGCCCATGATCGCGCCGAACGCGAACACGTAACCGATCGGCGTGGCCCCGTTCCAGTACGCCTTCTCGCGCGCGGCGAAGTCGGCCTTGGTCATGACCAGCACATCCGCGGGCAGATAGGAGCGCAGGCGATCGCGCGCGGCATTCGCATCCACGCCCGGCTTCAGCGTCACCAGGCCCAGCTGGATCTGGTTGCGCGACCGGTCCGGAAACAGCCGCAGCCAGTTGTCGACGCTGGTGAGTACCGTGCCATCGATGCCGAACGACGGGCCGATCTCGACCAGTCCCACCACCGAGACCGCGCGATCGTTGATTTCGGTGCTGACCGGCGCATCCGGGCGCCAGCTCCCCCACCGGCCCGAATTCAGGCCGCGAGGCACGGTCGAACAACACGACGTCCTGTGCAACCAGCCTGGAACAGGTGTCCGCGAAGCCCGGCGTGTCGAGCACATTGCGGGTAGGGTCGATGCCGACCGCATTGATGCTGCGGCGGGCGTTGGTCCACGGGTTCTTCCACGTCGCCGGAAAGATATAGACCGGGCTCACCGACTCGACGTCAGGAGAACCCATCGCCTCGTATAGACGACGGATCGTAAACGGCGCCGGCCGCACAATGAACACACTGTCCGTGCTGAACAGCGCGATGTCGTAGCGGAAGCGCTCATGGAAGCGCAACGTGCTCTCGAACAGCGCCGAGCGAAAGCCGAGCTGCATCAGGATCAGCAGCACGGCGAACGCGATGCCCGCGACGGCGACGGTGAGGCGCAACGGCTTGTGCCACAGCTGCAACCACCCGAGCGGCGCGGAGGGCAGCAGCCGACTCCACGTGCCCTCAGCGGCCAATCTCGACCTCGACCTGGAGGTTAGTGAGGTTTGCAGCCGCGCGGCCGTCGTCGAGCTTGATCTCGACTTCGACGATGCGTCCATCCTTGCGTGCAACCGGATCGTCACCAATCTGGTCGAGCTTCTGCACCTTGGGGCGAATGCGCGTCACGGTGCCGGTAAGGTCTTGAGGCAGCGCCGGGCTGCGCACCAGCGCACGCTGGCCCACTCGCACGCGGCGGACGTCGGCTTCGAAGACCTCTGCGATCGCCTGCATCTGGTCGATGCGCGCAAGCTCGAGCACGCCCTCCATGCCGACGATTTCTCCGGGCCGGCGCCGCACGTCGATGACCCGGCCGGAGAAGGGTGCACGAACGAACGAGCGCTCGAGTTCCGTCTCGAAGCGCGTCACGCGCGCGGCGGCTGCGCTGATACGCGACTGCGCGACACTGGCCGATGCACGTCGCGCCTTGCATGAGGCCACGCCGGCATCGGCATCGCCCTTGGCCTGCTCGGCGTCCTCGCTCGAAGCGAGTCCGCGGCCGAGCAGGTCCTGCTTGCGGTTCGAGCGCTGGGCCGCAACGTCGGCAAGCACGCAGGCCTCATCCGCGAGGCTGACGGAGGCGGTGGCATCGCGCTTCGCGGTTTCGAGCTCGGCTTTGCTTCGACGATGCGGCTGCGCGCCAGCGCAGCAGTGTCGACCTCGGCCAGCAGTTGGCCCGCCGTCACGTCCGAGCCGCGGTCGACCAGCAGTTTGCTCAGGATCGCGCCCGACATCGCGTCGGGTGTCGAGGCGGCGGCGACGTGGACGATGCCACCGTACGGTTCGATGCGACCGAGCGCCGCTACTCCCGCGCACCAGCAGCCGTCTTAGCAGCGGCTTCCGCCCTGCCGTCACGGCCAGTGTGGGCTGGCACCCGATTGCCAACGTGATGATCGTCAGCAATGTTGCACGCGCGGGCCGCCCGCTCCGGATTGAATGCTGCAAGTTCCCCCCTGCTTTGCCGGCCCCGCGGCCGGTTACCTTCGACTCAGCCCTGCGGCGACCAACCATCGGCGATTGCCTTTTGCGCTTCTCGATATCCGACCTCGACGACGCGGTCGAAGCTGCGCACATCCGTGAAACTGAAACCACCCACGGGCGGCCGCACCAGCAAGTCCGCGCGCCCCGGCCGCTCGGGCCGAACCGATCGCGCCAATCGACATCGCCATCAGCATCAACGACACCGGGCTCGGTACGCGATACCGCGTTGACAGCGGCAGCATCCGTCCGGCGAGCACCCGCCAGGGTGACGGTACCGATGGGTAGTCGACCGTGTAATCCTTGCGCGAACTCAGGTCGACGGCGATCACGCGACCGACGGGACGGGCACGCATGAGGTCGACCGGCAGGTTGTCGAGGATGCCGCCGTCGACGGACAGCTGGCCGTTGATCACGGCCGGCGGAAAGATGCCAGGCAGCGACACGCTTGCGCGCAACGAGCGCGGCAAGGAGCCCCGATCGTGCACCTGCACACGGCCATTGCCGAGGTTGCTGGAAACGCAGAAAAACGGCACCGGCAGGTCTTCGATTTCGCCCGGCAAGTGGGCATCGATCAGACGCTCCATGCGTCTTCCGCGCAGGAACGAGATGATCGGCACGGTCACGTCGCCAAAAGGCTTGCCGTCCACGAACGCTTTGCGCGCACGCTCGATGACGATACCCGGCTCCAGTCCCGTCGCCATGCCGGCTGCCATGACGGCGCCGATGCTGGCGCCTCCGAGCCAGTCCACCGGCGTGCCGGATTCATGCAACGCGCGATAGACGCCCAGGTGCGCAAACCCACGCGCGGCGCCACCACCAAGCACGAGGCCGACGGCGCGCCCGGCATTGGTCTCGTCGAATGCCTGCATTTCCCAGGACCGGGGCGCGGCATCGTCACCGGCCTGCCCGACCAGGAGGATGAGGTCCGCGTTGTGGAGCGCCATGTCGGTGAAGACGCCGTCGGCCGGATCCGCCACGTACATGACGAAGCGATGTTCGTCTTCCTTGACGGCAAGCCAGTCGACCATCGCCGGCGACTGGTCCTGGTGTCGCGCCGCCGGCAAGGCGGGCGCACCCGCGTCGCGCATTGCCGTGGCGGACAGGACGCAGGTGGGTCCGTAAAGCTGCAGCGCCGCGCCGAGTTTCGCCGCGAGGGCCTCGGCCGATTGCACCGAGCCCAGCGGCACCAGTGCGATCGTCTTCAGGTTACGACGGATGTGCGAGACGCCGGCGGTCCGATCGCGCAACCGGCCGGCAATACCGCCCGCGATGTGGCGCGTGAGATCAGGCCGCTGCCGCGCGAGCCGATCGAAGGCCGCAGAGGTCATCTTGAGCAACAGGCTGTTGCGCACGGCGCGGATGCTCGCGGATCGCGCCCCGCCGGTGAGCATGCCGATTTCGCCGATGGTCTCGCCGGGGTTGACCTCGGCCACGAGCCGTTCGCCGGGTTCCTGGCCGTTGGATTGTGCCAGCCACACCTGCATGCGGCCTCGCGCCAGCAGGAACAGGCAATCGGCTTCGTCACCCTGGCGGAACAGCCAATCGCCACCGCGGCACACGCATGGCTCGAACTCGTCGAGCACCAGCGCGGCTTCATCCCCGGGAATCGAAAAGTATTGCTGCAACGCTGTGACCAGCGTCGCTCGCGCGGCTGAATTCATTCCTCGCCCCGAACTCTATAGTCTTTCGTTATCGACCACGAAGCCACGGCGAGCCGTCCTGGCGGCGCGTCCCCCCCTGACACATCAACCGCTGGAGTCTAGCCGTATCGCGACGCCGTCCTGTCAACGGACCCCGACCTGTGGCGGACCTCGGCCAGCAGGCCCTCGACCGCAGATTCGACCAGGTCGAGCACGTCGTCGAAGCCTTTTGCGCCGCCGTAATAAGGATCGGGCACATCGGCCGGCGCGGCCTTCTGCCGGCAAACTCGAGCAGCGTGCGAATACGCTGGTGATACTCGGGCGGACGGCGGTCGAGCAACGTTGCGTGATTCAGGCGATCCATCGCCACGATCAGGTCGAAGCGCCCGAAATCGTCATCGTGCACCTGTCGCGCCCGGAGGTCCGTGAGGTCGATACCCCGCCTGGGCGGCAGCTCGATCGAGCGTGGATCGGGCGGCTCACCAACGTGATAGGCGTGGGTGCCGGCGGAGTCGAACTCGATGTCGAGAGCCGGGGCGAGCCGGCGTGCGTGTGCGCGGAAAACGCCTTCGGCGGTGGGCGACCGACATATGTTGCCCATGCAGACGAACAGTATTTTCATCGCCACCACGCCTCTGCCATCCAGTCACTCGACACCGCGATCGGTTCCCGATTGACGGTGGGAAATTCTCGCCTTGTGTGTGCCTGAAATCCAGCAGAGAGCGGCAGGGCGTGAATCATGGACCGGCCTGCGCATCTGGCCCGATTTCACGGTCGATGGTCGAGCAGTTGGCTGCGGGCGGAGCGCGGGTTCTGCGAATGGGCTTTGCCCCGCCTCGGGGCGTGTGAAGATTGCGCTGAAACAAATCACATGAGGCGACGGCCACAATTTCTGCCGGTCCCCGGCGCAGGAACATGCACTATCCGTCACCGCGGAGTACTCCGACGCCCTGCAGCTGAGCCTGGGCATCGCCTTGTCGGACCCGCTGCTGGGCCCCGGCACCCTGCGCTCGCGTGGGCCGGGCCAGCCGGGTCGTTCGCAGCGGCAATTTCGCGCTGACGTTCGAGGTCGTGGCCGACGGCCGGAGTTATGCCGTCCGCTGCTTTCACAAGCCCTCCGATTCGCTGCAGGCACGATACCGCCATCAGGGTTACCTGCGTCGCATCCGCAGCACCTGTTCGTCGACTTCGAATTCCAGCCGTCCGGAATCACGACCGAAAGCGGCACCTACCCCATCGTCCGGATGGACTGGGCGTACGGCCCAGACGCTCGCGGCATTCGTTGCCGCGCACCGGGCCGATGCCGATGCGCTCCAGCAATTGCGCATGTCGCTGCGGGGAATTTCGCGCGAACTGCACAGGCACGGTATCGCGCACGGCGACATCCAGCCGACGAACGTGATCGTCCTGAGCGCGACTCAACTGCGGCTGATCGATTACGACGGCATGTTCGTGCCGCAACTCGCGGGCCTGCAGAGCACGGAACTCGGCCAGCGCAACTTTCAGCACTCCGGTCGCCGTGGCCGGCATTTCGACGCCAGCCTCGATTCGTTCGCGTTCTCGCTCCTGGAAATCGAGCAAAGAGTGCGGAATTTCGCCGCCATTTGCGCCGCTCCTTTCGCGCAGGTACCGACGTTCGAGGACTTTCTCGAGGGCGCAACATCCCGACCCGACCGGTCGCGTTTACCGGCAGTGCGGCCCTGCCCTTGCACCGCGAGTACGTCCCGGCGTGCGACGTCGTCGATGCCACGAACTTCGCGCAATGCTGCGGCCACGTGGGCGATCGCGTGGAAGCGATCGGCAAGATCGTGCGAGTCGCGCTGGACTCGTCGCCACACACCGACACGCCCTGCCTGCGCGTCGAGTTCGCCAATCAATCACACGACATGGCCTGTCTGAAGATCTGGCCGGAGGCCCTCGACAATGGACGGAACGTTCCCGACGCCACCTGGGCCGGGCAATGGGTCCGCGCCATCGGCCTGGTCGAGCCGGTCCACAGCGCGTTGAGTGGCTCCGGGCACCGCAAGGACGTCGCCATTTCGATCACGGATTCGTCGCAGCTGCACCGGATTGCCGCGGCCGAGGCGCGGCGCTGTCTGCTCGGGCGGCGCAGCCGCACCCGTCCCGTGCTGGACACGACGGCGAGCGTCAAGACCGACCCAGTCCTCACCGACGCAACGCCGCGGCCTCTGCTCGAACCGACGCCCGTGTTGGCATCGCTGCCGTGCCATCGGTGCCCGCGGATCGCCGCAGCGAGGCCGACCGGACCCGCCCTGCCCCTGAGGACGCCAGCGCGGCCAGGCCGACCGTATCTTCGCCCGCGCCCGTCGCCGCCAGCGATCGTGCCGTCACCTGCATCGCCAGCGGCGCCGCTGCCGCCGACGCCGGCGGCAAAGCCGCCAACCGACGGCAGGCCGGCGGACGCGGCTGGCGCAGGTGGTCCTGGGCGGCCGCAGCGTTGCTGGGCGCACTGGCGATCTATGCCGTCATCGACCGGCACCAGCCACCGACACCGATCCACCAATGGTGCGAGCCCAGGTCGAAGCGCGAGCCCGTGCCTGCAACGCCGGCGACCGCGTCGCCCGCTGCGCCTGCGGTCGCCAGCAGGCTCGAGGCGCAGCAGATCCTGGACAAGTCGCGGCTGCCGATGGCGACGCTGGCCGGCGTCCTGGACATCGGACCTGCGGCGAATCCGATGCCAGGCCCGTCATTCTGCTCGACGGCCAGGCCGTCCCTGGCCTGCGCGACGACGCGATTTCGGTGGTGCATCGCGCCGTGTTCTCGGACCGCGAGGTCGTGGTCGGATTCACCCGGTGCGATGGCACGACCATGCCCTTGCGGCCGGCAACGGCCGTTCTGGCTCGACTTGCGGGCCGGCCTCCCGCCAGACGTGCGGCGGGTGCCCGGCCTGTGGGTCGGAGCCGGCAACGGCGCCGGAGCCGTGGCCGCATCGACCAACGGCGTGCAGATCGACCTGGGCCTGTGGAACGGCGAGCGTCGAAGTGCGGCGTTGACGACCGCCGGCGACATTCTGGTCGCACGCAAACGCGAGCCGCGCGGACCGCTCAGCCGCGCGGATTGCGCGACCGTGATCAAGGCTGCCGAGTCGTGCGCGACCAGCCGCGACTGCCGCTCGTTCGGGAGCAGTGCGCGGCCAATCTCCTCGTCGCGATGGCAGCGACTCCAGACCTGTACCACGAGACCACGGGCCTCGACGCTGCGTCGTTTCGTGCGTTGTGCGTGCGCAGCTGCGAGCTTGGATTGACCCCGAGCGACAACTTCATCCGGCAACGCGTCTGCAGTGGTGCACCGCCGGATCAGTGGCCGCCGGACGACCCCGCGGCTGGCCTTTAGGCGTCCACAGATCATGACTGCGAACCTGACCCTTGCCGCCCGTGTCATTTCCGAAGGATTCCTGCCGGCCCGATCCGCCTTGCTGCAGGGTCCGCGTGAACCGATGTGTGGTCCGCTTGCGCCGAGCCGGATCCGCGGCATGCTGCTGGGCCTTGCGATCGGCGATGCGCTGGGCAACACCAGTGAGAGTCTCCCGGTCCTGGAGCGCGAGACGCGCTACGGCGAGATCCGCGACTACCTGCCGAACAGGCGGGCCGCGGGTCATCGGGTGGGCCTGCCCTCGGACGACAGTCAGCTCGCCTTCTGGACGCTCGAAAGCCTGCTCGAATGCCGGGGACTCGATCCGGACGACCTGTCTGCCCGCTTCGCCGCGCGAGAGATCTTCGGCATCGGCAAGTCCATGCAGCAGTTCCTGCACAATCGCGAACAGGGCATGGCGTCCTGGTACCACTATGGCGCCGAGAGCGCGGGCAATGGCGCGCTGATGCGCATCGCACCGCTGGTGCTGCTGCATCCACAAGGCACGAGTGCGGCGCTCTGGCTGGACGCGGCGCTGGCCTCGATCGTCACCCATCGCGACGCTAGTTCGGTTGCGTCTTGCGTCGCGTTCGTCGACCTGCTCGCGCGCCTGTTGCGACTGCCGGCACCGCCGACGGCCGACTGGATCATCGCCACGTTCGTCGCCACCGTGCGTCAAGTCTGCACGGACCAGCCGTACCGTGCCCGCAGCGGGCGCTTCACCGACCGCGAGGGTTCCTTTCCCGACTACCTCGAGTTCGTGCTGGGCGAAGCCGCGCGCCACGACTGGAGCGTCCGTCAGGCCTGCGAAGCATGGTCGTCCGGCGCATACCTGCTCGAAACCGTGCCGAGCGTGCTGTGGATCCTTGCCTGCCACGCGCACGACCCCGAGGAAGCGATCGTGCGTGCCGTCAACGATACCGATGACAACGATACGGTCGCGACGATCGTCGGCGCGGCCGTCGGCGCGCTGCATGGCAAAGATGCCTTGCCCGTCGCCTGGCAACACGGCCTGCTCGGCCGCACGACGGCAGACGACAACGGGCGCGTATTCCGCCTGATCGAAGAAGCGGTCCGTCGGGACTGGCTCTAAGGAGCGCCAACTCGGGACCTCGGCGCAGATTTCGGGTATAGGATGACGCCGTTCAATCAGGGGGACACGACATGCTCTACGCAGCACCCGGCGCCACAGGCGCCAAGCTGACCTACCAGGCACATTACGACAATTTCATCGGCGGCAAATGGGTGGCCCCGGTCAAAGGCCAGTATTTCGACGTCGTCACACCCATCAGCGGCAAGGTCTACACCAAAGTCGCGCGCTCCACCGCCGAAGACATCGAGCTCGCGCTCGATGCGGCGCATGCCGCGGCCGACAAGTGGGGCAGGACGCCACCGGCCGAGCGCGCCAACCTGCTGTTGAAGGTCGCCGACCGGATCGAAGCCAATCTCGAGCTGCTCGCCTACGCCGAGACCGTGGACAACGGCAAGCCGATTCGCGAGACGCTGAATGCCGACCTTCCGCTCACAGTTGATCACTTCCGTTACTTCGCCGGCTGCGTGCGCGCGCAGGAAGGCAACATCAGCGAAATCGACGAGACCACGGTCGCCTATCACCTGCACGAACCGCTCGGTGTCGTGGGCCAGATCATTCCGTGGAATTTCCCGATCCTGATGGCGGCGTGGAAACTGGCCCCGGCAATCGGCGCGGGCAACTGCGTGGTCCTGAAACCCGCGGAATCCACCCCCATAAGCATCCTGGTCCTGGCGAACCTGATCGCCGATATCCTGCCGCCCGGCGTGCTCAACATCGTCAACGGTTACGGTCGCGAAGCCGGCATGCCGCTCGCCACGAGCAAGCGCATCGCCAAGATTGCGTTCACGGGGTCCACGACCACCGGCCGCGTCATCGCGCAGGCCGCCGCCAACAACCTGATTCCCGCCACGCTGGAACTCGGCGGCAAGTCACCGAACGTCTTCTTCGCCGACGTGATGGACAAGGACGACTCGTTCCTCGACAAGGCGATCGAAGGCCTCGTGCTGTTCGCCTTCAACCAGGGCGAAGTGTGCACCTGCCCGAGCCGCGCGCTGATCCAGGAAAGCATCTACGACAAGTTCATGGCGCGCGTGCTGCAGCGGGTGGCCGCGATCAAGATGGGTAATCCGCTCGATACCGACACCATGATGGGTGCGCAGGCGTCGAAGGAGCAGCTCACGAAGATCCTGTCGTACCTCGACCTGGGCAAGCAGGAAGGCGCGCAAGTGCTGATCGGTGGCGCGCAGGCGCAACCGGGTGCTGGACTCGAGGGTGGTTACTACGTGCAGCCCACGCTGTTCAAGGGCCACAACAGGATGCGCATCTTCCAGGAAGAGATCTTCGGCCCGGTGCTGGCCGTGACCACCTTCAAGGACGAAGCCGAAGCGCTGGCCGTGGCCAATGACACGCTTTACGGCCTCGGCGCCGGCGTGTGGAGCCGCAATGGCAACGTGGCCTATCGCATGGGACGCGCCATCAAGGCCGGCCGCGTGTGGACCAACTGCTACCACGCCTACCCCGCGCACGCGGCATTCGGCGGGTACAAGGAATCGGGCATCGGCCGCGAGACCCACAAGATGATGCTCGACCACTACCAGCAGACGAAGAACCTGCTGGTCAGCTACAGCGAAAGCAAGCTCGGCTTTTTCTGAACATGGTCGAGAAGGTCATCGCCACGGCAGCGGCCGTCGAACTGATCGAACTGCTGAAGTCGAAGCACGGCCCCGGACTGATGTTTCATCAGTCCGGTGGCTGTTGCGACAACAGTGCAGCCAACTGCTACCTGCTGGGCGAACTCACGATCGGCGCGGGCGACGTGTTGCTGGGCGACATCGGCGGCTGCCCGTTCTACATCGGCAAGTCGCAGTACGAGTACTGGCGCCACACGCAGTTGATCATCGACGTGATCGAGGGCCACGGCGGAACGTTTTCGCTCGAGGGCCCGGAAGGCAAGGCCTTCCACACCCGGTCGCGGGTGTTCACCGCGGCGGAGATGGCGGAACTCGACGAGGCCGATCGCCGCCCTGCCTGATCAGACGCGTTCGTCGTGCTTACCTTCACGGTTCGTTGTTTCGGTGCGTCGTTCGGTGCGTCTACGGAACGCCAGCACGAGGCACCAGACCCCTAAGGCGCCTAGGGACAAGACCACCTGGTAATCGAGAAGCGTCGGTCGTCGCGCCGAGAAAATGACGGCAGCCATCAATACGGCTATCACCGTCAGTGCCGTGCCTATGGCAAACCAGGCCGGCCGGGAAAAGAGCGTCGGTTGACCGCCGCGTCGATTGAATGCGAGGCGAAATCCGGCCTGCCAGCAGATCCCGCACAGCGCCAGCAGGATGAGGGCGAAAACGACCGTTGAACTCGTGAGTGCCCGGCGGCTTGCCGCATGCGCAGCAAAATCGACAATACCGAGGCCGAGCACGGCAGTCAGGCTGGTCGCTGCAACCAGGAGCGCAATGCCGGCAACGCGTGTCCAGAAGGGAGCGACTGGTTCGAGATAAGGGTTCGTCACGAGTCCCTCAACCCCGCTGCACGTCGGCCGGCACCTTCACTTCAGGTTCTGATCGAACCAGCGGTGTCCGACATAGAGTCCGCGCCGCCCTCTCCCAGCACGACGGCGCCGAGGCCGCTTGGCTCCAAGCCACCAGCCTGCGGACCCGACGAGGAACGCGCCCATCCAACCGCATCAATCCACGCAGGCAGGACTCTCCAGCAGATCGAGGCAACAGGTGCGCGCCGTAACGGCCGGCACTCACTTGATCGACTTGAGCACGTCCTGATCGAATACCAGGACGCGGGTGGCGCCGTAGGATTCGTACGTCCAGCGATAGGTCCTGGTCTCGCCGACGACCTGGCTCCCGCTCCGTACCGGCAAACTTTCCTCGCTCGACGACTCGGGCGGTCCACAAAGCTGCAGCACCTCGGCCTGCGTCATGCCAGTCACGATCAGTTTGCTGCCGCACCGGAAACTGTCATCCGCAAATGTCGGCGCGGCAGCGGCGAAGCAGGCCGTCACGGCGAGCGCATGACCATGGCCATACTTCATGGGTCGGGCCGGGCCTGGAGCACGTCGACATAGACCAGTGCCTTGCAGCGCGGACAGGTCGCAGCGTCGATTGCCTCGACTTCGAACCAGCGCTTTCCACACTGGCACCGCACCATCAATACCCACTGGCCGACGGCACGACAGACCGAATGCTCGACGACTTCGATTCCTTCCGGGAAGTTCGTGATCTTCGGCAATCGGGCGGTGTCGTCGTCATCGCCGATGATGCCTTCGGACGGGTGGATCGGGCGGAAGACCCTGGCCCCTTGCAGCAGGTCCGGCGCATCGTCCGGCGCCGTCGCCGGCGTCGGTTCTGTTCCGGGGTTCGATTCAGAGCGGTCTTTCATGGGAATCTGCCCCGTCGAGATCTTTGCGCACCTGCTTTTACAGGGTTTCGGCACGATCGGCAAACGACGCGTCATGAGTGCGGTACCGACCCATGAGGCCAGACGCTAGACTGCCGCGCATGAAGAAGCTCCTGCTCGTGCTCCTGCTCGCCTTCGCGTTGCTCGTTGTCGCCGGCCTCGGCTACGTCTGGTTTGGCCCGGTCGCGGTCGGCGACAAGAAAGTCATGCTCGATTTCCTGCTCGGCCGCTCGATCGAGCCGCCGACTGCAGAGCAGGTTGCGTCGCAGTTGCGGGTCGCCAATGGCTTCAGGCTTGAGCTGTATTCCACCGACGTGCCCCTCGCCCGCTGGCCGCTCGCAACTCCGCGCGGCGACCTGATCGTGGCCCGCACGCGCGCCGATGAAATCGTGCTGCTGGAGCGTGACGCCAACGGCGACGGCAAGCCGGACGCGGTGCGCAAACTACTGACCAATCTGCGACACCCGCATGGACTCGCCCTGCACGACGGGTGGCTGTACGTCGGCGAGTCGAATGGCATCGGTCGCATCCGCTTCGACGCAGAATCGGGCCGGGTGTCCGGCGCCTTCGAGCACGTCGTCGACGACTTCACGGACGATGGCTTTCACAGGACGAAAACCCTCGGCTTCGGCCCCGACGGCTGGCTCTACGTGTCGCAGGGCTCGTCCTGCAATGTCTGCATCGAGAAGGACGAGCGCCGCGCGACGATCATGCGCATGCAGCCCGACGGCAGCCAGCGCGAGATCTACGCCACCGGGCTGCGCAACAGCGTAGGCCTGGACTGGGCGCCGTGGGATGGCACGCTCTACGCCACCGAAAATGGTCGCGACCTGCTGGGCGACGACCTGCCGCCCGACGAACTCAATCGCATCGAGCAGAACAAATTCTATGGCTGGCCGTTCGTCTACGGCGCCGGCGTGCCCGACCCCGACTTTGGTGCCGGACATGTGGCGGAGGCTGCCCGCGCCGTCACGCCGGTACACGCGTTTCGCGCGCACCATGCGCCCCTCGGGCTCGCGTTCCTGCGCGGCCCGAACCTTCCGCCCGGCTATTCACGCACGGCGCTCGTCGCGCTGCACGGTTCGTGGAATCGCAGTCGGCCCGACGGCTACAAGGTGGTCGCCCTGGACTGGCGACCGGACGGGAGCATCGTCGAACGCGACTTCCTGACAGGCTTTCTCGGTGACGCAGGCGTTCTCGGCCGACCCGCCGGTATTGCACAAGGCCCCGACGGCGCCATTTTCATCACTGACGACTACGCGGGCGTGATCTACCGGGTGGTGCCGGCGACCGGGTCCTGATCCAGGTTCGACAGTGACTGATCGATGAAAGCCTGCCAGATCGGATTGGGCTGCCACACCGTACGCATAGGATGCAGTGCGGCTTCGTGACCTTCTCCGAGGCGCAGTCGACGGTAAAGATAGACGAACGCCGAGACGCGGAAGTTCCTGGCGCAATGGACCCAGAGCCTGCGCCCGCCGAACGCGTCCATCACGCCGAAGAACTGCTGCAAGTGCCGCGGCTCGGGCTTTTCCCAGGGCACGGGGATCTGCACGAAGGCCATGCCCTGCCCCGAGACGGCTTCGGCTTCGCCGGGCAGCGCATTGGACGCGGTCGGCAATGCAAGATTGATGACCGCTTCGATGCCGAACTCCGGCAGGCGCTGAATATCGGCCGATGAGAGCTGGCCCGACGTCCACAAGCCGTCGAAGACGGGACGGGTGTTCGGCGCATCGAACTGATAGGCACGCGTCGTGCCGTAGAGGCGCACGTCCTCGTTGCTGCCGGCCAGTCGGACGGTGCCTTCGAACTGCAGGCCGATCCGCTCGAGCAGGCGGCCCGAGGCCACGTTGTCGAGACTCGTGATCGCAACCACGCGCGGCAGGTGGTGTCGCTCCCGCGCATACCGCAGCGTGGCCTCGGCCGCCTCGCGCGCGTACCCCTGGCTCCAGTGCTCGGGCAGGAGGGCAAAGCCGATGTCGACGTCGGGCAGCGTGTCGCGCTTGATCAGTCCGCACAGGCCGAGCGGCACGGCATCGCTGCGACGCTCGACCAGGAAGAGCCCGAACCCGTGATTGGCATACAGGCGCTGCGGCCCGTCGGCAATGTAGCGCCGAGCGCCGTCGAGATCGTGCACTCCCCGGTCGCCGATGAACCGCAGCCAGGAGGGTTCATTGACGAGGTGGAGGATGAAGGAGGCATCCGTGGTGTCGAGCCTGCGCAGTCGCAGGCGATCCGTTTCGATTTCGATGCTGGGATCGGTCATGGGTCAATTGTGCCGGTGCAGTTCGGTCTGCGCGAGCCGGCTTGGCCATGTGGCACCCGTTGACCATGGCTTACAATGCTCCACGATGAGCTCCAATCGTCTCGTCTACTCCACCGGCCCCGGGCGCCTTTGCCCGGAATGCACCCGCCCGCTGGCCGAGTGCCGCTGCAAGCGCAGCAAGCCGGCGCAGCCGGTCGTGGCGGCAGGCGACGGCATCGTGCGCGTTGGTCGCGAGACCAAGGGCCGCAAGGGCAAGGGCGTCACGGTGATCAAGGGCGTGCCCCTTGCCGGCGACGAACTCGATGTCCTGGCCACCCGGCTGAAGAAGCGCTGTGGCTGCGGCGGCACCGTCGACGCCGGGGTCATCGAGATCCAGGGTGACCACCGGGACCTGCTGGTCGAGGAACTCGGCAGGCTCGGCTACACGGTGCGCCGGTCCGGTGGCTGACTCCAGCGTCCGGATCAACAAGTATCTCAGCGAAACGGGGGTCTGTTCGCGTCGCCAGGCCGACCTGTGGGTCGAGGCCGGCCGCGTCGCGGTCAACGGCATGACCGCCGTGCTCGGCACCAAGGTCGCGACAGGCGACGAAGTATCGCTCGATGGCCGGCCGCTGAACTTCAAGCCCGAGCGCGTCTACCTCGCGTTGAACAAGCCGATCGGCATCGAATGCACAACCGACCGCGACGTGCCGGACAACATCGTCGATTTCGTGGGCCACCGCGAGCGCATCTTTCCGATCGGACGCCTGGACAAGGAATCCGAAGGCTTGATCCTGCTCACCAACGACGGCGACATCGTCAATCGCGTGCTGCGTGCCGAGCACGAGCACGAGAAGGAATACATCGTCTCGGTCGACCGGCCGCTGACCAGCGAATTCCTGTCGGGGATGGCCCGTGGCGTCCCGATCCTCGAGACGATGACCAATCCCTGCCGCGTCACGCAGGTCGGCCGCAATACGTTCCGGATCGTGCTGACGCAGGGACTCAACCGCCAGATCCGCCGCATGTGCGAGCACTTTGATTACACGGTGCGGCGCCTGCAGCGCGTGCGGATCATGCACATCCAGCTCGGCACGCTGCCGCTGGGCAAGTGGCGCGACCTGACCCCGGCCGAGGTGAAGCCACTGCGGGTGCCGCCTGAGCGCAAACGTTCAACACTTTCGCTCAAGGGGCGGTAGGGGACAGGGGTCAGTCGGAGTGGAGAGAATTCGCTTCGACCAGACGAATCAGCCGCCGTCGCCGCAAAGACCCGCTACCTGGGCTCGACGTCGACGATTTCGACCGGCGCGTCGCCGATATTCTTCAATGAATGGGTGGTTCCCGAGTCGATCCATTGCACCGCGCCGGCGTTTACGTCACTGGTTCTCGCCACCCGCTCCGGAGACGAGATCTCAAGGCGACCCGCGGTGACCAGCACGGCCACACCACTCGAAATGTGCGTGTGCATGTCGGTCGATTCGCCAGGCGCCAGAATCCGACGCAGCGCGCGCACGCGATTGTTCTCGAATTCTGCACGCCGAGCCGAAGCTGGCTCGTCATCTTTACCGACTTCCGGGTCGGTCAACAATTCAATGTAGATGTTGTGAAACGTCGTCTCGCCGACGTTACGGACGAGGTGCGTGCGCTCTGTCGGCGTGGCGCCGTAGGCCACCGCTCCCCGACGCAGACGCAACGTTTCCTCTGGCCCATCCTCTGGCTGGTCTGCAATGGTCGCGTCTGCCAGCCGCACCGAAATTCCATCGTGCCGATGAACGTGCCAGAGCGACTCTTCGCCGGGCGGCAACCAGACCTCGAATACCCGCACGTGCCGGTTCTGCAGCACGAGTCGATGAGCTGGCTCCTGTTCGATCGCCACCGCAGACTGCGCCGACGCCGGCGTGCCGCACAGTACAAGGCAGCACAGGAGGAAACTTTCCGCGACTCGCTGCAGCATCAGGCTTTCACTGGTGATCGAGAGGAATGATCTGGGAATCTATCGTCTCAGCTCGACGACAGTATCGTACGAAGCGGTGGCCGTATTCCTCGGCGCAGCCGCTTCCGACTAACCCCCAGCCCCTGTCCCCTAACCCCTGACCTCCTGTTTCACCTTCCTATGCCGCAGGTCCAGGACCAGGTTGTAGCCCGCGACGCCGGCCGGAAACAGGTTCGAGAGGATGCCGACCGAATCGTTCTTGCCGAACGTGAAGTACGCCAGCAGCAGCAGGCTGCCGCTGATACTCATCATCCAGAACACCGTCGGAACGACGGGTCGGCCGTGGCGGCGCGAATAGAACATCTGGACGAACCAGCGACCGGCGAACAACGCCACGCCGAGGTAACCAATCAGCTTCCACGCCGTGATCGTGACGCCAAACGCCACCAGCATCGGTTCATTCATGGTCAACTTTCTCCAGGTTCCGTCGCGGCACGCGCCCGTGCGCGCTGCAGGTCTGCATCGGTATCGATGCCCGGGCCGGGCGGCTCGGCGCACAGCGCTACCGTGATGCGCAGCCCCGCCTGCAGGGCGCGCAACTGCTCGAGTTTCTCGGACTGTTCGTAGCTCGAAGGCGCCATGGCGGTGAGGCGTTTGAGCGCGCCAACGCGATAGGCATACAGGCCGACGTGTCGCAGCGCCCCGAAAAAGTCAGTCTGGCTGCCGCGGCCCGCGGCTGCGCCGTCCCGCGACCAGGGAATGGGTGCGCGACTGAAATACAGCGCCGCACCGTCGGCCGCGAACACCACCTTGACCACGTTGGGATCCAGGAACTCGTGCAGCGATTCGATCGGCGCGGCGAGCGTGGCGATGGCGGCGACCGGATCAGGTGCCAGCAGACGGGCCACCTGGCCGATCAGGCGCGGCGGCACGAAAGGCTCATCGCCCTGCACGTTGACGACGATCGTGTCGTCGTCCCAGCCCCGCTGACGCGCGACGGCGGCGACGCGATCCGTGCCGGACGGCAGCGCTGCATCGGTCATCATCGCGATCGCTGACGACGGTTGTCGCGGGTCGTGGACTGCCGCTGCAATGCGTTCGTCGTCGGTGGCGACCAGCACTTGATCTGCGCCGCTGGCTGCAGCCTGCTCCACCACGCGCTGGATCATCGTGCGACCGCCGATGTCGAGCAGCGGCTTACCGGGCAGGCGCGTCGAGGCGTACCGCGCCGGGATGACGACGTGATAAGGCACGCCCGCTCAGTCCTTGAGCAGCGGGTCGTCGGAGTTCAGGCGGCGGGCTTCTTCCTCGAGCATCGCCGGGACACCGTCGCGCACCGGAAACGCCAGGCGGTCGGCACGGCAAACCAGGGTCTGCGCGTCGCGGTGCCACTGCAGGGGCCCCTTGCAGAGCGGGCAGGCGAGGATGTCGAGCAGCTTGTTATCCAAGGGACACTCCCGCACCGGTCAAGCCGGTGCGCTCAAGGACGGATGTCAGCAACGCCGCGGCCTCAGCGCGACCGATGCTCACTTCGAGATCGACCCACCACCAGTCGGGACGGGCGATCTGCCGGCATTTTACGGCATCTTTCTCGGTCATCAGGACAATGGCGTCGGCAGGGAACGGCAGCGCGCCTGCATCCAGCGGCGCGTGGTCGGGCAATGCGTGCGTCGCGACGTGCAATCCACGCTGCATCAGACCGCGGAAAAAGGCATCGGGATGGCCGATGCCCGCAATCGCGTGCAGGTTCGACGCCTGCGCAAACCCGGCCAGCGGCCGACGTTCGTTCGTGAGCAGGTTCACGGCGTCGCCGAGTTCGAACTGCGCGCGCAACAGCATGGGCGAGCGAACCGAAAACTCGGCGTGCCCTTGCTCACTGCGCTCGGTCACGATGGCCGCCTGGACTGATTCCAGCTCACGCGCTGGTTCGCGCAGCGGGCCCGCCGGCAGCAGGCAGCGGTTACCGAGTCCGCGCGCGCCGTCGATTACCGCGATTTCGTAGTCGCGGGCCAGTCGCAGGTGCTGCAGTCCGTCATCACTGATGATGACTTCCGCACCCTGGTCGGCCGCCAGACGCGCCGCCGCCACTCGATCTGTGCCGATCACCACGCTGTGCACGCCACGCCGCGCATGCACCAGCGCCTCGTCGCCAGTGACCCTCGGATCGTCTGCCGGCGTCACGACCATCGGCGCACCGCGATGAGACCCGCCGTGACCACGCAGGACCACGCCGACCCGCCGGCCGCGAGCCTCGAGCTGCCGCGCAAGCCAGGCGGCGACCGGTGTCTTGCCGGTGCCGCCGACCGTCAGGTTGCCGACGACGATGACCGGCACGCCGGCGTGTTCGACGCGAAGCAAGCCGCTGCGATACCCCAGCGAACGCAACGCGAGGATGGCGCGGTACAGCAGGGCCAGCGGCCACAGCGGCAGGCTGCGCCAGGCGGGGCCGTACCAGACGCTCTGCAACCGCGCGTCGAGCGACATGCGTCAGTCGTTGAACTGCAACCGGTGCAGCACGGCGTACTGGCCGTCGCGCGCCAGCAGTTCCTGGTGGGTTCCCGATTCCACGACGCGCCCCGAATCCATGACCAGGATTCGGTCGGCTTTCTCGACCGTCGACAGCCGGTGCGCGATGATGAGCGTCGTGCGGTTGGCCATGAGCGCTTCGAGCTGGTCCTGGATCTGGCGTTCGATCTCGGTGTCGAGCGCCGAGGTCGCTTCGTCCAGGATCAGGATCGGCGTGTTGCGCAGCAGCGCGCGCGCGATCGCAATGCGCTGGCGCTGGCCGCCCGACAGCAGCGTGCCGCGATCACCCACGACGGTGTCGAGCCCGAGCGGCAATTGCGCGCTGAACTCGTTGACGCGAGCGCTTGCCGCCGCGGCTTCGATCTCGGCAGCCGTTGCCGGAAAGCCGAAAGCGATGTTGCTCTTGATCGTGTCGTTGAACAGCACGACGTCCTGGCTCACGAGACTGACCTGCGAGCGCAGGGAGTCGAGGGCAAATTCGCGTGCGTCGTGGCCGTCGACCAGCACCTGCCCCGCCGTCGGATCATAGAAGCGCGGCAGCAATCCGACCAGCGTGGACTTGCCGCTGCCGGAACGACCCACGATGGCAATCTTCTCGCCGGGCTGCGCGCGGAAACTCACGCCGCGCAGCACGGGATCCGCCGCAGTCGGGTACTTGAACTCGACGTTGCGGTATTCGACTTCACCGCGCGCACGTTCGAGCCGGAAGCGGCCGCCCTGGTCCTCGAGCGGGGCGTCGAGCACCTCGAAAATGCTTTGCGCGGCGGCGATGCCCTGCTGCAGCGGGCCTGCGACGTTGACCAGCCGGCGCAGCGGCGCCGTGATCAGCATCAGCGCCGCGATGAACGAGGTGAACTCGCCCACCGACATCAGGCCATTGATGGCGTCGACCGTCGCCAGGTACAGCACCCCCGCCAGGCCCACGGCCGCGATCGTCTGCACGATGGGGTTGCTCATGCCCTTGGTCATCATCAGCTTCATGTGCGAGCGGCGGTTGTGCTCGGTCACCTCGTCGAACATCCGCGCCTCGTAGTCCTGTGCGCCGAAGACGCGGATCACCCGCGGCGCCTCGATGGCTTCCTTGGCCACGCGTGTCACGTCGCCCATGGAATTCTGGATGCGGCGGCTGTAGCGGCGGAACAGGAGGTTGATCTTGCGGATCAGCACGGCAATCAGCGGACCGACAATCAGGCTGAACAGGGTCAGCTTCGGGTTGAGGTACAGCAGGTAACCGATCAGGCCGACGATCGTCAGCGAATCGCGGATGAACACGGTGACCGAATCCGTGGTCGCGGTGGCCACCTGCTCCGTGTTGTACGTGAGCTTGGACAGCAGCACCCCCGACGTGCTGGTGTCGAAATACGACACCGGCAGGTGCACGTAGCGCTCGAAGATCTGTCCGCGCAGCGTCTTCACGATGTGGCGGCCGACGAAGCCCGGGCAGTACGTCTGCATGAAGTCGCCGACGCCGCGCAGGATGAAGAGTCCGACCAGCGCCACCGGCACCAGCCAGACCATGCGTGGATCCTTGTCGACGAAGGTG
Organism: Pseudomonadota bacterium; assembly: GCA_016705325.1. GTDB lineage: Bacteria > Pseudomonadota > Gammaproteobacteria > Steroidobacterales > Steroidobacteraceae > RPQJ01. Next base: position 379,180 of record JADIYJ010000003.1, on the reverse strand, counting down.
CCGTCGAGGAAGAATTTGACGAACGCAGCCCAGCCGGCGTCGGTCGCCGCGAAGATCGTCATGCCGAGCACGCCGACCGCGAACATGGCCTTATGCGGCCGCAGGTAGCCGAGCAGACGCTTGTAGGTCTGCCAGGGCGCCCTCCGGCATCTTCAGGTCGATGCGCTTATCGGCTTTGCGACCCATCGTGAACCGTGGCGATGTTGATCTGGCGGTAGCCGAGGCGTCCGGCGACGTCCATCGCCGTGACGACCGACTGGTGCACGGCCCGCGCGTCGGCGCGGATCGTCAGGGGTTGCGCGCGGTTGCCGTTGGTGGCGCGTGCAAGTGCCGTGGCGAGCGTGTCGGGACTGTTGTTGACGAGATCGCGCCCGCCCACGCGGTAGTTGCCTCCGCCGTCACCTCGATCTCGACCGATTCCCTGGCGGATGCTTCGTCAGGCTGGACGCCGGCCTCGGGCAAGCGCACCTGCAGCCGGCTCTCGTCGATGAACCGGGTGGACATCATGAAGAAGATCAGCAGCAGCAGCACGACGTCGATCAGCGACGTCATGTTGAGCTCGAGCTCCTCGCGGTGCTTCTGCTGAAACCTCAAGCCACCGCTTCCTGCGCGTCCGACGTGGCCGACAACGCCACACCGATCTCGACCGCGGCGGCCGGACGCAACGTGCTCGCGCGATCGATCGCCTGCACCAGCTTGAGCGATTCCTTCTCCATGTCAATGACGTGTCCGTCGACGCGGCCGCGCAGGTAGCGGTAGGCTACCAGCGCCGGGATCGCGATGATGAGACCCGCCGCGGTAGTTATCAGCGCCTCGGCAATGCCGGAGGCCATGGCCGCGGGGTTGCCCACGCCAGCCACCGTGATCGCCTTGAACGTGCGGATCATGCCCGTGACGGTGCCCAGCAGGCCGAGCAACGGCGAGATGGCGGCGATCGTGCCGAGGGCGTTCAGGTACCGTTCCAGCTCGTGGGCGACGTGACGTCCGGCGTCCTCGATCGCTTCGATCATCAGCGAGCGGTCGCGGTGGCGATTGGCCAACCCGGCCGCGAGCACGCGCCCGAGTGGCGAATGCTGCTGCAGCGCAAGGATCTGCTTGTCGGACAGGGTGCGGTTTTCGACCCAGCGCCACACTTTGTCTACCAGTTCCTCGGGCACGACGCGCTGGCTCCGCAGCGTCCAGAGGCGCTCGAGCGTGATGGCGGCAGCTAGTATGGAGCAGAGGATGAGCGGCACCATGACGATGCCGCCGGCCTTCACGATTTCGAACATGTGGCTCGCTCGAGTTCCTGTGCCCGGCAAGAATGACCCGCCGATGATACTGGAACCCCTCCCCCGCGGCGACGGGCGTGGTTCAAGGATCACGCCATGGTCGCGGGTGTTCGCGCCGCCATTCCATCGGCGGCGCCAGGGCCCGTCCGGATGCGAGCTCGAACGTGATGGCGCCGCTGTCGCTCGTTCGCACGCCCCGGGCTCCCACCTGCTCCCAGCGCTCCACGACGCCACGCACGGGGAAATTCCAGCGATTGCGGTGACCTACGGCATAGACGGCCCAGCGCGGCCGCACCGTCGTCACGAAGTCCTGCGTCGACGAAGTTCTACTGCCATGGTGCGGCACCACCACGACATCGACGGCTGCCAATGCGCCTGCGCGCACCATGTCGCGTTCGGCCTCGGCCTCGATGTCGCCGGTGACGAGCGCCGTATGCCCGCCTGCGCTCACCAGCAACACGCAGGAACTGTCGTTGTCGCGTTGGTAGCCAACGTTGCCGGGGTGCACCCAGCGAAAGCCGACTCCATTCCAGGACCACGCCTCGCCACGCCGGCAGGTGTCCCGGATCAGTTGCGCACGGCTGCCGTCGAGCGCGTCCGCCGGCAGGCTCGGCCCCAGCGTCACGGCGCCTGCGCCCATGAGCACGAGCACGCTGCCCGCACCGCCCTTGTGATCGTCGTCGTCATGACTCACGACGACGCGATCCAAGTTGCGAATGCCGCGCGCCCTGAGAAATGGAACGACGACGAGCTGGCCGGTGTCGCTGCCCGTGCGGAACGCAGGTCCTGTGTCGTAGACGAGCGTGTGGCCGCGCGTTTCGACCACGACTGACAGCCCCTGCCCGACGTCGAGAATCGTGACTCGCGCGGCCCCCTCAGGCACCAGCGCAGGCCGCCACAGGCAGGCTGCTGCAACGAGTACGCCACCGGTGACGCGACCCAGGCGCGGCAGGGGCGACAGCGCCGCAAGCGCGCCGAGCACCAGGGCGATCCAGGCGATGCCGTCGAGCCCGGCGATCGACCAGGTGGCCAGCGGCCACGATGCCGGCACCTCGATCAGCGGCCACGTCGATTCGATCAATCGACCGGTCAAGTCGAGCATGACCGCGCCTGTGACCTCGGCAATCATCGCGACACCGCACGAAATCAGCACGGCAGGCACGATCAGCAGCGTATAGAGCGGGATCGCGTACAGGTTGACCAGCGCAGACACCAGCGAAACCGAACCGAAGCTGCCCGCGAGCACCGGCACGAGTCCCAGCGTGACGACGACCTGGACCAGCAGGTAGCTGCGTATCGGACCGAGTGGCCGGACGTGGCCGGTGGCTCCATAGAGAATGACGGCCACCGCGCCGAACGACAACCAGAACCCGGGTGCCAGCGGTGCCAGCGGGTCGAGCAGCAGCACACCGACCACGCAGATGCCCAGTCCATCGGCAACGCCGATCCGTCGACGCAACAGCAGCGCAGCGGCGCCACACGCGATCATGACCATGGTGCGCTGTGTCGGCACGGACCAGCCTGCCAGCAGGCTGTAGCCCAACGCCGCGATGGCTGCTGCCACGACCGACGCATCGCGCGTGGCACCTGTCGCACCACGGCCCTGCCGGAATCGCTGCACTCGCCCCCCGAGCCAGGCAAAGACAGCGGCCACCATCGCGATGTGCAGGCCCGAGATCGCCATCAGGTGGCTGGCGCCACTGCGCGAGAGCTGCAGCCACTGGTCGCGGCTCAGCGCGTCCTGGAGGCCCACGGCAAGTCCGGCCACGATACCGGCAGAAGGTCGGTCGCCCAGTGCGTCCCGGATGATCGAGGCGACCTGCGAGCGTGCGAGCAACACCGGGTACTTGAAGGCAGCGCTGGACTCGCGGCCGAGCCGTTCGCCGGAACGCACATAGCCGCTCGCGCCAACGTGGTCGCGCAGCATCCGCGCCTCGTTGTCGCGCCCGCCCGGGTTGGCAAACCCACGAGGACGGCGCAATTTCACTTCGAGTGCGAGCGTCTCCGCGGCTTCAACCCGGGTGGGAGCGTCGTACCAGGTCAGCTCGATGAGCCGGGGAAGCGAGCGTGAGTCGCCGTCAGGCAGCGGCGAGACGCGGAACTTGAGGACGTCGAGCGTGCCCTGCGGCACGCTCGTGACCACACCACGCACGCGCACTGCGCGTCCCTCCAGCGCGGGATCCAGCCGGTCGGCCAGTCCTGCATCGAGCTGCAAGGCAGTCAGCCAGAACCCCACTCCGGGGCCCAGCGGCCAGGCTCTGCGCCGCGTGCAGGCGCCAGCAACACTCGCGCAAAGGCAGACCCACGCCAGCACGACAGGAGACGCGTGTGGCAGGCAGAGCACCGCACAGGAGCCGGCGAGGAGGCCTGCCGCCAGTTGCCACATGGTTCAACGTCCCGACCGCGAGGACGTCAGCGTGCAGGGTGTCTGCTGCAGTTGGCGACGCGACTAATCGGCGCCTTCTGCCCGATTCAGCTCTCGACGAGCTGGCCGTCCTGCAGGGTGAGGACGCGCTGCATGCGCGCGGCGATCTCGCTCGAGTGCGTGACCAGCACGAGGCTGGTGCCGAGCTCGCGGTTCAGCTCGAGCATGAGTTCGAGCACACCCTCGGCGTTGCGGCCGTCGAGGTTGCCGGTCGGTTCGTCCGCCAGCACGAGCTGCGGCCGCGTCACCAGAGCACGTGCCACCGCCGCGCGCTGCCGCTCGCCGCCGGAGAGCTGTGCCGGCCGGTGGGTGAGCCGCTGGCCGAGGCCCACCCGCTCGAGAAACCATTGTGCGTCGCGACGTGCAGCCACCGCTGACGTGCGACGCACGAGCAGCGGCATCGCGACGTTCTCCAGAGCGCTGAACTCCGGCAGCAGGTGATGGAACTGGTACACGAAACCCAGCGCGCGATTGCGCAGGTCGCCGCGCGCGGCGTCCGACAGCTCGGCGAAGGCCTGGCCCAGCAGTCGCACGGTGCCCCTCGTCGGCAGGTCGAGACCACCGAGGATCTGCAGCAGCGTCGTCTTGCCGGAGCCCGAGGCGCCGATGATGGCGAGCGTCTCGCCCGCCCGCACCTGCAACTCGACGCCGCGCAGGACTTCGAGGCGCTGCCCCGCTTCCTCGAAATGCTTGTGCACGCCGTCGCACGCGAGGATCGATGGTTCAGTCATGGCGCAGGGCCCTCGCCGGATCGGTGGTCGCTGCGCGCCACGCGGGATACAGGGTGGACAGACAACAGAGCGCGAACGCCGTGCCCGCGATGAGCAGCACGTCGCCGGGTTCGACTCGCGCCGGCAGGTCGCTCATGAGGTAAACGCTCGCGTCCATGAACTGCACGCCGAAGACACGCTCCAGGGCGTGCACGATCGACTCGAGGTTCGTCGCCAGCAGCACGCCGAGCGCCACGCCGCCGAGCGTGCCGAGCAGGCCGATCACGGTGCCCTGGGTCGTGAAGATCGCGAGGACGCTCGAGGGTCGCGCGCCGATCGTGCGCAGGATGGCGATGTCCGGCTGCTTGTCCTTCACCGCCATCACCAGCGTCGACACGATGTTGAACGCCGCGACCGCCACGACCAGCAGCAGGATGAAGAACATCATGCGCTTGGTCAGTTCGATCGAACGGAAGAAGTTCGCGTTGCGCCGCGTCCAGTCCTCGACGTAGAGCCCGCCGCCAAGCTCGCTCGCAACCTCGCGCACGGCGAGTGGCGCCTGGTAGGGGTCCTTTACCGCCAGGCGCAGTCCCGTCACGTTGCTGCCCAGCCGCAGCAGTCGCGCGGCATCGGCAACGTGCACCACCGCGAGCGTGGCGTCGATTTCATACATGCCGGAGCGGAAGGTGCCCGTGACCTCGAAACGACGCAGCCGCGGCAGCACGCCGGCGGGCGTCACGTTGCCCTTGGCGACGGCAACGACGACGGCATCGCCCAGGGCAACACCGAGCTTGTTCGCCAGTTCGTCGCCCAGCAGGATGCTGAAGGCGCCCGGCTGCAGCGACTGCATCGAGCCGCTGGTGAGCCGTTCGCCAAGCGCAGAGACCTGCGCCTCGAGCACCGGGTCAATGCCACGCAGAGTGGCGGCGCTCGAAGCACCCGCGGCGTGATCGGCGATCAGCAGCGTCTCGGCTTCCACGAACGGCGCTGCTGCCGACACGCGTGGGTTCTTCAGCGCTGTCTCCCGCATCGCGTCCCAGCCGGCGAGCCCCTCGCCGAAGGCCGTTACCGTCGCATGCGACGTCAGGCTCAGGATGCGTGACCGCAGTTCGTGCTCGAATCCGTTCATCACCGACAGCACCACGATCAGCACGGCCACGCCGATCGCCACGCCCACCATGGAGATCAGGGAGATGAAGGACAGGAAGCGGTTACCGGTCGAACGCAGGTAGCGCCGACCGATCGTGAGTTCGAACGGGATGCCGCTCCCAGCCACGATCATTCGTACCGCAACGCTTCGGCGGGCTGGGTGGCCGCGCCGCGGATCGCCGGATAGATCGTCGCCACGACCGTGAGCGTGAACGCAACCAGGGTGATGGCGAGGATCTGCCCGACCCTGAGTTCCGATGGAATCTGCGTGATGTAGTAGACCGACGGGTCCATCACGTGGAAGCGGAACACACGTTCGAGCACGGGCACGATGGTGCCCACGTTGGCAGCGACCAGCACGCCCAGCACGAGTCCGAACAGTGTCCCGACGGTGCCGATCACCAGGCCCTGGGTGAGAAAGACGCCGACGATCCCGCGCGGGGTCATGCCGAGCGTGCGCAGGATCGCGATGTCCGAACGCTTTTCATTGACCACCATCACCAGCGCAGCCACGATGTTGAACGCAGCCACCGCGACGACGAGCAGCAGGATCAGGCTCATCATCGTCTTCTCGATGCGGATCGCCCGGAAGTACGCCGAGTGTTCCTCGCTCCAGTCCTTGACCTGCAGCCCCGCGCCGACCGCCCGGCGCAGGTCGGCGGTGCGCGCGGGTGCGTTCATCACGTCGTCGAAGCGGATGCGCAGTCCGGCGGGAGTCGCGTTGGCAGCACCGGTCAAGTCAGCCGCATCGGCGATCGACACGAGCGCCAGCGAAGCATCGTGATCCTGCAGCCCGACTTCGAAGATCCCGGTGACGGTGAAGGTCTGCAGCAGCGGCCGGCCACCCGCCGCGAGCATGTCGCGGCCGGGCACCATCACGGTAAGTTCATCACCGACTTCGGCGCCGATCTGCCACGCGAGCACGCGACCGATGACCATGCCGCGCGCGCCAGGCTCGAGGTCGCTGAGTTTCCCTTGCAGCAGGTTCTGTTCGATCGACGACACCTGCGCTTCAGCGGCCGGATCGATGCCGTGCAGCAGCACCGGTTCGAGCAAGCCGGTGCGTCCAAGCATCGCCTGCACGTCCACGAAAGGCGCGACGCCCTCCACGCCCGGCACGGTTCGAATACTGTCGGTGACCGCCTGCCAGTTCGCCAGCCGCTCGGGCGGGCCAGACACGGTGGCGTGCGCCGTGAGCGAAACCAGGCGGTTGCGCAGTTCGCCCTCGAAGCCGTTCATGACCGAAATGATGGTGATCAGCGCCGCGACGCCGAGACACACGCCGGCCATCGAGATCCAGGAGATGAACGAGACGAAAAAGCCCTGCCTGCGGGTGCGGACGTAGCGCAGGCCGACGAAGACGGGCAACGGGTGGAACACCGTGAATCGAGGCTCGCGTGGGACGGAAGGCCGCAAGGCTACCCGGCGCAGCCCGGCTTTGCACGTTTCCCGCCGGGCCAGATAGTGAACTGGAACAAGGAATTAGGCTGCGACGCTCTGGCTCCCGCGCGTCGAATGTTATAGTCCGGTGGGCCTCACCGGAGACACGGAAGCATGCGCACGCAAACATTCACGGCAATCAGCCTCTGCCTGGCCGGACTTGCGACAGCGCCGGCCCTGCCCGCCCAGACCCTCGACATGGCGAATCCGCCAGCCGCCGCCAGCGCGGTGGCTACGCCTGGCCGTGGCCAGACGATGGTTCAGGTGGAGCACCAGTTCGGCGCGCCGACCGAGCGGGTTGCCGCGGTCGGACAGCCACCGATCACGCGGTGGGTCTACGCGGACAAGATCGTCTTTTTCGAGTACGACCACGTCGTACACGCCGTCACGCTCGGCCGCTGAGCCAAACCGCTAGAATTGCCGCCTCCCCCGCCTGAAGCGGGGGCATCCGGCCTCCGCGCCGGGCCAGCGGCGGGGCACAACCCCGTCGACGTTCCTTGCGAATCTCTGCCGCGTCCAGGCGCGGGAGAGCGTCGTCTATTGCCCGCTGGAATCCAATGCCCGTCGACCAACCCGCCCTGCTGCCCACGAACGAACATCCCAGCCTGCGCTGGATCGGCCTGACCGGGGCCGCCACGGCCCTGCAGGTTGCGCGCGCGGCCGCGCAGGCCCCCGGTCCGATCCTGCTGGTGACCGGCGACGCGGCGACGGCCGCACGCCTGGAGGAGGAACTGGCGTTCTTCCGTGCGGGTGACGTCCCTGTCTTCGGCTTCCCCGGTTACGAGACGTTGCCGTACGACCAGTTCTCGCCGCATCCCGACATCATTTCGCAGCGCCTGCGCACGATGGCGCGCCTGCCGGCGCTGCGGCGCGGCATCGTGATCGTCGACGTGCCGACCGCCTTGCAGCGACTGCCGCCCCGCACGTTCATTGATGGCCATGCGCTCAGTCTCAGGGCCGGCGAGGCGCTGGATCTCGAGCAGTTCCGGCTGCGCCTCACGAGCGCCGGCTACGCCAGCGTGCCGCAGGTGGGTGAGCCCGGCGATTTCGCCATCCGCGGCTCACTGTTCGACGTGTTTCCGATGGGCAGCGAATCGCCGCTGCGGATCGACCTGTTCGACGACGTCATCGAAAGCATCCGCAGCTTCGATGCCGAATCGCAGCGCTCGCTCGAGAAACTGCCACGGCTCGACCTGCTGCCGGCCCGTGAATTCAGCCTGTCGCCCGAGGCAATCAAGGACTTCCGACGCCGCTTCCGCACGCGCTTCGCGGGCGACCTGACGCGCATGCCGCTCTATCGCGACGTCGGCGAGGGTCTCGCGCCGGCCGGTATCGAGTACTACCTGCCGCTGTTCTTCGAGCAGACCGCGACGCTGCTCGACTACCTGCCCGCGAGCGCCACGGTGATTCTGCCTGCCGGGCACGACGCAGGTCTGCGCGATGCCTGGCGCGCGGTGGTTGAACGGCACGAAGAACGGCGGTATGACATCGAGCATCCCGTGCTCGACCCGGCCGAGATCTGCGTTCCCGTGGACGAGTGGCTCGCCGCCACCACCGCGCTGCCGCACATACTGCTCGGGGCGGCGCCGCCGCCTGCGGCGGGTACCGAGGCGCCCGCGGCGATTTCATCCCAGTTCGAAACGGTGGTACCGGAAGTCGACTTCCAGACCGAAGCGGCACCGTCCGCCCGCATCGACCAGCGCCGCGAAGAGACGCTGCATGCCTTTGCGGACCAGCTGCGCTGCACCGATGGACGCGTGTTGCTGGCCGCCGAATCGGCAGGTCGTCGCGAACTCCTGCTCGACCTGCTGCGGCCCTACGCCATCACCGCCAGGGTCGTCGGCACCTGGCGCGAGTTCCTCGAGTCGGACGCGCGCATCGCCCTCGCGGTCGCGCCGCTCGCCTCTGGCGTCACGCTGCGCGAGCCCGCGGTCACGATCTACGCCGAGGAACAGCTGTTCGGCGAGCGAGCCCGCCAGGAACGACGGCGGCGGCGGACCGACCGCGATCCTGCCAGGATCATTCAACAGCTTGCGGACCTGCGTCCCGGCGCGCCGGTCGTGCACGAAGATTACGGCGTCGGCCGCTACACCGGCCTGACGACGATGGATGCCGGCGGCATGACCGCCGAGTTCCTCGTGCTCGAATATGCGGAGGGCGACAGGCTCTACGTGCCCGTCCAGGCGCTCGAGCGCATCAGCCGCTACACCGGCGCACCCGCAGAGTCCGCGCCGCTGCACAAGCTCGGTGGCGAGCAGTGGGCGAAGGCACGCGCGCGCGCCGCAGCGAAGATTCGAGATGCGGCGGCGGAATTGCTCGACGTCTATGCGCGTCGCGCTGCGCGCGAGGGCCACGCCTTCCCGGTGGACGAGCAGCAGGTGCGTGCCTTCGAGGCCGGGTTCCCGTTCGAAGAGACCGTCGATCAACTGAACGCCATCCGCGCCGTGATCGACGACCTGCGCTCGGGCAAGCCGATGGACCGTGTGATCTGCGGCGACGTCGGCTTCGGCAAGACCGAAGTGGCCTTGCGCGCGGCGTTTGTCGCCGTCCAGGGCGGCAAGCAGGTCGCGGTCCTCGTGCCGACGACCCTCCTGGCACAGCAGCACTTCGAGACGTTCGCCGATCGCTTCGCCGACTGGCCCGTGAAGATCGAGCTGCTGTCGCGCTTCCGCGCCGGCGCGCAGTCGAAGGCGGCGCTCGACGGGCTCGCGTCCGGCAAGGTGGACATCGTCGTCGGCACCCACCGCCTGCTGCAGCCGGGTGTGAGGTTCAAGGACCTCGGGCTCGTCATCATCGACGAGGAACACCGTTTCGGCGTGCGCGACAAGGAACGACTCAAGTCGCTGCGCGCCGAAGTCGACGTGCTGACGCTGACGGCGACGCCGATCCCGCGCACGCTCAACATGGCGCTGGGCGGCCTGCGCGATCTCTCGCTGATCACCACACCGCCGGCAGCGCGGCTCTCAATCAAGACGTTCGTGGCCGAATGGAGCGCCCCCACCGTGCGCGAGGCGTGCCTGCGTGAACTGCGCCGCGGCGGCCAGGTATATTTCGTCCACAACAGTGTCGAGACGATCCAGAAGACGGCGCAGCAACTGGCCGAGCTGGTGCCGGAAGCGCGCATCGTGATCGGTCACGGCCAGATGCGCGAACGCGACCTCGAACAGGTGATGCTGGATTTCTACCACAAGCGCGCCAACCTGCTGCTGTGCACGACGATCATCGAGAGCGGCATCGACGTGCCGACCGCGAACACGATCATCATCGACCGCGCCGACCGCTTCGGCCTGGCGCAGCTGCACCAGCTGCGCGGTCGCGTCGGCCGCTCGCATCACCAGGCCTACGCGTACCTGATCACGCCACCGAAGAACGCCATGACGGCCGATGCCGCGCGCCGGCTCGAGGCCATCGAATCACTGGAAGACCTCGGTGCCGGCTTCGTGCTCGCCACGCACGACCTCGAGATCCGCGGCGCCGGCGAACTGCTCGGCGAAGGCCAGAGCGGCCAGATCCAGGAAGTCGGCTTTGCGCTCTACCTGGAGCTGCTCGAACGCGCCGTGAAGGCCATGCAGGCTGGAAAGACACCGGAGCTGGAGAAGCCGCTGCACCACGGGCCCGAGATCGACCTGCACGTGCCGTCACTGCTGCCTGAAGGCTACCTGCCCGACGTGCACGCGCGGCTCGTGCTCTACAAGCGGATCTCGTCGGTGCAGTCGGTCATGGAGCTCGACGACCTGCAGGCCGAAACGATGGACCGCTTCGGGTCGCTGCCCGACCCGGCGAAGAACCTCTTCCGGATCGCGCGACTGCGCGTGGCAGCCACTCCGCTGGCCGTCGAGCGCATGGACCTCGGCAGTGCCAGCGGCTCGGTCGCATTCGGCGACGAGACACCGCTCGACCCGGGCTCGCTCATCCTGCTGCTGCAGCAGAGCAACCGGGCGATGCGCTTCGACGGGCCGAAGAAGATCCGCGTGTCGGGCAAGTGGGACGACCCTGAAGAGCGGTTCCTGGCCGCGCAGAAGCTGCTCGACGAACTCACCCGCTGCGTGCCGCACTAGGACTCAGATTTCCCCACGGATGGCACGATTGCCGCCGCCCGACGTCGCCTCGCCCACGGCCACCTGCGTGGCCTCCAGCATCGTCGCGTGGCTCGCCCCGCGCGGCGGCTGCGTGGTGACCACGCCCGCACTCACCGTGAGGAACTTGCCCGTCACGGAACGCGGGTGATGGATCGAAAGCGAACGGATGCGCGAGACGATCTGGTCGGCAAAACGCAGCGCTGCATCGGCCTCCATGGCGACACCGAGCACGAGGAACCCGCCCTGGCCCGCACGTGCGACCACGTCGCTGGCGCGCTTCATCACGGAGGCGATGGTCCGTCCGACCTGCCGCAGCACGTTGTCACTGGCGCCGCGGCCGAATATCTCGAGGTAATCGGCCCAGGAATCGATCTCGAAGTGCATCAGGGTGACGCTGCGCCCGTCGCGCTGGCCGATCGACCAGTCGCGCACGAGCATCTCGAGCAACTGCTCCTCGGTGCCGACGCCGCTGGAACGCTCGAGGGCCGCCGCAAGGGCACCCGGCGAGGTGCGCGGCACGGGCCGGTAATAGAGCGCCATCCGCCCGCCCGACAGCATCACCGCCCAGCGCTCGCAGTCGATCAGCGTGCCATCGACGCGCTTCAGCCGGACGCGGGAACCGACGCCCGCGTTGGTCAGGTTGGGATCCGCGGGAGCTTCGACTTCGACGTCCTCGAGCCGGTGTCCGGCCACCCATTCCTCCGAGCGGCGCAACAGCGCGGCGAGCGTCGCATTGCCGTAGGTGACCCTCATGATTCCGTCGCTGGTTTCGACCACGGCAATGCCGTCAAGCGCGTGCCGCAGCACCTCGCCGAGCAGTTGCGTGTCGCCGGTCGTCGTCACGGTCGCTGCGTCAGTCATCGTTGTGGAACTCCCCCGCGCCCCGGTTCGTCGTCAGGCGTTCAGTTGCAGGCTTGGCGCGTCACGGCAGTGGTCGATCGCGCGCTGGCATTCGGCCCATTGCGCCGTCCTGCGCAGTTGTTCGCGGGCCGGCATCGGCCGGCCGTGCAGCCGCACGAGGCGCACCTGGCTCAGCGGATCTGCCGCGCCTTCGAGTTCGGTCAGCGTGGCAAGCACGGCCGGACGGTCGTTGCAGATCGGCAGCAGGTCACAGCCCGCCTCGATCGCTCGGCGAGCACGCTCGGGGACCGTGCCCGCATACGCGGCGCCACCCATGCTGAGATCGTCGGAGAAAACTGCACCGGTGAAGCCGAGGCCCCAGCGCAGTTCCTGCTGGATCCAGCGCGCCGAGAAGCCCGCGGGCGCTTCATCGACCTCAGGGAACAGCACGTGCGCGACCATCACGGACGTCAGGCCGTTCGCGATCATGCGTCGGTACGGCAACAACTCGTCGGTGAGTTCGTGCAATGGCCGGCGGTCGATCGGCAGTGCCTTGTGCGAGTCGGCGACGACGGCGCCGTGGCCTGGGAAATGCTTTGCAGTGGCAGCCATGCCGGCCGTGCGCATTCCCTGCATGCAGGCGACGCCCAGGCGCGACACCACCTCGGGATCGCGGTGATACGCCCGGTCGCCGATGACTTCGCTGACACCGTAATCGAGGTCGATGCAGGGCGCGAAACTCAGGTCGATGCCGATCGAACGCAACTCGGCTGCGAGCAGCCAACCGCACTGCCAGGCGAGACGGCGTCCGGCCTCGGGGTCCAGGTCGTACGCATGGCCGATCGCTCGCTGCGCCGGCAGCACCGTGAATTCCTGCCGGAAACGCTGCACGCGCCCGCCCTCGTGATCCACGCTGACCAGCAAGGGCGGAACCCGTACTGCCCGGATCTCCCGCACCAGCGCTTCCAGCTGTGGGTAGCTGTCGAAATTGCGCGTGAACAGGATGACGGCGCCCACCAGCGGGTGCGACAGGACGCGCCGGTCCTCGGCGGTCAGTTCGCAGCCGGCGACGTCGACCATCAGCGGACCGAGCGTCATCGCGTCACTCCAGGTGCACTGCCGTGCGTCATGCGGTCCTCACCGGTCGAACACCGCCATCGCCTCGACGTGCGTCGTGTGCGGGAACATGTCCATGACACCCGTTGCCGTCAGCCGGAAGCCATGCTCCCGGACGAGCAGGCCCGCATCGCGCGCGAGACTGCCCGAATGGCAGGAAATATACACGACGCGCCCGGCGCCGCTGCCGGCGACGACCGGCAGGATCTCCCTGGCCCCGGCTCGCGGCGGATCGAGCAGCACGCTGTCATAAGGCCGTAGCGTCCAAGGCAGGCCCGTCACGTCCTTGAACAGGTCGGCGACGTGGAACTCGACGTTCGGGATGCTGTTGCGCCCGGCATTGCCGCGCGCCCGCTGCACCAGGCCTGCGTCAGCTTCGACCGCCACGACCTGACCGGCGCGCCGCGCGAGCGGCAGCGAGAAATTACCGAGACCGCAGAACAAGTCGAGCACCGTATCGGCCGCTTGCGGTTCCAGCAGGTCAAGCGCAAGCGAAACCATTGCCCGATTCAGCGTGCCGTTGACCTGCATGAAATCGGTCGGCTGGAATTCGATCGCGATGCCGTGCTCCGGCAGGCGATAGCTGAGCGGCGCCGGCGGGCGCGATGGATCGAGCGGCACGATCGTATCCGGGCCACCGGGTTGCAGGTAGATGCGGACGGAGAACTCGCGCTCGAACGCCGCCATCCGTTCGAGGTCGGCCGCTACCGGCGGGTCGAGTACCCGCAGCACGAGTGCCACGACGTCGTCCGACACCGCAACCTCGGCCTGGGGCACCCGGCTGGCGATGGTCAGGCCTTCGACCATCTGGCCAAGCGGTACGATCAACCCGCCAACCGGTTCGACCAGCACGTGGCATTCGCGCAGGTCGGCCACGTACGGGGACGAACGCTCGCGAAAACCGACCAGCACCTTGCCCTTCCGTGGCACCAGCTTGATGCCGAGGCGCGCGCGCCTGCGGTAATTCCAGACCGGACCACGGAGCGGCTCGAGCAGGCGCTCGGCGTGGACCGCGCCGAGCCGTGACAGGTTCTCGATCAGTTGCGATTGCTTGAACGCGAGTTGGGCGTCTGGCGCGAGGTGCTGCAGGGCGCACCCCCCGCAGAGGCCGAAGTGAGGACACTTCGGCAGCACACGGTCCGGGCTGGCGCGCAGCACCTGCTCCGTGACCGCATGGTCGAGCTTGCGCTGACGATGCGTCCGCCGCAGCACCACGCGCTCGCCCGGCAGCGCGTCGGCAACGAAGACGGTCTTGCCGTCAATGCGGGCGACGCCTTCCGCCGCATGCGTGAGGTCGACGATATCCGCCTCTTCGGGCGCCATCTGCAGCCGCTTCATGAGCAGGTCAGTTCCCGCACTTCGCCCACGCCTCCAGGTATGCCTGCAAGTGCGGCTTTGCCGCGTGCAGCAGCCCCGCGCGGACGAGTTCGACCTCGTTTTCGTGTTCCTCGTGCGTCAGGCGGCCGCGCATCAGCTCGAAGCGCAGATAGATCAGGTACGTGTTGACGACGTCGGTCTCGCAGTAATGGCGGATGTCCTCGCTGCGGCCCTGCAGGTGCGCGTCCCAGACGCCCTCGCCCGACCAGCCCAGTTTGCCGGGGAACCCGAGCAGCTGCGACATCTGGTCGAGTCCGACGCGGCCGCGGCCCTGGAAACCCGCGAGCACGTCCATGAGGTCGACGTGCCGCCAGTGGAAGCGGCTGATGTAGTTGTTCCACCTGTACGACTGCTCCAGGTCGCCCATTTCCCAGTAGCGGTGGGCCTGGACCTTGTGACGCAGCGCCCGGTAATGCAGCACCGGCAGGTCGAACCCTGCGCCGTTCCAGCTCACCAGCGTCGGCGCGAGACGCTCGATGCCATCGAAAAAGCGGCGCACCAGCTCTTCCTCAGGCGCGTCCGGCTCGCCGAGGCTCCAGACCTTGAAGCCATCCCGCGAACGCATCGCGATCGAAATCGCGACGATGCGCTGCTGTTCGAGCGACAGGAACTCGTTGCCGGTCTGCTCGCGCTGCCGCGTATGCATGACGTAGCCGACCTGCTTGTCGGTCAGGGTTTCGAGCCCGTGCAGCCGGCGGCCGAAATCGACGTCGGGGACCGTCTCGATGTCGAACGCCAGGACGTTATTGATGATGCTCATTGCGATTGCTCCACGCGCCTCATCAGCACCGCAACAGCCACCACGAGACCTGCCTCGTCCGTGAGCGTGACGTGCCCCTCGCCGGCGCCGAGCCGGTCGCGCAGTGCACGCCCGCGCTCGGACCAGATGACTTCGGGCCGGCCCCACGCATTCGGCGCGATGCCGACGTCGCGGATCCAGATGCCATGCGCAAAGCCCGTGCCCAGCGCCTTGACGATGGCTTCCTTGGCGGCGAATCGCATCGCCAGGAAGCGCACCGGGCGCCTGTACGCACGGAACCCGGCCTCTTCCTCGGGCAGCAGCAACCGGCGCACGAAGTGTTCACCGTGCCGGGCGTAGACGTCCTCGACGCGCGCGAGCTGCACGACGTCGGTGCCGATGCCGAAGATCATGGTCGGGGACTCAGGGTACGCTCGTCGGCAGGCCGCGGCGGGCCTCGACCATCAGGCGCCGCATCTCGCTCACGGCACGTGCCAGACCGTCGAACACGGCGCGCGCGATGATCGCGTGGCCGATGTTCAGCTCGACGATCTCCGCGATCGCCGCGACGGGCTGCACGTTGTGATAATTCAAGCCGTGGCCGGCGTGCACGCTCAGGCCAAGCTGCGCCCCGTGGCGCGCGCCGTGGACCAGTCGCATCAATTCCTTCGCCTGACGTTCGCCGGTCGCTTCGGCGTACGCGCCCGTGTGCAGTTCGACGACCGGCGCGCCGAGCTCGCGCGAAGCCTCGATCTGTTCCGGATCCGGGTCGATGAACAGCGAGACGCGGATGCCACATTCACGCAGGGCAGCACAGCATTCCCTGAGTCGCGTCGTCTGTCCGGCCACGTCGAGACCGCCCTCGGTCGTGACCTCGGTACGCTTCTCCGGCACCAGGCACACGTCCTGTGGCCGCACCTGCCGCGCGAGCGCGATCATCGCGTCGGTGGCCGCCATTTCCAGGTTCATGCGCGTCTGCAACGTGGACCGGAAACGGTGCACGTCGTGGTCCTGGATATGGCGGCGATCCTCCCGCAGGTGCAGCGTGATGCTGTCCGCGCCGGACTGCTCGGCAACGAGCGCCGCCAGCAGCGGATCGGGATACGGCGCACGACGCGCCTGCCGCAGCGTCGCGACGTGGTCGATGTTGACGCCGAGCCTGATCGGGTGGGTCAGCCGCAAAGGATCAACCTCCGTCTGCCTTGCCTGCATGCGCGCGCATTTCGCGGGCCACGTCACGTGTCCGCAACGGCCGGCCGTCGAGCAGCCGGTCGAGCGCCGCCCGCAACAACCGGCGCGCATCCGCGAGGCTGCGCGTGTCGTCGAGCTCCTCGCGCGCAAGCGAGAGCAGCGACGCACCGCAAAATATCAGGGTTCCCTCCGCCACTCCATCGACCGGCTCCGCGCCGCCTTCGATGCCGTAGCGGTAGCTGCGCGCCGGATCGAGCGGCACGCCGCTGGTGGCCTCGTGCTCGAGGTTGAGGCCCCAGCCGAGTTCGTCGAGCAGCCGCTTCTCGAACAGGCGCAAAGCCCGCCCGGGATCGTGGTCGGACGCGTAGAGGCGCTCGATCAGGCTCGCGTAGGCATCGTACAGAGTCGGATGCGGGTCGTTCCGTTGCAGCAGCCTCAGCAGCAGTTCGTTGGCGTAGAACCCGCTCATCAGGCGGTCGCCGGCCAGCGTAGCGGGTGGTCGCACACGTTCGGCCGACGTCAGGTGCCCAGCCTCACCGCGGCCGCTCCAGGAAACCAGGGACTCCGTGAACGGCTGCAGCGCGCCGCCCGTCGCCGTGGAGCCCGACTGTCGCGAGGCCCGCGAGAACACGGCAACCCGCCCGTGCGTGCGCGTCATCAGCTCGAGGATGCGGCTGGTGTCGCGCCACGGATAATGGTGCAGCAGGAAGGCGGGTTCGAGGTTGACCCGCCGGACGCCAGTCATGATTCGTATCCGAACTTGCGCATCGCGTTCTCGTCGTCCGACCAGCCTTCCTTGACCTTGACCCAGAGTTCGAGGTGCACGGGCTGGTTGAAATGACGGTTCAGGTCGAGCCGCGACTGACGGCCGACTTCCTTCAGCAGCGAACCGCCCTTGCCGATGACGATGGCCTTCTGGCCCGCGCGCTCGACCCAGATCACGGCCTGCACCACGAGCTTGCCCGGCTCGTCCTCGGACGGGCCGATGCCTTCGATCTCCACGACCAGCCCGTACGGCAGTTCTTCCTGCAGCCGCAGCATCAGTTTCTCGCGGATGAGTTCTGCGGCCATGAAGTGATCCGGCGAATCGGTGACCTGCTCCTGCGGGAAGATGCGCGGCTGCTCGGGCAGGTATTTCGCGATCACCTCGGGCAGTTTCTCCAGCGTCGTCGTGCGCGTCGCCGAGATCGGCACGACTTCGGCAAAATCGGCCTTCTGCGCGAGATTCTGGATGAAGGGCAGCAGCCTTTCCTTCGGGTGCGCGCGATCGACCTTGTTGATCAGCAGCACGATCGGCAGGCCCACCTGCCGCAGTTCATCGAGCACCCGTTCGTCTTCGTCGGTCCAGCGCAGCGCCTCGACCACGAACAGGTTCACGTCGACGTCCGCCAGCGACGAGATCGCGGTGCGGTTCATGTACCGGTTCATCGCGCGCGTCTGCTTCGCGTGGATCCCAGGCAGGTCGACGAAAGCGATCTGCAACCCGGGCTTGTTCAGCACACCGTGAATGCGCGTGCGCGTGGTCTGCGGCTTGGGGCTGACGATGCTGACCAGCGCCGCTTCCTGTTCGGCGCGACGCCGGCTCGAGCCCCGGCCGGTCGCCCGCAACGCCAGGCCGGCGGCTTCGCAACTGGCGATGAACCACTGTTCGTGCGGTTCGCCGCCAACCTCTTCCAGCGCGTATTTCGGCAGCGCGCATCCACGCGACTGCAGTTCTTCCTGCAATCGCGTCTTGGGGTCCTTGAGAGTCTCGGCCGACGGCAGCTCGCGCAGGCGCTCCCCGAGCAGCAGGTGCACCACCTCACGCGCGGCCTCGATGCCGCCGTCGAGGTAGATCGCGCCGAAAATCGCCTCGAGGCTGTCCGCCAGGATCGAATCGCGCCGGAAGCCGCCCGACTTCAGTTCGCCGCCGCCGAGTCGCAACTGGTCACCGAGGTCGAGTTCGCTGCCGATCGCCGCGAGCGTCGGACTGCTCACGAGCGCGGCGCGGAACCGGCTGAGGTCACCTTCGGGAGCCTCGGGGAAGGTGCGGAATGCGAGCAGGGCGATCGCGAAGTTGAGGACCGAGTCGCCGAGGAATTCGAGGCGCTCGTAGTTCGTGCGGCTGGCGCTGCGGTGGGTCAGCGCCGCCTCGAGCAGCCCGGGATCACGAAAGCGATACCCGAGCCGCCGCGCGGACCATTCATCGGCGTTCAGCAAGGCCCGCCGTCACTGTGGGATGGAGACCGTCTTGTCGAACTTGACCAGCAGGTACACGTTCGCGACGAACGGCCGCTCAGCCTCGTACGACGCGATCATGTCGAAACCTTCGGCGGTCTTGTCGATCTCGATCTCTTTCCAGCCGATGCTGTCGATGTCCTCGACGTCCCAGCGGCGCTCGAGCGAGCGGCGGATGAGCGCCGGGTTGGTGTCGATCGCAGCGTGCTCGTCACGCACCTGCTCGAGCGAGCGTGCGACCTTGGTGTACTCGAGGTACACGGGCACGAGCCGGATGCCGGCGTACAGCGCCGAGCCGAGGATCAGCAGGATGATGACGATGCCGAGAAAGGTCGCGCCGCGTTCACGTGGTCTCATCACAGGTCTCCCTTGCGAGTTCAATGAATGGCCTTGCCGATGCGGTCCCACAGGGGCGCGTTCGGCAACTTCCAGTTCAGCCAGATGCGAACGGCCTTGCCGACCACGTTGCCGGCCGGCACATAGCCGACTTCCGGGAACCGGCTGTCGCGGCTGTTGTCCCGGTTGTCGCCCATGAAGAAGAAATGACCCGCCGGCACCACGTCGTCGAAGTCCACCGAGGGTCGCTCGCCGATGTAGAGCGCGCGGTGCTCGGCGGTACCGAGGCGTTCGATGCCGATCTGCGCCCGGGGCGTGCTGCCATACGGCTCGGAGTAACCGTCGAGCGTGACGTCCTGCAACTGGTCGTTGATCCACACGCGCTTGTCGCGCACGAGCACATGATCGCCCGGCAGGCCGACCAGCCGCTTGATGTAGTTGGTTGCCGGATCCGACGGCAGGCGGAACACCACGACGTCGCCACGGGCCGGCTCGCCCAGCGGCACGATCTCGGTGTTGACCACCGGCAGGCGCAGGCCGTACGTGAACTTGTTGACGAAGATGAAGTCGCCGTCGAGCAGCGTCGGCATCATCGAGTCGGACGGGATGCGGAACGGCTCGTAGAGGAACGAACGGATCACCAGCACGATCAGGATGATCGGAAAGAAGGAGCGCGCATATTCGACCAGGATGGGTTCGGGCGGGCCACCGGCGGCGGCGCCTGTCCGCCGCTGGCGTTGCGGGCGGAACACGCGGGCGTCGGCCAGCCAGACCAGCCCGGTGACCAGCGCGGCAAGGACCAGGAAAAAGGAAAAGTCGAAGACCAAGCAGCACCTCTCGGGACGGGGCGGAGTATTGGTTAATTATCTCGCGGAATCAATGCTTTGCGTCACATTGCGCGAGCGGGGTTGAAAATCACTCCTTGCGTCCGACCTGCAGCACGGCCAGGAAAGCCTCCTGCGGGATCTCCACCTGGCCGATGCTCTTCATGCGCTTCTTGCCCTCTTTCTGCTTCTCGAGCAGCTTGCGCTTGCGCGAAAGGTCGCCGCCGTAGCATTTCGCCAGGACGTTCTTGCGCAGCGCCTTGACGGTGGAGCGAGCGATGACGTGCGCGCCGATGGCGGCCTGGATGGCCACCTCGAACATCTGCCGCGGGATCAGCTCCTGCATCTTGTCGACCAGCTCGCGGCCCCGCTGATAGGCAGAGTCGCGGTGGCTGATGATCGAGAGCGCGTCGACCTTGTCGTCGTTGATCAGGATGTCGAGCCGCACCAGCGGCGCCGCCTGAAAGCGGTCGAATTCATAATCGAACGAGGCGTAGCCACGGCTGCAGCTCTTGAGACGATCGAAGAAGTCGAGCACGACCTCGGCGAGCGGCAGCTCCCACTGCATCGAGACCTGGTTACCGAGGTACAGCAGCTTCTTCTGCACGCCGCGCTTCTCGAGGCAGAGCTTCATCACCGGGCCGACGTAGTCCGGCGGCAGCAGGATGTTGGCGACGATCATCGGCTCGCGCAGTTCCCTGATCTTGTCGACCGGCGGCAGCTTGGCCGGGTTGTCGACGTTGACGATCTCGCCGTCGGTCGTCAGCACTTCGTAGACCACGGTCGGCGCGCTGGTGACCAGCGAGAGTTCGTACTCGCGCTCCAGCCGCTCCTGCACGATGTCCATGTGCAGCAGGCCGAGGAAGCCGCAGCGGAAGCCGAAGCCGAGCGCCGTGGAGACTTCGGGCTCGTAGTTCAGCGCGGAATCGTTGAGCTTGAGCTTCTGCAGCGCGTCGCGGAAGGCCTCGTAGTCGTCGCTGCTCACCGGGAACAGGCCGGCAAACACGCGCGGCTTGATCGTCTTGAAGCCCGGCAGCGGCTGGCTGCACGGTCGATTGTCGATCGTGATGGTGTCGCCGACGGGTGCACCGTCGATTTCCTTGATACCCGCGATGACGAAGCCGACCTCGCCCGTGTAGAGCGCATCGGCCACCAGTGACTTCGGCGTGAACCGGCCGAGCTTGTCCACCTGGTGCGCGCGGCCCGTAGTCCAGACCCGGATCTTCTGGCCCGTGCGGATCGAACCGTTGACGACCCGCACCAGCGACACGACGCCGACGTAGCTGTCGTACCAGGAGTCGATGATCAGCGCCTGCAGCGGGCCGTCCGGTTCTCCCTTAGGCGGCGGCACACGCCGCACGAGTTCCTCGAGCAGCTCGTCGACATTCTCGCCGGTCTTGGCGCTGACGCGCACGGCGTCCTCGGCCTCGATGCCGATGATCTCCTCGATCTCGTTGATGACCTTCGCGGGGTCGGCCGACGGCAGGTCGATCTTGTTGAGCACGGGCACGACTTCGAGTCCCTGCTCGAGGGCGGTGTAGCAGTTGGCGACGCTCTGTGCCTCGACGCCCTGCGCCGCGTCGACCACGAGCAGCGCGCCTTCGCACGCCGCAAGCGAGCGCGATACTTCGTAGGAGAAGTCGACGTGCCCCGGCGTGTCGATCATGTTCAGCTGGTAGGTCTCGCCGTCGCGCGCCTTGTAGCGCAGCGAGACGCTCTGCGCCTTGATCGTGATGCCGCGCTCGCGCTCGAGGTCCATCGAGTCGAGCACCTGCGCCTGCATCTCGCGATCCTGCAAGCCACCGCAGATCTGGATGAAACGGTCGGCGAGCGTCGACTTGCCATGGTCGATGTGTGCGATGATGGAAAAGTTGCGGATCAGTTTCATCGGGGCCAAGGTCGTCCGGCGCAACCCGGGGTTCGGGCGCGTCAAAACCCGCGATTATAGCCCGAGGGCCACCGCGACCTTGTCACGATCGTAGCGGCCTTCGCAGGCCACTTGACCATCGACCGTGAGCACCGGCACGCGCAGCCCGAACTTCATTCGCCAGCGCTGCTTCGGCATCGACGTCGTGCGTGGCGAGGATGCCCAGCAGGCCCGGGTGGTCGAGCGAAAAATCGAGCAGAAACTCGTCGCAGAGGTGACAACCGTCGCGGACGTACAGCGCCAGCGCGGCGGCGTTCATGGCTGGCCGCGCATGGTGGCATCGCCCGCACCGAGCCATTGCCAGCGCACCGGCACCCCCGCCTTCGTCCAGCGCCAGGCCAGGCAGCCGCCGGCCAGCAGCCCGAACGATGCCCCCAGCAACGGGGTGATTCCATGTTCCCAGCCTGCAACCCGGAGCAGGGCCGGGCCGGTCAGCAACCCGGCCAGGGGCGGCAGGTACAGACGGCAGGCAGCCCGCAACAGCCTGGCATCGTCGATTCGCAGTTCGAGCCGGTCGCCCGGTGCAAGAGTTCGCGTGCCCTGTTGTGCGTCGATCTCGAGCCGGCGGAGCTGGTTCGACCGTTGCCAGCCACAGCCGCGCCCGGCCGCACAGGTGCCACAGGCTGGGTGATTCGAGATGCCGCATTCGACGCGGGCCCGGCCCGCCTCGACCCGGGTCACGACGCCGGTGACCTGCCCCATGATTCAGCGGGCAGAGCCGGCCGGGGCATCAGCCGGGATGTCAGATTCCTGGACCGGCACGACCGAGTTGGCGATTTCGCGGACAGTGGCCGCAGGCACTTCCCCGATCGCGGTGACCACCCGTCCGTGCAAGTTCGTCGAATAGGCGTTGGCCGACCCCATGCTCGAGGTTTCGGGCGGACGCGGACCCGCCTGCGCGCCGGGCTCGATGAAAACGGAAATGGCGGCAATGCCGTCCGAGAAGATCAGGTGCTGGGCCGGTATCGGCGAACCGGGGATCGGCTGCAGCCGGCTGGCCACGAGCCGGAACCCCGGCGGCAGGCGCAACGGCCGCCACCCGCCTTTGCTCGGCAGCTGGGGCATGGCGGCGAGCTTGCGGCCGGTGCGCACCCACTGGAAGCCGGTAGCGTCGACCGTCGGCTCGATGTCGTGGGCCGGAATCCTGTCCTTCATCTGCAGCTGCGTGAAGCGAATGACCTCGATCGGGCTGCCGATGCCATTCGTCACGACCGACTGCAGCGGCATGGCCGTCTCCTCGTCGAGCCAGAGGCGGTAGCCGTAGCGGTAAATGTCCTTGGGACGCACGTCGATGACGCGGACCTCGCGGCCCAGCAGGCGACTGCCTTTCGGGCCAACGGCGAGTTCGTAATTGCGATCGAGCGCGGGGCCCGGAGTAGGCAGCGACTTGAGCAACGAGCCGTCGTCGCCGCGCGGCTCCACGATCACGACACGGCGGTCCGGCAGGTAGGCGTGGACCTCTTCGCGCGTGCGCACGATTTCACGGCCACTGCCGTCCAGCGACACGAGGCGCTCGAGACTCCTGCCCTCGTCAACCCGGTGCACGATGCGCATCGTCTCGGCCTGGCGTCCGGTCGAATGCGTGAACAGGCCGTCGTAGTTGCGTGTGGCGAGCGATTCCGACATGCGCTCGATCCAGGCCCGCGCGTCATCTTCGGCGCGCGCCGAGAACGCCAGCAGGCAGGCAGCGACGCAGACCGCGGCTCGCCTCATCGCGTGTCGACTCATTGCCAGGGAGCCTCTCCCATCTCGTACGAGACGCGCGCGATGCCCGGATCAGCGGCGAGGAGGCTCGAGAGCACGTTGCGCCGGACCATCGGCGTCGAGAACTGGCTGTGGGCCACCATGTAACCCGCGAGCCGCTGGCTCTGCGCCGGCGTCGGGCTCGCCGACATGGCGAACGAACTGGCTGGCGTGACTTCAAGCCGGGCAACGGGCGTGACGTCAGGTCGGAACAGCAGCACTGCGGAGACAGCCGCGCTGGCGGCAAGCGCCGTACGCACCATCGGCCGCTTCCAGAGCGCGACGTGTTGCCGCGCCTGGACCATGGCTCCCGGGCGCGCCGCCGAGGCCTTTTCGACCAGGACCGGGGCCTCGTCGAGGGCGGCGCTTACGCATGCCGCGAACGATGGCGAGGCGATCCGACCGCCTGGTGCGCGCAGCGTTTCGCCAATCAGGGCGTAGGAGCCGAACGTGCGACGCAACCCGGGATCCTTGTCGAGGCGCCGCATGAGCAGGCCCATTTCGTCCGGCGGCAGTTCGCCATCCAACAGGGCCGAAAGCTGTTCACGAATCTGGTCGGTCATTTCGTTCTCGGCACTCGGTTTCATTCGAGCAAGGGTTTCAAGGCGCGGTCGATGGCTTCGCGGGCGCGGAAGATGCGCGACCGGACGGTGCCCACGGGGCAATCCATGGCTACCGCGATTTCTTCGTAACTGAGACCTTCGATTTCCCGCAGCACGATGGCCGTGCGCAAGTCTTCGGGCAGTTGCTCGATCGCGCTGTTGACGGTCTGGCGGATCTCTTCGGAGAGGACCGTCGCCTCGGGCGTGTCGTCGTGTTTGAGTCGCGCCGCCACGTTGTTCTGCTCGCTTTCCGAGAGTTCCGCTTCGTAGTCCAAAGGTCGGCGCTGGCGCGAGGCGATCGAATTGCGGGCCGTATTGACCGCGATGCGATAAAGCCACGTGTAGAACGCGCTGTCGCCCCGAAACGACCCGAGGGCCCGGTAGGCCTTCACGAAGGCTTCCTGGGCGACATCCTCGGCTTCCGTCGGATCGCGCAGCAGCCGCGCCACCAGCTTGATGACCTTGTGTTGGTACTTGAGCACCAGCAGGTCGAACGCGCCGCGTTCGTTCTGCTGGGCCCGCCGTACGAGTTCGAGGTCGCTTTGCTCGGCGCCCGCAGTCGGGCCGGCATCGTCGTCCCCGGGTTCTCGCGACTTCATAGACTCGTCTGACGGGGGAAAGTTCTGCATGGCTTGCATGGCCAGGCTAGCGCAACTGCCGCCCTGTCACTGCCGAACTGCGCGCCCACAGCGGCGCAGAACGACGCTGCAGCGACGAATCGCCAGGCTTGGCACGTCGAATGGCGTCAGCCAGATGCGGAACCGCTCGCCAACCGGGCTGGATTCCACCCGCAGATCGAGGAAAACCGAGGGGCCTATCAATCTCGTGCCGACACCGATCGTCGTACGGCACGGGTCCTGCCCCGCCGCCTGCAGCCAGAGGGAACCGTCGGCGCGAGCCACCAGCCGCCGGGCCGGCTGGCATCGGGCACGCACCCACGACCGTGCCAGGGCCGCCACGATTGAACTGCCGGCCAGCAACAGCAGCAGGGAGGCCGTCATCGGCCCGCCGGAGCGAGCAACGGCCCATGCCACGAATACCGTTGCCAGCGCCGCCATCGCGCCCGCGGCCAGGTCGGCGGCAGTCACCGGGGGCAGCTCAAGGCTCGAGTCGACAGATGCAGGCGATGATCGCACGCTGGGATTCCTCGGCCGGGGTGATCTGACCGACAAGATACCCGAACAGGTCGGGGTCCTGCAGTTCGACCAATTGCAGGAATGCGTCGCGTTCTGCGGGAGACGCCGTCGCCCAGACCCGGTCCAGGTACCGGTTCAGCATGACGTCCAGCTCCCGCATGCCACGCCGGCAGCGCCAGCGCAGTCGTGCCAGATCGACGTTGGCAGCGTCAGTCAACGGCCCTCGCCCGGCCAGCGGTGGCCGTCCCCACCCGCCCTGTGGCCGACCTCTCTCGCGGATGCGGGACAGGTTGAACGGCGCCTCAATGCTGCCGCTCGACGATCAGCTTTTTGATCTCAGCGATGGCCTTCGCCGGATTGAGGTCCTTCGGGCAGGCCTGCGCGCAGTTCATGATCGTGTGGCAGCGGTAGAGGCGGAACGGGTCCTCGAGCTCGTCGAGGCGCTCGCCGGTGGCCTCGTCGCGCGTGTCGATGATCCAGCGGTAGGCGGCGAGCAGCGCCGCCGGGCCGAGGTAGCGGTCGCTGTTCCACCAGTAGGACGGGCAGCTGGTCGAGCAGCAGGCGCACAGGATACAGGCCGACGGGCGGTCGATTTTTTCCTGGTCTTCCTTCGATTGCAGGCGCTCGCGGTCGGGCGGCGCCGGCGTGCGCGTCTGCAGCCACGGCTTCACCGAAGCGTACTGGGCGTAGAAGTTGGTGAGGTCGGGCACCAGGTCCTTGATCACCGGCAGGTGCGGCAACGGGTAGATCTTCGCGTCGCCCTTGATCTCGCTGATGGCCTTGGTGCACGCCAGCGTGTTCACGCCGTCGATGTTCATTGCGCACGAACCGCAGATGCCTTCGCGGCACGAGCGGCGGAAGGTCAGCGTGGAGTCAACCTCGTTCTTGATCTTGATCAGCGCGTCGAGAACCATCGGGCCGCAGCTCGACATGTCGAGCTCGTAGGTGTCGACGCGCGGCTTCTGGTTCGAGTCCGGGTCGAACCGATAGATGCGGAACGTCTTGACGTTCTTCGCACCCGCCGGCGCCGCGTGACTCTTGCCGGGCTGGACCCGGGAATTCTCGGGAAGTCTGAATTGGGGCATGGGAGGAAGAAGTGATTAGTGATTAGTGATTAGTGATTAGTGAGTAGTGAGTGAGGAGTGTGAGTGTGGAGTAGTAGTGACTGGGATCTGGTAGTGGCTGGTGACGATTACCACGATCCCGTCTTACTAGTCACTAATCACTAATCACTAATCACTATCTACTCAGTAGGTGCGGGCCTTCGGCGGGATGGCTTCGACGTCGCTCGTGAGCGTGTTCAGGTGCACCGGACGGTAGTCGATGCAGACCTTGCCCGCGGCATCGACCCACGCCAGCGTGTGCTTGAGCCAGTTCACGTCGTCGCGGTCCTTGAAGTCCTCACGGGCATGGGCGCCACGGCTTTCCTTGCGGTTGGCCGCTGACGACATCGTCACCAGCGCCTGCGCCAGCAGGTTGTCAAGCTCGAGCGTCTCGATCAGGTCCGTGTTCCAGATCAGCGAGCGGTCGGCCACCTGCACGTCCGCGAACGTGGCGAAGACAGCATCGAGCTTCTGCACGCCTTCGGCGAGCGATTCGCCGGTGCGGAACACCGCCGCGTGGTTCTGCATCACGCGCTGCATGTCGATACGAATCCCGGACGTGCGGCGCGTACCCTTCGCGCTGCGCAGCCTGTCGAGCCGGCTGATTGCCAGGTCACCTGCGTCCTTCGGCAGCAGCTTGTGCGACGTGCCGGGCTTGACCGTCCTGCCGCAGTGATGCGCGGCCGCACGACCGAACACGACGAGGTCCAGCAGTGAATTGGAGCCGAGGCGGTTCGCGCCGTGCACCGACACGCAGGCCGCCTCGCCCACGGCCATGAGGCCCGGGACGACCGAATCCGGATTGCCGTTGCGCAACGTGACCACTTCGCCGTGCACGTTGCAGGGAATTCCTCCCATGTTGTAGTGCACGGTCGGCAGCACCGGGATCGGTTCGCGCGTGACGTCGACGCCCGCGAAGATGCGCGACGTCTCGGCGATGCCCGGCAGACGCTTGTGGATGACCTCGGCGCCGAGGTGTTCCAGGTGCAGGTGGATGTGGTCCTGGTGCGGACCGACGCCCCGGCCCTCGCGGATCTCGATCGTCATCGAACGACTGACGACGTCGCGTGAGGCGAGGTCCTTGGCGTTCGGTGCGTAGCGTTCCATGAAGCGCTCGCCCGCCGAGTTGGTGAGGTACCCGCCTTCTCCCCGCACACCTTCAGTGATGAGGCAGCCCGCGCCGTAGATGCCGGTGGGGTGGAACTGCACGAACTCCATGTCCTGCAGCGGCAGACCGGCACGCAGCGCCATGCCGCCGCCGTCGCCCGTGCAGGTGTGCGCGGACGTGCAGGAGAAGAATGCGCGGCCGTAGCCGCCCGTCGCCAGGATCACGGTGTGCGCGCGGAAGCGATGCAGCTGGCCCGTCGACATGTCGAGCGCCACGACGCCGCGGCACGCGCCATCCTCCATGATCAGGTCGACGGCGAAGTACTCGATGAAGAAGCGCGCCTCATGCTTGAGCGACTGCTGGTAGAGCGTGTGCAGCATTGCGTGGCCGGTGCGGTCCGCCGCAGCGCACGTGCGCTGCGCAATGCCCTTGCCGTAATTCGTCGTCATGCCGCCGAACGGGCGCTGGTAGATCCGGCCGTCCTCGGTCCGGGAGAACGGCAGGCCGTAGTGCTCGAGCTCGAGGATTGCCGCCGGCGCTTCCTTGCACATGAACTCGATCGCGTCCTGGTCGCCGAGCCAGTCCGAGCCCTTGATGGTGTCGTAGAAGTGGAAGCGCCAGTCGTCCTCGCCCATGTTGCCGAGCGCTGCGCTGATGCCGCCCTGCGCGGCGACCGTATGGCTGCGCGTCGGGAATACCTTGCTGATGCACGCCGTGTTCAGGCCCTGCTCGGCAAGGCCGAATGTGGCGCGCAGTCCGGCGCCGCCTGCGCCGACGACGACGACGTCGTACGTGTGATCGGTGAACGCGTAATCCGCAGTGGTCATGCCTGGGCTCCAAACGCGATGCGCAACACGGCGAGGATGCCGATCAGGGCAGCCACGACGAGCGCGAACTTGAGCGCGACCAGCACGACCAGACGCGTGCCCTTGTCGCCGATGTAGTCCTCGAACACGACCCGCAGGCCCAGCTGCGCATGATAGGCGGCGACTGCGACGAGCAGCAGCGCCATCACTGCCGAGAACGGCGAATGCAGCCAGCCGATCACCGCCGCATGCGGGACACCGGCGCCCAGCAGCGCCAGCGACGCCATGAACCAGCAACCGAGAATGACGAGTGCCACGGCCGTGACGCGCTGCGAGTACCAGTGGCCGGAGCCGCCCCGGGCGGACCCTAGGCCGAGGACACGGCCGAGCGGGCTGCGCAGGCTCACGGGGCACCTCCGAGCGACGCGCCGAGCATGACCCACAACACCACCGTCACCATGACCGCACCGATCGCCGCCGCCCAGCCTGTCTTGCGCGCTATGGGAAGTTCAAAACCGTAGCCGGCATCCCAGAACAGGTGTCGGATGCCGTTCAAAAAGTGGTAGGAGAATGAGAACAATCCGCCGATGAGCAGCAGCCTTGCCAGCGGTGAACCGAGCGTGGCGAGTGCCGCGGCGTAACGCTCGGGCCCGGAGGCCGCGGCGGCCAGCCAGTAGACCAGCACGAAAAAGCAAAGACTGAGCAGGACGCCGGTGATCCGGTGCAGGATCGACAGGGTGTTGGTGTATTGCCAACGGTACTGCATGAACGGGGATAGCGGCCGCTCGGGCTGCGCCATGACGTTACCTCTCCTCGGGAATCCGGTACGCTAGAAGTCGATGCAGCGCCCCGCCTTCTCCCAGTCTCCGAACCGCGTGGGTTCGGGCCCGTCCCGGCCTCCGATTTCGCGCGGCAGGACCGGCGGCTGCGGAGTTGCCTGGGATTGCGGCCCGACCTTGGGCGATGCGGCCGGCGGGTCGATCTGGTGGGCGGTCTGGTCGTCGTGCGAAAGCTTCATGTTCAACCAGTGATCTTGCCAGATGTTGCCTGTGTTCTCCACCGGGCGCTTGAGCTATGGTCCTGCCGTCCAGGCTGCAATTGAACCCGGATTGAACGATGAATGAGGATCCCACGCAGGCCCTGCGCGCAGTGCTGTTGCCCGGTTTCGGCGTCCTGCGCATAGGCGGGGCCGATGCCGCGACGTTTTTGCAGGGCCAGTTCACGAACGACGTGCGCCTGTTGGCCGACGGCCGGACCCAGGTGTCGGCCTGCTGCACCAGCCAGGGACGCGTCATTGCGCTCGCGCGCTTCCGCCAGACCGACGACGCGATCTACGCGCTCTTGCCCGCGGACATGCTTGGCAGGGTGGCCACGCACCTGCGCAAGTTCGTCCTGCGCTCCAAGGTGGAGATCCTGCAGGCGGCAGACCTGAACGTCGGTGCGATCCTCACCGGTGACGCCGCCGCCGCGGCGCAGGCGCACCGCGTGTTCGACGAAGCCGCGCTCACGCTGTCGTCCGTGCCACTGGCGGGCACGACCGAAGTCGTGACCTTTCAGTACGCGCCCGGCCGTGAAGTCATCGCGGCGCCGCCGGCGGCGTGGCGTTCGATCAGCGGACTGTCGTTGAGCCGGCCGAGTCCACTCGCGCAGGCCGAGTGGCTCGCGGCCGACATCGCCGCAGGACTGCCGCACGTGTTTGCCGCCGCGGCGGAGCAGTTCATTCCGCAGATGCTCAATGTCGACCTGATCGACGGCGTCAGCTACAGCAAGGGTTGCTACACAGGACAGGAGATCGTCGCACGTACGCACCATCTGGGTCGTGTAAAGCGGCGCACCATGCGTTTTCACCTTGCGGCGGGCGGTGTTGTCCCCGCGCCCCTGTCGCATCTGCTGCTCGACGGGACGAAGGTGGCCGATGTGCTGATGACCGCCGAGACCGGCGACGGCATCGAGTTGCTGGCGGTCACGAACCTGGATGCGGCGGGAAAGGTGTTGCAGTTGGAGGATGGGCGCAGCGCCGCGCCGCGTTCGCTCCCGTACAGTTTGTAGGGGAGGAAGGGGAGGAAGGGCCGGAACCGTGGTTCACGCGCGGGCGATTCGCCTCCGACCAGGCCCTGTTGCCGAATCGTGCTGGTGGTATTCGTATCGTGCGTGCCTCACGCCGAAAGCAGCCATTCGAAGGGGAAAACGGTAGAGCCGAGATGTGGCGCGGTGACCGTAGGTTTGGTTTGTCTGTTGCCGCCCCTTTCGTTTGGCGGTGCCCGCGTAAGCGCCGCCTTTTCACGGCGCACACCGGCAGTGGAAGTTCGCCGCGCCTCGAAAATATTCATCTAGCGCTGCGGTTGCAGAGGTCGATGCTCCATGCATTCCGCCGCAGCAACCGGAGTGCCAGATGACGGACGCTCTAGTTCACCAGCACGATCTCACTGAGTTTCCACGTCTTATCAAACCACGGCTC
Source organism: Pseudomonadota bacterium (assembly GCA_016705325.1). Taxonomy (GTDB): domain Bacteria; phylum Pseudomonadota; class Gammaproteobacteria; order Steroidobacterales; family Steroidobacteraceae; genus RPQJ01. The sequence goes on along the minus strand of JADIYJ010000003.1, from coordinate 348,583 downwards.
GAGCGGTCCATAGAGGCGGAAGAGCATGTTCCAGCCCTTACCGGGGATGGTCTGGATCCAGTTGTGTTCCATGCCGGCTGGAGCCTTTGGCCCAAAGTACACGTCCACTGACCCGTCCTTGTTGACGACGAGGCCCTTGTCCAGGCTGCTCACTTGCGGGAAGTCCTGGTCGGTCTGGAGCATGGAACGGGTCTGGTTGTCGTACACGATCGCTGACCAGAAATCCTTCACCGGAGCGTTGGGCAGCACACGCAGCCGATAGGTCTTGCTGCCGTCCAGTGGATTGCCCCGGGAATCCACGATTCCGACGGCATACTGGGAGCCTTGACCCACCATCTTGGCTTCCATCGCCGGCGTCACGCCTGTGGCATAGAAGTAGAAGAAGGCCGCGGCATCCAGATGGGCGACGCCCGGCTGCGACTGGAACTTGTATCCGCCGAGCCATTGCCGCCAGGTGCTGTTCGGATAGTAGAAAGCCTCTGGTATGCGGCTCTGGTAGGTCAGCGTCCGCGCAGTGGCATCGCCCACGGCCGCCGCCTCGGTCAGTATCTTCTTCATGCGGTCATCGGGCGCGAAGGCCTTGCCCTTCTCGATGCCGATCGACGCAAAGAACCCGAGCGTGACCGGATCAAGCGACTCGACGGGTTCGTTCTGAACGACGTAGTTGAGAAGTTCCCAGAACCGGTCGTCCGCTGGTGCCACCGTGGAGAAATCCCGGTTGGACACGTCGACGAAAGTGTTGGACGGCGGATTGGCCGACTGCGACAAGGCGTAGATGCGCGTGTTCTTGTGCAGTCGCTCGATCGCGGGCTTGATGTCCCCTTTCACCGGCATGTTGCGCCAGACGAGGATGGACTCGAAGGTGGGAACACGCACGACCGTGTACCCCTCCGGCACCTCGCCTTTGTACCCGGGAGGCAGCAGCAAATACTTGCCACCCTGGCCCTTGTCCGGACCGACGATGCCGATGTCGGTTACGTACTTGAACCAGAAGTCATCGATCATGCCCAGCGTCATGGGTGGCACTTCGACCACCAGCGGACCGTCATGCAGATTGATCCAGATCCACGTGTAGGGCGTCGTGGCGTTCGCCGTCAGAAAGATCGAACGGGCATTCAGGTTATTTTCGAATGTCGGGATCGTGACATTTGCGGGGCCGACGCCCAGCAATCCCTCGCGCAGCCCGGCCATGTTCACGGGCGCCAAGGCCAGCAAGTACGCCTGGACGGCGCGCTGGAAGTCGAGGTTGTCGTAAACCTTATCAACCGTTGCCTTGTCCGGAAATCCGTCAAAAAACTCCAGCGTGCCCAGCCGGGTTTCGACCTTATCCGGGATCGCGATACCGGGCGGAATGTCCGTGGTCATCTTCATGATCGGTGCGGGCTGTGCCTGTGCGGCAGTTGCACCCATCAGCAAAAGAAGTGTGGCTGCGCTGACGCTTGACGTGAATCTGATCTTCATTGGAATCTCGATTTGGCTCCGCAGGGCCAGGTAAATGCCCTTGTCAATTCCTGACAATCGGGCCGCGACGTCGAACCGCAACGCGTCGAGTAGCAAAAGTAGATGAGGCTGCCCGTCCGCGAAATACGGACGAACCACGCGCCGAAAACGCCTGATTGGAAAGGTTTGCTGGCCGGTTCTTGCCCTTGACGAATGTGCGCTTCCTACCGCAAGTCCAGCCATTGCCCTGCACGAATTGGTGAAAGCGCCTCCGACTGGCGCCTTCCCCCCTTCCTGCCCTTCCTGCCCTTCCTACCCTTCCTACCCTTCCTACCCTTCCTGCCCTTCCTACCCTACTCCGGCTTCATGTGCGGGAACAGCAGCACGTCCCGGATCGACGGCATGTCCGTGAACAGCATCACCATGCGATCAACGCCGATACCGAGCCCTGCTGTCGGCGGTAAGCCGTACTCCAGCGCACGGACATAGTCGGCATCGTAGAACATCGCCTCCTCGTCACCGCCGCTCTTGCGCGCCACCTGCTCGCGGAAGCGCGCGGCCTGGTCTTCCGCGTCGTTGAGCTCGGAGAACCCGTTCGCGATCTCGCGGCCGCCGACGAAGAACTCGAAACGGTCCGTGAGGAACGGATCGGAATCGTTGCGGCGTGACAGCGGTGAAACTTCGGCCGGGTAGGCGTACACAAACGTCGGTTGCAGCAGTCGGTGTTCCGCCGTCTTCTCGAAAATCTCGATCTGCAGCTTGCCCGCGCCGTCCTCCGGCTTCACGGGTATGCCCAGCTTGCCGCATTCGCCGCGCAGGTACTCGACGTCGCGCAGGCGCGTGCGGTCGATCCCCGGATTGAAATGCACCACCAGGTCTTCGATCGTCACGCGGCGGAAGGTCGAGCCGAAGTCGAAAGTATCGCCCTGGTACTCGACCTTGCGGCTGCCACAGACCAGGTCCGCTAGCCCCACGAACATCCGCTCAACCATGTCCATCAGGTCGCGGTAGTCCGCGTAGGCCTGGTACAGCTCCAGCATCGTGAACTCGGGGTTGTGCCGCGTCGACAGCCCCTCGTTGCGGAAGTTGCGGTTGATCTCGTACACGCGCTCGAAGCCGCCGACGACGAGCCGCTTCAGGTACAGCTCCGGCGCGATGCGCAGGTACATGTCGACGTCGAGCGCGTTGTGGTGCGTGATGAACGGCTTGGCGACTGCGCCGCCCGGAATCACCTGCAGCATCGGCGTCTCGACTTCCATGAAGTCGAGCGCATCGAGGAACCGGCGCAGGTACTGCACGATGCGCGTGCGCGCGCGGAACACCGCGCGGCTTTCGTCGCTGACGATCAGGTCGACGTAGCGTTGCCGGTAGCGTTGCTCGACGTCGGCCAGGCCGTGCCACTTGTCCGGCAAGGGCCGCAATGACTTCACCAGCAGGCGCAGCTTCTCGACCTTGACCGAAAGCTCGCCGGTGCGCGTCTTGAACAGCGTGCCTTCGGCGCCGACGATGTCGCCGACGTCCCAGCCCTTGAACTCGTCGTAGGTTTCGCCGAGCGCGGCCTGCTGCAGGAACAGCTGGATCGAACCGCTGCGATCGGTGATCTTCGCGAACGACGCCTTGCCCATGATGCGCTTTGCCATCATGCGGCCAGCCACCGTCACACGCGTCGGGTGCGCGTCGAGCCATTCGGTCGTGCGGTCGCCGTAACCCGTGTGCAGTTCATCCGCCGAGGCGTCGCGCCGGAAATCGTTCGGAAACGGCTGGCCTTGCTCACGCAGGCGCTCGAGCTTCGCCTTGCGCTCGGCAATCAGGTGGTTCTCATCGGCCGATGCCGCGGCTGCGGGAGACTGCTGTTGTTCGTCGCTCATAGTCCTTGCTTCAGGCTTTCTTCGAGGAACGGATTGAGGTCGCCGTCGAGGACCGCGGTGGTGTTGCCGATCTCGACGCCGGTGCGGAGGTCCTTGATGCGCGACTGGTCGAGCACGTAGGAACGAATCTGGTTGCCCCAGCTCACGTCCGACTTCGAGTCCTCGAGCACCTTCGCCGCGGCGTTGCGCTTGTTGACCTCGAGTTCGTACAGCTTCGCCTTCAGCATCTTCATCGCCGTCGATCGGTTCTTGTGCTGGCTCCGCTCGCTCTGGCACGCCACCACGATTCCGGACGGCATGTGCCTTATGCGCACCGCCGACTCGGTCTTGTTCACGTGCTGGCCGCCTGCGCCGCTCGAGCGGTAGACGTCGGTCTCGAGGTCCGCTGGGTTGATGTCGATGTCGATGTCGTCATCGATCTCGGGCGAGATGAACACCGACGCGAACGACGTGTGGCGCCGCGCGTTGGAGTCGAACGGGCTCTTGCGCACGAGACGGTGCACGCCCGTTTCGGTGCGCAGCCAGCCGTAGGCGTATTCGCCTTCGAACTTGATTGTCGCACTCTTGATGCCGGCGACTTCGCCGCCGTTGGCGTCGACCACTTCGGTCTTGAAACCGTTCTTGTCGCCCCAGCGCAGGTACATGCGCATCAGCATGTTGGCCCAGTCCTGGGCCTCGGTGCCGCCGGCGCCCGCCTGGATGTCCAGGAACGCGTTGTGCGCGTCCATCTCGCCCGGGAACATGCGCTTGAACTCGAGCTTCGCGAGTTGCGCGTCGATGCCTGCCAGGTCCTGCTCGACCGAGCGGACCATGCCCTCGTCGGCATCGGCTTCGGCCAGGTCGAGCAACTCGGCGGCCTCGTCGATGCCCAGCGTCATCTTGTCGAGCGTGGCGACCACGCCGTCGAGCTTGCCGCGCTCACGGCCGAGTTCCTGCGCACGTTCCGGGTTCTGCCAGACCGCCGGGTCTTCGAGTTCCCGCAGGACTTCCGTCAGCCGCTCAGCCTTGCCGGCATAGTCAAAGGTACCCCCTGAGCGCATCGGTGCGCTGCTTGAGCTCTTCGATCTGGCGGCGTATCGGGTTGATTTCCATACGAAAACAGTCACGGAGGAGAGAAACCGGTAGAACCGCGAATTCTAGCATTTCCGGCCGGATTCTCGCTGCGGGCCACGCCAACCCCTGCAACCGGCGCCATCCGGCTCCCTCGTCGAACACCGCGAGCGAGGCCCGGGGTAAGGGCCCTGAGTTCAGAGCCTCGCGACCCACTCCGTCACCAGCTGCAACCTGCGCGTACCGGTGTATTCATCGACGCCCGTGCGGTACGCGGCCTGCACGCGATCGTTCGCCCGGATCTCCGGCGCGTCGGCGCCGTCGAGGTAGCGGAACGCGATCGCATCGACGATCTCGCCGCTGGCTGCCCGCAGCTTCAGCTTGAGGTGGCGATTGCCGACCACTCGCGAGTCGGCGACGCCGAAGACCCCATCGAACATCGGTTCCGGAAATCCCGAACCCCAGGGCCCGCCTTCGCGCAGAGCCGCCGCGGTGGCGACGTTGAACTCGCCGGCCAACAGTTCGCCGTCGGTGTGCAGGTGCCCGGCGAGTGTTTCTTCGTCGATCCAGCGTTCGACTTCGTGCGCGAACTCGGTTTCAAAGGACGGCAGGCTCGCTTCACGCAGCGTGAGCCCGGCCGCCATCGCGTGGCCACCGAACTTGTCGACGAGCCCGGGCGTACGCGTGGCGATCGCATCGAGCACGTCGCGCACGTGCACCCCGGGCACCGATCGCGCCGAACCCTTGATCCAGCCGGCCTCCGACCGCGCGAAGGCGACCACGGGTCGATGCAGCCGCTCCTTCACGCGCGAGGCGACCAGCCCGATCACGCCCTGGTGCCAGCCCTCGTCATAAACACAGACTCCGGCCGGTACATGGCCCTCGAGCGAGGCGATGCGCGCGTCGATCAGCGACAGGGCCTCGAGTTGCATCTTCGCCTCGAGTTCCTTGCGGTCGGTGTTGAGCCGCGCCAAGTCCAGCGCCAGGGCGCGCGCCTGCGTTGGATCGTCGGCGAGCAGGCAGCGAATACCGCGCGTCATGTCGTCGAGGCGGCCGGCGGCGTTGAGCCGCGGACCCGCCTGGAAACCGAGGTCCTGCCCGGTCACACCGGCGAGCGTCCGGCCCGACGCCTCGAGCAGTTCACGCAATCCTGCGACGCAGCGGCCACCGCGGATGCGCTGCAGTCCCTGCGCGACGAGCACGCGATTGTTGAGATCGAGTGTGACGACGTCGGCCACCGTGCCGAGCGCGACCAGGTCGAGCAGGCGCGCCGGGTTCGTGTCGACACCCGTCGGCAGCGCTGCGCGCTTGCGCAGTTCGCGGGTCAGCGCGGCCATCACGTAGAACGCCACGCCCACGCCCGCCAGCGACTTCGAGACGAAGCGGTTGCCGGGAGCGTTGGGGTTCACGATGCAGGCGGCGGACGGCAGCTCGCGCCCTGGCAGGTGATGATCGGTCACGAGTACGTCGATGCCGTGACGTCGCGCCTCCTCGACCCCGTCGAGCGACGAGATGCCGTTATCCACGGTCACGATGAGTCCGGGCCTGCGCTTGGTCGCGACCCGCACGATTTCCGGCGTCAGACCGTAACCAAACCGGAAGCGATCGGGCACCAGGAAATCCGGCTGTTCGAAGCCGAGCGCTGTCAATTGCCGCATCATCAGCGCCGTGCTCGTCGCGCCGTCGGCGTCGAAATCGCCAACGACCAGTACCCGCCTGCCGGTGCGACGAGCCGAGGCCAGCAAGTCGGCCGCACTCTCCGCGCCGTCGAGCGTGCTCACCGGCAGCAGCTGGTCGAGACGCAGCGCGAGGTCGTCGGCGCCGGAGAGCGGCCGGGCTGCGTACACCCGACGCAGCACGGGATGCAGCGACGCCGGCAGGGCGGCCTGCAACTCGGCGCTGGAACTGCGTCGCAGGATGCGACGTAACGACGTCATGTGAGCCACTGCGAGACTGCGACCGGCCGGCGCCAGAATCGAAACCGGGCGGACCAGTCAATATGCAACGTCGCGCTGCCGGCCAGCAGGACGAGGCTTTGCATCCTGCCAGCGCGCACGCTCGATGCCAGCATGGACAGCAAACCGGCGTCGACGGACGCCAGTGACTCCTCGACCCGCGCGGCGGGCGGCTGCGACAGGGCGATGAGCGTATCGCCGCGCGGCGTATCGCTCCCGACAGTGGTGATGTCGCCTGAGTCGCTGCCCAGCGCCTGCCCGAGCGCACGCAACCAGCGGTCGTCGCTGTGCAGGCGCCAGCGATTGACGCCTCCGCCCGGCGCATCCGCCACTCCGTCACCGAAGCCCCAGAGCCACCAACCGTTCACCGGCAGCAGACGAGCCCGCTCGCGGCGCTGGTTGACCGGATGCTCGTGCAACAGCATCTGGATCTCGTTCATCAGGCTGCGAATGCGCGCGCCGTCGCGGCCCGCGGGCATGAAGTCGCGCACGTTTCGGCCCACGGCGGCGTCCGGCGGCTGGGTCGAACAGTCGATGGGGCGGTCAAAGCGCAGCAGCCATGCGCCCTCGACGAACGCCGCGACGGTCAGTTCGCCGGTGCTGAAATGCGAATTCACGAGTGCGCCGAGTGTGCTGGCATCCTCTTCGGTGAGAGTCGCCTGCGCGAGCGGCGCGAGCCGCAGGTGATCGAGGCCGGCCGCGAAGTGCACCGGTTGCGCGACACACCAGCAGCCCGGACCAGGCGCGGTCACTGCGTTTGCCAGCGCGAGTACCGGCCCGGCGGGGCAGCGCGCCAGGAGATCCGTTCCGCCGACGGGCTCGAGCAACCAATCGCGCCAGGCTCGTGGTTCGCCGGACACCAGCCGCCCACGCCCGCCGAGCCAGTGCAGCGCATGCATGGCCGGCAGCGCGTCGTTCGCCGAGGTCTCGGCCAGCGCCGCCTGCAACCAGGGCAGCGCAACTCGCACTTGTGCCGCCGCCATCAGGAGACGCCTGCAGTCGGTAACGGGTACCGCCGTGAACTCGCGCGACGCATGCAGTATCGTAAGCTCATGAAACTCCAGCTCGAAAACCCCGCCGGCACGAACCTGGTGCGCAGCTACGGCCCGGGCCAGCTGCGCATCGACGAACGCACGTATTCGACCAGCCTGATCGTCACGGCGACGGCAATCATCGCGCCCTGGCGACCCACCATGGCGCAGGCGCTCACGGAGGCTGACCTCGAGCCTCTGCTCGGCCTGGCGCCCGCGGTCGTGCTGCTGGGCACTGGCGCGCGACAGCGGTTTCCCGACGTTCAGGTCCTGCGCATCCTGCACGAACAGCGGATCGGCGTGGAGGTGATGGACACTTCCGCCGCTTGCCGCACCTACAACGTGCTGGTCACCGAGGGCAGGAGCGTCGCCGCCGCGCTGATCGTCTGAGCTGGCCGCACGGACGGCTTCACGCGAGGCCTTGCAGCAGCGGCACGAAAATCACCGGTTCAAGCACTTCGCGCTCGTAGCGATCGCCGCGACGGGTGATGCGCAGCAGTTGCTGCTCACGATCGTTGCCGACGGGAATCACGAGCCGGCCGCCCTCGGCCAGTTGCTCCAGCAGTGCGGGTGGCACGGCATACGAAGCGGCGGCGACGATGATGCCGTCGAACGGCGCGTAGGCCGCCCAGCCTTCGAAGCCGTCACCGTGCTTCATGTACACGTTCGCGATGCGCAGATCGCGCAGGATCTGCCGCGCCTTGACCTGCAGTGTCGCGATGCGTTCGACGCTGTAGAGCGTCGCGACCAGCGGTGCGAGCACGGCGGTCTGATAGCCGCAGCCCGTGCCGACTTCGAGCACCTTGCGCGGCTTGCCCGCTTCGAGCAGCGATTGCGTCATGCGCGCCACGATGTAGGGCTGCGAGATCGTCTGGCCATGCCCGATCGGCAACGCGGTGTCCTCGTAGGCGCGACTCGCAAGTGCCTCATCCACGAACATGTGACGCGGCACGCTGCGGATACGCTCGAGCACCTCGTTGTCGGTGATGCCCTGCTCGCGCAGTCGCGCCACCAGCCGCTCGCGCGTGCGTGCCGACGTCATGCCGATGCCGCTGACCCTGCTCTGGTCTTTCAAGTGCGCTGCATCCGCGTCATTCGTTGCGCCCGCCGAGCCACTCGCCGATGTCGTCGATCGCCGCATGGCGCGTCAGGTCGACCTGCAAGGGCGTGACGGAGACGCAGCCGCTGGCGACCGCATGGAAGTCCGTGCCTTCGCCGGCATCCGCACCCTCGCCGGCGGGCCCCACCCAGTACACCGGGCGACCACGCGGGTCCGATGCACGCACGACCGGCGCGGACCGGTGCCGGTGTCCCAGGCGCGTGGACTTGAGGCCGCGCAGCTGCTCGTACGGCAGGTCCGGGACGTTGACGTTGAGGATCATCGACGAATGGAGCGGCGCGCGCTGCAGGCGCAGCAGCATTTCGCTTGCCACGCGCGCGGCCGTCGCGAAATGCCGGCCTTCACGCACGACCAGCGAAATCGCGATCGCGGGCAGGCCGAGGAAGCGTCCCTCCACGGCAGCAGCGACCGTGCCGGAATAGAGCACGTCGTCGCCGAGGTTGGCGCCGTCGTTGATGCCCGAAACCACCATGTCGTGATCGATCTCGCCTTCGAACAGGCCCGAGATCGCGAGGTGCACGCAGTCCGTGGGGGTGCCGTTGACGAAATGGCGCCGGGGACCGTATTCGGCCACGCGCAGCGGGAGGTCGAGCGTCAAGGAGTTGCTGGCGCCGCTGCAATTGCGCTCGGGAGCCACCACCGTCACCTGGGCAAGCGGCCGCAACGCGTCGACGAGGCGCTGCAGGCCCTCGGCACGGTAGCCATCGTCGTTGCTGACCAGGACTCTCATGTGGCGTGGGACCGTATCGATATCTGGGCCCCAGCGGCGGCGGGGTTGGCCATGAGCGCCGCACAACTATACTGGAATCCCTGCTCGCCTCGGAAGCGAACTCCCACGGCATGACGACCAGAACCCCACCACCGGGCGACGACGACCGCAACGCCTTCCGGCGCGCAATGGCCAGTGTGCGCCCGCTGCCCGGGCGCTCCGCCGCCCCTGCGCAATCGCGCCCGCGATCGATTGCCCGAATTGACGCGCGCCGGGAGCCAGGACCTGCTGCAGGAAAGCCTTGTGACAGCGGCTGACCCTGCCGCGCTCGGTGCCGACGACGAGCCGACGGAGGCTCTGGCGCGGTTTACGTCCTGCTGGCGGTCCGCAGGTGAGGCGCGACTCACTCCTCCCCGCCTTCGCCCGCATCCCAGGCGTCCGTGAGCACTTCATGCAGCACGGCGGTGGCAAACGTTCCCCGTGGCAGCACGAAGCGCAGGAGCAGTGTGTCGTCATCGCCGAAGGTCCAGTCGAATTCACGCACGGGCAGCCGCAGGCTGCGCCGCTCGTGATCGATGCGTTCAGATGCGAGCAACGCCGACAGGCCGGCCTGCGGCGCGATCACGCCGTCCTCGATCTCGCGTGCCAGGCCGGTTGCGGGGGACGCGCCGCGGCCCGGCATGGGCCCGCTCGGATGCACGTCCATCGCGACGCGACGCGCTTCAAGTGCGGCATCGGCGGCCGCCGCGATGAAGAAACTGCGACGGCCGTCGAGCATGACGGCCTCACCCGGCAGCAGCCGGTTCCAGTCGCCGCGCGCGACCCGCGCAGCGAGGACCGCGTTGAACAGGTGGCTGCGGGCCGCCGACAGCGCGAAGCTGCGCTGTGAACGGTCGCGTGGTCCGGCAGCCCCTCCTGCCCACGCAACCGCCCTTCGCAGATTGCTGCCTTCGCGCCCGAATCGCTGCGGACCGAAGTAATTCGGCACGCCATGTTCGCGGATCGCGGCGAGTGACGCCTCGATCGCGCCCCGGTCGCCGCGCAGGTCGCGGATCCGCAGTTCAAACCGGTTCGCACGATGTGAGCCCGGGCGAAGCTTGCGGCCGTGCCGGTACGCCGCGCGCACGGCATAGCCCTCGCCCTGCCATTCCAGGCACCGGGCGACGTCGAAAAGGACCGGTAACGGCAGCGAGTACGCCTGGGTCGTCAGCGCGTGCCGATCCTTGTGACCGCTGAACCCGACGTCGCGGACGGCCACGCCAGCGTGTCGCGCGAGTTGCGCCGCGACCCAGCCGGTGTTGGCGCCCCGCTTCTCGACGACGAGCAGGCCGTGATTGCCGGTCCCCTGCGGATCGAAGCCGAGAATTTCGTCGACGACGAAATCCTCAGGCTCGCAGCGGATCGCACCCGCGGTCGGAGGCCGGCCGTGCGCACACGGCACAACGCCGAGACCGGCAACCGCGCTCGGACCGCTCAACGCCCGTCGTGTCCGTTCTGGTGCGCGTGATCGCCTTGCGCGAGCAGCACGATGGCCTGGCAGGCCAGGCCTTCGCCGCGTCCAAGCGCACCGAGTTCTTCCGTGGTCGTGGCCTTGACGTTGACGCAGTCGACCCGTACCCCGAGGTCGTCCGCGATATTCTGTCGCATGAGCAGACGGTGAGGCCCGATCCGTGGTGCCTGCGCGAGGACCGTCAGGTCGGCGTTGACGACCCGCCAGCCCTGCTCCTGCACGAGCGCCCCGCAATGCCGCAGGAAGCGCCGGCTGTCGGCACCCTTCCAGCGCGGATCGCTGTCGGGGAAATGCTCGCCGATGTCGCCGAGCGCCATGGCGCCGAGCAGCGCATCACACAGGGCGTGCAGCGCCACGTCGCCATCCGAATGCGCGATCACGCCGCAAGTGTGTGCAATTTTTACGCCGCCAAGCGTCACGTGATCCCCGTCGCCGCAGGCATGCACGTCGTAACCGATTCCCACCCTCATGCAACCATCCCTCGTCTCCGATCACGGTTGTCCTGACCGCAGGATCGCCTCCGCCAGCGCGGCGTCCTCCGGGTTTGTCACCTTGACGTTGTCGGTGCGGCCGCGGACCAGCCGCGGCTGCAGTCCCAGGCATTCAATCGCCGACGCTTCGTCCGTGACCGGCCGGTCGCGTTCCAGGCAGAGCCGGAGCGCGCGCAACAGCAGCCCAAAGCGGAACATCTGCGGCGTGAGCGCGCGCCAGAGCCCGTCACGCGCCACGGTCTCACCCACGCGCTGCTCGCCGACTTCCCGCTTCAGCGTGTCGCTGACCGGAACGGCGAGCAAGCCGCCGACCGCATCCGCATCGAGCGCGGCAAACAGCAGTTCGAGATCGCAGCGGCGCAGGCAGGGACGCGCGGCATCATGGACCAGCACCCAGTCCGTGTCCCGGGCTGCGCCATCCAGCGCGCCGAGGCCGTTCGCGACCGAGTGTTCGCGCCGCTTGCCACCGGTACAGCGGCGAACGCGCGGATCTGAAAACTCCGCCAATCCCTGCCAGAGGTCGTCATCGTGCGCGAGCGAGACGACGATGCCGTCGATGCCGGGCTCGGCGAGCAGCGCGGCCAGCGTCCAGGACAGCAGTGGCCGTCCAAGCAACGGCGTGTATTGCTTGGGGAGCGCTGCGCCAAAGCGGGAACCCTGTCCCGCCGCTGGCACGATGGCCCAGCGCCGGACCGCGAGGGTCACGGCAGGTCGGCCTGGGCCGTCCTTTGCCCTGTCGTCGCAGCGGCGGGCAACGACGGCGTCGCCGTGCCGGGTTGCGCGGGCGGCACAACCTGGAAGAAAGTCTCGTTGGTCTTGACCATGCCGAGGTCGGTGCGCGCGCGTTCCTCGATGGCCTTGCGGCCTTCCTTGAGGTCGCGGACTTCAGCCGCGAGCGTGCGATTGCGGGTTTCGAGCCGCGTATTTTCGGCGGTCTGGGCCTCGATGGCCTGCTCGAGACGCCAGACTTCCCGCATGCCGTCGGGCGATGCCCAGATGCGGTACTGCAGCAGCATCAACACGACGGCCAGCAGGCCGGCCATGATCCGGGTGGTCATGGGCGTGGAAGATTAGCAGAAACGAGGCGCATCAAGCACCACTGGCCAAAGCGGCGACTGGGAAAGCCTCCAGGCCGGCGTACGACGCGTCGCTGCCGAGTTCGGCCTCGATGCGCAGCAGCTGGTTGTACTTGGCAATGCGGTCGGAGCGGCAGAGCGATCCGGTCTTGATCTGCGTCGCGCGCGTGGCGACTGCGATATCGGCAATCGTGCTGTCCTCGGTCTCGCCCGAACGGTGCGAGACGACCGCGCTGTAACCTGCATCGGCCGCCATGTCGATCGCCTCGAGCGTCTCCGTCAGAGTGCCGATCTGGTTGGGCTTGATCAGGATCGAATTGGCCACGCCCCGGGCGATGCCCTCGCGCAGGATCCTGGTGTTGGTCACGAAGATATCGTCGCCGACCAGCTGGATGCGCTTGCCGAGTCGCTGCGTCAGCAGCGACCAGCCGTCCCAGTCGCCTTCGGCCATGCCGTCCTCGACCGTGATGATCGGGAAGCGGTTGACCAGGCCTTCGAGGTAATCGACAAACTGCGGCGGCGTGAACTGCCGACCTTCCGACTCGAGGTGGTAGACCCCGTCCTTGAAGAATTCCGAGCTCGCGACGTCGAGCCCCAGGTACACGTCCCGGCCCGCCTTGAATCCAGCGCGCTCGACCGCCTCGAGAATCGTTTCGAGCGCCGCTTCGTTCGATGGCAGGTTCGGCGCAAAGCCGCCTTCGTCGCCGACGGCCGTCGCGAGCTTGCGCTCGTGCAGCACCTTCTTCAGCGTGTGGAAGATCTCGGCGCCGTAACGCAACGCCTCGCTGAAGTTTGGCGCGCCCACCGGCAGCACCATGAACTCCTGGATGTCGACGCTGTTGTCCGCGTGCGCGCCGCCGTTGATGATGTTCATCATCGGCACCGGCATCACCTTGCGGCCCGGGCCGCCGAGGCGGCGGAACAGGCTCTGCTTCGAGGCTCGCGCCGCCGCATGTGCCGACGCAAGCGATATGGCGAGCAGCGCATTCGCCCCCAGGCGCGACTTGCTCTCGGTGGCGTCGAGCGCAATCATCTTCGTGTCGATGCCGCGCTGGTCCATGACGTCGTGGCCGAGCAGCGCATTGCGCAGTTCGCCGTTCGCATTGATCACGGCCTGCAGCACGCCCTTGCCCAGGTAGCGCTTCTTGTCGCCATCGCGCAGTTCGACGGCTTCACGCGTGCCCGTCGAGGCGCCCGACGGCACGGCGGCACGACCCATCACGCCGCCGTCGACGAAGACGTCCGCTTCGACCGTGGGGTTGCCGCGCGAATCCATGATTTCCCGGGCCTTGATGTCAATGATCCTGGTCGTCATAGGGTCGATTCCTCGAAAGGTCGCTGCTTTACGGCTGCGTCGATCTGCTGCATCACCTCGAGCAATGCGCGCATGCGATCGAGCGGCCACGCATTGGGGCCGTCCGACAGCGCCCGCGCCGGGTCGGGGTGGGTTTCCATGAATACGCCGGAGACGCCGGCAGCGACCGCCGCACGGGCCAGCACCGGCACGAATTCGCGCTGTCCGCCCGAAGCGCTGCCCTGCCCGCCCGGCAACTGCACCGAATGCGTGGCGTCGAACACGACCGGGGCGTACTCGCGCATCACGGCGAGCGAGCGCATGTCGGACACGAGGTTGTTGTAGCCGAACGAGAAGCCGCGCTCGCAGGCCATCACCTGTTCATTACCCGTGGACCTTGCCTTGTCGATGACGTTCTTCATCTCCCAAGGTGACAGGAACTGGCCCTTCTTGACGTTGACGGGTTTGCCCTGGCTCGACACGCTCAGGATGAAATTGGTCTGGCGGCACAGGAACGCCGGGGTCTGCAGCACGTCGACGACTGAGGCGACCTCGGCCATCGGGGTGTCTTCGTGCACGTCGGTGAGAACCGGGAGGCCGAGCTGGCGCTTCACTTCCGACAGGATACGCAGGCCTGCTTCGATGCCCGGGCCGCGGAAGCTCGCCCTGGACGAGCGGTTCGCCTTGTCGTAGCTCGCCTTGAAGATGTACGGGATACCGAGCGCGCCTGCAATTTCCTGCATGCGGCCCGCGATGTCGAGCACGAGACCCTCGCTCTCCACGACGCAGGGGCCCGCAATCAGGAAGAACGGACGGTCGTGCCCGACCTCGAAGCCGCAGAGCCTCATGCGCCCGCCGCCACCGGCAGCTTGCCGGCCTTGTGGTCGCGCGCAGCACGGATGAAGCCGGTGAAGAGCGGGTGCCCATCACGCGGCGTCGAACGGAATTCAGGGTGGTACTGGCTCGCCACGAAGAACGGATGCTGCGGCAGCTCGATGATCTCGACCAGGCCGTCGCGCGAAAAACCCGAAAAACGCAGGCCCGCGTTCATCAGGCGCTGCAGGTACGTGTTGTTGAACTCGAAGCGATGACGATGGCGCTCGCGGATCACGTCGGCGCCGTAGACGGAATGCGCGAGCGAGCCATGGGAGATCCGGATCTCCTGCGCGCCGAGGCGCATCGTGCCGCCGATCTGCGAGGTCTCGTCGCGCGCCTCGACCGTGCCCTTCTGGTCCTGCCACTCGGTGATCAGCGCGATGACCGGGTGCGGCGAGGCACGATTGAACTCGGTGCTGTGCGCGCCGGCGAGGCCCGCGACGTTGCGCGAGTACTCGATGATCGCAAGCTGCATGCCGAGGCAGATACCGAGGTAGGGAATCCCGTTCTCGCGCGCATAGCGCACGGCTTCGATCTTGCCTTCGATGCCGCGCTCGCCGAAGCCGCCCGGCACCAGGATGGCATCCATCCCGGCCAGCGCCTTCGCACCGTGCTTCTCGATGTCGGTCGCTTCGATGAATTCGATGTTGACGCGCGTGCGCGTGCGCAGGCCGGCGTGGATCAACGCCTCGTTGAGCGAGATATACGCGTCCTTGAGGTTGACGTACTTGCCGACCATCGCGAGATTGATCGTGAGGTCCGGGCTCGCCTTGGCGGCCACGACCTGGTTCCATTCCCCGAGGTCGGCCGTGGGCAGGTTGTGCAGGCCGAACTTCTCGCAGACGATTTCGTCGAGCTTCTGCTCGTGCAGGAGGGAAGGGATCTTGTAGATGTCGTCGGCGTCCACCGCGGAGAACACTGCGCGCTCCTCGACGTTGGTGAACAACGCGATCTTGCGGCGATGCTCGGGCGGCAGCGGGTCCTGGCAGCGGCAGAGCAGCAGGTCGGGCTGGATGCCGATCGAACGCAACTCCTTCACCGAATGCTGTGTCGGCTTGGTCTTGATCTCGCCCGAAGTTGCAATGTACGGAATCAGCGTCAGGTGCATGTACAGCACATTGTTGCGACCGAGTTCGACACCGAGCTGGCGGATCGCCTCGAGGAACGGCAGCGACTCGATATCGCCGACCGTGCCGCCGATCTCGACCATGCAGACGTCGGCGTCGCCCGCGCCCATGCGGATGCAGTGCTTGATCTCGTCGGTGATGTGCGGGATGACCTGCACCGTCGCGCCGAGGTAATCGCCGCGGCGTTCCTTCGCGATGACGCGCTCGTAGATGCGACCGGTGGTGAAGTTGCTGTTGCGGCCCGTGGTCGTACGCACAAAGCGCTCGTAGTGGCCGAGGTCGAGGTCGGTTTCGGTGCCGTCATCGGTGACGAAGACTTCGCCGTGCTGGAACGGGCTCATCGTGCCCGGGTCCACGTTGATGTACGGGTCGAGCTTGACCATGGCGACCCGGAGGCCGCGGGCTTCGAGGATGGCGCCCAACGAGGCAGCAGCAATGCCCTTGCCCAGCGACGAAACGACACCGCCGGTCACACAGATGAATTTGGTCATTGGAGTCCCCGTCGCATGAAGCACGACGGGAGCGCAGTCTAGCGGATCGGAGGGTGTGCTGGCCACTTCGATGACAGCACGTCGGCCTCGGTCAACGCGCCACGTCTGTTCCAGACGATGCGCCACGATGGTTCATCGGCTCGGGCGGCAAATTCCGCGGCAACTCCCAGATCCGCCACGGCAATCAGGCGATTGCCGGCGAACAGCAGCGGCAGGTTCTCACGGCGCCAGGGCAGCACGTCGTGCTCCTGCAGCCACTTGCGCAATGGACGGTGATGTGCGCTGCCCGCCGGCAGGAATGCTTCGCCGCCTGTCCGGCGTCGCACCTCGATCCGCGCCGGCAGGCGCTCGCGACTGAGCCCGGTGCCGACGTCCGGCGACAAGGCGATCGTGGACCCGGCGGACCAGGCGCAGGTCTCGCCGGCGGACGTCTGCCAGCTGCCCTCGTTCGGCCTGTCAACGCCTGTCGCTTCGACGTGCAGGCGACCGCGGTAACGGCGGACCACGACGCCCGGCCATCGTGTCTCGGGGATGCGATCCGCCGCCGCGACCGTCATGTCGCGCAGCAGGGCCGCCAGGCTGCGTGCGGGCGCGGGCGGCAGCCCCAGCCCGGCCAGCCAGGCGCGCAGCACGGCGCGCCGCCTCGGCTCGGGCAGCGCCTGCAGCGCGCCGAGTTCGATCGCAGTGCCGGCCAGGACCCGCGGCAGGTCGTCAGCAACGCATGCAGCCTCGGCTGCGAGCGCGTCGCAGGCGTAGCGGGCCACACGTCCTGCGGTCGCGGCGACTGCAGGCCAACGCTGCCGCAGCGCGGGCAGGACCTCGAGACGCAGGTAATTGCGGTCGAAGCGACGATCAAGGTTCGAGGGGTCTTCCTGCCAGCATAAACCCTGCTTGCCAGCCCAGGCGGCGAGTTCATCGCGCGTGAATTCGAGCAGCGGCCGCGCGTGCCATGCCGCTGCGCCGAAGCGGCCGAGCGGCGCCATGCCCGCGATCGAGCGCAGCCCGCCTCCGCGCAGCCACTGCAGCAGGATGGTCTCGAGCTGGTCATCGGCGTGGTGGGCAGTGAGCAGCACCTCACCAGGTTCGAGCCGGGCAGCAAGCGCGGTATAACGAGCCTTGCGGGCTGCAGCCTCGGGACTCTGGCCCCCGTCCATGTTCACGGCGACACGGACTTCGTCGCAGGCAACGCCGTGCGAGTCCGCCAGCTCACGGCACGCGCGCGCCCACTGCGCGGAATCAGCATGCAACGAATGATCGACGTGGATTGCCCGCAATCGCGCGGCGAGGCTGCCCGCCTTTGCCAGCTGCGCCAGCGCGACGAGCAGGACCGTGGAGTCGAGCCCGCCGCTCAGCGCGATACAGAGCCCTGCAGATTTTCCGTGGCTCGCCGCCGTGGCCGGAGCAAGCACCAGATCGAGGCTTGTCGCCAGTCGGTGAAGCGAAAACACGTGCTGCGAGCCCGGGTGGGTGCGGCGCCCGTCAGTTGACCGCGCGATAAACGCCCTGGCCCCGCAGGCGCTCGTACCGCTGCTGGAGCAGCGCGTCCTCCGACTGCTGCGACACCTGGTCAAGGTGACGCACCAGCGCTCCCTTGAGCGAATCCGCCATCTCCTGCGGATCGCGGTGAGCGCCGCCGAGCGGTTCACGCAGCACTTCATCGACCAGGCCGAGTTTGTCGAGACGCTCCGCCGTGATGCCCATGGCATCCGCCGCGATCTCCTTCTTGTCAGCGCTCTTCCAGAGGATGGACGCGCAGCCCTCCGGCGAAATCACCGAGTAGATCGAGTACTGCAGCATGATCAACCGGTCGCAGACGCCGATGGCGAGCGCGCCGCCCGAGCCGCCCTCGCCGATGACGGCAGTGATCACGGGTACTCGCAGCGAGGACATTTCAAACAGGTTGCGGGCGATCGCTCCGCTTTGATTGCGCTCCTCGGAGCCAACACCCGGATAGGCCCCCGGTGTATCGATGAGGGTGATCAGCGGCATGCGGAAACGCTCGGCGAGCTGCATCAGCCGCAGCGCCTTGCGGTAACCCTCGGGTTTCGGCATGCCGTAGTTGCGGCGCACCCTTTCCTTGGTGTCGCGGCCCTTCTGGTGGCCGATCAGCATGACCGGCCGGCCGGCGAGTCGCGCGAAGCCGCCGACGATCGCGAGATCGTCCGCATACATGCGGTCACCGTGCAGTTCCTGGAACTCGTCGAAGATCGAAGCCGCGTAATCGAGGGTGTAAGGGCGCTGCGGGTGGCGCGCGAGCTGTGCGACCTGCCACGCCGTCAGGTTGGCGAAAATGCTGTTGGTGAGCGCGCGGCTCTTGGCCCGCAGCCGCGCGATCTCCTCGCCGATGTTGACCTCGGCATCGGACGTGACGAAGCGCAGCTCTTCGATCTTCGCCTCGAGCTCGGCGATGGGCTGCTCGAATTCAAGGAAACTCAGTGCCATGGGCCGGAAGGATGCCGGACGCCCGGCGCGGGCGCAAATCAGCCGGGCGCGCGCCGGACGCGCGCCGGACGCGCGATCCGTCAGGCAACCGGACTGACAGGTTGCCTGCCTGGTTGTTCGGCGCGGCCGGCCCAGCTGCGCAGGGCCGCCCGCCACTGCGTGGCATTGCGCAGGTCGAGTGCACTGACGATGGTCCTGCGCGCGAGTTCATTGAGCGCTGCAAGGTCGGCCTGCAACTGCTGCTTCGAGGGAGACCTGCTGAGCCAGCGCGACAGCGCGTCCTCGCCGCCGTGATCGAGCATGCCGCGCTCGCGCGCGATGTGCAGGATCAGGTCGCGTTCGCCTTTCTGGATCTTGCCGTCGGCCCACGCGACGTACACGAGCGGCAGCAGCGACACGACGCGATACGCTGCGCGCGGCACCCGGAGCTCCTTGAGCCAAGCTTCCAAGTCCAGATGTCGCTCCCCCGTCATTGTCTGTTTGGACACATTCGTACACGGGTCCGGGCAACGACCGCAAGTGCCGCCGGCGCGACGCAATCGGGCATGCTTCAGGCGTCGCGCGGCGCGTAATACAACTCGACGCCTTCGCGGCCCATCAGGCTTCCCAGCCGCTCGATGAGCTCGCGCGAAGGCCGCACTTTCCACTGCTCGCCAAGCTGCAGGATCGCCGCGGCATCGCCCGTCGCGTAGCGGATGGCGACGTTGCAGCGTCCACCCTGGCTCGGCTTGAGGGCCTGCTCGAGCGCGGCCACGAACTTGCCGGCATCGCCGTTCCTTGCCTTGGCGGCCGGCCAGCGCAGAACGAGGTTGCGGGCATACTGTTCGCGCGCCTGGTCGACGTCCATGATTTTCTTCGCGCCGAGGCGCCAGTCGTCGATGAAATCGTCCCAGCGCAGGCCGCCCTCGACCACGAGGATCGCGTCCTTCGAGACCAGCGAGCGGAACTGCTGGTAGACGTCCTCGAACATCGTGACCTCGAGCCGGCCACTGCGGTCGTCGAGGATGAAGCTGGTGCGGCCGCCGCGCTTGCGGATCTCGAGCACGAGTCCCGCGACGGTCACGTTGCGGCCCGGGGTGCGCCACTGGTTGCCCTTGTCCTCGCCTCCGGTCCCGACCGGTTTCGCCCCGCCAACCTCAGCAATGCGCCCGCTGGTGATCGGCCGCAGCTCGCGCTCGTATTCGGCGATTGGATGGCCCGTGAGATACAGGCCCAGTGTTTCGCGCTCGCCCGTGAGGCGGACTGCCTCACCCCATTCGGGCAGCGTCTCGTGCAGGCCATCCGCATTCCCGGAGCCCTCCCCGGCATCGCGCGCCACCGACCCCGCACCCGCGGTAGAGGCGGCTACCGGCTCGGCGAGTCCGAACAGGTCTTCCTGCCCCGCCTCCTTCGCCCGGGTCGACTGGTCCGCAGCCTGCATGGCTGCCGGCAACTGGTGCATGAGCGTCGAACGGTAACGCATGCCGCCCATCGAGTCGGCCGCTCCAGAGCGGATCAGGGCCTCGAGCACGCGACGGTTGACCTTGTTGAGATCGAGCCGGCGGCACAGGTCGCGCAGGTCGCGGAAACGTCCGTTGCCGTTGCGCTCGTCGAGCATGTTCTCGACGGCCGCCTGCCCTACGCCCTTGATCGCGCCAAGCCCATAGCGGATCGACTTCGGCCCCGACACGGTGAACATGTACTGCGAGGCGTTGACGTCCGGCGGCTCGACCGTGAGCCCCATGCGGTTGCATTCGTCGATGAGAGTCACGACCTTGTCGGTCTTGTCCATGTCGGACGACAGCACGGCCGCCATGAAGGCCGCCGGGTAATGCGTCTTGAGCCACGCGGTGTGGTACGAGAGCACGGCGTACGCTGCCGAGTGCGACTTGTTGAAGCCGTACCCCGCGAACTTCTCCATCAGGTCGAAAATGTGCGCCGCGACGTTCTCGGCCACCCCGCGCCTGGTCGCGCCATCGACGAAGATGGAGCGCTGCTGCGCCATCTCCTCGGCCTTCTTCTTGCCCATGGCGCGGCGCAGCAGGTCGGCGCCGCCGAGCGTGTAGCCCGCGAGCACCTGCGCGATCTGCATGACCTGCTCCTGGTACAGGATCACGCCGTACGTCGGGAACAGGACGGGCTTCAGGTCCGGGTGCAGGTAGTCGATGCCGCCGCCGATGCGGCCGTGCTTGCGGTCGATGAAGTCGTCCACCATGCCCGACTGCAGCGGACCCGGACGAAACAGCGCGACCAGCGCGATGATGTCCTCGAACGTGTCCGGCTGCAGGCGCTTGATCAGGTCCTTCATGCCGCGCGATTCGAGCTGGAACACCGCCGTCGTCTCGCAGCGCTTCAGCAGCGAGTACGTGGCTGCGTCGTCCATCGGCAGGGTCGACATGTTGAGCGGCGGCTCGCCGGACGCCCCGCGCGCGGCGTTGATCGTGCGCACGGCCCAGTCGATGATCGTCAGCGTGCGCAGGCCGAGGAAGTCGAACTTGACCAGGCCCGCGGCCTCGACGTCGTCCTTGTCGAACTGCGTGACGACGCTGCTGCTGCCCTCTTCGCAGTAGAGCGGCGCGAAGTCGGTGAGCACCGAAGGCGCGATGACGACGCCGCCCGCGTGCGTGCCGGCGTTGCGCACCAGGCCTTCGAGCGAACGCGCCATGTCGATCAGCTGACGCACCTCGTCTTCGTGCCTGTACCGCCTGCGCAGCTCCTCTTCCTTGTCGAGCGCGTCGTCGAGCGTGATGCCGAGTTCGAACGGGATCAGCTTGGCGATGCTGTCGGCGAAACCGTAGCTCAGGCCCTGCACGCGCGCGACGTCGCGCACCACGGCCTTCGCCGCCATGGTGCCGTAGGTGATGATCTGCGAAACGCGCTCGCGACCGTAGCGTTGCGCGACATAATCGATGACCCGGTCGCGTCCTTCCATGCAGAAGTCGACGTCGAAGTCAGGCATCGACACACGCTCCGGGTTCAGGAACCGCTCGAACAGCAGGTCGTAGTGCAGCGGGTCGAGGTCGGTGATGCCGAGCGCATAGGCGACGAGTGAGCCGGCGCCGGAACCGCGGCCAGGCCCGACCGGCACGCCGTTCTCGCGTGCCCAGCGGATGAAATCCGCGACGATCAGGAAGTAACCGGCGAATCCCATCTGGCAGATGACGTCGAGTTCGCTGGCGAGGCGGCCCTCGTACGCGTCACGCGCGATGTGCGTGCCGAGTTGCGTCACGATGACCGGCCAGCGCTTTTCCAGCCCGAGCTTCGACTCCGCGCGCAGGTGCTGCTCGGTCGTCTGGCCGGCCGGCACGGGATAGGCCGGCAGTGACGGCTTGCCGAGCTTGATCTCGAGGTTGAGCCGGCGCGCGATCTCCACCGAGTTCTCGAGTGCCTCGGGCAGGTCGGCGAAGAGCGTCGCCATCTCGTCGGGTGAGCGCAGGTACTGCTCTTCGCTGTAGCGTCGTGGACGTGCCGCATCCGCGATCAGCGTGCCCTCGTGGATGCAGACGCGGGCCTCGTGCGCCTCGAAGTCCTCCGGCCTGATGAAGCGCACGTCGTTGGTCGCGACCACCGGCACGCCGAACCTGACCGCAAGTTGCAGCGAGCCCGCGATGCAGTCTTCCTCGCCCGGCCGGCCCGTGCGCTGCAGTTCGAGGTAGTAGCGATCACCGAACAGTTCGAGCCAGGCCGCGAGCGCCGCGCGCGCTTCCGGTCCACGGTTGCCGAGCAGCGCCCGGCCGACGTCGCCTTCGCGCGCACCGGAGAGCGCGATCAGGCCTTGTGTCGTGTCGCGATCAAGCCACGCGCGGTGCAGCGTCGGACCATGCTTGCCCTGCCCTTCGAGGTAGCTGCGCGTGACCAGGCGAGTGAGATTCAGGTAACCGTGCCCGTCCTGGCAGAACAGCACCAGTCGCGATGGTTCACTGCGCTCGTTGTCGTCGCGCACCAGGGCATCCACGCCGATCAGCGGCTTGATGCCTTGCGACTGCGCGGTCTTGTAGAACTTGACCAGCGCGAAGAGGTTGGCCTGGTCAGTCAGCGCGACTGCCGGCATTCCCATGCGTGCGGTCGCGTCGATGAGCCCCTCGCGCAGCCGCTGCCCGTCCGACTCCTCGCTCTCGATGCGGACGACGCCGTCGACGAGCGAGTATTCGGTGTGCAGGTGAAGATGAACGAACCTGGCTGCCATGGACGGCGGGCTCTGGAATCAGCGGGGAAGGCTGGATTGTACCGGCGCGAAGCTCCTCCTGTGCACCGGGGAAGGCCCCAATCGACGCAGGGCATCGAGATGCTCAGGCGTGCCGTACCCCTTGTGTCGCGCAAAGCCGTACCCGGGGTAGCGCACCTCGAGTTCGCACATGAACCGGTCCCGTGCCACTTTGGCGAGGATCGACGCCGCCCCCACGCAGGTTATGCTGGAGTCGCCCGCGACGACTGCTTCGATGCTGCAGTCGAACGGCAGGCCCGCAAGGCTCGGGCAGCGATCGCCGTCGACGATCACGTGCGCCGGAGCGCAGCGCAGGCCAAGCATGGCGCGGCGCATGGCCAGCATCGTCGCCTGCAGGATATTGATCGCATCGACTTCGCAGGCGTCCGCCCAGCCTAAACTGCAGGCGATGCTGCGCTGCTGGATTCGTCGCGCCAGTTCTTCACGCACGGCGGGCGCGAGGACTTTCGAATCGGCGATGCCACGGATCGGATGCGTGCGATCGAGGATCACTGCGGCCGCAACCACCGGGCCCGCGAGCGGGCCGCGACCCGCCTCGTCGATGCCTGCGGTGAGGCCGGCCTTGCGCAGATCGAAACCGGCCTGCCGCGGATCGACGCGCCTCATCGCATGCCACCGTGCCGGTTCCGCAATTCCAGGATGGCGTCGGCGGCCCGCGCGCTCGCGTCGCGTCGCAGCGTGGCGTGTATCGCCTTGAATGTCGCGACGAGCTCTGCATGATCGGCGCGCTGCAACTGCGCCAGCAGCGCCGGACCCAGCACTCCGGGCCGCACCTCTTCCTGCAGGTACTCCGGCACCACCTGCCGTCCCGCCAGCAGATTGGGCTGCGAGAAATACTCGGCCTTCATCAGCTTCATGCGGCGCATCAGGAACGCCGTCAGCGGCGCGAGGCGGTACGCGACCACCATCGGTCGCTTGATCAGCGCCGTTTCGAGCGTCGCCGTGCCCGATGCAACCAGGGCCGCGTCGGCAGCCGCCAGCGCCTCCTGCGCACGGCCGTCGACGACTGCGATTGGCACGCCCGGGGCATGCTGTGCAAGGCTGTGCTCGAACAGCGTCCGCACCGCGGCGTTGGCCATCGGCGCCACGAAACGGATGTCGGGCCGACGCTCGTGCAGCCACGCCAGCGTCGCGGCAAACGGGCCGCCGAGCCTGGCAACCTCCGCACGACGGCTGCCCGGAAGCACCGCGACCGTGGGCGCGCCAGGGTCGAGACCCAGGCTTGCGCGCGCGGGACCCGGCGGCGATTCGAGCGGAATGCGGTCGGCAAGCGGGTGGCCGACGAACACCGCTCGCACGTCGTGCGCGTCGTAGAACCGGCTTTCGAACGGCAGCACGCAGAGCACGAGATCGACCGACCGACCGATGGTGCGCACCCTGCCCTGCCGCCATGCCCACACCTGCGGGCTGACGTATTGCACCGTCGGAATACCCTGTGCCTTGAGCCGGGCCGCGACGCGGAGATTGAATTCGGGTGAATCGATGCCGACGAAGACGTCGGGTCGCGCTGCGAGCAGTCGCGCGACGAGGTCGCGGCGCAGCCGCAACAGGCGCGGCAGGTGCTGCACGATCTCGGCGAGACCCATGATCGCGAGCTCGTCGGACGATACCCAGGCCTCACAGCCCGCTTCCACCATGCGCGGTCCGGCCACGCCGAATGCGCGCAGCGTCGATTGCCGCGCATGCAGCGCGCGCAGCAGCCCACCGCCGAGGTTGTCGCCCGAGGCCTCGCCGGCAACGAGCGCGACGTTCAACGCTCCCGCGGGAACGGGAGGGGTGATGACGGGACCTTCGCTCATGCGCCTCAGCGCACGAGGCTGCGCGTGGACTGCGGGATGAAGTCGACCAGCAACTGCACTTCGGGCTGGTCCCTCGCCGCTTCGACCAGGCGCTCGACCGCGTCTTCGAGCCGCAGCCCCGAACGGTACAGCGTGCGGTAGGCATTGCGCAGGTTGCGAATCTGCTGCGGCGAGAAACCACGCCGCTTGAGCCCTTCGGCATTGATGCTGTGCGGCTTGGCCGGCCCGCCGACGGCCATCACGTACGGCGGCACATCGCGCGTCACCGCGGCATTGTTGGCGAGGAACGCGTGGGCACCCACCTTGCAGAACTGGTGCACGCCCGCGAAGCCGCCCATGATGACCCAGTCGCCGAGCACGACGTGGCCGCCGAGCGTGGAGCAGTTCGCGAGCACGCAATGGTTGCCAACGATGCAGTCGTGCGCGACGTGCGAATACGACATGAACAGGTTGTCGTGCCCGATCGTGGTGACGCCGCGGTCCTTGGTCGTGCCGCGATTGAGCGTCACGAACTCACGGATGACGTTGCGGTCGCCGATCTCGAGCCGCGTCGGCTCGCCGTTGTATTTCTTGTCCTGTGGCGCGTCGCCGATCGACGCAAACGCGTGGATGACGTTGCCGGCGCCGACCCTGGTGTGGCAGTGGATCGTCGCGTGCGCGCCAAGACGCGTGCCGTGGCCGATCTCGACGCCGGGACCGATCACGCAGTACGGCCCGATCTCGACGTCCTCGCCGAGAATCGCGTCCGGCGCGACGATCGCCGTCGCGTGGATGGAGCCACTCATCGATGCCTCTCCCGTGTGCCCGGGTTCATCCCGGCATCACCATCATCTCTGCCGAGCAGGCTTCCTGGCCCGCCACTTCGGCCACCGTCGAGAACTTCCAGATCGTGCGAATCCTGCGCTCGAGCACCACCTTCAGCAATAACTGGTCCCCCGGCACGATCGGCCGGCGAAAGCGCGCCTTGTCGATACCCGCGAAGTAGAACTTCACGTTCTCGTCGGGATAGATGCCGGCGGTGACGAAGCAGAGGATGCCGGCGGCCTGCGCCAGCGCCTCGAGCATGAACACGCCGGGCATGACGGGACGGCCCGGGAAGTGGCCCGAGAAGAACTGCTCGTTGGCCGTGACGTTCTTGACCGCGACCAGGCGCTCGCCCGAGACGCATTCGAGCACGCGATCCACCAGCAGCATCGGATAGCGGTGCGGCAGGCGCCGCATCACTTCGTCGATGCCGAATCCACCCTGTGCTTCGCTCATGTCTCCTTCCCGTCGTGTCCCTGTGCGTCCGTTGAACCTGCGCCCTTTTCCAGGGCGCGCACGCGGCGCGCCAGCTCATCGAGCTGCTGGAACCGCGCGCTGTTGCGGCGGAAGCGCCGCGCTTCATCGAAAGGCAGTTGCCCCGAGTACAGGCCGGGTTTGGTGATCGAATGCGACACCATCGTCTTGCCCGTGAGATACACGTCGTCGGTGATCTGCAGGTGCCCGACGATGCCGACCATGCCGCCGATCATGCAGCGCCTGCCGACCGTGACGCTGCCCGAAATCCCCACGCAACCGGAGATCACCGTGTGCTCGCCGATGTGACAGTTGTGCCCCACCTGCACCTGGTTGTCGATCTTCACCCCGCGCTCGATGACCGTATCACCGATCGCCGCGCGGTCGATGGTGGAATTCGCGCCGATCTCGACGTCGTCACCGACCAGCACCGAACCGACCTGCGGGATCTTCACGTAGCCGCCCGGGTCCGGCGCGTGCCCGAAACCGTCCGCGCCGATGACCACGCCCGGATGCATCAGGCAACGCTCGCCGAGCCGCACGCCTGCGCAGAGTGTCACGTGCGCGACCAGTCGCGTGTCAGCGCCAATTACCACGCGGTCGAACACCACGCTGTTGGGGCCGATCTGCACCCGCGCCCCGATCTTCGCCCCCGCGCCGACGTACGCATTCGGGCCGATCCACGCGGTGGGATCGACTGCCGCGTCTGCTGCGATCACCGCACTGGCATGTCGACCCGCCGGGCCCGCGGCCTCGGAGTACAGCACCTGCGCGATGCGCGCATACGTGGCGTAAGGATTGGTGGCGATCAGCGCGTTGGTCGGGCAGTCGTCGACGGTAGCGGCGTCGAGCACCACGGCCGCGGCCTGCGTGCCTGGCAGGTGGCGCCGATACCTGGAGTTGGCCAGGAACGAGATCGCGCCCGCGCCGGCTTCCTGCAGCGTCGCGACACGTTCAATCAGCGTATCGGGATCGCCGCGGAGTTCGCAGCCGAAACGTGCCGCCAGTTCGCCCAGGCGCACTGGCATGCTCTTGCGGCTCCCCGTCGTCCCGACCCGGACCCGATCAGGGCTTCGCGGGTGCGCGACCCTTCGCCTGCAGCGCCGACAGCACCTGGCCGGTGATGTCGATCGACGGACTGGCGAAAAGCGCGTCGGCGATCACGAGGTCGAGCCCCGCGGTCTTGGCGTAGGTCTGCACTTCCTGCAGCACCGAACGCTGCAGCTGGCCCAGCGCCTCGTTGCGGCGCACATTCAGGTCCTCCATGAACTCGTTCTGCTTGCGCGCGAATTCGCGCTGGCCGTCGCGCAGCGCCTTTTCCTGGCTGCGGCGGTCGGCCTCGGCCATCGTCGCGCCGTCCTTCTGCAACTTGTCCTCGCGGGCCTTGAGGTCGCGTTCCATGTTCTGCAGGTCGCGTTTGCGCGCGGCGAACTCGTTCTCGAGCGCCTGCGAGGCGGCCTGGGCCTGGGGTGCTTCCTGCAGCAGGCGGGCAACGTTGACGACACCGATCTTCGTCTGCGCCTGCGCCGCGGACAGCGGCACGGCGACGGCAGCGAGTGTCAGGAAAGCAAGCAGGGTGGTCTTGATGCGCATGGAACGAGGTACCTCAGAAAGCTTGTCCGATCGAGAACTGGAAACCTTCCGTCTCGTCGGGATATTCAACAGCGTTGCCCTTGAACTCGTTGAGCGGCACGGCATAGCTGAACCGGAAGACGCCGAGCGGCGCCATCCACTGGACTGCGACGCCGGTCGAATAGCGTAGTTTATCAAACGAGAACTCATAATCCACCGGCGTCACGCCGTCGCGGCCGACGTACGCGACGTCGTCGTTGGAGAAAACGTTGCCAACGTCGAAGAACAGGCTGAAACGGGCGCTGTTCTTCCATTTCGCCGGCATCGGCAGCAGCAGTTCGAGCTGGTTGGTGAACTTGATGTTGCCGCCGTAGGGGTTGCCGAACGAATCCTTCGGGCCCATGCGGCTTTCCCGGTAGCCGCGCACCGTTTCCGGACCGCCCGCGAAGAACCGCCGGTACGGCGGCATCGACGTCGTGTCGCCGAGCGCCTGCCCGTACCCCGCCTCGCTGTTGAACATCACCGTGAACCACTTGCTCAACGGGATGAACTGCAGGTAGTCGTAGTTGAAACTCACGAAATCGATGTCACTGAACGGCAGCGCATACGAAGCACTCAGGCGGTGGCGCGAGCCGCGATCCGCGAACAGCGCGCGGTTGCGCGAATCGTACGACCAGCCGAGCGAGTATTCGAACGTGTCGAACTTGGTGCCGTAATAGGTGAGCGCGATCGGCGGGATGCCGACATACTGCACTTCCGTGTACGTGTTGCCGTTGTTCTGCACCCAGTAGAGCGCTTCCGCGGCACTCGAGTTGGGGTCGGTGAAGAGGTCGGAGCGCTGCGCCGCCAAGCCCATGCGCACGGACTGGAATTCGGTGAGCGGCCAGGCATAGTCGAGGCCGAGCGTGCCCGTCTCGGTCTGGAAGTCCGAAGACGACGTCGTGAACTGCGAGATGCTGCGCCAGGTCGCCGAGACCGTCCGCGACACGCCGTCGATGGTCGTGTACGGGTCGGTGTGCGAGAGGCTGAACACCTTGCTGTACTGGCCGGCGTTGATTTCCGCCGCCACGCGGTTGCCGGTGCCCATGAAGTTGCTGTGCACGAAGCTGCCGTTCAGCAGGACGGACTGTGACTCGGAGTAACCGATGCCGCCGCTGAACTGGCCCGGCAGGCCTTCCTTGATGTCATAGGTGACGTCGACCAGGTCCGGCGTGCCCGGCACCGGGTTGGTCTCGACCTCGACCTTCTCGATGAACGGCAGGCGCTGCAGGCGGATCTTGGAACGATCGATCGCCGCGTTGGAAAGATAGCCGCCTTCCATCTGGCGGATCTCGCGACGGAGCACGTCGTCGTTGATGCCGGTGCTGCCCGTGAAGCCGATGTTGCGCACGTACGCGCGATTACCCGGATCAACGAGGAACGTCAGTTCGATTTCCCTGGTTGCGGAGTTTTCTTTCGGTACCGGATCGATCTTCGCGAAGGCATAGCCGTCCTGGCCGAGGCGCAACTGCATGAGCTCGGTGGTCGCGGTGACCATCTTGCGCGAGAACACGTCGCCGCGGCGCACGGCAATCAGCGACTTCAGCTGCTCCTCGGGCACGACCAGGTTGCCCGCGATCTTGACGTCGGAAATGCGGTAGACCTCGCCTTCCTTGACGTTGAGCGTGATGAAGATGTCGTCCTTCTCGGGCGTGATCGCGACCTGCGTCGTCTCGACGTCCATGTTGGCATAGCCGCGGTCCAGGTAGTACGAACGCAGCTTCTCGATGTCGCCCGAGAGTTCTTCGCGCGAGTAACGGTCGTCCTGCTTGTACCAGGACAGCCAGTTCGGCGTCTGCAGCTTGAAGCCCGCGAGCAGGTCGTCGTCGCTGAACGCTTCGTTGCCGACGACGTTGATCTGCCGGATCTTCGAGCGCTTGCCTTCGACGATGTCGACCGCGATCTTGACGCGGTTGCCGGCGACTTCCTCGACCTTGGTGTCGACCTGCACGGCGTACTTGCCGCGCGAGAAGTACTGGTCGGTGAGGAACCGCTCCACTTCGTCGAGCGTGGACTGGTTGAACGTCTTGCCGCGCGAGAGACCGACGTTGCGCAGCGACTTCTCGAGGTCTTCGGTCTTGATGTCCTTGTTGCCCGTGATCGTGAAGCTCTCGATCGACGGACGCTCGAGCACGGCCACCACGAGCGTGCCGCCGTCGCGGCGGATTTCGACGTCACGGAAGAAGCCGGTTGCATACAGCGCGCGCAGCGCTTCGTCGACGCGGCGGTTGTCGAGCCGGTCGCCGATGTTCACGGGCAGGTAGTTGTAGACCGTGCCTTCCGTGATGCGCTGCAGGCCTTCGATGCGGATATCGCCGACGGTGAATTCCGCGCTCTCGGTCTGGGCGAGAACGGCGGGTACGGCAAGGAGGAAGGCCGGCAGGACGGCCGCAAACTTCGGTCGCATTGTCTTAAGGGAAACTCAGCTGAACAGCCGCGAGAGGTCGTTGTAGAACGCGAAACTCATGAGCATCAGCAACAGCAGGATGCCGATCTGCTGGCCCACCGCCTGCGCGCGCTCCGAGAGCGGGCTGCCCTTCACGACTTCGGCCAGCTGGTAAACCACCTGGCCGCCATCGAGGATAGGGATGGGCAGCAGATTCAGCACGAACAGGCTCACGCTCACGACCGCGAGGAAGGAAAGGAACGACAGTATGCCCTGTCGCGCGGAAAAACCGGCGTACTCCGCGATGTTGATCGGCCCGCTCAGGTTCTTGACCGAGACGTCGCCGGTGGCCACGTTCCAGATCATGCGGACCGTCAGCAACGACATGTCCCAGGTCTTTTCGATCGCATGACCGACCGCACTGGCCGGACCGAAACGTTCCACGGTCCGCATGCTTGCCGGCACGGGCGTACCCGCGACCGGCTGGATGCCGATGCGGCCGATCATGCGGTCGCCGTCGCGCTGCGCCTCGACTTCGATCGGGACGTCGAGTCGCTCGCCCTTGCGGTCGATCGCGAACGTGAGCGTCCTGCCCGGGCTCGGCTGGACGATCTGCACCATCGCCTGAAAATCGGCCACCGGCTGACCCGCGACGGCCACGACGCGATCGCCGATCTGCAGGCCCACCTTCTCCGCCGGGCTCCCCGGCACGATCTTGCCGATCTCGGTCGGGATGGTCGGGTACCAGAAGTCGAAGCCGAGTCCGGACATCAGTGCGCCGGGCTCCGTGAGCGCCCGACGGTCGCCGTCGATCACGAACTGCAGCTCACGCGGGTTTTCGGAGCCCCCAGCTCCCTGCACCTCGAGTTCGATCGGCGTGCCGTCCATCAGCCGATCGAGAATCGCGAGCACCGCGCCTTCACGCGTCGCGACCGGCTTGCCGGCCACACCGACAATTGTGTCGCCCGGCTGCAGCCCGGCGCGGGACGCGATCGAATCGGCGGTGACGTCCCCAATGACTGGCTTGAGCGCCGAGGTGCCGATGACCAGCAGGATCCAGTAGGCGACCGCGGCAAACAGGAAATTGGCGAATGGGCCGGCCAGCAGCACCAGGATGCGGCGCCAGACCGGCTTGCGGTTATAGGCCTGGCTCGCCAGCGCCGGATCGACCGGACCTTCACGCTCGTCGAGAAGCTTGACGTAACCCCCTAATGGGATTGCAGAAAATGCATACTCCGTGTCGTCCACCCCGCGCCGCGACCAGAGCACGCGGCCGAAGCCGATCGAGAAGCGCAGGACCTTGATGCCCATGCGCCGGGCCATCCAGAAATGGCCGTATTCGTGCACCGCGACCAGGATGCCGATGGCCACGAGGAACGACAGGATGTAGGTCAGAATCGTCATGTTCCCGCCCGGGCAGACTGTCCCAGACTCGCCTGCGCGAGGTCACGGGCCCATCGATCTGCCGCCAGAATGTCCCCAATGTCGTTCGCAGGCGCGTTGCGATGCGCGCACATCACGCCATCGATCAGCGCCGGAATACCGAGGAAGTCGAGCCGGCCCTCCAGGAACGCCGACACCGCCACCTCGTTGGCCGCATTGAGCGCCGCCGGCGCCGTCCCGCCCACCTCGGCGGCGGCACGCGCCAGGACCAGCGCGGGAAACCGCGCCAGGTCTGGGGTCTCGAAATCGAGCCGCGCGGCGGCCACGAGGTCCAGTGATTCTACACCGGAGCCTATCCGCTCCGGCCAACCGAGGGCGTGGGCGATCGGGGTGCGCATGTCCGGGTTGCCGAGCTGCGCCAGGATCGATCCGTCCACGTATTCCACCATCGAATGCACGATGCTCTGCGGATGTACGACCACGCTGACGCAGGACGGTTCCATCCCGAACAGCACGCAGGCCTCGATCAGCTCGAGCCCCTTGTTCATCAGGGTCGCCGAATCGACCGAAATCTTGCGGCCCATGCGCCAGCGCGGATGGGCGCAGGCCTGGTCCGGGGTGACGACTGCCATCTGCTCGCGCGAGGCGCGCAGGAACGGCCCGCCCGACGCGGTGAGCAGGATGCGGCGCACCCCTCGCGGCGCCTCGCCCGTCAGCAGCGAGGGTGGCATGCACTGGAAGATCGCGTTGTGCTCGCTGTCGATCGGGATCAGCACCGCACCACTGCGGCGTGCCGCGTCGACGAGCAATGCGCCCGCCATGACCAGCGATTCCTTGTTCGCGACCAGGACCTGCTTCCCTGCACATGCCGCCGCGAGAGTGGACGGCAACCCGGCAGCGCCGACGATGGCTGCCATCACCACGTCCACCTCGGGACTGGCCGCGACCGCGGTCAGCGCATCGACACCGCTGACGACGGCCGTCGGGCAATCGGCCGCCCGCAGGTCGAGCGCGAGCATTCGCGCGCCCGCTGGATCCTGCAGGACCGCGACCGCCGGCCGGAATCGCACGCACTGGTCGAACAGCGCTGCCCGGTTCGCACCAGCGGCCAGCGCGGTGACCCGGTAACGATCGGGATGGCGCGCGAGCACGTCGAGCGTGCTGGCACCGATGCTGCCGGTGCTGCCGAGGACCGCGACCCGCTTCACGGGACCAGGCCCAGCGCCAGCAGCCCGAGCAGGAACGTCGGCGCCGCCGCGGTGAGGCTGTCGATGCGGTCGAGGATACCGCCGTGACCGGGCAGCAGCCTGCCGCTGTCCTTCAGGCCGACGTGACGCTTGAACATGCTTTCAGTCAGGTCGCCGACCACCGACACCAGCGCGACTAGCTCACAGATGAACAGCCACGGCCAGAATGGCACGTCGAACATGAATGCGCCGGCAACGGCCACAGCAGCCGCGGCCAGCATGCCGGCCGCAAAACCTTCCCATGTCTTGCCCGGGCTCACCTGCGGCGCGAGTTTGCGGCGCCCGAACCTGCGGCCGCCGAAGTACGCTCCGACGTCGGCCGCGGCGATCAGCACGAGCAGGTAAAGCAGCAGCATCTGACCGTGCGGCTGCAGCGTGACGAGATGCGACAGGCCGATGCCGGCAGGCACCAGCACCAGGAAACCGACCACGGCGGCCGCGAGCCTCCCACCCGCCTGCGCCCGCAGCGCCAGCCAGACGAACGCGAGCAGCCACCAGACGGCGGCGATGCGCAGGATGTTCCGAAGCCAGCGCGGGTCGGCCGCGAGCATCTCGGCGCCCGTCAGCACCAGCAGGATGGCGGCGGCGTACGCAAGCCGGGCCGGCACGGCTTGCAGCCGCGCGAACCCGGCCCACTCGTAACCGCCAGCGAAGATCGCGATCGCAATCATTGCCACCGCCACCTCCGGCGGCAGCCAGACCAGGACGAGGATGACCAGGGCTGCGAGCAGCAGCGCGGTCACGATGCGCGCTCGCAGGGCGGCGTTCATCGGACGGCCTGCGCGTCGGTCAGGCCAAAGCGTCGCTGCCGGCTGGCGTAGAAACGCAACGCGGCCTCGAGCGCCGCATCGTCAAAATCGGGCCAGAGCGTGTCGCAGAAATAGAGTTCTGAGTACGCGAGGTTCCAGAGCAGGAAGTTGCTGATGCGCTGCTCGCCGCCGGTGCGGATGAACAGGTCCGGTTCGGGCGCACCCGCCAGCTGCAGCTGATCCGCGAACAGGGCTTCGTCGATCGCTGCAGGCGCAATCTCGCCGGTGACGGCGCGTGCCGCCAGCCTGCGCGCGGCCTCGACGATGTCCCAGCGCCCGCCGTAGGAGACGGCGATGAACAGGGTCATGCGCCGATTGGCCGCGGTGCGCGCCTCGGCGACCGCCATCTTCGCTGCGAGCCCGGCGCGCAACCGCGTCAGCTCGCCGATGAAGCGGATGCGGATGCCGTTGCGGTGCAGCTCATCGACCTCCTTGTCGATCGATTCGACGAACAGTTCCATCAGCCGCGTGACTTCGTCCTGCGGTCGCTGCCAGTTCTCGCTCGAGAACGCGAAGATGGTGAGCGCCTCGACGCCGCGCCGCGCACAACCTTCGACGGTCGCGCGCACGGCCTTCGCGCCCGCGCGGTGACCGAGGTGGCGCGGCAATGCACGGCGCTGGGCCCAGCGCCCGTTGCCATCCATGATGACGGCGACGTGGCGTGGGAGGCCGGACGCGCCCGCTGCGGCTTGCGACACGGCGTCAGACCTGCATCAGTTCCTTTTCTTTCTCATGCAGGACCACGTCGACCTCGGCGACGAACTTGTCGGTGAGCTTCTGCACGTCCTCCTGGGCGCGACGGTCATCGTCCTCGGCAACGAGCTTTTCCCTCAGCATCTCCTTGAGGTCCTGCATGACGTCGCGGCGCACGTTGCGGATCGCGACGCGCGCGTTCTCCGCTTCGTGCTTCACGACCTTGGTCAGGTCGCGGCGACGTTCTTCGGTGAGGGCTGGCATCGGCACGCGGATCACGCTGCCGGCCGTGTTCGGAGTGATGCCGAGATCGGACTTCATGATGGCCTTCTCGATCACCGCGACCATCTGCTTGTCGTACGGCACGATCGTGAGCGTGCGCGCGTCCTCGACCGCGACGTTCGCGACCTGGTTCAGCGGCGATTCGGCGCCGTAGTAGTCGACGCGGATGTGGTCGACCAGGCTCGCGCTGGCGCGCCCCGTGCGCAGGCGCTTCAGTTCGTGCCGGTAGGCAGCAACGCACTTGGCCATGCGGTCGGCTGCGTCTTTTTTCAGTTCTTCGAGCATGGAATCTCCCGGTCGAACGGCTCGGGCCGTCTCAGTTCGTGACCAGCGTGCCCACGTCGCCGCCGGTAGCGGCACGTACGAGGGCACCCGGATCGTTCAGGTTGAAAACACGCAGCGGCAGGTGATGGTCGCGGCACAGGACGATGGACGTCTGGTCCATCACGTTGAGCCGCTGGTCGAGCACCTGGTCGTACGTCAGCCGATCGTACCGCTTCGCCGACGGATTGAGCATCGGGTCGGCGTCGTAGATGCCATCCACCTTGGTGGCCTTCAGCAGCAGGTCGGCCTCGATCTCGATGGCGCGCAGGCTCGCCGCCGTGTCGGTCGTGAAGAACGGGTTGCCCGTGCCGGCGGCGAAAATGATCACGCGCCCCTTTTCCAGATGGCGGACGGCGCGACGACGGATGTAGTCCTCGCACACCTGGTTGATGCGCACGGCGGACATGACACGGGTGGCCACGCTCATGGATTCAAGAGCGTCCTGCAGGGCCAGCGAGTTCATGACCGTGGCGAGCATTCCCATGTGATCGCCGGTGACGCGATCCATGCCTGCGCGTGCGAGACCGGCGCCGCGGAACAGGTTGCCGCCGCCCACCACCACGCCGATTTCGGTGCCCGTCTCCTGGACGCTGCGGATTTCGGTGGCGAGACGACGGAGGAAGGCCGGGTCGATGCCGTAGTCCGAGTCCCCCATGAGGGCCTCACCCGACAGCTTGACGAGGATGCGGCGGTTGCGCCGTTGCGGATCTGCTTTCGGTTCCATCGTCCCTCGTCAGCGGCCCGTGTGCGGGACGCTATTATAAGGAACCCCGCTTGCGCGGGGTTCCGGGTACGTCGCAATCGCCGGGCCGACCCGGAACTCAGGAGCCCCGAACCGCGGCCGCCACTTCCTCGGCAAAGTTCTCCTGCTTCTTTTCGATGCCGGCGCCGACCTCGAAGCGCACGAAGCGCGCGACGCGGGCGTTGGCCTTCTTCAGGACATCGCCGACCGCCTGCTTGTCGTCCTTCACGAACGGCTGGCCGAGCAGCGTGATCTCACCGAGGAACTTGCGGATCTTGCCTTCGACCATCTTGCTGACGATTTCTGCCGGCTTACCGGCAGTCTTCGGGTCCTGCGCTACCTGGGCGACGAAAATCTCCTTTTCCTTGGCGACCTGGTCGGCCGGCACGTCGTCGGCCGACAGGAACATCGGGTTGATCGCGGCGACGTGCATCGCCAGGTCACGACCGAGTGCGTCGTCGCCACCGTGCAG
Organism: Pseudomonadota bacterium; assembly: GCA_016705325.1. Lineage (GTDB taxonomy): Bacteria > Pseudomonadota > Gammaproteobacteria > Steroidobacterales > Steroidobacteraceae > RPQJ01. The sequence goes on along the minus strand of JADIYJ010000003.1, from coordinate 312,873 downwards.
CGCAACGATCACGCCGATGCGGGTGCCGTGGCTGTAGGTGGCAAGCGGAGCATCCGACCGGACGAGTTCGAAGCGGCGCACGCCAATGTTCTCGCCGATGCGGGCGATCAGTTCACGGCGGGTTTCTTCGACGGACTTGCCCGAGGCGAGCTTCGTGGCGAGCAGCGCGTCCAGGTCGGCCGGCTGCACAGTGAGCGCAGCCTTGGCCACGTCCGCGGCGAAGCCCTGGAAGTCCTTCTCGCGCGCGACGAAGTCTGTTTCCGAGTTGACCTCGACGACCGCGGCCTGCCTGCCGTCCGCCGAGCGCTCGACGACGACCACGCCTTCGGCAGCCACTCTCCCGGCCTTCTTGTCGGCCTTGGCGAGACCCGACTTGCGCATGATCTCGGCGGCAGCCTCGAGGTCGCCGTTGGTTTCGACCAGCGCCTTCTTGCATTCCATCATGCCGGCGCCGGTGCGCTCACGCAGCGCCTTCACTGCTTCTGCGGTAACGGCCATGTCAGGCGCCTTCGGTCGGGGTCGGGGCCGCGGCTCGGCAGCGGCTGCAGGAGCGGGAGCAGCCGCAGCGGCCGGCTTCTTGCGCGCAGCTTCACGACGGGCCATGAACGCCTCGGCGCTCTCTTCCGGATCGGCCTCGACGAGTTCTTCGGCGCGCTGGTCGGCGGCCGCGGTGTCGTCGGCCGGCTTGCGCCTGGGGCTGGCGGCGGTCTTCTTGCGGGCCGGGGTCTTGCGGGACGGCTTCGGCGCACCCGTGCGGGAACGCGGCTTGCCTTCCTCGTCGAGTTCGACGAATTCGTCTTCACCGACCGGCATTTCGAGCACCGTCGAGCGGCCTTCGATGACGGCATCGGCGATGCCCGCGGCGTAGAGCTGGATCGCGCGCATGGCGTCGTCGTTGCCGGGGATCACGTAGCTGATGCCTTCCGGCGAGCAGTTGGTGTCGACCACTGCGACGACCGGGATGCCGAGCTTCTGCGCTTCGTGGATCGCGATTTTCTCATGCCCGACGTCGATGACGAACATGACGTCCGGCAGGCCGTCCATGTCCTTGATGCCACCGAGGCTGCGGTCGAGTTTTTCGCGCTCGCGGCGCACCATCTGCGCTTCGCGCTTGCTGCGCTGGTCGAGCGTGCCGTTCGCCTGCATCTCGTCGATCTCGGCGAGACGGCGGATCGACTGCTTGATCGTCTTGAAGTTGGTGAGCATGCCACCGAGCCAGCGGTGGCTGACGTAGGGCATGCCGCAGCGGGCGGCTTCCTGGGCGATCGACTCGCGCGCGGAGCGCTTGGTCCCGACGAAGAGCACCTTGCCGCCGTCGGCGATGACGTTGCGGATGAACCCCGCAGCCTCGTTGTAGAGGGGCAGCGAGTGCTCGAGATTGATGATGTGGATTCGGTTACGTTCGCCGAAGATGAACTGGGACATCTTCGGGTTCCAGAAGCGGGTCTGGTGTCCAAAATGAACACCCGCTTCCAGCATCTGTCGCATGGACATGCCGGTCATAGAAAACTCCTTGAAGGGTTGAACCTCCACACACCCCATGCGGCAACCCAGGAAAGTCTCACGACCTGCCGGGCACCCAGCCACACGTGACGGTGTGTGTGCGGATTTCGTTGTCAAAAAAGGCCGCGCTTTATACCATCGCGGCCTCGGATTTTCAATTACTTACGCGCTCCGACCCTGCCCACCCTCTCCCGCCCCGGCGGACGCGGGCCGCGGTGACGGATCCGGGGCGTGAGGAACCGCCTTAAATGCAGTATTCCCCGACCCCGGCGCCCGCCTCGTCCAAGGACGCCACCGGGCACGTGCTGATCAAGGGCCCCGCGGACCAGGCCGCCATGCGCGTCGCGGGCCGCCTCGCCGCCGACGTGCTCGACATGATCGGGCCGCACGTCCGCCCGGGCGCCACGACGGACGAACTGAACCAGATCTGCCACGACTACATCGTGGGCCAGCAGCAGGCGGTCCCCGCCCCGCTTGACTACCGTGGCTTCCCGAAGTCGATCTGCACCTCGGTGAACCACGTCGTCTGTCACGGCATTCCGGGCGACAAGAAACTGAAGCACGGCGACATCGTCAACATCGACATCACCGTGATCAAGGGCGGATTCCACGGTGACACCAGCCGCATGTTCCAAGTCGGCAAACCGCTGCCGCACGCGGTTCGTCTCTGCGACCTCACTTACCGCGCCCTGTGGCTGGGTATCCGCACGGTACGTCCCGGCGCGCGACTCGGCGACATCGGCGCGACGATCCAGAAGTTCGTCGAAGCGAATCACTGCTCGGTCGTGCGCGAATACTGCGGCCACGGCATCGGCCGCGGCTTCCACGAGGATCCGCAGGTGCTGCATTACGGCACGGCGGGCACCGGACTCGAACTCGAGGCCGGCATGACCTTCACCATCGAGCCGATGGTCAACGCGGGCCGGCGCGACGTGCGCCTGCTGCCCGATGGCTGGACGGTGATCACGCGCGACCATTCGCTTTCGGCACAGTGGGAGCACACGATCCTCGTGACCCCGACCGGCCATGAAGTCCTGACGCTCGGCGCCAGCGAGCAGCCCCCGGCGTGAGCACACCGCTGGCTCCGATCGACGATCTGGATCCGGGCCTGATCCCCTTCGCACCTGCTGCCTGGCCTTTCCTGGCCACCTTGCCCACCGCGCTGGCAGCCACGGACGACACGGTTGCCGCGTTCCGCAAGGCACTGGCCGATGGCGATACCAGCCTCAGGCTGCGGTTTGACGACGACGAACCGGTGGAAGGCCTCGTGCGCGATCGCGCGCGCATGGTCGACATCGTGCTGCGCAGCGCCTGGCAGCTGCACGTCGGCGCGCACGCGAACGAGGTGAACCTGATCGCGGTCGGTGGCTATGGTCGCGGCGAACTGCACCCCTGCTCCGACATCGACGTCCTGATCCTGCTGCCGAAGACCGAGGTCGTCGCGGCCGAAGCCGGGATAGAGCGCTTCCTGGCCTTCCTGTGGGACATCGGCCTCGAGGTCGGTCACTCGGTGCGCACGATCGACGACTGCCAGCGCGAAAGCGCAGCGGACGTCAGCGTGGCCACGACGTTCATCGAAGCACGCCTGCTCGGCGGAACCGAACACCTGTTCCAGTCGATGCGCCGGGCACTGGCGCAGGACAAGGTGTGGTCGTCGAAGGCGTTCTTCGAAGCCAAGGTCGCCGAACAGCAGTCACGCCATCACCGCTACCATGACACCGGTTACAACCTCGAACCGAACGTGAAGGCCAGCCCTGGCGGCTTGCGCGACATCCAGACGATCGGCTGGGTCGCCAAGCGGCATTTCGGCGCCGAGACCCTGGATGAACTGATCGGTCACGGTTTTCTCACCGATGCCGAGTTGCGCAAGCTGCGGCAGGCACAGGCGTTCCTGTGGAAGGTGCGCTTCGCGCTGCACACGATCAACGGCCGGCGCGAAGACCGGCTGCTGTTCGATCACCAGATCCGCATCGCGAAGCAGTTCGGCTACGAGGACGCGACCTACACGCTCGCGGTCGAGCAGTTCATGCAGCGGTATTACCGCACCGTGATGGACGTCAGCCTGCTCAACGAAATGCTGCTGCAGCTGTTCCGCGAGGCGATCCTGAACGAGGGCGAGAACACGATCGTCCCGCTCAACCCGCGCTTCCAGATCCGCAACGATTACCTCGAAGTGACGGGCGACGACACCTTCGTACGCAGCCCTTCGGCCATCCTCGAGCTGTTCCGGTTGCTGCAGGAGAACCCGGACCTCCGCGGCGTGCGCGCCACGACCATCCGCCTGCTGGGCCGCCACCTGTGGCTGATCGATGAAGAGTTCCGGCAGAACCCGCGGCATCACCGCCTGTTCCTCGAACTGCTGCGCGCACCAGCGGGCGTCACGCACGAACTGCGCCGCATGAACCTGTACGGCGTGCTCGGCCGCTACATCCCGGCATTCGGCCGCGTCGTCGGCCGCATGCAGTACGACCTGTTCCACGCCTACACGGTCGACGCGCACATCCTCTTCGTGCTGCGCAACCTGCGCCGCATGGCGCTGCCGCGCTTCGAGCACGAACTGCCCGAGATGTCACGCCTGTTCGCCACGCTGCAGCGGCCGGAACTCGCGTACCTGGCCGCGTTGTTTCACGACATCGCCAAGGGCCGCGGCGGCGACCACTCCGAACTCGGCGCGGTCGATGCCGAGGCGTTCTGCCTCGAGCAGGGGCTCACGCGTTACGACTCGCGCCTGGTGTCGTGGCTCGTGCGCAACCACCTCCTGTTCTCGGTGACGGCGCAGAAGAAGGACATTTCCGATCCCAAGGTCATCCAGGATTTCGCACGGACCGTCGGCGACCAGACCCACCTCGATTACCTGTACCTGCTGACCGTGGCCGACGTGCGTGGCACCAACCCGAAACTCTGGAATTCGTGGAAGGCGTCGCTGTTCCACGATTTCTACGAACGCGTGCGCCGCGCCCTGCGCCGCGGCATCGAATCGCCGGTCGATCGTGTCGAACTCGTCGCCGAGACCAGGGCCAAGGCGCTCGAGCTGCTGGCGCACGAACACGTGCGACCCGAGCGCGCCGCGACGATCTGGGCGCGCATGAACGACATCTACTTCCTGCGCTATAGCCCGGCCGAAGTTGCGTGGCACACGACGTTGCTTGCCGACACCGAGCCCGAGGACGTCTCGCTGCTCGTGGCCGTGCGTACGGCCGTCGAGCGCGGCGGCAATGCCGTGCTCACCTGCGGGCCGCACCGGCAGGAGAACTTCGCCCGCACGACCGCGCTGCTCGACCAGATGGGACTCAACATCGTCGACGCGCGCATCACGCCGCTCGACGGCGGCCTGGGGCTCGACACCTACCTGGTGCTCGAGGATACGGGCCTGCCGATCGCCGACAGGCAACGCGCCCATCAGATCGAGCAGCAGTTGCGCCGGGTCCTGCTCAGCCCCGAAGCCGACCTGCCGGTCGTCACGCGTCGCGCGCCGCGCCAGGTCCGCATGTTCACGACCCCGACGCAGATCACTTTCACCGAGGACCCGCTGCAGAACCGTACGGTGCTCGAGATCATTGCCGGCGACCGGCCCGGCTTGCTGTCCGAAATCGGCAGGGTGTTCCTCGCCGAACAGATCGACGTCAACACCGCCAAGATCATGACCATCGGCGAACGCGCGGAGGACGTCTTCTACATCACCGGCGCGCAGGGCGGTCCGTTGACGGCTGCGGCCTGCGATCGATTGCGCGAAAGCATCGGGCAGGCGCTGGATCGGCGGGACCAGGCACTGCGCCCGGCATGACGTGATCGACCGCCGGAACTGGCCGCCTTGAATCCCCGACTCGAGCTGCTGCAGCCCTACCCGTTCGAGCGGCTGCGCGCGCTGCTCGCGGGTGCAGTGCCGCCGGCGTCGCTGCGCCCTATTCCGCTTTCCATCGGCGAACCCAGGCACACGCCTCCGGCCTTCGTGGCTGCAGCCCTGGTTCGCGCACTCGGCGAATCGCTCGGCAGTTACCCGATGGCGCTCGGCCTGCCGCAACTGCGCGAGGCAATCGCACGCTGGCTCGAGCGACGGTTCGGCCTGCCCGCGCAGATCGTGCGGGCGGACGACATGGTGCTGCCGGTCAACGGCACGCGTGAGGCGCTGTTCTCGTTCGTGCAGGCGGCGGTCGACGCTGAATCCGCTGCACGTGGCGCGCGACCGCTGGTGCTGATGCCGAACCCGTTCTATCAGATCTATGAGGGCGCGGCGCTGCTCGCGGGCGCCGAACCGCGGTTCCTCGACTGCAGCGAAGCGAATGCGTATCTGCCCGACCTGGACGCAATCGACGCGGCGACCTGGAGCCGCTGCCAGGTGCTGTTGCTTTGCACTCCCGGCAACCCGACGGGCGCCGTCATGCCGGACGCCTACCTGCAACGCGCCCTGGAACTCTCGTCCCGCCACGGCTTCGTGATCGCGTCAGACGAGTGCTACTCGGAATTGTATTTCGATGAGGCGTCGCCACCCACGGGACTGCTGCAGGCAGCCTTGCGCGCGGGCAACACGGAGTTCGAGCGCTGCGTCGTATTCCACAGCCTGTCGAAGCGCTCGAGCGTGCCGGGTCTGCGCTCGGGGTTCGTCGCCGGCGACGCGAGGTTTCTCGCACGCTACCGGCTCTATCGCACCTATCATGGCTGCGCAGTGCCGGTGCACACCCAGCTCGCGAGTGTGCCGGCCTGGAACGACGAAGCGCACGTCGTGGAGAACCGTCGCCTGTACCGCGAGAAATTCGTGCGCGTCACACCGTGGATTGCAGCTGCCCTGCAGCAGGACATCGTCATCCCCGCTGGGGGCTTCTATCTCTGGCCTCGCGTCGAGGACGACGAGGCCTTCACGCGCGGCCTGTTCGCGCAGCAACACGTGACGGTGCTGCCGGGCCGTTACCTTGCGCGTGCAACCGGGGCCGGCAATCCCGGGCTGGGCCGCATTCGTATTTCACTGGTTGCCAGTCTCGAGGACTGCGACGAAGCCGCGCGCCGCATCGGTGATTTCGTCCGCTAGCGGACCAGGCCCTCTCGCCGCAGCTTGTCCGCAATCGCGGCGGCGAAGTCGTGCAGGGCGGCATCGGACGACTCGAGCTTGATCGCTTTGGTCTCCAGCATATAGACCAGGGCTTTGTCCCGCGTCTGGTAGAACCTCGACGAGACCCGGGCTTCGCCCTCGGCAATCGTGAAAGCAGGCGCCGTGGCAAACTCACCATAGATGACCGGCACGCCATACACGCCGTAATACCCGGTCGCGAAGCCCGCATCCGTCGCCTTGTAGGATGCGTTGCCGCGCGTATCCCTGCTGCCGCCTTCTTTCGCTTCGAATGCCCTGGCAACGAGACTGGTCGTCAATACGGCATCGGCCTGGGCGGCAGTGATCGCCTGCTCGATGCTTTCCAGGGTCAGCGGGACCTTTTCCTTGACCACGTCGCAGCTCCGGATTGCCTGGACCGACCCGCTCGTCAGCTGCGAGGCCATGAAGAACTCAAACGCGCAGCGCTGATTGACGTCCGGGCTGACGCCAACGACCAGCACCCGAGTGAAGGGCTGCCTGCGCGGCGCGCCTTCCTGCCAGGTGCCATTGACCGTGGTCTTCGCCTGTGCAGACCCGGCAAACAACGCGGCCACAAGCACATACAGCATCGTCCCGACGGTCGCGTGCCGGACGGATCGGCCAATGGAGGTCCTGGTGAGCACTGTGTGTTCCTGGATTGAGCGATGGATCGGAGGGAGTTGTGCGGCGCCTGCGCCGGCCGGGCCCCGCGCGCAGTCTACCGGGACTTTCGCCGATGCGGTTCGGGATCAGCGGCGGATGCGCTGCTTCGTGCGCTTCATCAGCGTGACGTGCGTGCCCTCGCGCGCGATCCTGGGCGCGCGGCTGTTGGTCGTGCACTGCGCATAGCTGCCGTCCGCCTGCATGATCCAGGCATTGCGTTGGTCGGCAAGCTGCAGCTGCATCACTTCCCAGAGCCGTTCCTTCAGGTGGCGGTTCTCGACGGGAGCCACGGCTTCGACCCGACGTGACAGGTTGCGATCCATCCAGTCGGCGGAGCCGAGCAGGAAGTCGCCCGCGAGCGGGTCCTCGCTGCCGTTCGCAAAATGGAACACCCGGCCGTGCTCGAGGAATCGCCCGACAATCGAACGCACACGGAGATTCTCGGTCAGGCCGGCGATGCCGGGCCGCAGGCAGCAGAATCCGCGCACAATCAGGTCGATCGGCACGCCCGCATTCGATGCATCGCAGAGCGCCGCGCAGATCGGACCGTCCTCGAGCTGGTTCACCTTGACCACGATCCGCGCCGGCCTGCCCGCCCGTGCATTGGCGGCCTCGCGCGCGATCAGGTCGACGAAGCGGGTGCGCATGTTGAGCGGCGCGACCAGCAGCTTCTCGAAGCGCGGCGAGCGCGAATACCCGGTCAGGTGGTGAAACAACGTGCCGACGTCCCGCGTGAGCACCGGGTCACAGGTGAACAGGCCGAAATCCGTGTACATCCGTGCGGTCTTGACGTGGTAGTTGCCCGTGCCGATGTGGGCATAGCTGCGCAACCCGTCCCCTTCCTTGCGCACGACGAGTGCGAGCTTCGTGTGGGTCTTGAGCCCGCGCAAGCCGTAGATGACGTGGTCGCCGGCCTTCTGCAGTTCCTCGGCCCAGTGCAGGTTGCGCTCCTCGTCGAAGCGCGCCTTGAGCTCGACCAGGCAAGCCACCTGCTTGCCGTTTTCCGCTGCCTTCATCAATGAGCGCACGAAAGGCGTGTCGTCGCCGAGCCGATAGACCGTCATCTTGATCGTGGTCGTTCCCGGGTCGTCGGCTGCATCGCGGATGAAGCGCTCGACCGAGGCGTCGAAGCTTTCGTACGGGTGGTGCACGAGCACGTCACCGGCCCGGATGGACGAGAAGATGTCGGTATCGGCTTCGATGCCGAACGGCGGCTGCGGGGACCACGGTGGATCGCGCAGCTCGCTGATCGGCAGCGAGGCGATCTCGAACAGGCCGGAATAGTCCAGCATGTCGGGCAGCTCGTAGACATCGCTCTCGCGCAGGTCGAAGCGCGCAGCGAGGCTGTCGCGGATCTCGCTGCTTGGACCCACGCCGAACTCGAGCCGCACGACCGGCTGGAACCGCCGCTGCCGCACCTGCTCCTCGACCATCTCCTTGATGCTGTTGTCGCTGTCTTCCTCGATTGCGATGTCGGCATTGCGCGACACGCGGAACAGCGTGGTGGCTTCGATCTCGACGCCGGGAAACAGGCTCGCTGCGTTGACCCGCACCAGTTCCTGCAGCGAGATGAAGTAGCGTTGCCCGGGCTCGACGCCGGTACGCACCGGCAGCCATTGCGGCAACTGCGAAGGAACCTTGACCCGCACGAGCAGGCGCTCGCCCGTTTCGGCTTCCTTGAGCACAAAGCCCCAGGAGGTCGACAGGTTCGACATGAACGGGAACGGGTGCGACGGGTTGAGGCTCAGCGGCGTGAGCGCGGGCGAGACGTGACGCTCGAAATATTCGCTCGCCTCCCTGCACTGGACCGGTGAAAGCTCGCCCCACGCCGCCAGCTTCACGCCATGCCGCGCCAGTCGCTGGCGCAGCTCCGCAAAGCACTCTGCGCGGCGCAACAGCAACGGCTGCAGCGCATCACGCAAGCGGTGGATGTGCGCGTTGAATTCCTCGACGACGGCGAGGTTGCCGCTCGCGTAGGCGCGGGTGCGCATGGCGCCGACGCGCTTCATGAAGAACTCGTCCAGGTTCGAGGTGAAGATCGCCAGGAACTTGATTCGTTCGAGCAGCGGCACACGCTCGTCGATGGCTTCCGCCAGGACCCGGCGGTTGAATTCCAGCCAGCTGAGGTCCCGGTCAAACCAGGCCTCCTTCGGCATCCGTACACGCAGCTTCGCGTCCATGTCGACGACAGTCCCCCCGGCACCCGTGCCGGCCGCTGAATCGGGCGGTGACAGGCGATAAGGATATAGAATCTACCGTCGTCGTTACCGAATTGTTGCAGTGTGACGACTTCCTTTCCCTTTCATGACGGAACGCACATGACGCTCCATGCCACCCAAGCCCACCTCGCCGCGCAGATCGAGGCAGCCTTCGAGGAACGGGCCACCTTGACCCCGACCAGCGCCTCCCCGGACATCATTGAAGCCGTTGGCCAGGCGATCGGCCTGCTGGATTCCGGCACCGCCCGGGTGGCCGAAAAGATCGGCGGCAACTGGCATGTCCACCAGTGGCTGAAGAAGGCCGTGCTGCTATCGTTCCGCCTCTTCGACAACGTGCCGATCGCCGCCGGGTACACGCAGTTCTACGACAAGGTGCCGCTCAAGTATTCGCAGCACGATGCCGGGCGTTTCCGGGCAGAGGGTGTGCGTGTCGTGCCACCGGCCGTCGTCCGCCGCGGCGCGCACATCTCCCGCAACGTCGTGCTGATGCCGAGCTACGTCAACATCGGCGCCCACGTGGGCGAAGGCACCATGGTGGATACCTGGGCCACGGTCGGGTCCTGCGCCCAGATCGGACGCAACGTGCATCTCTCGGGTGGTGTCGGGATCGGCGGCGTACTCGAACCGCTCCAGGCCAGCCCGACGATCATTGAGGACAGCTGCTTCATCGGTGCGCGCTCGGAAGTCGTCGAAGGGGTCATCGTCGAGGAAGGCGCCGTGCTGTCGATGGGCGTCTACGTCGGCCAGAGTACCCGTATCTACGATCGTGAACGCGACGAGGTGAGTTACGGCCGCATTCCGGCCGGCGCTGTCGTGGTGCCTGGCACGCTGCCGGCGGCCAGCGGCAAGTACGGGCTCGCCTGTGCCGTGATCGTGAAGCGTGTCGACGCGCAGACCCGCGCCAAGGTCGGGATCAACGAGCTGCTGCGCACGACAGAGTAGTGAGTAGTGAGTAGTGAGTAGTGATTAGTGATTAGTGAGTAGTCAGACGAGCGGCCGCACCAGCAGCGACCCACTGCACCTCCGACTACTCACTAATCACTACTCACTACTCACTACTGACTGGTCACTTCCTCCCGCCCCATCATGTAGAGCACCTGCTCGGCAATATTGGTGGCGTGGTCGCCGATGCGCTCGAGCCCCTTGAGCGCAAAGATCGTGTCGATCGTCGGTCGCAGGAAACGATGATCCTGCAGCACGTACGTCATCACCAGGCGCAGCGCCGCCGCGAATTCGGCATCAAGTTCGGCATCGTGTTCCAGCACGCTGCGTGCGAGCCCGGGATCCATCTCATCGGCGGCCCTGACAGCGTTTCGCAGCATCGAGCCGGACAGCGCCGCCATGTGACGCAACTGGCGGCCCACGGCCAGCACCGGATCGCCCTCATAGGCCTGGTCCAGCGACAGGGCGAACCTGGCGATCTCCTTGGCCTCGTCGCCGGCCCGCTCCAGCTCGCGCCCGATCCGCACGATGGCCCGCGCCAGCCGCAGGTCATTCGCGACGGGTTGCTGCAGGGCAATGAAAGTCAGGCTGTCGCGGTCGAGCTGCTTTTCGTAGGCATCCACGCGCAGCTCACGCACCAGCACTGCCTGCGCCAGCGCCGCATCGCGTTCGACAAGCGACCTGACCGCAGCGGCGACCTGCTCGATGACGAGCGCACCCATCTCGAGCGCGTGCATTCGCAGGCCGGCCACCGACTGGTCGACGGTGCTCGACGTGTGCGGCTCGGTCGGATCTGACGCCTGCGTGACCACGGCCTCCATCACGCGGCTCAACCGTAGCGGCCCGTGATGTAGTCTTCAGTCGCCTTCTTCGATGGGTTGGTGAAGATCTTCGACGTCGCATCGACTTCGACCAGCTCGCCCAGGTACATGAACGCCGTGAAGTCCGACACGCGTGCTGCCTGCTGCATGTTGTGCGTGACAATCAGGATCGTCACCCGCTGCCGCAACTCGGTGATCAGTTCTTCGATCTTCGCCGTCGCGATCGGATCGAGTGCCGAGGTCGGCTCGTCGAACAGCAGGATCTCGGGCTCGGTCGCGAGCGCGCGCGCAATACAGAGTCGCTGCATCTGGCCGCCCGACAGCGCGAGCGCGGAATCGCTCAGGCGGTCCTTGACCTCGTCCCAGATCGCCGCACCACGCAGCGCCTTCTCCACGCGTTCGGCGAGGTCCGTGCGGTTGCTGAAGCCGCGCAGGCGCAGGCCGTAGGCCACGTTCTCGAACACGGTCTTCGGAAACGGGTTCGGCTTCTGGAACACCATGCCGATCCGCATGCGGACCTCGATCGGGTCGACTTCCTTGCCGACCAGATTCACGCTCTCCGGGTGCAGCACGATGCTGCCCGAATAGCGGGTATCGGCCTGCAGGTCGTGCATGCGGTTGAAGCAGCGCAGGAACGTGCTCTTGCCGCAACCCGACGGTCCGATCAGTGCCGTGACCTGGTTCTCTGGGATCACGAGGTTGATGTTCTTGAGCGCCTGGTTCGTGCCGTACCAGAAGTCGAGCTTCTCGGCGATGGCCTTCGCCTGATTCGCACGCAACGCCCTGCGCTCCTCCAGGGCGATGGCGAGCCTGGGGGATTCCGCCTTGTGGACGACGTTCGTGTTCATGGAGGGGGGCCACTCACCAGTTGATCTTCTTGCGGAAGCGATAGCGAATCCAGATGGCGACGGCGTTCATCGCCAGCGTCATGGCGAGCAGGATCGCCGCGGCGGCGGCGGCGTTCTGCTGGAACGCCTGGTCCGGACGCGAGATCCAGTTGAAGATCTGGATCGGCATCGCCGTGAATTCGCTCTTGAGCCACGCGAAATTGACGAACGGGAACGCGCCGGAGATCGGCGGGTCCGGCAGGAACGCGATGAAGCTCAGCGCGCCGATCGTGATGATGGGCGCCGTTTCACCGATCGCGCGGGACAGGCCCAGGATGAGTCCCGTCAGGATGCCGCCGGTCGAATAGGGCAGCACATGATCCTTCGTCACTTCCCAGCGAGTCGCGCCGAGTCCGTACGCGGCCTCGCGGATGGCCTTGGGCACCGCACGCAAGGCTTCGCGCGTGCCGACGATGATGATCGGCAGGATCAGCAGCGCGAGCGTGAGCCCCGCCGAAAGCACGCTCTGGCCAAAGCCGAACTTGTAGACGAAAAGCCCGAGCGCCAGCAGGCCGTAGACGATGGACGGCACACCGGCGAGGTTGGTCACGTTGATTTCGATGACGCCGGTGAACCAGTTCTTCGGCGCGTACTCCTCGAGGTAGATGGCTGCGGCCACACCAACGGGCAGCGCCACCACCGCAGTCACCAGCATGATCATCGACGTGCCGACCCAGGCCGACAGGATGCCGGCGCGTTCGGCCTTGCGCGAGGGGAACTGCGTCAGGAAGTCCCAGCCGAACCGCGCGGCGCCATCCCGCACCAGGTCGACGAACAGCAGCGCGAGCAGGCCCAGGCAGCTCATCAGGATGAGCAGGCCAGCGACCACGAATGCCTTGTCGAGGTTCTTGCGCCACGCGAGGCCGTTGCGCAATTCCTCGATGGTCATCACGGCGGACATTTCAGTACGCCTCCCGGAACTTGCGGGTGAGGAAGAAGCCAATGACGTTGAACACCAGCGTCATGAGCATCAGCACGAGGCCCGCGGCAAAGATGCTCTGGTAGCCGATGCTGTCGTGCGGCAGGTCGCCGAGGCTGACCTGCACGATGTACGCCGTGATCGTCGCCGCCGGCTCGGTGGGGTTGAACGTGAGCGTCGGCTGCATGCCGGCCGCGATGGCCACCACCATGGTTTCGCCGATGGCACGCGAAATTCCAAGGATATAGGCAGCTGCGATGCCCGAGAGCGCGCCCGGCACGACGACGCGCAGTGCGGTCTGCAGCCTGGTCGCCCCCATCGCATAGGAACCTTCACGCATGTAGCGTGGCACGGCGCGCATCGCGTCTTCGCTGACCGAAGCGACGTACGGCACGATCATGAGCCCGATCACGAGGCCCGCGCTCAGCATGTTGAAGCCGGACAGGTCGGGCATGAACTTCTGCAGGAACGGAGTCACCATGAGCAATGCGAAGTAGCCGTACACCACGGTCGGCACGGCGCCGAGCAGCTCCAGGACCGGCTTGACCGATTCGCGCATGCGATGGGTCGCGAACTCGGAGAGATAGATGGCAATGATGGTGCCGAGCGGGATAGCGACCAGCAGCGCGACAAATGTAACCGTCAGCGTGCCCGAGACCAGCGGCATGATGCCGTAGTGCGCGTCGTCGAACAGCGGCGTCCACATCCGGTCGGTCAGGAATTCCCGGATCGTCACGTGTTCGAAGAAGTACGAAGACTCCACGACCAGGATGAGCACGATCGCGAGCGTCGTGAATACCGCCACCAGCGCGCACGCCAGCAGGATCAGCTCGATGGCACGGTCACGGTTCTTGCGGTAAGCGAGCGAGGAGAACGCCCCCTTCCCCATCGCAGTCGAACGAGTTGCCGCCGTTGCCGACATGAGCCTTTCCCCAATCCGGCGCCCCGCAGGCGCTTTGTGTCCGAGACGAACGGGCCAGAACCCCGCGGTCCCGGCCCGGCCCCGCAAGGGGGTGCCAGGTTAAAGTTTGCCTTCCAGCGCCTGCAACTGTTCGATCGTGATGCCGACCTGCGGACGGCCGCCGAACACCGTACCGAGCTTGCCGGCCTGGAAGTGCTTCCTGGCGAGGTCATAGGCGCTCTTCGGCAGCGGCAGGTAACCGACTTCACTCACGAGGTTGCCGTTCGTCAGCATGAACTGTACGAACTCACGGACTTCCGCTCGGTTGGCCGACGTGTCACGCACGTAGACGAACAACGGCCGCGACAGCGGGTTGTACGTGCCGTTGGTCACGTTCTCGAGGCTGGGGCTGACGGGGCCCTTGCCGTTGTCGATCGCGACCGCCGTCAACTTGTCCTTGTGCGCGGCGTAGTAGGCGTAGCCGAAGTAGCCGAGCGCGGTCTTGTTGCTCTCGACGCCCTGCACCAGCGTGTTGTCGTCTTCGCTCGCCGTGAAATCGCCGCGGCTCGCCTTGGCCTTGCCGTTCACGGCCTCGGTGAAGTAGTCGAACGTGCCCGAGTCGGCACCCGGCCCGAACAGCATCAGCTTGTCCTTCGGGAACTCCGGGTTGACCTGGTTCCAGCTCGTGATGCGGCCCTGCGCGGCCGGTTCCCACATTTTCCTGAGCTCGGCCACGGTCATCGACTTCGCCCAGGTGTTGGCGGGATTGATCACGACCGTCAGCGCGTCGAACGCCACCGGCACTTCCATGTACTTGATACCGGCCTTGCGGCAGGCTTCCATCTCTGCGGCCAGGATCGGCCGCGAGGCGTTCGCCATGTCCGTTTCGCCGCGGCAGAACTTCTTGAAACCGCCGCCGGTGCCCGAAACACCGACCGTCACGCGGACCTTGCCGCGCTTCTGGATCTGGAACTCTTCAGCGTAAGCCTCGGAGATCGGGAACACGGTGCTGGAGCCGTCGATCTTGATCGCGGCCTGTGCTTGGGCGCGGCCAGGCGCGCCGACGGCCAGAAGGCCAAGCGCGAGGGCCGGGAGAGTGATCTGCTGCCAGGAGAGCTTCATGCAAGGCATCCTCTGCTGTGGGTCGGCTCAAGGGCGACTGCCCCTGTTCTATGCCGCGCAGTCTGCCGACCCACTGTGACAGCCATGTGACAGACGCGACGTCGCCGCAAGTGCTTGATACCACGAGCCTCTATGGCTTTAATGCCGGACCCGGCCCGGGTCCTGCACCGATTCCAGAGGCGAAGCCAGCGCGATGTCCCCGACCCTTGCCCTGACCGAAGACCTGCTGCGTCGGCCCTCCGTGAGCCCCGAGGATCACGGTTGCATGGACGTCATTTGTGCCCGGCTCGAGCCACTCGGGTTCAGCAACGAACGGCTGCGTTTCGGCCCGGTCGAGAATCTCTGGTCACGACGCGGCAACGGCAGCCCGGTGCTCTGCTTTGCCGGTCACACGGACGTCGTGCCGACTGGTCCGCGCGAAGACTGGCGCACCGATCCCTTCGAGCCTGCGATCGTCGACGGCGTGCTGTATGCGCGCGGCGCCGCCGACATGAAGAGCAGCCTCGCCGCCATGGTGACAGCCACCGAGCGGTTCACCGCGCGGCATCCGAACCATGCGGGCTCGCTCGCGTTCCTGTTCACCAGCGACGAAGAAGGCCCGTCGGTCGACGGCACGCGCAAGGTGATGGAGGTGCTCGAAGCGCGCCATGAGAAAATCGACTGGTGCGTCGTTGGCGAGCCAACCAGCGCCGACCTGCTTGGAGACACCGTCAAGGTGGGACGTCGCGGCTCGCTCTCCGGTCGCCTGACGGTGCACGGCGTGCAGGGTCACATCGCCTACCCGCACCTCGCCGACAATCCAGTGCACGGTTTCGCGCCTGCACTCGCGGAACTGGTCGCAACGCACTGGGACGAAGGCAATGACTTTTTCCAGCCGACCACGTTCCAGGTTTCGAACATCGCGGCCGGCACCGGCGCCCCCAACGTCGTGCCCGGCGAATTGAAGGCTCGCTTCAACTTGCGTTTTTCGACGGCACAGACCGTCGAAAAGCTGCAGCAGCGCGTGCTGGCAGTACTCGACCGTCACCGTGTGAAGTATTCGCTGGAATGGTTCGTCTCCGGCCTCCCCTTCCTGACGCGCCCTGGCACGCTGACCGCCGTCGTGCAGCAGGCCGTGCGCGAGACCATGGGGCGCAGACCGGAGCTGTCGACCACCGGCGGCACCTCCGATGGGCGTTTCATCGCACCGACCGGTGCACAGGTGGTGGAGCTTGGCGTCATCAACGCAACCATCCACAAGGTGAACGAGTGCGTGCGGATCGAGGACATCGATACGCTGAGCCTCGCCTACGAGCGGATCATGGAGCTGCTGCTGACGGGGAAGTAGCGGAAGGGAGGAAGGGGGCAGGAAGGGCAGGAAGGGCAGGAAGTGTAGGAACGTCCCCAGCGGGGACTAACCCAAGTTGAGCAGTTGGGAATCGCTTAACGCGATTTTCGGCTGGGGCGTCTTAATTCGATCAGTGACTTGCGTGTCGCTCAGCACGGATTTGGGCGTGTAGTGCCGACCTTGGGTGTTTTCTTTTGCCGGTGCGTGGGTTTTGATAGCGACTCATGTACCTGCGCCACACGACTCGCAAGAAGGACGGCAAGGTCCATCGCTATTGGCGCTTGGTGCGCAGCGTGCGCGTCGGCCGGCGCGTGATTCAGCAAACCGTGGCGCATCTGGGCGAGCTTGATGAACACGGACGACTCGAAGCGCGCGCGTTTGCACGCACGCTGATCGGCGCCGCCGAGCAAGCCAGGTTGTTTGATGACGGCCGCGCACAACTGAGCGTGCCGGTGCGCTTGAAGGGCGTGCGCGTGGAGCGCTCGCGTCAGTTCGGCGATGTGTACCTCGCGCTCGCCTTGTGGCGTGGCACGGGTCTGGCGCAACTGTGCGAAGCGGTGCTGCCCGCGGGCAAAGAGCAAGTCCCGTGGGAGAAGATGGCAGCGGTGTTGGTGAGCGCGCGTCTGTGCGAGCCCTCCAGCGAGTTGCACATCGCTGAGGATTGGTATCGACGTACGGCGCTCGAGGATCTGTTGCAGCTGAAGGACGAACACGTCAACAAGGATCGGCTCTATCGCGCGCTCGATGAGTTGTTGGTGCACAAGGCGGCGATCGAGGCGCATTTATCGCATCGCTGCGGTGAGCTGTTCGCCATTCACAACGAAGTGCTGCTGTATGACGTGACGAGCACCTATTTTGAAGGTCAAGCCGAAGCGAACCCGCTCGCGCAGCGCGGCTACTCACGCGATCATCGGCCCGATTGCAAGCAGGTCTGCATTGCGCTGGTGGTCACCATCGATGGTTTCCCGCTGGGCTACGAAGTCTTCCCCGGCAACACGCACGACTCGCGCACTTTGCAAACGATCGTCGCGACCATGGAAGCGCGTCACGGCGTGGTCGGCCGCGTATGGATCGCCGACCGCGGCATGGCGAGCGCCGCCAATCTCGCATGGCTGCGCGAAACCGGGCGACGCTACATCATCGGCGCGCCCAAATCAGAGCTGAAGAAGTACGCGAGCGCACTCGCTGCGCAGTCCGGCTGGCGCGTGATCCGCGAAGGTGTCGAGGTCAAACTCGCGCGTTGTGCACAGACCGGCGAGACCATCATCTTGTGCCGCTCAGCGGAGCGCCGGAGCAAAGAACAGGCGATGCACGAGAAGTTCTCTCGCCGCATCGAAGCGGCGCTTGCGCGCCTGGCGAGTCGTATCGATCACGCCGCCAAGCGCGTCGATGCGAGTCAGGTGAACCGGCAGATCGGCCGCATCTTGCAGCAAAACCAGCGCGCCGCCGCGCGCTTCGATGTGCGCCTCATCGAAGTTGACTGCGCGGCGGGCTATCGTCTTGAAGTCAATATCCACACGTCGTTCGATGAGTGGGCAGCGCTCTCGGAAGGCGCCTATCTCTTGCGTTCGAACATCACCGACTGGTCCGATGAGCAGCTCTGGAAGGCGTATATCCAGTTGACCCAGGCCGAAGCCGCCTTTCGCATCCAGAAGGACCAACTGCGCGTGCGTCCGATCTGGCATCAGCGCGTCGAGACGCATATCCCGGTCTGCTTTCTCGCCTTCGTGCTCTGGAAAACGTTGGAGCTATGGCAACAACGCGCCGGCCTGGGTAACTCACCGCGCACGGTGCTCGAAGAGCTCGTGCGCATCCAGTCTCACGACGTTGTCTTACCGACCACCACTCACGGGGAGATCCGTTTGCGTTGCGTCACTCAACCCGACGATGCCCAGGCGGTGTTGCTCGAACGCATGGGTATCGTGCTGCCCAAACGCATGCGCATGACCGAACTCGATTTACCTGCCGTCGCCTTGACTGCGTAAGCGCCCGCAAACCAGAAATGTAGTGCCGACTTTTTGCCTAAGGCATTGATCCTATTACATGGCTGCGTCGATTCTGCGCAAGTTGGGTTAACTTCCGCCCTTCCGCCCTTCCGCCCTTCCGCCCTTCCGCCCTTCCGCCCTTCCGCCCTTCCTGTCCTTCCTCCCCTTCCTGGCCTTCCTACTGCTTCCGCCAGTTCGCGAACAGGCCGAGCGCGGCGACACCGAGCAGGTTGAGCAGCACCCAGAACGGCATGCTGAATCCGAGGAACCGCCAGGTGACCTTGGCGCACTCCCCCGACCCGCTCAGCACCTTGCCCAGCACCTCATGCAGTGGCAGTACGTCCATCATGTACTCGAGACTAGCGCCGCATTCCGCGACTGCACCTGCCGGAGCATTGATGATGTAGAGGTGGCGGGCCGCGACGCCGACACCCGCCAGTGCGGCAAGCACGATCAGCGCGCCGTACACGCGCCGCATCGCGGAACCGACCGGGTTGTGCAGCCACGCGAGCAGGAAAAGCACGCCCGCCGTGATCACCGCTACCCGCTGCAGGATGCAGAGCGGGCACGGTTCTTCGCGCAGTCCATACTGGACGAACAGCGCGTAGGCCATGAGGCCGACACACCAGGCCAGCCCCGCGAAATTCAGCGTGCGGGTCTGCAGCCACCAGGGTTGCCGGGAATCGAAGCCAAGGTTCAAATGCGCTCTCCACGTCCCGGGAAGGGGACGCTCAGCCTCCGCCTGTCTGCTTGGACGCGCGGGCCGCCACGATCTGACGCTCGACGTCCTCGATCGACAGGTGGCGGATGTCCTTGCCCAGCACCATGTAGACCACGTATTCGCAGATGTTCTTGGCGTGGTCGCCCACGCGCTCGAGCGCGCGCGCGAGGCTCAGGACGTCGAGCGTGCGGCGGATCGCCCGCGGGTCTTCCATCATGAACGTGATGCACTGGCGCTGCAGCACCTCGTACTCTTCGTCGATCACGCGATCGCGGCGGGCCACGCTGAGCGCCGCCTCGGTGTCGAGACGGGCAAAGGCATCGAGCGCGCCGTGCACCATCTCGGCAACGAGTTCGCCGATGTGCTTCAGCTCGCGGTAGCGGTCAGCCGTGCGATCGGACTTGGAAAGACGCGCCGCGGCGTGCCCGAGTTTCTCGGTCTCGTCACCGATGCGCTCGAGGTCGGTGATGGTCTTGATGACCGCCACGATCAGGCGGAGGTCGGAGGCGGTGGGTGCACGCGTGGCGAGAACTCGGCTGCAATCCTCATCGATCGCGACTTCCATCGCGTTGACTTTGTGATCCTGCCTGGCCACCTCTTCACCAAGGCGACTGTCCCCGCCCACGATCGCCTTCACCCCGTTCTGGAGTTGCTGTTCGACGAGACCGCCCATCTGCAGCACGCCCGTCCGGATACCTTCGAGTTCGGCGTTGTAGCGACTGTGGATGTGGTGCGAAAGGTCGGAGGTGTCCATCACGGCCATTGAACTCCCGAAGCTGCCGTCTTGTACAGGACGGCCCGGACCGAAACAAGTTCAACCGGGCCGGCAAGAAAAACCCTCCCCGCGCCCGCGCCGGGGGAACTGACGAGGGGGCCCTTGCGGGTCCGCGGGAGGGTCCAGCCGGGGCGGGCGGTTCAGAACTTGTAGTTCAGGTCCAGCTGCAGCTGGTCGTAGTCGAGCTCGGGGCCGACGTCCTTGTTCAGAGTATTCAGGAAATACGTAGCGTTCATGGTGAAGTTCTTGACCGGGGCGTAGCCGGCCTTGAGCACCCAGCCTTCCGAGTCCGTCTTCCCGGCGCCGAAGTCCGAGTCGATCCACTGGGCAAACAGGGCGTCCTTGTCGATCGCCTGGTAGAACAGCCCTGCCTCCCAGGTCCTGGCGTCGCTGGCCTTGCCGACCATCGCACCAACGGCATAGGCGGTGTCGTACTCGACGTCGTCGGTGAGGTTCCGGGCATAGTTGGCCCAGAACGTGACCGGCAGGTTGGCCACGATGACGCCCATCTGCGCGCCAAGCTCGAAGATGTCGTAGCCGTAGGTCAGCAGGTTCGTCGTGCTCGAGCCAATGCGGAACGTCGAGTTGCCGTTCGCGTTGTTATTGTAGAGCGGCGAGTTGCTCTGGCAGGCGCCGCACTCGTAGTAGTTCGCCGCGAGCACGGTTTCGCCACCGAGCAACGGGAACTTCATGCCTGCCTGCAGGCCGAAAATGTTGGCGTCGGAATTCTCGCCGTTCGGGTCCGCGTTGTACTGCTCACTGAACCACCAGCCGTAGGCGGCGCCGAAGAACATGCCGCGGTCGACCTTGACGGCACCGCCTTCCGGATTGAAGTCGCCGTCGTAGAACAGGCTCTGGCCGGGCCTGAAGATCGGCTGGACCTGCTTGCCGAGCAGCAGGTTGCCGCCCTGCATGAAGTTCCAGTCGACATAACCCATGTCGAGGCCGATCGCCTTGCGAGTACCGGAGCTGCCCAGCGTCTGGTTCGACGAACGCGGGTCGTCACCGCCCGTGGCGAACAGCAAGGTGCCCTTGACGTTGTCGGTCGCCTTGATGTCGAAACCCAGTCGCGCGCGGATGCGATGGCGATAGCGGTCGGCGGCGTCGTCGACGTAGGCAGGCACGGTCGGCGTAGCCGCGACCACGCGCTCCGTCCAGATGTTCTCGGAACGATAACGGAAGTCGCCGCGGCCCTTGATCTTCGTGGCCCAGTCGGCGCCTTTCACCTTGGCAATCTCGTTCGAAGCGACTGCGCCTTCTTCGCGCAGCTCCCTGGTCTGGGACTTCAGGTAGTCCATTTCCGCCTCGCGGCGGTCGGCCAGCGCCTGCAGATCCGAGTTCTGCGTCTTCAACTCGGCATTGGCCGCTTCGAGACGACTGAGACGCTCGGCGAGCGCCTGCATCTGCGACTGGATGGACTGGACTTCGGCCTTGGTGGCCGCGCCCTTGGTCTGCGCGGACGCGTCCGCGGCACTGAGCGCCAGTGCGGCGGCGACAGCGGTCGCAAGCACGGTCGATTTCACATTCATCCCCTTTCGGTGGTTTGCCCGTCAACTTCGGCAGCGCCGGCGTCGTGCTCGTGAGCACTCACCCGGCGTTTCCTTGGCACACGTTTTACGCCGGGTATGTGACAGGCAGATTGCAGTGCAGCGACAGAATTACTGCACTGAGCGGCGCCGGAACGCGCCGTCGACGTTCTGCTGCAGCTGCGTGACGTCGCTGCAGGACCTCGTCCGCCGCTGTCTCGCGCCGGGCGGGAGCTCAACGGATTCAGGCGACTCCGGCCGCAGGCCTTGCACGCTGCTGGACTCGCGCGGGCGGAAAATGGCACGTGAACGTGCTGCCCTGCCCCTCTTTGCTGGCGATTTCGAGCTGCGCGCCGTGCCGCTGCAAGGCGTGCTTGACGATCGCGAGCCCGAGCCCGGAGCCTCCCAGCTTGCGCGAACGGCCCGCGTCGACACGATAAAAGCGCTCGGTGAGTCGCGGGATGTGCGCAGCCGGGATACCGATGCCCGTGTCCGCGACCGCGACGTGACCGCCGAGGCTGTCTGTCCAGTACCGCACTGACACGCTGCCTGCCGACGGCGTGTACTTCACCGCGTTCATGATCAGGTTCTGGAAGATCGAGTGCAGTTCGGGCTCGGCGCCGAGCAGCAGCGCGTCCGATTCCAGTTGCAGGTCGAATTGGGCCGGCCGATCGGGGCGCGCGAGTACTTCCTTGCGCATCAACGCCAGCAACCCCGCGACGTCGATGGGTTCCTGCTCCGCCTCGCTGCTGCCGGCTTCGAGACGCGACAGCTCCAGCAGGTCCGAAACGATGCCGTGCATGCGCTCGGACTGCCGCTGCATCTCGCGCACGGGCTCGCGCCAAGCCTCGTCCAGGACCGGGTCTTCCGCAAGCGTATCGAGATAGCCACGCACGACGGTCAGCGGCGAGCGCAGTTCGTGCGAGGCATTGGCCACGAAATCCCGGCGCATGCTTTCGAGCCGTGCTTCGCTGCTGACGTCGCGGACGATCAGCAGCTGCAGGTCGCGCCCGCTGCTGGTGACGAGGTTGAAGGCGAACCAGCGATCACCGAGGTTCGGCATGTGGATGCGGGGACCCGGGCCCGTGCCACCCGCGGCAACGTATTGCACGAACTCCGGCTGCCGGATCAGGTTGTCGATGCGGATGCCGTAATCGAGCTTGCGGCGCAGTCCGAGCCAGTCCGCCGCCGTCGGATTGAACCAGAGGATCTCGCGCATGGGTCCGAGCAGGATCGTGCCGTCCGGCATCGCCGCTGTCATGCGCCGCAATTCCCGCAGCAGCGTGAGCGCGCGGCGCTTGTGGAATCGCTTGCGCTGGTAGAGGCGGTTGGCGGTGGCCACCGTATTGCCCCACAGGCCATCCATGTTCGGCGGCTTCAGGATGCTGCGCAGGCGCAGCCAATGCTCGAAACGGATGAGATTGCGCGCCTGCCAGGCGACGATGGCGGCCAGGTAGAGCGAGGCGCACATCCCCGGTCGATCGATGATCCAGCCGCAAGCCACGGCAACCAGCAGACCGCCGAGGATTCCGAGGAGATGCCGCCAGGCAGGTCGGGACACGCGCTGCGATCCTCGGTCCGTCGGTCGACCCGTCTACTCGGGCCGGGTCGAGAAACGATACCCCGAACCGCGGACCGTCTGCACCAGCGAGTCGCACGCAAATGGTTCCAGGGCTTTGCGCAGCCGGCGGATATGCACGTCCACGGTGCGCTCCTCGACGTATACGTTGCCGCCCCAGACACGGTCGAGCAGCTGGCTGCGCCCGTACACGCGATCGGGGTGTTCCATGAAGAACTGCAGCAGTCGGTATTCCGTCGGGCCGAGTGACACTGTCTGCTCACCGGCAATGACCCGGTGGCTGACCGGGTCGAGCTTGAGCGCTCCCGCTTCGATCGCTTCGCCCGCTGCCGTCGGCGACGACCGGCGCAGTACCGCCTGGATTCGCGCCAGCAATTCCCGGGGGCTGAACGGCTTGGTGACGTAATCGTCGGCGCCGCCTTCGAGACCCGCCACCTTGTCGTGCTCTTCGGCGCGGGCCGTCAGCAGGATCACCGGCAGGTCCTGCGTCTCCTTGTTGCGCTTGATCGCGCGAGTGAGTTCGAGGCCGCTCTGGTCCGGCAGCATCCAGTCCACCAGCATCAGGTCGGGACGCGAGTCGACAATGCGGGAACGAGCCGCGCTGCAATCCTCGGCTTCGCTGACCGTGAAACCGGCGCGACGCAGCCCGAACGCGATCATGTCGCGAATCGGCTTTTCGTCTTCGACGATCAGGATCTGCTTGCCCGTCATGACTGGTCCAGTTGCGGTGTATGCCATTGCAGGCGCATTACATGCGCCAATTATGACAGTTCCGTGACGGCCGGCCGCGGGGGACGCGCGACATCGTCACGAATGTAGACCGGCAATGCCTCGGCCGCCTCCACGCCGTCACCTTGCTGCAGCATTCGCTCGCCGAGGCGGGCAATCGCGTCGGCGCGTGGATATACGCCCGTGCGGTAGCTGAGTCCGGCGGATTCGAGCCGGGCCTGCAGCGCCGGATAGCGCGCGATGCCATTGCCCGCGAAGTGCGTGGCGGTGGGCGCCGGCTGCACGCGATCTTCGGGTCCGACAGCTTCCGCGGCCAGCACGATGGGCACGCACGGGTCGTCGGGATCGAATCGATAGCAACCCCAGTACACCTCGTTCATGCGTGCGTCGTTGCAGACGAGGATGCCATGAGGGGAAGGGGCGGAAGGACAGGAAGGGGAGGAAGTCAGGAACGCGACGGCAGCGAGGCTCGAAACCGGCGCCACCTGCAGACCCGCCCCGTAAGCGAGCCCCTGAATCACGCCTGCCGCGATCCGCAGCCCGGTGAAGCCACCGGGTCCGCGACCGAACGCGAGCCCGTCGAGGTCCTGCAGCCGGCAGCCCGCTTCCACCAGCAACTCGTCGATCATCGGCAGGATGAGGTCGGCGTGGCCGCGTTCCGTCACGATGAACCGCTGGCGCACCTCGCCGTTGGACCACAGCAGTGCGGCCGAGCAGGCTTCGGTCGAAGTGTCGAGCGCCAGCATGCGGAGCTGCTTCATCCGAGCTTCTCCCGCAGGAAGGCCTGCACATCCTCGAGTGCGCGCGTGCGCCGCATCGGCGGCAGGCTGGCGATGAACTGCCGTCCATAGCCCTTCGTCACCAGGCGAGTATCGCAGAGCATGACCACGCCGCAGTCGGTTTCGTCGCGGATCAGCCGGCCGACACCCTGCTTCAAGGCAATCACCGCCTGCGGCACCTGCTCGTCGAAGAACGGGTTGCCACCCTGCTCGCGGATCGCCGCGAGCCGCGCCTTGAGCAGCGGATCGTCCGGCGCCGCGAACGGCAGCTTGTCGATGATCACGACACTGAGCGCCTCGCCCTTCACGTCGATGCCTTCCCAGAAACTGCCTGTGCCCAGCAGCACGGCATTGCCGGCTTCCCGAAACGCGCGCAGCAGGTGATCGCGCGAGGCGCTACCCTGGATCAGCACCGGGAATGGCGGCGTCTCGCCCCACTGCCGATGGAGCTCTTCGGCGCCTTCGCGCAAGCCGCGGTGGCTCGTGAACAGGATGAACGCACGGCCGCCACTCGCTTCCAGCACCGGCAATGCCGCGTTGATGACGTTGCGCGCATGCTCCGGCGCGCCCGGTTCCCCGAGACCCTTCGGCAGGTACATCAGCGCCTGGTTCGCAAAGTCGAACGGGCTCGCGAAACGCACCGTGGTCGCGCGTGTGAGTCCACTGCGACGTTTGAAGTGGGAGAAATCGTCGCCGACGGCCAGTGTGGCTGACGTGAGGATCCACGCGCACGGCTGGGGTTCCATCAGCGACGAGAGCTGGCTTGCGACGTCCACGGGCGCGAAATGCGCGCTGACGTTGCGCGCACTGGTTTCAGCCCAGCGCACGCCGCCGGGCACTTCCTCGGCCGTCAACGAATGCAGCCGGTCAGCAATTTCCTCGAGCCGCTCCTGCAGGCGCTTGAACGCGGCCTGGCCGTCGGCGCCGAGAGGTGCGATGACGTCAGCCAGTTCCCCGGCCCGGGCGCCAAGCCCGTTCAACGCTTCGAGCAGCCGGTCCGGCCATTGTGCGTGCTCGAGCCGGGCATCCTGGCCACCGGTGAGCGCCAGCACGGCCGCGATCTGCGCATCCAGCCCGCCGAGTGCGCCGTCGACCTTGCCCGCCATCTGCTGAGCGAGCAGCAGTTCACCGGCAACATCCTTCGAAATGGCGGCGAGCTGTCGCGTGCTGACGCTGTAGCCCAGGAACTGGGCCGCAACGTCCGGCAACTGGTGCGCCTCGTCGATCACGATCGCGTCGGCGCCGGGAAGCAGGTCGCCGAACCCCTCTTCTTTCAGCACCAGGTCGGCCATCAACAGGTAGTGATTGACGACGACGATGTCGGCGGCCTGCGCCTCGCGTCGTGCCGCGAGCACGAAACACTCCTCGAACCTGGGGCATTCCGCACCGAGGCAGTTCTCGCGTGTCGACGTCACCCACGGCCACACGGGATCCTGTTCGCCGATGCCGGGCAGTTCCGCGATATCGCCCCTCTTTGTCGTATACGACCACGAGCGCACCCTGGGCAACGCAGTCGCGACTTCCTTGCGCAGCCCGCGCGCATAGGCCTGTTGCTCGGCCATGTCGAGCCGGTGACGGCAGAGATAATTGGAGCGACCTTTCAGCAGCGCGATGCGCGCGGGTCGACCGATCGCGGCACAGATCGTCGGCAGGTCACGATGAAACAGCTGATCCTGCAATGCACGCGTGCCGGTGGAAACGATGACCTTGCGACCCGACAGCAGTGCAGGCACGAGGTACGCGAAAGTCTTGCCGGTGCCGGTGCCCGCTTCGACCACCAGTTGCATGCGTTCCTGCAGTGCGGCGGCCACGTGCTCCGCCATCTCGATCTGCTGCGGACGCGCCCTGTAGCCCGCCAGCGCGCGGGCCAGCGGCCCGTCGGGGCCCAGGATTTCAGCCAGTGGCAGTGTCATGCGCGTCAGTAGAACGTCGCACGAAAGCGCAGCAGCGCAGTCGAGGCCGGACCCAGCGGCTTCTTGAGCACCCAGCGGACGTGCGTGTAGTCGTTCTCGAGCAATTTTCGCTGGCCCTTCTTGCCGCCACCTGCCACCCGCGCCAGCACCTCGGGCGTCGCGTAGGTCTCGCCGCCATCGATCGAGAACTGCACCTCGGCAGCGGGACCCGTGGCCGAGCCACGCAGGTAACGCACGCCGAACGGCAGTCGCTTGCTGACGACGACCGTGTCCACCGCTTGCTTGCCCGGGTTATGGACGCGCACCGTGTAGTGAATCTCGTCGCCGGCATTGAGGCGTTCGGCGGGTACCCAGCGACGAATCTCCTGCCCGCCCGGGCCCACGCTGACCTCGAGCTTCTGCACTTCGATGGCCGTCGCCAACGGCCCGGAGCCGGTGGCCTCGGCAACCTTCGGGTTTTCGGCGACGCCCTGGGCCAGAGCCCGGCTCTGCCAGTGCGGCGTGCCCAGCACCAGGATGGACGCTGCAAATGCCGCCAACAGGCTGCGTCCGGGCGGTACAGGGCCCGGTCGCAGACAGAATTGGCCGTCGGTCAGGTGGGCAGGCATCGGGGGCGGACTCTGCGGGACGGGCGGGTTCGAGGCAAGGGGCATTCCGGGCATGGATTCCCCGAAATACCCTTGTGGCGCAGCGACTTCCAGCGCGCCTGCGCGGTCCCGGTCCGGGCTGGGCATATCTACCAATTTGACAGTGGGCGCTCGCTGGACTATTGTGCAATGCAGCAATGTTGCGATGCAGCAGTTATTGACAACCTGAAGGAGATCGCCATGATCGCAGATATGCAGGAATACATGGCCGAGCGCGGTGATCTGCTCACCGGCAAGGTTCGCAACTTCCGCAAGAATTCCGCTGTAACCGTGCGTGAGGCCATCACCGGCTCCGCCGAAACTCTCAAAGCCCTGAAGAGCCCCGTTCGGATGATCGCCCGCTCCGGCGTCAAGCTGATGTCGGTCTCGCAGACTGCCGTGCAGAGCCTGATCGAGCTGCAGTCGGACGTCGTGACGTCTGCTCTGACAGACGTCGCGCTGCGCCTTGAGCGCGCGACACGCGCCGAGAATATCGTCGAACTCGTGCGCGAGCAGATCGAGCTTACGCCCGCCACGCGCGCGCGCATGGCGGAAGACGCCACTCGCGTCGTGACCATCGTCAAGGTCGCCGGCCGCGATTTCCGTAACGTCGCCAGGCACGCCTACGAGAGCATCGTCGAGAAGGAAGTCGAGGCACCGAAGGCTGCCGTGCGTCGCAAGACCGCGGCCGCCAAGCGTGCGGCTGGCAAGACCGTCAAGCGCGCCCGCAAGGCCGCGTAACCGCCTGATTCAGGACGAAAGCCGGGCCCGCACCGCCAAGTCAAGACCAAGACGCGGGCCCTGGCCACAGGTCTCCCCCTGATTGCGCCCTCCCCGGAGGGCGCTTTTTTTGGTGCGTGAATACCCGCACGCGCGGGTCGTATCGCGACTCAGCGCAACAGGGGTCGGGCAGCTATAATTCCTCGACTGAGTTGTCGCAGAAGGTTCCTTAATGACTACGAATACATCCTTGCGCGATTGGGTCGAACAGACAGCGAAACTGACGCGACCCGACCGCATCCACTGGTGCAACGGCTCGGACATCGAGCGCGACGAACTCGTACAGCAGATGCTCGGCACCGGTGACCTGATCGAACTGAACCAGGCGACCTTCCCCAAGTGCTACCTGCACCGCTCCAACCCGTCGGACGTTGCGCGCGTGGAGCACCTCACCTTCATCTGCACGCTGGACAAGGAAGACGCCGGCCCGAACAACAACTGGATGGACCCGGCGGCTGCGCATGCCCGGATCGATGCATTGTTCGCAGGCTGCATGCAGGGCCGCACGATGTACGTCGTGCCCTACTGCATGGGCCCGATCAACTCGCCCCACTCACGCTGCGGCGTCGAGATCACCGACAGCCCCTACGTCGTGCTCAACATGCGGATCATGACGCGCATGGGCGCGCCGGCTCTGCACCGCATCGAGCGGGACGGCACCTTCGTCAAAGGCCTGCATTCGATCGGCGATCTCGATCCCGACAAGCGCTTCATCATGCACTTCCCCGAGGAACTCTCGATCAAGAGCATCGGCTCGGGCTACGGCGGCAATGCGCTGCTCGGCAAGAAATGCCACGCACTGCGCATCGCAAGCTTCCAGGCGCGCACCGAAGGCTGGCTTGCCGAGCACATGCTGATCGTCGGCATGGAAAATCCACGCGGCGAGGTGCATTACGTCCTGGGTGCGTTCCCGTCGGCCTGTGGCAAGACCAACTTAGGGATGCTGATCCCACCCGACACGATGCCGGGTTGGAAGGTGTGGACGATCGGCGAGGACATCGCGTGGCTGCACGTCGGCAGCGATGGCCGCCTGCGCGCCATCAATCCGGAAGCCGGTTTCTTCGGTGTCGTGCCGGGCACCAGCCCGAAGACCAACCGCAACGCCTACGAGATGATCCACCACGACACGATCTTCACGAACGTGGCGCTGACGGCCGACAACGAGCCGTGGTGGGAGGGCCGCACGTCGGGCACGCCGGTCATCGACTGGCAGGGCAAGCCGTACGACAAGGCCGCGGCGACGACGCCTGCCGCACATCCGAACTCGCGGTTCACGGTCTCGGCCAAGCAGAACCCGGCGTACTCGCACCTGATGGAGCACCCGGAAGGCGTGCCGATCTCGGCGATCCTTTTCGGCGGCCGCCGCCGCGAGGTGGCCCCGCTCGTGTATGAAGCCCGCGACTGGGCGCACGGTGTGATGATCGGCGCCGGCATGGCGTCGGAAACGACCGCAGCGGCCGTCGGCCAGGTGGGCGTGGTGCGCCGCGACTCGATGGCGATGAAGCCGTTCTGCGGCTACAACTTCGCCGACTACTGGTCGCACTGGCTGAGTTTCGAGGGCCGCGCGAAGCAGCTGCCGAAGGTCTATCACGTCAACTGGTTCCGCCAGGACAGGGACGGCAAGTTCCTGTGGCCGGGATTCGGCGACAACCTGCGGGTGCTGTCCTGGATCGTCGATCGTTGCGAAGGCCGCGCGCAGGCGAAGGAAACGCCGATCGGCTTCCTGCCTCGGCCCGAGGACATCGACCTCAAGGGCATCAAACTGAGCAACGACGCCCTGCAGCAACTGATGAACATCGATCAGTCCGCGTGGCACGCGGAGATCGCCGACATCGGCAAGTACCTCGAGAGTTACGGCACGCGCATGCCGCAGCAGCTCAAGGACAAGCACCGGCAGGTGCAGCAGGCGCTCGGCTGAGAGGAAGGGGAGGAAGGCTAGGAAGGCTAGGAAGGTTAGGAAGGCTAGGAGGCGGGGGGGGGCCCGCCCCCCCCCCCCCTTCCCCCCCCTTCCCACTTCCTCCCCTTCCTCCCCTTCCGGCCCTTCCGGCCCTTCCGGCCCTTCCTCCCCTTCCTCTAGTCCTCGATCGCAAAGCGGATGACGTCCGCGGCATTCGGATCCGGCAGTTTCCCGAGTCCGATGCACCCCTCGCCCTGCAGCGTGACGGAGTCCCGACGCACAAAAGACTCCTTGCCATCCGCATTCAGCACGAACGTGCCGTTCGTGCTCTGGTCCACCAGCAGGAAGCGGCCACGCACCAGTTCGATCCTGGCGTGCAGGCGCGAGATCAGCGTGCCCTTCTGCACGACGTTGTTCTCCTCGGCCCGACCCATCGTGATCTCGTTGCGGGCGTCGTCGAGCACGATCTCGCGGTCGAGGTAGCGGACGCGAACACGCCGGGCACCGTGCATGCCGCCCATCGCGATCGAGGGCAACATGCTGGTGGCGTCTTCCTGCTGCCAGAGGACCTCGTAAAGTTCCATTTCCTCGTTGAGACCACGCAGCGAGGTGACGTCCACGCGACGCGAGACCGCCCGCCACTCCGGTGAACAGCGGCGGACCGCATCGGCCGAAAGAATGATCTGCCCGGCCTTGGCCTGGCTGGTCATGCGGTTCGCGGTGTGCACGGACGCGCCGAAGATATCCTTGTTCTCGAGCACGACCGGCCCGAAGTGGCAGCCGATGCGGATTGCCACGTGCTGGCCCTGCACCAGCAGCTCGGGCCGGGCGCCGATGTCCTGCTGCATCTCGCCACCGGCATTCACGGCGTCGTCGACCGTGGGAAAGATCGCGAGGATCTCGTCGCCGATGGTCTTGATGACGGTGCCACGGTTACGCCCGGTCGCGTCGCGCATGATTTCGACACAGAGCTGGATCAGCTCGCGCGCACGCTGGTCGCCGAGCAGCTCGTACAGGCGTGTGCTGCCCACGACGTCGGCGAAGAGGACGGCAACTTCCGTCTCGGTACTGGTCACGCTTGGCAAGGCCCCTGGGCGCCCGGTCGCGGGCAGATTGATCCGGATCGACTTTGCATTATAGCGGGTGTCGGCCGTCGCGCAGCGCATACCAGGACGGGCGGGATGCCCCCCGGGATGTCCGTCAGGCCGCGTTGCGGAACATGCTCAGGGAGTCCCGCAGCACTTCCGGTCCCGCTCCGGGCCGAATCGCGTGCTCCGCGAGGTAACGACGCCACGCGCGGGCGTTTGGCAGGCCTGCAAAGAGCCCCTGAACGTGGCGCAGCATGAGCGGCAGGCGATGGCCTTCCGCCAGCATGCGCTCGACGTAGTCGGCATAGCGATCCACCACCTGTTCACGCGACGGCGGCACGAAGCCGGAGCCGAGAAAGTGCGCGTCGAGTTCGGCGAGCAGATAGGGCTCGTGGTAGATCTGCCGGCCGATCATCACGCCGTCGAACTTCGGCAGCCACTCGCGCACCTGCGGCACGGTCCTGATCCCGCCGTTCAGGATCACCGTAAGCTCCGGGTGCTCCCGCTTGAGCCGCTCCGGCACGTCGTAACGCAACGGCGGGATCTCGCGGTTTTCCTTCGGCGTGAGACCCTGCAGGATGGCGTTGCGTGCGTGCACGACGAACACGTCGACGCCCGCTTTCCGCACGGCCAGCACGAACCACTCGAAGAAACCGTAGTCCTCGAGCTCGTCGATGCCGATCCGGCATTTCACGGTGACGGGAACGCTCACGGCCTCGCGCATGGCGATCATGCACTCCGCGACGATCTCGGGGTCCGCCATCAGGCAGGCGCCGAAGCGGCCGCTCTGCACCCGATCGCTCGGGCAGCCGACATTGAGGTTGATCTCACGGTAACCGTACTGCTCGCCGAGCTTCGCTGCGCGGGCGAGCAGTGCAGGGTCGGACCCGCCCAGCTGCAGCGCGACGGGATGCTCGAAGTGGTCGAACCCGAGCAGCCGATCGAGGTGCCCGTGGACCAGCGCATGGGCCGTCACCATTTCCGTGTAGAGCAGCGAACGCGGGCTCAGCAGCCGCAACAGGTAACGGCAGTGGCGATCCGTGTAGTCCATCATCGGGGCCACGGACACGCGCCGGTCGAGCTTTCGTTGCGTCATCGCGCGGTCTCCGCCACGAGCCAGTCAACCACTGCACTGAACGCTTCCTGCTGGTCGGCACCCGACTGCAGCGCGCGCTCGTAAATCCTGAGCTGTCGATGCGCGCTGGTGCCGCGGCCGAGAATCTCGCGCAGGCCTGCAATCTCGGACAGGCAACCGAGTTCGCTGGCGTCCTCGCGCAGCAGCTCGATGAGTTCTTCCACGAGCTGCGCGAACGGGACGATGCGCTGGCGGCCGAGGTCGAGCAGGCCCGCATCGCAGGAATAGCGCATCGCGCGCCAGCGGTTCTCGCCGATGAGCAGGTCGGCATACGGGCGCCACTGCTGGTTGTCGCGGCGCAGGCGATACAGCTTGCGCATCAGGCACAGGTTGAGCGCCGCAAGCCGCACCGAATCTTCCAGCGAAGTGCACGAGTCCATCACGCGGGTCTCGAGCGTAGGGTAGCGCGCGCTCGGCCGCAGGTCCCACCAGATCCGCGAAGTGTCGGCGAGGATGCCGGTCTCGATCAGCATGTCGGTGTGGCGCCGGTACTCATTCCAGCTCGCGAACTTCTCGGGCAACCCGGTGCGCGGAATGCCGTTGAAGATCATCAGGCGGAACGACATCAGGCCGGTGCGCTCGCCTTCCCAGAAGGGCGAGCTGCACGAAAGCGCCAGCAGGTGCGGCAGGAAATACCGTACCTGGTTCATCAGGTCGATGCGCAGTTCGTCGTCGTCGATGCCGACGTGCACGTGCATGCCGCAGATCATCATGCGACGCGCCACCCCCTGCATCTCCTCGAGCAGCGCGACGTAGCGCTCCTTGTCAGTACGCTGCTGCTTGGACGACAGCGAAAACGGATGGCTCGCCGACGCGATCGGCGCCAGCCCGAACCTGGCAGCTTCCTCGACCACGGCACGCCGCAGCTCGGTCAGCGACGTGCGCACCTCGCCGATCGTGCGGCACACCGGCGTGGCGACCTCGATCTGCGAGCGCAGGAACTCCGGAAAAGCGCGGCCCTCGGTGCGGTCGTGCAGCGCCGAAAACAACTCGGGCGGCGGATCGTTCGCGACCGCGCGCATGTCGACGTCGACCAGCAGGTATTCCTCCTCGACGCCGATGGTGAACGGTGGCGCGTGATCAGGCATGGGGCGCCACCTTCGCCAGCAGCTGCAACGACTGCGGCTCGGCCAGGATGTCACCGATGATACGTGCCAGCAGGCGCACCCATCGCTCGATGCCCGCGGGTGAGCTCAGCAGGTCCTGCCGCACTTCGATACAGACATGGGGCAGGCCGTGCGCCTTGGCATGGTGGTCGATCGTGTAATTGGCCGGGTGCTTGCCGCTGTAGGGCTCGTTGTCGCCGATCACGAACCCCTGCTGCGACCTGAGTCGATGCAGCAGTCGCCGCGCATTGGCCTCGTCCCGGTCCCACAGCACGCCAGCGTGCCAGGGCCGCTGGCTGCCGGCCAGGGTCGGCGAAAAACTGTGCACGGCGACCAGCAGCGGCACGACGCCGCGGCGCCGGAACCCGCCCACCATGGCCTCGATGCATTCGTGGTAGGGATCAAAGAAGGACGCGAGCCGCACGCGGCGATCGTAATCTGTCAGGTGCTGGTTACCGGGAATGATCCAGCCGTCGCTTTCCCTGCGAAAGGCCTCCTCGTCGTCCGGTGAGCGGTTGCAATCCACGACCAGGCGCGAGTAGCCCGCCAGTACCGCCGGGGCACCCAACGCGTGGGCAAGGCCCCTGGCGAGCTCCCCCGCGCCGATGTCCCAGGCGATGTGTTGCCAGCTGGGCAGCTCGGGCAGGCCGAGCCGGTCCAGGGCCTGGGGAAACGCCCGGCTGGCGTGGTCGCAGACGACCAGCGCCGGCGCCGGGCCATGCTCCTCCAGCACCACGAACGGCGCCGGGTCGTCCGCTCCGGACAGCGGCAAGGTGGCAGGCGTCTTGGGCGGCGTGGCTTCCATCGGGCACGAAGTCTACACGGGCTCCTGCCTCCTCTCCCGGCTGGACGGCCGACCTCGCCTATCGTCCTGGGGGAGGTCGAAAGAGGTGACGCCCGTCACAACAGGCTCTTTCACTGCGGTCATAACATTCGGCGGTGCCCGTCCGTTCGGGTGGAGGGTTATTTCGTTCCATGAGCTTGCATCCGCTACTGAAGCAGCAGTTCGACGACTCCCGCGAGGATGACGGGCCGCTCGACCTGCGCAAGCTCCTGCACGCCATCAGTGATGCGTACGCGGAGTGGGACGAGGAACGCAATGGCGTCGTGCGTTCGATGCGGCTGCTTGCGGACGAGACCAGCGCGTTCACGCGCGAAGTGCGCGAGAGCGCAGCGGCGCAGCTGCAGGTCGTGCTCGATCACGTCAAGGACGCAATCATTACCGTCGACGGAACGGGCCGCGTCGAAACGCTGAACACCACCGGCGAGCGCGTCTTCGGCTACGGCGAGCAGGAAGTTCGCGGCAGGCAGCTCGACCTCCTGATTCCGTCACTGGCGAGCCGCCCCGGCATCGTCGAAACGCTCGAGGAACTGGCCGCGTCGGCCGAGAACACCCAGGCCGACCTCAAGCCACGCGAGACCAGGGGACGGCACCAGAACGGCAACCTGTTCGACGCCGAAATCGGCGTCAGCAAGGTACGGCTCGACAGCCGCGAGTTCTTCGTCGTCTGCATGCGTGAAACCACCGCACGCAAGGCGTCGGAAGCGGCGATCCGCGAGAGCGAGGCCCGCTATCGCACGCTGGTCGAGAACGCGCCGGAAGCCATCGTCGTGCTCGACATGGATACCGGCAGGTTCGTCGAGTGCAACGAAAATGCCGTGCGCTTTTTCAAGATGACGCGCGAAGAGCTGCTCGCCGTCGGCCCGCAGCAGATCAGCGCCCCGACTCAGCAGGATGGCTCACCGTCTTTCGGCGTTGCCCGCGGCCACTTCGATCGTGCGCTCGCCGGCGACGCGCCAGGCTTCGAATGGCTGCACCGCGACGCACTCGGGCGCGACATTCCCTGCGAGGTCCGCCTGGTCCGCCTGCCCTCCTCGGGCAGGCGTCTCATTCGCGGCAGCATCATCGACATCACCGAGCGCAAGCGCAGCGAACTGCTGACTGCGGGTGACCGGCGCGTGTTCGAGAGAATTACGAGCAATGCCGACCTGACCGCCACGCTTGAGGCCATCACCGAGACGGCCGAGAAGGTCACTCCGGATGCGCTCTGCACGGTATCGGTCTACGAAGCCGAGAGCAACACGCTGCACCACGTGGCCGGAATGCGCCTGCCGCAGGACTACCTGAGCGCGAAGCGACGCCTCGAGATCGGCCCGCGCAACGGATCGTGCGCCGCCGCGATCTTCCTGCACCGCCAGGTAATCGTCGCGGAAATCACCCGTGACGCGCTCTGGGAGCACCTGCGCGCGCCCGCCGTCGAAGCCGGGTTGCGGGCCTGCTGGTCGACGCCGGTCCGCGCTTCGGACGGTCGCATGCTCGGCACGGTGGCGCTGTATTTCAGGCAGCCGCGCAGCCCCCTCCGCCGGGACTTCGAACTGATGGGACGGCTGACGGCGCTCGCCGCAATCGCCATCGAGCGCAAACGGTCCGAGGAAGCGCTGCGCCACAGCGAAGCGCAATACCGCAGCCTGTTCGAGAATGTCATCGAAGGCGTGTATCGCTCCACCGTGAAGGGCCGCTTCGAAGCAGTGAACCCGGCGCTGGCGCACATGCTCGGGCACGACACCGTCGACGACCTGCTGACAGTCATGGACATGGCCACGCTGTTCACGGACTCGAACGAGCGCGACCACCTCATCTCGACCCTGCACCGCGACGGTGTCGTCCGCGAGGCGGAATGCCAGCTGCGGCGACGCGACGGCACGCAGGTCACGGTGTTGATCAATGCACGCGTGATTCGCAGCGAAGAATCCGCGATCACGGGTTACGAAGGCACGATCACCGACATCACCGTGCGCAAGCGCGCCGAACTGCAGCTGTACGAGGAAAAGGAAAAGGCGCAGGTCACGCTGCAGTCGATCGGCGACGCGGTCATCACGACGGACGCCGACGGGTGCGTCGAGTACCTGAACCCGGTGGCCGAGGAACTCACGGGCTGGGATTCGCAGGAGGCCCAGGGCCGCCCCATCGCCGAAGTGTTCCATGTCATTTCGGAGACGACGCGCCAGCCGGTCGACAGCCCGATCACTCGCTGCCTGCGCGAAGGCCGCATGGTCGAGATGACCGAGCCGTCACTGCTCGTGAACCGTCGTGGGCAGGAAATCTCGATGCAGGACTCGGCCGCACCGATTCGCGACCGGGCCGGCCGGCTGATCGGCGTCGTCATGGTCTTCCATGACGTCAGCCAGGAACGCCGGCTGCAACGCGCGCTCTCCTACCAGGCGACGCACGACGCACTCACCGGCCTGATCAATCGCCGCGAATTCGAACATCGAATCAACGAGACCCTGCAGGCCTCGCGCTCCGATCGCGAGATTCGTCATGTCGTGCTCTACCTGGACCTGGACCAGTTCAAGGTGGTCAATGACACCTGTGGCCACCAGGCCGGAGACCGTCTGCTGAAGCAGGTCACGAGCGTCCTGCAGACCCGAATCCGCTCGTCCGACACGCTCGCCCGGCTGGGCGGCGACGAATTCGGCGTGCTGCTGGTCGATTGCAGCCTCGACATGGCGCAGCGCATCGCCGAGGGCCTGCGTCAGGCAATCCGCGAATTCCGCTTCGTCTGGCAGGACCGGATCATGAACGTCGGCGTCTCGATCGGCCTGGCCGGGATGAACGGGGACGCGGAAACCCTGTCGACGATCATGAGCGCCGCCGACGTGGCGTGCTACGCGGCAAAGGAATCGGGCCGCAACCGCGTGCACACGTACAACCAGGGACACGCCCCCGATCGCCTGCGCGAGATGCAATGGGTTTCCCGCATCAATCGCGCGTGCGAGGACGACCGCCTCGAACTGCACATCCAGCCGATCGTGGCGATCCGGGCCGGGACCGATGCCTTCCGCCAGTTCGAACTGCTGCTGCGCATGCGCGACGAAAGCGGGCAGCTCGTGCAACCGGCGGAATTCATCCCGGCGGCGGAGCGATTCAACCTCATGCCCGCCCTCGACCGATGGGTCGTGCGGCAGGCGTGCCAGCACCTTGCGCACAAGCGTTCCGATGACCTGTCGCGGGCGCCATACACGATCAGCATCAACGTCTCGACGACGACGATCAACGACGAGCAGTTCCTCGATTACGTCATCGCCGAGATGGCCACCGCGGACCTGAGCCCCGGCGCGCTCTGCTTCGAGTTGACCGAAAGCACGGCCATGTCCAGTCTCGCCGCGGCGACGCGCTTCATCCACGAGCTGCGCAAACGCGGCTGCAAGTTCTCGCTCGACGATTTCGGCAGCGGACTGTCGTCATTCCTGT
Source organism: Pseudomonadota bacterium (assembly GCA_016705325.1). GTDB lineage: Bacteria > Pseudomonadota > Gammaproteobacteria > Steroidobacterales > Steroidobacteraceae > RPQJ01. The sequence goes on along the minus strand of JADIYJ010000003.1, from coordinate 275,613 downwards.
TCCTGAAGAACCTGCCGGTGGACTACATCAAGGTCGACGGCAGCTTCGTGCAGAACGTGGCACAGGACGTCATCGACCGCAGCATGGTCGAGGCCATTACCCAGATCGGCCGCACCATGGGCATCGCAACCATCGCCGAACGCGTGGACTCCGCCGAGGTGCTGAATCAACTGGCCGAACTCGGCGTGCAGTACGCGCAGGGACACTTCATCGCTTCGCCGCAGCCGGTCGAAGCGCTCGCGTCGCTCGTGGCCTCCGCGCCCGAGGCCGCGATGGCACGGCCGGGCAGCGACGTCGACCTCAAGGTCGGCTGAACCGTCACCCGCTGCCAGGGTCAGGAAGCGCCATCAGCTCGCGTTACAGTGGGTTCGGTCTTTGTCCGCGCTCCGAAGTCTCCCGCGCCTCGCAAACAAACAAGTTTGTTTGCGCGGGAGACTTCGGGACGCGAAGGAAGACCGGACCTTGGTCTACGCGCGCGGCCTGCCCGGCGAGACGGCTTACTCGGACTCGGAGACCCGGCCCGAACGCTTGCGGTCCAGCTCCTTCAGCGCCCGCTTGCGGATGCGGATCGACGACGGCGTGATCTCGACCAGCTCGTCGTCCTCGATGAACTCCATCGCCTGCTCGAGCGTGTAGCGGATCGGCGTCGTCAGCACGATGTTCTCGTCCTTGCCGGCCGCGCGCATGTTCGTGAGCTTCTTGCCCTTGAGCGGGTTCACCACCAGGTCGTTCTCGCGGCTGTGAATACCGATGACCTGGCCTTCGTAGACCTCGTCGCCGTGCGCGCACATCAGCTTGCCGCGCTCCTGCAGGTTGAAGAGCGAATAGCCGAGCACGGTGCCCTGCCCGTTCGAGATCATCACGCCGTTCTGGCGACTCGCGATCTCGCGCTCGGACACCGGGGCGTAGTGATCGAACACGTGGAACAGCAGGCCGAGTCCGGACGTCATCGTGCGGAACTCGGTCTGGAAGCCGATCAGGCCACGCGCCGGGATGATGTAGTCGAGACGCACGCGGCCCTTGCCATCCGGATGCATCGCCTGCAGCAGGCCGCCGCGGCTGCCGAGCGCGGTCATCACCGCCCCTTGGCTCGAGTCTTCGATGTCGACCGCGAGCACTTCGTATGGCTCGTTCCTGACGCCGTCGATCACCTTGATGACGACGCGCGGGCGCGAGACGGCAATCTCGTAGCCTTCGCGGCGCATGTTCTCGAGCAGCACGCCCAGGTGCAGTTCGCCGCGGCCGTAGACCTGGTACTTGTCCGGGTCGTCCGTTTCCTCGACGCGCAGCGCGACGTTGGTGAGCGCTTCGCGGAACAGTCGCTCGCGGATCTGGCGGCTGGTGAGGTACTTGCCTTCGCGACCGGCGAACGGCGAGGTGTTGACCTCGAACGTCATGCCGATGGTCGGCTCGTCCACCACCAGCGGCGGCAGCGCCTCGGGCTGCGCCGGATCGCAGAGCGTGTCGGAAACCGCGGGAATCTCGATGCCGGCGAACGCGACGATGTCGCCCGCACTGGCGGACTCGACTTCCATGCGGTTCAGGCCGTGGAAGCCGAGCACCTGCGAGATCTTCTCGGTCCGCGCATGCCCGGTGCGGTCGACCACCGTGACGGTCTGGCCACGCCTGATGACGCCGCGCTTGATGCGGCCGATGCCGATCGCGCCGACGTAGCTCGAGTAATCGAGCTGCGACACCTGCAACTGCAGCGGACCGTTCGGATCGACGTCCGGCGGCGAGCAGTGCCTGATGATCGTCTCGAACAGCACCTTCATGTCGCCGCCACGGTGGGCGGGATCGTAGGTGGCGAAACCCTGGATGGCCGATGCGTAGACGACCGGGAAGTCGAGCTGCGCTTCGGTGGCGCCGAGGCGGTCGAACAGGTCGAACGTCTGGTCCAGCACCCAGTTGGGGCGGGCCTCGTGACGGTCGATCTTGTTGATGACCACGATCGGCCGCAGCCCGTGCGCGAACGCCTTCTGCGTGACGAATCGCGTCTGCGGCATCGGGCCGTCGACGGCGTCGACCAGCAGCAGCACGGAGTCGACCATCGACAGCACGCGCTCCACTTCGCCGCCGAAGTCCGCGTGTCCCGGGGTGTCGACGATGTTGATCCGGTACTCGTTCCACTTGATGGCCGTGTTCTTGGCCAGGATGGTGATGCCGCGCTCTTTTTCGAGCGCATTCGAGTCCATGACGCGTTCGGGGACGACCGTGCGGGCGTCGAACGTGCCGGATTGCTTCAGGAGCTGGTCGACAAGGGTGGTCTTGCCGTGGTCGACATGCGCGATGATCGCGATGTTGCGAAGGTACTGCGTGGGGTTCGAGGACACTTGGTGCGCCAGGGGCCCGGAGGGGCCCGAAAAAAGGCGCGAAGTATAGCGGATTCGATCCGGGCTTGCTGCACTGCAGGAAAGCAGCCGCCCCCTCCCGCTGTGGCACGGAAGATGAAGCCTTTGCGGGGCTTGCAGGCGCTACTTCGGTTCCTGCGCCGGGACCGACTGGACCGCCTGGCCGGTCGAGTCTTTGGGCGGGTTCGCCTTCTGTGCCGAGGGCGGATCCCCGATCACGACCGGAATGGCGAATGCGCGCGTCTCCGTCTGCACTTTCGTTGACATCTTGGCGATCACACCGAGGTAATAGAGACCCGGGTTGTCGCCCTTGACGAGCACCTTGCTCGCGTACGACTGCCCGCGTTCGACCGGCGCAAACGCTGCCGTCTTCTCGCCGACGATGGTCAGGCCGGGTGCCTCGGTGATCTCCACCTCGAGCTTGTCCGCTGGCAGCCGCGCGGAGAATGTCATCTCGACCTCGAACGGCTGGCCCAATTCGGGCTTCGCCAGCAGGTCGTACTGCATGTCGATCGGCGCCGTGGTCTTGCTGTCCACCACCGCTGCTGCCAGGCGCTCGTGCTTTTCGTCCGCGTTGGCGGGCGGGGTGGCCGGAGCGGTCGTGTCGACCTTGGCCTTTCCGGTATCAGCCACCGTCGCCTCTTCGTCCTTGCCACCGCCACAGGCCGTCAGGAGCGAGCCGGCCAGAAGAGCGGCAGCGGCGGTGAGGGCCAAACGTCGAAAACCGGTGATCCGGACATCGTCATTCAACGTCATGCGCATACCAACCTCTGGATTCCTGGGGCTGCGTCAGCCCGTGACCGATACATTGAAACACGTCTCGCCGCGGCGTTCCGCTGCCGAGTATGTCGGATCGATGTGACTCCACTCATAGACCTCGATCACGTATTCGCCCGGCTGCAGCGTGCGCGTGAGCGCCTCCTCACCGCTGGTCGCTGAATCCGCGATGTCGAGGAAACCGTTACCGTACAGCACGATATCCGGATCGGAGTCCCGGGAAAACGGGGCTGTCGACCCGGTCGACGTGTACTGTGCCCGGACCGTGACCGGACTCGCTGCTGCCAGCGCGAATCTCAGGAACAGCCGGTTGCCGATCTTGTTGTAAGTGCCAGCGGCGCTCGTGCCGCAAATGGCCTGCACCCCGCCGTTCAGCGTGAGTTGCGCGTAGAACGGCAGCACCCTCGGCACCGAGCCGTCGTTCGTCTCATTCGTGCCCCACTCGTCAATCACGTGAATGCCCTGCGCGGTGACGAGTGTGTCGATGGCTGCGACCGGCGCGCCTGTCCGCCCTTTCAGATCAGTGACGAACGGGTAGATGCTGGTCAGCGCCGGACCGGTGCGAAGCGGGCCCGCGAGCACCTCGTACAGCGGCTTGTAGCCAAGCGCTACGGTATCCGCGCCATCGGCCACTGCATCGTACAGGTCCCAGGTGACGGACTGGATCGATGCCTCGTCGTACCAGCCTGCCGGCGACCTCGGGTTGCCCTCCATGCTGAAGGAGAAACGTGCGCCCTGCTGCGAACCCAGCGAGTCGCTGTACAACGGATCGTTCAGCACCATGGCCGAGAACGCGTTGGCAAAGCCTTCGCTGAAGGCAACCCGCAGGTCGAGTCGATCACCCTGTGAATGCGGGCCACCCGGCGATTCGGTGCGACTGATCGTGTCTTCAAGGAAATGGTGAAACTCGTGCACCAGCACGTGCTGGTCGTACTCGTCCGTATCGGTATTCTCGTTGCCGAGCACGTAGATTCCCGGCGCGCGTCCGTCGGACGATCCGTTGCTGTACAGCGTGGAATCGATCTGCCCTTGCGTAACTTCGCCCGACGAGGAATTGTTTCGCGGGCTCCAGTAGACGTCGAGCCCCGGCAGGTCGAGCGTCGAGTTGCCGTTCGCGACGACGAATTGCGCAGACGCCAGCAGCGTGTCGAGGATCGCGAACGGAGCCGCGCTGCGGGTGCCGGTGTAGCTCGTGCCGCCCCAGCCCGAACCGGCGAGCAGGTTCTTCGTCTGGTTCGTCACCCCGGAGCTGAAAACCGCGCTGTCGAGCACGTACAGCGCGTTGCCGTTGGTGTTGTTGAGCACACGGATACTGCGCGCCGGAGTCGTCGACTTGCGCAACTGCGCCTGCACGCGTACGAACACGCTGGTGTTCGCGGGCGCTGTCAGTGCGTAGTTGCCATTGTCATCGGTCGTGGTCGTCGCAAGCGTGTTGCCGCCCGACTGGATCAGCTCGACGATTGCCTCGCGTACCGGTTGTTCCGAAGTGCTGGCATAGCTCAGCCCGAGATTCGCATTGGTCGAAAACGGCACGCGCTGGTAGGTCGCCTTGCCACTGATCGTGACGGTGGTGATGCCGCCGCCGCCGCCGCCACCGCCATCCCCGCCACCACCACCGCACGCGACCAGCAAGGCCGACGCCAGTGCCGGCCCGGCGCAGCGCCAGATCGTGCGCAGGCTTCGAGACCGGGGAACAGTCGCAAATTCGTCAGCGCATAAGGTCACGAAGGCACCGGACAGGTCTGCAGGGACGAGCCTTGCAGGATATCACGCGCCCCCGGCGGCGCGCCCGGCGCTTGCCGACCTGCGGCAAGCAGTGAACCTAATTGCGCGTCAGACCCGGCTCGCGTTGCAGCCGGTATTCCCAATCCAGTTGATTGCGGACGATCGTTTCGAGGTCGTCGAACCGCGGCGTCCACCCCAGCACCTCACGGATTCGTTCGGCCCGGGCGACGAGGGACGGCGGATCACCGGCTCGGCGCGGACTTTCGACGACGGGCAGCGACCGGCCGCCATTGATGTGCTCAACCATCTTCACGACTTCGCGCACGCTGTAGCCATGGCCGTACCCGCAGTTGAGCGTAGTCGACGCGCCACCCCGGTCCAGGTAATCGAGTGCGCTGAGGTGCGCCGCGGCGAGGTCCACGACATGGATGTAGTCGCGCACCCCGGTGCCGTCCGGGGTCGGGTAGTCGTTGCCGAACCTTGACCAGCAACGTCGCCGTCGGCGCGCTGTGACCGATGCGCCCGCCCGGGTCGCTGCCCGCAACGTTGAAATAACGCAGCACCACGTACCGCAGCTTCGCGGATGCCGCGGCGAGGTCGCGCAGCATCCACTCGCTCATCAGCTTCGACGTGCCATACGGATTGATTGGCACGGTCGGTGAGTCTTCGCGCGCGAGACCCGCGGCAGGAATTCCGTAGACCGCGGCCGTCGACGAGAACACGAAGCGGCGCACGCCCGCGGCGGCGCACTGTTCGAGCAGGTTGCGCGTCGCACAGGTGTTGTTGCGGTAGTACTTGAGCGGGTCGGATACCGACTCCGGCACGATCGTATGCGCCGCGAAGTGCAGCACGGTGTCGATGGCATGGTCCTGCAGGACCCGCGCCACGAGAACGCGATCGCTGGTGTCACCGACGATCAGCGGCACGCCGAGCACGGCGCTGCGATACCCCGTCGAAAGGTTGTCGAGGACCACGACACGCTCGCCACGCTCGACGAGCTGGCGGACCGTGTGGCTGCCGATGTAGCCGGCGCCGCCGGTGACGAGAATGGAGCTTCTGGACATCAGGGAATCTTACCTCGCCCACGTCGGTGGGACGTGACGTCGAGCACGGTTGCACGCATTGGCGCCCAAGCGGTTGATCCGGCATGTCCTGGCGCGCGCGTTTCTGCCTTTCCAAGCGCGACAGGACATGCCGGATCGGGCGCCCCGACTCTCCTCCGCTGAAGCAGGAAATGAAGCACGGCATCAGAACGGCTCCTCCATGGCCGCGATCTGCTCACGCAGATCAAGCACGTGCTGCTCCCAGTATTTCGGCTCCTGGAACCAGGGGAATGCGCGCGGGAAAGCCGGGTCGTCCCAGCGGCGGGCCAGCCATCCGGCGTAGTGCATGATGCGCAGGGTGCGCAGGGGTTCGATCAGCGCAGTCTCATGCTGATCGAAGTCGGCGAACTCCTGGTAGCCCTCGACGACGTCGTCGAGCTGGGCGCGCATTTCCTCCGGCCGCCCTGAAAGCAGCATCCACAGGTCCTGCATTGCGGGTCCGGTCATGCAATCGTCGAGGTCGACGAAGTGCGGACCCGCCTCCGTCCACAGCACGTTACCCGGGTGGCAGTCGCCGTGCAGGCGCAGCGTGCGCAGCGGCATCGCCTCGTCGAAGCGTTGTTCGACGAGACTCAACACGTCCCCGGCCAGCGATTCGTAGGCCACCTCGAGGTGCGACGGAATCCAGCCGGAGTCGAGCAGATAATCGGCCGTCTCCTGCCCCAGCACGCGCCAGTCCAGGCGCGGCCGATGGCGAAACGTGCGCGTACGCCCGATCAGGTGGATGCGCGCCAGGAAGCGACCCATCCACTGGCGGTCGTCCCGCGTGCCGAGTTCGGGCCAGCGCCCGCCCGCCCTGGGATAGACGGCGTAACGGAATCCCTCGTGCTTGAAGAGACTGCGTCCATCGTGGACGTCCGGCGCGATGACCGGGATCTCCGCTCGTGCGAGTTCGAGCGCGAACTCGTGTTCCTCGAGGATCGCCGCGTCGGACCAGCGCTCGGGGCGATAGAATTTCACGACGACCGGGGTGCTGTCCTCCCGGCCAACCTGGTAGACGCGGTTCTCGTAACTGTTGAGCGCCAGGATGCGGCCGTCGCAGCGGTGCCCGAGTTCCTCGACCGCGCTGACGACGACGTCGGGGGTCAGCGCGGAGTACGGGTGCGGGGCATTCATTGCTTCGATTGTACGGGGTCACGTACCCTTCCCGGCACTTCGCCATGACACGCTTCCCCTTCCGCCCGCGCTCCCTCACCGGCCTGATTCTGTTCGGGTTCGTGATCGTTGCCCTGCCAGCCCTGCTCGGCACCATCAGCGCGGCCATCGAAATGCGCAATCTGTCGGCCGCGAGCGAACGTCTCGTGGTCAATGGCGTGGCCGCCACGCAGTACACGCAGGCCCTCGTGCGACAGGTCTCGTCGCTCGAACGGACAGCACGGCTCTACCAGATCATTCCGCGCCCGGCCCTGCTCGACACCTTCCGGCAGAACCGCGACCTGCTCAGCAGGACACTGGACGATTTCTCGGCACTGACGGGCGGCAACGACGAGCGCGCAAGGGTCATCGAGAGCATGCGCGGCACGATCGACCTCATCTCGAGTGCCATCGAATCGCAATCAGCCGCACGCATCTCGCGCACGCTGCGCGATTTCACCGCGCTGGGACGCGATGCCGGGCAGCTCTCGAACCTGGCAGGCGCACAGACTGACCGGGAGCTGAAGCAGCTCCAGGCCGAGACCGAAAAGGTGCGGCGCCGGCTGTTCTGGCAGTCGCTCGCGCTGATCCCGATCACCGTCGGCCTGATCGTGATGTTCGCGCTGGTCCTGGCACGACCGATCCGCCAGATCGACGCGGTGATCAGTTCGATCGGGCACGGGCAGCTGAGCGAGCCCGTCAAGGTGCAGGGACCTTCCGACCTGCAGGCACTCGGCCGGCAACTCGAGTGGCTCAGGGTACGGTTGCAGGACATCGGCGAGGAACGCAACCGGTTCCTGCGCCACATGTCGCACGAATTGAAGACGCCGCTCGCCAACATCCGCGAGGGCACCGAACTGTTGATGGAGGGCGCGGTCGGCTCGCTCAATGGCGAACAGCGCGAAGTGGCCAGCATCCTGCGTGACAACAGCCTGCGGCTGCAGCGCCTGATCGAGAACCTGCTGTCCTACAGCGAGTGGCAGGCGAAGCGCAGCGACCTGGAGGTGTGTGAAATTCGCCTGTTGCCACTCGTGAAGTCGGCGATCGAAACCTACCAGTTGCCGCTCAATGCGCACCGGCTGCGACTCGACCTGCAAGTGCCGGATCTCACACTGGCCGCGGACCGCGAAAAGCTGCAGCTGATCCTCGACAATCTGATTTCCAACGCCGTGAAGTTCACACCGGACGGCGGTACGATCACGTTGCGCGCGGCCTATGACGGTGCAGGCGCGAACCTCGTGCTGGACGTTGCCGATACCGGGCCTGGGATTCCGCTGGAAGAGCGCCCGCGGATATTTACCGCGTTCTACCAGGGCGCCACGCCGCAGGGTGGGCTCGTCCGGGGCACGGGCATCGGCCTGTCCGTGGTGCAGGAATTCGTGCTTGCTCACGGCGGCAGCGTCGAGGTCGTCGACGGTGAGTTTCCAGGCGCACATTTCCGTGTGCGGTTGCCGCTTGCTCCCTCGCCGGCTGAAGGCGGGAAAGGGCTGGGGTGAGGGCACCGGCCGTTCCTGATTCGGACTATCATTCAGGGCTTGCACCGCGCGGGTACATCCAGCTTCCGGCAGCCTTGCCACGCAATGACAATCATCCTGCAACCGATCGTCCGTAACACACTCGTAACCGTTGCCGCGATCGTCCTGACCGCGTGCGCGGGCCTGCCGTCCGCCGGCAGGCCGGGCGCGCCCGGCCAGGCCGTCGCCGCGCCGACACCGAAGCCGCCCGGCGCCGCTTCGTATTTCGAAGTGCTCGACCTCATGGCGCCCGGCGACGCCGTCCGCCAGTCGACCGAGCTGGCTTCGACGCTGGCCCAGGCACAGCAGAATCCGACCTCGTCGAATCGCCTGCGACATGCGATTGCGCTCGGCGCAGCCGGTCACTCGTCGAGCAATCCCGTCGAGGCCCGGCGACTCATTGCCGAACTGCTCGCCGGCCAGCACGACCTGACGCCGCAGGAGGTCTCGCTCGCCAACGCCTTCCTGCGTGAATTTGACGCGCGGGTTGCGCTGTATGCCGACCTGGCGCGGCAGCGTGAGGAATCGGAGCGCCAGGTGCAGTCGATGAGCGCGGAGGAAGACCGTCGCTACAGCGCGCTGAATGCCGAGACGCAGCGATTGAAGAAGGCGCTGGCAGACGCCGAAAGCAAACTCGAGGCCGTCGCGGAAATGGAGCGCACCCTCACACCGGAAAGCCAGTGAGTACCTGAACCTGGCCATGTCGCGGACCAGCAAGCGCACGCCAAAAATCCTCGTCGTCGACGACGATCCTGGATTGCTGCGCCTGCTCACGATCCGGTTGCGCTCGCAGAAATACGAAGTCGAGCCCGCGGAGAATGCCGCCAAGGCGCTCTCCGTCATCGCACGTTTCCGTCCCGATCTCGTCATCACCGACCTGCGCATGGCCGAAATGGACGGGATCGCGCTGCTGCGTGAATTGCAGCGTCGCTGGCCCGGCCTCAACGTCATCATGCTCACCGCGCACGGCACCATCCCGGATGCGGTGAAGGCCACCCAGTCGGGCGCCTTTGCGTTCCTGACCAAGCCGGTCGAGAAGGAACAACTGCTCGAGGAAGTGCGGCGCGCGCTCAAGACTTCGGGTTTCGCGGACACGGCCGAGGAATGGCGGACGGAGTTCGCCACCCGCAGCCCCGTGGTCGAGGACCGGCTGGCAAAGGCCCACCTGGTCGCAGGGACCGATTCGTCGGTCCTGATCACGGGCGAACCCGGCACCGGCAAGGAACTGCTGGCCCGGGCGATCCATCGGGCCAGCGGTCGCCGCGAGGGAGCCTTCGTATCCGTTGACTGCAGTTCCCTGGACGGCGGTGCCGAGCATCTGGCGGCCTGTGAACAGGAACTGGCTCGAGCCGCGGAGGAAGCGACGGGCGGGACGATCTTCCTGCGCAGCGTCGACGACCTCGCCCTGAGCCTGCAGACGCGCCTCGCGAGCCTGTTGCGTGGTCCGCGGGATGTCAGGGTGCTGGCGACCAGCGATCGCCGTCCCGAGGAACTGGCGGCCGATGGGCGTTACTCCACGGAATTGCTGGAAAGGGTAAGTGCCGTCCATATCGACCTGCCGCCGCTCAGCCGGCGCCGGGAGGACGTGCCGCTGCTGGCGGCGCAGTGCCTGGAAGATCTGGCCGCCGAAACCGCGCAGACCAAGCGCACGCTGTCGCCGGAAGCCATGGAATCTCTGGCGAGCGCCAGGTGGCCGGGCAATGTCCGTCAGCTGCGCATGGTCGTGCGCCAGGTCGCGTCGCTGGGTGCCGGGCCGGTGATCACGGTCGAACAGGTGCAGGAGGCGCAGGGACAGGCTACGCAACTGCCGAGCTTCGACCAGGCTCGTGATGAGTTCACACGGAACTATCTCGTGCAACTCCTTCAAATTACTCAGGGTAATGTCAGCCAGGCGGCACGGATGGCGAAGCGGAATCGCACGGATTTCTACAAGCTGCTGACGAAGCACGACCTGAAACCGGAAGAGTTCAAGGACTGAATTCCAGCCTCTCCTGCGCGCAGGAGAGCCTTGAACGAATGACGGGGCCGACCGGTGGCCCGGCCAGTGACTCCAATTGGCGCCAATCTTTCGGGCCTTTTCCAGCCGCCGTTCACCATAATCTGCCACGCCGAGAACGGCGACCGGTTTCCCAACCGCGTCCCGCGCAGACACCTTCCAGAACCCTGCACGGCCTGCCGCAGCGAACTCATTGACCGCCCTGCAGCGGCGGTCGGTGCTCGCCCGCCGTTTCACGCCAGCACTCTGCCGAGGTTCAATTTTGCCAATCAGCAGCCTGAACAAGGCGGCCGGGCACCCTGCTCGTATTGCCGTCGCCTGCCTCGTTTGTTGCACCAGCATCACGCTGACCGCCTGCGGTGGCGGATCGCATTTCACCTCTGCCGCGGATCGTGTCGAGACCGGCCCGCCCTCTTCCGGCACGGGCGCCAACGACGCCCCGGTCATCAGTGGCAAGCCGCTGTCGACCGCCGTCGTGAACGTTCCTTATTCCTTCCGACCGGATGTGCACGACCCGGACGGCGACGTGCTCGTGTTCCAGGTCAGCCGCAAGCCCGCGTGGGCCGCCTTCAATCCAGCGACGGGTGAGCTGTCTGGAACACCGTCTGCCGGTACCACTGGCACGTACACCGACATTGCCATCGCCGTCAGCGATGGCGAACTGAAGACCGCGCTGCCGCCATTCTCGATCAAGGTGACGACATCATCTGCGACCACATCGACAGTCGTCGGCATCGCTGGCCTGGTCCGCGCCGACAGAAAACGAAGATGGCTCACCACTCACCGACCTGGCCGGCTATCGCGTCTACTACGGCACGTCTGCCAGCGACTTGAGCAAGCGAATCGATGTCGGCAACCCGGCGACAACCAGCACAGTGGTCCAGAACCTGACTCCGGGAACCTGGTTTTTCGCAATCAGCGCGTACACGCAAACGGGCGTGGAAAGTACCCGCAGCCAGGTCGCCTCGAAGGTCATCGGCTGATCGCAGCTGCACGGCGTTCCGAAACGCGAACCACTGCACGTTTCGGGACTCTGCCGTTGCGGCACGGCCGCACCGGGACGACACTCGCCTTCGGTTAGTAAACGGCAAACCCGTCGCGAGACGGGGACGCAAAGCCTCCGGTCCACGGCTGCAAAGCACAGGGATAGCGGGGTTGCCAGCCAGGCGACGGGCGTCGCGCGCGGAACACCGCGCGCACACGCGAGTCGCCGCTGCCAGCCCAACCGCATTCCCACCGCTCCATCCGTCGGGCCGCCAAGTTGCTCGATGGAGTTGTGGAATGTCGACAATCAATACCAAGGCACGCGCGCTTGCACTCTCGTTACTGATCTCTGTTTCGCTGACGGCCTGTCTGGGCGATGGCGGCAAGTCCGGTACCTCCACCACGACCCCTCCCGTGGCCAGCCCTGCACCGGCGCCCACTACGCCGCCGGTCACCGCGCCGAACCAGCCACCGACAATTTCCGGCACTCCGCTGACTTCAGCCAAGACCAACCAGCCCTACGCTTTCCAACCGACCGCCAGCGACCCGGACGGCGACAAAGTCACGTTCAAGGTCTACAACAAACCTGCCTGGGCGACGTTCGACCCGGCGACCGGCAAGCTCGCGGGCACACCGTCCAGCTCGTCGACCGGCAAGTTCAGCAACATCACGATCGTCGCCTCCGACGGCACGAACAGCGATGAACTCGGGCCGTTCGAGATCACCGTCGCATCGACCGCGACGACCGGCTCAGCGACACTCAGCTGGCAGCCCCCGACCGAGAACGCCGATGGGTCGCCGCTCACCAACCTGGCGGGCTACGTGATCCGCTACGGCACAAAGTCCGACGCCCTTACACTGGAACTGAAGATCAGCAACCCGGGCATCACGACCGCGATGGTCGAAGGTCTCGCGCTGGCCAGGTGGTATTTCACCGTCAGTGCCTACACGACGACGGGCGTCGAGAGCATGCCGTCCGCCGTGGGATCGAAGACCGTTACTTGAGGCCGCCGCGGCGGCAAGCAGACCCGCCCGCCCGCCCCCCGCCCGCCGCCCCCCCCCCGGGGACCCAGGACCATCGAGCGCAGCCGCGGCGCGCGGGTCATCCGATTACAGGATGGTCTTCTGCACGACGTTCGACAGGTTGCTTTCGACGTTGGCGAGCGTGTACGCATTGACGGCGAAGTACCACGTTCCCGCCGTCAGGCTCTCGATCATCGCCGACGTGATGCCCGGATTCGCAATGGTGACGAGCTGGTCGAGATTGTCGGCAGCCGTGCCATAACGGATCTTGAAGCCTGCGAGGTCCTGCAGCGGCAGGCCATCGACGTACTCGGTGGGCGGTTGCCACGACAGCGTGGCGGCGCCGACGGCCTCGGGATCGCTGACCGTAATGGAAAAAGGCGGCAGCGAGGCGGTGTTGGTGCCATCGGTCACGCGTACCGTCACGTTCGAACAGGTGCCGACGTCGGTGGCAGCCGGCGTGCCAAGCAATCGCCCGGTGACCGCGTCGAACGTCGCCCACACCGGCTTGTTCAGCACCGAGAACGTTAGCACCGCGCCTTCGGGGTCGGTCGCCATCGGTTGGAACGAATAGACGCTCGCCGTCGTTGCGGACGCCGGCGGCGAACCCGAAATCGTGGGGGCTGCATTGGTGCTCGTCGCGGCGCGGACGGTGATCCTGAAGCTCGCCAGTGTCCCGGTCAGTCGGCCGTCCGCGACCGCGATCGTGATCAGTCGGGACTTGCCGACGTCCGCGGCACCCGGCCTGCCATAGAGCTGACCGGTGCGCCTGCTGAATGCGGCCCAGGGCGGCAGACCGGCCACGCCGAAGGTGAGCTTGTCGCCGTTGGCATCGCTCGCCGTCGGAGTGAAGGAATACCAGCGGCCAGCGGTGACGGTCGCGCGCGGCGATCCGGTGATCGTCGGCGCGACATTTCCAGCGTGCGCAGCGTGGACGCAGGCCAGGCTGCCGAGACCAAGGATGAAGCTCAGAAGCAGCAAGCGTTTCGACGGCATCGCCAACTCTCCTCACACCGGATGCCTTCGAGCCGGGGCGGAGAAACTGGCGCAGCGGGTCGCTGGACGATTCGCGATCGCGCGTTACGACTGTGGAATGCGGCGCGCAATCCCGTGAAGGTTCCGGCAACCCCGCTGTCCCAGGCACTGGCCGTGGACCGGAGGCTTTGCGTCCCCGCCTTGCGACGGGTTTGCCCTTGAACGAGAACAGTTGAGGAGTCTTCTACGCGGTGCCGCCGCAGTAAAGCTCTCGACCCTGGATCTGCGCCACATGCGACAGAATCAGGCTCGCGCCCGGAACGGCTGCGAGTTATGCGAAGTGCGTCACGTCGAAACCAACTCGGTTGCACTTCGCAATCGGTGGCGCGCGGAGAATTGGCGTCCCCACGGGGATTCGAACCCCGGTCGCGACCGTGAAAGGGTCGTGTCCTAGGCCTCTAGACGATGGGGACGTCGTGGTGGAGCCAGACGGGATCGAACCGTCGACCTCCTGCATGCCATGCAGGCGCTCTCCCAGCTGAGCTATGGCCCCACGAGGGCCGCGAATTGTCCAAGTTGCCGCCAGGCTTGTCAAATGAACTTTGCACGCCGCCCGTGTTACGCGGCGCAGGCCGCAATGGCCCGGTCGATGCGCTGCAACGTGATGTCACGGCCCAGGATCTCGAGCGTGACGTCGATCGGCGGGGACACCGAACCACCGGACACCGCGACGCGGATCGGCTGCGCCACCTTGCCCAGACCCGCGCCGGCCTCCGTCGCGACGTCCTGGACGATCTCGTGCAACTTCGTCGCTTGCCAGTCGCCCAGCGACGCCATGCGCTCGCGCACGGATTGCAGCAGCGGCGCAGCATCGGCCGTCAGGTTCTTCTTCGCGGCCTTCTCGTCGTAAGTCGTGACGTCGCGGAAGAAGAACACGCTGTTCTGCGCCATTTCCTTCAGCGTCCTGGCGCGCTCCTGCTGCGCCCTGGCCACGGCCGCGAGCTTCGCCAGGTCCGCGGTCTCGATGCCGAGCGCCGCCAGCTGCGGCTGCAGGTACTGCGCCAGACGCTCGGGCGTCGCACGCATGATGTGCTGCTGGTTCGTCCACAGCATCTTGTCGACGTTGAGTGCCGAAGCGCCCTTGTTGACGTCGATGATGTCGAACAGCCGCGTCATCTCCTCCAGCGAGAAGATCTCCTGGTCGCCGTGCGACCAGCCGAGTCGACCGAGGTAATTCAGCAGTCCTTCCGGCAGGAAGCCGTCATCGCGGTACTGCAGCGCGCTGACTGCGCCGTGACGCTTGGAAAGCTTCGCGCCATCCGGACCCAGGATCATCGGCACGTGCGCGTACAGCGGCGGCTCGACGCCGAGCGCGCGCAGCATGTTGATCTGGCGCGGCGTGTTGTTGATGTGGTCGTCGCCACGAATGACGTGGGTGATCTGCATGTCGTAGTCATCGACGACGACGCAGAAATTGTACGTCGGCGTGCCATCCGAGCGCGCGATGATCAGATCGTCCAGTTCGCCGCTGTCGAACGTGATCGGCCCGTGCACCACGTCCTCGACCACCACGGAACCCGAATCTGGATTGAGGAAGCGCACCACCGGGTTCACGCCCGGCACCGGTTCGCGACGCTGGCGGCAACGGCCGTCGTAGCGCGGCTTCTCCTTGCGCGCGGTCTGCACGGCGCGCATTTCGTCGAGTTCTTCCTTCGAGCAATAGCAGTGGTAGGCCTTGCCCTCGCGCAAGAACTGCTGGATGACCTCGCCGTACCGGTCCATCCGCTGCGTCTGGTAGAAAGGACCCTCGTCATGGTCGAGGCCGAGCCATTTCATGCCTTCCAGGATCGCGTTCAACGCCTCGGGGTCGAACGCTCGCGATCGGTGTCCTCGATGCGCAGGATGAACGTGCCGCCGTGGCGCCGGGCGTACAGCCAGCAGAACAGGGCCGTGCGAACCCCGCCGATATGCAGCATTCCGGTGGGGCTGGGGGCGAAACGGGTACGGACGTTCATGTTGGTGGGCCCCGAAAATGAGTACGCCGGCTGCTGGAGCCGGCGTAGGTGTCTGGTGGGCGGTACTGGGATTGAACCAGTGACCCCTGCCGTGTGAAAGCAGTGCTCTACCGCTGAGCTAACCGCCCGATAGAAGGCCGCGTAGTTTAGGGATCCGGGCCGGGAGGGTCAAATCCTCCCCTGTTCAGCCCGGCTCGCCGCCCACCAGCGCGAGCAACTCCGCCGTCTTGTCGCGCATCAACGCTTCGTTGCCACGGCTTTCGACGTTGAGGCGAATCAGCGGCTCGGTGTTCGACGACCGCAGGTTGAAGCGCCACTGGTCGAATTCGACGCTGACGCCGTCGGTGTGGTCGAGGGCCTTCGCCATCGGGCCATACTTCGCGAGCACCTCGGCAATGGTCTTCTTTGCATCGGGCACCCGGCGGTTGATCTCACCGCTCGCCGGGAACATCCGGATGCGCTCGCCGACGAGCTCCGACAGCGGCTTGCCGCTGAGACACATCAGCTGCGTGACGAGCAGCCACGGAATCATGCCGCTGTCGCAGTACGCGAAGTCGCGGAAGTAGTGGTGCGCGCTCATCTCGCCACCGTACACGCCGTCCACGTCGCGCATCGTGGCCTTGATGAACGCGTGGCCCGACTTCGACTGCACGGCCTCGCCACCCATGCGCTGCACGATGTCGAGCGTGTTCCAGGTGAGGCGCGGGTCGTGCACGATCCGGCCGCCGGGTTGCGCTGCAGGAATGCCGCCGCCAGCAGGCCGACAATGTAATAGCCCTCGATGAACCCGCCCTTCTCGTCGAAGAGGAAGCAGCGGTCGTAGTCGCCGTCCCAGGAGATGGCGCAATCGGCACCGTGCTTGCGCAGCGCCTCGACCGGTGCCGCGTGGTTTTCGATGAGCATCGGGTTCGGCACGCCGTTGGGGAACGTGCCGTCCGGCTCGTGGTGCACCTTGATGAACTTGAATGGCAGGTATTGCTCGAGCCTGTCGATGATCAGGCCGGCACCGCCGTTGCCAGCGTGCACCACGACCTTCAGCGGCTTGAGCTTGGGGCGATCGACGTACGTGAGCAGGTGCTCGATGTACTCCGGCATGATGTCCACCGCGAAGCGTTCGCCGACGCGCGACGGCATGGTGAATTCGCCCTGTTCGGCGATGCGCCGGATGTCCTGCAGGCCATTGTCGCCGCTGATGGGGCGCGAACCCTCGCGGACGAACTTCATGCCGTTGTAGTCCGGCGGATTGTGGCTCGCCGTGACCATGATGCCGCCGTCCATCTCGCGCGCGAAGGTCGCGAAGTAGACGACTTCGGTGCCGCAGAGACCGATGTCGTAGACGTCGACGCCGGAGTCGAGCAGGCCCTGCTCCAGGGCCTTGCCGAGCAGCTCGCTCGAGAGCCGGATGTCGCGGCCGACGATGACGCGTTGCGGCTTGACGAACTCCGCATAGGCGCGGCCGATGCGATAGGCCACGTCCTCGTTCAGTTCGTCCGGGATGCGACCGCGCAGGTCGTACGCCTTGAAGCCCTGGATCGTAATCGGATTCACTTCGTCGTCCCTTCCCTGCCGTAGACGTCCTCGAAGCGGACGATATCGTCCTCGCCGAGGTAGCTGCCGGACTGCACTTCGATGATGTGCAGCATGACTTTACCCGGGTTCGCGATCCGGTGCTTCGTGCCTACCGGAATGTAGGTGGATTCGTTCTCACCGAGCAGGAACGTTTCCTCGCCACGAGTTATCCGCGCCGTCCCGGACACGACGATCCAATGTTCGGCACGATGGTGATGCAACTGCAGCGACATGGTCGCACCCGGCCTCACGACCAGGCGCTTCACCTGGAAGCGATCGCCGTGGTCGATGCTGTCGTAGCTTCCCCACGGGCGGAACACCTCGCGGTGCAACGCCGTCTCGCCGCGGCCCTGCGCCTTGAGGTGGGTCACCAGTGCCTTGACGTCCTGCACGCGGTCACGCGGCGCCACCAGCACGGCATCCTTGGTCTCGACGACGACGTGTTCCTTGAGGCCCACGGCGCCGATCAGCCGGCTGGTCGAATGCAGGTAGCAACCGCTCGAATCTTCGACCAGTACGTCCCCTGTCACGACATTTCCCTGATCGTCGCGCGGGAGCGCATCCTGCAAGGCCGACCAGGAACCCACGTCGCTCCAGCCGGCGTCGAGCGGCACGACCACCGCCGAGTCCGTCTTCTCCATCACGGCATAGTCGATGGAGTCGCTGGGGCAGGCGCCGAACGCCTCCCCGGCAAGACGCGTGAAATCGAGATCACGAGTCGCGGCTGCGACGGCGTCCTCGCAGGCCGACAGCATCGCCGGCGCATGACGCTTCAGTTCGGCAAGAAACACGCGGGCGCGGAACATGAACATGCCGCTGTTCCAGTAGTACTCGCCCGATTCGACGTATGACTTCGCCGTTGCAGCGTCGGGCTTCTCGACGAACTGCTGGACCGGGTACGTGGGACCGTCGCCGCTGGCGCGACGAATGTAACCGTAACCCGTTTCGGCACGATCCGGTACGACACCGAAGGTGACCAGCTTGCCCGCTGCCGCCGCCACACTTCCCGACACCACGGCCGCCTGAAACGCGGCCACGTCACGGATCACGTGATCAGCGGGCAGCACGAGCAGGATGGGGTCGGCATCGTTGCCCGCCTTGTTCTTGCGCGCACGATCCAGCGCGACCAGCGCGGCAACCGCGACGGCTGGCGCCGTATTGCGCCCGACCGGCTCGAGAATGATCGCCTGCGGCGTCGTGCCGTGCTCACGCATCTGCTCTGCCACCATGAAGCGATGGCTTTCGTTGCAGACGACGATCGGCGCAGCGAGGTCGGGCAGCCCGCTCGCCCGCGCGGCCGTTTCCTGCAGCATCGTGCGCTTGCCGATGAGCGGCAGCAGTTGCTTGGGATAACTCTCGCGTGACAGGGGCCAGAGGCGCGTGCCGGAGCCGCCCGACAGGATCAGGGGAATGAGCATGGGAAGTGAGTAGTGATTAGTGATTAGTGATTAGTGTGAGCGGGGACTCTCGTGCTTTCGGAGGCGCGCCTTGTGGGCCCGGAAGCCTGCGAATAATGTCATTTTTCGTGATTCTGCGGGGTGACCCACCAGGCTCGGACAGTGGAAAAACAGGTCGGCCCGAACGCACGATCACAGGGACTCGCGGGGGAATCGATGGCCCTTGCGGTGGTGTCCGCCGCAAATGCCCGAGAAACGTTTGGCCTGGGCCGGCGTCGCGCCAGTCTGTGCCATGATCTCCGGGGCCCCCCCCCCCCCCCCCCCCCCCCCCCCCCCCCCCCCCCCCCCCCCGCACCCTCGCCCGCGACCAGTCCCTGGGTCGGCTCACTCACTACTCACTTCCTACGAATTCCGGCCGATGCCGAAATACTGCAACCCGAACGACTTCACCAGGCCCGGATCGTAAATGTTGCGACCATCGAAGATGACCGGGTTCGACAGCTTGTCGCGAATCGTATCGAAGTCCGGGCTGCGGAATTCCTGCCACTCCGTGATGATCGCGAGCGCATCGGCGCCGTCGAGCGCCGTTGCGGCGTCGGCGACGAGTGTGAGGTCGTCACGCCGGCCATAGATGCGCGCGGCCTCGCCCATGGCGACTGGATCGTACGCACGGACGGTCGCCCCGGCGGCCCACAGCGCTTCCATCAACTCGCGGGCAGGCGCCTCGCGCATGTCGTCGGTATTCGGCTTGAACGCCAGGCCCCAGAGCGCGACGGTCTTGCCCTTGAGCTTGCCGCCGAAGTAATCGTGCATCTTGCGGAAGACGACGCGCTTCTGGTTCTTGTTGACGGCTTCGACCGCGCGCAGCAGCTGCGCGTCGAAGTCGTGCTCGCCGGCACTGTGGACCAGCGCCTTGACGTCCTTGGGGAAGCACGAACCGCCGTAGCCGGCGCCCGGGTAGATGAAGCTGTAGCCGATGCGCGGATCCGAGCCGATGCCGACCCGGACCTTCTCGATGTCGGCGCCCATGCGCTCGGCCAGGTTGGCGATCTCGTTCATGAAGCTGATCTTGGTGGCCAGCATGGCGTTGGCGGCGTACTTGGTCAGCTCGGCCGAGCGCACGTCCATCACGATCATGCGGTCGTGGCTGCGCGTGAACGGGTCGTAAAGCGATTTGAGCAGTTCGGCGGTGCGCGGGTTGTCGGTGCCGACCACCACGCGGTCGGGCTTCATGAAATCGTTGATCGCAGCGCCTTCCTTCAGGAACTCGGGGTTCGAGACCACGTCGAATTCGAACCTTGCGCCGCGCTCGCCCAACGCCTGCTCGATGCGTTCCCTGACCTTGTCCGCCGTGCCGACCGGCACCGTCGACTTGTCGACGACGATGCGGTACTCGGTCATGTGACGGCCGATCGTTTCCGCGACAGACAGCACGTGCGAAAGGTCGGCCGAGCCGTCTTCTTCGGGCGGAGTGCCAACGGCGATGAACTGGAACAAGCCGTGGCGGATGCCCTCTTCGGCGTCGGTCGTGAACTTCAACCGACCTTTGTCGAAGTTGCGCTTGACCATGACGTCGAGACCCGGCTCGTGGATGGGAATCTCACCCGCCTGCAGGCGCGCCACCTTGCCGGCGTCGATATCGACGCAGACGACCTGGTTGCCCGCCTCGGCAAAACAGGCACCGGTGACCAGGCCGACGTAACCCGAACCGAAGACTGTAACTTTCACGCGTAAGCCTATGACTTAGTTTGGTTTTATGGCGATACGGATCGCCTGCTAACGGGCAATTCTAGCAGACGGTGCCGCCCGGGCAGGGCCTGGAGCGCGCGGCGTGTCGCAGTTTTGCCGGGTCGCAAAGCGAAATGGCACTTGCGACTCGCGGGACGATCACTAAACTAATCTTAGTTCACTAAGGAACGGGTCCGGATATGGCTGCCCCCACCGTCATCAATATCCACCAGGCTAAGACGCACTTGTCCCGGATCGTTGAGGAGGTCGCAGCCGGGGGCAACGAGGTCATCATCGCCAAGGCGGGACGCCCCGTGGCGAAGCTCGTGCCGCTGGCGCCGGTGGTGCAGAAAAAGCACCTTGGGCTGCTGCGCGGCACGTTCGCCATCCCGGACGACTTCGATGCCCCCCTCCCCGCGGCGATACTCGAAACGTTCGAGGCGCGTTAAGTGCGTGTGGTCATCGATACGCACGTGCTCCTCTTGGCATTGCTCGATCCGCGACGACTTTCACGCCGCGAGCGCGAGCTGATCGACGACAACGAGGTCCTGGTGAGCGCAGCGTCGATCTGGGAGGTCGGCATCAAGCATGCGATTGGGCGGCTCGACTGCGATCCACGCCAGATCCTGGAAACGGTTGAACCCGCAGGGTTCAAGAATCTCGGGATCTCCGGCCTGCACGCAATCGTGGCCGCTTCCCTGCCCCGCCTGCACGGCGATCCGTTCGACCGCATGCTGATTGCACAGGCCCAGGCCGAATCGGCCCTGCTGCTCACACGCGACGAGGCGCTGACGGTTTATGGTGGCTTCGTAACCTTGGGATAATGAGTCAGGTTACGCCTGCATTCCCGCTCAGTCGGGGCGGGTTTCCCGCGAAACCGCCCGCCGGGTGTCGAGCTGGGTCACCTTGGCCTGGGTTTCGCGCTGCGCTTCCTTGCGGCTCCAGACCAGGTCGGCTGACTTGGACACTGGCGTGTACTCATGCACCGCGCTCATGAGGATGCCAAGGGTTGCCGGCACGTCGAGCCGATTCATGTCCTCGCGGAGCTCTTCCAGCAAGGCTTCAACCCGACTCCATGACAGGCACGGCTCCAGAGCCCGCATGATCATCGGGTGTTCGGTGCCGGAGACGTTCGAACCGATCAGCAGCTCCTCGTACAGCTTCTCTGCGGGCCGCAACCCGGTGAACTGGATGTCGATGTCACCGTCTGGATTCGCCTCGTCCCGCACCCGCAGGCCGGACAGGCTGATCATGCGCCTGGCGAGGTCGGCGATCTTCACGGGCTTGCCCATGTCCAGCACGAATACGTCGCCGCCATTGGCCATCGCGCCCGCCTGCAGCACCAGCTGCGTAGCCTCCGGAATCGTCATGAAGTAACGAATGATGTCCGGGTGCGTCACCGTGACCGGGCCGCCCCTGCGGATCTGCTCGCGGAACAAAGGCACGACCGAGCCCGACGATTCGAGCACGTTACCGAACCGCACCATGCAGAACTTCGTGCGTCCGCCACGCGTGCTGAGGCCCTGCAGGACCATCTCGGCAAAGCGCTTGGTCGCGCCCATCACGTTCGTGGGATTCACCGCCTTGTCCGTCGAGATCAGGACGAACTTCTCCACGTTGCAGGCCAGCGCCGCTTCCGCCGCATGCCAGGTGCTGAGGACGTTGTTGTGAATTCCGGCAATCACGTTGTGCTCGACCATCGGCACGTGCTTGTAGGCGGCGGCGTGATAGATCGTCTGCACGCCGTAGGCCTGCATGATCTCGATCAGTCGATTGCGGTGATGCGCGTTGCCGAGCAAGGCCGTGACTTCCAGATTGAACCCCTCGTGCCGGGCAAGCAATTGCAGCTCGCGCTCGATGCTGTAGAGCGCCAGCTCGGACATTTCGAACAGGACCAGGCGGCGTGGACTGACACGCGCGATCTGCCGACAGAGTTCCGAGCCGATGGAACCGCCGGCGCCCGTGACCATGACCACCTTGTCGCGGATGCACGCATCGAACAACGCCTGGATCGGCGCAACCGGCTCGCGCCCCAGCAGGTCGTTCGCCTCGACGTCGCGCACGTCCTCGAGTTGTGCGTTGCCGGCGAGGATGTCGCTGATGTCCGGAACCGTCTGCACTCGCAGGCCGGGAGCCTGGATACGCTCGAGTACGGCGCGTCGCACCGTACGGCTCGCCGATGGCATGGCCAGCAGAACCCTGTCGATTTCGTATTCGGCGCGCAGTCGGTCGATATCGGCAGGACGATGCACACGCAGGCCGCCGATCACGGAGCCCCACAGGCCACGGTCGTCGTCGATGAACGCAATTGGCCGCGCCTCTGCGCTCATTGCCATGGCCTGCGCAAGCCGTGCGCCGGCTGCGCCTGCCCCGTAGATCACGACGTTGCTGGCCGCGCTCGAACTCGGTGCCAGCAGCAGACGAACGAGATAGCGACTGCCGCCCACGTACAACATTGCCAGCGACCAATAGATCGCGAGCGACGATCGCGGGACCGAACCGAAGTCCGGGACGTAGGTGAGCAATACGAGAAAGACCGTCGAAACGGTCACTCCCAGCAGTGCAGCGACCAGTGCCTTGCTGCTGATGAATCGAATGACGGCTCGATACAGGCCGAGCTTGACGAGAATGGGGACTGTGATGAGCGGCAGTGCGACGAACAACAGTCCACCACCGGAATTCCCGTGCACGAAACTGCCCAGGCGCAGGGTGATGGCAAGCCACAGGATCAGCGGTAACGCGATCAGGTCCGCCGATACCATCAAGGCCTTTTTGGCGCCGCGGGGCCAGTAGACGACCGAGCGCACCGCACTGTGCGCGAATTGCAGGTTTAACTCGTCTCTCATCGGCATCCTGCCATTGTGCGGAACCGCAACTCCGGAAGCTTGCCGGAACGACATGGCGTCATGCCACATACCCGGGTGCTCCATTCATTAGCTATTCGTATGCTAACGCATTTTGTCTATGCGGACCACAGCGCGGAAGCTGCAGAAGACCGCCTGCCGGCTAATGTCGCGACTCAGAAGCGCCTTAAGGGTCGCAAGAATGTTGGCGATCTCACAGCCGAATGTCCGCCCCCGGACATAGGCTCGGTAGTACGTCAGTTTCCTGGGCAGGACGCCGGCGGGGTGAGGTTGGACAGCTTCAGATGCGCTCGCCAGTGCTGACGCGCTTGTCGGGCCGGCGGATCGCGTCGCCACTTCTGAAGTGTCAACGTGCCAATCCAAGTGTCCCCAAAGACCAACGCGACATCAAGCAATTTGCCATCCGATAGGCGGCCCGACTTGGCCAATGCGCTGGTCCGCGAAACAGCAGGACGCGTTGCAGTCGTGGCGCACCAGATCCAAGCCAACGTTCAATGTAAGCGCCACGCCGAGGCCGTCTTGACGATCAGGGTTTGATGGTGGCGAGGTTGCGGTTGATCTCGGCGAGGTCGAACGCGGTGGGATCGAACGTGCCGCCGACCCAACTGCGCATGTGCGCGTGTTCTTCGTGGGCGGGGTCTGCGAGGACCTCCAGGAACTCGGCGTAGCCCGAGCAGCCACCGACATCTTCAGGTGGGCAGGCATTCGCGCCGGCAAGGCACACGATCGGCGGCATGCCGGATTTCGGGGCGATGAGATCCTCGACCTTGATGACGTGCTCCCAGCTGTCGCCGAAGTCGTACTGGTACGTGAACCGGCGCAGGCCACCCTCGATCAGCGGCTTCAGGCGCACGCGCCGTTCGTCAGTGAGCGGCTCGGCGCCGGGCCAGTCGTTGTCGTCGTCGGGGACGCCGTAGCGCTCACGCGCGATCTCGTACTCGTGCAGGTGACTGTTGGTCCAGCCCATCGCCCGCTGCAGGATCAGGTGGAGCTTCGCGAGCGTGACGGTCTCGGGGACCAGGAGACGCCGCCACACGAGCGGCTTCACATCGCGCAGCTCGATCTTGAGCTGCACCTGCATCGCCGTGAGCGCCGCTACGCGGCGCGCGACAGCGCGGGGACTGACCACTGGGCGGCGACTCGCCATGGCAGCAGCTCCTCCAGCCGGTTGATCGGGTGCATCGCGATGCGCTCGAGCACGTGATGCAGGTAGCGGTGTGGATCGAGGGTAAGCGATCGAGCAACTGCGCTCTTCTGATTTGATCGTGCTTCGCGCACGCTGCGTGGGAACTGGCGGCAACGAGGAAGACGGCGATGACGACGACGACGGTTTTGACGGAGATGCAGGCCCAGGCGATCGAGTGTCTGGAAGGCGCGCGCAGTGCGGGCGTGGCGTTGAGCGCGCACGTGCGTTCGCGTGGTCTGGATCTGCGCAGGATCTACGATGCGATCGCGCAGTTACGCCGTCGCGGGATCGTGCCACCGGCGCCGCGACGACTGAAGAAGCCGACGGCGTCGGTGCCAGTGCGTTTTGCCAAGGTCGACGTTCGGCCGGTGGTGGTGGCCGCGTCGCTGCGCTTGCGGCTGACGCTGGCGAACGGGCGGCGTGCCGAGCTTGAGATCGAGGATCTCGGGCAGTTGTCGCGGGTGGTCACGGCGCTCGAGATGTCGGCGTCGTGATTCGGCCGACGAGTGAGGTCGCGGTGTATCTGTGCATCGAACCTGTGGACATGCGCAAGCAAGCGGCGACGCTGGCGCTGCTGGTGGAGCAGTCGCTCGGTCGGGCGGTGTTCGACGGCGGGGTGTACGCGTTTGCGAACAGGAAGCGCGATCGGGTGAAGCTGCTGACTTGGGAGCGCAACGGACTGGTGCTGTGGAGCAAGCGGCTCGAGGGCGCGGATCGTTACGTGTGGCCGCGGGCGCCGCGTGAGGCGGGTTCGTTCGAGATGAGCGGGCGGGAGTTGAACGCGCTGCTCGATGGCTTCGATGTGTTCGCGCGTGCGCATCGTGATCTCGCGCTCAAGCGCGTCGGGTGAGTACGCAGGAAGTGCTGTAAATATAGGCGTTTGCGCGTGACTCGACACACTCGATGTGCGATACTTCGCGCATGTCGAGTGTGTCCTCTGCCGCATCGCTCATGGGTACCCACGCGCTCGATGTCACGGTGCGAAGCGCACTGCTCGAAGCCGAAATCGCCACGCTCAAAGACACCCTCGCTGCGCGCGAGCGGCGCATCCAGCTGCTGGAAGAGGCGTTGCGGTATCTCAAGTCCGAACGTTACGGCGCCAGCCGCGAGCAGCTCGGCGCGGCGCCGGGGCAGCGCGGACTGTTCAACGAAGTCGAGGTGCTGGCCGAACTCGCCGAGGTGACTGGGGTCGAGCCGCCGCTCACGGCGACCCCGCTGCGGGAAGTGAAGCCTGCCTCGTCGGTCAAGGCGGGCCGGCGCGCGTTGGCGAGCCACCTGCCGCGACGCGAAGTGCGCCACGAACTGCCGGCCGCCGATCGGATCTGCGGGTGCGGCAGCGCGTTGCGCGAGATCGGCGCCGAGGTGAGCGAGCAGCTCGATTACGTGCCGGCGCGCGTCGAGGTCGTGCGTCATCTGCGCATCAAGTACGCCTGCCCCGGGTGCGAGGCGTGCGTGAGGACGGCCGCGCTGCCCGCCCAGGTGCTGCCGAAGAGCAACGCCGCCCCGGGACTGCTCGCGCAGCTCGTGACCGCCAAGTACGTCGATGCGCTGCCGCTGCATCGGCAGGAGGCGATATTCGCCCGTCACTGCGTCGCGCTTCCCCGTGCGACGCAAGCCGCGTGGTTGATCGGGCTCACGACACCACTGCAGCCGCTCATGAACCTGCTCGATGAGCGGCTGCGCGAGAGCGGCTACATCCGCATGGACGAGACCCCGGTGCAGGTGCTCCACAGCGACAAGGCGCGCGGTGCCGAGCACTGGATGTGGGTGCGGGTCGCCGGTGCGCCCGGTGAGCGGGTCATCCTCTTCGACTACGACGCTTCCCGTTCGGGTGTGACCGCCGCGCGGCTGCTGGCCGACGCGAGCGGGTATCTGCAGACCGATGGCTATACGGCCTATGACGGGGTGGCCGCACGACTGGGACTGACCCACGTCGGCTGCTTCGCCCACGCCCGTCGCAAGGGGTTCGACGCCATCAAGGCGTTGCCGAGCGGTACCGCGGCGAACACCCCGGCGCACGAACTGGTGCGCCGCATCGATGCACTCTACGCGATCGAGCGCGACGTCAAAGCGCTCGAGCCCGCGGAGCGCACCCGCGTGCGCATCGAGCGGGCGCGGCCGCTGCTCGAGAGCCTGCACCGCTGGGCGCGCGACCAGGCCGCACTGACGTTGCCTTCCGGCAAACTTGGCGGGGCGTTCGCTTACCTGCTCGCGCACTATGCCGAACGCCAGATTATGCCGAATGCGTGGTCGGCAACGAGTGGTCGAGGCGTGATCTCGAGGGTTTCTCGTCGTAGCCGGTCCGCAGCCATTCGGCATAGTCAGTGTCATTACAACGTGCCCAAGAACTGCAGCAATCGATCGCCGGCCTTGAAGCGCCCCGGCTTGGTGTCGAGCGGACTCGTTTTCGCGAGTGCCGCCTCTTTCAAAGCCAGATGGGCGTGGATGTAGACCTGAGTAGTTTCGACCGACTCATGTCCGAGCCACAGCGCGATGACCGTGGAATCGACACCCGCGTGCAGCAGTTCCATCGCGGCACTGTGACGAAGGACATGAGGCGAGACGCGTTTGTGTTTGAGAGAAGCGCAGCTTCGCCGGATCTTGTCGATGTACTTCCGCAGCAGATGTTGAATGGCATCCGCGCTGAGCGGCTCACCTTCCCATGTGGGGAAAAGTACGTCGGTGCTCTTGGGCGATGGCCCTTTCAACCAGGCTTTCAGCACCGCAACGGTTTGCTTGGTGAGGGGCGTGCAGCGTTCCTTCCGTCCCTTGCCGATGCAGCGCACGTGCGGGCTGGTGTCGAGGGTGAGGGCTTCGCGCCGCAGGCTGATCAGCTCCGAAAGTCGCAGACCCGTCTGCAGGGCCAGAAGCAACAGCGCGTGGTCGCGCCGGCCGAGCCAGGTGCTGCGGTCCGGGGCAGCCACGAGTGCCTCGATCTCCGTACGGGTCAGAAAGCTCACCTCGCGCCGAAGATGGTGCTTGCGTGGAATGGCGAGGATGCGTTGAAAGTGAGCGCAACGCGCGGGCTCATACAGGCAGGCGAAATGGCAAAACGAACGGATGGCGGTGAGACGCAGATTACGGGTACGGGCGCCGTTGTTGCGCTGCTGTTCGAGGTCGTTGAGGAAAGCGCCGATAAGACTGACATCGAGATCCGGCAGATCGAGGCTGCAAGGTGGTTTGCCGAGTGTTTTTTGTGCGAACTCGAACAGTAGGCGGAAGGTGTCTCGGTAGGGGGCGATGGTGTGGGCGCTGGCATGACGTTGTTGCCGCAGGCGTTCGATGAAGAAGCGCTCGAGCAATGTCGCGAACACCGTCGTGGAGTTCATGAGCGCACCTCCCAGCGCTTCTCGAGGCGCTGCGCGGCGGCGCCCATCAGCTGGGGACAGGCGGACAGATACCAGTACGTGTTCTGAACGCTGCAATGGCCGAGATACGTGCTGAGAGCCGGCAGATGCGTCTCAATGTTCTGCCCACCCCGATACCAGCGCAGCAGCGTCTCGACGGCGAATCGATGACGAAAATCGTGCAGACGCGGTCCGGTGCGATCGCTCTGACCTCGCAGCCCGATCTGACGCGAGAGATCATAGAAAGCCACGCGAACGGTCGGCCCCCACAGGCGTCCGCCTTCTTTCGCGACCAGGAAATAGGGACTGCGGGGTCCGCCGATCCAGGCATCGCGCTGCCGGGCGTAGCGTCTGAGCATGCGCTGGGTGGAAAGATGTAGCGGCACCAGTCGGGACTTGCCGAATTTGGTTCCGCGAATGGTCAGCACGCCGTTGTCGAGATCGACGTCGTCGCGCCTGAGCGCCAGCGCTTCTCCGATGCGCAGCCCAGTGACCGCGAGCAGTCCGAACAGGCAGTAGTAGGAAAGACCCGGCAATCTGTTACCGGGGAGAGTTCTTTGGCAGCTGCCATGAGCCGTCCGATCTCTTCCTCGGTGTACAGATAGGGCTTGGCACGCATGAAGCGAGCTGGAATCAGCTGTGTCGACGGCGGTTGGGTATCGGGATACTCGGCTTGCAGATGGCGTGCGAACCCGCGGATATAGCTCAGCCGTTGCGCCCACCGGGCCGGCTTGGCCTGTGCAGGCTGAACCGCCCACTCGAGCGCCAGTGGCGTCGTAATGCAGCGGGCGCCCCGCGCGTTCAGGAAGGAGACGAACTGCGTGAGGCTCTGCTCCTGCTCGCGGAACTTGAATCCCAGCGCGCGGCGCAGCATCACGTAATCCCGCAAAGCACTTTGCAGCGTGTTCATCGCGCACCCTCCAGCCAGGGCAACGCCACCGAACGCAAGGCAGGTAGATCCACCTTCGCATATATCAGGGTGGTATCGGGGCGCCGATGACGCAGTACCTGTCCGATCTCCTGCAGTGACGCGCCGTGGTTGAGCATCTGTGTGGCGAGCGTATGACGAAGCACATGCGCGCCTTTGTAAGGCGGGTCGAGGCCGGCGCGCTCCATGGCGATCTTCACGATGGAAGAGATGCAGCTGGACTTGGCGAAACCGACGTGCGGAGCGTTGTGCCGCAGAAAGACACGCCGGCTCGAGGAAGGAGGCCGACCGTGTTGCAAATAATCGCAGATGGCCTTCCCCACCTCTGCCGGCAGCGGCATCAAAGCCCGCTCGCCTCCTTTGGCGTGAAGGGGTCAGCTGGCCCGCTTGCCAATCGATGTCATCCAGGCCGAGGGTGGCGGCCTCGATGGCGCGCAACCCGAGGCGTGCGAGCATGAGCAGGATCGCGTAGTCCCGTCTGCCGACTGCGGTGCAACGATCGCAGCTGCCCAGCAGACGCCGCACGTCTGTGGCGGAGAGATACTTCGGCAGAACCGCCAGTCGCCAGCGCGCTACGGCGGGAATGCAGCCACCCAGATCGATCTGAATCTCTCCGCGGTACTGCAAATAGCGCAGGAACGCGCGCAGCGCCGTGCGAAGGCGCTGCAGATACGCAGGACTGCGCCTTCGGGCACAGCGGCGGAAGAATCGGAGAACCTGTGCGCCGGTCAACGCCGACCAGTGCGGTCCATCCGGGCCTACCTGTTCCTGCAGGAACCGATCGAGCAGCTGCGCATAGTGCTCCAGTGTCCGCGACGACAGACCGATGTCCTGCGACAGATAGCGGTTGAAATCGTCCTGTACTTGTGCACGCGGGCTCAGTGGGGCGAGGAGTGGCGATGCACAGATATCGAGATCCCTCATCCGGTCGAGAAATCTGCGCAGCGCTATCGGGTCGCCAAATCTCATCGGCCACGTGCGTGCGCGAAATCGCCGATACCGCTCCAGAGTCGCTTCGTTCACGTCATCAACAGCGAGACCTTTGCGTTCAAGCCATCGACTGAGATCAGCGATGAGACGAAGCGTGCGCTTCCCGGTACTCTGGCCGAGACCTTGTTCCACGAGTCGAGCCGCGTACTCATCAATGTATGGCCCCAACGGTCCTTCGTGCAGACGACGCAGGATCGTAGGACGAGCCGGAGAGAAATAGGCACTCGTAGTCATGTCTTCTCCTTCGCAGCGAAGTGCTGGGAGAAGACAGAAAACTATGCCGAATGGACGATGAGCAAATCAGCGACAAAATCAGGTCATCGACGCTGGACTCGGCATAATCTGGCGTTCGGCATAGTGCGTCAGCAGGTAGCCGAGCGCCTCGCCGAGCTTGCCGGACGGCAGCGTCTGCCGCACCAGAGCCTCGGCCCAGGCGTGCAGGGCGGCGAGCTGCGGGCGGACCTGTTCGTTACGGACCCGCTGCCGTTGGTCCGCTTCGAGGGCCTTCGTCTCCCGCTCGATGGTGTACAGCGCATCGATGCGCCGCACCGCCTCGTGGGCCGCGGTCGCACTCTTCTGCTCGGCGCATGGCAGCGCCTTGATCGCCTCGAAGAACCGCCGTCGCGCATGGGCCATGCAGCCCACGTGCGTGAGCGTGAGTTTGGCGGCGACGCCGTCGTAGGCGCCATAGCCATCGCTCTGCACGTAACCCTCACACCCCTCGAGCAGCCGTTCGGCGACCGCCCCGCCCCGACTCGCGTCGTAGTCAAACAGGATCAGCCGCTGCCCCGGCGCACCGGCCACCCGCACCCACATCCAGTGCTCTGTACTCGCCGCCCGCTCGCTCCTCAGCACCTGCAGCGGCGTCTCGTCGATGCGCACGTAGCCCGACTCGCGGATCCGCTCGTCCATCAGGTTCAGCAGCGGGGTCAGCGGCGTGAGCAGTCCGATCATCCACGCCGCCTGGGTCGCCCGCGGCAGGTGGATGCCGTGGCGGGCGAAGATCCGTTCCTGGCGATGCAACGGCAGGCTGTCGACATACTTGGCCGTGACCAGCTGCGAGCAGTCCCGGGGCGGCGTTGGTCTTCGGCAGCAGCTGCGGCGCCACGGGCGCGGTCTTCACGCACTGCTCGCAGCCGGGACAGACATACTTCGCGCGCAAGTGCCGCAGCACCTGCACCCTCGCCGGCGCATAGTCGATCTGCTCACTGACCTCGGGTGCGATCTCCGTCAGCGGAGTGCCACAGCCACAGGTGCGCTCGGACTCGGGCAACTCGTGACGGATCTCGATCCGTGGCAGGTGACCGGCAATGGCCTTGCGGCCGGGCTTACCCTTGACCGGCCTCGTCTCGCGCAGCGGCGTGGCCGTGAGCGCGGGCGCGGTATCGAGCGCCTCCGCCAGCTCCACGAGCGCCTCGACCTCGTTGAACAGCCCGCCCTGACCGGGCGCTTCGCCGAGCTTCTCGCGGCTCGCGCCCCAGCGGTCCGCCCTCAGCACCCGCAGCGCTTCTTCGAGCAGCTTGATCCGCTGCTCGCGCTCCTGAGCAGGTGCTCGCGTTGCGCGAGCAACTCGTCACGGCGGGTCAGATCCGCGCGCAGCGCGGCGTTCGCTTCCTCGAGCAGCGCGGCACGAACGAGCGCACTGTGCGGGTCGTTCGATGCCATGGGGGTGCGCTCCAGCATGCACACATTGTCGCATGTCGGATCGCACGATGTGCGTGCAAATGCCTGTATTTATAGCTTCCCGAGCACCTCAGCCAACGCGGCGAAGGTCGAGATCACGATGCCCGCGGCGCACGACGTCAAAACCATCGAGCAGCGCGTTCAACTCCCGCCCCGTCATCGACACCGTCTCACCGAGCGACTCGCTCGGCCAGATGAACCGGTCCCGGCCCTCCAGCCGCTTGCTCCACAGGCACAGACCGTTGCGCTCCCAGTACACGATCTTCACCCGGTCGCGCCTGCGGTTCGTGAAGCAATACAGCGCCGGCGCAAACACGTCGCGCTGCAGACCCTGTTCGACCAGCAGCGCCAACCCGTTCGCCTGACGACGCATGTCGACCGGTGCCGCGCACAGGTACACCGCGACCTCCGGCCCCGGTCGCATCACGCCGCGCACTCCAGCGCGCACACGATCGCCACCAGCTCGCCGGCATCGGCGATCTCGAACTCGGCATGCCGGCCGTTCGCCAGCGCCAGGCGCATCCGCACTGGTGTCGCTCGCCGCGCCTCGATCACCGCCTCGGCCCGCACCGCGATGCGCGCAAAGCGCGGCGGCACCGGCTCGGTTCGCGCCGCCTCACGGCGCAGGATTCGCCGCCATCGATACGCATCGTCCGCCTTCCAGCCGTGGGCACGGGCGTAGGCCGCCAGTGAGCCGCCCGCAACCCGCCACCCCGCCAGACGCTCGCGCCAATCGCTGCCACGCGCCGCCCGTTCTGCTCGCTTCAACATGCCGACCTCCTCCTGCAAACCCGGTCGGTATGTCATCAGATCCGCCGCACTCCCGGCAGCGTGCGGTTACTCAATCGCTTACGCTTCAACATGCCGACCTCCTCCTGCAAACCCGGTCGGTATGTCAGATCCGCCGCACTCCCGGCAGCGTGCGGTTACTCAATCGCTTACCCTGATCAAGCACGCGCCGGGCAAGCTCTATCTGATCGTCGATGGTCACCCGGTGCATCGCTCGGTCGCAGCCAAGAAGTTCCTCAGCGCCAACGAGGAGCGATTGTGCCTGATCCGCCTGCCCGGATATTGCCCGGAGCTCAATCCGGATCAGTTGCTCAACCAGGACGTCAAGACCAATGGCCTGGGGAAGAGCCGCCCCAGCAACCGCATCGAAATGATGGCCGATGTTCGCTCTCACCTGCGTCGCCGCCAGCGGCAACCGCAGGTCATACGGAGTCTCTTCCAAGAGACGCATGTTCGCTATGCCGCGTGACAAACTACGCACTATTTACCGGTCGGCTCAGTTATAGATACCGGGCGTGCCAGCACTGTGAAACTCCCATACTTCGCAGCGCGCGGGTCATGGCCGCTCAATACTTGCAGGACGATGCGTTTCCAACCAGCTTCGCGAGCACCAATCTGCTCTCGTGAAGTCAGCTGGATACTTGGCGACAGAAATATCTCTGGGTTAAATCCACCGCGGCCAAAAGACGCTTCAACCTCTTTTATTGAGATGCCCCTTCCCGGCTGATTGTGGACCTCCGCCGAGTAGTAGTACTGTTTTGCAAGTTGGGCATTCCGAAAATGCCGCTTGCTCGGAAGGAAATATGACAACAGTTTGTACACGGGCCAGCGTGCTTCGAAAACAGCTCGGGCAATGGGACTGAGGTCAAGGCTTTCCACCGTGGGTTCTGAATCGTAGACAACCCCTCCTTCTGGTGAGCAAACCCGGCACGACTCTACGATAGCCATCTGCCAGTCATAGATGTGATGAAGAATCGCGGACCCGGTGACGAGCTCGAAAGCCTTATCCTTGAAAGGCATGTTCGTGGCATCGCCAAGGACAACGTGGGCACCAGTGCCTTTGCGTGCATTGCGCAAGTTGTTCAGACTCACGTCCAAGCCGACAGAAGTGAGGCTCAGTGGCTTTAGCCACTCAATGACATGGCCAGGCCCACAACCCACATCGAGGTGGCGCACGCTGTTCTTGTTGCGTTCGGAACTCAACAGTCGGCGGGCGGCCACTCTCAAGCGCTCTATCAGGTCGCCGCTCTTTCGCCAATTGGCAGCGTAGTCATCTGAAATTCGGTCATAGCTGGTGATGTTTGAATAGACCGCCGCGAACTCGTCACCCTTCTGTTGTTTGTGCGCGGACCCTGCCGAAAGAAGCATGCCTTTGATCATGTCGGTCCATAGAATCGGAATGCCGTCCTCACTGACTGGGAATCGCGCCCCGCATGAGGGCAGCACAAATGCTGCTCCGCCAGAGCAAATTTCAGCTTGCTCCACTCGGCCGGCAACGGGTCAGACCGCCTCATCTCCAAATGCGTGCCTCCACACGATACACATCGAAGCAATCCCACAATTTCTTCGACGTTCTGCTTCAAGTTGCTCATGCTTTCCTCAGATACGATCAGACGGAAATAGCCTACGTTCTAGACGCCCCGGCCATGGCCGGAACGTGTCAATGATGAAGCGCTTGGGTTTCTAGGAACAACCTAACGGTTAGATTTCGGCGTTGCTGAACTCTACGGACATCACCAAATTCCTTACCGGGCCTGAAATCCACCTATACCCGTATCCAAAGAACCGGAACA
Organism: Pseudomonadota bacterium; assembly: GCA_016705325.1. Classification (GTDB taxonomy): domain Bacteria; phylum Pseudomonadota; class Gammaproteobacteria; order Steroidobacterales; family Steroidobacteraceae; genus RPQJ01. Next base: position 241,742 of record JADIYJ010000003.1, on the reverse strand, counting down.
GCGATCAATCGAATTGGCTCGTCGCTACTTGAATGCGGCTTCAAGACCCGCCCGCAGCATTCCAGCTCCGGCCGCCGACAAGTGGTGTGCGTCGATATAAAGCGATTGTCCGTCAAGACTGGCCGGACAACGCCCTGCTGAACAGAGGACCGCAGCGGGGTCCATGAGCCGGTCGGGCGTGACGGAGCGGCTGACAATCGAATCAGCCGGACCGGAACGGGCTACATGCTTCGCCAACGTCGTGGCCACACGTGAAACATCCTGACCATCGATGACGGCTCGCGCGAGTGCTACGGGCACGAACTCCTGCTGCGTCGGCACTTCGCGCAAGACCAGCACCTCGGCGCCAGCGGCTTGCAGCGCCGCTACCGTACGCGCCAGGGCGTTCTCGAAATTGCGTCGGTTCGCGGCGGCATGCCCACTGCCCAGCGCATCGCGGCTGCTGTAAGGATCGAGCCAGCGATCGACCGGGTTGAGCGCTGGATCCCATAAGTATGCTGACCAATACGACGACAGAACCACACTGCGAATGTCGAACTGGCGCACGGCACGCAGTACCATATCGTTAAATTCACGACAATGATGCGATCCAGCCATTCTCGCGACATCGACGCCGAGCAGCGGCGGGCAGCTGCTATAGGTCGCCTGCCACAATTCCTTGCCGTGTTCCGCCGCCATTGCCGACAGCACCGGAACGATCGCGTGTGCGTGACTGTCGCCCCATACCAGCACACGGTCACGCACCGCGCCTGCCGAATCAGAGCGACAGAGTTCGTCGATGCTGACGACCTGCGGCGGACCCGCGTGGCAATGGTCGTCCCCCGACCCATGCAATGTGCGTTGCGCATCGAGGACAAGCGCTGCCGGCGGAATTCGCCCGGGCCGGCCGTCGAGGCCGATGAGCAGGACCGACACGACCGCGCACGCCACGGCAGCGAAGAGAACAACGCTCATCCGGTAGGAACGGCCTAAAGGCGCACTGTCGCGATAGGGTGTCTCGATGAAACGCCAGGACAGGTACGTCAGCAGGGCGATCGCAAGGAATGCGAAAGCCACGAGCACCGGCCCCGGATCTGCCCCGAATCGATAGCGCATAAGCACCAGCACAGGCCAGTGCCAAAGGTAGAGCGAATACGAGGCAGCCCCAATCGCGACAATCTTCGGTAGACTCAATAGCCTGCCGACAGGAGTCCCAGGAGCGAACGACAGTACCAACGCTGTTGCGAGCACAGGCAACACGGCAGCAATCCCCGGATACGGCGTCTGTGGCGACAGGCAGATTGCGCCGACCAGCATCGCGGCTGCGCCGAGGAATGCGAGACCCTTCCGTACTCTGCTCGAAACGGCGGCATCTTGACCCCGCAGCACGATCAAGGCGCCGACCAGAAACTCCCACAGTCGCGTCGGCAATTGATAGAACGAGGCTCCTGGATGCTGGTGCGTCCCCCAGATCGACAGCGCGAGTGATGTAGCCGCAACGGCACCCACTAAACTCACTGCATGCCGTGGCGACCAGCGCAGCACCGCGAGCAGCAGAAAGGGAAAGAGGAGATAGAACTGCGCCTCTACACCGAGCGACCACATGTGCAGCAAAGGCAGTTCGGGTCCGGAATCCGCAAAATAGCTGTGCTGGCGCCAGAAGTATAAGTTACCGACCCAGGCCAGCACGGCAATGGCCGAATCCGCCAGATTGACCAGGTCCGTGGGAAGCAGCACCAGGTTCCCGATGAACAGCGTCACCGCGACCATCAGGGTCGCCGCCGGCAACAGCCGGCGGACGCGGCGGTGCAGGAACCATTCGAGGCTGAAGTGTCCTCTGTCGAGCGCGAGCACAACCTGTCGCGTGATTACGAATCCGGAAACGACGAAGAAAATATCGACGCCGGTAAACCCGCCGTGAAACACGCCCATTCTGGAGTGGTAGAGCACCACGAGGATCGCCGCGACCCCACGCAGCCCTTCGACGTCCGGTCTCCAGCTATCATGCGGCCGTGCCGCTGCCGGCGGCAGGCTCACCGGGGCATCGTCCATGAGTTCAGTGTGGGCTGCATGAATGGCGGTGAGGCTTCAGTCTTATGTCGACGGGCTGCACCATCGGCTGGCGCAAATCGGTGGCGTGGATCACGGCCGGATGCCTGGATCGCCGTCGCCGATGAGGATCCGGGACCCGGCCCCGCCCAGGTTGCTGGCCCCAGGTGTCGAACTCGTGCAGCGGACTGTCCGGCTTGGGGAGATACGCGTGCACCTGCATAAGCCATGCGCATTGTGGATTAAAGGTAGCCCGCTGACGCTATACCCAGCAATCAGCAAGAGGCCGGGCCGAGTCTCGTCGGGCACGGGCACTCAACGAGTGGCGGATCGAACCACTTCGGCGGCGATTTCTGCCATTCGTCCGACGTCATTTTCGGTAAGTGTCGGATGCACGAGGAACATCAGGCTGGTCTCGCCGAGTTGCCGCGCCACTTCGAGGCGCTGCTGGGGCCGGAAGTGCGTGCCTTCGAATGCCTTTTCAAGATAGATCTCCGAACAGGATCCAGCAAAGCACGGCACCTCGCGCTGATTGATCTCGGTCATCAACCGGTCGCGTGACCACCCGATCTTCAGCGCTTCGGGGCGGACGTATACGTAGAACTTGTACCACGCGTGCCGAAGGTCGGGCGCCGGAACTGGCACGCGGACCAAGTCGAGCTTCTGGAATGCCTCGATGTAACGGGCGGCGTTGCGGGCGCGCGCAGCTTGCCATCCAGTCAACTTCCGAAGTTGTAGCCGGCCTATCGCGGACTGCAGTTCCGTCAGTCGCCAGTTTGTGCCGAACGATTCGTGAAGCCAGCGAAATCCGGGCGGATGTTTCGTGTTGTAGACCGCGCCCCAACCCTTACCGTGGTCCTTGAACGCCCAAGCTGCCCGCCACATCACATCGTCGTTCGTTGCCAGTAGACCGCCCTCGCCCGCCGTCGTAAGTATCTTGTCTTGGCAGAACGAAAACGCACCCGCGTCGCCGATGCTGCCTACGGGTGAACCGCGGTACAATGCGCCGTGGGCCTGTGCGCAGTCTTCGATCACCTTTAACCCGTGCTCGCGTGCCAGTTCCATGATCGGGGCCATGTCACAGGGCCAGCCGGCGAGGTGCACGGGAATGACCGCGCGTGTGCGCGCGTGAGCACGCGTTCGATCGAGCGCGCACTGATATTCCCGCTGTCGGGTTCGACATCGGCGAACACAGGCGTCGCACCCTGCAATACCGCGCAACTCACGGATGCCATGAACGAACGTGGGGTGACGACGACCTCGTCGCCCGGCCCGATACCCCAGCAGCGCAACGGCAGTTCAAGCGCCAGCGTGCCGTTGGCCAGCGCGATCGCATGTTTCGCATTCAGGTGGCTGGCATATTCGCGCTCGAACGCACGGCCCTCCTCGCCCGTCCAGTAGTTCACACGGCCACTGGCCAACACAGCGTCCGCGGCGGCACGTTCGTCGGACCCATACCACGGCCAAGGCGGCAGTGTCCAAGGCGGCCGTACGTCCGTATCGGCGGGCCTATGGTCGGCTCCAATGCCACCTATTCTGCTCATTTGTTCAGAACCCGTGCTGGCACACCTACGACCGTCGTGCCCATTTCCACCGTCCTTGTCACGCAGGCAGCTGCGCCCACCGTCGATCGATCGCCTACTCGAATTGGATTCCCAGCCATCCCGTTAACGATGGAACAACCGGTCCCCAGGTAACAACCGCGACCCAATGTGACGTGACCTGAGACATGCACCCCCGGAGCCAAGGTCGCGAAATCCTCCAGTTCAGCATCATGTCCGACTGTACAGTCCAGATTGATCTGCACGTGGGCGCCGATGCGAATATTAGTCGTAAGCAGCGACCCGGCGCATATGACTGTGCCCGCGCCAATCTCAACGTATCGGGACATCCGAACGGTCGGATGTACGAGCGTGATTGGCTCAATCGATAGCAACTCGGCGCGCCTAGCGAGCGACTCGCGCGCGGAAGGGGAGCCGATTGCGACCACATAGTGTGTCGGCGGTCGGGACAATTGACGGACGCTCTCCAATGCCATTACTGGATAGCAATTCAGCGTTGTACCTTGCAGCTCCGGATTGTCATCTGCGAACCCGACGACGTCTATGCGAGCGCCACTTTCGGAGATCTCCTCGGCTAGCCAGGCCACCTCCCTCGCAAAGCCACCGCCTCCAATAACAAGAAGTCTTGTCCTGTCCGTTGTCATGGATCACCTCCCGGAGATTTTTCGGCGCGTTTCTGCATGCCGCGAAATGGCTCCATCGTTGCGCGGCCAGGCTGACTTATACCTGCTGCAAGTACGACTTTCATGGCCGTAACAAGAAGTATTTTGATGTCCAGTATCAACGACCGGTTGTCGACATACCAAACGTCATAAGCAAACTTATCCTCCCAAGAGATTGCGTTGCGCCCGTTGATCTGAGCCCATCCCGTAACGCCGGGTGGCACCTCGTGCCTGCGCATTTGCACTTGGGAATACAGCGGCAGGTAGTCCATTAGCAGCGGACGGGGACCGACAAGACTCATGTCGCCTCGAAGCACGTTGTACAACTCCGGGAGTTCGTCAAGGCTGCTCGCGCGCAGCCAGCGACCGAATCGGCCGAGGCGCATGTCGTCCGGCAACAGCTTGCCGTCCGCATCGCGGGCGTCGCTCATGCTGCGGAACTTGACCATGTCGAATGGGCGACCGCCAAGCCCGGGTCTCTGTTGCCGGAACAGCACGGGGCTGCCGAGCAGAATGCGCACAAGAAGCGCAATCGTCAGCGCGACCGGGAGCAGCAACAGCGCCGCGGGAACGCCGAGCGCGAGATCAAACGACCGCTTCATGCTCGACGACCGCACGGCATCATCCACACCATTCGGCCCGAGCCTGCTCCAGTACGCCGACGAGTTGCGCGGCGAGCAGGTCGCGATCAAACCGTGATTCGGCCAACTGGCGAGCAGCACGGCCGGCCGCCTCAAGCCATGCCTTGTCGCGCAGGGCAGCCGCCACCTGGTGCGCCGCGGCTGCCAGGTCGTCGGCCGGCAAAATCAGCCCAGCGTCCGCCTCTTCCGCGATGCGCGATTGCCACCCCGGGAAATTGTTCGCAACAGGCCTGCCTGCGGCCAGTGAATCGAAGAACTTGTTCTGTACAGCGTCGCGCCAGACGATCGACGGGCCCGTAAACAGCGCAAGGTTTATGTCCGCCGCCTGGGTCCACGCGGCCGCTTCCCGCTTCGGGCGCTTGCCAATCAAGTACAGGTTGCGGTCGAGCACTCCGAGCTCGGCAGCGAGCTGCCGCGTCCTGTCGAACTCCCGTCCCGTTCCTACGGCCGCGACGCAAATGCCGGGATCGATGCCTTGCAGCTTAGCGGCGAGGCGCGGCAGGTACTCCATTCCGTTCACCAGCCCAAACGTCCCGGTAAAGACCAGGAGCGGACGGTCGCCAAGCCATGGAAGGCTGTCGCGCAATACCTGGCCGGCAGCTGGATCGTCGTACATGCCGAGGTCGCATCCATTCGGGATCACGGTAACGCGCTCAGCGGGATAGCCGGTCGCCACGATTTCATCGCGCATCCCCGGAGCCAGCGCCACGATGCGCGCGGCGTTACGGTAGGCGTAGCGCTCGAGCCAGCGGGCGGCACCCACTGCAGCAGGGTTCCTGATAGCCCCGATCGCGATGGGCACCGCGGGCCAGAGGTCCCGGACTTCGAATACCATCGGACACTTTGAACGGCGTGCCGCGTGCACGCCGGGCAGTGCGATGGTGAGCGGCGTGCTGGTGGCGAACACGACGTCACCCTGCAGTGCCGACGCACGGCGAGCGGCGCACCATGCGAAATCGACGAAGGCTCGGATTCTCTGGCCGTAGCTCATGACGTTGTCGTAAGGCACCGACGCCCAATGAACATGAATGCCCGCTTCGCGGGTCTCGCGCCAGGTCGCTGCACCGCTGCGAGCCTGTTGGTCGCTGGTCACCATGTGCACTTCGTGCCCAGCGGCAACGAGGCGACGGGCCATCTCGTAGGATCTGACTCCGCCGGCCATGTCCGGCGTCACGAAGTACTGGTGGAGATAGACAATCCGCATGTGATCCGGCGTCAGGCGTGCGCGAAGAAGGTACGGACGCTGTCCGCCACGTATTCGATCATGTCGGAAGTAATCTCGGGGTATATCGGCAGCGACAGGATGCGCCCCTGGGTTGTCGCCGCGCGCGGAAAGTCCTTCGGTTCCGCCCCCAGGTAGCCGTATGCAGGCAACAGCGGCAGTGCCGTGGGGTAATGAATGGCTGTCTCGATCCCACGGTCCGTCAGGTGGGACTTGAGTTCGTCACGGTGCGCGGTCTGCACGACGTAAAGGTGGTAGACGTGGCGCGCGCCTGCACGAATCCTTGGTAGGCATAGGTCGCCGACACCCGCGAGTTTCTGGTCATAGGCCGCCGCTACCTTGCGCCGACTGGCGGTCCACGCAGCCACGTGTGGCAGCTTGGCAGACAGCAGCGAGGCCTGCAGGCCGTCGAGGCGGCTGTTGACGCCTTCCACCTCATGTTGGTGCTTCACCAGGGCGCCATGGTTTGCGTACATCCGGCAGCGGCGCGCGAGGTCGGCATCGTTCGTGACGATCGCGCCAGCGTCACCCCAGGCGCCGAGATTCTTTCCGGGATAGAAGCTGAAAGTCGCGGCGTCACCGAACGTGCCGACTCGCCGACCGTTCCACTCGGCGAAATGCGCCTGCGCGCAATCCTCGATCAGCCGCAGCCTGTGGCGCCGGCAAAGTTCGCCGACGCGATCCATATTCACGGCCTGCCCATACAGGTGCACGGGAATGATGGCCCTGGTCCGCGGCGTGATCCTGGCCTCGATCTGCTCCACGTCGATCAGGCCATGCTCGTCCACATCGACAAACACAGGCCGGGCGCCGGCCTGCGAGATAGTCTCCGACGTCGAGATCCAGCTGATTGCGGTCGTGATGACCTCGTCACCCGCGCCGATACCAAGCATCCGCAGCACGATGTAGATCGCATCGGTGCCGTTGGCGCAGGAAACGCAGTGCTGCACCCCGTAGGCGTCGGCATATTGACGCTCGAAGTTCCGCACGAACTCCCCACCGACGAATGCCGTCCTGGCGATGACCGCCGCCAGCGCACCATCAAACTCCTCGCGATGGGCGTTGTACTGGGCGGCCAGATCCACGAAGGGGACGTGCATGAACTATTCCTCGAGTAACCTGATGAGGCGTGCGGGATTGCCGGCATATATTCCGCGGCGGACGATATCCTTCGTCACGACGGCCCCCGCCCCGACGACGACGCCGTCGGCAATCATCACGGGCATGATCGTCGCATTAGACCCGATCGACACGCTGTTGCCGATGCCGGTCGAGCGCCACTTGGACTTGTCGCCGCGGGCGGGACCGCCACTGGAAAACGAGTCATTGATGAACGTGACGCCGTGTCCGACGAAGCAGTCGTCACCGATGTCCACGAATTCGCAGACGAATGCGTGCGACTGGATGCGCGTGTTACGGCCGATCGTGACGTTGCGCTGGACCTCGACGAAAGGTCCGATGAAGCAGCCTGACCCGATGCGGCAACCGTACAAATTGACGGGCTCGATAACCGTCACGTCTTCGCCAAACTCGACGTCGACGATGCCGACCGAAAGCCGGCGCGGGCCGCTGAACACCTTCGGCACCGGTCAGCGCTGCCCGAGCCGGCAGAGATTCGGCACGAAGCGCAGGTTTACTTCGCGGCCAGTCTCGACGGACTCGTAGATTGCGGAGATCAGTTCGAGGCTGCGCCTGCCCTCGAGCCCGTCGACCAGGTGGTGACGGTCGTTGGTGATACAATCGACAACGTGCTCGTAGTAAGCCTGATGCCCGAAGCCATAAACGCTGGGAGGGTTGACCGAGTAGCGCCTCATCACCTCGTCGTCGGCGGGCAGTCCTGGCTCGAACTGCCAGACCTTCATCTCATTGACCGCGAACCCGCCGATCTCGACGGTGCCGTGCTCGCCCAGGATCGAGATCGAGCCCTCGATGTCCTTTGGACGCGTCGCCGTGGTGGCCTCTATCAGGCCGAGCGCGCCAGACCGGAACTTGAGAAGCACAACCGCGGTGTCCTCGGCCTCGATGTCGACGAGCGCCGTCATGCTCTTCGCGAACACGCTCTCGACATCGCCCATCATCCACTCGAGCAGATCCACGTGGTGGCTCGCCTGGTTCGTCAGCACGCCGCCGTCCAGCGCCCAGGTGCCGCGCCATGGATCCTGATCGTAGTATTCCTGCCGACGGCACCAGCGCACGCGCACCGTACCGAGCACCATGCGACCGAAGCGACCGGCCTCGAGCGCCTCACGCAGCTTGAGCACGGGCACGTTGAAACGGTTCTGTTTTACGACAAAAAGCCGGACACCATGCCTGTCGCAGGCCTTGATCATGGCATCAGCATCGTCGAGCGTGAGTGCCATTGGCTTCTCGACGACGAGATGCCTGCCATACGGCGCGAGAGCGATGACGTGCTCGGCGTGACGGCCACTCTCTGTCAGGACCACCGCGACATCCGGCTGTTCCTTGCGCATCATCTCGTGCATGTCGGTATAGCCCGGCACCCCGAAAGTCTTGGCGATGGCCTCGGCGTTGGCAGGAACCACGTCGCAAACCGCCGCCAGCGTGGCGCCCTGGATCTGGCCGTTGCCGAGAAGCTCGGAGTGTCGTTTCGAGATGCGGCCGCAGCCGACAAGCGCAAACTTGAGCATGTGCTCTCCAATATGACCCGGTCGACGGCGCCTAGCGGGAGTACAGCCCGCGCGCGCGAAGCGCGTTTACGAACTTCTTGAGGCGCTCGACACGTGCAAAACTGTTGGGAAACTCGCGGAAGCTGCGCGGCGGCAACGCCATCAAGGCATCAAACTCCGCCTCGGTCAGCTCGAACTTCTTGATGACGTAACGCCGATCCTGGTCCTGCATCTGGGGCGTGTACGGCTGCGCACTCATCTCCTCGAGCGCCTGTTTACGTGTGATCTGGCCCGAGTTGACAAGGTCCGAGAGGTGTCCGTACCGCTTGTCGATGCCGAACTTACGCGGCAGGACGTAGCCTTGCCAGAAGCGCGTGTAGACCGATTCGTAGTGCTTGCCGCCGTAGTAAACCCAGCCCAGTTCGTCCTGGAGGATTCGCATGGCGTCGGCCTTGTCGTACTCGACGTAGTTGAGTACGGATACCGTGCGGATGCGGCGCACGACGTTGAACCACGCAAGATCAAGCAACGAAAAGTGCGGATATGTCTTGAGCGGACGCGTCCCGTAGCGACCATGGACCGCCTTGACGTAGCGCCAGTCGGCATGACCGTAGGACCAGTCCGGGACGCTCATCGCTTCCGTCGCGAAATTCATGCCCGAAATAACGTATCGAATGCCCCGCCGCGCCGCCTCCTTCCACAGGAGAGCGAAAATCCCGTGGTCCGTCGGAATTTCCCCGTCAGGCACCGACGCCTTGAGAAAGGCCAACTGGAGGTCGCGGAACTCTTCCCAGTCAACGACGTACGTGTAGAGGTCGATATTGAGCCGCTTCAGCACTTTCTCGATGTTGCTGACCGCCAACTCGGAATTCCACCCGTTGTCGAAGTGCACTGCGAGCGGTCGCAGGCCGAGTTGCCGGACCAGATAGGCAACGTAGGTGCTGTCGACACCGCCGCTGACGCCGATGATGCAATCGTATTCCTTGCCACGCCCCGCGTCCTTGATCCGGGACACGACGCTGTCGAGGATCCGCCATCCTTCCGCACCACGCACGACACGCGTCGTCACCAGTTCGTCGTACCGCCGACAGTGATTGCAGATTCCCGCGGAGTCGAAGCTGATCTTGGGTTCGACCTGAGAGTTCATGATGCAGCGGGCGCACGCTTGGACCGGCTGCATTTCGGCGGTGCGTGTCATTCAGGCGCGATCTTCAGTGTCCAGTCTAAACAGGTCGCCGGGTGCGGGAGCACCAACGGGCCAAGAAGGCTGATTCGTCCAGGAAACCGACTGCACCGCCTGGCCGGAATTGTAACAAACTGGCGCTCGCCGCCCGACAGCCGATCCAAACATCGTATGCATCAGGGAGACGGTGCGGTCAGGAACCCGAGCCGCGCGTATACCTGTCGCAGTACAGGTACCTGATTTTCCCAAGTGAATTCCGCGCCGGCGTTTTCGACAGCCACCCGGCGAGCCAGTATCTGGGCAGCATCGATTGATTCCACAACCGAACGCAGTGCCCCTGCTGACCACTCAACTACGACCCATCCCGACCCGATCCGTGACACGACACCAGCGATTTCCGGGAGGTTACTGACGACAGTCGGAATGCCCGCCGCGAAGTACTCAAACAGCTTGTTCGGCATGCAGTAGCGGTAACTGAGGCACGTGTCTTCGATCAGGCACAACCCGACGTCGGCAGAGGCCGTGTATTCGGCGAGTTCGTGCGGACGTACGGCCGGATGCAAATGGACGCATGGCGTGCGCGCCGCCACCTCAGAAATTCGACCTTCCAACGGCCCCATCCCGAGAAACACCAGGACCTTCCCTGGATCTCCTAGGTCCGCGAATGCCTCAAGCATCATCTCGACGCCCCGACCCTTGCCGAGGATTCCTTGATAAAGGTAGATTGTTGCATCCGGGGGCAATCCAAGTGCTCGTCGCAAGACGGACGTCCGCTCCGGTTTCCTGCTCAGCGGACAATTAAGGACGACTGTCGGGCGTCGCCCCCCGTAGGTGCGCTGGTACCAGTCGGCAATCCCGTCGCCTACGACGATCACCTCGTCGGCAAGGGAATAGAACGCGCGTTCAACCACTTTCGCGATCGTCCGCCGGAACCCACCTAACCCGTTCGACTCGGTTTCCAGTTCGTGCGGATCATAGACGAGCTTCGCTCCGGTCCTGAATTTCAGCGCAACCCCCAGAGGAAGCGTCGAGAGACTATGGCAGTTGATGCAACTGACGGGCTTGGTCGAGAAGCAGCGAAACACCCGCCACGACCAAGCGGCCACCCCCAACACCTTGCCGATCGTCGCAGGCAACCATGCTGGAACGTCTCGCGAAAAACGCATGGTTGTCCGGCCTTCGTCCAGCATCTCTGCATCTGTCAGTCCCCGACCCGCCGCTCCCACCAGCACGATGCACGAAAAGTCGCTGAACGAAGCGATGGCCTGCGACTCCTTGAGGATGCGACTCTCGTGGGTCAGCGGACTCGGGTAAAGATGAATATTGAGCATCCGCGATTTCAGTCCACGCGCGAACGCCCGTTTTTCCTCGGGGGCTCGCTCGGGCCGGTTGCTCCACGCCCCGTGGGCATTCCCTGTGCCCAGACGTCGGTCGACGCAGCACAGAGACCGAGCAGGCAGAAGAGGACCCGATTGTCGCCGATATCACCGCTGAACATGGCGCTGATGAAGGCACTGACGACAAGCAGGATGGCCGCAAAGCCCTGGGGCGTCGACATCGCGCCGTTTCTGCGCACAGCAAGCCATGCCGCGTGAACCAGCAAAGTTAACAACACCACCACTCCGAGCATTCCCTGCTCAGCGAAGACCTCCAGGAACAGGTTGTGCGGGTAATCGCGACCGAACCCCAGCCCCATGGCGACAGGCCACCCACCAACACCGACGCCTATCCACGGGTGCTCGGAAATGATCCCGAGTGTGGACGTGTAATAGTACCATCGGACGCCCGCCGAATCGCCCATGCCGGACTCGGCCAGAACCATGAACCGCTGTGCAGCGAGGGCATACTCACCGGACTCGACCATCCGTACCACGAGCACCACCACCGCGACGATTCCGAGAACGACAAGACTCTTGCCGCGGGCGGACACCTTGAACAGGCGACGTCGACGGACCGCCACCCAGCCAACCCCAGTGAACATTGCAGCGACAGTTGCAATGATCGGCCCCCGCCCACCCACCGGAAACATCATCGCGATGAAGCTGATGCAAAGGGCCATCGCCGTCATGATTTGCCACCATGGCCGGCGACCAGTCATAACGAAAGAGAACAGCACGATCGCCGCAAAGGACAGGACGCTGCCGATGCCTAAGTAATCACCTCCGAACGCAGTCACAAAGACCACCGCGCCGCCGTTGCGAAGGAGAAGGACCGTTTCGACTGCAACCCAGCAGGCGAACAGCACGATAGCCGTCAGGAATCGGACCAGCCTCACCGGATCGCTCGAAATTATCCACCCTGCCGCTGCCATCGCCCACAAATTAATAACGAACGCAATAACGGCTTTCTGAGTGGCGTACTCGCTGCCGGGCGACCAGTACCAACTGGCAAGCACCCAGGCAAAGAATGCCAGCGCGAGCAGCCACTGTTGCCAAGCATCTGCCTCGACCAGGAAACGCCGGCGGGCAAGCACCCAGACGCCTGCGAGCATGCTCAGCACAAGCAGCAATGCCGTGATATCGACCGGTATCACGGCAAAGCGCGGGTCCGCCTTGAAGCGACCGGCGAAAAGAAACAGGACAAACAGAGCCTCAAAGGAAAAAAGCGTGGATAAGAGCCACATCGGAAGCCCCTGTGGCCCCGGTCCACGCGCAAGTACATTTGATCCGGCATTGAACGTGCGCATTACCGCTTTCGCCAGTGCTATTTCTGGGCCACGCCCAGGCCGAGTCGCCTCAGAAACGGTCGCAAACGGTTCTTCAGCTCGAACAACGCCGCGTTCGACGGATAGTCGCTGTGGTCATGGACCGGCATGTGTGTGAAGCCATCGAGTTCCGCGCCACTAAGGCCGAGCTTCTTGGCTATGAACGCCTTGTCTTCCCTTAGCCCAGCCTCCCCGTACAAAGGCTGCTGCAAGTCCCGCAGCGCCTCATCCCGGGTCGTCTGGCCGGACAGGACCAGGCTGGCCAAGTGAGCGCGACGCTTGTCGAAGCCAAACCGCTGCGGCAACCAGTAGTTCTGGAAGAACTTAGTGAACCTCGACTCGCCGTGTTTCGTGCCGTAGTAACGGTACGCGAGTTCCTTTTCCAGAATCGCCAGCGCCTCGTCCTTGTCGTAGGGCATGAAGTTGAGCGGCCGGATGACCCGCATCCTGCAGATGAGCGGATAGTAAACGTAGTACCGGAAGAAACTGCAGGTCGGATACGTGCGCAGCGGAGCGCTGCCGAACCGCCGGTGAATGCCCTTCAGGTGCCGCAGGTCCATGGCGTTGTAGCCCCAACTGGTCGGCAGCACTGACTCGGTCGCGATATTCCCGCCACTCAGCACGTAACGGAGTCCCTTGCGCGGCGCAGGCGTAGAGCGCAGCGAAGAAGACGTGGTCCTGAGGCACGTCCTGGTTGGCGACACCCGACTTCGGAACGCAACCTGGAGGTCGCGCATTTCCTCCCAGTCAATAACCTCTGTATGCAGGTCGATGTCGAGCCGCTTGACGATGTTCTCAATGTTCTTGACCGCCAGCTCCGAATTCCAGCCGGCGTCGACGTGCACCGCGAGAACGCGCAGGTTCCAGTGCCGGCGAGCCACGTAGGCAGCATACGAGCTGTCGATGCCTCCCGAAAGCCCGACAATGCAGTCATATTCCTTCGACTTGTTCTCCTGCCTGATGGCCTCGACGATTGCCGAGAAGCGCCTTTCACCCTCCGCGTTTGGAAACCACTGCGGCGAGATCTCTACGTCGAATCGGGTGCACCAACTGCATACGCCCCGATCATCAAACGTAATCTCGGGATCCGTGGTGTCCATGACGCAGCGGACGCAGATCTGATATGGGCGCGTTTGCTGCATCAACCGAACACCTTTTCGAGTTCCCGATAATCCGGGTATGTGATCAGCACGGCACGGTGTTTGCCGTGAAACACGAACAGACTGCCCGCGGCGACCGCGGATGCACCGGCTTCCTGCACGGCTGCCCGGAAATCGTCCAGGCTGCCGGCACCGCCACTGGCGATCACCGGGATCGAGACGGCCTCCGTGACCTGCCGGAGGAGCGCAAGGTCATAACCCTTCTGCGTGCCGTCCCGGTCGACGGACGTGAGCAGGACCTCGCCGGCGCCCAGGTCGGCGGCCCTCCTGGCCCATTCGATCGGATCCAGTCCCGATTTCCTGCCTGCGTTGCGCGTGACCACCTCGTACCGGCCGAGTAGCGAACGCTTCACGTCGATCGAAACCACCACGCTCGAGCTGCCGACCAGATTCGCGGCCTCACGGATGAACTCCGGGCGCTCGACGACAGACGTATTGAGCACGACCTTTTCCACGCCGAGCGCCACGAGCGACGCGACCTGATCGATCGTGGTGATGCCGCCGCCGTAGCCGAACGGCATGAACGCCTCGGTCGCAATATCACGTATCAGTTCGAAGTTCGGCCCGCGGCTGGCAGCGGTAGCCGTGATGTCGAGAAAGACGAGTTCGTCGACCTCCTTTTCATTGAATATCTTCACCGCGTTGATCGGATCGCCGACGTACTTAGCCTCGCCGAATTTCACGGTCTTGACGAGGCCGCCGTTGCGGAGCAGCAGGCAGGGAATCACGCGAGTGCGCAGCACGCTAGATCCCCGCGAACCGACGGATCAGTTGCATGCCGAACTTGTGGCTTTTCTCGGGGTGAAACTGGACTCCGTAGATATTCCCCCTCGAGACACCCGAAACGAACCTATACCCGTATTCGGTCGTCAGCATCACGTCTTCTTGATTGCTGCAATACACATGGTACGAGTGCACGAAATAGAAGCGCGGCTGGTCGTACATTTCTTCGAACAGTGGTGTCGGCCGAGCCTGCTCCACGACGTTCCAACCCATGTGCGGTATCTGGGGTCGTGGATCCAGCCCGTCGAAGTTGAACCGGCGCGTACCGCCGCTGATCCAGCCAAGTCCGGTCGTGCGGCCCTCCTCGCTCGAATCGGTCATCAACTGCATGCCCAGGCAGATGCCGAGAATGGGTACGCGATCTTCGAGGACGCGCCGGTTCAGAATCGCTACCAGCCCTCGCTCGTGCAGGCGATTCATCGCGGCGTCGAATGCTCCGACTCCAGGCAGAATCAGTTTGGGGGCATTCCGGATGACGTCCAGGTCAGCAGAGGCCACTGCCTCCGTGCCGACCTTGCGCAGCATGTTGGCGACTGACCCGACATTACCCATGCCATAGTCGACGACGACGATCACTGAACGTGCTCCTGGCGTCCGGAACGGATTCGGGTACGACGGCGCCAAGTGATCCAGGCAAGCGCGGCACCCGAATACAAAGCCGTCAACACAATCGCAACCACGAGGCCCTGCCGCGGGCCGACCTGCCTGCAGGCGGCAAAGGCCGACGCTGCAGCCACGATCATCACCGCACTGCGAGCAATCGCGCCCCACAGGATCGAAGCCGGCAGACGGGCGACATTGAAGGCAGCAGTCACGAATGCGCAATGATACCCGCACGCGATGGCGGTATAGGCGGCCAGTACGACCCGGGGACTCGCCTCTTGCCAGAGCAGGGCCAGCACCACCGTCACGGACAGAATGTCGGAGACCAGCTGGATCGCCAGCGACAGTTGCTGTCGCCCGGCGACTTCGAAGATCCGTTCCGGCCAACTCGAAAACAGGAAGAGCCAGGCGGCTGGAGCGAAGATCGCCGCATAAACCCCGGCCTCCCGCCATTCTGCACCAAAGGCAAACGCAAAGAGCTCCGGCCCCCAGAACACCAGTGCAACAAAGGCCGGCGTGAACACGAGGATGATCCCGCCGAGAAGCCGCGCGACCAGTGCCTCGAATGCCGGTGTGCCGATGGAGTCCGCCGCCTCTTTATAGAACACCTGACTGAGCGAGGAAGACAGGAAACTCACCGGCGAGTACAGCACGCTGCGTGCCAAGCCGTAGAAACCCGCCTGCTGCGTGAAGTGAAAAAGCGTCAGCGCGAATACCAGCAGCTCCCGGGACACGGTGCCCACGAGGCTGTAAGGAAGGTTGAACTTAGGAAATTGCCGGTAGCTACTGACGGCTGCCTTCATGCCTGACCATGAAACCTTGCCAAAGACGTGCCGCCATTCGGAAAACACCCGCGACACGAGCCAGACAGCGGACAGGCACTGGCCGCCAAACCGACCCGCTACGAGGCCCAGCTGAGCGCCTCCAGACAGCCCGGCAAAGAGGCTTAGCAACGCCGTGCCCCCTTGCTGCAGGACTGTCCCGCCGGCGATCACACTGAAACGCCGGGTTCGGTTGGCCCAGAACGAAGCCGTCTGTGTGAGCGCAAGCAACAGGACCATCGGACCTACCAAGAGCAGCCATGCGCCATTCCCAACCGCCGGCCACTGTCGGGCAATGAATTCCTTGCCGGCCAGCGCTACCACGAGGACGAGTGCAGACACCACCGTGGCGACCAATAACGCCACCGCGGCGATGTTAGCGGCGACCGCGTCGTTCTCTGGAAGCACGACCGCCGGTTCCAGCCGCAACGTCGCCACTACCGTCATGACTGCCGCGACACCGATGAAGGTCGCGAGGACGCCATACTGCTCCGGCGAATAGATTCGCGTCAGCACCGGGGCGAAAAGGATCGGAATCGCCTGCGCAAGGGCCGTGCCGCCCATCATCACGAGCGCGTTGTCGAAAAAGCTTCGGCTCAAAGCAGAACTGGCCGCCATCATGTGGATTCCGCCGTGAGTCAGCGGCGCACGGAAATCACCGGCGAGACGACTGATACTCGCGGCCGAATGCCACCATCATGCCGAACAGCGAACCCATGACGAGCCCGAGGGCAAGCATCAAGGCGCGTCGCGGCCTGACGATGTCGCGGTACTCCGGCATGACGGCCGGGTCGATGACTTTGAACGCATATTCATCGCGCACGTTAGCCAGCATTACGCTCTTGACCTGCTCCTCGGTCAGCTTGCCGATCGCTTCCTGGACAGCTACGACATTGGTCTTTTCTCCCTCCCTTTTCAGGTATTCGATGCTGCGTTGGGATTCCTCGATCGCCTTCTCCCGCAGCCGTGCGTTGGCACTGGCCACCATGTCGTTGGCCCACTTGGCAGCCAGTTCCGGGTCCGACCAGGTCACCGAAAGCGTGACGATTCCAGATTTCTTGTCCTCGTCGATCGAGCGGACTTCCTCCGTGAAAAACTCGTAGGCGTCGCCGATTGTCGGCACCTTGTCGGGTGGCACACGCCACTGCGCCGCTTTCGAGTCCCAGTCCTCCTCGAACAGGATAGGCAGCAGATTGTTTTCCCGCAGAAACTCAGTCGTAAACGAACGGGACCGCAGGAATTCCAGAATCTCGTCGCGACTCGACCCCGAGTTCAGGCCGATGCCGGCAAGCGAGGCAAGACCTCCAAGACCACGCACCAGGTTCGCTACGCCGCCGCCCGCCGCAAGATCGGAGGTGACTGGCATCACGACGACCTGCGCCCTGTAGTGCGGCGTCATCAGCAAACCGACCGTTAGCGCAATGCCGCCGCACAGCAGCCCGGAGACCATGATCAGCCATTTGTTACGCCAGGCGAACTCGATGACGGCCAGCAGCGAAACCGGTTCCGCCATGCGCTCACCTGAAACCTCGGAAGCATCTCGACTCATGGGCACCCTGATCAGAACGAATTCACTGCCGCCACCGAGATGGCGATGTTGTAGAGAATCGTCGACACCGCCGTCCACAACGGCAGCGGCCTCATGCGCTCGGCATCGAGCGGCACGACGATCGTGTCGCCAGGCCTCATGTTGCTGCTCGACCTGAACCAGCGGCTGCCGCTGCCACCATCGACGCTGCCACTGGCCCGCACCACGTAGATGCGCTTGCCGTCCGCTCTCCGGGTCACGCCACCGCTCATGCTGAGGTAGTCATCACGCGTCAGGTTGGGCATATACAAGTGGGAAGTCGCGTTCTGCACCTCGCCGATGACCGTGACTTCCTGCGGCATTTTCGGGATGCGCAAGTGATCGCCGTCGCGCAGCACGAGATCGCTGACCCGGTCAGGCTGCGCTGCGAGAACAGTGTCCAGATCGATGACGAGACGCCCCACCGGCTCGGCCGCTTGCAGATCCTTGAGCAGGGATTGTCCGATGTTGAGCGTTTCGGAGGCCTGCGTCGCCATCTGCGCGCCCGACTGGGCCGACTGCAGCGCCAATGAGCTCAGATCCTGCCGCATGCGGTCCGTCAGCACACGGATCTGCTCGCGCTCGCGTTCTTTCAGGTATTCGCGCGTGAACAGGCTGCCCTGCGGATAAGCCATCGAGGTCAAGCCGCCGGCCCGCGCAATGAGCGAGCGCATCGTTTCGCCCCGCTTGATCGGGTAGACGCCTGGGAATTTTACCTCGCCTTCGACCGTGACGGCTTCCTGCTGCGTCCATTCCGAGACTTGCTTGACCACCAGCAGGTCGAACGGCGCCAGCAGCAGGTCGGCGGCGGGATCCCCCGCCAGTGCGCGATTCAGATCCACCTTGATCACTTCCGTCCGACGCGTCTGCCCGTCGAGCACCTCGTATCGCGCAAGCTCGGCCTCGCCGCCAAAAGCCTGCTCATCGAGGCCACCGCCGGCACGGACGAGATCGCTGACGGTCATCCCCGGCTCGAGCGGGAACTCGCCCTCGGCGCGCACGCGCCCCGACACCCTGACGATCTGCGATGGCTGGGCGCTGCTGGACTGCAGCTTCAGTTCCTGCAACACGGGGTCCAGATACTGGGACCTTCCGGATTCGGCATCGAACACGAAAATCTGGTCACGCGGCTCAAGCAGTGGATTCGAGTCGGTCGTGCGCGCGCGCCAGGCTTCCTCGAGATCGGCGGAAATGACCGAGATACGCTGACTTCCCGGCTGTTCACGACGGATCATGACGTAGCGCGCATCTGCGCCCGGCTTGAGATCGTCGACGGAAGGAATTACGTCCGTAAGCCGCATGCCTCGGCGGAACTGAAACGAACTTGGCCGCTGCACATGGCCTTTCAGCTGGACCGAGTTCGCGAGTGTGGGGCGTGCCGCCGGAATCCGCAGGACATCGCCGCTGCGCAGGTCAGTATCGCGGGCCTGCGCGGACGACAGATCGACATTGAGCACGACGCGCTCGCGACCCTCGTTGATACGATCGATTGTGGCGAGCTTTGGATCGGCGTCAGGCATCAGGCCGCCACCGAGGTACAGCAGGTCGGACGCCCTGCTCTCACCCAGCAACTCATAAATTGCCGGGCGACGGATCGCGCCGGCAACACCGGCGGTTTCGCCCACGGGCGGGATGAAAATCACGTCGCCGGGCAGCAGGCGCACGTCGTTCGACGTGTCGCCATTCAGCAGCAGGTCGTACAGGTCGAGCCGCGTAACCAGGGTGCCGCCGCGCTTCAACTGGATGTTGCGCAGCGAACCGATCTTCTTGACGCCGCCGCTCGCGAAAAGCGCATTGGTGATCGTCGCAAGCCCGCTGACTGTGTAGGAACCCGGCCGCTCCGCTTCACCCAGCACGAAAATGCGGATGGATCGCAGGTCGCTCATCGCAACGACGGCTTGCGTGCCGATCATCTGCTCACTGACGCGCGCTTCGATGCGCGCCTTCGCCGCGTCGAACTTGAGTCCCGCGACGGCGATGGGCCCGAGTTCCGGAAACATGATGCGGCCATCGCGGTTCACGACCAGTGACTGCCGGCTCTTGGTATTGCCGATCAGTTGCACTTCGAAGCGGTCGCCAGGCCCGACCACGTACTCGGCCGGCAAGGGAATATCGCTGACCGGGGCATACGTCGAGGGAACGCCAGCGAACAAGTCGTAGCCGAACGGCCGCAGCGCCTCGACATCGAGTTTCTCGAGTGGCAGGAGCGTGAGCTTCGCCTCGAAAGCGGCCAACGCCGGATCACGGTTCAGGCGTGCGCTCGCCTGCTTTTCCGTCAGACCCGCCAGAGGGATGGGTGCGACGCCCGGCAGGCGCAATACACCGCTGACGTCGAGCTTGTAGGGGTTGCCGCGCAGGACGCGGTCCAGCATGGCTTGCAGTCGCGCCGTTTCTTCCTTGCTGCGTTCCTTTTTTTTCTCCGTGCTGCGCTCGTTTTCCACGAGCGGCGCAGCTGGCCGCAGCTTCGCCTCGATCAGCACGGTGTCGCTCGCACGGATCCGGGGTTCACGTGGCAACTTCGCCGTCATGCCCGGCATGCCCAGTTCTGCGGGCACCTCTTCCTGGTCCGCGTCCGCGGCCTCATCCTTGTCACCAGGGGTTCGAGGACGTACCGTCTCGGGAGCAGTGACGTCGCGGTCGCGGCGCACAGTGCCCGTCTGCCCGGAGCCACCCATCTGCTCGAGGATGGCTTGCTGCTGCTCAGGCGTCAGGTTCTGGAACGCTTCCATCTGCGCGGCGCTCGGTGTCTGGCCGAGCGCCAGGCCGCACGACAACGCCATCATCACGGCCAGCGTGCCCCTCGTCAGCAGGCGCGCCCAGGTCAATCTAGCCATTCAATCAGTGCCCCGTCGCAAGAATTGCGGGTTTGCCGGCCAGCCAGTTGCTCAGCGGAGGTCGTAGCGCCACGTGAGGGACGCCCGAGCGCCATTCTCCATGATGACAGCGCTGTCGCCCGAAACGTCGGCATAGCCCAGTAAAACGTCGATCTTACCCCAAGCCACGGTACGCCCGTGCGACAGGGTGACGTCGACCACGGTCGCGGGGCCGTCCGCCAGCGAATGCTCCAGGGCAATGCCGGCGCGGTTCAACTTGACGTTGCGGGCCAGCAGGTTCCACTGGTTCCCCGAGGCCTCGACCAGCAGCAGGCCAACTCCCATGGATTCGCCGTCCGCATCGATGGTGTGCCCCAGGACTCGGCCACGATAGCGATACCCGCTGGTATAGATGCCGCTGGTATAGGCACACCCGAACTCCGGTGGCGAGGTCGGGAAATCACAGGCGGTATCGGCGTATTCGGCATGTGCCCGCCAGGACAGGCTGCCCCACTCACCCCACCCTTCGGCGCCGAACAAGCCGAGGTACTTGGAGGGCATGAATCCCGCTTCGTCCTCGCCAATGGCCTGCCCGTACAGCGCCAGTGGCACCCTCCCGCCCGGCCAGGACCAGCGCACGTCGAACCCCGCCAACTGATTGCCAGGCTGGTCGGCAAGTGCCTGGTCGTTGTCGTTGCCCGTCAGCAGGTCGCCGAAGGTGCTCAGGTCGCAGGGGCGGCCCTCGCCGCACCACTGGGCGCTGCGACTTGCCGCGATCTGCAGGGAGGGCAGTGGACGCGACTCGAAACGCATTCCGAACAGCAGCGCCTCGGGGTAGTCGCGATCGTCTTCGAACTGCCCCATGAAAGTGCTGAACCGCCAGGGGCCGAGCCAGCGCAGCACCGGCCACGTAAACGGCTTTGCCTGGTTGCGATCGATGCCGATCGATGGCAGTGGCCTGGCGTTGTTCGACAGGATCAGGCTGCCTTCCCAGCCCGGCCCCCACCACCGGTCGAGGTAACCTGCGCTGATGCTCCAGTTGCCCAGGCTCATCGCGACATAGGACCCATCCGGGCGGAATTCCTGACCGTCGTCGGGACTGGCAGCCAGACCGGCCGAGAGCTTCCAGGCAAACCGCCTGCCCACCCAGTCGGCCGCGACGGTCAGTTCGCCTTCCTCGCGCGGGGAATCCTCGAACGATCGCAGGGCCCAGGGATCTGTCGTGCCCGCGATTTCGACCAGCAGATCAATGTCGCCGGTCACGGTCTCCGCTGCTGCGCGCTGCTGCACGCGACCCAGGGCTGACTGCAATCGCGGACTGAGCTGCGACGAATCCGCAGCACCGATGTCTTGCTTGATGTCCGACCAGGGCAACGGCCAGCTCATTGTTGGAGCGTGCAGCACACCCGCATCGGCCAGTTGCTGCAGGTCGTGGCGCAAAGCCATATCGCCGGCGCCGACCCACGGCTCCGCTTGCGTCGCTGTCGCGAACAGCAGCATGCAGGTCAGCGCCAGCAGCGCAGGAACTGGCGCCGTTACACGATACAAATTCACCGTAGGCCTCAACGGAGCGCGTAATTCCAGGTGACGTAGGCGCGCGGCAGGACCGCGTCCTCGCCATTCCATTTCCGGTCCTGGCTGTCGACACCGACGCCGCCTTCCAACCAACCTGACCGCAGGAGGTGGCGATAGCTCAGGTCGAGGCTAATCCAGTCTTCCGCACCCTGGGCGACCGAATTGAGGGTGTCAGGCTCGATTTTGTTCTGATTGATCCTGGAGTAGCGCGCAACGACCGTGAGGGTATCGGCCTCGCTGTCGACCCTGATGTATCGCGCCGAATACATGTCGCCGTCACCGTCCATCGAATGACCCATCACCCGCCCGTAGTAGCGATACCCGTCGGTGAATATCCCGTTGTTGTACGCGCAGTCCCAGAGCTTCTGCCCGTTCTCGGTGCCGCCACAGCGTGTGTTCGACCATTCGATGCCCGCGCGCCACGAGCCGCCACCATCGGATCCTGCACCCCACGTTTCCAGGCCAACCAGATCCATGCTGCGATAGGGTCGCGGAATCTTGTTGTCGATCGACTCGCCCGTGTGCTGGTTGTATAGCGCGTAGTTCCATTCACCAATCGGCGACGCCCAACGAATATCCCAACTCGCGAGCTGGTTACCCGGCTCGTCTTCCGCATCGACGTTCTCGCCCGCGTTGTCGTTGCCGGAGAACATGTTCCAGAAATCGTCCCAGGTGCAGGAACGGCCTTCGCCGCAAAGCTGTGCTGCGCGTTCCAGACTGATCTCCAGCCCATCGAGCGGTCGCGCCGAAACCCGCATGCCCCAGAACATGGGGTGTGCGTAATCGTCGCGCGTACCTTCCATCTGGCCAAAGAACGTCGTGAACCGCCAGGGTCCGATCCAGCTCAGCCACTTGGTCTCGAAGGGTTCGGAGACTGCGCGGTCGAACGAGATCTCCGGTACGGGCCGGGCGTTGTTCGACATGATCAGGCTGCCTTCCCAGCCCGAACCCCACCAGCGATCCTGCTGCCCCAGCGTGAAGATCCAGTTGCCGAACTTACCGGCCACGTACGAGCCGTCCAGGCGGCCTGGCCGATCGTCGTCCGGGTCGATGGCCCCGGTCACCTGCAGTCGCCCGCCGAATCGTGCGCCGACAAAGCTGGCTGCGTAGAGGCTGACCTCGCCCTCCTCGCGCGGCGTGTCGGCGAACGTGCGCAATTGAGTCGGTCGTGCGGCCGCGCCCACTTCTACGCCGAGGGTGGCGTTGCCTTCGCTTGCCAGGGAACGCAGGCGCGCGACAGCGGCGAGCTGGGCGGCGGTGAGGGGCTTGGAATTCGCGGAGCCCTGACCCCCGCCCTCTCCCGCCAGGCCGGGAGTGCGGGAAGTTGCCTCGGAAATCCTGCCGAGTGCATTCGCGAGGTCCGACGCGGCAATCGGCCACGCCGACACGGGCAGGTCGATCACCCCGGAGTCGACGAGCAGTTGGACATCGTGCCGCACCTGCGTATTGCCAGGTGCAATCCAGGGTTCACCCGCCGATGCAGAGGACCCTGGAACGAGGAAACCCAGGAAGGCCAGGAAGGCCAGGAGGCCAGGAAGGGCAAGAAGGTCGGATCGACACGAGACGGGTGCAAGCGCATCCCGCCATGTTACTGGGCCGCTCAGTCGCCGCGCCAGCGCTGTACCTGCGCGAGGAGCTTCTGCAGGTGCGCAGGGCCATCGGGTGCGAGTCCCGTGCGCACGGGTTCGGTCATCGAAGTCGCCAGTTTCTTGCCGAGTTCGACGCCCCACTGGTCGAACGGGTTGACGTCCCAGATCACCGACTGCACGAACACCTTGTGCTCGTACCAGGCGATCAGCTTGCCGACCGCTCGTGGCCCGAGCCGCGGCACCAGGATCAAGCTGCTAGGACGATCACCGGCATGCACCTTGTGCGGGACGAGCCGCTCGATCTCGGCAACGGGGGCTCCCTTGGCCTGCAGATCGTTCCTGACCTGCTCCGCCGTCTGGCCAAACGCAAAGGCCTCGGACTGTGCGAAGCAATTTGCCAGCGCCAGGTCCTGGTGTGCGAGGAACCGGCTCGAACCATTGACCGGTGCGATAAAATCCAGCGCGACCCGCGCCGTGCCCTGATGCAGCAACTGGAAGAACGAATGCTGGGCATTGTTGCCAGGCTCACCCCACACGACATTGCCCGTCTTGTATCCGACCGGCGTGCCGTCACGGGTGACGCTCTTGCCGTTTGACTCCATCTCGAGCTGCTGCAGGTAGGCGGGGAAGCGATGCAGGCGCCGGTCGTACGGGAGCACCGCGAGCGAATCGAGGCCGAGGAAGTCGATGTTCCAGACCCCGAGCAATCCCATCAGCACCGGAAGATTGCGTT
The DNA here is from genome assembly GCA_016705325.1 of Pseudomonadota bacterium. Taxonomy (GTDB): domain Bacteria; phylum Pseudomonadota; class Gammaproteobacteria; order Steroidobacterales; family Steroidobacteraceae; genus RPQJ01. Next base: position 217,469 of record JADIYJ010000003.1, on the reverse strand, counting down.
CGAGTGGCGCCGTGCGGAAATGCTCGTCCATCTCGTGACCGCCGGCGAGCACCAGCTCGAACGGGTCCATGCCCAGTGAGAGCGCGATCGAGAGACCGACTGTGGACCAGAGCGAATAGCGCCCGCCGACCCAGTCCCACATGGTGAAGCGCGACTCGGGCGCGATACCGAATGCGTCCAACGCCTGATGGTTGGTCGACACGGCGACGAAGTGGTGCCCGATTGCCTTCTCACCCAGCTCGCCAAGCAGCCACTCGCGCGCCGCGTTGGCGTTGGCGAGCGTCTCCTGCGTCGTAAAGGTCTTCGAGCAGATGACGAACAGGGTGGTCGCCGGATTGATCTTTTCCAGCGCGTCGGCGAGTTCGACGCCATCGACGTTCGACACGCAATGCAGACGGATGCCCTTGTTGCGGAAGCGGGCCAGCGCTTCCGTTGCCATCACGATGCCGAGATCGGAACCGCCGATCCCGATGTTGACGACGTCGGTAAAACGCGCGCCGGTATAGCCGAGGATGCGCCCCTGGTGCACGCCGGTGACGAACTCGCGCATCTTTGCGAGCTGCGCGCGCACTTCCGGCATGACGTCCTGCCCGCCCGCCTGCATCGGACGGTCCGAGCGGTTGCGCAGCGCCATGTGCATGGCCGCTCGCCCTTCGGTGTTGTTGACGGCATCGCCAGCGAACAGCGCTGCGATCCGTGCCGGCAGTTCGCAGGCCTGCGCCAGCGATTGCAGCAGACCCAGCGTCTCGCGGGTGACGCGCTGCCGCGAATAATCGTACAGCAGGTCGAGCGCCTGCACGCTCATGGCGTCGAAGCGTCCGGCGCCGTCGGCAGCGAACAGGTCGCGCAGGTGGCGGCTGGCGAGCTGGGCGGCGTGCGCCTCGAGGGCTTGCCATGGGGGTAATGTGTTGCGAGTCAAGGCCTGGGGCTCCTGCCGTTTCAGGTCCGGCGCCTCAGCCGGGATCCAGCCGCAGCACGCCGTCCGTCAGTACGTACCGATCACCCGTATGAGCGCATACCGCTGTGCCATCGCCCTTCGTCCCGAGCGGCAACCTCTCGCCGAAACGACTCATCCATCCAATGTGCCGCGCCGGCACTCCGACCGTCAGCGCAAACGCCGGAACGTCGCGGTTGACGACGGCCCCGGCCCCGACGAAGGCGTGCTGGCCGATTTCGACGCCGCAGACGATCGTACAGTTGGCGCCGAGAGTCGCTCCGCGACGGACCACCGTATCGCGGTACTCGTCCTTGCGCGAGACCGCCGAACGGGGGTTGTACACGTTGGTGAAGACCATGCTCGGGCCACAGAAGACGTCGTCCTCCACGGTCACGTTGTCATAGATCGAAACGTTGTTCTGCACCTTGACGTTGTCGCCGATGCGAACACGATTGCCGACGAACACATTCTGCCCAAGCGAACAGTTGCGCCCGACAACTGCGCCACCACAGATGTGCACCCAGTGCCAGACGCGAGTCCCTGCACCGATGGCGGCACCCTGGTCGACGATCGCGCTCGGGTGGACGGTGGCTGCGCTCATCGTCAGTACTGCAGCGGCAGTGCGACGCGACGCTGGTCGCGCGCGGAGAGATAGCTGGCGATCAGGACCTCGAGCGAACGCAGACCTTCCCGGCCATCGGTCTCCGGCTCGGCTTCCCCGCGCAACGTGCGTATCACGTTGTCGTAATACAGCGGATGACCGAAGCCGTAGACGGAGGTCGTCTCGTAGCTGGCGGTTTTCACCTGCTCGTCGTCCGGATCACTGTCGGCGAACTCCCAGTGCTCGATCTGGTTCACGGCCACGCCGCCCACCTTCACGGTCCCGCGCTCACCAAGGATGGTGATGGAGCCCTCGAGATTCCTGGGGTACGCGAGCATCGTGACGTTGATCGACCCCAGTGCGCCGGAGCGCCAACGGATCCCGACCGTGGCCGTATCTTCAACCTGGATGTTCCGGGCGAGGGTGCCGACATAGGCCTGGACGCTTTCGACTGGACCGATCAGCCAGTCGATGAGGTCGACATAGTGACTGGCCTGGTTCATCAGCGCACCGCCGTCGAACTCCCACGTGCCGCGCCATTTCGCACTGTCATAGTAGGACTGCGGCCGGGCCCAGAAGACGTTGATCGTGGCCATATAGATCCGGCCGAAGCGGCCACGATCAATTGCCTTCTTCACCAGCTGAAGCGTCGCGTTGCGTCGGTTTTGCTTGACGACGAAGAGCCGGACACCCGCCCGATCGCACTCATCGACCATCGCAATGCCGTCCGCCCACCGGGTCGCCATCGGCTTCTCGGTCATCACGTGAACACCGGCCTGCGCACACTGGACGGCCTGGCCGGAATGAAGCCCGCTCGGAGTGCAGAGCGCTACCACGTCCGTGCTTGCGGCAGCCAGGAGTTCCGACAGGCCCGAGTAACCCTTGACACCGGTCTTTGCAACCGCCGCTTCCAGCGCCTTGGGGTTGTTGTCACACACCGCGGCCAGCTCGATTCTGCCGGCGTGCTTGGCAATGGCCGCGATGTGATTCGCGGCGATCCTGCCGCAGCCGACGACGGCGATGCGGATCGGCCGGTCCTGGATGGGATTCTTAGCCTTCACTCCAACTCCAACTTCACTGGGTCGCGGTAGTGTATCCGAGCGTGAAGTTGACTGTCAGCGTGGGCGCCTAGCGGTTGCTGTAGTACGCAAGGTACCAGTCCACGAAATTGCGGATACCGACGGACACCGGCGTGGCCGGGGTGTAGCCGACGTCCCGCGTCAGCTCGTCGATGTTGGCCCAGGTGTCCGGTACGTCGCCGGCCTGCAGCGGCAGCAGGTTCATCTCGGCCTTTTTCCCAAGGCACTCCTCGAGCGTACGGATGTACGTGAGGAGTTCGACCGGCTCGTTGTTGCCGATGTTGTACAGCCGGTACGGTGCCTTGCTCGACGCAGGATCCGGGGCGTCACTGTTCCAGTCGGGATTGCCGGTCGCGACCCGGTCGCAGGCGCGCACGACCCCCTGCGCGATGTCATCCACGTAGGTAAAGTCCCGGCGATGATGGCCGTAGTTGAAGACATCGATCGGCTTGCCGGCCAGGATGTTCCTGGTGAACAGGAACAGCGCCATGTCGGGCCGGCCCCAGGGCCCGTATACCGTGAAGAACCGCAGCCCCGTGACCGGCAACGAGTACAGGTGCGCATAGGTGTGCGCCATCAGCTCGTTGGCCTTCTTGGTCGCCGCGTAGAACGACAGCGGATGATCGACGTTCTGGTGGACCGAGAACGGCATCTTCGTGTTGGCGCCATAGACCGAGCTGGTCGACGCATAAACGAGGTGCTCGACGCCGCTGTGACGGCAGCCTTCCAGCACATTGGCCGTGCCGACCACGTTGCTCTCGACATAGGCGAGCGGGTTCTCGATGGAATAGCGCACGCCAGCCTGCGCAGCCAGGTGGATCACCCGGTCGAACTTCTCGCGGCCGAACAGTTCCGCCATCCCGCCGCGGTCCGCGAGGTCGAGCTTGACGAACTTGAAGCCCGGCCTCGTCTTGAGCTGGTCCAGACGCGCGAGCTTGAGCCGTACGTCGTAGTAGTCGTTCAGGTTGTCGAGGCCGACCACCTCATCACCGCGATCGAGCATGATCTTCGCGGTGTGGTAGCCGATGAAGCCGGCAGCGCCGGTGACCAGGATTTTCATTAGAGTCGCCCGTCCACATCGTCCGACCTGAACACGTACTTGATGTCGTAGAGCACGTGCTTCTTCTTGCCCAGCGCCCGGACCTTCTTGATTCCCATGTCGCGGAATTCCTGGTGGGCCACGCCCATGATGACTGCGTCGTACGTGCCTGACTTGATCTTCCTGACCGGCCGCAATTTGTATTCGCGCTCGGCCTCGTCTGCGTCGGCCCAGGGGTCGAACACGTCGACGTTGCAGCCGTACCTTTTCAGTTCCTGCACGACGTCCAGGATCTTGGTGTTGCGCACATCCGGGCAGTTTTCCTTGAAGGTCAGGCCCATGACAAGGACGCGCGATCCCTTGACCAGAATCTGTCGCTGGATCATCAACTGCGCCACCTGCTGCGCGACGTAAATCCCCATGTTGTCGTTGATGCGGCGGCCCGCCAGAATCATCTCAGGGTGATAGCCGATCGCCTGTGCCTTGTGCGTCAGGTAGTACGGATCGACGCCGATGCAGTGTCCACCGACGAGACCCGGGCGGAACGGCAGGAAATTCCACTTGCTGCCGGCGGCCAGCAGCACCTCCTCGGTGTCGATGCCCAGGCGGTTGAAGATCAGCGCCAGCTCGTTGATCAGCGCGATGTTGACGTCGCGCTGCGTGTTCTCGATCACCTTGGCGGCCTCCGCCACCTTGATGCTCGAGGCCTTGTGCGTGCCGACCGTCACGATCGTGCGGTACAGCTGGTCCACGAACTCCGCCACTTCGGGTGTGGATCCTGACGTGACCTTGCGGATGGTCGTGACGCGGTGTTCCTTGTCGCCCGGATTGATGCGCTCGGGGCTGTAGCCGGCGAAGAAGTCCTTGTTGAACTTCAGGCCCGACACCTTTTCCAGGATCGGGACGCAGACCTCTTCGGTGCAGCCCGGGTAGACGGTGGACTCGTACACGACCACGTCGCCCTTCTTCAGCACCTTGCCCACTGACTCGCTCGCTTTCTCGAGCGGCATCAGGTCCGGGCGCTTGTAGTCGTCGATCGGCGTCGGCACGGTGACGATGAAGACGCGACACGGCTTCAGGTCGTCGAGGCTGGTCGTGTACGCAAGCTTGTCGGCTTCTGCCAGCTCCTGCGCGTCGCATTCCCGCGTGCTGTCGACACCCCTGCCGAGTTCGGCCACGCGGTCGGCCTTGATGTCGAAGCCGACGGTCACGAATCGCTTGCCGAACTCGACGGCGAGCGGCAAGCCCACGTAACCGAGGCCGACAATCCCGATCTTGAGGTTGCGAAGATTCAATTTACCCATGATTCCAAACGCTTCTTCTTAAGGTTACCGACGGCCACGGATGCCATCGACCGCCGCCATGGACTGAGACCCGGGTCAAAGGCTGACGTACGCCAGTGCTCCCAGACCCACCGAGGTCATCACGACGAAATACGGCAACGCCATCCAGACCATGCGGCCATAACCGAGGCGGATCAGGGGCGCGAGCGTCGAGGTCAGCAGGAACAGGAACGCAGCCTGCCCGTTGGGCGTCGCAACGCTCGGGATGTTGGTGCCGGTGTTGATCGCCACCGCCAGCCAGTCAAACTGCTCGCGAGTGATCGTCCCTTGCAGCAGCGCTGCCTTGATTTCGGTGATGTAGACACTGGCGACGAAGACGTTGTCGCTGATCGACGAGAGCACTCCTGCGGCGAGGTACAGCATGACTGCCTGCAGGCGACCCTCGAGTGCAAGCACGCGGTTGATCATCGGCTCGAACAGGTGCTGGTCGTGGATCACCGCGACGATCACGAAGAACACCACCAGCAGCGCCGTAAAAGGCAGCGCAGCCTCGAAAGCCCTGCCGATGCGGTGCTCTTCCGTGACACCGGTGAAGGCGGTGGCCAGGATGATGACCAGCAGCCCGATCAGGCCCACTTCGGCGACATGGAAAGCCAGCGCCAGCACCAGCAGGATCGCGACGGTCGCCTGGACGATCAGCAGTTGCTTATCGCGCGGCGTCGAACGCACCGCGAGTTCACGTGAGTAGTCCTCGAGCACGGCGCGAGCCGCGTCCGGGAGCGGCGTGCCATAACCAAACAGTCGGCACCGCTCGACCAGCCAGCATGTGGCAAGGCCGGCGAAGGCCACCGGCATGGTGACGGGCGCCATCACCAGGAAGAACCGGCCGAAGTTCCAGCCCGCGTGTTCAGCGATCAGCAGGTTCTGTGGTTCGCCCACTTGCGTCATCACACCGCCAATCGCCGTGCCGACAGCACCGTGCATCATCAGCGCGCGCAGGAACCCGCGGAAGGCTTCGAGGTTGTCGCGGTGCACTACCTGCACCTCCGCGTCCTGCGTTGAATCGTGGTGGGACGTGGTGTGGGTCTTGCCCGAAGCGACGCGGTGATAGACCTCGAAAAAACCCATGCCGACGGTGACCGCGACGGCCACGACGGTCAGTGCGTCGAGAAAAGCCGACAGCAGCGCCGACACGCCACAGAACATCAGCGCCAGCGATTCGCGCGAGCGTATCCGCAGGACCAGCCGCGTAAAGACGAACAGCAGCAGATCGCGCAGGAAATAGATGCCAGCGACCATGAAGATCAGCAGCAGGATCACGGGGAAGGCGCCGGTGACTTCCTCGTACACGCTCTCGGGCGTGGTGAGACCGATGATGACCGCCTGGATTGCAAGCAGGCCACCTGGCTGCAATGGATAGCATCGCAGCGCCATCGCCAGCGTGAAGATGAACTCGCCGAGCAGCAGCCAGCCGGTGACCGTCGGCCCGGCGAGCAGCATCACGATCGGGTTCAGCAGCAGGAACCCGACGATCGTGAGCTTGTACCAGCCTGGCGACCGTCCGAGGAAAGCCTGGCCGAACGACTGCGCAAGCGTGTGACTCATGGCGCGGGTGTGGCCGCCTCGGGCACGCAATCGAACTGGCGCCAGGCGGTCTTGCCGCCGCTCTTCCTGTCGAGCAGTTCGAGCATCCCCTGATGTGCCTGCAGTTCTCCCGCGGTCGCTCGCCGCACGACGAGCGTACCCGCCGGGCGCACGGCCTTCGTTACTGCCGCAGCGACACCTGCTGCCGCAGCCTTGTCGTCCAGGGTCAGCGCGCCCTGCCCGCCCGTCATCGCCAGGTAGACCTCGAGCAGCAGGTCGGCGTCGAGCAATGCACCGTGCAGGTCGCGGTGCGAATTGTCGATCGAATAGCGCTTGCACAGGACGTCGAGACTGTTGCGCTGGCCCGGGTGCAGCTGACGTGCAAGGGCAAGAGTGTCGAGCACGCTGCAGACGTCGCGTGTCGTCAGTTTCTGCTCGAACACACCCTTCGCGGCGAGCATCGCGAGTTCCGCGTCCATGAACGCGACGTCGAACGGCGCGTTGTGGATGATCAGCTCGGCACCCGCCACGAACTCGCGCAGTTCGTCGAAAATGTCGCCGAAGCGCGGCTGTCCGCTCAGGAACTCGGTCGTAAGACCGTGCACCTGCACCGCACCCGGGTCGATCGTGCGGTCCGGGCACAGGTAGCGGTGGAACTGCCGACCCGTACGCCGCCGGTTCACGAGTTCGATCGCGCCGATCTCGATGATGCGGTGGCCGAGCTCAGGCTCGAGGCCGGTGGTTTCGGTGTCGAAGACGATCTGGCGCATGGGAAGGGGACAGGAAGGGGCAGGGTAAGGGCAGGAAGGGAAGGAAGGGCAGGAAGTGTGCTCGCCGTCGCTCAGGCAACCGCCTGAGCGAGCGCATCCACCACCTGGACCTGCTGCGCATCGGTGAGGTACGGATGCATGGGCAGACTCATGACGCGACGAGCTGCGGTTTCAGACGATGGGAAACTACCCTCGCTGTAGCCAAGATGCTTGAACACCGGCTGCATGTGCAGCGCCAGCGGGTAATGCACGGCCGTGGGCACGCCCAGCGACTTCATGCGGGTTTCCACGATCTCGCGCTGCTCTACCTCGACCGTGTATTGCGCAAACACGCAGGTATTGAACTGTTCGACTTCGGGAGCGTGGACTTTGGCACTTGCTCCCGTGCCGAACTTCTCCGCGATCAGCGTGGCGTAACGCTGGCCCACCCGAATACGGGCCACGATCTCGTCGTCGAACACGTCCATCTTCGCGAGCAGCACTGCGGCCTGGATCGTGTCCAGGCGCCCGCACAGGCCGAGCCGGGGATGGTGGTAACGGCGATCCTGGCCATGGACGCGGATTTCGCGCATGAGCCTGGCGAGGGCATCGTCATTCGTGAACAGGGCCCCGCCGTCACCGTAGCAGCCCAGCGGCTTCGATGGGAAGAACGAGGTAGCTCCCACCGCCGTCATGCCGCCCGAACGCCTGCCTTTGTAGGTGGCGCCGAAGCTCTGCGCAGCGTCCTCGATCACCGGCAACTCGTAACGACAGGCGATCGCGTTGATGGCGTCGATGTCAGGGCACTGCCCGTACAGTGAAACCGGCATGATCGCTTTCGTGCGCGGAGTAATGGCGGCCTCGAGCTTCGCCGCGTCCATGTTGTACGTGCCGCGGTCAATATCGACGAAGACCGGCTTGGCGCCCGCCAGCGCAATCATTTCGGCCGTCGCGAAGAACGTGAAAGGCACCGTGACCACTTCGTCGCCCGGGCCAATATCGAGCGCCATCAGCGCGATCAGCAGGGCGTCCGTGCCGCTGGCGACGCCGACGCAGTGTTTCGAGCCGACGTACGCGGCCAGCTTCTGCTCCAACTCGACCACTTCAGGCCCGAGAATGTATTGGCCGTGCTCGAGCACCTTCGCGATTCTGGAGTCGACCGCGGGCTTGAGCCGACGGTACTGGGTCTTGAGGTCGATGAAATCCATGGTCTTCCTACGGCGAGCTCGTCTCTCCGCAGTTTACAGGGGGGGGGGGGGGGAGGGGGAAACGGCGCCCGGGGCGCGGCCCCCGCCCCCCCCGCCCCGCCCCCAACCCTTTCTCGCGCAACGCCGCGATGCCAAGGTTGGCGAGTTCGTCGGCCCGCTCGTTGCCGGGATGCCCGGCATGGCCCTTGACCCAATGCCAGTGCACTTCGTGGCGGCCGATCTGCCCTTCGAGCAGCAGCCAGAGGTCCGCATTCTTCACTGGCTTCCTGTCGGCCGTCTTCCAGCCCCGCTTCTTCCACTGCGGCAGCCACTCGGTGATGCCGAGCCGCACGTACTGCGAATCGGTGTAGAGCTGCACCCGGCAGCGGCGCTTCAGCGCGGCCAGTGCCTCGATCGCCGCGGTGAGCTCCATGCGATTGTTGGTGGTGAGCGGCTCGCCGCCATGGAGCTCCTTGCGGTGCTCGCCGGTCTCGAGCAGCGCACCCCAGCCTCCCGGGCCCGGGTTGCCCTTGCAGGCCCCGTCCGTGTGAACGATCACTTCGGACTGACTCACGCGGCCTGTCTCGTGGTTGGTTCCGGGCGCGCTGCCGACGAGCACCGGCCGCTGTGTCCATGCGGGCCTGACCGGCGTGATCGAACGCACGCGCTTGCGCGCCTTGAGCAGGTATGCGCCTGCCAGGGGCGACGCGATGATCGGTCCGCGGCGCTCGAGCCAGCTGTCCTCGCGCAGGCCGAACATGCTCTGCGTCCAGGGCGGCGCGAACAGGTAGCTCCGCGAGGAGACGACCTCGAAACCGAGCAGGCTGAGCCAGTCGCGCGTGCGGTGTTCGCTCATCATGCGCGCCGCATGCGGCGGGAACTGGACACTCGAAGCGAAGTGGTGCCGGACGCCCCAGGTGCTCCACGGATTGAAGGCGCAGATGACCAGGCTGCCCTCGCCGACCAGGACGCGGTCGACCTCGCGCAGCAGTTCGTGCGGACGTGGCGCATGTTCGAGCGTGTGCGGCAGCAGCACCGCCTCCACCGAATTGGTGGCGATCGGGAGCGCGTCGAAGTGGGCACGGATTGCGCCGGGACCCGCTGCATCGGGCGCGATGCAACTTCGGTGCTGCGTGCGCGCCGCCGCACAGAGGCTGGTGGGATCGCCCCAGCGACCGATCTGCAGCAGTTCGAAGCCGACGACGTCGGCCAGCTCGTCCTGCAGCAACCGCGTTTCCAGCGCGCGCACGGCTGCCCCGAGTGGGGATTCGAGCCAGTGGTCTGCGGCGGAATTTGCGGTCATGCGCCCAAGGATAGCCGTAAGTCCCTGCACGAATTCGAAAAAACGTGGCCTGTCATATGGAATTTTTGGTCGCGAACGGCTCTAATACGCCCCGCCCGGACTCATTGGCCCGCGGACGACGAAGGAGTCCCCAGCAGCATGCTGCAAGTGAGCCCGGTGCGGGCGTTCTCGGACAACTACATCTGGCTGATACGCGCGCCGGCCGACCCGGCCGCTACCGTGGTAGTCGATCCGGGTGACGACCGCCCGGTGGAACTGGCATTGCAGGCGCAGGGACTGCAACTCGGCGCGATCCTGGTCACGCACTACCACGCCGATCACGTCGGCGGTGTCGGAGCGCTGGCCGCGCGGCACGGCGCACCGGTATTCGGGCCGGCTCGCGAGCAGATGCCCTGCGCGGCGCAGGCACTGGACGATGGAGGCAAGGCGTCACTTGAGAACCTCGGGCTCGAATTCGACGTGCTAGCCGTTCCTGGTCACACGCTCGGCCACATTGCCTATGCGGGCCACGGTGCGCTGTTCTGCGGCGACACCCTTTTCAGCGCTGGTTGTGGCCGCCTGTTCGAAGGCACGCCCGACCAGATGCTCGACTCGCTTGACCGCCTCGCCTCCCTGCCCGACGCGACGCGCGTCTTCTGCGCGCACGAGTACACGCTCTCGAACCTGAAGTTCGCAGCCGCTGTCGAGCCCGGCAACGGCCACGTGCGCGACACGCTGGCCGACGTCCAGCAACGCCGCGACCGCGACGAAATCACGCTGCCTTCCACCCTCGGACGCGAGCGCCTCATCAACCCTTTCCTGCGCTGCCGCGAACCGGCAGTACGCGCCGCGGCCGAACGTCACGCGGGACACTCGCTGCCCGGGGCCGTGGACGTGTTCGCCGAAGTGCGGCGCTGGAAAGACGGATTCCGCTGAGCCGAAATGACACGAACCAAAACACACCCGTCCTGGCTTGCCGCCGTCGCAGCGGCCGCGCTGCTCGCCGGCTGTGCCACAACCGACACGACCTACTCGAGCCTGCCGCCCGCGCCGGAACACCCGGGTCCGAAGGCGCCGATGGACCGCGCGACGGTCACGATCCCGGGCTCGTTCAGCACGGCACGCGAACTGCCGCACATGCCGCCGGAGCAGTACAAGGACCTGCTCGATCGCATTCGCGACGGTTATGCCCTGCCGGACGTCGCGCATTACGCGGTCGACCGCGAGGTTGAGCTCTATCGGAAGAACCCCGATTTTCTCGACCGTACGTTCAAGCGCGGAGCGCGCTACCTGTACTACATCGTGCAGGAAATCGAGCGGCGCAACCTCCCGCTCGAACTTGCGCTGCTGCCGGTCGTCGAAAGCGCGTTCAATCCAGTCGCCTATTCGCGCAGCCGCGCCTCGGGCCTGTGGCAGTTCATCCCGTCCTCAGGCAAGCACTACGGCCTCGAACAGAACTGGTGGATCGACGAGCGTCGCGACGTCATCGAGGCCACGGGCGCCGCACTCACCTACCTGCAGTACCTGAACACGTATTTCGCAGGCGACTGGTACCTGGCGATCGCTGCCTACAACGGCGGCGAAGGCACCGTCAGCGGCGCGGTGCGTCGCAACCAGTCGGCGGGATTGCCGACAGACTTCTTCAGCCTGAGCCTGCGTCCCGAAACCCGCGACTACGTGCCGAAGCTGCTCGCGATCAGCCGCATCGTGCGTAACCCGGAAGCCTACGGATTGTCATTCGCTGCGATCCCGAACCAGCCGTTCTTCGAAGCCGTCGAACCGGGCAAGCAGATGCACCTCGACCATGCGGCCGAGCTCGCCGGCATCACCCGCGAAGACATGTTCGCGCTGAATCCCGGCTACAACCGCATGACGACGCCGCCGCAAGGCCCGCATCGGCTGCTGTTGCCGGTCCCGAACGCGCAGACTTTCCGCCAGGCGATGCTCGACCCGTCGCTCATGGACCAGAGCAGCGTCGCCGTTGCTGCCGTCGAACCGCCCCCGGAGGTTCACCACAAGGTCCGCCGTGGCGAAACGCTCAGTGCGATCGCCCGTCAGTACGGCGTGCCGATGGTGGCCCTGCAGCAGGCCAACGACATCCAGGGCTCGGTGATCCATCCAGGTGACTCGCTGCTGATTCCGGCTGGATTCGCCGGCTCGACCGTGACGCTCGCCTCGCTGGCCGCACCGCGTGACGACATCACGGCCCAGCTGCCGGAACACCAGAAGCCACCGGCATCGAAGAAACCCGGGGTCCACGTCGTGAAGTCGGGCGACACGCTGTGGGACGTGGCACGCAGGTATGGTGTCACGGTGCCGGCCCTCGCCTCCGCCAACGGCCTCTCGAGCAAGGCAGGACTGGTTCCCGGCGCACGACTCGAGATACCGGGCAAGGGCGGAACCGCAACGCAGACTGCGTCCAGCAGCGCGAAGGAATCGAGCCGCGTGACCTACAAGGTCAAACGCGGCGACACGCTCTCCGAGATCGCCGACCGCTTCGACGTCAGCGTGCGTGAGCTCATGACCTGGAACCGCCTGCGGCAGTCGTCGTCGCTCCGCGCGGGCCAGCGTCTCGTCGTCTACACCGACTCAAGCCGGCAAACCGGAGGCTGAACATCGTGGGATTCCTGACAGGCAAGCGGGCCCTCATCGTGGGGCTCGCCTCGGAGCGTTCGATCGCCCATGGCATCGCCGCAGCGATGCACCGGGAGGGCGCGGAGCTCGCGTTCACCTACCAGAATGACCGACTCAAGGATCGCGTCCTCGAGATGACGCAGGCCTTCAACGCGACGATCACGCTGCCGATGGACGTCGCCTCCGATGCCGAGATCGACGCTGCGTTCGCAGGCATTCGTGCAGTCTGGGACTCGCTCGACATCATCGTGCACTCGGTTGCCTTCGCGCCGCGTGAAGAGCTGGCCGGCACGTTCGTCGAGAGCACCACGCGCGACGGCTTCCGTATTGCGCACGAAATCTCGAGCTACAGCCTCACCGCGCTGGCAAAGGCCGGCAAGCCGCTGATGCAGGGCCGTGCGGGCGCGATCATCACGCTGTCGTACCTGGGCGCCATGCGTTCGATCCCGAGCTACAACGTGATGGGCCTGGCCAAGGCGAGCCTCGAAGCGAACGTGCGCTTCCTCGCGGCCGATCTCGGACCGCAGGGCATCCGCGTGAATGCGATCTCGGCCGGACCGATCAAGACGCTGGCGGCAGCAGGTGTCAGCGGCTTCCGCAAGATGCTGGGCCAGGTGGCCGCCGCCACGCCTCTGCGCCGCAACGTGACGATCGACGAAGTCGGCAACGTGGCGGCATTCCTTTGCTCCGACCTCGCGTCGGGCGTCACCGGCGAAACCGTCTACGTGGATGCCGGGTACAGCCATGTGGGGATGAGTTTCGCGGAAGAGTAGGAAGGGAAGGGGAGGAGGGGGGAGGGGGAGGAGGGGAGGAAGAAGAGAAAGAAGAAAGGGAAGAGAGGAAGGAGAGGAAGGGAGGATCGGCTGAGCCGGGACTTTCTGCCCCGAAATCGTTGTCGCCGCGAAGTCCCTGAAGCGCCGATGATGGCTGCATGGAGCAGCTATCCAGGCTCAATCACAAAGACCTGATTCTCTGGCGGAAGGCATTGGACCCCTTGCGGTTCTGGTGCATCAGTCCTCCACCGCGCTTTCGCGATCCGAGACCTGTGGCTTGGTTTCCCAATTGCACCGTGCAGCGACATTGGTCCCTTCCAACATCGCCGAAGGGTGCGCGCGCAGACCCACGAAGGAGTTCCACGAAGGAGTTCATCGACTTCCTTCGCGTCGCTCGTGGCTCGATGGCTGAACTGGAAACGCAGCTCCTGCTGGCGCAACGCGTGGGTTACCTCTCGGAAAGCGAGGTAATCGATCTACAGGATCGAATCGATGAAGTCGGACGCATCCTGCATGCGGTGGCCGCGGGCCCGCGGCGCCGCCGAGGATAGCTGCAGCCACCCCTTCCTGGCGGATTCCTGCCCTTCCTACCCTTCCTACCCTTCCTACCCTTCCTACCCTTCCTACCCTTCCTGCCCTTCCTGCCCTTCCTCCCCCCTTCCTCACTCCGTCGCAAACATCTTCTCGTTCCGCTTGATCTTCGCTGTGCGACGCAGTTCGGCCACGTAAGCATCAAACTCGATCGCCGCGTTCTGGGAAGCGAGGTTCTGCGCCTGCTCGGCCAGGTTGCCACCAAACGCGGCGGGCGTGCCCGGACTGGCGGTCGAGACGACGAACACGGCGGGATCACCGCTCGCGAGCGTGACCACGCCGGCACTGACCTTGCCCGCCCCTGCCGGACGCGGCGCCTGGAAGATCGCCTGCAGCAGTTCGGGCACCATCGGTGCGGCGCCTTCTGCGGTCGGGCCCCTGCGGCTCACGGACTGCGCGGCTGTCGGCGTCGAGCCGACCGACGCCGCGGCTGTCGCCAGCGGCTCACCTGCATTGACGCGCTTCGCCAGGGCAGTGGCGGTCTCGGTGGCCGCAGCACGCGCTTTGTCTTCGCGCAGGCGGGTCGCGATCTGCTCATGCACCAGGGCCAGTGGCAGCTGCGTCGACGGCTTGTGATCGGTGACGCGCAGCACGACCACGCTGTCCTCGCCGATCGGCACCGGCTGGCTGTTCTGGCGTTCCTGCAGCACTTCATTGCTGAATACCGCCTCGATCACCTTGCGGTCGCTGCCGAGCGCGCCGCCACCCTGGCGCGTGAAATCCTCGACGGTCTGCACCGTCATGCCGAGCTTCTTGCCGACGCTGTCGAGTTCACTCAGCGAGGCGAAGGACTCGTCCGCGAGCTGCTGCGACTTCTCGTAGAACAGCGCCTGCGCCTGCTCACGCCGGAATTCCGGCTCGAGCTCGGCGCGAACTTCGTCGAAGCCGCGCACGTGCGGCTCCTCGATGTCTTCGAGCCGGATGATGTGGTAGCCGAACTGCGTCTTCACCGGCCCGCGGATTTCGCCCTTGCTCATGGCGAACAGCGCTGCCGAGAACGGCTGCACGTATGCTTCCTTCGGCGCCCAGCCCAGATCGCCACCGGCCGTCCTGGAACCCGGATCGTCCGAGAATTCCTGCGCCAGCTTGGCGAAATCCTCGCCCGCCCTGGCGCGGGCCAGGACGGCTTCGGCCTTCCTGCTGGCCGCCGCGTCGTCGCTGCCCGAGTCGATCAGGATGTGGGCCGCCTTGCGCCGTTCCGGCACGGCATTACGCTCGGCGGCCGTCTCGTCGTAGTACTTCTTCAGTGCTTCTTCCGTCACCTGCACGCCCGCCGCGATGTCGGCCAGGTCGAGCCTCAGGTACTGCAGCGCCACCTTCTCCTGCGACATGAATTGTGACTTGTTCTTGTCGTAGTACGCCGTGATTTCGGCCGGCGCCGCCTGCACCTGCGCCGCGTATGCGGCGGCCGGCACGACGGCGTAGGCAACATCGCGCGTCTCGCCCTGGAGCTCGACGCGATGACGCAGTTCACCTGGGGTCACGAACGACGACAGCGCGATCGAGTTGCGCAACTGGGAGGTCTCGAGATCGCGGCGGAATTCCTGCTCGAACTGCGATTCGGTCCGACCCTGTTGCCGCAGCAGCGCCGCGTAGCGATCGCGCGAGAACTTGCCGTCGACCTCCAGCGCCTGGATCCTGGTGATCGCCTCGGCGAGTTCACGGTCGCTGACGCGATAGCCGCTGTCGTGCGCGCGCTGCACCAGCAGTTCGCGGGTGATGAACTCGTCGATGAGCCTGGCCTGTTCGGACTTGACGAGTTCCGGCGGCAGCTCGTCGCGCAACTGCGTCTGCAACTCAGTCTGGCGGTCCTGCCAGGCCTGGCGCACGGTCTCCTGGGAGATGTCCCTGCCGTTGACGGTCGCGGCAGCCGAGGTCACCGCCGACTCAAACTGGACGCCCCAGAAGATGAAGACGACGGCGATGGCGCCGAGGAAAAAAATGGCGAACGGCCCGGAAATTCTTTCGCGAATCTTCTGCAGCATTGGTAAGGACGTCGCTGGTTGGGATGGGGATAGTAAGAGCCGGGCCGCGCGCTTGCCAGTTGTAGTTGCCCAAACGCACAAAAGCCCGCGCGAGCGGGCTTTCATGATCCAGAAGCTGGCGGAGTGGACGGGACTCGAACCCGCGACCCCCGGCGTGACAGGCCGGTATTCTAACCAACTGAACTACCACTCCGCGTATTTCTGGTGGGTGCTGAGGGGATCGAACCCCCGACCTACGCCGTGTAAAGGCGCCGCTCTACCAGCTGAGCTAAGCACCCGCACCTCACTGGTAGCCCGCTAGCTTACGGCATCCTTCAGGCCTTTTCCAGCCTTGAAACCCGGGACCTTGCTGGCCGCGATCTGGATCGCCTCGCCCGTCCGGGGATTGCGGCCAGTGCGGGCCGCCCGCGTCTTGACAGCGAACGTGCCGAAGCCCGACAGCGTCACCGCATCGCCCTTCTGCAGGGTGTCGGTGATCGCGCCCAGCACGGCCTCGACGGCACGCGCGGCATCGGACTTCGCGAGCGACGTGCGCTCGGCAACTGCATCGATCAGGTCGTTCTTGTTCATCGGTTGGTGTTCCTCGTCGTCATTCGGTCAGTGGGCATGCACCTGCTTGCCCGTACGCTTTGCCGGACGCTTGGCGCCGGCCCGCTTGCCGTCCTCCCTGCCCGCCGTCCCCTCCCCCGCGACAGCCAGCGGTTGCGGCATGTCCTTCAACGCGAGCTGCAGTACCTCGTCGATCCACTTGACCGGCTTGATCTGCAGCCTGCCCTTGATGTTGTCAGGAATCTCGGCGAGATCCTTCACGTTCTCGTCCGGAATGAGAACGGTAGTGATGCCGCCGCGGTGTGCCGCGAGCAGCTTCTCCTTGAGACCGCCAATCGGCAGCACTTCGCCGCGCAGGGTGATTTCACCCGTCATGGCGACGTCTGCGCGCACCGGAATCCTGGTCAGCGCCGACACCAGTGCCGTACACATGCCGATGCCTGCGCTAGGTCCATCCTTCGGCGTCGCACCTTCGGGTACGTGAATGTGCACGTCGGCCTTCTGGTAGAACTCCGGATCGAGGCCGAGCACGTTGGCGCGACTGCGCACCACGGTCATGGCGGCCTGGATCGACTCCTGCATCACCTCGCCGAGCTGGCCCGTGTGCGTGAGCTTGCCCTTGCCGGGCATTACCGCGGACTCGATCGTGAGCAGCTCGCCGCCCACTTCCGTCCAGGCGAGACCGGTCACCTGCCCCACCTGGTCGAGTTCCTCGGCGCGTCCGTAGCGGTGACGGCGCACGCCGAGATACTTCGGCAGGTTCTTCGGCGTGACCAAGATGAGCTTGCGGTCCCTCTCGAGCAGCAGTTCCTTCACCGACTTGCGGCAGACCTTGGAGATCTCACGCTCGAGACTGCGCACACCCGCTTCACGCGTGTAATGGCGGATCACGTCGAGGATCGCCGGATCGGAGATCTTGAGTTCGTCGTCCTTGAGGCCGTTCTGCCTCATCTGCTTCGGCACCAGGTAGCGGCGTGCGATGTTCGACTTCTCGTCCTCGGTGTAGCCGGGGAGGCGGATGACTTCCATGCGATCGAGCAGCGGCGGCGGGATGTTCAGGCTGTTGGCCGTGCAGACGAACATCACGTCGGACAGGTCGAAATCGACCTCGAGGTAATGGTCGTTGAACGCGGCGTTCTGCTCGGGATCGAGCACTTCGAGCAGCGCGGCCGACGGGTCGCCACGGAAGTCCATCGCCATCTTGTCGACTTCGTCGAGCAGGAACAGCGGGTTCTTCACGCCGGTGCGGACCATGTTCTGCACGATCTTGCCGGGCATCGAGCCGATGTAGGTGCGGCGATGGCCGCGGATTTCGGCCTCGTCGCGCACGCCGCCAAGCGACATGCGCACGAAGTTGCGGTTGGTGGCACGAGCGATGCTCTGGCCGAGCGAGGTCTTGCCCACGCCGGGAGGACCGACGAGACAGAGAATCGGGCCCTTCAGCGTCTGCACGCGCTGCTGCACGGCGAGGTACTCGACGATGCGTTCCTTGACCTTCTCCAGCCCGAAATGGTCTTCGTTCAGCACCTGCTCGGCCGCCGGCAGGTCGTGTTTCACCTTCGTGCGCTTGCGCCACGGGCACTTCACCAGCCAGTCGACGTAGTTGCGTACGACGGTGGCTTCGGCCGCCATCGGCGACATCAGCTTGAGCTTCGCCAGCTCGGACTTCGCCTTCTCGCGCGCCTCCTTCGGCATGCCGGCACGCGCGATGCGCTTCTCGAGTTCCGCGATTTCGTTCGGCGCGTCGTCGAGCTCGCCCAGTTCCTTCTGGATCGCCTTCATCTGCTCGTTGAGGTAGTACTCCCGCTGGCTCTTCTCCATCTGCTGCTTGACGCGGCCGCGGATGCGCTTCTCGATCTGCAGCACGTCCATCTCGCCTTCGATCAGCGCGAGGATGTGCTCGAGGCGGCGGCGCACGTCCTGGATCTCGAGCACCTTCTGCTTGGCGTCGAGCTTGAGCGACATGTGCGCTGCGACGGTGTCCGCGAGGCGGCCCGGCTGTTCGATGCCGGCCAGCGAGGTGAGGATCTCCGGCGGAACCTTGCGGTTCAGCTTTACGTACTGCTCGAACTGCGAGACGACGGAACGCACGAGCACGTCCATCTCGCGCTCGTCGTAGCGCTCGCCATCGGTGAGCGGCGTGGCGACGGCGGTGAAGTATTCAGTCTGCTGCAGCCCGGTGACCGAGGCGCGCTCGACGCCTTCGACCAGCACCTTCACGGTACCGTCCGGGAGCTTCAGTAACTGCAGGATCGTTGCGATCGTGCCGACGTCGTAGAGATCCTTGGCGGCGGGTTCGTCCACGTCCGCCTGCTTCTGCGCCAGCAGCAGGACCTGTTTGTCGATTTTCATCGCCTGCTCGAGCGCGAGGATGGATTTCTCGCGGCCGACGAACAGGGGGATGACCATGTGCGGATAGACCACGACATCGCGCAGCGGCAGGACCGGCATCGGCTCGGTGCTTGCCGTCACGGGCGTCATCGGGGCGTTCGATTCAGGTTTGCTGGTCACGTGCAGGGGTCTCCGGACCGTCTGGCTCCCCCTGTCGCGTCAGCAACAGAAGGCGGGGGGAATTCTGGGGAAAATATTAGCTCGCCCGTGCGGCGTGCGGGGGGAGATTTGGGGCGGAATCAGCGGAATCAACTGCCTGGCCGGCTTCTACTGGGGTTGTGATCCGCCGGATCGACTAACCCCTTCCGTCCCTTCCTGACCTTCCGGCCCCTTCCTAATGGTCCGAACCGGTGCGCCGCTCTTCGACGGCCGCGAGGCGCGGCTCGTCCTGGCCGTACACGAGGTACGGCTTGCTCTCGCCCTGGATCACGTCCTCGTCGATCACGACCTTCTGCACGTTCCGCATGCTCGGGAGGTCGTACATGATGTCCAGCAGCACGTTCTCGAGGATCGTGCGCAGACCACGGGCCCCCGTCTTGCGCTGCATCGCCTTGCGCGACACCGCGCGCAGCGATTCCTCACGGAACTCGAGGTCGACGCCTTCCATGTCGAAGAGCTTGCGGTACTGCTTGGTCAGCGCGTTCTTCGGGTCGGTCAGGATCTGCATCAGCGCAGCCTCGTCGAGTTCGTCGAGCGTCGCGACGACCGGCAGGCGGCCGACGAACTCGGGAATCAGGCCGAACTTGATCAGGTCTTCCGGCTCGACGTCGTGGAACAGGTCGCTGCCGTGCTGGCGCGCGCTTTGTTCGCGGACTTCCGCCTGGAAGCCGATACCGCCCTTGTGGGTGCGGTTCATGATGACTTTCTCGAGGCCGGCAAAGGCGCCGCCACAGATGAACAGGATGTTGCCGGTGTCGACCTGCAGGAACTCCTGCTGCGGGTGCTTGCGGCCGCCCTGCGGCGGCACCGAGGCCATCGTGCCTTCGATCAGCTTGAGCAGCGCCTGCTGCACGCCTTCGCCCGACACGTCACGCGTGATCGAAGGGTTGTCCGACTTGCGGGAGATCTTGTCGATCTCGTCGATGTAGACGATGCCCGTCTGCGCCTTCTCGACGTCGTAATCGCACTTCTGCAGCAGCTTCTGGATGATGTTCTCGACGTCTTCGCCCACGTAGCCCGCTTCCGTCAGCGTCGTGGCGTCGGCAATCGTGAACGGCACGTTCAGCAGTCGCGCGAGCGTCTCGGCCAGCAGCGTCTTGCCGGAACCCGTCGGTCCGATCAGCAGGATGTTGCTCTTGGCGAGCTCAATGTCGTCACGAGTGCGCTCGCCAGACTTGTTCTGCAGCCGCTTGTAGTGGTTGTAGACCGCGACGGACAGCACCTTTTTGGCCCGTTCCTGGCCAATGACGTACTCGTCGAGGACCTTCTTGATTTCCTGCGGCTTCGGCAGCTTCTCGCGGGTCTTCTCGGCTTTTTCCTCGAGTTCCTCGCGAATGATGTCATTGCAGAGTTCGACGCACTCGTCGCAGACGAACACCGACGGACCGGCGATCAGTTTGCGGACCTCGTGCTGGCTCTTGCCGCAGAAGGAGCAGTAGAGGAGCTTGCCGTCGTCGTGCTTGGAGCGATCGTCCGCCATGTACCGAGAACCCGTGGTCCGGAGGCCAAAACCGGCCCTGATGGCTTATACCACCAAAGCCCCCTGCACGCAAAAAAGCCAGCCGCTACAGTGACTTAGTGAGCGGTGTGCGGTGCTGGTCAGGTGCGGGTCGCGGTACCTGTTTCGCCCCGCTGCTGCAGCACCGCGTCGATCAGCCCGTAGGCGGTTGCCTGTTCGCCGGTCATGAAATTGTCGCGATCCGTGTCCGTCTTGATCCGGTCGATCGTCTGGCCAGTGTGCTTCGCCAGGATCGAGTTCAGCCGGTGACGGGCGTCGAGGATTTCACGCGCGTGGATCTCGATGTCGGTCGCCTGGCCCTGGAAACCGCCCAGGGGCTGGTGAATCATCACGCGCGAATGCGGCAGGCAGAAACGCTTGCCCTTCGCGCCGCCCGCGAGCAGCACCGCGCCCATGCTGGCCGCCTGGCCCACGCAGATCGTGCTGACGTCCGGCTTGATGAACTGCATCGTGTCGTAGATCGCGAGGCCGGCGCTGACCGAGCCGCCCGGCGAGTTGACGTAGATCGCGACGTCCTTCTCGGGATTCTCCGACTCGAGGTACAGCAGCTGCGCCACCACGAGGTTGGCCATGTAGTCCTCGACCGGGCCGACCAGGAAGATCACCCGCTCCTTCAGCAGGCGCGAGTAGATGTCGTAGGCACGTTCGCCGCGGGCCGTCTGTTCGACGACCATCGGGACGAGATTCAATGCGGTGGGTTCGATCATGGGCATCTGGATCAGGCTCCGAAGTTCATCAGTTCCTTGAACGTGGACGGCTGGTCGGTGACCGTCGCCCTCTCGAGCAGATAGTCCACCACCTGATCCTCCAACACCATCCCTTCGACCTGGCGCAATGCATCAGGGTTCTGGCGGTAGGCCTTGAGGATTGCATCCGGGTCGGGATAGGTCGCTGCCAGCTCGCCAAGGCGCGTATCGACGCGTGTGCGGTCGATCTTGATTTCGCGGGACTTCACCAGTTCGTTGACGAGCATGCCGAGCGCCACGCGACGGCGTGCCGGCTCGACGAACGGTTCCGCCGGCGGCACCTGCGCCGCGTCCTTTGCGCCCATGCGGCGGGCCGTGTCGAGCTGCATGTCGCGCACCTGCTGCTGGATCAGCGCGTTCGGCACGTCGACGGGATTGGCCTCGAGGAAACGGTCGAACACCTGCTGCTTCAGGCGCGAGCGCACGTTGTCGGCAAGCTCGCGGCGCATGTTGTCGGCAACCTCGGACAACAGCTGCTCGAGGCCACCTTCGGTGACGCCGTACTCGAGACAGAACGCATCGTCGAGCGGAGGCAGCAGCTTTTCCTCGACCTTTTTTACGTGCACCGAGAAATCAGCCGTCCGGCCCGCAAGATCCTTGTTGTGGTACTCGTCCGGGTAGCGCACGGCAATCTGCTTCTTCTCCTCGGCCTTCACGCCGAGGATGCCGGTCTCGAAATCCTTGAGCATGCGACCCGCGCCGAGGATCACGGCGACGGCGTCGCCCTTGCTGCCCTCGAACGCCCTGGCGTCGATCAGGCCCTCGAAATCCATCGTGACGCGATCGCCTTCGCGGCTCTCGCGGTCGACCACGTTGAAGCTGGGGCGCTGTTCGCGCAGGTTCTGGACCATCGCCTCGATGTCCGACTCGCTCACCTCGGCCACGGGGCGGTTGACAGCCAGGCCGTCCACTTCCTTGAGGACGATCTCGGGGAGAACCTCGAAAACCGCACGGTACTTGAGGTCCTCGCCGGGACCACTCGAAATGGGCTCGATGCGGGGACCCGCTGCCGGCATGAGCTTCGCCTCGGTGATGGCGCGCGAGAAACTCTGCTGCATGATGTCCGACAGCACCTCCTGGCGGACCTGCTCGCCGAACTGCTGGCGGATGACCTTGATCGGGGCCTTGCCGGGCCGGAAGCCCTTGAGCTTCGCGGTGCGGCTGACGCGCTTCAGGCGCTCGGCGATGGCTTCCTCGATCTCCTCCTTCGGGACGCTCACTTCCATTCGGCGCTCGAGGCTGCCGGTCGTCTGCACGTTGACTTGCATAGGGGTCATCGATCCTCAAGGGGGACTTGCTTGCGCCCGGGCGGTCCGCCCGGAAAAGCCGCGTATTCTGCCATGGGGGAAGGAGGAAGGGGAGGAAGGGGGAGGAAGGGGAGGAAGGGGGAAGGAAAAGGACAGGAAGGACAGGAAGGACAGGGAAGGGGGTGGTGCGAAAGGAGGGACTCGAACCCTCACGGGGGTTACCCGCTGGAACCTAAATCCAGTGCGTCTACCAGTTCCGCCACTTTCGCAGGTCGCCCGCTCGACCGGCTGCGATTCTAGCTGACGCGGGATCGCGGGTTGGGGGGTTAGGAGCCGCGTCCAACCAAACCCGTACCCTACGTCCTCCCCTTCCTCCCCTTCCTCCCCTTCCTATCCTTCCTATCCTTCCTATCCCTTCCTATCCTTCCTATCCTTCCTTCCTATCCTTCCTATCCTTCCTCCCCTTCCTATCCTTCCTATCCTTCCTGTCCTTCCTCCCCTTCCTCCCCTTCCTCCCCTTCCTCCCCTTCCTCCCCTTCCTATCCTTCCTCACCTGGACGTGCTCATTGCCCAGGGAGACCCGGTCCGGGACCTGACCTTTCATCGCGCCGAGACCCATGCGCTCTTCTGGCTGACGCTGGCGGCGCCTGTCGGCAGCGTTGACGCGACTCGACCCATCGTCATGACCGACCTGCGCATGGGCCAGACACCGTGGTTCGTGTTCTCGTTCGTCGTGGCCGAGCACGACGCCAGGGGCATCCGTGCCGTGCCGAACCGACAGATTGCGAGTGCGCGCCCACCGGTCACGGCACTGCCCTGGTTGTGGAACAGGATCTGGGACGAGAACGCGACGTACTGAGATTCAGTCGATGGGCGCGCGATCCAGCAGGATTGCGGGAACCGTCGCGACTCCAGCCGCCTCAGGCCGCCAGCGCCCGCGATTGCGTGATGCGGAACCGCGAGGCGACGAACGCAAGGTCGGTCAGCGTGGCGTTGCCCGCCGGGTTGAGTCCGGTGACGTGGTAATCGCCGTAGGCCGCGGCGGCGGCTCCGTGAAGTCGCTCGAGGCGATGGGGTACACCTACGTGCCGTTCCTGCCGGGCTTCGAGCACATGGTCCGCAACCTCGCGACCGTGCCGGTGGTGAGCCTCGGCCTGGGCTCCATCGCGGGCTTCGGCGCCGCCAAGGTCGTGTCGAGCCACTACCCGCTGCTGGTGCGCGGCCAGTCGCAGGTGTTCGTCGCCGGGCCGCCCGTCATCGCAGCTGCGGGTCAGAAGCTGACCAAGGCGGAACTCGGCACCAGCCGGATTCATGCGTCGAACGGCGCGCCGAATTTCTCGTGTCCGCCGTCCCGCGCAACCGACGCGAGGTCTATCGCATGCGTCCGATCATCGAGGCCGTCGTCGACATGGGCTCGTTCCTCGAGATCGACCGTCTGCATGGACGCTCCGTGATCACTGGGCTGGCCCGGCTCGACCGCTGGCCCGTGGCCGCAATCGCAAGCGATCCGTTCGTGCTCGACGGAGAAATTCCAGATCGAGGAAATCATCGACCCGCGCGACACGCGCCGGCTACTCTGTGAATTCGCCGACATCGCCGCACCGCTGCGCGCAACGCAGCCGCTGCAGTTTGCGTACCGGCCGTGACGTCCGCCTGCGGGCGCAGTGCGCCCCTCGACCTTGCGGTTCCGCCGTGGCAAACCGCTAGTTGTGCCGCGGCGAACAGGCCTGACGACGCTTGCACAGGATCTTGACGAACGCTTCCGTCACGCTGTGCTGGAAATCGTCTTCCTCGTCGACCTGCATCAGGCTCGAACCGTCATCGAAAAGCACGTCGACCTGGCAACGCGCGAGGTGCCCACTCGGGTTTGCGCCCGGCACCTCGTACAGTTCGACCTTGACGGTGTTGATGCGACGCCGCAGCGCCTGGGCCAGCCGCGCGGTCTCGTGATGCACGATCGTGCGCAGCTCGTCGGAAAGGCCGCTGCCATGGACCCTGACTTCCGTTCGCATGGCTTCATCTCCTGAGCGCCATCGTCCTCTGGATTGTGCTCCGAATTCGGAATGAATACCACGTAGGATGACAAGGCCGCGCAACTGCTGTCGCGCGCACGAGGTGTCGTCATGCGACGAGTTGGCCGCCTTGCCGTTGGCGCGAGTGCACTGACCTGCCTTGCGCAGGCTTCCCCGGCGCATGCCGATCCCATCTTGACCCGCAATCAGCATCCCCTCGTGGCGTTGTACGGCCTGCCGCTGCCACTCGCTGCGCGTTTGCCGGGAGCCGGCAGCGTCGGCGCCACCGTCAACTGGAGCAATATCGCCACGACGGACACGACGGACCAGCGCAGTTACACGCTCGATGGCGAAGTGTTCGAAGTGCGCGTGCAGGCAGAACACGCCGTGGGCGAGCACTTCGCCGTGCAGGGTCAACTGGCATGGCGGCAACTGAGCGGTGGCTCGCTCGATTCGCTGGTGGAAGGCTGGCATGACCTGTTCAGCCTGCCGAACGGTTCTCGCGACCGCCTGCCCAGGGACGCATTGCTGATCGAGTACCGTACTGGCGCGTCGACTCTGCTGCGGGTCGACGACGAATCGTCAGGACTGGCCGACCTGCCGCTGGCGTTCGGCTATCAGTTGACCGTGTCCGAGCAGGGCGCAGTCGCCACATGGCTTACGATCAAGGTGCCCGCGGGCAAGGCTGCGGACTTGACGGGCAGCGGTGCGGTCGACGTTGCCCTCTCGCTGGCTGGTGAGCGCCAGTTGTCGGAGCGCTGGCAAGTGTTCGGGCAGGCCAACGTGGCATGGCTCGGCGCTGGCGACGTGCTGGCGGACCAGCAGCAGGACTTCGCGGGTTCACTGCTCGCGGGCGCCACCTGGAATGCCTGGCAGCGCCTGGAGTTGACCGCACAACTGGAAGCGAATACGGCGGTGCTGGATACCGGCACGGATCTCGATGGCGACGCTGTCGTGCTGTCGCTTGGCGGGCGCTATCGAACGGACTCCGGTTGGGCGTGTGATTTCGGCTTCAGCGAGGACCTGCAGATCGATGCGTCACCGGACATCGTGTTCGTGTTTGGCGTGCGGCGCGCGTTCTAGGAGCATTGCCCGGCCTGGCGACCGCCCGGCCAGCTGCCAACCGGTGCGGACTGTCGCCCCACCGCAGTTCTGCAAGTTTAGTATCAGTATTTGTACCGGCCCCTCCCCTGCCGGCACGCCAGCTGTTAGGGTGCGCCGATGAATGCACCCTTACCCCGGATCATCCAGGGCGGCATGGGAGTCGCCGTCTCGTCGTGGCGACTCGCACGAGCCGTCTCCCTGCGTGGTCAACTCGGCGTCGTCTCCGGCACGGGCATCGACACCATCGTAGCGCGGCGCCTGCAACTGGGCGATCCCGGTGGCCACCTGCGCGCCGCCTTCGACGCGTTCCCGGTGCCGGCGATCGCTCGACGCGTCTGGGAGCGGCATTACATCGAGGGCGGCAAGGCCCGGGGTGCGGCCTACAAGTCGAAGGCGGTGCCGACCCTCAAGATGCCGAGGGCACTGCTCGACCTGATCGTGTTGAGCAACTTCGCCGAGGTGCATCTCGCGAAGACCGGGCACACCGGCAAGGTGGGCATCAACCTGCTCGAGAAGGTGCAGCTGCCGAACCTCGCGACGCTGTACGGTGCAATGCTGGCGGGCGTCGACTACGTGCTGATGGGCGCCGGCATTCCCCGGTCGATACCGGCCGTGCTCGATCACTTCGCGGCGGGTGAGCCTGCCGAATTGCCGCTGGATGTGGCGGGTGCCTTGCCTGGCGAGAAGTTCGTCAGCCGCTTTGACCCACGGAGCTTTCTCGGCGACGCCGTCCGTCCACTGCAGCGGCCGCAATTCCTCGCCGTCATCTCGTCTTCGACGCTGGCGCTCACCCTCGTGCGCAAGAGCAATGGACGGGTCGACGGCTTCGTGGTTGAAGGCCCGAGCGCGGGCGGTCACAACGCTCCGCCCCGCGGCGCAAAAGTCCTCGACGAGAAAGGCGAGCCGGTCTACGGACCGCGCGATGCACCGGACCTGGAGCAGATCCGGGCACTGGGACTGCCGTTCTGGCTGGCCGGATCGTACGGCGACGCGGCCCGACTGCAGCAGGCTCTGGAGCTGGGTGCGAGCGGCATCCAAGTCGGCACTGCATTCGCATTCTGCGACGAATCCGGTCTGGCCACGGAACTGAAAGAGTCGGTGATCGCGGCCAGCCGCGCGGGCCGGCTCGCGATCTTCACGGATCCGCATGCCTCGCCGACCGGATTTCCATTCAAGGTGTTGAGCGTGCCGGGCACCGTGTCCGACGCCAACGTCTTCGAAGCCCGCGAGCGTATCTGCGACCTCGGCTACCTGCGGCAGACCTATCGGGAGTCGGACGGCAGCCTGGGCTACCGCTGCGCGGGCGAGCCCCTCGAGGACTTCCTGCGCAAAGGCGGCACCGAAGCCGAAACGCTGGGTCGCAAGTGCCTCTGCAACGGGTTGGTAGCGGCCGTCGACTTCGGCCAGGTGCGTCACGACGGCGAACTCGAACCTGCCATCGTGACGGCCGGTGACGACGCGTCGCAGGTGTTCAAGTTCGTGCCTGCGGGTCGCACCAGCTATTCCGCGGACGACGTCATCGACCGGCTGCTCGACTGGCCGGCGGCGCGCTGAACTGAAACGTTTCGCCAGATTCAGAACCGGTCCTCCGGACGCGCCCTGATCTGCGCAAAGTGGCTCGATATTCGTCTCGACCGACAGCTCGGCACGCAGCAAGCTGCGGCCATGGATACCGACGGCGATATGCTTGCCCCCATCGCACCAGTCGAATCGTCGGCGCCGGCTGACGCCGACGACTCGCTGGGATTCGTACGCGGCCTGGCCTACGGCCTCGCGTGCGTCGCGCCTTTCTGGGGCCTGGTCATCGCGTCAGCGTGGCTGGCGTTCTGAAGGCGCGTCAGTACGCGACGTTGAGTTTGAACCAGAGTGTTCGCCCGGGTTCGTTGACCTGGGTCGTCTGCACGTAGCCGGACACCATCGCACCGCCCCTGCTCAGGTGCTCGGCGTAGGCCCGGTCGAACAGGTTGTCGACGCCGGCTGTGAGCAGGACACCCGCGCGTGGACGCCAGCCGCCGTTCAGCGACAGCACCGTGAAACCGGCCGTTGGACCGAGGTCCTGGCCGACGATGTTGCCCTGGTTGACGACGTAGCGGTCCTGCTCCGCGACTGCACGCAGCAGCGCACCCGCAGACCACTCGGCACGCGAAAACTCGAGACCCAGCCGCGCTTCGAGGGGCGGCATCTGTGCGAGAGGCGCCGCATCAGTCTCATTGCGGCCTCTGGTGTAGGCGAGCGTGCCGGTGAGCTTGAGCGACGGCAGCAGCGCATATACAGCGTCTGCCTCGCCTCCCCAGGTGCTGACCTCGACATTGCGCGTAATGGTCGTGCGCCGCATGCCCTTCGGGTAGTTCGACTGGATCAGGAGGTAGTCCTGGACCTCGCTGTAGAACGCCGACACCGAGAACGCCGCTCGCGACGTTTCATACAGCAGGCCCGTATCCAGCTGGGTCGTCTTCTCCGGACGCGCATGAAATGCGCTGAGGCCGGACGCGGTCTCCTTGCCTGCCGCGAGAAGTTCCCAGTAGTCCGGAAAACGCTCCACGTGCCCGAGACCGGCAAAGACCGTGAATGGCCCGTCTGCAAGGTCGTGCTCATAGCGGCCGAATCCGCCAAACAGCGTTGCGTTGCGCTCCTCATCCGCCGTGGGATTTGGCACTGCCGTCATGCCGACGCGCAGCATCTCGCGCGAGTCCTGCGCGTACCAGTCATCGATCCGCAGTCCGGTGATGACGCGTCCGGACGGGCCTGCCGCCAGGGTCAGCTCGCCGAACACTCCGGCGTTGCGGAAACGCCCGTCCTCCGCCCGCTTCATCTTCTCGTACGGCATCATCGATTCGTTCATGGTCGAACGCAGCGAGTGGCGGTTTTCCTGCAGGTCGACGCCGACCGTGGCCGTGATGCGCTCGCCGAACGCCAGGTCCGCCGTGAACCTGCCGCCGGTCGTCTCTCGATCCGGATTCGAGACGGACCGGAACGGCATGGTCATGGACGGCGCGAATGCGCGCAGGCTGTAGTTGTCCATGACGTGATCGACGTAGTTGTAGTACGCCTGGGCCTCGATCGCCTGCACGTGAGGGCCTGCCAGCTGCCGCTCAAACCGCAGGCCCAGGTTGTCGCGCGCGAACTTTACGCCGTCCATCGCGCGATCGGCGTAGGCGGCCTCGCCATCGCTCAACGCACCGCTCAATTCCAGTCGCGTTCTGTCGTCAGGAGTCCAGCCAAGCGCCGCGTTGCCGCTCCACCGCAGATAGCGCGAATGCACCTCGTTGCCGTTACCGTCCGTGTAGTCATCGGACTCGGCACGCGTGCCGGTCAACTGGCCATACACGTCGGGCGTGCCGAGTCTCAGGTCGCCGACCAGGTCGGTGCGTCCGAAGCTGCCGCCCAGCACACTGCCCGAGCCGACGGCGCCGGGCTCGCTGAAGCGCTTGATGCTGCGCTCGAACGACACGCTCGCGGCAGAATTGCCCGGACCCTGCAGCACAGTCTGCGGCCCCTTGATGACGACGACGCGGTCGTAGGCTTCCGGGAAAACATACGCTGTCGGTGGATCCATGCGCATGCCGCAGCCACCGAGCACCTGTTGCCCGTCGATGAGCAGATTGACGCGCGAAGCCGCCATGCCGCGGAACACCGGATCGCCGTCGGTGCCGCCCTTGCGGATGACGGAGAAGCCGGGGATCGCCTTGAGATAATCGGCCCCATCGTGGGCTGGCAACGGCTGGCGCGGTTGCTGCGGGTCCGTGACCACCAGCAAAGGTGCGGTCATGCGGGGCGCCGTGACGACGACCTGCTCCAGTTCTTGAGTAGACGATCCGTCGCCGGCCGACGCGGCCAGGACCGTGGCAGATACAAGGCATTGGGCCAGCGTCGCAGCCCCCACAGGCATGATCGAACGGAGTGCCAGGCGCACTCCTGTTGCAACAGCGCTCATCTCGCGTCCTCCCAGGGACAGGTATTTCTCGACTGATATCCGGACGGGCCGACGCAGTCACGACTGCAGCCGTGACCAGTCACGGGCAGGAGCGATCCGCAGTCGGGGACGATCAGACGAGCGCGGGAGGTGCGCGCGGAGCGTGCGCTCGAATTGCTGGCCTGACGATGGGCGCAGCGAGTACAGGATGAGCATCATCGACGGGCAACGTCGGTGCCGCGACGAGCACCGCGGCCAACGGTGGCGGTGCGCCGCCCGCGGTCGCCGCAAAAACGCACGGCGCCTCGTGATGCTGTGGCGAACGCTGATCCGGGTGGGCCGGTCTCGGGTCGCTGCCGGGATGCACGACGACCGATTGGGTCGCCTGCCCGGAGCACATCGCCATGGTCAGGGCGGTGCCCTGCCCGATGGCCGGCATGAATCCGGCCGGCACTGCCGCACGGATCAGGAGCCCTGGCAGCAACAACAGCGCCAGGAGCATCCGGTGCGAGCGCAGTGCCTGGAGAGACCTGTTCACCGTCTCAGTCTAACCAAGTGAACGGGCGCTTGTAACCGAAAAGTGGTCATCGCGGCAGATCAAGGCCGGGTTCGTGCATCAATGCGCGGCATGAGCAGGATCGGCCCGTAGACCCAGAGGAAAAACGCGAACGCCGCGGTCCACAGCGCCGCGCTCAGCACGATGACCGCGGGATAGTCGAGCCCGGGCAGCCAGGCGCCGAGGACGCGCACGAGCGCGGCAGCCGAGACCAGCAGGTAAGCCTGAGTCACCAGCGGCCGCGCCCGCAGCGGACGCCCGGTGTGCCCGAGCGAGACGCGTGCCATCACTCCGAGGATCATCGTCGCCAGGACGCCGATCGTGAGCGCATGCAGCCAGAAGGCAGCGGCTGCAACGCCCGTCAGGATCGCCAGCGCTTTCAATGCGAGCCCGACCGGCAACCAGGCATACGCCAGATGCAGGATCCAGACGATCGGCTCATGCAGCGCACGCCATCCCTGCCACTGCACGAGCCGCGCAGCCTGGGCAATGGCAGCCGCGAGGGCCAGCCATCCGGCACTGGCTCCGCCCGGTTGCACGAGGTCGACGGCCGCGACTGCGATCATCAGCGCGACGGTCACGGCGGTCATACCCCCTGGCGCACGCACTGCACTCTCGACTCCGCGTTGCCGCAACGCCGTGGCGGTAACGGACGGCGTGATGCGCCCGCCAATCACCGTGACGAGGATCAGCGCGAAATTGACTGCCGCCAGCAGCGCCTGTCGCGACAGCGACACGTCACCGCGGAACAGGCCCAGGTGGAAGGTCGCGTTGCACAGCCACAGCACCAGCAGCACCAGCAGCAGCGGCGTATTACGGTTTCGTTCACGCAGCAGGGGCCAGGCGAGGAACGCCGCCAGGGCGGGTAGAAAGGCCAGGTCTGCCGCGACCACGGCAGCGAACGGCCACGAGGCGGAGCTGGCGACCAGCACTCGCCCGAGCAGCCACAGTGCCGTCATCAGGACCAGCGGGCCGCCGGCAAATCCCCGCCGGCCTGTCCAACTCGGCACCGCCGTCAGCAGGAACCCTGCAATCGCGGCGCAGGTGAATCCGAACAGCATTTCATGCGCGTGCCACAACGTTGGTGGCCAGTCCGTCGCCAGGGACACGCCGAACGAAAAGTCTGCAGCCCACCACGGGACGAGCACCAGCCCACTGCAGGCCGCGCCGAGAAAGAAAGGCCGAAAACCGTAGCCGAAGAGGCTCAGCCGCGTCAGAAAACCCAACCGTGACTCCCAGCCACGGCGCCCAGCACCGTTGCCAGGCTGATCGCCAGCAACACCCAGTGCATGCGTTCGATCAGTCGAAAGGTCGCGTCGGGTCGGCGCCTGGCGGCCTCGAGGAAGCGGCGATGGAGAAACAGGGGCTCCGCGATGAACAGCATGACGGTGAACAGCAGCCATACCAGCAGCATCGCGTGCATCCACCAGTAGGCGGGGCTCTGGAACCGGTCCCACAGGTTCCACCGTTCAACGAGATACAGACCCGAGCCACCGACCAGCAAGGTGGTCACCCGGGCCTGCCAGGCGAACCGGCTTTCAACCGCCTCGAAGAAGGCCACGCGTTCTTCAGCGGACCTCATCCGTCGTACGGCTGGCAGCAGCACCGTGGTTACGAAGCCGACACCGCCGATCCAGAGCACGACGCCGAGGATATGCAGTGCCCGGGCGACGATCGCGTGATCCATCAACTGCCACCCTTGCACGGGACTTGCGTGGTTGAATCACACCCGCGCTTATGCTGCGCGTCGGCATCGAGACCCTGCTCGAGCCAGTCAGGGCCGAAGAGTTCCACCGGGTGCGGCGTGCGGATCGTGCCGTTGCCGCAGCGCAAATCGTTCGCCGGGCAGTAGCGTTCGCACCCCCAGCAGATCCGCTCCGGATGCCCCGGGCTCAGCGCGACCTTGCGGGGTATCACGACTGGCGGTCGCCGCGTGGCGATCCACTGGTGCAGTGGCTGACGCTGCAGGCCACGCACGGCCTGCCGCAGACCCCCAAGGGCCGTGGCCAGCGATTGTCGCCACGCGACAGGATCCGCGCCGTCCACCAGTCCGGTGAGCGTCTCATTCAGACGCACGAGCGTCGGATAGAAGACGACGGCCTCGACCTCCGTCATGCGTTCCATCGAGCGTGGCCCGCTACGCGCCAGAACGTCGACCTGGACGTCAAACTGCAGCCGTTCCAGCTGCACCTGGGCGACCCACGTCTCGCTGCTACCAGTTGCGCACGTGCGCAGGCGCCGCACGGCCCGGTGATAGTCACGCAGCCCGACTGCGCAGGAGACGCGATTGCGGCCGAGATAATTCACCCTCGTGTACCCGCCGCGCCGAAGCGCTGCAATGGCGCGATCTGGCAGCACAGACCTGACAGGACGACAGACTGTTTCGTGACACGCACGTGACGCAGACGGGGCTGTGAACGACAGCCGTTTTATATCACGCCGTGATATTTCGGCCGTGCCGTGGATTACACCTATCGCGGTCAACGCAACCGGGCGCCGTGAGCATAGATGTTGAACGCGCCGTCCCGCAGGAACGCGACCAGCGTAATTCCGGCCTGCTCTGCCAGCTCGATCGCGAGGCTCGATGGCGCGCCGATCGCCGCGAGCAGCGGTACGCCGGCCGCGCCCGCTTTCTGCACGAGCTCGAAACTCGCGCGACCCGAAAGCAGCACGATTGAATTCGCCATCGGCAGCGCATCGGCCACCAGCCGGGCACCGACGAGCTTGTCCATGGCGTTGTGACGGCCCACGTCCTCGAACGCCGCGACAAGGTCACCCTCGCGCGTGAACAGGCCGACCGCGTGCAGTCCGCCGGTGGCGGAAAATGCCGCCTGCGCCTCTCGCAGCCTGGCCGGCAAGCCGAGCAGCAGACGACCTTCGATCGTCCAGTCCGGTTCCATCCGGCGAACCAGGACGCTGCTGGTGACGGCCTCGATCGACGCTTTGCCGCACACGCCGCAACTCGAGGTCGTGTAGAAATTGCGTTGCAAACGCGCGAGGTCGAGATCGACGCCCCGCTGCAACTCGACTCGGAGCACGTTGCCGGTCGGCCCCGCGGGCCGCACGCGGCACACGGACCGCCAGTCGCGGAGGAGTCCTTCGCCGTGGAGGAAGCCGAGCGCGAGTTCGGTGTCGTGCCCGGGCGTGCGCATGGTGACTGCGATCACGCGGCCGAGCCCTTCTTCGCCATCGCAGAGCACGCGGATCTCGAGCGGCTCCTCGACAGCGACCACGTCGTCGCACGACTCGCGCTTGCCGGCCAGCGCCTTTTCCGCGTGTACGCGCTGTACGCCGATTGCAACCATGACTCACTCCTTTTCCGCCAGCGCTATGGTACAGCTCGAACCTGCTGGCGCCGACCGTGCCCCGCGGTTGCACTGAACGTGCCTGGTTGCAGTCCGGCTCCCCTTCTATCTATCCGACGATTTGAACTGCGTGACGCATGCGCTTGTTAGACTGCGGCAATGGGCTATTCAAGAATCGCCGGCACCGGCGCCTGCCTGCCAGCGAAGACGCTGACCAACCAGGAAATCGAGCAGCGCATCGAGACCAGCGACGAGTGGATTTTCTCGCGCACGGGCATTCGCAGCCGCTTTGTCGCGGATGAGAACGAGCAGGCATCGGACCTTGCTCTGCACGCCTCGCGTCGTGCCATGGAGGCCGCGGGCGTCAGTGCCGACGAGGTCGACCTGATCATTCTGGCCACCAGCACGCCCGACATGATTTTCCCCTCGACGGCCTGCCTGCTGCAACGGAAGCTCGGCGTGACCCATGGGGCCGCCTTCGACGTGCAGGCTGCGTGCACCGGTTTCCTCTACGCCGTTTCGATCGCCGACAAGTTCGTGGCCAGCGGTCAGTGCAAGTGCGCCCTGGTCGTCGGCACCGAGGTCTTCTCGCGCCTGCTCGACTGGAGCGACCGCCGCACCTGCGTGCTGTTTGGCGACGGTGCGGGCGCGGTGATCCTGCAGCCCTCAGAACAACCCGGCATCCTGTCCAGCCATCTGCACGCGGACGGTCGGCAGAGCCATATCCTCGAGGCCAGCGGCTACGTGCAGGACGGCGTCCTGCATGACCATGCCTTCCTGCACATGGACGGCCAGGCCGTGTTCAAGTTCGCGGTGCGGGCCCTGGAAGATGTCTGCAACGAAGCACTGGCTGCCAATGGACTGGTTGGCGCCGACCTTGACTGGCTGGTGCCACATCAGGCCAATATCCGGATCATCCAGGCGACCGCGAACAAGCTCGGCCTGCCCACGGACAAGATCGTCACGACGCTGGAGACCCAGGGCAACACCTCTGCCGCATCCGTACCGCTGGCGCTCGACGCCGCCGTCCGTGACGGCCGCATCCGGTCCGGTCATCTCGTGTTATTGGAAGCAGTTGGCGCCGGCATGACGTGGGGAGCCATGCTGCTGCGCTGGTGATTCGTCCCGACTCAGCAGCTGGGGTGACCGGTTGATCGGTTGCGGCACCGAATGGATCGGACCGAACGACGAGGCAACGGCGGATCGTCGGCCCGGCTGGTTATACTAAGTTTTTTCTTTTCCTGGTATAAGCAGCCAGGTTGTACTAAGACCTGTCTTTTCCTAGTATAACGGTCATGCCGAGCCACACCGACCTTCCCGCGTCGGCCCAGACGGCCTATGCACAGCTGTTTGACGCCGCGCTCGCCGCGGACCACGTCCGGTCCGTTGCAGACCTCAGCGGCTCCTTCGCCTCGAAGACGGTCAAGGGTCGAACCTACTGGTACTACCAGTGCACCCAGCCTTCCGGGGCACTGACCCAGCACTACGTGGGTCCGGACAACCCCGCCGTTCGCCGGCTGATCAAAGGCTCCAAGCAGCCTGGGGCGCTGGCGGCGCTTGAGCCGCTGATCCACGTCGCGCATGCCCTGGGCTGTGCCACCCTGATTCCGAAGCACGAGCGGGTGCTGCGGCGCCTTGCGGAGTACGGCTTCTTTCGGGCGGGCGGAATCCTGGTGGGTACGCACGCCTTCCTCGCCTGCGGCAACATGCTGGGCGTGGCGTGGACTCGCCCGGGTCTCACCCATGACATCGACTTCGCGCATGCGGGCCGGGCGGTGTCGCTTGTCCTGCCGAGTACGCTCGAGGTCAAGACCGCTGCCGCAATCGACTCCCTCACGATGGGGTTCCTGCCGATCACGCAGTTGGCAGGAAAGTCCGGTGCAAGCTTCCTGAACCCGAAGGAGCCCGAGTTTCGACTCGACTTCCTGACCACCCGTCACCGGGGAGGCGAGGAACCCTCCTTCCATCCGCAACTGAACGTCGTGCTGCAACCACTTCCGTTCATGGAGTTCCTGCTCCAGCACGTCGAACAAGCGGTAGTGTTCTCGCGCGAGAAAGCTGTGCTGGTAAACGTGCCCGACCCTGCGCGGTTCGCCCTGCACAAGCTGATCGTCTACGGCGAGCGCACGGGATCGTACCGCGCCAAGGCCAATAAGGACCTGTTGCAGTCCGCCAGTCTGCTGTCCTACCTGTGGGCGCATCAGCGGCGCACTGTCACAACGGCACTCGAGGATCTGCACGGACGCGGCAAGGGCTGGACGTCGCGCTTCGCCGTCGGATCTCTTGCATTGCTGAAGGCCCATCCTGACCTTGAGAAAGCGGAAGGTCTTGCCATGGCGTTGCTGCCCGGACGACGTCGCGCCAAACGCAAGGCGGCGAAAACGACCCGTTGATGCTGCAGCACAGGTGGGTGCGTCACTGTGCCCTGGGTGACGTGGCGCGAATGCGTGCCAGCCGCTGAGTGAGCGTGGCTTGCGACAGCTCGCCGATGCGAGTACCCGCAAGCCGCCCATGCGCATCGAAGAACAGCGTGGTCGGCAACCCGCCGTGGCCCAGCGCCGCGCCGACACTATTCTGCGGATCGACCAGCACATTGCGCAGCGCCAGTCCGTGCCGGTCGAGGAAGGCCGCAATGGTGGCCGCGTCGTCGCCCTGGTTGACGAAGACGATGTTCACGTCCGGGTTGGCGGCCTGCGCCCGCCGGTGGGCAACGAATCCGCCAAGAGCGATAGCAACCAGAGCCAGCAGCACCGAATACCGCAGCGACAACGGCCGATCTGCAACTTCTGGTTCATGCCGAATCTTCAATGTCGGGGGCGCCGGAGCGTAGCATCGGCGCCATCGCATCGGGGGAGGCGTTCATGTCCAGTGCACGGGGCGAGGCGAGGCGAGCGGCCTGCTGTGGCCGCGCTATTACACCGTCGTGCTGCTGCTGTTCGCAGCGGTCTTCATCTCCTACATCGCCCGCACCAACATTTCGGTGGCCGCCATCGCGATGAATGAAGGACGAGCTCGGCTGGATCGAGACGCAGAAAGGCGTCGTGCTCGGGATCGGTGAAGCTGCTGCGGATTCGTCAGTGGCGTCGTCGCCGACCGCGCACCGCGCCATACCCTGGGGGCAACGGCTGCGACTGCCGGCCGTGTGGGCCATCATCGTGAGCCACTTCGCCAGCAACTGGGGCCTGTACGTCCTGCTCGCGTGGCCGCCGTCCTGATCGTGTGTTGCGCGACGGGCACCTCGGCGTGCGCGATGTCCGGCTTCGCCCCGAACTGCTTCGACATCGCCCCGAAGTACGCCGACGTCATCTGGGGCATCAGCAACACGTTTGCCACGCTGCCGGGCATCGTCGGTATCTACGTCACAGGCTGGCTCGTCGATCGCACGGGCACGTTCGGCGCGCCGTTCGTGCTCACCGCGGCAGTGTCGCTGTTCGGCGCGGCGTTTTACCTGGTGTTCGGTTCAGGCCGCCGACTCGTTGACTGACCCTGGTTCGGGTTGTGCGCGTTGACGCTGACGTCAACAATATGCAAAGATCCGATTGATGTCAAAGTCAATGAATCCCATGGGTAATCTGCTGGGTCCCTTGTCCAGGATGGCACGCGATGCGGGCTGGTCGGACGCCGAATGGGCGCGGCGCTCGGGCGTGCCGAAAGAAACCCTTTGCCGGCTGCGTTCGCGGTCAAACTGCGACCTCGCAACGCTCGCTGCACTCAGCCACGCTCTCGGCAAGCAACTCACTGTCCTACCAATGACCCGAAACAGCGCGAGCGAGCTCTGGCCGGCCGTCGTAGACCGTCGGCTCGAGGCCAAGCTCGTGGACCTGCTCCGCTCCCGCTCGACTTGCGTGGAGAATTGGCGCGAACCTGGCCCGTCTTTCTTTCTAGCCGGACTCGCGGTAACTGTGGCGAGCGTCCCTGGGTTCGACCGGCGCAGCTATCTCGATCTCGCCGAAGCCCTGCACCCTGGAGCATCGGAACCGCGCGTATTCGCAAGGTGGCTTGCAGAGACTCCGCTGCCGCCCACCCGCTTCCTGCCGATGCTGCAAGCGCAAATGGACCATGCTGCCTGAGCCCTATACGCGACGTGAATACGTCTCCGCATTCCGTGAGCTCGCGGCGCGAATCGCAGCTTCACTGAAAGACGTCGCCCCAAGTGCTCTGCCCATCCAGATGTATGTCGCTGGCGGCTCGGCACTGCATTTCCACACGGGAGCGCGCGTATCCGTCGATATCGATGCGACGTTTTCGCGCCGGATCGCCTTGCCAGATCGGCTCGAGGTCGCATATCGGGACGAGGATGGCGCGGCAAGGCTTCTGTACTTCGATCGCCAATACAACGATACGCTTGGACTGATGCACGAAGACGCGTACGCCGACTCGCTGCCGCTCACGCTCACTGGCATCGATCCCCAGGTGCTCGACGTGCGGATCCTCACACCGCTTGATCTTGCCGTCAGCAAGCTGGGCCGCTTTTCGGATCAGGACCAGGCGGACATCGCTGCGCTGGCGCGTCGAGGCCTCATCGACGCGACGAGTCTCGAATCGCGCGCGACGGAGGCGATCGGTGGCTACGTGGGCGACAAGACCAGACTCCGCGGCAACATCACCAGCGCAAAGAAAAGCGTCAAAGCGAATAGCCCAAGGCGCTGATGCCTTGTTCATCGCTCGTCGCCCTTTGGAAAGTGGTGGGCCGTGTAGGATTCGAACCTACGACCTACTGATTAAGAGTCAGCAGCTCTACCAACTGAGCTAACGGCCCATCCGGGGATGGTGAGTGGGGTGGACGATGGGGCTCGAACCCACGACCGCCGGGACCACAACCCGGAGCTCTACCAGCTGAGCTACGTCCACCATCGTCGACCAACACTGAAAACACTTGTCCGACAAACTGCGCCATCCCTGGTGATGGCGCGCCCGGCAGGACTCGAACCTGCGACCCTCGGCTTAGAAGGCCGATGCTCTATCCAGCTGAGCTACGGGCGCATGCAAGCAGCAGATCGCATCATCCGAGTGGTCGGGGCAGAGGGATTCGAACCCCCGACCCTCTGCTCCCAAAGCAGATGCGCTACCAGACTGCGCCATGCCCCGCCATGCTCGACTGATCGTCGCCAGGCCGCTTTTGACGTTGCCGTCGACCGCGGACCCGCACGGGAGCGCGAATCATACGGATCGACCCCCATAGCGTCAATTTAGGATTGTATCCAGCTGGCGACACGAACAAGGCGGCTCTGCGAAAATGACTCGCTTGGCCGGTTTGCCCGGCCCGCTCCGGGAGGTTTTCAGCGTGTCCAGCAACGAATCCGGCGCCAGGATCATCGATGGCAAGGCCATCGCGCAGGAATTCCGCCGCGACGTGCGAGCGGCCAGTGACCGCCTGGCGGCCCGCGGACTGCGCCGACCGGGGCTCGCGGTCATCCTCGTCGGCGACGATCCGGCCTCGCAGGTCTACGTGCGCAACAAGCGTCTGGCGTGCGACGAATGCGGCATCGTCTCGATGAGTCACGACCTGCCCCACTCCACCACGCAGACCGAGCTGATGACGTTCATCGAGCAGATGAACGCCGACGACTCGATCGACGGCATCCTGGTGCAGGTGCCGCTCCCGGATCACATCGACGAACGCCAGATCATCGAAGCCATCGATCCGGCGAAGGACGTCGACGGCTTCCATCCGTTCAACGTCGGACGGCTCGCTTTACGTCACCCGTTGATGCGCCCGTGCACCCCCTATGGAGTGACCCGCCTGCTCGAGAAGACGGGTATCCCGGCGAAGGGCAAGCACTGCGTCGTCGTGGGTGCGTCCAATCTCGTCGGGCGTCCGATGGCGCTCGAACTGCTGCTGTCGGGCGCGACCGTCACCGTGTGTCACCGTTTCACGCAGAACCTCGAGAGCTTTGTCGGCATGGCCGACATCCTCGTGGTCGCAGTCGGCAAGCCCGGCATCGTGCGCGGCGAATGGGTCAAGCCCGGTGCCGTCGTGATCGACGTCGGCATCAATCGCCTGCCGAATGGCAAGCTCGTGGGGGACGTGGAATTCGAGTCGGCGCGACGCAATGCCGCGTTCATCACGCCCGTGCCGGGCGGCGTCGGCCCGATGACCGTCGCCATGCTGATGAAGAACACACTTGAATCGGCGCTCCAGCGCATCAAGCACTGACGGAACTTCCCCCGCCAAAGCGGGAGAGTTGCTCGTCAGGCGTTCAATTCGGCATGTCCTGTCGCGCTTGGAAAGGCAGACACGCGCGCGCCAGGACATGCCGGATTGAACGCCCGATCCCTCACCCGCGCCGCCAGAGCGTCCGGCCACCGGGCTGGTCTTCGAGCTGCACCCCATTCGACGCCAGCAGGTCCCGGATCCGGTCCGACTCCTTGAAATCCTTCGCTTTGCGGGCCGCCGCGCGCTCGTCGATCAGGCGCTCGATGTCGGCGTCGGTCAGGGACAACGGTGCCGACGCAGTCTCGGCCGATCCAGCCGTACCCGCGTCGCTCGCCTGCTTTGCCGCCTGCTTGCGCAGGAACACTTCCGGCTCAAGTCCGAGCAACCCGATCCTCGCACCCAGCACGCGCATCTCTGCCGCCAGTCCCGCCGCTCTGTCGAGATCCCCGGCCGCCTTCGCCGTGTTGACCTCGCGCGCGAGCGACTGCAGCTCGGACACGGCGATCGGCGTATTGAAATCATCGTCCATCGCGGCCACGAACCGCTCGGTGGCCTTCGTCGGCGCCTGCAATGCAGTCACCGGCACGCCTCGCAACGAGGTGTACAAGCGCTCCAGCGCGGCATCCGCCTGCGTCAGGCTGTCCGGCGTGTAATTGATCGGCCCGCGGTACTGGCTGTTCACCATGAAATAGCGCACGACCTCCGGATCGCGCACCCACTCCAGCACTTCGCGCACCGTGAAGAAATTTCCCAGCGACTTCGACATCTTCTCGTCGTCGACGCGCACGAAGCCGTTGTGCATCCACACGTTCACGAACGGCGAGTCGCACGCCGCGCAGGTCTGCGCGATCTCGTTCTCGTGGTGCGGGAACTTGAGGTCCATGCCGCCGCCGTGGATGTCGAAATGCGGGCCGAGGAGGTCGACCG
The DNA here is from genome assembly GCA_016705325.1 of Pseudomonadota bacterium. Lineage (GTDB taxonomy): Bacteria > Pseudomonadota > Gammaproteobacteria > Steroidobacterales > Steroidobacteraceae > RPQJ01. The sequence continues at coordinate 177,160 of JADIYJ010000003.1, read as the reverse complement.
ACATCGCCGAGCACTCGATGTGCCAGCCCGGTCGCCCCGGGCCCCACGGCGATTCCCAGGCGGGCTCGCCGGGCTTCGCCGCCTTCCACAGCACGAAATCGAGCGGATCGCGCTTGGCCTCGTCCACTTCGATGCGCGCGCCGGCGCGCAGGTCCGCGAGGCGCTTGCCAGAGAGCCGGCCGTAGGGTTCGAACTTCGCGACGGCGTAGTACACGTCGCCATTGCTCGCGGCGTAGGCATACCCCTTGTCCACGAGGGTCTGCACCATCGCGACGATCTGCGCCACGAACTCGGTTGCGCGCGGCTCGCGGTCGCCCAGGCGCACGCCGAGCGCCGCACAGTCTTCCTGGTAAGCCTTGATGAAACGCTCGGTGAGCGCCTGCATCGGCTCGCCATTGGCCAGCGCGCGCCGGATGATCTTGTCGTCGATGTCGGTGATGTTGCGGATAAACGTGACGTCGTAGCCCGATGCCTCGAGGTGACGGCGCACGACGTCGAACACGATCAGCATCCGCGCGTGGCCGAGGTGGCAGTAGTCATAGACCGTGATGCCGCAGACGTACATGCGGACCTTGCCCGGCTCGAGCGGCTTGAATACTTCCTTGCGTCCGGTCAGCGAATTCTGGATCTGCAGCATGTATCCCTCGTAATTGGGGACGCTCACCTATTTCAGAAATGGGAAATAGGTGAGCGTCCCCTATTTTCCTGCGAGTGCCTGCGCGCGTTCGAGCCGGCCCAGGACACGCGCCGTGCCCATCAGGCCGACCAGCGGCGCGAGTTCGGGCCCGTGCGTTGCGCCGGTCAGTGCCGAGCGCAGCGGCATGAAGAGCCGGGCGCCTTTGCGACCTGTCGCGTCGGCGATCGCGCGTCCAGTGCTTGAAATCGCCAGTATTCGCGGCGAGCAGGCCGCCGGCGCTGGCGAAGAAGTCAGGCCCCGCCTCGGTGATCTGCGCAGCGGCTTCCACCGAGATCGGCACCGCATCGCTGGCGACCACGGCCACGAGTTCGTCGACCTCGGTGGGAAACAGGACGTTGCCCTTGACGACCGCGACGAACTTGCTGCGCTCCTCGCCCGCCGGCAACGCGTCGAGGTGCGCGCCGAGCCACTGCTCGATCTGCGCAGCGGTCGAGTGCGTCACGGCCTCGCGCTGCCAGTGCCGCAGCTGCGCGTCGTCGAAGCGCGCGGCCGAATGGCTCGTGCGCCCGAGGTCGAAGTGCGACGCCAGCTGGTCCATCGCGAGCCAGCCGTCGTGGCCGCAGGCATGCCCCAGGCGGATCAGGTAATTGCAGATCGCACCGGGCAGGAATCCCTGCGCTCGCAGGTCAGTCAGGCTGGCCGCGCCTTCGCGCTTCGACAGCGGCGTGCCGCTGGGAGCCAGTACCAGCGGTAAATGACCGTAGTCGGGCAATGGCATGCCGAGGGCTTCGAGCAGCAACAGCTGGCGCGGCGTGTTCGCCAGATGGTCGTCGCCCCGCAAAACGAGCGTAATGCCCATCGTCGAGTCGTCCACCGCATTGCCGAGGAAGAACGAAACGCTGCCATCGGCGCGGCGAATTATGAAGTCGCCGATGTCGTCGGACTGGAAGCGCTGCGGTCCGTGGACGCGGTCCACGAACTCGACGGTTCGATGGTCCGGCACGCGGAAGCGAATCGCCGGCGCTTTGCCGGAGTCGATGCGTCGCTGCACCTCGGCCTGGCTCAAGCCCGCGCAGGTGCGCGCATACCGCGGCGGCCTGCCGGCCGCCAGCTGGGTCTTGCGTGACAGCTGCAGCTCTTCGGGCGAGCAGAAGCACGGGTAGGTCTGGCCGTTCGCCTGCAGCTTCTGCAGTGACTCTGCGTAAACGAAACTGCGCTCGCTCTGCCGGTATGGGCCGTGCGGACCGCCCACGTCCGGACCTTCGTCCCAGGTGATGCCGAGCCAGCGCAGATCGTCGAGCTGCCGCTCGAGCAGTGGGTCCTGGCTGCGCCCGGCATCCGTGTCTTCGACACGCAGCACGAAACGGCCGCCCGACGCGCGCGCGGCGAGCCAGCTGAACAGCGCGGTACGGGCGTTGCCCAGGTGCAGCGCTCCCGTGGGGCTCGGCGCAAAACGCGTGACTCGGGCGGTGACAGGCATGGCCGCGCATCTTACCGGATCGGATCGGCTGCCTTCTCGTCCGGCGCTGGCCCGTGAGCCCCGGGACGCTTACCATCCGCGCAGTGTTTTTCGCCTGACGGGTGTCAAATGTCCCCGAGTTTCCGGATTTTTTTGCGGGCCATGCTGCTCGTCGCGGCCGGACTGTGTGCGCCGGCCTGGTCGCAGGACGCCGCTCCGGCCGGAGTGCAGCGGGTCCGTTTCGAAACGACGCTGGGCGCGTTCACGGTCGAGGTCGACCCGGCACGGGCACCGCTGACCGCCGCGAGTTTCCTGCAATACGTCCGCGACCAGCATTACGACGGCACGATCTTCCACCGGGTCATCGGCAATTTCGTGATCCAGGGGGGTGGGTACCTGCCGGACGGCACTGAGAAGCCGGTCCGCGGCGGCGTGCCCAACGAAAGCGGTAACGGCCTGAGCAACCGGCGCGGCACGGTCGCCCTGGCGCGTACTGGGGATCCGCACAGCGGGACATCCCAGTTCTACGTCAACGTGACCGACAACATCGCACTCGACCCCTCCCCTGCGCGCTGGGGGTACGCGGTCTTCGGGCGCGTGGTCGAAGGCATGGACGTCGTCGACCGGATCGCCAGCGTCGCAACCGGCTCGAGCGGCCCATTCCAGGAAGACGCGCCCCTGCAGCCGGTCGTTATCTCGACCGCCCGCGTCGTCGGCGAGGCCGCAACGCCCAAGTGAACGCCGATCGCCGCAAGACGCTGCTGATCTCGGACCTGCACCTCGATCCCTCGGCACCCGGAATCGCGCGACAGTTCGTGGACTTCCTGCGCGGCGAGGCACGTGCGGCGCGTGCGCTCTACATCCTCGGCGACCTGTTCGAGGCCTGGCTCGGCGACGACGATCCCGATCCGGCAGTGCGATCGATTATTGCGGAGCTGCGCGCACTGCACGATGCGGGAGTACCCACGTATCTCATGCACGGCAACCGGGATTTTCTCATCGGCTCGCGCTTCGCCGCGGAGACCGGTTGCACCCTGCTCGAGGACGGCACCGTCGTCGACCTGCATGGCGAACGCGTGCTGCTGATGCACGGCGACGTGCTGTGCACCGGGGACACCAGCTACCAGCGACTGCGGCGGATCCTGCGCAATCCCCTTACGCTCTTTCTGTTGCGCCATCTGAGTCTCGAGTCGCGGCGCAGGCTGGGCCGGAAGCTGCGGGCCGGAAGCCAGATGCACGTGGGCACCACGGCGGCCGAGATCATGGACGTGACGCCCGCAGAAATCGTCAACTCATTGCGGCAGGCTCGAGTCAGCACGCTGGTGCATGGGCATACCCATCGCCCAGCGATTCATTCGCTCGACGTGGACGGCAAGCCGGTCCGCCGCATCGTGCTGGGCGACTGGCACACGCAAGGCAGCGTGCTCGAGTGGCGCGATGATGGCGTGGAGCTGCGGACACTGGGAAGGTGAGGAAGGGGAGGAAGGACAGGAAGGGAGGAAGGTCCGGAAGGGCGGAAGGCACTTCCTCCCCCCTTCCTGTCCTTCCTCCCTTCCTGTCCTTCCTCCCCTTCCTCCCCTTCCCCCTTCCTCCTTCCCCCTTCCCCCCTTCCCCCCTTCCTCCCTTCCCCCCTTCCGGCGTGCCCGAATGAAACCGGAACTCCGCGTCCGGCGCCACGGCAAGCTCCGCCTCGACCGCTGCCAGCTGCTGCAGGCGCTCCCGTGCACCGTCGCCCCGCTTGTCCGCCAGGCGCAGGTAAAGACCGGCATGCCGGGCCTCAGCCGCCGCCAGCGACGCGTAGAACGGGCCGAGAGGCTCGCCAAGCAACGGAATCAGACCGATGAACCGCTCGTGTGAACGCGCCTCGATCAGCGCGCCGATCAGCAGCAGGTCCATCCGGCGCTCGCTTTCCGTGCGTCGCAACGCTTTGCGCAGGCCCTCGGCATAGCGTGACGGGCTCAGGCGCCGGAACGGCACCTGCAGCGCCGTCAACTGCTGCTGCACCAGTTCAAAATGCCGCAGCTCCTCGCGCGCCAGGCGCGACATGCGGTCGGCCAGCTCGAAATCCTCGGGGTACGAGAACATCAGGGCAAGCGCGGTCGACGCGGCTTTCTTCTCGCAATTCGCGTGATCGAGCAGCAGTTCCTGCCAGCGCTCCACGGCGAGCCGGAACCAGCGCGGATCGGTCGTCGACTGCAGCACGACGGCAACGCTCACCGGCGAGACCTCAGGCCGCGGCGCTCTTCAGCAATTCGTCAATGCTGGCCACGATCGCGGCCGCCGACGGCAGGCGATCGGCCGGTTGCTTCGCGAGCAAGCCGTCGAGCAACGGCTGCAGTTGTGACAGTTGCTGCGGCAGGCGCGGAACCGGTGAATTGGCGTGCATGTAGATCACCGCCAGCGGCGTTTCCGCGACGTACGGCTTCGCCCCGGTCAGCATCTCGAACAACACCACGCCGAGGCTGTACAGGTCGCTGCGCTCGTCGAGCGGCGCGCCATGTCCCTGCTCCGGGCTCATGTAGTGCGGCGTGCCGAAAATCGTGCCAACGCCCGTGATGTCGCTTTCCAGGCCCAGCTGGCGCGCGAGTCCAAAATCGATGAAGGCCGCGGAGCCGTCCTCGCGCAACAGCAGGTTGCCCGGCTTCACGTCGCGATGCAGGACGCCGACCTCGTGCAGTGCGCCGAGCGCGGCCGCCATCTGCCGCACGTAGCCCAGCGCCTGCTGCGGATCGAGACGCTCACGCATGCGCGAGCGCAGGTCGCCGCCCGGAAAGAATTCCATGGCGAGGTAGAGATGGTCGTCCGCGATGCCGATGTCGAAGATGCGCGCGATGTTCGGATGCCGCAGGTGCGCCACGAGATCGAATTCGCGCAGGAAACGATCGAACGTCGTGCTGCCTTCGACGATATCCGGCACCTGCCGGAAAATCTTGAGGACGCGCTGCTCACCCGTGCGCACGCTTTCGGCGAGGAAAACGCTCGAGGAACCGCCCACCGCGAGGCGGCGCAGGCAGCGGTGGCCGCGGATGCGCACCGAGCCAAAGCGATCAGGCGGACACTGCTCGAGCGCCGCGCGCGAGGTTTCCGCCAGCACGTTGCGACGACTGGCCAGGGCCGTCCGCAGCGCGCCACACAGGTCTGCGTGCTCGAAATCCGTGCGCGTCAGCGCGGCCAGCGCGCCGACGGACCTGGCCTTGTCCGCGACTGCGCCGGCACCGCCGGGCGCAAAATAAACGATGGGTGGAAAACCAGGCCGGTCGGCCAGGTCCTCGAGCCATTCCAGGCCACGCGAGTCCTGCACTTCGTGGTCGAGCAGGACGACGTCGTACGCGACACCGGTGAATCCTGCGGGCAGGCGTCCACGCGTGGCGGGCTCATATTCGGCCGGCAACGCATCGCGCCATTCGAGCGTGATGTGATGCGCGAGCTGCTGCCGGTAATCCGCACGGTCGCTCACGATCAATGCCCGCAACGTCATCCATGCCCTCCCAGCCGCAGCCCCAGCACCAGATCGCCGACATTCGTCAGCGTCGGTCCAGTATGCAGCAGATCGCCGGCCGCCTCGAGAAAAGTACCGGAATCCGCGCGTGCGAGCGACACGACGGGATCGCAGCCGGCGTCGCGTCCACGCTGGCACGTCTCGTCGTCGACCAGCGCGCCCGCATCACTTGAACTGCCATCGACGCCGTCCGTACCGGCGGCGAGCAGGTGCGCATCGTGCAGGCCGCGGCGTTCGAGTTCGAGCGCGGCGGCGAGCGCCAGGTGCTGGTTGCGGCCACCGCGACCCGGCTGCGCCGGCAGACTCACGGTGGATTCGCCGCCCCGTACCTGCACGATACCCGCGGACTGCCGCGCGAGCGATGCGACGAAGCGGACCCCGAGCTTGGCAGCGTCACCGTCGATGCGAGTCCGCACCAGGCGGACCTGCAGCCCTTGCGCGCGTGCCGCGGCTGCCGCAGCGCGGCAAGCCGCCCCAGCCGATGCCACGATTCGCACCGGTACCGCGGGCACGTCTGCGTGGTTTCGCGGACTCGAATGGAGGCGGTCCAGAAAATCGCGCAGCTCCGGCGACAGTGCAGCCATGCCTGGCGCGCCTGCAGGCTCATGCGGAAACGCATGCAGCAATCCCGAACCGATGATGCGCGGGTCGTCGCCCGGCACGTCCGAGATCATCAGGGCGTGCGTTCGCCGGCCCATTGCGATTCGCGCGAGACCGCCGCCTTTCAGCCTCGAGATGCGCCGACGCAAGGCATTGACCTGCACGATGGCTGCGCCGGACTGCAGTGCCCACCGATTCAAGGCCTGCAGGTCCGCGAGGGTAGCTTCGGGGATCAGCCAGTCGACCAGGCTCGAGGCGCCGCCGGAAACCAGGAACAGCATCTGCGCGTCGGCATCGAGCGCGGTCACGAAATCGACGACCCGCTGGCCTGCAACGAGACTCGCCTCGTCCGGCAGCGGATGCGACCCGTACGTGACGTGCAGGCCGTGTGCCGCCGGATTGAAGCCGGCCGGCACGTGATCGACCGGAACGACGATCACGCCGCCGGCAATCTGCGAACCCAGCGCAGCGACCGCACCCTGCGCCATCGCTGCCGCGGCTTTGCCAATCGCGACCACGTGCCACGAGCCGCGCAGCGGCCGTCGGTTGAGTTCCTGCTCGACGACCCGCCGTCCGTCGACGGCGGCGAGCGCGGCCTGAAAGCAATCCAGGAGGACGTTGCGCGGGACCAGGCGACGCGTCAGACGACGGCCTTCAGCACACCCGAAGCGGCGGCGCCGGTGTTGCGGTTCTGCCTGGCGAGGTCCGACCGCTCGCGCTGCAGCCGGTCGAGGTATTCGGGTGTGATGTCGCCAGTGACGTACTCACCCGAGAAGCACGACGTGTCGAACTGGCTCACGCCCGAGTCGTGGTGGCGCACGGCCTTCACGAGGTCGTCGAGGTCCTGGTAGATCAGCCAGTCCGCGCCGATCAGCCTGGCGACTTCGTCTTCCGTGCGGCCCGCCGCGACGAGTTCGGATGCCGCCGGCATGTCGATGCCGTAGACGTTCGGGTAACGCACCGGCGGCGCGGCCGAGGCGAAATACACCTTGCTGGCGCCCGCTTCGCGCGCGATCTCGATGATCTGCGCCGACGTCGTGCCACGCACGATCGAGTCGTCGACCAGCAGCACGTTCTTGCCGCGGAACTCGAGATCGATCGCATTCAGCTTGTTGCGCACCGACTTCTTGCGCTGGCCCTGCTCCGGCATGATGAAGGTGCGGCCGATGTAGCGGTTCTTGATGAACCCTTCGCGGTACTTGACGCCGAGGATCTGCGCGACCTGCATCGCGCTCGTGCGGCTGGTGTCCGGAATCGGGATCACGACGTCGATGTCATGGTGCGGGCGCGTGCGACGGATCTTGTCCGCCAGCAGTTCGCCCATGCGCAGGCGCGCCTTGTAGACCGAGATGTTGTCGATGATCGAATCGGGCCGCGCAAAGTACACGTACTCGAAAATGCACGGCGTGTGACGCACGGGGCTGGCGCACTGCCTGGTGTGCAGGCGGCCGGTCTCGTCGATGTAGACGGCTTCCCCCGGACCCACGTCGCGCAACAGTTCGAAGCCGCTCTGGTCGAGCGCGACGCTTTCCGACGCGATCATGTGTTCGCGGCCGCGCGGTGTATCGCGCTTGCCGATGACCAGGGGGCGGATGCCGTGCGGATCGCGGAAGCCGATCACGCCGTGGCCGAGGACCATCGCGACCACAGCGTAGCCGCCCTGGATCCGGCGGAACGTCGCGCTGATCGCGGCGAAGATGTCGGCAGCCGAGGCGCTCGTCGTGCCGAATCGCTGCAGCTCGCTCGCCAGCACGTTGAGCAGCACTTCGGAGTCGGACGAGGTGTTCAGGTGCCGGCGGTCTTCGCGCATCAACACGTCCGCGAGCTGCCGCGCGTTGGTGAGGTTGCCGTTGTGTGCGAGGCAGATGCCATACGGTGCATTGACGTAGAACGGCTGCGCCTCGTCGGAACTGTCGCAACCCGCCGTCGGGTAGCGCACGTGACCGATGCCGATGTTGCCCTTCAGCTGCAGCATGTGCCGCTGCTGGAACACGTCGCGCACGAGACCCACGTCCTTGCGCAGGTACAGCGCGCCTTCGTGCTCGGTCATGATGCCTGCCGCATCCTGTCCACGATGCTGCAGGACGGTGAGCGCGTCGTAGATCTGCTGGTTGACCGGCGCGAAACCCACGATACCGACGATGCCACACATGGTTGCGTCCTCAGGTACTCGACTCGGCGACTTCGTCGATGACCTGTCGCCCGGTTTCGACATAGCCCTCCAGCACGGAGGCCATCTCCATACCGACCGGAATCAACCTGGACTCTTTCCACCACGACTCGTCCTGCATCTGCGCCGCCTGCGCCAGCATGACGGCAAAGCCGACGATGACGGCGCCACGGACCAGGCCGAACACCCCGCCCAGGATGCGGTCGAGGCCGAGCGTGAGACCCGAGCGCTGTACGAGGTAACCCAGCAGGCTGCCGAGGATCCACGCCGCCAGCACCGCGGCGAGCAACAGGATCATCCGGGCGACCCAGACCTGGAGTTCCGTGTCCGTCAGGGACCCGCCCAGGTACGGTTGCACGGCGGGCGCATAGCGCCAGGCAAGCCAGAGGCCCACCAGCCAACCGAGCAGCGCGACAGACTCGCGCAGGAATCCCCGGATGACTCCGAAAAGCAGGGAAATCAGGACGATGGCGATAAGGATGTAGTCGACGGTCGTCATGCGGCCGGGTACGTCCTGGCAACCAGATGGAAAGCGCGAATTCTAGCAGAGGGGGGCATCAGCCGCCGGAGACGACCGCCACGGGCAGGCCACGGGCCTTGAGCCTCGCGGCGAGCTTGTCCGCGGCCGCCCGATCGGGCACGGGCCCCGCCCGGACTCGATGCAGCGTCTTGCCGGATTTGGACAGCGGCGCGATGTACGCCGGCATGCCGTCCGCCTCAAGGTCGGCGACCAGCTTGCGGGCCGTGGCCTCGGAACCAAACGCCCCAACCTGCACCGAGAATTTCCCTTTGGCCGTAGCGGCCGTCTGCACCAGCGGTTCGATCGCGGCAGGCCTGGCCTCGGGCACCCGCGCAGGTGGCAGCGCCGCCGCCGCCCTGGCCGCAGGCTGGTTCTCGGGCTTCGAGACGGGTTGCGCCTCAGTCACCGGCGCCGGTGCGGCTGCGGCTGCGGCTGCAGGCGATTCGACGGTCGGTAACGATGGGGCCGCGGGCGGCACCGATGCTGCATCCGGGCGCGGTTCGAGCCTGGCGCCGTCCGCCACCGCCCCGCCGAGGTCGATGGTGACGGTGCGGGTGTTCTTCGCGCCAGCCGTCGTCCTGCCGCCGGACGCGGAATCCTTCGGGCCCGAAAGCAGTTCGGGCACCAGGGCCACCGCCAGCAACACGAGAATGCTTGCGCCGATCAGCCTGGCCTTCAGTGGTTCTTCCATCGGGTCGGGATTATAGGGGAACGCGTAAAGCCGCGAGCGCCGGACCGACGACGTGGAAGGAACCGAACACGACGATACGATCACCCGCCCGCGCAACCTCGGCAGCGCGTCGCATCGCCTCGGGCACGGTGCCGGCCGGCTGCATCTGCACGCCTGCGTCGCGAGCCCTGCGCCCGAGTTCGGCGGCGTCGATCGCCCGCGGGCCTTGCGGTGTGGCCGCGAACCACTGATCGATTGAGTCGCGCAGGGTACCGATGACGCCGGGCACGTCCTTGTCGCCAAGCATGCCGCAAACGGCGAGCGTGCGGCCCGTTACCGGCAGCGCCCGCAGGTTGGCAGCCAGCGTCGTCGCTGCAGCCGGGTTGTGAGCCACATCGAGCACCCACTCGAAGCTGCGCGCATCCGCCACGCGCTGGAAACGTCCAGGCAGCAGCGCGGATTGCAGGCCCTGGACGATCGCTCTGCGGGACAGCGGCAAACGATCCCGCAGCTGGTGGAGCGCCATCAGCGCCGTCGCAGCGTTCGCGACCTGGATCGGCCCCGGCAACGATGGCAACGGCAGCGCGGCCAGCTCGACTCGATCGCCGATGGTGAAGTCCCAGCCGGCCGCGCCGACTGCACGGCCGTCGAAATCAGTGCCTCGCACCAGCAGCCGCGCGCCGAGTTCGTGCGCGCGTTCATGCACGGACTGCGGCGGCTCGGGCGTGCCGAACACGGCCGGACGCCCTGCGCGGAAAATGCCGGCCTTCTCGCGCCCGATGGATTCCAGGTCAGGACCCAGCCAATCCATGTGATCGAGACCGATCGAGACCACGACGGCCACGTCCGCATCGACGACGTTGACGGAGTCGAGCCGGCCGCCGAGACCGACCTCGAGCAGGATCACGTCGGGCGCCGCCGTCTCGAAGATCAGCAGTGCGGCGAGCGTGTTGAATTCGAAGAACGTGAGCGAGTCGGGTGCGAGTGCGTCGGCCGTGCGCTCGAAGGCCGCGATGAGCGAGGCCTCGGACACCATGGCGCCGTCGATACGGATGCGCTCGCGATACTCGACCAGGTGCGGCGAGGTGAAGCTTGCGACGCGATAGCCGTTTGCACGCAGCACCGCATCGAGCAACGCGACGCAGGAACCTTTGCCGTTGGTGCCGCCCACGGTGATGACGGGCGCGCGGGGCCTGTTCCCGCCGGCGCGAGCCAGGACGCTGGAGATCCGCCGCAGGCCAAGGTCGATCGTCGCCGGATGGAGTTGCTGCTGCCAGTCGAGCCAGTCGTCGAGACGCTCGAATCGTGGACCGGCCGGCATCGCGGAGCCGGTCAGGACGACGGGCTTGTTTCGTCCGCGCGCACGAGCGGCGGTCGGCCGAGCATCATCGCGAGCACCGTCGCGACACGGTCCCGCAGGTCGCGACGGTCGACGATGAGGTCGATCGCGCCGTGATCGAGCAGGAACTCGCTGCGCTGGAAGCCCTCCGGCAGCGTCTCGCGCACCGTCTGTTCGATCACGCGGGGACCGGCAAACCCGATCAGCGCGCGCGGCTCGGCGATGTTGAGGTCACCGAGCATCGCGAGGCTCGCCGACACGCCGCCCGTGGTCGGGTCGGTCAGCACCGAAATGTACGGCAGCTTCGCCTGCGCCATGCGCGACAACACCGCGCTAGTCTTGCTCATCTGCAGCAGCGACAGCAGTCCTTCCTGCATGCGCGCGCCGCCGCTCGACGAGAAGCAGATCAGCGGCAGGCCGTTGGCGAGGCAGTGTTCAGCGCCGCGCGTGAAGCGCTCGCCGACGACCGAACCCATCGAACCACCAAGGAAGCGGAACTCGAACGCACAGGCAACGACATCGATGGCCTGCAGCGCGCCGGCCATCACGATCATCGCGTCCTTCTCGCCCACCGTTTTCTGCGCGACGGTCAGGCGGTCGCGGTACTTCTTGCTGTCGCGGAACTTGAGCGGATCCTCGGGTTCGACCTCGTCCGCGAGTTCACGTCCCGTGCCCTCGTCGAGGAAACCCATGAGCCGGTCGCGCCCCTCGATGCGCATGTGGTGACTGCACTTCGGGCACACCTGCAGGTTGCGCTCCAGTTCGGCGCGGTAGAGCACGGCGTCGCACGCCGGGCACTTGATCCACAGGCCTTCGGGGACGGATCGCGAGCGGCGCTCCGTCTTGATGCGCGAGGGGATGATCTTTTCAAACCAGGTCACGGCGCGGCTCCCGTGGGCGGACGGCGCAGTTTACCCGAAGGCAGTCCGAATCCGACGGGGTAGTCGGCGCCGACGAAGTACAGGCCATCCGGCGGCGCCGTGGGCCCGGCCTCGCGACGGTCGCGTCCCCGCAGGACTGCCGACAACCATTCGGCCGTGCGTTCGCCGCGGCCGACCAGGATCAGGCTGCCCGCGATGTTGCGCACCATGTGATGCAGGAAGGCATTGGCACGCACCCGCAGGTCGACGTAAGGACCGTCGCGTTCGACCGACAGCTCCATGAGCTCGCGCACCGGACTCGGCGACTGGCATTCAGACGCACGGAAGGCGGAAAAGTCGTGGCACCCCACCAGCACCTGCCCCGCTTCGTGCATGCGTGCGGCATCAAGTTCGTGCCGGATCCAGCAGACGCGCTGACGCTCCAGCGCCGGGCGCATGCGCCGGTTGAGTATGCGGTAGTGGTAACGCCGCGCCGTTGCGTGATGGCGCGCATGAAAATCGTCCGCTGCAAGGTGGGCCCAGAGCACGGAGATTTCCGCAGCGACGTTGGCATTCGCGCCGAGCGTCCATGCGTGCAGCGGCCGCTCTGCCGTCGTGTCGAAGTGCGCCACCATCTCGAGCGCATGCACGCCGGCGTCGGTGCGACCGGCCGCGACCAGTTCGACGGGCTGGTCGGCGACCTGCGCCAGCGCGTGCTGCAGGTCGCCCTGCACGCTGCGCGCGTGCGACTGGAACTGCCAGCCGGCGAACGCGGAGCCGTCGTACTCGATGCCGAGCGCGAGACGCGGCACGAGCCTGCCCGTCAGGGCAGGCTGGCGATCAGCCGCTCTGCTTCCTGGCGTTGGGTCGAACTGCCTTCCTGCAACACCTCGTCGAGGATGCTGCGGGCGCCTTCCGGATCACCCATGTCCATGTACGCGCGCGCGAGGTCGAGCTTGGTGCCGACTTCGCTCATCGTCGCCGGCTCGCCGCCCAGGTCGTAATCGACGTTGCCTGCCAGGATCGCGGTTGACGCCGTCGAGTCGAGCACGGGCATTTCGCCCGTCGCGTCGAGCGCAGGCAGCTCCCCAGTCGCCCCGGACAGGTCGACGATGCTCTCGAGCGATTCGTCGCCCGGCAGCATCGCCGTATCGTCGACCATGCGCATCAGCGCGGTTGAATTGAGCAGGTCGGTATTGTCGTCCTCGAATACCTCCTTGCCGCCGCCGACCATCGCCGTTTCGACGGTGTCGCTGCTGGCACGCTTGCGCGCGGCACTCGCCTCGTCGGCGTCGAGCGACTCGAGGTCACGCAGCGTATCGAGATCGAGGCCGAGTCGATCGATCGTGACCTCTTGCGTATCGCCGGTCGTGTCGGCGGCGCTGCTGATGCGCGGCATTTCGATCGTCGGCAGCACACCGGTATCGTCTTTGGCACGGGCCGGTTCGTCGAGCATGAAATCGATGCCCGAACGGTCGATCGGCGCGATCTCCGTCTCCGACTCGGACAGGTCGATGTCGGGACGCGCCGAATCGCCGGCCGGAATCGTCAGGTCGAGCGTGCCCGTCGATCCGTGCAGTTCCATGTCGAGCGAATCGGACGCCGAGGAACTCGGGCTGGCCGCAAACAGCGCATCTCCCGGTGCAATCTGCTTGCCCATGATCAGGACCTTGTCCCACTCACCGGCCGGCGCATCCGCACGTGTCGTGCCGAGGTCGCGGGCCAGGTCGAGGAACCGCTCCTTGTTGCCCCAGACGAAAAAAATCTCGAGCAGCTTCAGCTTGAGGTCGCGGCGCTGCGGCTCACGCTTCATCGCCAGCTGCACGAGGTCCGCCGCCTGGTCGTACAAGCCATACGCCATGTGGAAGTCGGCCTCGGCCAGCGGATCGCCCGATTCCATGCTCGCCGGGCCGTCACCCGACAACGTGTCCTCGACCGTGACGACCTTGCGGATCGGCTCCGGTGGGCGCGCTGTTGACGCGGCGGCGGCGGCAGTCGCTGCGACAGCCGCGCCGCGACCCATGGTGTCGATGCCGCCCCGTTCTTCGACGAGGATGTCCGTGTCGCGGGAACGCGGCGCGTACCTCGGTCCCGAGCCGCGAGTGTCGCGCGACCCGAGTGCCTCTTCGAGTGATTCCTCGGCACTGCCGCGTTCGCGCCGCAGGCGCTGGATCAACCAGGCGCCAAGACCCGCGGCCAGCAGGCCGAGCAGCACCCACCAGTACTCGGTGACGCGCTCGAGCAGACTCGGTTGCGGTGGCTCAACGACCGTCTTCTTCGGCTTCTTCGGCTTCTCGGCCGCCGCCGGCTCGGCGGTGGCAGCGGTCTCGGGCGCAGCTCCGGCAGGGGTTGCACCCGGTTCGGTCGGAGTGGTGCCGGGCTCAACTGCCTCGCCCGCGGGCACCGGTGCACCGCCCTGCAGGGTCGCAAGTTCGGCGTTGCGCACTTCGAGCAGGCGCCGCGCTTCCGCGAGTTCGTTCTCGAGTTGCTTGACACGCGTCTCGAGGTCGCGTGACGCCGCGACCGCCGGTGTTCCGGCCGGCGCGGGGGGTGTCGCAGCCGCAGATGCGGTGGACGTCGCCGTCGACGGCGCTGCCGTTCCCTGCTCCGGCGTGACGAGGCGGAGCCTGCCCGCTTCGCTCGCAGCGGCGGTGCCTGTGCCGCTACGCCAGGCATCGTACTGCCGTGCCACCTCGGCCGACGCCTCGCTCGCTGACACGGAGCTGATCTGGCTCGCGTCGGGAATGCGCAGCAGGCTGCCGGAGCGCAGGACGTTGATGTTGCCGTCAAACGCCTGCGGATTGTTCTGGAAGATTGCAACCATCGCCCGATTGATGTTCGCGCGCGGGCCCGGGTTCGCGGCACTGGCGATTTCCCACAGCGTGTCGTGGTTGCGCACCCGGTAGGTGCTGCCCGGCTCGATGGCCGGGGCCGCCGCAGGCACGGTTGAACTCGCAGGGCCGGGGGAGCGAACGGCTTCGCTCGTCGCGTCGGCGACTGGAGCCGCCGAACGCGTGCTGGAGGCGCCACCCGAACTGACGCGGGGGGCCACCGCTACGGGCTCACTGGCTGCCGGACCCGGCGCGTAGACCGGTGGGTCGAGCAGCACGGTGTATTCGCGGAGCAACCGGCCGCGCGGCCAGTTGGCCTCCACCAGTAGCGTCACGAAGGGTTCGGTGACCGGCCGGGGCGAGGTGACGCGCAGGACGTCCCCGCCGTCGGCGCCCTTGGCCACCCGGAAGTTGAAGTCGGCCAGATACGCCGGTCGGTCGAGACCGTAGCGAACGAAGGTGTCACTGGAGGCCAGTGCGGCACGCAGCGCGCCGAGGTCCTCCTGGGTTGCCGAGACCAGTTCGATTTCAGCGTCGAAGGGCTGGTTCAACGCTGATTTCAGCTTGATTTCGCCCAGGCCGAGCGCGTAAAGGGCGCCCGGGGCCAGCAACGCGCTCATGAGCAGGACGCGGCGTACAGCAGTCTTCATCGAGTCTCCCACCGATTGCGAATCGTGGCTCGGTCGCAGCGGTACGCCACGGGTCCGTTGAGTTCGCGGATCGAAAACCTATTAAACATAACTATATCCCACGGCCATGCCCGCACCCAACAAGACCGCGGCTGCAGGCGCCTTTGTAGCCCTTTGGTCCGGCAATTGCCGGACATGCTCCACAGTTCCGCCGGGTGCCCAGCCGGCGCCCCATCGGCTCAGGTTACCACCGGTGTAGAGCGCCGGACGTCGGCATTCTGGGCCCGGTGCCGCAGGTAGTGATCGGCCAGCACGAGCGCGAGCATCGCCTCGGCGATGGGCACGGCCCGGAGGCCGACGCAGGGGTCGTGACGACCCGTGGTGACGATCTCGACCGGTTGCCCCGCCACGTCGATCGAGCGGCCCGGCTTGACGATGCTCGAGGTCGGTTTGATCGCCATGCTGACGAGCACGTCCTGGCCCGACGAGATGCCTCCCAGCGTGCCGCCAGCCTCGTTCGACAGGAAACCCTGCGGCGTCATCTCGTCGCGATGCTGCGAACCACGCTGCTCGACGCTGGCGAAGCCTGCGCCAATTTCCACGCCCTTGACGGCATTGATGCTCATCATTGCGTGCGCGAGATCGGCATCGAGCCGGTCGAACACCGGTTCGCCGAGACCGGGCGGCACACCGGTGGCCACGACATTGACGCGGGCCCCGATCGAATCGCCATCGCGACGCAACGCGTCGATCATGGCTTCGAGGTCCAGCACGCGCGCGGGCTCGGCACAGAAGAACGGGTTGGCGTCGATGGCCTGGCGATCGAGCATGGCGAGCCTGATCGAGCCCATCTGCGCCAGGTAGCCGAAGATGTCGATGCCCTTCGCGGCCAGGAATTTTCGCGCAATTGCGCCGGCGGCCACGCGCATCACCGTTTCGCGCGCCGACGAACGGCCGCCGCCGCGGTAGTCGCGCAGGCCGTATTTCTGCTGGTACGTGTAATCGGCGTGGCCCGGCCGGAACCGATCCTTGATCTTTTCGTAGTCGTACGAGCGCTGGTCGGTGTTCTCGACCAGCAGGCCGATCGGTGTGCCGGTGGTGACGCCCTCGAACACGCCCGACAGGATGCGCACGCGGTCCGGTTCACGACGCTGGCTGGTGTATCGGGAGGTGCCCGAGCGGCGACGTTCGACGTCACGCTGGATGTCTTCTTCCGTGAGGGGCAGTCCGGGCGGACAGCCGTCGACGACGCAGCCGAGCGCCGGACCGTGGCTCTCGCCGAAGGTCGTCACCGTGAACAGCGTTCCGAGTGTATTGCCCGACATGCCTGACCCGCCCCGGAAAGCTTAAGACGGTGCCTGTGGAGGTCGTCTTTCGTCAACAGGAAGACTCCCCCGCCGCCGTGCTCGAACTCGAGCCACACGAAGGGCACGCCCGGATAGGCCTGCTGCAACCGCCCTTCACTGTCGCCCACTTCGACCACCAGGACACCGCCCGGCGCGAGGTGCGAATAGGCGTCGCGGAGGATTCGACGCACGACGTCGAGCCCGTCGCTGCCAGCGCGCAGAGCCATGTCCGGCTCGTGCAGGTACTCGCGCGGCAGCGCAGCCATCTCCGCATCGCTGACGTAGGGCGGATTCGACACGATCAGGTCGTAAGCGCCCTCACCCAGCGGCGCGAACGTGTCGCCCAGGTGCAATTGCAGGCGCGCGCCGACGCCATGACGCTGCACGTTGCGGGCTGCGACGTCGAGCGCGTCAGGCGACAGATCCACGGCATCGACACGCGCCTGCGGGAAGCGCAGCGCGCAGGCGATGGCGATGCAACCCGAGCCGGTGCCCAGATCGACGATCCGCAGCACGCGCGCCGGGTCGATCCACGGCGCAAAGCCCCTGGCGATCAGCTCGGCGAACGGCGAGCGCGGCACGATCACGCGCTCGTCAACTTCGAATTCGAGTCCGGCAAACCACATCCGCCCCATCAGGTAGGCTACGGGTACCCGGCGGCGCAAGCGCTCGGCGAACAGGCCGAGCACCTGCTCGATCTGCGGCCGCCCCGGCTTGACCGCATACGCAGTGCCGGGATCGGCGTGGTCGAGCCCGAGCGCGTGGAAGACGAGTGCCGCCGCGTCATCCCGCGCGTCCGCGGTGCCGTGCCCGTAGGCGAGCCCGGCGGCGTCGAACTCCCGTGCGCCAAAGCGGATCAGCTGCGCAACGGTCGGCGCGACTGGCGGCTTGCGGGAAAAAGGCTTCGGCGGCGTCGGCATGGTCATTGCGGTCCTGTGGGATAATCGGTGCGATGACCAACCGCCCTCCGCTGCGAATCGTACTGGCCGCCATTGTAGCGTTTGCGCTCGGCCTGATACTCGCTCGCGTGTTCGTCACGCTGCGAGAGGTGCCGGTGCCGGCGACCGAGAACGCGACGATCCTGCCGCAGCCGCGCGAACTGCCCCCGCTCGACCTCGTCGACCAGGACAATCGTCCGCTGCCGCGCGACTTCCTGCGCAAGCGCTGGACGTTCGTGTTCTTCGGCTTCACGCAGTGCCCTGACGTGTGCCCCACCACGCTCGCGACCCTGGCGCAGATGAAGAAGAAGCTCGCCGACCTGCCGGCGGAACAGCAGCCGCGCGTACTGCTGGTGAGCGTGGATCCCGAACGGGACACGGCCGCCATTCTCAAGCCGTACGTGACGTTCTTCGATCCGACGTTCCTGGGCGCGACCGGGACGCTCGCGGCGACCGGGCAGGTGGCCAGGGCATTCGCCGTTCCGTTCGCGAAAGTGACGCTGCCCGGCGGCGGCTACACGATGGACCACGGCGCGGGACTCTTCATGGTCTCGCCGGCGGGCGCGCTCGCCGCCTATTCGTCGCCGCCGCTCGATGCCACCGTGCTGGCTCGCGATTTCCGCAAGGTCGTGCAGTACTTCGAGGCATCGCAGCGATGACGGGTGAGATCGAGCGCTCGGGCAGCGACCAGCTGTTCGCCCTGCTGCAGGGGGCGCTCCCGCAGCACCTGCTCTCGCGCGGCATGCATGCGCTGGCACGCAGCCGCCGGCCGGCCGTGCGCAACCTCGTGCTGCGCACGGTGCTGCGTGCATACCCGCAGATCGACCTGCACGAGGCACTGCAGCCCGACCCGTTCACCTACGAATCGTTCAACGCTTTCTTTACACGCGAGTTGCGACCGGGTGCCCGCCCGATCGCCGCCGACGCCCACGCCCTCGTTTCGCCGGTCGATGGAACGGTGAACCAGCTCGGCCGCACGAACGCGGGCGCGTTGCTGCAGGCCAAGGGCATGCAGTACACGTGCGCAGGCCTGCTGGCGGACGAAGCCGCCGCAACGCGCTACCACGGCGGCAGTTTTGCGTGTCTCTACCTGGCGCCTTACAACTACCATCGCATCCACATGCCGTGCGATGCGGTCCTGCGCGCCACGCGCTACGTGCCGGGACAGCTGTTCAGCGTCAATGCCGCGACAGCCCGCACGGTCCCCGATCTGTTCGCGCGCAACGAACGAGTCGTCTGTGATTTTGACACCGCGGACGGCCCGCTCTGCCTGGTGCTGGTCGGTGCGCTCTTCGTCGGCAGCATCGAGACCGTGTTCGCCGGCGAGATCAACCCTCCCCCCGGCCGCGGCGGCAGGGTCCGCATGATCGAGGCCGGTGTCGGGCGCAGCTTCAGGCGCGGCCAGGAACTGGCCCGCTTCAATATGGGATCGACCGTGATCGTGCTGACCGGCGCGGCGGTCACGTTCGCAGCGCGCGTCGAGCCCGGCGAACCGGTCCGGTTCGGCCAGCTGCTCGCGCGATTCGGTGCATGACCGCAGGCGCTGCAGCGGAGACGGAGTGGCGGCCAACGGCCGATCTCGCGCGGTTGCGGCTGCGCGCTGACCTGCTGGCGCGGATTCGCACCTATTTCGGTGCAACCGGTGCGCTCGAAGTCGAGACCCCGGCGCTCGTCCGCGCGGCCGTGACCGACGTGCACCTCGAGTCGTTGCGCGTCGCGGACGATGCAACACGGGGAGCGACGGTCGGCTACCTGCAGACTTCGCCCGAGTACGCGATGAAACGCCTGCTCTGCGCCGGGGCGCCCGACATCTATCAGGTCTGCAAAGTGTTCAGAGCCGGTGAACGCGGCGGCCGCCACAACCCGGAATTCACGATGCTCGAGTGGTATCGGCACGGGCTCGACCACCACGCACTGATGCGCGACGTCGAAGCCCTGCTCCGGCACGTGCTCGCACCGGTGCGAACTTTCGCGGCGAGCGAATCGATCACGTACTGCGACGCCTTCCAGCGGCGCCTGGGACTCGATCCGCTGCATGCGCCGGTCGACGCAATCGTGCGCGCCATCGAAGACGCGGGCACCTCCGTGCCGGAGTCGATGCGCGCCGGAGCTGCGCGTGACGACGTGCTCGACCTCGCGATGGCCACCGTCGTCGCGGAATCGTTTGCGAACGACCGGTTGACGTTCCTCTACGATTTTCCGGCGAGCCAGGCCGCGCTCGCACAGGTCCGCGGCGAGGTCGCGTCGCGCTTCGAGGCGTTCTGGGGCCCGCTCGAACTGGCGAACGGCTTTCACGAACTCAGCGCGGCGCCGGAACAGGCCGCGCGCTTCGACGCCGACCTGGCGCGGCGCCGCGAGCACGGGCAGCCGGCCCGTGAGGTCGACCATTTCTTCCTCGATGCGCTCGCGTCCGGTCTGCCGCCCTGCGCCGGCGTGGCGCTCGGCTTCGACCGTCTGGTGATGGTCGCGGCGCGCGCAGTACGCATCGACGATGTGGTCGCGTTTCCCTACGAGCGGGCCTGATCGGCCCGGGTTCACCTGCACCGAGTCCCGCGGCGATGCATGCACTGAACGACGATGTCCGTTCCCGCGCCAAGCCGGCGTTGTACGACGAGCTCGGGACGAGCCTGCGCGGGTTGCTCGCGGGCGAGCCGAACCTGGTTGCCTGCGCCGCGAACATGTCGTCGCTGCTGTACTGGAGCCTGCCCGGCCTGAACTGGGCGGGGTTCTACCTGCTTGATGATGACTCGGGCGACCTGCTGGTCGGGCCGTTCCAGGGCAAGCCCGCCTGCGTGCGCATCCCGCTCGATAAGGGTGTCTGCGGTGCCGCCGCAGCACAGCGCCGCACGCTCGTCGTGCAGGACGTGCATGCATTCCCGGGTCACATCGCGTGCGACTCGGCCTCAAACTCGGAAGTCGTGGTGCCGATCGTGCTGGCCGACGGCCGGCTGCTCGGCGTGCTCGATCTCGACAGTCCGGCCGTCAATCGGTTCGACGAGCAGGATGCGCGGGGACTCGAACGACTCGTGGCGATACTGGTGGAGGCGCTTGGGTCGACGGGTCGCACTCCGGCCGGCGGATGAAATCGCGTCGAGCCTCAGAACCGCACGGTCGCTGCAACCCGTAGCGTTCGCGGTTCAGCGGGGTGGAAGTGAATGTCGGCGACGGGCTGCGATTCGCTGGGCAGCTGCGATTCGTAGAAGTAACTGATGTCGTTGGCGTCCGCGTCGAACAGGTTGAAGACCGACGCCATCACGCTCAGGCGTGGCGAAAAGCGGTAACCGGCCTGCGCATTCACGGTCGAGGTCGAGTGCGAGCGCACGCTGTTGTCCTCGATCAGCGGGGCAGGACCGAAGTAACGCCAGCGGGCCCCACCGAACCAGCCCGTGTCGCGCTGGACGCTGAGGCCGACCGACACGACGGTCTCCACGGCACCCGGAATGTAGTCGCCCGCGGGGTCGTACTCGGTGAACCGGGCATGCGACCACGAGTAGTCCGCGTCCAGGATCACCGCTTCGAGCGGTGTCCAGTACGCGCCCAGTTCGACGCCATGGCGCCGGGTTGCGCGGCTCGGTTCGGTGATGCCGCCGTCACCGACGAACAGCAGCTCCGAATCGACGTCCAGGTTCCACAAGGCGGCCGAGAACTGCGCCTTGGGCACGGCCGCCGTCCGGAACCCGACTTCATAGCCGATGGCCGGCACGATCGGATCGACTGGTTGGACCGGTGTTACCCCGTTCGTGGGGTCGACACGGATCGTCGTGCCGCGTGCGTCGTTGGTGTGAAAGCCGCGGCCCGCATTCAGGAAGAACTCCGTCTCGGCCCAGGGCCCCAGCACGACCGTCAGTTTCGGCCCCACGATCGAATCGGTCTCGTCACCGGAATTGGCCGGGAGATCGCTGTCGACCGAGAAATCGAGGTAATCGAAGCGCAGGCCCGCCTCGGTACGCAGCCAGTCGTTCCAGCGCTGGTCATGGATGGCATAGGCCGAGTACTGCCCCTGGCGCACGTCGTCCCTGCGGATCGTCTCGAACCGCTCGCGGGCGACGGTGCGGTACAGGGCGACCGGCGCGACGTCGTCCATGCGCAGTTCGGCGCCGGCGCGCAGTGCGCCGTCCCGACTGTTCAACGAAGCCGGCAGGTCGTACTCGAAGTGCCCGCCGTACACCCGGCGACTGTCGTATTGCTCGAACTGGTCGCCGTTGTCCTGGTCGAGCACGTAGGTGAAGTTCGAGATCAGGTCGAGTTGGTAGTCGATGGCGTAGGCCAGCGCCGACCAGCCGCGCCCGTCGTGCCGGGACCACGCGTCGAGCGACAGGCTGTAGCGATGCGACTCGCCGCCGGTGGTGTCGTCCACGTGACCGAAGCGCGGGATCAGCCCGGCATCCACGGCCCGCTGCGGAATCTGGTCGGTGCTGTCCCAGCTGCCGTCGTAGCCCATGCCGGTGACCGCAAAACCCGCCTCGGCCGTGCCGCGACTGAACTTGATGACCCCGCTGGTCTTCTGAAAATCCTCCGGCAGCGTCCATGGCCCGTCGGTCTGCGACCAGTCGAGGCCCATCAGCAGCGTGCCGCCGGCCAGCTCAGGCGAAGCGCTGGCGAACAACCGGTAGTAGTTGTCCTCGCCAACCGTCAGGCCCAGCGCCGGCGCGCCGCTGTCGCGGACGTAGGAAATGCGCGCTGCACCGGCTGCCGCGAAGTTGCCCTCCTCCGCAAAGTAAGGGCCCTTGCGGTAGTGCACCGTATCCACCAGCTCGTGGACGAGAAAGTTGATGTCGGCATAGCCCTGTCCGTGGCCGTGGGTCGGCATGTTCACCGGCACGCCGTCGACGTAGCTCGCAAAGTCGGTGCCGTGGTCGAGGTTGAAGCCGCGCAGGAAATACTGGTTCGCCTTGCCGTCGCCGCTGTGCTGCGTGACGACCAGGCCCGGCACGACTTCGAGCACCTCTCCGGGTCGCAGGATCGGCCGGCCCTGGAGCTGCACGCTGGTGACGATGCCTTCGCTGGCCGCCCGCGACTCGCCGATCAATCCGATGCGCTGGGCGGTGACCACGATCTCTTCGAGCGGGGTGCCGGTGGGAATGCCCGACGCCATGACGCATTCGGGCAACGCCAGGATGGCCAGCACCATGAGCTTCGCCTGCTGCGGAACGCTCCAATTGCCCGGCACGGGCACGCTGTTCATCATTGGCTGCAAGTCTCCGCGGATGGGCCGTGACTCTGGAATTTGGAGATTAACGGACTGTATGACGTTTTTTGAATAAGTGCATACTCTACCCTGGCCACGGGAGCCTACTGATGCAGCGCACAACGATTACGCTGGATGACGACCTGATGAATCGGCTGGACGAATTCATGGCCGATCGCCGCTACGCTAACCGAAGCGAGGCCATTCGCGATCTGGTGCGCGCCGGCCTCGAGCAATCGACACTCGATGGCTCAGCAGACGCGCAGTGCCTCGGGGCGGCCATCTACGTCTACGATCACAACGCCAGGGAGCTCGCGAGCCGGCTTACCAATGCGGCGCATGATCATCACGACCTGTCGATCGCGACGCTCCACGTGCACCTCGATCACGACAGCTGCATGGAGGTCACGGTCCTGCGCGGTCAGGTCGGCGATGTTCGTCACTACGCCGATCACGTCATCGCCGAGCGTGGCGTCCGCCATGGGCACCTGCTGCTGGTGCCTGCCGAAGTCTCGACCGAAACGCATTCGCACGGCGGCGCCAAGCTCTCGCGCCACTCGCATCTGCACGTCAAGCGGTCGTAGCAATAGCCGGGTAATCACGCAGCGCCATTGCGTGTTCCGGTTCCGACTGTGCTGGCGATCGGCACCGGGACTCGCCGCACGAGGCGGGCGCATCGATCGACCGTGGCAAGGCAACCAAACGAAGAAAGGGCACCATGAGCGCCCTTCCTGCTGTCGTCGCTGAGGAAGCTCAGTGTCGAGTGGCGCTCCGACTGACGCCTTCCTGCCCTTCCTGCACTTCCTCAGCCCTTGGCGCGACTCAGGTATTCCGACGTCCGTGTGTCGACCCGGACGACTTCGCCCTCGTTCAGGAACAGTGGCACGCGCACGACCGCGCCCGTCTCGAGCTTCGCCGGCTTCTGGCCGCCCGTCGCAGTGTCGCCACGCACACCCGGATCGGTCTCCACGATCTTGAGTTCAACGTGGGCCGGTGCGTTCACGGACAACGGCACGCCGTTCCACAGCATGACCGTGCACATCGTGCCGTCCTTGAGCCACATCGCGGAGTCACCCATCGCTTCCTTGCCGGCCGTGTGCTGCTCGAAATTGTCCGGGACCATGAAGTGCCAGAAATCGCCGTCGCTGTAGAGATACTGCATCTCCGATTCCTGGATGTCCGCGCCTTCGACGGTGTCACCCGACTTCATGTTGCGCTCGAGCGTGCGGCCCGACTTCAGGTTGCGGATGCGGACGCGGTTGAACGCCTGGCCCTTGCCGGGCTTCACGAACTCGTTCTCGACGATCACGTACGGGTCGCCGTCGAGCATGATCTTGAGGCCGGATTTGAATTCGTTCGTGCTGTAGGTGGACATGGTTGCGCTACGCCTGTCTGATGCGAATGGCTGATGCGATTGGCCGTTGCGGTTGAACCGGGAACGGCAGGGACCGACAATAGCGGGTTGCCTGTGGCTAGCCGCGCATGATACCCGCAACTCCCCTCGTCCGTCACCTCGCCCCGCCCGCCTGGCAGCAGGCCCTGCGGGACTGCGTTTGCGCTCCGCAGGAACTGGCCGAATGCCTTGCCTTGGGCCCGGAATGGATCGAACCGGCCCGTCGCGCGGCGGCGCGTTTCCCGCTGCGGGTGCCGCGCAGTTACCTGGCCCGGATGCGCCGCGGCGACGCCAGCGACCCGCTGCTGCGGCAGGTGCTGCCGCTGGACGCCGAACTGTGCGAGACGCCCGGCTACGTAGCGGATCCGGTCGGCGATCTCGCCGCACTGGCCGGACAGGGACTGCTGCACAAATACCACGGCCGTGTCTTGCTGGTGGCCACGGGCGCGTGCGCCATCCATTGCCGTTACTGCTTCCGGCGCGAGTTTCCATACGGCGAGCAGCACGCGGGCCGGCACGCCTTTGGCCGCGCACTCGAGTCGATCCGCGCCGACCCGAACATCACCGAAGTTCTGCTGAGTGGCGGCGACCCCCTCACCTTGAGCGACCGCCGGCTGGCCGGCCTGCTCGAAGGCCTCGAGACAATCCCGCACGTGCGGCGCGTCCGCGTGCATACACGGCTGCCCGTCGTGCTGCCGGAACGCATCGATGACGGATTCCTGGCCATGTGGAATTCGCCGCACCGGCTGCAACGCATCGTGGTGATTCATGCGAATCACGCGCAGGAATTGCGTGCTGCGGCCGACGTCGAGGCCGCACTCGGCGCATTGCGGGCATCCGGCACTGTGCTGCTGAATCAGTCCGTGCTGCTGCGGGGTGTGAACGACTCGACTGCAGCACTCGAAGAACTCAGCATCGCGCTGCTCGAGTCCGGCGTGCTGCCCTATTACCTGCACGTGCTGGATCCGGTCCGCGGCGCCGCGCACTTCGACGTTCCCGAGGACGTGGCCCGCCGGCTGCACGCGGAGCTGACAGCACGCCTGCCCGGATATCTCGTGCCGAAGCTGGTGCGGGAGGATTCCGGCGCCGCTTCGAAGACAATGCTGCCACCTGCGTCACGCTAGGCGCGCGGACCCCGATGCTATGATCCCCGCGAATTTGACATTACATGCACGCGGGGGGCCCGGCCGGCCCGGTCCGTGCCTGACGGGGTAGCAATTGGGCGAAATCAGCGCCATTCCAGTGGTCGTGCTGTCCAGGCAGCAGGACCCCGTCGAGATCATCAACAGCACCCTGCGTAACGCGGGCCAGGCAGTTCACTGCACGTGGGTGCGGGAGCTCAACGACCTCGCGGACGCGCTCGGCGCGCACGATGCGCCGCAGCTGCTGTTCTTCTGCGTCTCCGATGCGGATGAAATCGGCAGCGCAATGGAGCAGCGCGCTCGTCTAGCTCCGCAAGTGCCGGTGCTCATGGTACGCGAGTCGCTCACCGAAGCCGACCTCGTGCGTGGCCTCGAGCTTGGTGCCGCCGACGTCGTGACACTGACTGCCCGCGGCCGGTTGCAGACCGTTGCCGCACGCGCACTCGACGCCGCACGGCTCGACCATGCGCTGAGCGGCACGCTCGCGTCCGCCCGCCAGTACCGCGACCAGATGCGTGCGTTCATGACCGGCTCGACCGATGCGATCGCACACGTGCAGGAAGGCATCGTCGTCGACGTCAATCCCGCCTGGAGCGAACTCTTCGGGCACGCGGACCCGGGCGACCTGCTTGGGCAGCCGCTCATGGACATGTTCGACGCCCGCAGCCATGCGGCCCTCAAGGGCGCGCTCGTCGCCGCGGCACAGGGTCGCTGGTCCGGTCATGCATTGAGCGTGATGGCGCTGCAGCCAGCCGGCGACTCGCAGCCGCTGGAACTCAGCTTTGAACGCTTCGAGTTCGAAGGCGAACCGGCCGTGCGCCTGCGTGTCGCCACGCAGAAGCGCGACCTCGAGTCGCTGGCCAACCAGCTCGAGCAGGCGATGCGCCTCGATTCGCGCACTGGACTGCTGCGCCGTGAAGCGTTCATCGAATCGGCACGGGAGCGCGCGCTGCAGCCCCTCAAGGCCGGCTTGCGTGCCGTCGCGTACCTGTCACCGGACAGCTTCGGCAACGTCGAGCTTGAATACGGACCGATCGTGGCCGAGGAAGTGCTGGATGCATTATCACGCCGCGTGCAGGAACAACTGCAGCCCGGCGACCTGGCGAGCCGCGTCGCGCCACACGGCATTGCGCTGCTGGTCGAACGCGGCAACCCGCGGGACCAGGAAGCCTGGCTGGCGAAGCTGCGCGAGCGCATCGCGGCAGCACCGTTGCTGGCAGACAAGGCAACCGTCGAACTCACCTGCAGCATCGGTTCGGCATCGCTGCACAGCCATGGCGGGCCGCTGCAGAAGGCGCTCGAAACCGCGATCGCTGCGCAACGTGCTGCAGCCGATGCCGGCGGCGACCGTTGCCTGCATCGCGAGCCGGCGGGCGCCAAGCCTGCGATCGACGAAGCCGATCGCGCCTGGGCGAACCAGATCAAGGCTGCGCTGATGGCGAACCGATTCCGGCTGGTGCAGCAGCCGATCGCGAACCTCGTCGGTGAAGAGCGGCCGATGTTCGACCTGCTGGTGCGCATGCTCGACGAATCCGGCCAGGAAGTGCTGCCGACGGAGTTCCTCGCCGCGGCCGAACGCACCGACCTGATGAAGAACATCGACCGCTGGATCGTCGGCGCAGCCATGTCTTTCTGCGCTGCGAAGCAGCCCTACCGGGTCTTCGTGCGCCTCTCCCGCGATTCGATGCACGACCAGACACTCGGCACGTGGCTGCAGCAGCAACTGAAGGCGTCGGGCGTCGAGCCCAGCCGCATCGTGTTCGAGATCACCGAAGAGATGGCGCGCGAGAAGCCGCGCGAGGCGCGCTCGCTGCAGGGCCTGCTCTCGGCGCTCGGAATCGAGTTCGCCGTCGAGCACTTCGGTGCTGCCGGCGATGCCGCCGCACTGCTGCACCGACTGCCGGTCAATTACGTGAAGATCGACGGCGCGCTGATGCAGGGTCTCGCCAATGACCGCCCATTGCAGGAGCGCGTGAAGGCGCTGGTCGACGTGGCGCGCGAACACTGCGTGACCACGATCGCCGAACGCGTCGAGGACGCGAACACGATGGCCGTGCTGTGGCAGCTCGGCATCGAGTTCATCCAGGGCTATTTCGTCAACAGCCCGGAACGGGTCGTGATGTGAGGACGTGATTAGTGATTAGTGAGTAGTGGGTAGTGGGTAGTGGGTA
Organism: Pseudomonadota bacterium; assembly: GCA_016705325.1. Taxonomy (GTDB): domain Bacteria; phylum Pseudomonadota; class Gammaproteobacteria; order Steroidobacterales; family Steroidobacteraceae; genus RPQJ01. Next base: position 149,768 of record JADIYJ010000003.1, on the reverse strand, counting down.
GTGATTAGTGATTGGCGAGCAGTGAGACCGTTGCGCGGCGCGCTTCCGACCGTTCACTAATCACTAATCACTACTCACTACTCACTTCACAAACCCCTACTCCACTTCCAGGCCTTCCGCCTTGCGCCAGCCCCGCGGCAACACCGCGCCGCGCTGACCGCGTTCGCCCCGATACTCCGCCAGGTCCCTGTACGACAACCCCATCGTGCGGTCGCCGCAAAGCACCTTGAGCGTCTGGCCCGGCGCGACGGCCGCAATCGCCAGCAGGGTCTCGGGCTCGATCAGTGACTTCCTGGTCGAGATGCCGAAGATCTTGTTGCCCTTGCCGCGCGGCAGTTCGGGCAGGTCGGCCACCGGGAAGGTCAGCAGGCGCCCCTCCGAATTCACGGCCGCCAGCAGCGGCTCGTCGCCCGCCGGCACCAGCGACGGCGCGATCGCCGCGTAACCGTCCGGTACGTTGAGCACGGCCTTGCCGGCACGATTGCGGCTGTGCAGGTCTTCGAGCTTGACGACGAAGCCGTAGCCCGCGCTGCTCGCCAGTACCCAGCGTTCCGTGGGGTCGCCTATCAGGACACCGGGGAACGTCGCGCCGTCGGGAGGATCGAGCCGACCGGACAACGGTTCGCCCTGGCCGCGCGCCGACGGCAGCGTGTGCGCCAGCAGGCTGTAGGCACGACCCGTGCTGTCGAGGAACAGCGCGAACTGCGTGCTGCGGCCCCTGGCGCAGGCACGGTACTCGTCACCGGTCTTGTACGAGAGCGTGCGCGGATCGATCTCGTGTCCCTTCGCGGCGCGGACCCAACCGCTCTTCGACAGCACCACCGTGGTCGGTTCGCTCGCGACCAGCTCGGTCACGTCGATCGCCTGCGCGGCCGCCCGCGCCACCAGCCTGCTGCGACGTTCATCGCCGTACTTGAGTGCGTCCGCCTGGATTTCGTCGCGCACCAGCTTCTTGAGTTTTGCCTTGCTGCCGAGCAGTTTCTCCAGGCTGTCGCGTTCCTTGGCGAGTTCGCCCTGCTCGCCGCGAATCTTCATTTCCTCCAGCCGCGCGAGGTGACGCAGCTTGGTCTCGAGGATGGCCTCGGCCTGCGCCTCGGAGAGCTGGAACCGGGCGATCAACGCCGCCTTCGGCTCGTCCTCGGTACGGACGATGCGGATGACCTCGTCGAGGTTCAGGTACGCGATCAGCAGGCCGTCGAGGATGTGCAGCCGCGCGTTGACCTTCTCCAGCCGGTACTGCAGCCGGCGCGTCACGGTATCGACGCGGAACGACAGCCACTCCTCGAGCAGCGCGCGCAGCCCCATCACGCGTGGACGGCCGTCGCGTGCGATGACGTTCAGGTTCACGCGATAGGTCCGCTCCAGGTCTGTGGTCGCAAACAGGTGCGCCATGACCTGCTCGGTGTCGACGCGGTTGGAGCGCGGCGTGATGACGAGACGCGTCGGGTGTTCGTGGTCGGACTCGTCGCGCAGGTCCTCGATCATCGGCAGCTTCTTCGCGCGCATCTGCGCCGCGACCTGCTCGAGCACTTTCGAGCCGGACACCTGGTACGGCAGCTCCGTCACGATGATTTCGCCGTCCTCCATCTCGAAGCGGGCACGGGCGCGGAAAGTGCCGTTGCCGGTCTCGTAGATCTTCTGCAGTTCCTCGCGCGGGGTGATGATTTCCGCACCCGTCGGGAAGTCCGGGCCGAGCACGTGCTCGCAGAGCTGTGCCGTCGTCGCCTTCGGCTCGTCGAGCAGGCGGATGCAGGCGGCCGCGACCTCGCGCAGGTTGTGTGGCGGAATGTCGGTGGACATGCCCACGGCAATGCCCATCGCACCGTTCAGCAACAGGTTGGGCAGCCGCGCGGGCAACAGGCACGGCTCGTCGAGCGAACCATCGAAGTTGGGCTGCCAGTCCACCGTGCCCTGGCCCAGTTCAGACAGCAGTACTTCGGCGTAGCGCGAGAGCTTCGACTCGGTGTAGCGCATCGCTGCAAACGACTTCGGATCGTCCGGCGAACCGAAGTTGCCCTGCCCGTCAACGATCGGATAGCGGTACGAGAACGGCTGCGCCATCAGCACCATGGCTTCGTAGCAGGCCGAGTCACCGTGCGGGTGAAACTTGCCGATCACGTCGCCGACCGTGCGCGCCGACTTCTTCGGCTTGGCGGTCGCGGCGAGGCCGAGTTCGCTCATCGCGTAGATGATGCGGCGCTGCACGGGCTTCAGGCCGTCGCCGACGTGCGGCAGCGCGCGGTCGAGAATCACGTACATCGAATATTCGAGGTACGCACGCTCCGTGAACGCCCGCAACGGCTGGCGCTCGACGCCCTCGAATTCGAGCGTCGCAGTCGAATCGGTGTCTTTGCTCTTGCTCATCGTTACTCTGCCGCCAGTTGGCCGGCTGCGTCGGCTGCGATCGCATCGGCGGCATCGATGACCGCGACGACGCTGGCCAGGTTGCCTTTCGTTTCCAGCCAGTCACGACGGTCGGACGCGCGCTTCTTGGCAAGCAGCATGTCCATGAGCTGGTCGGCGTTGTCCGCGGCATCGACCGTGAGCTGGACCAGCCGGCGCGTTTCGCGCGCCATGGTGGTCTCGCGCAGCTGCAGCGGATTCATCTCGCCGAGGCCCTTGAAGCGCGTGACCGACGGCTTGGCGCGCGCGTTCTCGGCGCGGATGCGCTCGAGAATGCCGTTGCGCTCGGCGTCGTCGAGCGCGTACTCGACGTGCTTGCCGTAGTCGATGCGATAGAGCGGCGGCATCGCCACGTAGACGTGCCCCGCGAGCACCAGCGGCCGGAAGTGCCGCAGGAACAACGCGCAGAGCAGCGTGGCGATGTGCAGGCCGTCGGAGTCGGCGTCCGCCAGGATGCAGATCTTGTCGTAACGGAGATCCTTGACCGCATCGCTTCCTGGCTCGACGCCGATCGCCACGGTGATGTCGTGGACTTCCTGCGACGACAGCACGTCGGCCGCCTCGACCTCCCAGGTATTCAGGATCTTGCCGCGCAACGGCATCACCGCCTGGAATTCGCGATCGCGGGCCTGCTTGGCGGAGCCGCCGGCCGAGTCGCCTTCGACCAGGAACAGTTCGGCCCGCTTGGGATCCTGGCTGCTGCAGTCCGCCAGCTTGCCTGGCAGTGCCGGCCCTGCCACCACGCGCTTGCGTGCGATCTTCTGGCTCGCCTTCAACCGCGCCTGGGCGTTGAGGATGGCGAGCTGGGCGATCTTCTCGCCCGCCTCGGGATGCTGGCTGAGCCACAACCCGAACTGGTCCTTGACGATGCCGGAAACGAACGCGGCGGGTTCGCGCGACGACAGGCGTTCCTTGGTCTGCCCGGCGAACTGCGGGTCGCGCATCTTCATCGACAGCACGTAGCTGGTGTCGTCCCAGACGTCTTCGGGCGACAGCTTCAGGCCGCGCGGCAGCAGGTTGCGGAACTCGCAGAATTCACGCACCGCTTCGGTCAGGCCCAGGCGGAAGCCGTTGACGTGGGTGCCGCCCTGCGCGGTCGGGATCAGGTTGACGTAGCTCTCTTCGAACCGCGTGCCGCCGTCCGTGCGCCAGACCACGGCCCAGTCCACGCCTTCGTGCTCGCCTTCGACCTTGCCGACGAATGGCTCGTCCGGCAGCCATTCGGTGGACTCGAGCGATTCGCGCAGGTACTGCGACAGCCCTTCGCTGTAGAGCCACTCTTCCTTCTCGCCCGTCTTCTCGACGTTGAAGCGCATGCGCAGGCCCGGGCACAGCACGGCCTTGGCCTTGAGGACGTGCTTGAGCTTCGGCAGCGCGAAATCCGGGCTGTCAAAAAAGGACGTGTCCGGCCAGAAGCGGACGGTGGTGCCGGTGTTGCTCCTGCCGACTTCGCCGACGACTTCGAGCTTGGAATGCACTTTCCCGTTCTTGAACGCGATGTTGTATTCCTTGCCGCCGCGGCGAACCCAGCACTCGAGGTGCTTCGACAGCGCGTTGACCACCGAGACGCCCACGCCGTGCAGGCCGCCGGAGAACTTGTAGCCGGAGTCGGCGGAGAATTTTCCGCCCGCGTGCAGGCGGGTGAGGATCAGCTCGACGCCGCTCACCTTCTCTTTCGGGTGGATGTCGACCGGCATGCCGCGGCCGTCGTCGACGACCTCGAGTGACCCGTCCTTGTACAGGGTCACGTCGATCTTGCTGCAGTGGCCCGCCAGCGCTTCGTCGACGCTGTTGTCGACGACTTCGTGAGCGAGGTGGTTGGGCCGACTGGTGTCGGTGTACATGCCCGGGCGTCGCCGGACGGGCTCGAGTCCGCTCAGGACTTCGATGTCCTGAGCGGTGTAGGACTGGCTCATTCTTGGATCGGTCCGCGGGCTCGCGTGGGTGGTAAAAAGCGCGCGAATGGTAGCAGCTGGAGGGAGGAAGTGCAGGGAGGGGAGGAAGGGGAGGAAGGGGAGGAAGGACAGGAAGGGGGGAGGGAAGGAGAGGAAGGAGTGGAGGACCGGAGGATAGCGCAGTGCAGTGCTGCGCTTTGGCATGGGACTCGTGCGCCGTGCGAGTGCTGCGCTGTCAGTACTCGGCTTCCGGCGCGTGTCAGCCTTTCCGCTCTCGTTCTTCCCCGAGCGCGTGTCTGCCTTTCCAAGCCCGGGAAGAACGACCGGATCGGCTGCTGACGACCGCCTAAGCGAGATCCGCCACCAGCGCGTCACGCACTTCGGGCGTGACTGGGTCAACGGCGTGCCGGTACTGCGGATGGTCGATCCCGACACTAACCGCTGCGCCAGCCTTCGCCGTCGCGACCATCGCGGGCGACAGTTCGAAGCGCACGAAATGCACCGCCGACGTCTTCTCGTCGTTCTCGCGCTCGAGGTCTTCATCGGCAATCGCATGGACGCGCTCGTGCCCCGCGACCTGCACCCAGCAGCGGTCCTCGACTCCCTTGAGTCCGGCCAGCGCGACCTTGCGTTCCTCCGGGTCCGGGTACTCGATCAGCAGGGTGCCTTTCCAGTTGCTGCCATCCGGAATCAACGGGTTGTAGGCACCGAGTTCGTCGGCGATGCCTGCCGACTCGAAGATGCGCTCGATGCGCAGCATCTCCTGCACCTGGTACTGCACGGTGAGGCGATCTTCGAACAGGATCGTCGCATGCGGGCCGACCTGCAGCGTGCGGCGTCTCTTGTGCGCCAGCACCCGAGGCCGGAACTGCGGACGCTGCTTTGAATACTGCTCGAGACTGAACAGGTCGTCGGGCGAGAGTTTCTGGAATCCACGCACAATCGCGGTGTCGGTCGTCATGGTCGTTGCGATCTCGAAGGTCCGGTGTCAGAGGCCATACGCGATGCGCAGCAGCCTGAGCGGATGCGTCGGCGGCGGCGGATCGGCGCCGAGCCCGGATTCGATCTGGTGCCCGGCCATCGGGCAGTCGCTCGCGTAGTAGTCTGGTGCGGCGTTCTTGACCCTGCTGAAGACGGGCTTGCCTATTTTCATCGAGGTTTCCCGGTATTCCTTCTTTACGCCATAGGTGCCGTCGTGACCCGAGCAGCGTTCGATCGGCTCGATCTCGGTACCCGGAATCAGCTGCAGTACGTCGCGGGTCTTCAGTCCGAGGTTCTGCACGCGCAGGTGACACGGCACGTGGTAGCTGACCTTGCCCAGCGGGTGGGCGAAATCCGTGCGGAGCAACCCGGCCTTGTGGCGCAGCGCGAGGTATTCGAACGGATCGAACATCGCGTCCTGCACCTTCTTCACCTGCGCATCCTCGGGGAACAGCAGCGGCAGTTCCTGCTTGAACATCAATGCGCACGATGGAATCGGCGCGACCAGGTCGTACCCCTGCTCCACCATCGCGGCCAGCGCCGGGATATTCACTTCCTTCGCACGCTGGATCGACTCGAGGTCGCCGAGTTCGAGCTTCGGCATGCCACAGCACTTTTCCTGCGGCACGACGGTCACAGGAATGCCGTTGTGGCGGAACACCGTGGCGAGATCATCGTCGATGTCCGGCTCGTTGCGATTGCAGTAGCAGGTCGCAAACAACGCGACCTTGCCCCGCGTCTCCGCCGTGGACCGGACCACGCTGGCGTCCGGATTGTGTCCGCGCTCGACGCGCGTGCGGCCTGACGTGCTGTGGTAATCGGGAATCGGCGCTTCGGGGTGAACTCCAAGCGTCTTGTCGAGCATGCGGCGACCGAACGCCGTGCGATTCACCTTGTTGACGATCTGCGACACCACCGGAATGCCAGCGAGCGTACCGACCAGGTCGGTCGAGCTCAGGATCCGGTCGCGCGTGCGCGTCCCGCCCTGCCTGAACTTGACTGCCTTCGCTCGCAACATCAGGTGCGGGAAATCGATGTTCCAGGGGTGCGGCGGCACGTACGGACATTTCGACAGGTAGCACATGTCGCAGAGGTAGCAGTGATCGGCCACCTCCCAGAACACCTTCCTGTCGACGCCGTCGAGTTCACCGGACGGCGAGGCGTCGATCGCGTCGAACAACAGCGGAAACGAGTTGCACAGGCTGAAGCAGCGACGGCAACCGTGACAAAGGTCGTACACGCGCTCGAGTTCGTGGACCAGCTTGTCTTCGTCGAAATACCCGGGCTCGCGCCAGGCGATGGGATGGCGTGTCGGCTTCGACAGGCTGCCCTCACGCGCGCCGCCGCCCGTGCCCTTGCTGCTGGTTTCTTCGCTCATGGCGCGTCCCCTCGACGCAGATGTGGCGGGACCGGTCGTTCGCTCAAGGCAAGAGGGCGGGCCAAAGCCCGCCCTCCCCACAGGTCGCTTGCGTCCGGGCGCTGTGCCCGGAGGCCCGTTCAGAGGACGTCGAGCGCCTTCTGGAACCGGTTGGCATGCGAGCGCTCGGCCTTGGCCAGCGTCTCGAACCAGTCGGCGATTTCGTCGAAGCCTTCGTCGCGGGCGGCCTTCGCCATGCCCGGGTACATGTCGGTGTACTCGTGTGTTTCACCGGCGATCGATGCCTTGAGATTGTTCGAGGTCGAGCCGATGGGCAGGCCCGTGGCCGGGTCGCCTACGGCTTCGAGATATTCGAGATGGCCATGCGCGTGGCCCGTCTCGCCTTCCGCCGTCGAGCGGAACACGGCAGCCACGTCGTTGAAGCCCTCGATGTCGGCTTTCTGTGCGAAATAGAGGTAACGGCGGTTGGCCTGCGATTCGCCGGCAAAAGCGGCCTTCAGGTTGCCTTCGGTCTTGCTGCCCTTCAACGTCGCCATGTCTGTCTAGCCTCTGTGTCGGTTGTGTTCGATGGAGTGCGAGGGTGACGCCGGCTGCTGCAGCGTCCCTCAGCGCTTAGTAGACCAAGTCCAAAGCCCAGTCAACGCGGAAATAGCCGAACCTCGTTGAACGGTAGCCTCCCCGACCCCGTTTGACGAGTCGCAGTCGCCGCAATGGCCTGTTCGAGGGACAAGTACTGGGCGCGTTGACCCCTGCGGACCCCTGTGCAAGGCTTCCCGCCCTCCGGAGGCCCCGCCAGTGACCGCAACGCCCGCCAATCCCCCAGACTTCGAGCGCGCCCTGGGCGAACTCGAGGCAACCGTCGATAAGCTCGAACACGGCGACCTGTCGCTGGAGGACGCGCTGAAGCATTTCGAGCGCGGCGTCGCCCTCGCCCGCGACTGCCAGGCTTCGCTCAAGCAGGCCGAGCAGAAAGTCGAAATCCTGCTGCAGAAGTCGGCCACGGCGACGCCCGAGCCGTTCGAGCCCGGCGACGCATGACTTTGCAGCCGGCGGTTTCCTTGCCGCGTGAACCACTCGCCCAGGCGCTCAAGAACTGGTGCCTGCGGGTCGAGCGCGAACTCGACGCATGGCTCCCCGCCGCAACGGCAGTACCCGGCCGGCTTCACGCCGCGCAGCGCTACAGCGTGCTCGGTCCCGGCAAGCGCATCCGCCCGGCCCTCGTCTACGCGACTGCGGCAACGCTGGGCGTTCCGCTCGACCAAGTGGACGCGGCAGCCTGTGCCGTCGAGCTGATTCACTGCTATTCGCTCGTGCACGACGACCTGCCGGCCATGGACGACGACGACCTGCGTCGCGGCCGGCCGACCTGTCACAGGCAGTTCGACGAAGCGACGGCGATCCTGGCTGGCGACTCGCTGCAGGTGCTGGCGTTTCACCTGCTGGCGTCGCATCCGGGCCTGCCGCCGGATGCCAGGGTCCGCGTGCGCATCATCGATACGCTTGCCGTCGCGAGCGGTACCGCCGGCATGGCCGGTGGCCAGGCGCTCGACCTGGCCGCCGAAGGCGGCTCGCTCACCGTGGCCGATCTCGAGCGCCTGCACGCGCTCAAGACCGGGGCGCTCATCCGCGCAAGCGTGTTGATGGCCGCCCATTGCAAGTCGGGGCTGGGTGACGACCAGCTCGCGGCGCTGAGCATTTTTGGCGATCGCGTGGGCCTGGCGTTCCAGGTGCAGGACGACATCCTCGACGTCGAAGGCGACGTGCAGGTCATCGGCAAGCCGCCGGGCAGCGACCAGGCCCGCGGCATGCCCACCTACCCTGCGATTACGGGCATGGCAGCCGCACGGGCACGCGTGCGCCAGTTGCATGACGAGGCCAGCCGGCAGCTCGCGGCGCACGGCTGGCAGGACAGCCCGCTGGCCTATCTGTCGCACTGGCTGCTCGCCCGGAACCGTTAAACGGACGGCCCCGGACTGCGGCAGTGTAAAATTCCTGCAATGTCGCGCCCCGACCTGTACCCACTGCTGACGCGCATCGAGGCGCCGTCGGACCTCCGTAAGTTACCGGATAACAAGCTGGTTCCCCTGGCCGGCGAGTTGCGCGAATTCCTGATCCAGACGGTCAGCCAGATGGGCGGCCATTTCGCCGCGGGCCTGGGCACCGTCGAACTCACGGTGGCCCTGCATTACGTTTTCGATACACCGCACGACCGCCTCGTCTGGGACGTCGGCCACCAGGCCTACCCGCACAAGGTGCTGACCGGTCGTCGCCAGCGACTGCAGACGATCAAGCACAAGGGCGGGCTCGCGCCGTTCCCGAGCCGCTTCGAGAGCGAATACGACACCTTTGGCGTCGGCCACTCGAGCACGTCGATCAGCGCGGCCATCGGCATGGCGCTCGCCGCGAAGAGCAAGGGCGAAAAGCGCCGCGTGGTCGCCGTCATCGGTGACGGCGCCATTACCGCCGGCCAGGCCTTCGAGGCGCTGAATCATGCTGGCGCGCTCGACGCCAACGTGCTCGTGATCCTGAACGACAACGACATGTCGATCTCGGAGAACGTCGGCGCCTTGTCGAACTATTTTGCGCGCGTGCTTTCCGGCAAGACCTACGCCGCGCTGCGCGAAGGTGGCAAGAAGATCCTGCGTCGCATGCCCACGGTCTGGGAACTCGCGCGCCGCTCCGAGGAACATTTCAAGGGCATGGTGCTGCCCGGCACCTTGTTCGAGGAGATGGGTTTCAACTACTTCGGCCCCATCGACGGCCACGACCTCGACATGCTGGTGAAGACGCTCACCAACCTGCGCGATCTCGAAGGCCCGCAGTTCCTGCACGTCGTGACCCGCAAGGGCAAAGGCTACGCGCCCGCGGAAGCGGATCCGATCAAGTGGCATGGCCCGGGTCCGTTCGATCCGGAGGCCGGCACCATCTTCAAGGAAAAAACGACGGGCCCGGTGTACTCGCAGGTGTTCGGGCAGTGGCTCTGCGACATGGCCGAGCGCGATCCGCGCATCGTCGGCATCACGCCCGCCATGCGCGAAGGCTCGGGACTGGTCGAGTATTCGAAGCGCTTCCCCGATCGCTATTTCGACGTCGCCATCGCCGAGCAGCACGCCGTCACGCTCGCGGCCGGCATGGCCTGCGAAGGACTGCGGCCGGTGGTCGCCATCTATTCGACGTTCCTGCAGCGCGCCTACGACCAGTTGATTCACGACGTTGCGCTGCAGGAATTGCCGGTGGCCTTTGCCATCGACCGTGGTGGACTCGTGGGTGGCGACGGCGCCACGCACCAGGGCGCGTTCGACCTCTCATTCCTGCGTTGCATCCCGAACATGGTCGTGATGGCGCCGGCCGACGAAAACGAATGCCGGCAGATGCTCTACACGGCGGTCACGATCGACGCACCAGCCGCCGTGCGCTATCCGCGCGGGTCCGGCCCGGGCGTTCCGCTGGTCCCGGAAATGACCGCGCTGCCGGTCGGGCGTGCCGAAATTCGCCGCCAGGGCCGGTCGGGCCTGCTGTTGCTCGCGTTCGGCACGCTGGTGGCGCCGTGTGTCGCGCTGGCCGAAAGGCTCGACGCCACCCTCGTCAACATGCGCTTCGTGAAGCCGCTCGACGAGGACACCGTCTGCCAGCTCGCGGCGACGCACACCTGCATCGTCACTCTCGAAGAGAACGTGGTCGCCGGCGGTGCGGGCAGTGCCGTCGGCGAGTGCCTGGCCGCCCATGGCGTCGAGGCCCAGGTGCACCACATCGGCATCCCGGACCGATTCATCGAGCACGGCTCGCGCGAGGATTGCCTGATGATGGCCGGAATTGACGCGCCGGGCCTCGAACAGCAGGTTCAGCGGATCTGGGCGGACCACCGCCCCGGCCGCCCGGCCGTCGCCAGCCGGGCCTCCTGAAGCCGGCGCAGCGACGCCCGCCCCGCGGCAAGCCCGGACAGAGTCTCGTATACTTACCGAACCTGGCGGGAATCCACGCTCCGCCCCGATCCGAATGGATGACAGCACCTCCCGCCCGGACCAGCACATGAGCCGCCCGTCCACAACCCTTGGCAAAGCGGCAGGCAGCGCCAGCGTGACGCCCATCGAGGACGTCCAGGGCCGGGCCGACTCACGCCAGATCCCGATCAACAAGGTCGGCATCAAGGACGTCTATCACCCGGTCCGCGTGCGCGACCGTTCGGGTGGCGACCAGCACACGGTCGCCAACTTCAACATGTACGTGGCGCTGCCCCACAACTTCAAGGGCACGCACATGTCGCGGTTCGTCGAGATCCTGCACCTGCACGAGCGGGAGATCTCGGTCGACTCGTTCCGCGCCATGCTCACCGAAATGACGGAGCGGCTCGATGCCACGTCCGGCCACATCGAGATGTCGTTCCCCTACTTCGTCATGAAGCAGGCGCCGGTCACCAAGGTGGAGAGCGTCGTCAAGTACGACGCGAGCCTGATCGGCGAGATCCACGATGGCGTCGAGCAGATGTGGATTCGCGTCGTGGTGGCCGCGACCAGCCTGTGTCCGTGCTCCAAGCGGATCTCGGACTACGGCGCGCATAACCAGCGCTCGCATATCACGATCAAGGCGCGCGTGCGCGAGCACGTGTGGATCGAGGAACTGATCGACATCGCCGAGCAGGAAGCGTCGTGCGAAGTGTTCGGCATCCTGAAACGCCCGGACGAGAAATACGTGACCGAGCGCGCCTACGACAACCCGAAGTTCGTCGAGGACATCGTCCGCGACGTGGCGGTCCGGCTGAACGGCGAAGAGCGCGTACTGGCCTACGTGGTCGAAGCCGAGAACTTCGAGTCGATCCACAATCACAGTGCGTATGCGCTGATCGAGAAGGACAAGGAAAGGGAGTAGGAAGGGGAGGAAGGGGAGGAAGGGGAGGAAGGACAGGAAGGACAGGAAGGACAGGAAGGACAGGAAGGACAGGAAGGGCAGGAAGGACAGGAAGGGCAGGAAGGGAGCAGGCATGACGATCGGGGGCGATGCGCTGCACTGGACCTTCACGCTGCGTACACCGCTCGGCGAAACACACTGCTCGTTCGAGATCGACGCAGACGTGCTTCGTTTTGAGTCTGACGGTCCCCTCGGCAGTGGCGTTGACTCGCGCCACTGGAGTTCCATCGGAGCAGGCGGCACGGCCGCGATGGCTGGAATGGGCGGACCTGGCAGCCCGGACTTGCCGGGCTGGGTTCCCGCGCAGATGGAGTGGCTGATCCTGTCCGGCGGTCGCGAGGATGGCAAGCCATTCATGCGCGTGCTGCCTGCCGGCGCGCAGCGCGACGACATCGTCGCGGCCGTGCGGCAGCGCCTCGGACCGCGCTGGCTCGGTGAACGACTGCCGCTGCAGGAGGCCCAGGCGCGACTGGGTGTGTCGTCGAGCGAATGGAGCACGCTCAAGGTGGTCGGCCTCGTCGTCGCCGTGCTCGCGCTGCTGGTCGTCCTGATCATCCTGCTGTCCTTGCTGCTTCATCCGGTCATCGCGATTCCGGCGGGATTTCTCGCCGGCGGCTGGCTGTTCCGCAAGGGCCTGCACGGCCTGCGCGACGGTCTCGCGGTGGCCAATACACCCACGGCCAAGGCGAGTAGCGCGGCGCTCGGGCTGGTCGAGCTGGCAGGCCGCGCAGTGACGGCGCAACCGTCGATCGCCCCGGTCACCGGCCGCCCCAGCGTCTGGTGGGATGTGGCCATCCACCTATGGTACGAGGACGGCCGCAACAACGGCGAATGGCGTCAGGTTGCCGCACGTCATGGCGGCGACATCGGCGTCGTCGAGTTCGTGGACGACACCGGGCGAATCCCGGTCTGGCTCAAGGGCGCAGACCTGCTGCTCGAGGCGCAGGTCTGGGAATCGCGCAAGGATGCGCTGCCGAGTCCCGGCACCAGGTTGCTCGACGAGCTGGGGTTTCCGTGGTCGGGAAATCAGCGCATCCGCGTCAGCGAGACCTGTCTCGAGGCGAACGGGGCCGTGTATGTCATAGGCACTCTCGATGAGCGTCGCAACCTGCCGGCGCCGGGCGACACGGACGCAATCGAGCGCTTCATGGCGTCGATTCGCACCGGCGAGTGGCGTCACAAGATCGTGGCTTCCGCGCCGGGCCCGGCGAAGATCGTCGTGGCAGTGCTGATCAGCTTCCTGGACATGTTCTGCAAGATCGGTACTGGCGGCGAACGTGCGCGCGGTGCTGACGACAGCAGCCCACCCGACATCGCTCCCGCTGCGACGGTCGTATGGAAGGGTCGCGCCGGGCGGCCGTTCCTCGTTTCGAATCGACCCGAGCCGGCGGCGCTCACATCGCTGCGCCAGCGTTCGCTGCTGTTCTGCGGCGCGGGCGCCGTGGTGCTCTGTTATACGCTGTATGAACTGGTGGAATTCGCGGCAGGAACATGACCATGGCGTGGCACGCGGTCGTCGTGATGGCTCTGGCGCTGCTCGTGGTTGCGGCTGTCGCCTACGCCGTTTCGCTCTACAACGCGCTGATACAGGTGAAGCACCAGGTGGACCAGGCGTGGTCCAACATCGATGTGCTGCTCAAGCAGCGCCACGACGAACTGCCGAAGCTCGTCGATGCCGCGCAGGCGTACATGGGTCACGAACGCAGCCTGCTCGAGAAACTGACCGTCTTGCGTGCCCGCGCAGCGACGACTGGCCAGGGAGAGGACAGGCTTGCCACAGAGGCGGCCCTCACCCAGGGCGTGTCCCAACTGCTGGCCGTAGCCGAAAACTATCCGCAAGTGCGTGCCAACGAGGTGTTCGCCGTACTGCTGCAACGCATATCGGCACTCGAGGAACAGATCGCGCACCGGCGCGAGTACTACAACGCTGCGGTCAACATCAACAACGTGCGGATGGAGCAGTTTCCGGAACTGCTCCTGGCGACGGCAGCAGGCCTGATTCGGCGGGCGCTGTTCGAAGGCCGTCCGGCGCCCTCTACAGGCGCGTGAGGGCCTTCTTCGCAATGGCCTTGGCCGTTGCGACTGCGGTTGGCCCGGACGGCAGTGAGACATTCAGGATCAGGGTGCCTTTGCTGGCAAAGAGCTCCGTGTAGCCATCGGCATCAGGATTCACGAACGAGTCCTTGCCGAGGTCAGGCAGCGACACAGGACTCTTGCCCCCAGTACGTGCCTTCCACGCATTGCGTTCCCCGTCGTGCAACCGGATGTCGATGTATGACGGTCCCTGCGCGGGCTCATACGTACAGCTGATCTCACCGCTCGCCGGATCGGTCGCCCTGGGAGTGCCAGTGAGCGGACCGACGATCTGCTGCATTTCAGCCACCGTGACGAGCGTGCACGGGTTTGGCACAGGCGGAGCGGCGGCATGCGCCACTGGCGCGGTACTGCATGCCAGCATGGCAGCCAGGCCGGCAAGCAGGCTCGTCGGCCGAAGTCTCTGTGCTTTCACTTCGTTTTCCCTGCTGTTTGCGACCGAAGCAGGATACACGCCAGTGCACGTGATAGTTTTCGAACGGTGCGCGGGGTGACGGCTACCGCCTTCCTACCCTTCCTACCCTTCCTCACCCTTCCGTCACTTCTTCCCCCGCTGCAGCCGCCCGATCAGTTCCCGCACGAACACCTTGTGGAAGCGCAGCTGGCACGAGACCGACGACTGCTCGAGCAACGTCGCCGTCACCTTCAGCATCGTCACCGCGCTTTCTGCCTCGACGACCGTGTCGCGGCGCGATCCTTCGGCATAACCGGCTTCACCGAAGCAGCCGCCCGCAGGAACGCGACCGATGATGTCGCCACCGCGGCTCAAGCGCACGGTTCCCGAAACCACGATGTAGAACCGGTCGTCGATGTCGCCGGGCCGCAGCACGGATTCGCCCGGCTGGCATTCGGTCCAGACCCCGGCGCGCATCACTTCGCGGATTTCGCCGTGCGAAAAGTCGTGGAAGAAGCGCAGCTTGCGCATGACTGAAAAGCGTTCTTCGTCGTCGATTTCCGCCTGCGAAGCGCGCAGCCTCTGGTGCACGCGCGTGAGTTCGGCGGCGAACTCGGTGCCCGTGCGGTAACGGTTGTTCGGTTCCTTCTGCAGCGCGCGCTTGACGACTTCCTCCAGTTCCTCGGGAATCTCCGGCCGGATGCTGCGCAGCGATTCGGCTTCCGACTGCACCACCTGGCGCAGCAACTTGCCCAGCGCGCCGGCGCGGAACGGCCGCTGCCCGCAGAGCATTTCGTACATGACGGCCCCGAGCGAATAGAGGTCGGAGCGCGCGTCGAGTTCGAGGCCCTGCACCTGCTCCGGCGACATGTAAGCCGGGCTGCCCGCAACGCCCTCGAGCCGCGAGACGTCGGAATCCGCGACGAGGGCGATGCCGAAATCGACGATGCGCACGTCACCGTCCTGCGTCAGCAGGATGTTCGACGGCTTGATGTCACGATGGACCACACCGCGCGAATGCGCGTAGTGCAGCGCCTTCGCGCACTTGTACAGGATGGAGACGACCTGGTCGATCGGCAGCAGGCTGCCGGAGCGGCAGTAGGCGCTCAGCGTACGTGCACCGTGCACATGCTCGGTGACGACGTAACGGCGGCCGTCCTCCTCGCCCGCGTCGAAAATCGGCACGATGTTCGGGTGCTGCAGCTTGCCGACCATTTTCGCTTCGCCCATGAACATGCGGCGGGCGTTGCGGCTCTCGGCGTCGTCCCCAACCGTGGCGTGATACAGCTTGATCGCCACGTCGCGGCCGTAGAACGGATCGTGCGACAGGTAGACCGTGCCGGTGCTGCCGCGGCCCACTTCGTGCACGACGTAGTACTTGCCGATACGGTCCGGCGTGCCCGGCTGGGGTTGCATCGTCAAGGTCTGCGTCTGGACGTGCGGATGCACGGGTGACAGCGCCTCGGGTCGAGCAGCGGGACTGGCTTTGGTCACGTGTACTTCTTGATGATCAACAACAGGGCGGCGGCCATGACAGCTGCCATTACGTCGTCGAGCATAATTCCCAGTCCCCCGCGCATTCCGTGATCAACCTCCCGGATCGGCCAGGGTTTCCACACGTCGAACAGCCGGAACAGTCCGAAAGCGAGCCCGATGCCCCACCACGTGGCCGGCGCGGCCAGCAGGGTCAGCATCATTCCGGCCACCTCGTCCCACACGATGGCGGAATGGTCGTGCACGCCGAGCTTGCGCGCGCTTTCGCCACAGATCCAGATCCCTGCGACGGCTACGGCGATCGTCACCACCAGGGCGAACCAGAAGCCGAAAGGCGCGACCGCCAGCCCGAACAGCAGACCGACGATCGACCCGAACGTGCCCGGTGCCACAGGCGCGAGGCCGGAGCCGAATCCCAGAGCGAACAGGTGGACGGGATCACGCAGCAACGCTGCCGGCACCGGGATGCGGTCGCGCTTGCGTCCAGACTCAGGAGGCGAAATGGTCATAGCCTTTCCCCGCGACACTGACGCGCGCGCCGTCACGACGGCACTCGACGCCCTCGCCCTGCACCATCGAGCCGAGACACCGCAGTCTGCAGCCACCGGCCTCGGCGAGTTGCGCGATGTGCCCGAAGTGATCGGCGGGCAGCGTAAACAGCAGTTCGTAGTCGTCGCCGCCGTGCAGCACCAGGCGCTCCTGCTCGGCCAGTGGATACGCCGCGAGTTCGGGTGCCAGGGGCAGACGCTCGAGCTCGATGCACGCACCCACGCCGCTCGAACGCGCGAGCTTGCCGAGGTCGCCGAGTAACCCATCCGAGACGTCCATCGCAGCCGTGGCGAAACCCCGCAGCGCGCGCCCCAGGGCCAGCCGCGGTTCGGCACGCAGGAAGCGACGCACGCGGGCGTCCTTCGACTCGAACGTTGCCCGGCCCGATTGCAGCTCCTCGAGCCCGGCCGCAGCCACGCCCGGTGCGCCGGAGACGATGATGAGGTCGCCCGCTCGCGCACCCGAGCGCCGCAGTACCACGGCGGGCGGCACGAATCCCAGCACTTCGACTGTGACGACGAGCGGGCCCGATACCGTATCGCCGCCGACGAGTGCAACGCCGTGTCGTTCGGCCAGCGCAAACAAGCCGTCCGCGAAACCTGCGAGCCAGCGTTCGTCGGAGCGCGGCATCGAAAGTGAAAGCAACGCCCATGCGGGCTCGGCGCCCATCGCGGCCAGATCGCTCAGATTCACGGCCAGCGCCTGATGCCCGATTGCGTCGGCGGGCGCACCCGGCAGGAAGTGGCGGCCTTCGACCAGCGTATCCGTCGCGGCCACCAGGACCTGACCCGGAGCCGGCGTCAGCAAGGCAGCGTCGTCGCCCACGCCGAGCAGGACGTCGCTGCGCCGCGAACTGCGCGAGAAGTAGCGGGCGATGATGTCGAACTCACCGAGGGGCACGGCTGCTCCGGGGTTCGGGCGGTGCCGTTACTTGCCCGGCGAGCGTCGCGCCGTGGCCTGCTGCTCGGTCGCGCGCAACTGGCGCGCAGCGCGATCGAGCACCGCGTTGATGAACTTGTGGCCGTCGGTCGCCCCGAACTTCTTGGTGAGTTCGACGCACTCGTTCAGCACCACCTTGTACGGCACTTCGACGTGCATGCGGAGTTCTTCGACGCCGAGCAGCAGCACCGCGTGCTCGACCGGATCGAGCTGCGCCACCGGCCGATCGAGCCACTCCCCGATCATGCCGTCGAGTGCGGCGGAATCGTCGATCACGCCCTGCAGCAGCTGCTGGAAGTATTCCGGATCGACCTCGGCATAACCTTCGTCGCAGGCGTACTGGTTGCGCAGCTCCGGCAACGACTGGCCGGTCATCTGCCACTGGTAGAGCGCCTGCAGCGCGAGCCGGCGCGACAGGCTGCGCGCTCTTCCGGAACGGTCGCCGCGGGGTCGCGTCATTCTCAGACGTCCAGCCGGCGCATCAGGTTTGCCAGTTCGATCGCCACCAGAGCGGCATCGGCGCCCTTGTTGCCCGCCTTGGTGCCGGCCCGTTCCACTGCCTGCTCGATGGTGTCAGTCGTCAGGACGCCGAATGCGATCGGCACGCCGGTATCGTCCGCGGCGCGCGCGAGACCCGAGGCACACTGGCTGCAGACGTAATCGAAGTGCGGCGTGGCGCCGCGGATCACTGCGCCCAGTGCGACGATGGCGTCGCAGCGCTTCGACGCCGCGACGCGTCGCGCGACGTAGGGCAGGTCGTAAGCGCCAGGAACGCGGATGATCTCGAGCTGCTTTTCGCTGGCGCCGTGACGCAGCAGCGCGTCCACCGCGCCGCGCACGAGGTTGTCGACGATCGCGTCGTTGAACCGCGAGGCGATGATGGCGATGCGCAGGTCGCGCGCGATGACGTCGCCCTGCAAGGTGCGGATATTGTCCATCTCGAGTCTGCTCCTCAGTCCACGTATTCGGCGACTTCGAGGCCGAACGCTGCAAGCCCATGCATCTGTTTCGGCGCGCTCAGCACGCGCATTCTGCGCACGCCAAGATCGCGCAGGATCTGCGCCCCGATGCCGTACGTGCGCAGCACCTGCGCACCGCGCGCCGGGCTCGCCGTCGCCGCCGTGGGATGGCTGGAGCGGACCGCCTCGGCGATATCGAGCGGGCTTTCGTGCGGACGCAACAGCACGACGATGCCCGAGCCTTCGCGCGCAACGCGCTCCATGGCGCCGCGCAGCGACCAGCTGTGCCCCACTTCAATCGCGCCGACCAGGTCACGCACGGTGTCCTCGAGGTGCACGCGCACCAGCGGCGCCTGCTCCGACTCCGGGTTGCCGAGGACCAGCGCGAGGTGAACCGTGCTGTTGACGTGGTCCTCGTAGCAGACCAGGCGGAACGGGCCGAATTCGGTCGCAACCTGCCGTTCAGCGATGCGCTCGACCGAGCGCTCCTTCTCCAGCCGGTAGCGGATGAGGTCGGCGATGGTGCCGATCTTGATCCCGTGTTCGTGCGCGAACTTCTCGAGGTCGGGCCGGCGCGCCATCGTGCCATCGTCGTTCAGGACCTCGACGATGACGGCAGCCGGTTCGGCGCCAGCAAGACGCGCCAGGTCGCAACCCGCTTCGGTGTGACCGGCGCGCGTCAACACGCCACCGGGCTGCGCCATGAGCGGGAAAATGTGGCCGGGCTGCCGCAGGTCTTCGGCACGGGCGGCCGCGGCGACCGCCGTCTGGATCGTGTGCGCACGGTCGTACGCCGAGATGCCGGTCGTGACGCCTTCGGCCGCCTCGATCGACACGGTGAAGTTCGTGCGCTGGTCGGCGTCGGTGTCGCTGACCATCAACGGCAGGCGCAACTGGCGGCAACGGTCGCGGGTCAGCGTCAGGCAGATCAGGCCGCGACCATAGCGGGCCATGAAGTTGACGTCTTCGGGGCGCACTTTCGTCGCGGCCATCACCAGGTCGCCCTCGTTCTCGCGGTCCTCGTCGTCCATGATCACGACCATCCGGCCCTGTCGGATGTCGTCAAGAATTTCATCTATGGTATTTAGGGCATGCATTGCAAAGAGCACCTAGATCATTGAATTATAATGGTTTTCAATATAAATGGGCGGCGCTCGATCCGCCGTCGCGGCGCGCAGTTTAGCAGGGGGCGGGATCCACGGCGGCACGGCCGGCAACAGGCTCAGTTCAGGTCGGGGTGCATCATCCGTTCGACATAGCGCGCGATGATGTCGACCTCGAGATTCACCCGGCTGCCTGACTGCAGGCCACCCAGCGTCGTGACTTCAAGGGTGTGTGGCACGAGGTTCACGTCGAAGCGATCGCCCCTGGCACCGTTCACGGTAAGGCTGACGCCGTCGATGCAGATCGAACCCTTGCGGGCAACGTAACGCGCCAGTTCGGACGGGACCTGGAATTCCATCCGCACCGAACGCGCATCGTCGTGACGCGAGACCATCTCCCCCACCCCGTCCACGTGGCCCGTGACGTAATGACCGCCCAGCGCCTGCCCGGCCAGCAGGGCCTTCTCCAGGTTCACGCGACTGCCGACGACCCGGTCGCCGAGCGTCGTGAGCGAAAGTGTTTCGCGCGAGACGTCCGCCGCGAAGCTCGCGGCGTCAAACCGGGTTGCCGTCAGGCAAACCCCGCTGACGGCGATGCTGCCGCCGAGTTCGATGTCGGCGAGCGAGATTCCGGCCGTATCGAACACCAGGGTGACGTCGCCGCCGTGCGGCTCGATCGCACGCACCGTCGCAACACCCTGCACGATTCCAGTAAACATTAAGGTCGGGTCTCCAGCGGACGCAGCGTCAGTCGGAGGTCTGGCCCGACTTGCCGCACGTCGTGATAGGAATACTGCGGTCGCTCCGCAAGCGCGCGCAGCGGCTGCGGCAGAACAAAGGCGGGCTGCGCCGTGTCGCCGAGGATGGTTGGCGCGATATACAGCACGATTTCGTCAGCGAGGCCGGCCGCCAGGAAACTGCCCGCGAGTCGCGGACCGGCCTCCACCAGCACCTCGTTGCATTCGAGCGCAGCCAGGCGCCGCAGCATCGCGTCCAGGTCGATTTGCCCTGCCGAATCCGCTGGCATGGGCTCGAACTGCAGAGCCGCCGGCCTGGCTTCAGCGAGGTGAGCGAGCGATTGAACGCCCGCCTTCGAACTGAACACCAGAGTGGGCAGGCCATCGCGCGCCAGCTGCAGGCCGGGTTCGAAGCGCCCGCGGGAATCGAGCACGACGCGCAGCGGAACGCGACCGCCCAGGTCCAGTGTGCGATCACGAACGGTCAGTGCGGGATCGTCCGCGAGTGCCGTGCCGATACCGGTGACGATCGCCGATGCGCGCGCCCGCAGACGCTGCACGTCGGCGCGGGCGGACTCCGACGTGATCCACTGGCTGGAGCCGTCGGCCAGCGCCGTGCGGCCGTCGGCACTGCTGCCCAGCTTCACCGTCACCCAGGGCCGTCCCCGCGACATGCGCGCGACGAAGCCTCGATTCAGCTCGCGCGCCTCGCGTTCGAGCACGCCAATGACCGTGACGATGCCGGCAGCCTCCAGCTTGCGCAGGCCATCGCCCGCGACACGCGGGTTGGGGTCCTGCATCGCCGCCACGACCCTGCGCAGCCCCGCCTCGATCAGGGCATCGGCGCAGGGCGGCGTGCGCCCGTAGTGCGAACACGGCTCGAGCGTGACGTACGCCGTGCCGCCGCGTGCACGGATTGCTGCGCCGCGCAATGCCAGCACTTCGGCGTGCGGCTGACCCGCGCGCTGGTGCCAGCCCTCTCCCGCCACCACACCGGTTGCATCGAGCAGCACGCAACCCACGGTGGGATTCGGCGCCGTCGAATTCCTTCCCAGCGCGGCAAGCTGCAGCGCTCGTGCCATGTGGACGTGGTCGATCGCGTCTGGGTTGGCGGTCATCCGGGGCTCAATCTACTTCTTGCCCGCTGCGTTGTTGCCGTTGCCGCCCGGCGGTACCACCATCGGCGTTGCGTCGGCACCGGACCAGAGCCCGAGCTGCAGCTCTTCGGCGGAGCGCGGCCGCCGGTGCCGCAGCTTGTCGATTTCTTCCCGAAACGCGTCGACATCCTGGAAGCTGCGGTAGACGGAGGCGAAGCGGACATAGGCGACTTCGTCGAGCTGGTGCAGTTCGTCCATCACGAGTTCGCCGATCAGCCGCGCCGGCACTTCGCGCTCGCCGAGCGTGCGCAGCTTGTGGCAGACGTGATTCACGGCGGCATCGACGGCTTCGATCGCCACGGGTCGTTTCTCGAGCGCCTTCACCATGCCCGAGCGCAGCTTCGCTTCGTCGAACGGTTCGCGCGTCGCATCGCTCTTCACGACGCGTGGCATGACGAGTTCGGCGGACTCGAAGGTGGTGAAGCGCTCACCGCAGCGCAGGCATTCGCGGCGGCGGCGCACCTGCTGCCCCTCGCCGGACAGGCGGGAGTCGATGACCTTCGTTTCCTCGAACGAGCAGAACGGACAGTACACCGGACGGCCTCCTGCCCTGCTGCCCGCTCAGCCCGCGCTCAGCGGCCGTACACCGGGAAGCGGCGGCAAATCTCTTCGACCGCCGTGCGTGTCCTGGCGATCACGGCTTCGTCGTTCGGGTGGGTGAGCACGTCCGCTATCCAATGAGCAAGCTGCGCCACCTCCGCCTCCTTGAAGCCGCGGGTCGTGACCGCCGGCGTACCGATGCGGATGCCGCTCGACACCATCGGCGGGCGCGGATCGTTCGGCACCGAGTTCTTGTTGACCGTGATGTGGGCACGACCGAGCGCGGCGTCCGCTTCCTTGCCCGTCACGTCCTTGTCGGACAGGTCGACCAGGAACAGGTGGTTGTCGGTGCCGCCGGAGACGATCCTGATGCCGCGCTGCTGGAAGACCTTGCACATCTCGCGCGCGTTGGCGACGACCTGCCTCTGGTAGTCCACGAACTCCGGCTGCATCGCTTCGAGGAACGCCACGGCCTTGGCCGCGATGACGTGCATCAGCGGGCCGCCCTGCGTGCCGGGGAAGATCATCGAATTGAGCTTCTTCGTGATCTCATCGTTCTCGCGGGCGAGGATCAGGCCGCCGCGCGGACCGCGCAGCGTCTTGTGCGTGGTGGTGGTGACGACGTCGGCCAGGGGCACCGGGTTGGGGTACACGCCCGCTGCGACCAGGCCGGCGACGTGCGCCATGTCGCAGAGGAAGTACGCGCCCACGGCATCGGCGATCTGCCGGAAGCGCGGAAAATCGAGGATGCGCGAATACGCGGAGAAGCCCGCGATGATCATCTTCGGCTTGTGCTCGCGCGCGAGGCGCTCGACCTGCGCGTAATCGATCTCGCCGGTGGCCGGATCGAGCCCGTACTGCACGGCGTTGAAGATCTTGCCGGAGAAGTTGACCTTGGCACCGTGCGTGAGGTGACCACCGTGGTCGAGGCTCATGCCGAGCAGCGTGTCGCCAGGCTTCATCAGCGCGAGGAACGCGGCGGCGTTCGCCTGCGAACCGGAGTGCGGCTGGACGTTGGCAAACGCGGCGCCGAAGAGCTTTTTCGCGCGGTCGATCGCGAGCTGCTCGGCGACGTCGACGTATTCGCAGCCGCCGTAGTAGCGCTTGCCCGGATAACCTTCGGCGTACTTGTTGGTGAGCACGGAGCCCTGGGCCTCGAGCACGCGCGGAGTGGCGTAGTTCTCGGAAGCGATCAGCTCGATGTGATCTTCCTGGCGGACGCGCTCGTGATCGATCGCAGCCGCGAGTTCGGGATCGAACCCGGCGATAGTCATGCTGGCGGGAAACATGTGCTCTCCACGGTCGGGGACTGGCAATTGTAGCCGATCACGGAAACTACCGAGCGCGCGTGACCGTCGGCGGCGCTAGGGTGTCGACGAGATTCCCCGGCAGCGGGCGAACCAAAGGGACCGGTGCCATGACTACACCACGAAGCACGATGCTCGTCCCCTGGCTCGTCAGAGCGCTGCCCGGGTTGACCGTCCTTGCGCTGCTGCCCGCCCTGGCCATCGCGGGACCCGCTCCAGACCTCGAGGCCGGCCGCCGCACGTTCGAGAGCGTCTGCGCCGCCTGCCACGGCCCCACGGGGCGTCCCGACCCGGAAAATCCAACCGTCAAGGCGCTGGACCCGCAACCCGCCGACCTGTCCGACCCGCTGTTCAACAGCCGCGAACCCGCCGAGGACTGGCAGATCGTCGTCACGCACGGCGGCCAGGCGCTGGGCTTGTCGGCCACCATGCCCTCCCAGGCAGCCGCGCTCGATGAGCAACAGGTCCGCAACGTCGTCGCTTACGCGAAGACCCTGGCGCCCGGCAGCGAATCCTACCCACCCGGCGAACTCAACTTCTTCCTGCCGATCCGCACCAAGAAGGCCTTTCCCGAGGACGAGATCGTGTGGAAATCACGGCTGACCGAGCGCGACGGCGACAACGTCTGGCGCAACGTGCTCGAGATCGAGAAGCGCTTCGGCAAGCGTTCGATGGGTGTCGTCGAGGTCATCCACGAGGACGATGGCACGGACGCCGAAATCACCGAGGTCGAGGTCGGCGCCAAGACGGTACTGCACTGGAACCTCGCCCGGCGTTCGATCCTGTCGGGCGCCGTGGTCGTCGCCTTTCCAACCGACGGCGACGCGTCCGACGAGGTCATCCCTTACCTTGCCTACGGCCGGCTCTTCGACGGGCGCTGGATGTTCCAGTCGAGCGCACGCCTGATCCTCCCGGTCGACGACGTGGACACCGGCGAAGCCGAGTTCGCGGGCGTGATGCACTACCGCTGGACGAAATGGCCGCGGCGCGTCTTTCCCGCGCTGGAGTTCACTGCGGCGGTGCCGTTCGAGGACGACGGTGGCGATTCGGTGCAGTGGACCGTGGTGCCACAACTGCGCTTCGGGCTCACCCGTGGCGCGCACGTCGCACTGAGCCTGGGAGCCGAGATTCCGCTCAGCGACCAGCCCTACGACACGCGCTGGCACCTGAGCCTGCTCTGGGACTTCGCCGACGGCAGTTTCTTCAAAGGCTGGCGTTAAGCCGCGACCAGGGCCTCAGCTCGCGACCAGGGCCTCGACCACCCGCGTCCACGCGCGCGCGAGATTCTGCCGGTTGTACCCGCCGCCACCCATCGCGAGCACGCGACCGTGCCCGATTTCATCGGCGATGCGGCACACGGACGCCGCCGCGTGTGCGTGTGCATCCTCGCTGAAAGCCAGATGCGTGATGGGATCGCCCTCCAGGCTGTCGGCACCGCACTGGAGCAGGATGAACTCCGGCTGCGTCTGCCGCAGGTACGCCTCGATCTTCAGCCACTCGCGGTGAAAGTCCTCGTCGCCCGCCCCCGGCGGCAACGGCAGGTTCAGCTTGGTGCCGCTGGCACTGCCCTTGCCGGTTTCCTCCGCGGCGCCAGTGCCCGGGTAAAGATGGCGTCCATCCTCGTGAATGTCGGCAAAGAGCGCATCGGGGTCCGACTCGAACGCATAGAAGACGCCGTCGCCGTGATGGGCATCGATGTCCACGTACGCGATCCGGCGCAGGCCGTGCCGCGTGCGCAGCAGCTCGATGGCGATGCCGCAATCGTTGAACACGCAGAATCCCGCTGCATTGGCGCGCGACGCATGATGCAACCCGGCGATCGGAATGAAGCCGCGCCGCGCGCGTCCACTCATGATTTCCTCGACCGCCAGCAGCGTGCCGCCCACGACCAGGCTCGATGCCTCGAAGATGCCCTTCGTTGCCGGCGTGTCGCCCACGTCCAGGTAGCCGCGGCCTGCGGCGGACTTCTGGACCACGAGTTCGACGTAGTCCCGGCGGTGAAACGCTTCCAGCTCGTCGCGCTCGGCTACGCGCGGGTCGACGATGCGCAATTCGAGGTAAGCGGGGCTGCGGCGCATCTCGCGCAGGAAAGCCTCCTGCCGGTCCGGCCCGAACGGATGGCCATCGCCGAAGCCATAGCGGCTCAGGGCGTCGCTGGCCACCATCAGCACCGGCGGCGACTGCGGATCGGTCTGCGTCAAGCGGCGCGGGCCCCTGCAACGGAATGTCGGGCAGCCTAGCAGCACACCTGCGGCAGCGGTAGCGTCCGACGCCCCTGGTGACCGATAATTGCCGACCTTTTTCGACTTCGCCGGACGACGAGCGCAATACTTCCCAATGGCACAGTTCATTTACACGATGAATCGCGTCGGCAAGGTCGTACCCCCGAAGCGGGTCATCCTGCGCGACATCTCCCTGAGCTTCTTCCCGGGCGCCAAGATCGGCGTGCTCGGCCTGAACGGATCCGGCAAGTCCACGCTGCTGCGGATCATGGCGGGCATCGACAAGGAGTTCGACGGTGAAGCGCGGCCGCAGCCCGGCATCAACATCGGCTTCCTGCCGCAGGAACCGCAGCTCGACGCGACCAAGGACGTGCGCGGCAACGTCGAAATCGCAGTCAGGCACATCAAGGACGCGCTGACCGGTCTCGACGCCGTTTATGCCGCATATGCCGAACCCGATGCCGACTTCGACAAGATCGCGGCCGAACAGGCGCGGCTCGAAGCCATTATCCAGGCGACCGATGGCCACAACCTCGAGCGTCAGCTCGAGGTTGCGGCCGACGCCTTGCGCCTGCCCCCTTGGGACGCGGACGTCACGAAGATCTCGGGCGGTGAACGCCGCCGCGTCGCGCTCTGCCAGTTGCTGCTGTCGAAGCCCGACATGCTGCTGCTCGACGAACCGACGAACCACCTCGACGCCGAATCGGTGCGCTGGCTCGAGCACTACCTCGAGCAGTACCCGGGCACCGTCATCGCGGTGACCCATGACCGTTACTTCCTCGACAATGTCGCCGGCTGGATCCTGGAACTCGATCGCGGCCACGGCATCCCGTGGCAAGGCAATTACTCGTCCTGGCTCGAACAGAAGGAAGCGCGGCTCAAGGTCGAAGAGCAGCAGCAGGACGCACTCAAGAAGATGCTTGCGCGCGAACTCGAGTGGGTGCGCCAGAATCCGAAGGCCCGCCAGGCCAAGAGCAAGGCGCGCATGCAGCGGTTCGAGGAACTGCAGTCGCGCGACTTCCAGGAGCGCAACGAAACCAACGAGATCTACATTCCGCCGGGCCCGCGCCTCGGCGAACTCGTGGTCGAAGCCAGGGGCCTCTCGAAGTCGTACGGCGACAAGCTGCTGTTCGACAACCTCAACTTCAACCTGCCGCAGGGCGGCATCGTGGGCATCATCGGCCCGAACGGCGCCGGCAAGACCACCCTGTTCCGCATCATCACCGGCCAGGAGACCGCCGACGGCGGCGAACTGCGCGTCGGGCCATCGGTGCAGCTGGCGTATGTCGACCAGTCGCGCCAGTCGCTCGACGACAGGAAGAGCGTCTTCGCGGAAATCTCCGGCGGCCTCGACATGATCAAGGTCGGCAACTACGAAACGCCGGCGCGCGCCTACGTCGGCCGCTTCAATTTCCGCGGCGCGCAGCAGCAGCAGACCATCGGCGAACTCTCGGGCGGCGAACGCAACCGCGTGCACCTGGCGAAGGTGCTGAAGGAAGGCGGCAACGTCATCCTGCTCGACGAACCGACCAACGACCTCGACATCGAAACCCTGCGCGCGCTCGAAGAAGCGCTGCTGAGCTTCCCCGGTTGCGCCGTCGTCATCTCGCACGATCGCTGGTTCCTCGACCGCATCGCGACGCACATCCTCGCCTTCGAGGGCAACAGCGAAGTGGTCTGGTTCGAAGGTAACTATTCGGAATACGTGGACGACCTCAGGAAGCGCCGCGGCGACGAAGCGGACGAGCCGCACCGCATGCGTTATCGCAGCCTGCATGCGTAACCCCAGCCTCGCCATCGACGGCGCCTCGCTCACGCTCGAACGGCTCCGGCGGTTCGAACGCGAGCGCCCGGTGGTCGAGCTGGCGGCGGCGGCCCGCGCGCGCATGCGCGATTCCGAGGCCACCGTCGTCGCGACGGTGGAATCCGGACGCACCGCGTACGGCATCAACACGGGCTTCGGCGCGTTCGCCAACCGCGTCATCCCGGCGCAGAAGACCCGCAAACTGCAGCTCAACCTCGTGCGCAGCCATGCGTGCGGCGTGGGCGAACCGCTCCCGGCCGCGCTGGTACGGCGCATGCTGCTGCTCAAGGCGAACAACCTGGCGGCGGGATTCTCCGGCGTGCGCCCGCTCGTCGTCGACACGCTCCTCGCCCTGCTCAATGCCGATGTCCTGCCCGTGATTCCAGCGCAAGGTTCGGTCGGCGCCTCAGGCGATCTCGCGCCGCTCGCGCACCTTGCGCTGGCACTGATCGGCGAGGGAGAAGCGACGGTGCCGGCCGCGGCGGCCACCGCAAGCCGGCACACCCTCACGGGCATCGACGTGCTGCACGCGGCTGGAGTCGTGCCGCTCGCACTGCAGGCGAAGGAAGGCCTGGCGCTGCTGAACGGTACGCAGCTGAGCCTGTCGCTGGCCCTCGACGGCCTGTTCCGTGCCGAGTCGCTGCTAGACGCCTCGGTGATCTGCTGCGCGATGACGGTGGAAGGTCTCGCCGGCAGCCACGCGCCCTTCGACGATCGCATCCAGCAGGCCAGCCGCCTGCCAGGCCAGGTCGACGCCGCACGGCGCATCCGCTCGCTGCTGGATTCCGACAGCGAGATCCGTCGCAGCCACGAGCACTGCGAACGTGTGCAGGATCCTTACGCCGTGCGCTGCATGCCACAGGTGTTCGGTGCGGTCGAACATACGTTACGCCACGCACGTGACGTGCTCGGCGCAGCCATCAACGGCGTTTCCGACAATCCGCTGATCTTCGGCGACGACGTGCTGTCCGGCGGCAACTTCCACGCCGAGCCGATCGGGTTCGTCAGTGACTTCCTTGCGATCGCCGTCGCGGAACTCGCGAGCACGTCAGAGCGACGCATCGACCTGCTCGACCGTCGCGTGAACCCGAACCTCAACATGTTTCTGACGACCGAACCCGGGCTCGAGTCGGGCTTCATGATCGCGCACGTCACGGCAGCCGCGCTGGTCTCCGAGAACAAGACCTACGCGCACCCGGCCTCGGTGGACAGCCTGCCGACGTCGGCAGGCCAGGAGGACCACGTGAGCATGGCGCCGTGGGCCGGCCGCAAGCTTGCCAGGATCTGCGACAACACGGCACGCGTGCTGGGCATCGAATTGCTCGCCGCCGCCCATGCGCTGGATTCGCTGCGACCACTCACCACCACGGCGGAACTGCAGCGCGTGCATGCCGCGGTGCGTGCGCACGTGCCGTACCGGCCGGACGACCATCGGCTCGACCACGACATCGCGAACCTCGCCCGCCTCGTCGACTCGAGCGAGCTCACCTCGCTCATTCCGGCCGGCTGAGTGCAAGCCGGCATGCTGGGGGTCATCGCGCTCTGCGTCGCCTTCGGCCTGCTGGCCCTGCTCCTGAGTCTGAGCCGCTGGCTGGCGCACCGGCAGTGGGCCGCTGCTGGCAACCTTGCGCTTGCCGTCCTGCTGCTGCTCGTCGCCCATCGCCTCTGGCCCCCCGTCCTGCACCTGCAAACCTACGAGACGATGCGGCCCAGGGGCCTCATCGCGCAGGTCCATTGCGAACGGACCGGGCCGAGCGCGTATCGGGTCACACTCACGCGCTTGCCCGCGGGCCGCATGCAGGTATTCGAGATGTCGGGCGACGAATGGCGCCTCGACGTGCGCACGCTGGTCTGGACCGGCCTGGCCGCGGAGCTGGGGCTGCCCGACAGCCTCAGGCTGGACCGGCTGAGCGGCCGCTACCTGCACACGGAACTGGCTGCCGATGCCACGCCGGGGTCCGCCGCGGCCGATCCGGCTCCTGCCCGACTTGTCCCCGCCAGTTTTGCCCTGAGCGACGAGGACGAAGCGGGTGAAGACATCTGGGCGCAGGCCCGGACGGATTCGGGGTGGAAAACCCACGTGGATGCCCGCCGCGCCTTCGGACCATGGCGACCGCTGGCGGGCGGTGCCCGGTACGACGTTTCCATGACCCGGGCACCGGGCCAGGCCGAGGCCATGCTCGACGCACGCCCGGCGAACGAAGCGGCCGCGAAGGCGATGCGCTACACTGACAGCGACAAGACTCGGACCAAAGGCTGAGCAAAGATGTCCGTCTACGTCGATTCCAGCAGTCGTCTGCACCACGACCAGGAGCGCAGCCTGGCCCTGTCTTGCCCGCACTGCCAGGTGTATTCGCACATCACCGCGGTTTCGATCCCGCAGTACTCCGAGCTCGTCGCGAGCCGCCCCAACCACGTGGGCATCGTCTACCGCTGCGATTCGTGCAGCGCGCCGATCTTTCTCAGGTTCGCCGTCAAGATGTACGCGGCCAATCGCGTCGAATTCGCGAACAACTTCGTCGAGCTCGAGCGCGCGAAGGAGAAGTTCAACTTCACCTACCTGCCCGAGAACGTCGAGCGGCTGTTCCGCGAAGCCCTCGGCTGTTATTCGTCGGGCCACTTCAACGCCTTCGCCTCGATGTGCCGCCGCACGGCACAGGCGGTCTTCCAGGACCTCGGCGAGAACGGCAGGCTGCGCATCTTCGAGCAGGCCCGCGAAGCACGCGAGATGGCCGAGATCGACAACGAAACGTTCGGCAGCGTGAAAAAAGTGCTGTTCAGCAGCGATGCCGATCCGTCGCCGCAGTGGCCTGACTTGAGCGCGACCGAAGCCGGCGTGCTGCTCGAACTCGCCAAGGACATGCTGTATCAGGCCTACGTGCGCAAGGGCAAGCTGCAGCAGGCAATGATGGTGCGGAGGTTCTTCGCCGAAGAAACGCTCGACAAGATCACGCCGATCGGGCGCGCCTCTGGCGAGTGAGGGGAAGGGGAGGAAGGGGAGGAAGGGCAGGAAGGGCAGGAAGGACAGGAAGGACAGGAAGGACAGGAAGGACCGGAAGGACAGGAAGGACAGGAAGGACAGGAAGGACAGGAAGGACAGGAAGGACAGGAAGGACAGGAAGGACAGGAAGGACAGGAAGGACAGGAAGGACAGGAAGGACAGGAAGGACAGGAAGGACAGGAAGGACAGGAAGGACAGGAAGGACGGGAAGGTTAGCGCAGGCTCACCGGGTGAGCCGCGACGGATCTTGCGCTGCCGCGGATCGGCGGCAGCGCACGGATGAAACGCAGTCGCTCCTCCAATCGGGCCGCCGTGCCGGTCTTCGCTACCTCCCCGCCGACCCCGGATCCGGAATCGCCTCCGCCGCACTCTTGAACCACGAGATCCCGGCGATCTTCACCCGGTCCTGCTCCAGCATGAACACCAGCCGACTGAGCTCGGAGCCGTAACGCAGCGTGGCCCCACCGACGTTGGTCCGGTGCAACGGAATCACCGGCTCACCGAGCGCCGCCAGAATCTCCGCTTCCGTACTGCCGATCCCGACCCCGGCAATCCGCGGCGCGTTCGCACCCATCACCATGAGCGCGCTGACACCCCCGCCTGGCCGTCGAAGATCACGGCCACCGCCGGATACCGCCAGACCTCCCGCCCGTCCTGCTGCATCGCCGTCTTTGCCGGCTCACCCGGCACCGCACGCACCTCACCGGGCGACCGCCACGCAAACTCCCGACCACATGCGTTCCATCGCAATCCCCCCTGGCCCGTCATGTGTTGTTCTCGGATTGGACCCACCATCCTGGCAGCGTGCAAGGCCACGACGTACGCGACCGATGGACGCAGCGGCGTAGTGTCGCCCGCAGTGACCGACGGAACTGCTGTCCGTCCAGCGTTACACACGGGCGTTGCGCTCAGGCCACCCAGTCCTCGACCGACAGGCCCGGCACCCGCGCGAATTCGCGCGTGTTGTGGGTCACCAGCACCGCGCCCAAGGCCAGCGCCTGCGCCGCGATCAACGTGTCGAGCGGACCGATGGACTTGCCTTTCTTCTCGAGCGCCGCACGCACGTTCCCGTACGCCGCGGCCGTCGCATCGTCAAACGGCGCGATCTCCAGCGGCAGCAGGAACTCGGCCAGTGCCAGCCGCGATTGCTCGGATCGCTGACTCCTGGCAGCGCCGAACTCCAGTTCCGCCAGCGTGATGGAGGAGATCCCAACCTGCCCGATCGCTTTCCCGCGCAGGCGCTTGAGCACTGACTCCGGCTGGCGCCGGACAATCGCAATGCAGACGTTGGTATCCAGCAACCACTTCATGGCGGCGGAGCTAATCCAGGTCCTCGCGCCGATCGAACGTCGTCGGCTGATCGCGAGAGGCCATGAAGTCGTCCGGAAATTTGGCGAGACTGCCGACCAGCGTGTCCCACGACTTGGCCCGGGGCAGCAGCACGACCGCGCTGCCGACGCGCTTGATCAGCACCTCGGTGCCCTCGAAGCGGAACTCTTTCGGCAACCGCACGGCCTGGCTGTCGCCGTTCTTGAACAACTTGGCCGTTTTCATCGGCTCACCGCTGAAATATATATTATTCCAGTAGTGTCCGGACGTTAGCGGGCTTGGCGCCCATAAGTGCATGATCGAAAAAAGATAAATCGTGGATTCTTCTGGTCTCGATTTCGACTTGGCCGAGCGCTGGTGCGACCCTGCGAGAACCGTTCTCGCGGGTACTCACCATGCCGTTGGCAAGCTTGTGTTCGCGCAGTTGACTGGGCACTTGCCGCTGACGACGTTTCGTCGATGCGTGGCGGCGTACGGCGGCGAGCACAAGCTCAAGAGCTTCTCGTGCCTCGATCAGTTCCTCTGTCTGGCATTCGCCCAGTTGACCTACCGCGAGAGCCTGCGCGACATCGAAGCCTGCCTGCGGGCCCAGAGCGACAAGCTCTATCACATGGGCATTCGCAGTCGTGTTTCGCGCAGCACGCTCGCGGACGCGAACGAAGCTCGCGACTGGCGCATCTACGCGGACTTTGCGCAGCGCCTGATCGGCATCGCTCGCAAGCTCTATGTCGACGAGCCGTTTGGCGTCGACCTGAGGGAGACGGTCTACGCGTTGGATGCGACCACCATCGATTTGTGCCTGTCGGTCTTTCCGTGGGCACCGTTCCGTTCGACGAAGGCGGCCGTGAAGTTGCACACGCTGCTCGATCTGCGCGGCAATATCCCGGCGTTCATCCATATCAGCGACGGCAAGCTGCACGACGTCAATGTCCTCGATCAGTTGCTGCCGGAACCGGGCGCGTTCTACGTGATGGACCGGGGCTACCTGGACTTCGAGCGGCTCTTCCGCTTGCACACCGCAGGCAGCTTCTTCGTGACCCGCGGCAAGTCGAACCTCAGAGTGCAACGTCGCTATTCCAGAGCCGTCGATCGGGCCACGGGCCTGATCTGCGATCAGACGGTCGTGCTGACGGGCTTCTACTCGAGCCAGAACTTCGACACGCCGCTGCGACCTGTTCGCTTCAAGGACCCCAAGACAGGCAAGCGCCTCGTCTTCCTGACCAACAATTTCGGCTGGTCGGCGGAATCTGTGGGTGATTCTCAACCCTTTTTGATTGTCGCGGACCGCAGGAAGGCATTGAGCTTGCGTCCGGTGCTGTCGACGCTGCGCTGATCCTCCTCGGTCAATGGCGGGTAGATGGTGGCGCACCTTCATCGTCGTCGGCAGTTCGAGGAGCGTGTCACGGAGCGGGCGTTTGCGCAGCGCCGGCGCTTCGTGGAGGCGGCGAATGAGGTCGCCGCCGAGCAGGATTGTCGCGGTGACGACGCAGCGTCTTACGAGCCGCCGCTGTGCCGCGCAGGTGCTCGAGGAAGGGCGCAAACAGCTCGAGCAGGGCTTGTCCGGGGATGAGGTCGCGCTCCTCGATGCGCCAGCGCTGCGGCCACTCGGGCAGGTCTGGGCAGTGGCTTGGCGTCGCATACGGCACCTGCATAGGTGTCGTTCGACGTTCCGCCTTGGCCTGAGGACGTACCCTGCCCATGCTGCTGACTCGCCTGTTGAATGCCTGCCATCACTTCCCCGGCTTCGTCTACGAAGCGGCGCACCTGCGCCAAGCCAGCCAGACTATCGAGATCGAAGTGCGTCCGCGCCGCGGATTGCGTCCGTGCTGCTCGGGCTGCGGCCGGCTGGCGCGACCAGTTGCCGGTGCGCCGCTGAGTTCATCCGGTCTGGGGTTTCGCGGTCGTCTCTCTACGCCATGCGGCGCGTCGACTGCCGCCACGGTTGCGGGGTCAAGGTCGAGCAGGTGCCGTGGGGATCGGCAAGCACCGCTCACCAAGGCCTAATGCAGTTCCTGGCGCAGTGGGCGCGCGGCTATCCTGGCAGGAGACCGCCCGGTCCTTCCGCACCAGCTGGGAGAAGGTCTATCAGGCCGTGGGTGGGTCGTCGAATGGGGCTTGGAGCGGCGCTCCTCGATTCGGTCCGCGCGATCGGCGTCGACGAGATCCAGTACGGCCGCGGCCATCAATACCTGACGCTGGTCTACCAGATCGAGGCCGGCATGATCCGCCTGCTCTGGGTCGGCAAGGATCGCCCCCGAGAGCTTCCAGAAGTTCTTCACGCTGATCGGCAGCGAGCTGGCCAGGAAGATCGAGTTCGTCTGCTCCGACATGTGGAAGCCCTACCTCGACCTGATCGCCCAGCACTGCACCAACGCCCTCCAACATCCTCGACCGCTTCCACGTCGTGGCCAAGATGAACAAGGCCATCGACGAGGTGCGCGCCAGCGAGGCCAAGCGCATGGCCTACGATGGCTACGCCCCGCTCCTGAAGCGAACCCGCTGGTGCCTGCTCAAGCGTCGCGAGAATCTCACCGACACCCAGCGACTGCGCCTGCGCGACCTGCTGCGTTACAACCTCAAGAGCGTCCGTGCCTACCTGCTCAAGGAGGACTTCCAGCAGTTCTGGGAGTACGACTCACCGACCTGGGCCGGCAAGTTCCTCGACCAGTGGTGCACCCAGGTCATGCGCTCACGCATCGAGCCGATGAAGAAATTTGCCCGCACCATGCGCGGCCACCGCGAGCTCCTGCTCAACTACTTCCGTGCCCGAAAGCAGTTCTCCAGCGGCGTCATCGAGGGGCTCAACAACAAAGCCAAAGTCACCATGAGAAAAGCCTATGGCTTCCGGACCTTCCGAGCGACCGAAGTCGCGCTCTATCATGTACTTGGCAGGCTACCCGAGCCGCCGCTCACCCATAAATTCTGCTGACGAACCACAATTTCCTCCTGTCGGCGCTGACGATCACCGAGCTGTACCGGTGCCGTTGGCAGGTGGAGTTGTTCTTCAAATGGATCAAGCAGCATCTGCGCATCAAGCAGTTCGACCGAGAACGCTGTGAAGACGCAGATCTGGACGGCCGTGTCGGTCTACGTGCTGGTGGCGATCGTCAGAAAGCGGTTGAAGATTCAAGCCAGCCTCTACGAAATGCTACAGATCCTGAGCCTGACCATGTTCGAGCAAACCCTTTAAACACGCTGTTTTCTCAAATCCAAGGTCGGCAAAGCGACACCGAACTCGCTAAGCAACTGAATTTGTTCAACTAACGTCCGGACACTACTGATATTATTCATATATGCTTCATTCGCGACGGAAGATCAAACGCGCCCGCCTGCCATTGCCTATTGCTCCCTGATTGGAACCACGGTCCGAGCGCAGCGCAAGACCTCGACCTATCAAACCCACGCCAGCCGAGCGGAGCCCGACCCGGCCCCGCTCGTCCTCACGGCACACCCTTCCTGAGCTCGCCTCCGGCGAGCGACAGGAATTGCGGGATCGAGTCGCTGACACGTCACACTGCTCTCGACGTGTCCGCGACTGTATCGGTTCGACCCTCAATGTCTGACCGTTGGCTGAACCGTTGTCCTCAAATGCGTGGCGTCTTCAGCGGCTCCTGCGCCGCACACATGCCGGTGACGATCTGCCACCGGCCATTGGTCTTCTTCCAGGTGTGCGTGAACTTCCGCCAGATCCCGGCGCCGCTTCGGGTGCCGTCGCCGTATTCGGTCACGTACTCGGCGGCGTACTGAACGACGGCCACGTCCCCGAGCACGCGTACCGCCTTGGGCTGCAGCTGATACGTGAACTTCAGGTGCTGGTCGCGGCCGTCCTTCACCCAGCCGCCGATATTGCTTTTGTCGGACGGCTCGGAGGCGAAGCACGGCCGGCCAACGAACGCGTCGTGCCACAGCGTCAGGTAATGCTCCACGTCGCCGGCCTGCACGTCATGCCAGTAGATTTCCTCCATCTGCCAGACGGCCTCCTTCCTCCCCTCCTCCCCTTCCTCCTTCCTCCCCTTCCTCCCCTTCCTCCCCTTCCTCTCCTTCCTCTCCTTCCTCCCCTTCCTCAGCTGACCCAGACGCGCGCATTGCGGAACATCCGCATCCAGCCGCCGTCCTCGCCCCAGTTCTCCGGGTGCCACGAGTTCTGCACGGTCCGATACACGCGCTCGGGGTGCGGCATCAGGATCGTCACGCGCCCGTCTGTCGTCGTCAGGCCGGTGATGCCGGCTGGCGAACCGTTCGGGTTGGACGGGTACGTCAGAGCGACCTTGCCGTAATTGTCGACCCAGCGCAGGCTCACCAGCCCGCCGCGTGTGCAGTCACGCTCCGCCGCCTCGTCGACGAACTCCGCGCGACCTTCGCCGTGCGCGACGGCGATCGGCAGCACCGAACCCGCCATGCCGCTGAAGAAAATCGACGGCGTCGGCAGGACTTCGACCAGGCCTACGCGGCCTTCGAACTGCTCCGAGCGATTGCGGACAAACCGTGGCCAGTGGCCAGCTCCCGGGATCAGCGACTTCAGCGTCGACATCATCTGGCAGCCGTTGCAGACGCCGAGCGCAAAGCTGTCGGAGCGCGCGAAGAAGGCGGCGAACTGCTCGCGCAGCGCGGCGTTGAAGAGGATCGATTTCGCCCAGCCCTCGCCGGCGCCGAGCACGTCGCCGTAGGAAAAGCCGCCGCAGGCGACCACGCCCTTGAAGCGCTCGAGCCGCGTGCGCCCCGCGATCAGGTCGGTCATGTGCACGTCGGCCGGGCGGAACCCGGCACGATCGAACGCCGCGGCCATCTCCAGCTGGCTGTTCACGCCCTGCTCGCGCAGGATCGCGATCTCGGGCCGAACCCCGCGCAGTACGTACGGCGCCGCGATGTCCTCGGCCGGGTCGTAGCTGAGCGTCGCAAACAGGCCCGGGTTTCTCGGATCCGTGACCTGCTCGCGCTCTTCGTGCGCGCAGACCGGATTGTCGCGCAGCGACTGCAGGCGATAGCTGGTCTCGGACCACGCCGAACGCAGGTCGGTGCGCGTCGCATCCAGCACCGTCTTGCCGTGACGGTCGTCGATGACGATGCGATCGAACGCTTCGGCGGTGCCCAGGTCATGCACCACCGGGCCCAGGCCCGCAGCGGCGAAAACAGCCTGCACTTCGGCAAGACGCAAGGTCTCGACCTGCAGCACGGCGCCCAGCTCTTCGGCAAAGAGTTCGGCGACAGCCCCGGCCTGATCACCGGCGGCCAGCGTGATGTCGAGTCCGCAGTGCCCGGCAAAGGCCATCTCCGCCAGCGTCGCGAACAGTCCGCCATCCGAACGATCGTGGTACGCGAGAATCAGCCCGTGGCGCCGCAGTTCGATGACCGCGCCGACGAATGCGCGCAGGCGGCCGGCGTCATCGCAGTCCGGGGCTTCGTCACCGATTCGGCCATGGACCTGCGCCAGGCAGGACGCGCCCAGGCGATTGCGACCGGCGCCCAGGTCGACCAGCAGCAGGCGCGTGGCGCCGCGATCGAGTCGCAGCCGGGGCGTGAGCGTGCGGCGCACGTCCTCGACCGGCGCGAACGCCGAGACGATCAGCGAGACGGGCGAGACGACCTTGCGCGCGCCATCGGGCCCGCTCCACGCGGTCTTCATCGACAGCGAGTCCTTGCCGACCGGAATCGCGATGCCGAGCGCTGGGCAGAATTCTTCGCCCACCGCATGCACCGTGTCGTAGAGGTCCGCGTCCTCGCCCGGCTCGCCGCAGGCGGCCATCCAGTTGGCGGACAGCCGGATGTCTTCGATGCGACGGATGTCGGCCGCGATGATGTTGGTGACGGACTCGGCGACGGCCATGCGGCCCGATGCGGCGGCGTCGAGCAGCGCGAGCGGCGTGCGCTCACCCATCGCCATCGCCTCGCCGTGCGTCGAGAAATAATCAGAGACCGTGACCGCGACGTCGCTCACCGCGACCTGCCACGGACCGACCAGCGGGTCGCGACTGATCATGCCGCCGACCGAGCGGTCCCCAATCGTGATCAGGAACGTCTTGTCGGCGACGGCAGGCAGGCACAGCACGCGCAGCGCCGCCTCGCGCAGGTCGGTCACGTCCTGCGCCGAGAACCCGTCGCCTGCGTGCGGCAGGCGCTGCACGTCGCGCGTCATTTTCGGCGGCTTGCCGAGCAGCGTCTCGAGCGGCATGTCGACCGGCGTATTGCCGAACTGCGGATCTTCCACGCGCAGGATCGCATCGTCGGTGACGTCGCCGACCACGGCGAAAGGACATCGTTCGCGATCGCACAGCGCGCCGAACGCGGCGAGCCGCTCCGCGGCGATCACCAGCACGTAGCGTTCCTGCGATTCGTTGCACCAGAGTTCGAGCGGCGACATGCCCGGCTCGTCGCTCAGGATCTTGCGCAGGTCGATGCGGCCACCGGTCGTGCCGAAGTGCACCGATTCTGGAATCGCGTTGGAGAGACCGCCGGCACCGACGTCGTGGATGAGCAGGATCGGGTTCTCGTCGGCCATCGCCCAGCAGGCATCGATGACCTCCTGCGCGCGACGCTGCATCTCGGGGTTGCCGCGCTGTACCGATGCGAAATCGAGATCCGCCGAACTGGCACCGGCGCCCATCGACGACGCGGCGCCACCACCGAGTCCGATCAGCATCGACGGGCCGCCGAGCACGACGATCTTCGCGCCTGCGACGACGGGTGCCTTCTCGACATGCGAGCGGCGAATGTTGCCGAGACCGCCCGCGATCATGATCGGCTTGTGGTAGCCGCGCAGCGGCGAACGTCCAGGCGTTTCCACCCGCTGCTCGAACGTGCGGAAGTAACCGCAGATGCCGGGCCGGCCGAACTCATTGTTGAACGCGGCGGCGCCGAGCGGACCATCGAGCATGATCTGCAGTGCCGACACGATGCGCTCGGGCCGGCCGAAGTCCTGCTCCCATGGCTGCTCGAAACCAGGGATACGCAGGTTCGACACCGAGAATCCGACCAGACCGGCCTTCGGCTTCGAGCCGCGCCCGGTCGCGCCTTCGTCACGAATTTCGCCGCCCGAGCCGGTGGCCGCGCCGGCGAACGGCGAGATCGCCGTCGGGTGATTGTGCGTCTCCACTTTCATCAGGATGTCGATGGACTCGTCCGAAGCCTCGTAGGTACCGTCACCGGCCTGCGCGAACCAGCGGCGGCCGGGCCAGCCGGCGATGACGGCCGCGTTGTCGCGATACGCCGAGAGCACGCCCTGCGGGCTGACGCGGTGCGTGTTGCGGATCATGCCGAACAACGACTTTTCGCTGCGCTTGCCGTCGACGATCCAGTCCGCGTTGAAGATCTTGTGCCGGCAGTGCTCGGAGTTGGCCTGCGCGAACATCATCAGTTCGACGTCGCTCGGGTCGCGCCGCAACTGCCCGGAAAACGCGGCGACCAGGTAGTCGATCTCGTCTTCGGACAGCGCGAGACCAAGCTCGGCATTGGCCCGCTCGAGTGCCGTCCGACCCTGCGCCAGGACCGGTACGGTCGCGAGCGGTTGCGGCGCATGATGCGCGAACAGGCCCGCTGCAGCCGCGATTGAATCGAGCACATCCTCGGTCATCCGGTCGTGAATGACCGCAGCGATCGCCGCATGCTCCGCCTTGCTGAGTGGCTGCGAAGACCCTATGTAATAAGCAACGCCCCGCTCCATGCGGGTAACGGTGCCCAGGCCGCAGACATGGGCGATGTCGGTCGCTTTCGAAGACCAGGGTGACACGGTGCCGAAGCGCGGCACGACCAGCAGCAATCTGCCCGCGGGCGCATCCGACGGGCCATCGGCCCGGGTCGACGGACCGTAACGCAGCAGCGCCTCGACCACGACACGCTGTTCGTCCGACAGCGGAGCCGAGACCTCGACCAGATGGATGTACCGGGTGTCGACCGATTCAACGTGCGCAACCCGATCGCGGACGGCCGCCAGGACCTTTTCGAGCCGGAAATCCGAGAGCGCGGGAGCGCCGCTGAAGGTGAGCATGAGCGAGGGCGGCCGCCGGTCAAAAGTGAACGGCAAATAATACCGGAGCAGGCTGTCCCGGGCCAGCGCGCGGCGGCGTAAAGCCGCGCCGCTGCTCTACTTTTCGCGGTTGCCAGGCCCGCCTGGCGGGGTGTACACGGGGAACGGAAACTGCGCGACATTGGAGGCGGATTCCGCCGCCGAAACCTTGCTGACGCCCGACTTGCGCACTTCGTCGATGCGGATCACCGAGTGCAGCGGCAGGTAGGTGCGCTTGACGCCGGCAAACTCGACCTGGATCTTTTCCTCGGAGGGGTCGACCACGACCGACGAGCGCTCGCCGAAAATCAGTTCCTCGACCTCGATGAAGCCGAACATCGCGCCATGGCCCACCTTGCGGGCGTAGATCTCGAAGACCTTGCCCTGGTTGTGGAAAATGACCTTGAAAATGTGACTGGAGGCCATGAGGCCGGCACGCCTTGCGTGTTAGGGTCGTCGCATATTACAAGGGTCGCGGACCAGCGTCAGCCGCTTCCGGCCTGTCGACGGGATAGACTGCGGGCATCAGGCAGCCAGCGCCAGCAACACCATGGCCATCAAACTTCGCGTCATCAGCGACCATTATCGCGAACTCGGCGAAAACCGTTCGCGTGTGTTCGGCGTGAACGGTGGCACGGTCGGGCGTGCGCCGGGCAACGACTGGGTCCTGCCCGACCCGCGTCGCGTGGTTTCCGGCCATCATTTCGAAGTGCAGTTCCACAGCGGCAAGTACTGGCTGATCGACACCAGCACGAACGGCGTCTTCGTCAACGACGCGGACGATCCCGCCTCGGACACCGGTCGTGTCGAGCTGAGCGATGGCGACCGGCTGCGCGTGGGCGACTACGACATCCTCGTCAGCCTCGACAATCGAATCGATTTCCTGCCCGCGACGGGCGAAGAGCAATCCGCCGCGAAACACCTCGACTCGGGCATCGGCCACAACCTGAACTTCGACAACCTGCTGACGCCGCGCGAGACCGATGCGAGTGGCTCGCTCCCGGTCGGCAATGCGTTCGGCGTGCGCCTGAACGCCGAGGCGCGCGCGAACCTGCTGCAGACTCTGCAGCGCTCCGTCGAATCGCCCGGCGAGGGTTCGTTCGACCCGACGCCCACGGGCCGCATCGACTCCGTCGTGCCCGGCATGGCGCCAGCCGCTGACGGCGCGCCGGCCCCTTTTCCGTCGCCACTCGGCAGGTCAGCTGCAACAGCCCCTGGCAACCAGGATTGGGCACTGCGCACGCGCCAGATTCCGCGCGAAGAACTCGAGGACGCGTTGGCGCGACGCAAGACGCGCATTGAAGCCCGTGAGCGCTCGGTCCCGTTTCACCAGCAGGCCAGCACGTGGACGGACCTGCGCTCGGCGGTGCAGGCTTTCTGCCGCGGCGCAGGCATCGATCCGACCGCGCTCTCGCCCGAAGCCCAGGCCATGCTGCCGCTCGTCGCCGGCCAGTTGTTGCGCGAGGCAGTCGTTGGACTCAACGACATCATGCGTGCGCGTGCGACGGGCGCCGTGGGCGCAGCCGTCGCGGCACTGCCAGTGGCGCCGGGCAACAGCAGCAACCCACTGCGTTCGTCGACGAGCATCGAGCAGGCGTTGCAGCGCCTGTTCGAAGCGCACGGGCGACTCTTCGCAGGCCCGGTCGACTCGTTGCGGGACGTGCTGCAGGACATGCGTGACCACGAGACGGCGCTTGCCGCCGGCATGAAGGCAGGGCTCGACTCCGTACTCGGCCAGCTCTCGCCGGCAAACGTCGCCGACCAGTTCGAGCAGGGCCGCGCCCGCCAGCTCGCACCGGGCCAGGACCCGCGTCCCCGGTACTGGGAGCACTATTCCGAGTTCTACCGCCTGCTCACCCAGCAGACCGCCGGCAGCGAAGAATTGCCGCGGTCGTTCACCGAGGCATTCGAGCTCGAGTACGCGCGCATGCGCGGGGACCTGCGGCAGAAACGCCCAACCTGACGACCGACGTCAACAGCGGCGCCTTTGAGCGACACGTCCACGATCAACCGCGCCGGTCGCAGCAGCAACCGCGAGCTCCGTCGCGCAGCGCGCTCGCACCGTGCGGCCGGCAAGCTGCCCTACATTCGCCGCCGCATCCCCACGGTCGAGCTGCTGAACGACGAGGCCGTCGAGATCATCGAGACCAACGCCGAGGCGATCCTCGAAGAAGTCGGCATCGAGTTCCGGCGCGACCCGGAATCATTGCGCCTGTGGCGCGAAGCGGGGGCCGACGTGCAGGGCGAGCGGGTGCGCATTCCGCGCGGCCTCGCCCGCCAGTTGCTGCGCACGGCCCCGCGCGAGTTCATGCTGCACGCGAGAAACCCCGCACGCAGCGTGCGCTTCGGCGGGGATGCGACGGTGTTCTCGCCGGTCGGCGGTCCGCCCTTCGTGACGGACCTCGATGGCGGCCGCCGCTACGGCACGCTCGCCGACCTGCACAACTTCATCAAGCTCGCCCACGTCGCGCCTGCGATCCATTTCTCCGGCGGCTGCATGGTCGAACCGATGGACGTGCCCGCAGGAAAGCGTCACCTCGACGTGCAGTATGCGTTCTTCCGTTACAGTGACCAGGGCTGCGAGGGCACGCCCGAAACGCCGGGACACGCAGCGGATGCCGTGCGCATGGCCGGCATCCTGTTCGGCCAAGGCTTCGTCGACGCCCACTGCGTCCTGCTCGGCAACATCAATTCGAACTCACCGTTGACCTTCGACGGCCGCATGCTCGGCGCGCTGCGCGCCTTCGCCTCGCACAACCAGGGCACGATCGTCGTGCCCGCGGTGCTGGCCGGCGCGATGGGGCCGGTGACGCCTGCAGGCTGCATGGCTGAGCTGCTGGCCGAGACGCTGGCCGGCATGGCGCTGACGCAGCTCGTCCGACCGGGTGCGCCGGTGATCATGGGCTCATTTGTCGGCGCCATCTCGATGCGCACGGGCGCGCCGACGTTCGGCACGGCAGAAGCCACGCAGATGATCTTCGCGACCGCGCAGCTGGCGCGCAGGCTCGGCGTGCCGTGCCGCAGCGGCGGATCGCTCTGCTCGTCGAAGGTCGCGGATGCGCAGGCCGCCTACGAAAGCGCGCACACGCTGCTGCCGACCCTGCTCGCCGGGGTCAACCTCGTCACGCATGCGGCCGGCTGGCTCGAAGGCGGGCTGGTCGCGGGATACGAAAAATTCGTCATGGACGTCGACCAGCTGGCGATGATGCAGGCGCTGGCGAGCGGCATGGACGTGAGCCCGCGCGGCCAGGCGCTCGACGCCATCCGTGAGGTCGGTCCGGGCGGCCACTTCCTCGGTTGCGCTCACACGCAGGAAAACTTCGAGGCGGCGTTCCACCAGTCGACCATCGCCGATTACTCGTCGTACGAGCAATGGTCGAGCGAAGGCAGCCTGAACGCCGAACAGCGCGCGAACGTGGTCTGGAAACGCATGCTCGCCGACTACGAAGATCCCGGGCTCGATCCCGGGATCGACGAGGCCTTGCAGCAATTCATGCGCGAGCGCCGCGCGGCGCTGGCGGAC
Source organism: Pseudomonadota bacterium (assembly GCA_016705325.1). Lineage (GTDB taxonomy): Bacteria > Pseudomonadota > Gammaproteobacteria > Steroidobacterales > Steroidobacteraceae > RPQJ01. Next base: position 107,055 of record JADIYJ010000003.1, on the reverse strand, counting down.
AGCCTCGACGAGGACTAGCAGGTAATGAAGAGTCACTACCGCGTCGTCGTGATCGGCGGGGGCATCGTCGGGGCGAGCGTCCTGTATCACCTCACGCGCAAGGGCTGGGGCGACATCGCACTGATCGAGCGCGCGGAGCTGACGGCCGGCTCCACCTGGCACGCCGCGGCGGGTTTCCACGCCATCAACGACGACCCGCACATCGCTGCCCTGCAGGCGTACACGATCAAGCTGTACCGGGAAATCGAGGCCGAGAGCGGCCAGAGCGTCGGCATGCACATGCCGGGGGGATACAGCATCGCGACGACGCCCGAGCGCTGGGAGTGGCTGCAGTCGGAATTCGCGATCTACCAGACGCTTGGCATCGAGGCGCGGCTGGCGACGCCGGCAGAGATCGTGGACGCATGTCCGATCGTCGACCCGGGCGGGCTGCTGGGTGGCCTCTTCGATCCGCACGAAGGCGCAGTGGATCCGCACGGCACGACGCATGCGTTTGCCATCGCTGCACGCAAGCATGGCGCCGACGTGATCCTGCGCAACCGCGTGACGGGCCTGCGGCCGCACGCCGACGGCTGGCTGGTCGAGACCGAGCACGGGACGGTCGTCGCGCAGCACGTGGTGAATGCCGGCGGCCTGTGGGCGCGCCGGGTCGGCCGCATGGTGGGCGTGGACCTGCCGCTGACACCGATGCAGCACCACTACCTCATCACCGAAGACCTGCCGGAGCTGCTGGCGCGTGCGGACGAGATGCCATGCGTGACCGACCTCGAAGGCTGCACGTACCTGCAGCAGGAACGCAAGGGCGTGATCCTTGGCGTGTACGAACGCAATCCGCGGCACTGGCACGCCGAGGGCGCCGAGTGGGACTACGGCATGGAGTTGCTGCCCGAGGACATCGACCGCATCAGCCCGGAGCTGCTGATCGGGTTCTCGCGCTTTCCGTCGTTGCAGCGCGCAGGCATCCGCAAGTGGGTCAACGGCGCGTTCACGTTCACGCCCGACGGCAATCCGCTGGTCGGCCCCGTGCCGGGCCTGCGCAATTTCTGGGCGGCGTGCGGCTGCATGGGGGGCTTCTCGCAGGGCGGCGCGATCGGCAAGGTGCTGTCTGACTGGATCGTCGAGGGCGACCCGGGCACCGACATCTTCGGCATGGACGTCGCCCGCTACGGCAAGTTCGCATCCACAGACCGCTACCTGCTCGACACCACGGCGCAGTTCTACGCACGACGTTTCGTCATTGCCTATCCCAACGAAGAGTTGCCGGCGGGCCGGCCCCTGAAGACGACGCCGAGCTACGCGGCGCAGAAGGCGCTCGGCGCGCGCTTCGGCGTGGTCTGGGGCATGGAATCGCCGCAGTACTTCGCGACCGGCGAGCCGGACTTCGTCGAACCACCGACATTGCGACGGTCCACGGCGGATCGCTTCGTCGCGGCGGAAGTCGCCGCGACCCGAGCCGCGGCGGGACTGCTGGACACCGGCGTGTACGCGCGCTACGAAGTTCGCGGACCGGGCGCAGGGAAATGGCTCGACCACCTGCTCGCCTCGCGTCTGCCCGCCGTGGGCCGCATCCGCCTGGCACCGATGCTGAATCCTGCAGGCCGCCTGATGGGCGATCTCACCGTCACGAGGCTCGACCAAGATCGCTACTGGCTCGTCGGTTCGTATTTCCTGCAGGAGTGGCACCTGCGCTGGTTCCACGATCACCTGCCCGCGTCGGGTGTGGACATCGAGAACCTCTCGGCGAGCTGGCTCGGGTTTTCGCTGTCGGGACCGCAGTCGCGCGCGATCCTGGCCTCGCTCACGACGAGCGACGTCTCCGACCGCGGCATTCCCTTCATGGGCTGCGCCAGTATCGACGTCGCAACGATGCCTGCGGTCGTCGCGCGCCTTTCGCTCAGCGGCGAGCTCGGTTACGAAATCAACCTGCGTGCGTCGCAGCAGCACGCGCTCTGGCAGGAATTGCTGGCCGCCGGTACTCCGCTGGGCATGCGGCCGATCGGCATGCGCGCGCAGGACAGCCTGCGGCTCGAGAAAGGCTACGGAGTCTGGTCGCTGGAGTTTTCCACGTCGTGCACGCCGGCCATGGCGGGCCTGGCGCGCTTCGTTGCGACTGACAAGGGTGATTTCATCGGCCGCGACGCGTTCCTGTCTGCGCAGGCCGCCGGCCCACCGCAGCACCTCGTGCTGCTGCAGGTCGAATCGCCCGACGCCGACGCCACGGGCTACGAGCCGATTCATCGCGAAGGTCGACGCATCGGCTACGTCACCTCCGGGGCCTACGGCCATCACGTGCGGCAGAGTCTTGCGCTGGCCTACGTCGACACGGAATGGTGCGAAACATCCGACCCGCTGTCGGTCACGATACTGGGCACGCCGCGCGCCGCCCGCATCCTGCGCGCGCCGCCCTACGATCCAGCCGGCTCGAAACTGCGTGGCTGAGGTCACGCGCACTGGCGGAGGTGAGGCGTGAAAGTCCGCTGGACGATCTTCCTGTTCCTCGGCGGCTTCGCCATGCTGGCGTACGTCCAGCGCACCAGCCTGGGGGTGGCCGCGCAGAACATCATGCCGGACCTGCACCTCTCGCAGCTGCAGATCGGCTGGCTGAACGCGGCATTCGCCACCTGCTACACGCTTGCGCAAATACCGGGCGGTGTCCTTGGCCAGCGCTGTGGAGCGCGGCTCATGTACACGTTGATCGGATTGGGTGGCATCGTCGCGACGATCGCGACGCCGCTCGCGCCAGTCGTGCTGGCAGGCACGGCCTTGTTCGTCGCCCTGCTCGCTGCGCAGGGGTTGCTGGGCCTCGCGCAGGGCCCCGTTTTTCCGATGTTCGCCGTCGTGTCGCAGAGCTGGTTCCCACCGCGGCAATGGGCGCTCGCCAACGGTGGCAACGCCCTGACCCGAGTTTGACAGTTGCGAGGCACATGGAGGGGTGCGGTTGAGGTCGAGGTGTATGCAGAACAAGCACTTACGCGCGACCGAGGCGCGTTTCGAGCGTAAACGCCTAGATACATGGATAGCTGCTTTCGGTCTTCCTTCATAGTGAAGAACCGAGTACCATTGCGCACATGTACTTGCGCGAATCGCGGCAGCGCGCCGACGGTCGCCTGACCCACCTGCAGCTCGCCGAGAACCTCTGGGATCCCGCGAAGAAGCGCGCGCAGGTCAGGATCCTCTACAACTGCGGCCGTGCCGATGATCCGGCGAGCACCGAGCGCCTGCGGCGCCCCGCAGCATCCTGCGCCGCCCCCGAGGACGTGGCCGAGAACCCGGCGTGGCAGGTGGTGAACGCCTGGCCCTACGGCGATCTGTACGTGCTCGAGCAACTGTGGCGACGACTCGGGATCGGCGCGGTCATCGACGAGGTGTGCGGTGGGCGCAAGTTCGACTTCGATGTCGAGCGGGCGCTGTTTGCGATGGTGGCGAACCGGGCGTGTGCGCCGTCCTCGAAGCTCTACTGCTACGAGCAGTGGCTGCGGGAAGAGGTGCACCTGGAAGGCGGCGCCGGGCTCGAGCTGCAGCACCTGTACCGGGCGATGGACTTTCTCGAGGCGAACAAGGAGGCGATCGAGAAGGCGCTCTACTTCCGCATGGCGGATCTGCTGAACCTCGATGTCGAGCTCGTCTTCTACGACACGACCTCGCTGCACTTCGAGATCGACGAGGAGGTCGCGCTCGGGGATCACGATGAGGTGCACGGCAGCGTGGCGGCGGGCCACAAGAGCTACCGCGCGCTCAGGAAGCGCGGCCACTCGAAGAACGGTCGCTTCGATGCGCCGCAGATCGTGGTTGGGCTCGCCGTCACCCGCGACGGCTTCCCGGTGCGCCACTGGATCTTCCCCGGCAACACCGTCGACGTCACCACCGTCGAGCGGGTGAAGAGCGACCTGCAGGGCTGGCAGTTGAGCCGCTGCGTGTTCGTGGGCGATGCCGGGATGGTGTCGAAGGCCAACCTCGAGACCCTCGCGCGCGGCGGCGGCAAGTACATCCTGTGCATGCCGATCCACCGTGGCGGGGAGGTCGCGCAGCAGGTCGTCACCCGGCCCGGTCGTTACCAGAAGGTGGCCGAGAACCTCGAGGTCAGGAAGTCCGGTGACGGTGAGCGCCGCCGCCGCTACGTCGTCTGCTACAACCCGGAGGAAGCGGCGCGCCAGCAGCAGCACCGCGAGCAGGTCCTCAGGGCAGGCGGAGATCGAGGGCTTGCGGCCCAGCGCGGCGCCTCACACAGCAAGCGGGTCTGCGCGCCGCGCCTGGGCCGCTACGGCCGCTATGGCGCCTCACGCGCGGCGATGCCCCGCGCATCAATCAGGCGGCGGTCGCCAGGCGGCGCGCCTCGATGGCAAGTTCGTCGTGCACAGCAACGACGACACGCTCACCGCCGCCGACCTCGCGCTCGGCCAGCAGCGCAGCGGGTGGAGATCGCGTGGCGCTCGCTCAAGAGCGGGCTGGCTGCGGCCGGTGTTCCACTGGGCCCCGCATCGCATCCACGCCCACGTCGCCCTCACGGTCCTCGCACTGCTGCTCGAGCGCGTCGCCGAGCAGGCCTGTGGCGACACCTGGCGCAACATCAAGGACGATCTGCGGCGCATCAAGCTGGCGCAATTGTTGAGCCCCAACGGCACGGTCTGGCAGGTCACCGAACCGGCTCCAGACGCACTCAAGCGTCTGAAATCTCTCAAGATCCAGAAACCCCCGCCGATCCTGCACCTGGCCTGAGCGCCTAGATACACGGCCTGTCCGCCGGTCACGCGCAAGTCGTTGTCGCGTCAGCGGAAATCGCCCCCGTGTATCCAGGTGCTGTCAAAGTCGGGCCTGATCATGAACATCGGCGGCGCCATGACCGCGCCGTTGATCGTGGTCCTGACCGTGCACTACGGCTGGCAGGGCGCGTTGTTGTGGCTCGCCCTGCCCGCCGCGCTCATTACGGCCAGCTGGGCCTGGTACGGGCGCGACCGGCCGGCCGAACACCCGCGGGTGACCGCCGAGGAACTCGCGGATCTCGATGCCAGCGACATGGCCAGGCCGGCGCCGATGACGCCTGCGCGCATGTGGCAGATCGTCGGCCAGCGCGACGTGCGGCTGCTGACGTTCGCCTATTTCTGCCTCAACTTCGTCTTCTATCTGCTGGGCACGTGGTCGTTCCTGTACCTGGTGCAGGAACGCAGCTTCACCGGTCTCGAGAGCGGCTTTGCCGGCATGCTGCCGTGGATCGGGGCCGGCCTTGGCGCGGGCATCGGTGGTTTGCTGGCTGACCGCATGGCAACGAAGATCGGTTATCGCTGGGGCTATCGACTCGTCCCGATGATCTCTTTGCCACTGGCGGGCCTGCTGCTGCTCCTGGCCGTAAGCACTTCGGCGCCCTACGCTGCCGTGCTGGCGCTGATGGCGACGTTCTTCATGGTCGAGCTGAACGAAGGCCCGTTCTGGGCCGCGACGATGCGCGTGGCGCGATCGGACACCGGTGCCGCGACCGGCGTGCTGAACACCGGTGGCAACTTCGCGGGCATGGTGTCGGCGCCGGTCATTGGCGCACTTTCCGGCGCCGGCAATTGGAATGCGACTTTCATGCTTGGCGCGGCGTTCGCGTTTGTTGGAGCGGCGTGCTGGTTGGCGATTGATCCGGATCGGCGCGTGGCCACTGACCGCAGGGATGCGCCTGCCGCGGCCGCTTGACCTGTATCAAAGCCGCCGCGTCCCGGAGGTGTTCAACTCCCCCGATGCACCTGATCCCGTCCCCACGAATCCTGGCCGCGCCACTGCGCCTGCTGCCGGAGCCGCTGCTCCGCCACGGCTCGGCGAGGGTGATCGCGCACGTGCTCGCCACGCCCCTCGCCGAAGGCAGGCTCGACGACTTCGCGGGGCGACGCATCGGTGTGGAGGTGACCGACCTCGGCCTGCGCTGGATCGTCGCGTTCGGGGAGCGCAGGGTCGATGTCCTCGAGCGGAGCGCAGACGCCGAGGCCATCGTGCGCGGCACGGCGACCGATCTGTTGCTGCTGGCGAGCCGCCTCGAGGACGCCGACACGCTGTTCTTCCACCGGCGCCTGGAGTTGACCGGCGACGTCGAACTCGGCCTGGCCGTGCGCAACCTGCTGGACCAGCTGCCGTGGGACTCGCTGCCGCTCGGACTGCGGATTGCCCTCAATCGCGGTGCGCGCCTCGCGCGCGCCGCACGCGACGCCTACCACTCGACAGGGGCCTGAAGCGGCTCGACCAGCTGCATGCCCGCAGTGCCGTGCCAATAGCCATTCTCGTCGCCGACCCGTAGCGGTGTGGCCCCGGTCTGCAGCGCCGTGCGGAAGCGGGTGACGATTGCAGCGTTGCCGGCGGCCTGCGGGTAGATCCTGAGCAGCGCAATGCCTGCGGCTCGCAGTTCGGCAAGCTCTGGCCCCAGGTCGCACGGCCCCGCCGTCTGCACCTGGATGCCGTTGATGGTCAGGAACGGCTGTCCGTCGCGCGACGTGAGTGGCAGTCCGTCCGGGTAATCGATGCAGCGGAAGCCGCAGTCGTCTTTGGCGAGATCGAGCGCCCGCGCCGTGAAGCAGCGCGCCGAATACGACAGCGGCAAGCGGCCCCAGACCGGGATTTCGAGCTCCGGCAGCGGCACACCACTGGCGCGAAACTCGTCGATCAGCGCGCGACCTTGCTCGGTTCCAAGCACCAGGCGCTCGAGACCGTCTTCGCACAGCAGCCGCAGGGTCTGGTGGTTGTAGACGTTCAGCGACGGACCGCCGATAAAGCGCAGGCCGCGCTCGCGCAGCAGCTGCACGGCGGCAAGGTCGTTCGCCTCCACGCGGCAGCGCCCGTTTTCGACCAGGCGACGCAGCGAGGCGAGCTCCGATTCGGCTTCGAGCAGTGCCATGGACGAAAGCACGACTTCGCGCTTGCCGTCCGCGAGTTCGTGCGCGAGCGCGATCCAGTCCCGGGTGGTGAGTTCCCGGCGCTTGCTGCAGACAGTCTCACCGAGGTAAATCACGTCGAGCGGCCAGGTGGCCGCCTCGCGGTAGAAAGCGAGTACACGTTCACGCGGCCAGAAATACTGCAGGGGTCCGAGCGACAGGCGCATTTCAGTCCTCATTGCCAGGAACGGTGGTAGGGGCCGAGCGTCGTCTGGTGCCCCTCCGCGTGCCGGGCAAGTTCGCGCTGCCACTGCGGGTCGGGAGACCAGCCGTCCGGTCGTGCCGCAAACCGGTCGAGAGCCGCGCGCCAGGTGCGTGTCACGGCCGCCACGTAGGCCTGGCCGCGCTGGCGCCCCTCGATCTTGAGTGCTACCACTCCCGCCGCCGCGAGACGTGGCAGCAGCTCGAGCGTATTGAGGCTGGTCGGTTCCTCGAGCGCGTGAAACACATTGCCGGCCACGTCGTAGCGACCCTTGCAGACGGTCGGGTAGCCCGCGGGTTCGCCCGCCTCGAAGCGATCGATGAGCCGGTCGTTGAGACGCACACTCCGCTGTCCGCCCGGCCCCTCCTCCCAGCGCACGAATTTCGCGGGTGAGCACACTCCATGGCGATTGGGAGAGGCGCCGGTGACGTAGCTCGAGAGCTGGCAGCGGCCCTCGACCATGATGCACAGGCTGCCGAACGCAAAGACCTCGATCGGCACGACGTCCTGCTCGCACAGGCGTTCGACCTGCTGGATCGACAGCACGCGCGGCAACACCGCACGCGCGATGCCGAAGCGCTCACGGTAGTAGCGCAGCGCTGCGTGCGTGGTGGCGGATCCCTGCACGGAGAGGTGCCGTGGCAGCGTGGGGTGGGTTCTCGCGGCGTAGTCGAGCACACCCATGTCGGCGCAGATGATCGCGTCCACCCCGAGCGTGGCCGCGCGGTCCACGGCCGCCTGCCAGTCGCCGAAGTGCGCAGGCCCAGGGTAAGTGTTGAGCGCAACATACACCTGGCGGCCGCGTGCATGCGCATAGCGGATACCGGCACGCAGGTCGGCCTCGGAGAAATTCAGCCCTGGAAAGGCGCGGGCGTTGGTCTGGTCGCGGAATCCGACGTAGACGGCATCGGCGCCGTGGTCGACCGCAGTGATGAGCGCCGGCGGGCTGCCGGCCGGGCACACGAGATGCATCACGGCTCCCACGGCGTTACGAAGCCGGAATCATCGCCTCCAGGTGGCGTAACTGCCTTGACCTGGATCAGGTCACGGAGCGCAGATGCGGCGCCAGAGTTCGGTCACGCGCTGCTCCACTCGCGCATCGGGCACGATCGGCCGACCCCAGGGCCGGTTCGTCTCCCCCGGCCACTTGTTCGTTGCATCCAGCCCGAGCTTGGAGCCGAGGTTCGGCACGGGACTCGAGAAATCGAGGTAATCGATCGGAGTGTTCTCGATGATCAGGCTGTCGCGGGCGGGATCCACGCGGGTCGAGACGGCCCAGATCACCTCGGACCAGTCGCGGACGTTGATGTCGTCGTCGGTCACGATGACGAACTTCGTGTACGTGAACTGCCGCAGGTAGGACCAGACGGCCAGCATGATGCGCCGGGCATGGCCGGGGTACTGCTTGCGGATGCTCACGACCGCCACTCGATACGAGCACGCTTCGGCCGGCAGATAGAAGTCGACGATTTCCGGAAATACCTTGCGCAGGATCGGCACGAACACGTCGTTCAATGCCAGCGCCAGCACGGACGGCTCGTCGTACGGTGCCCGGCCCATGTAGCTGCCGTGGTAGATCGCGTCGCGACGCAGCGACATCCGCTCGACGGTCAGCACCGGGAACTCACCCTGCGCGTTGTAGTAACCGGTGTGATCACCGAACGGTCCCTCGAGCGCCACCTCACCCGGATGGATGAATCCCTCGAGCACGATTTCGGCGCCGGCCGGCGCATCGAGCCCGGTGAGGTCGCTGCGCCACACCCTGCTGCGCTCGCCGCGCAGCAGGCCCGCGAACTGGAACTCGGAGAGCGTGTCGGGCACCGGCGCCACGGCCGCCAGCATCATTGCGGGATCGGCACCGATTGCGACCAGCACCGGGAAGGGTCGATCAGGATGCGCCGAGCGCCAGTCAGCGAAGTCGAGTGCGCCACCGCGGTGCGGCAGCCAGCGCATGATCACTCGATTGCGACCCAGGACCTGTTGCCGGTAGATGCCGACGTTCTGGCGCTCGCGCCGCGTGCCGCGCGTGACCACCATGGCCATCGTGAGCAGGAGCCCCGCGTCGTCTGGCCAGCAGCGCTGGATCGGCAGGCGCATGACGTCCACGTCCTCGCCGGTCAGCACTTCGTCACGGAATGCCGCATCGGGAACGCGCCGTGGCGCGGCGTGCGCGAGTTGCGCGAATTCGGGCCAGGCCGCGAGCGCTTCCCGCACGCTGCCCGGCCAGCGTGGCTCTTTGACTGCCGCGAGCAACTCACCAAGTTCGCGCAGCGACGCCAGCGGGCGTCCGGCGAGAGCTGCCTCGATGCGCCTGCGATGCCCGAACAGGTTGCCGAGCAGGGAGTGCGAGGACGAGCCGGGCCGCTCGAACAGCAGTGCGGGTCCCTCGGCCCGCAGCGCACGCACGCAAAGTGACGTCGTTTCGAGTTCCGTGGCCACCGGCTCGTCGATCCGTCGCAACTGACCGGACGACTCGAGGTGTCCCAGGTAGTCCCTGAGGTCGTGATATGCCATCGCCGCGCTCCGTCTGCAACGCGGCATGATCCATCGACTGCTGCGCTTGCGCCCTGACCTGGGTCAAACGAGACCCCTGGACCAGAACGAAAACACCCCTTGCAGGGGCGTTGTCGTGGCTGGCGGAGAGGGTGGGATTCGAACCCACGTGGGGCGATTAAACCCCCATCCGATTTCGAGTCGGCGCCGTTATGACCGCTTCGGTACCTCTCCGCGAGGGCCGCGAATTCTATAGCAGGCCGTGGCGCAGCACCACCCGCGCACCGCATCGCGCCGGTAGGCACAATGGTCCGGGCCGGTCGGCCCTAACCCCATGAAAGTATTACTCGCCCTGCTTTCGACGTTGCTGCTGGCCACTTGTGCCCAGCCGCCACCGCTGCTGCAGCGGATACTGGCTGACGGCGAACTCCGGGTGGTCACGCGCAACAGCCCGGACGCCTACTACCTCGGCAGCCATGGCCCCGAAGGCCCGGCCTACGACCTGGCCAGCCAGTTCGCCGAGCACCTGGGCGTACCCCTGCGGCTGTACACGGTCAAAACCCGGGAAGCCGCGATCGAGGAAGTCGCCGCAGGCCGGGCCCACATCGCGGCGGCCGGCCTCTCGACAGGCATCGCCCTGCCCCGGGGCGTCCAGTTCGGGCCGGGCTACCAACGCGTGCGTGAACACCTTGTGTACCGACGCCGCTCTGCCCGGCCTGCCAGCATCGCCGACGCCGGTCGTGGCCAGATCGAGGTCGCGGCAACCAGCGCCCACCAGCGGACGCTGGAGGACCTCCGGCTGAGGTACCCGGATCTCGCCTGGGTCGAACGCGACGCCACCGACACCGAGGAAATCCTGGCCGACGTGTCGCAAGGCAGGGTGCAGTTCACCCTCGCCTCCTCGACCGAGTTCGCGCTGAATCGCTCCGTGCACCCCGAACTGGCCATCGCGCTCGACCTCTCGCCCGAGCGCGCACTCACCTGGGTCGTGAGCACGGCCGGCGACGACTCGAGCCTGCTCGATCGGGTCAATGCATTCTTCGTCCTCGCGCGCCACGACGGCATGATTGCCGCGCTGCTCGAGCGCTATTACGGCCAGGACGACCGCTTCGACTACCTGTTCTCGCGCAACTTCATGGAGCATCTGCAGAGCCGCCTGCCGGCCTATCTCACCTGGTTCCAGCAGGCCAGCCAGCAGCACGGCGTCGACTGGCGGCTGCTCGCGGCAATGGGTTACCAGGAATCGAAGTGGGACCCGCACGCCGTATCGTTCACAGGCGTGCGTGGCCTGATGCAGCTCACCGAGGACACGGCGTCCCGCATGCGGACCGGCGACCGTCGCGATCCACGCTCCAGCATCTTCGGGGCTGCGAAATACCTCGCGATGCTGAGGCGCGAAATGCCGCACCGGATTCCCGAGCCCGACCGCACCTGGTTTGCCGTCGCCGCCTACAACGTGGGCCTCGGGCACGTCGAGGATGCGCGCGTGCTGGCGCAGCAGTCGGGACGCAATCCCGACCGCTGGGAGGACGTGCGCGAATTCCTGCCCCTGCTGAGCCAGGAGCGCTGGTACACACGAACGAAACGTGGCTATGCCCGCGGCTGGGAACCCGTGCGCTACGTCGAGAACGTGCAGGCCTACCTGAACATCCTGCAGGTTGCCGGGACGTCGATGTCGGTGGACGGTCCGCCGCCCGATCCCGAGCTGGATTCGAACGACACGCGCAAACTCTAGCCCGTGGGTCGCTTGCGCCGCGCGACGAAAAAATTGCGCAGCAACGATCCGCATTCGTCAGCGAGCACGCCCACGTCGACGTCCAGCCGGTGATTGAGCGCAGGATTCTGCACGACGTTGAAGACGCTGCCCGCCGCGCCAGCGCGCGGATCGGCGGCGGCGTAGACGAGACGCTCCACCCGCGCGTGCACCATCGCCCCGGCGCACATCGCACAGGGTTCGAGCGTCACGTACAGCGTCGTGCCGGTCAGGCGGTAGCTGTCACTGCAGGCTGCCGCCGCACGCAGCGCGATCATCTCGGCATGCGCCGTGGGATCGCGAGTGGAAACTGGGCGGTTGAATCCTTCCGCAATGATCTCTTGGCCGCGGACAATGACCGCTCCGACCGGGACTTCACCCGCGGCTTCAGCCTGACGGGCCAGTTGCAGCGCCCGCACCATGTATTTTTCGTCGAGTCCGCCCATCCGGATCTTCTGTGGCGCAGGCCGTGGTTCCCAGGTCGACGCTGGGGGTTGATCAATTCACCAGTACGACGGGTGGCGGGCTCCAGGTGCCCTCGCCCGGCGGCAGCACCGACGGCGGCGTGTCCGTCGGCCAGTACAGGCGCATCACCATGTAGACCGGCCCGTCCGGCGCGGGCGGTGCTGGTTGCTGCAGGAAGGCCGACAGCGGCGGCACCTTGTAGCCCGACTGCACTTTCACCGCGTTATCCATGTCGTTCGCGTCAAACAGCTGCGTGCGAAAGCATTGCAAGCGAGAAATCGGTGGTGGCACGGAACACCTGGTCGATGCCCGGCGGGGTCTCGCCCTGACAGCGCAGGTCCAGCCACCCCATCGAATAAGGAGTGTCGCTGTTCGGCGTCACGACGCTGGTGTCCGCGTAGGTGAAGACCCGATGCTCGTTCGAGATCTCGTTGTATGGCGCCTTCCATTGCCCGGAGTTCCTGTCGATTACGTACGCGTACTGCACCGCGTCGTTCCTGCTGCAGCCACCGGACAGCGCGGCCACTGCGGCCACACACAGTGCGATCGTCCTGAAGCCGTTCAGCATGGTTGGATTCCGTCGTGGTTGATTGAACACGTGCGTGCCGCCACGGTTCTCGAGAGCGCCTGGCACGATCATGCCGGATACCGACGCGTCCTGGTACAGCTCTCGCGCGTCGACTGCTTCCGTGCCGCCTGCCTCACGCGATCCGCACCGCTTCCAGCCGCAGCCGGGTCAGCCGGGTCGACTGGATGCGCCAGCCGCGATCGAGCTTTACATAGGTTTCATGGTAATGCCCGAACCCGTGGAGATAGGAGACATCACCGTGCAGCGGATGCTCCTTCGACCGGTAGAGCCGGTCCTCCATCGCCCAGAGGCCCCTGGCGGTGGTGTCGGAGAGAATCTCGATATCGGGGGTGTGGCCGTGATGGACCGAAACCTGATCCGCCGCCTGCTTGATGAGCCACGGGATCATCGTGTCGATCCCTTCGACCACGAAGTCCATCTCCGGCACTTCCAGCCGGCCATCGGGCGCGAAGACCTGCTCGCGCCACATGGTCCAGTCCTTATGATCGAAGGCGTAGAAGTACCGGGCCTTGAGCCGCTTGATCTCCTCGATCGCCAGCAACCGTTCGATATCGTTCATGGATGCCCTCTCCGCGGGTGATCTGGTCGGAGTGGGATAGAACCATCGCCTGGGGTTTGTGTCGAGGCGGAACGCCGGGAAGCGGGCGTTGCGAAGTGGCGGTGGGGCGATACCGCTTGAAGCGCCCGGATCTATTTCGGCTGGCGAGAGAATTTCAGATTTGGTGGAAGGACACGCCCAAAGCGGATTTCTTCGTCGCTGCAATTCATGCATCCGGTTGTCGATGTCGATAGATCTTGAAAGCTCGGCATGACGTTTACATAGACACGGAACGACGCAGTCCATTCGCGACGTCGCGCGGCGGTCGACTTGCTCGCTGGTTCACGGCTGCCTTTCTCAGGCAGGCTCGACTGCGACACCCAGCCCTTTGGCAGCTTGGCGCACGCGCTCGTCGAGGCTCAGCAACCGCAGACCGACGACCGCGGAACGTGCAACAAGAAGCGATGCGAGGTGGATGGCATCGAGTGTTCGGATCGAGTCGCCGGGAAACGGCTGACGCGCACGATCAACTATCTCGCCCGCGGTTCGCAGGACCTGCCAATGAGCAGCAGCGGAGACGAGGTGTGCTCGACGGTCGGCGGCTTCTGCCTCCGTCAGTTCCTCGAGCGCCACCGCCCTCAGCAATACGCGGTCACACTCGATCAGCGTGAGGTCCGAGGCAACGATGACTTCGGCCTCGCGGAGCAGGCGGCGCACCGACGGTGCGGTCGGCTCATCCAGGAGCCATGCCAGCACCGCGCTCGACTCCGCGTAGAGGCTCACCGCGAGCCACGCTCCTCGTCGAGTAACTGGGCGGCACTCCGCCGACGCTCGCCCTGCTTGCGCGACAGCGCTGGATACAGCTCCGTTGCAGCCGAAGCGCCCAGGGTCAGGAGGCCCCTCTTGTTCAAAGCCTGAAGTCCAACGGGTAACGCCGGATCGACCTGTCCTTGCCCGGGTGGCAGGAACTCAGCCACGACTTCTCCCCGATCGGTGACCAGAACGCGCTCTCCCAGCCGCACGCGACGAAGGTATTCGCTCAGCTTGTTCTTGAGTTCACGGACGCCGACCGTTTGCATGCAGCGCATTGTAGCCACGTGTAGCTACATCGGCAACGAAGTATCCCTGCCGGCGCGCGGCAGGCCCGACGCACAGTCGGGACGGCTGAGTTCAAATGCAAACCACCTTCCAGGCCCAGTCGATTCGCGTAACGGGCGTTATAGTGAGCCCAGGCCTACCGGCTGCGTTTACCTGGTGCCGATAGGACGGGATTGATGGCACAAAGGCCTGCTCAAGGAGCACCGGTTCTCGACGGATGCGGAAGATTCAGCGTCTCCCGCACCCATCGAACCTCGGGCGTTGTCGGCGCGGGTTTCCGCGCGCGCCGGCTGACCTTTCTGCGATCGCGGGTCGATAATGGCTGCGCATCGGTGTTGCCGGCCGTCATTCGACCGCTGCGTTGCGGCACGTTGCAAGTGCGGGGAGAACGACATGCAGATCGGCATGGTGGGACTGGGTCGCATGGGTTCCAACATGGCGCGGCGAATGCTCGCTGCAGGGCAAGCCTGCGTGGCCTACGACATCCACCCCGAAGCGGTCCAGGGGCTCGCTGCGGCAGGCGCTCGCGGCGCCGCCTCGCTCGCCGACCTGGCACGGGCACTTGAGCCGCCGCGCGCGGTCTGGCTGATGCTGCCTGCTGCGGCGGTCGACAGCACCATCGAGGCGCTCGTGCCCCACCTGCAGCCCGGCGACATCGTCGTCGACGGCGGCAACTCGCACTATCGCGACGACCTGCGCCGCGCTGCGGCGCTGACGCAGCGCCGCCTGCACTACGTCGACGTCGGCACCAGCGGCGGTGTCTGGGGCCTGGCCAACGGCTACTGTCTGATGATCGGCGGCGAGGCCGCCGCGGTGCAGCGGCTGGAGCCGGTCTTCGCGGCGCTGGCGCCGGGTGCCGATGCCGCGCCTCCCACTGCGGGCCGCGAGGCGCACGGCGCCGGCGCGGAGCGCGGCTGGCTGCACTGCGGCCCGAGCGGCGCCGGCCACTTCGTGAAGATGGTCCACAACGGCATCGAATACGGCCTGATGGCCGCCTATGCCGAGGGGTTTGACATCCTGCGCCATGCGGGCATCGGCACTGGCCCGCAGGCCGCCGACGCCGAAACCGCGCCGCTCGCGCATCCCGAGGCCTATCGCTACGAGTTCGACCTGGCCGAGATCGCCGAACTGTGGCGTCGCGGCAGCGTGCTGCGGTCCTGGCTTCTCGACCTCACCGCGCACGCGCTGCTGCAGGATCCCGAATTGCAGGAAGTGCGAGGCCGCGTGGCCGATTCGGGCGAAGGCCGGTGGACGCTGCAAGCCGCCATCGATGTCGGCGTGCCGGCGCCGGTGCTGGCCACGGCGCTGTTCGCGCGCTTCGGCTCGCGCGGGCAAGGCGACTTCGCCAACCGGATACTCTCGGCGATGCGCCGCGAGTTCGGCGGCCATGAGGAACGCAAGCCGTGAGCGCGCCGGCCAGCGACGCGCTGGTGCTGTTCGGCGCCACCGGAGACCTCGCCTGCCGCAAGATCTTCCCGGCGCTGCAGGCGTTGATCCGCAGCGGCAGCCTGGACGTGCCGGTGATCGGTGTCGCCAGTTCGGGTCTGGCACTCGAGCAGTTGCGCCAGCGTGTGCGTGCCAGCCTGCGGCAGCACGGCGGTGGCGGCGACGACGCCGCCGAGCGGCTGCTGGCTCTGCTGCGCTACGTCGACGGCGACTACCGCGAGGCCACGACCCACCAGCGCCTGCGCGCGGCGCTCGGCGGGGCGCGGCATCCGCTGCACTACCTGGCGGTGCCGCCGAGCCTGTTCCCTTTGGTGGTCGACGGCATCGGCGAGTCGGGCAGCGCCGAGGGCGCGCGCGTGGTGGTCGAGAAACCCTTCGGTCGCGACCTCGCCTCGGCGCAGGCGCTGAACCGGGCGCTGCATCGCACCTTTGCCGAAGCCTCGGTCTTTCGCATCGACCACTACCTGGGCAAGGAGGCGGTGCAGAACCTGCTGTACTTCCGCTTCGCCAACGCGTTCCTCGAACCGGTGTGGAACCGCAACTACGTGAGCAGCATCCAGATCACCATGGCGGAGGAGATCGGCGTGCAGGGGCGCGGCCGCTTCTACGAGGAAGTGGGCGCCTTGCGCGACGTGGTGCAGAACCACATGCTGCAGGTGCTTGCGCACCTGGCGATGGAGCCGCCGGTGGGCGCCGGCGCCGAGGCGCTGCGCGACGAGAAAATCAAGGTGTTCCGCGCCATCCGCCCGCTCGCTGCCGAAGATCTGGTGCGCGGCCAGTACGACGGCTATCGCGCCGAGGACGGCGTCGATTCCGCCTCGCAGGTCGAGACCTTCGCCGCGATGCGGCTGCACCTCGATTCGTGGCGCTGGGCGGATGTGCCGATCTACATTCGCGCCGGCAAGCGGCTGACGGCGACGGCCACCGAGGTCCTCGTGCAGCTCAAGCATCCGCCGCAGCGGGTCTTCGGCGCAGCGGCGGCGGCCGGCGCCAACTACTTCCGCTTCCGCCTCGGCCCCGACCGCGTCGCCATTGCGATCGGCGCCTCCACCAAGCACGCTGGCGCGGCGATGGCCGGCGAACCGGTCGAGTTGTATGTGTGCAACGACCGCGGACCGGAGATGAGCGCCTACGAGCGGCTGATCGGCGACGCCTTGAAAGGCGACCCGACGCTCTTCGCGCGCGAGGATGGCGTCGAGGCCGCGTGGCGTGTCGTCGATCCAGTCCTGAAGCTGCCGCTGGCGGTGCACCCGTATCGCCAGGGCAGCTGGGGGCCGCAGGAGGCCGACGCGCTGGCCGCATCCTGCGGCGGCTGGCATCGTCCGGCGCAGGCCTGAACGATGCGCATCGAAAAGCTGCCCGATGCGGCGACCGCCGCGCACCGGGCGGCAGCGTTCATCGCCGAGCGCGCGCGTGAGGCGGTGCGCGAACGCGGCCATTTCCTGCTGGCGTTGAGCGGCGGCGAAACGCCGTTGCCCTTGTACGAGGCTCTCGCTCGGCAAGTACTGCCGTGGGAGCGCGTCGAGCTGTTCCAGGCCGACGAGCGGGCCGTGCCACCCACAAGCGCGGCGCGCAACTGGAGCCACATCGAGCGGTTGCTGCTCGGCCCGCTCGCGCTGCCAGCCCGGCAGACGCACCCGATGCGCGCCGAAGCGGCCGATCTCGCCGCCGCCGCGGCCGACTACGCCCGAACCCTGAGGGCGGCCGCCGGCGCGCCGCCGGTGCTCGATCTGATCCATCTCGGCCTCGGCGCCGACGGCCACACGGCATCGCTGTTCGCGGGCGATGCCGCGCTCGACGTCGACGATGCCTGGGTCGCCGCGGCCGCAGAGCACCACGGCCATCGCCGCATGACGCTCACCCTGCCGACGCTGGCTCACGCGCGCTGCGTTCTGTGGCTGGTGTGCGGCGGCGACAAAGCCGAAGTGCTGGCGCGGCTCGTCGGCGGCGATCCCACCCTTCCCGCCGGGAGGGTGTCGCGCGATCGTGCCTGGGTCGTGATCGACGCAGCGGCGGCCCGACTGGGAGAACCGGACACGCAGGAGGCGCAATGAAAGTCCTGGCCATCGACGTCGGTGGCAGTCACGTGAAGTGCCTCGCCAGCGGCCAATCGGAGCCGCGCGCCTTCGTCTCGGGGCCGGCGCTGACGGCCGCGGCAATGGTCAAGGGCGTGCTCGCGCTGACCCGCGACTGGCGCTACCAGGCCGTGTCGATCGGCTATCCGGGGCCGGTGCTGCACGGCGCGCCGCTGCGCGAGCCGCACAACCTCGGCGCAGGCTGGGTTGGCTTCGACTACAGCCGCGCCTTCGGGCGGCCAGTCAAGGTGGTCAACGACGCGGCGATGCAGGCGCTCGGCAGCTACCAAGGGGGTCGAATGCTGTTCCTCGGCCTGGGCACGGGGCTCGGCTCCGCGCTGATCGTCGACGGCAAGCTCGAAGCGATGGAGCTGGCGCACCTGCCCTACCGCAAGGGTCGCAGCTACGAAGACTATGTCGGCGCGCACGGCCTCGAGCGGCTCGGCAGGAAGAAGTGGCGTAAGGCGGTGTTCGACGTGATCGAGGAACTGAACGCCGCGCTCGCCCCCGACTACGTGGTGCTGGGCGGCGGCAACGTGCGTCGCATGAAGGCGCTGCCCGAGTACGCGCGCCGGGGCGACAACGGCAACGCCTTCCTCGGCGGCTTCCGCCTGTGGGACGAGGCCGGCGTGCGAGCGCCGCGCAGCCCCGCGGGCGCGACGCGCGCGGGGCGAAGGAAATGAGCGGCGGCGATACGGTCCCTGGAACCCCGGGCATCGCGCCGACCTGGGCGAGCAGCGCGAAGGACTTCGTCGGCGGCTCGCTGGGGCCGGCGCGACTGTGGTTCACGATCGGCTACGGCATCGTCAACGAGGTCTATTTCCCGCGCATCGACACGCCGCAGATCCGCGACCTCGGCTTCATCGTCGCCGACGACGCCGGCTTCTGGTGCGAGGTCAAGCGCCTGGGCCGCTACAGCATCGAGACCCCCGCGCCCGGCATTCCCGCCCTGCGCATCGTGCACAGGCACGAGCGCTTCACGTTGTCGCTGCGCATCGTCGGCGATCCGCGGCGCGACGTGCTGCTCATCGAGGTGACCCTCGACGGCGACGCCACGCTGCGCCCATACGCGCTGCTCGCGCCGCACATCGGCGGGACCGGCCACGGCAACGTCGCCGAAGTGGCCTGCCACGGTGGCCGGCGCGTGCTGCGTGCCGGCGGCCCGGGCGATGCATCGGCATGGCTGGCGCTGGCCGCGGTCGACGGCGAGCAGCGCGATGTCTGGGGCCGCGCCAGTGCGGGTTACGTCGGAGCGAGCGACGGCTGGCAGGACTTCGACCGCAACGGCGCGATGCGCTGGCAATACGGCTGCGCCGGGCCGGGCAACGTCGCGCTGACCGGCGAACTGCCGCAGCGCTGCGTGCTCGCACTCGCCTTCGGCGCGAGCCCCGAGGCAGCCACCACGCTGGCCATTGGTGCTCTCGCGCAGCCGTTCGAGGCGCCCTGGCAACAGCAGGTCAACGACTGGAGCTGCTGGCACGCGGCACTGGCGTCGTCGTCGTGCACTCTGCTCGAGCCCGACCTGCGCGCGCAACTCGCCGTCTCGGCGATGGCACTGCACGTGCACCAGGACAAGGTCCATCCGGGCGCGATGGTGGCGAGCCTCAGCGTGCCCTGGGGCAACAGCCGCGACGAGCGCGGCGGCTACCACCTGGTGTGGCCGCGCGACCTGGTCGAGTGCGCGGGCGCGCTGCTCGTGCTCGGACAGGAGGCCGAGGCGCGCGACGTGCTGCGCTACCTCATCGCGTCGCAGCACGCCGACGGCCACTGGAACCAGAACCAATGGCTCGGCGGCAAGCCCTACTGGCAGGGCGTGCAACTCGACGAGGCCGGCTTTCCGGTGCTGCTGGCCGCGCTGCTGGCCGAACGTGGCGCGCTCGGCGGCATCGAGGTGCGCGACATGGTGCAGCGGGCGCTGGGCTTCATCGCCCGCACCGGGCCGGCGAGCGACCAGGACCGCTGGGAGGAGGACGCCGGCGTGAATCCGTTCACGCTCGCCGTGTGCATCGCCGCGCTCGCCGCGGGCGCCGCCTTCGTCGACGCCGAGGCGCGCGAGTTCGCCCTCGCCCTCGCCGACGACTGGAACGCGCGCATCGAAGACCTGACCGCAGTCTCCGGCACTGCGCTCGCGCGCCGCCTCGGGGTGGCCGGATACTACGTCCGTACGGCGCCCTCCGCGGTCTTCTCCGACCTGCAGGCGCTGCATCGGCGTGTGCCGATCAAGAACCGGCTGCAGGAGACCGCGCCACCGGCCGACGAGCAGGTGTCCACCGACGCGCTGCAACTGGTCCGCTTCGGCCTGCGCGCCGCC
The DNA here is from genome assembly GCA_016705325.1 of Pseudomonadota bacterium. Lineage (GTDB taxonomy): Bacteria > Pseudomonadota > Gammaproteobacteria > Steroidobacterales > Steroidobacteraceae > RPQJ01. The sequence continues at coordinate 87,186 of JADIYJ010000003.1, read as the reverse complement.
GACGACCCGCTGGTGCGAGACACCGTTACCGTGATCGACGCCCTGCTGCGGGTCGACATGCCTGCCGGACCCGCCTGGCGCCGTTACAACGGCGACGGCTACGGCGAACATCAGGACGGCGCGCCCTTCGACGGCAGCGGCTGCGGGCGGCCATGGCCGCTGCTGACCGGCGAGCGTGGCCACTACGAACTGTTGGCGGGCCGCGATCCGCTGCCCCACCTGCGGGCGATGGCGGCAACGGCGAGCGCCGGCGGCATGCTGCCGGAACAGGTCTGGGACGACACGCCGATTCCCGCCCGGAACCTGTATCCAGGTCGGCCGACCGGCTCCGCGATGCCGCTCGCGTGGGCCCACGCCGAGTTCGTCAAGCTGGCGCTGTCGTGCCACGGCACGCGGCCCTGCGACTGCCCGGCCTCGGTATGGGAACGCTATCGCGGGCGACGGCCGACACCGCGCGTCGCGCTCTGGCTCGAGCACGCCCCGATGTCGCGCGGCCGCGCCGGTGTCGACACGCTGGTGTGCCTGCACGAGCCGGCCCTGGTTCACTGGGGTGTGGACGGATGGCGCGACACTGCCGACGTGCTCACCCGGCCGGTGCAGGGCCTGGGCCTGCACGTCGCGCAACTGCCCACCGCGCGCTTGTGCGCCGGGCAGGCCGTCGACTTCACCTGGCGTCGGCAGGCCTCGGGCGCATGGATCGGCGTCGATCAACGATTGAGGCTGGTCGCTGGTATCCCTGGCGAGAGCGAGCGGGGGTGACCCTTCACCAGCAGTGATATTACGTTTGGAACCCTATCCGGCTCCGCCTTGACGCCGCTTCTCGGCATCGAGCCCATGCTCGAGCCAGTCGGGCCCGAAGAGCTCGACCGGGTGCGGCGTCCGGATCGTGCCGTTGCCGCAGCGCAGATCGTCCGACGAACAGTAGTGGTCGCACCCCCAGCAGATCCGCTCCGGATGACCTGGGTTCAGCGGGACTTTTCGAGACACTATTCCTGGCCCTCGTAAGGTTGCGAACGGCAGTTGCCCGGACGACGCCGCAGGCAATGCACTGCGTCGGCACGCGGCGATACATGGCTCCAAGCGAGGCCAAGTCCGGAGCGGCCACGCCGACGCGCGCGCCCAGGTGGCGCCAGAGCCGCGGCGGGACGATCCGATCCGAACCGAACCGAACCGCCTCGAGCAGCCGCCCGCTCATGCGCAGAAAGCCAATCTGCAGGGCGAACCCGAGCTTCAGCTCCGGTCGTCGGCGTTCCTCGATGATCCGGCACTCGTCGGCCGAGAACTGGCAGAACACCGCGATCTCAAAGGCCGTTACCTCGCGCTCGCCGAAGCACTGCATCCGGGCGCGTCGGAGCCGCGCGTGTTCTCACAATGACTCGCACAAACACCGCTGCCGCCGTCCCGGTTCCTGCCGATGCTGCAAACGGAGTCTGCCCGTGCGGCCTGAGCCCTGGACCCGGCGCGAGTACGTCGCCGCATTCCGCGAACTTGCCGGGCGCATCGAAGCTTCGCTCAGGCACTTGCCTGTCGAGGTTCTTCCCATCGGCATGGTGCACGAGGACGCGCAGCGGGACTCGCTGCCGTTGATCCTGGAGGGCATCGACCCCAAGGTTCTCGACGTGCGCATACTCACGCCCATCGATCTCGCCGTCAGCAAGCTCGGACGATTCTCAGCGCAGGATCGCGCCGACATCGAGGCACTCGCCCGGCGCGGACTCATCACGGCACCAGCGCTCGAGACGCGTGCCCTCGAAGCGCTCGGCGCCTACGTCGGCGACACGCAGCGCCAACCGGCCCGACGGCCCTCCTCCTGCCCAACCAAACCTCGGATGCGGGCTGGGCCGCAGCGAGGCACGACGCCAGAGCGTCGCGGGATCGAGTAACCACAGAGTGGCGTCGCTCAACTCCGCCTTCCCGGATCCGGTCACTGCGAAACCGGATTCGGCGATCAAACCCGCTGCGCACCCTCGAGTTTCGACGACGCCCGATCGAACGTCCCCAGCGGCAGGTGCCCTGCCTTGCGCGCGATCTCGAGCACCAGGCAGTCGGAAAAGCCGGGCGCGGGACGGGCGCGAAAATGCTCGAGCGCGCGCTGCACGGCATCCGCATCCTGTACGGTCAGCCGCTCATGATTGAGCAACATTTCAACCGCCGCGGCCAGCTGCGCCGCGCTCCGCTCGTGCACGGCATCGAGTACCCAGATCGTCTCGGCGAGCACCAGCTGCGAGACCCAGGCGCCACCAGCCACGAATTCCTCGGCCGCTTTCACCTGCGCGGCATCGTCACGCACCAGCAGACGCACCAGCAGGTTGGTATCAACCGCGCGCATGACGCTGACGCATGTACTTGCGAATGCCAGCCTTGACGTCCACCGGCTTGCCCTTTGCGGGCCTGGCGTCGCCAAACAGTGCCGAGTGGATTTCCTGCGACGAACACTTGCCGACGCGCCGCACGACGAACTCGCCGTCGCGCCATTCCCACACCAGCACCGACCCCGGGCCGACACCCAGCTGCCGGCGCACCTCGGCCGGTACGGAGATCTGCCCTTGCGCCGTTACCCTGGACTGTATGCTGCTCATGCCATTAAATTTCCCCGGTAATGGCTCCAGGTCAACCCGACCCGCCGGTCGGGACTGCGCTCGACTCTCCGCCAACCGCTCGAGCAACCGTTGCACGTGGCCGCCCTGGATCATCGCGCCCCAGCGCCCGTCGCAGAACCGCTCGCCCCGCACGCAGTACGTCAGCATCGTCCTGACCTGGTCGAGACTCGCTCGTCGTACCAGAGCCGGGTCCTCGAGCATGCGCCCGGCCTCCTCCGGCACATAGTCGAAACCCATCCAGCAGTCCTGGCTCGCAGCCTCGAAGAACCTGCTCTCGAGGGGTCGTACCTGGGCCACGGCATGACGTACGCACCGTCCGCGGTCTTTCTCGCCGACTACTTCGTCAATGCGACCTTCCGCCGCGAGTTGCTGCGCGTGCTCAACCGCGGCGAGGCCGTGAACGCATTGAAGCGCGCCATCTACACCGGGCGGGTCGCCGGCTATCAGGCCAGGCGCGACGACGAAATGCAGGCCGCCCTCGATCAATGGAACGCCCGACGCTCGACCGCCGTGCCACCCGAACTGATCGGGCGGATCGCCCCGACCCGCACCGAGGGCATCAATTTGCGCGGCGTGTTTCGATTCCCGATCGAGCAGTACCTCGAGCGGCTGCTGCCGTCACGCGGGGTACGGAACGTGGCCGTCGGCAGGCCCTGACACGCCCTCGGCTCGGCCGAAATGCGCCACCTTGACCGTGAACAGGAACCGCAATCGGATCAATGACCTGGCGCGGTGCACCCCAAAATCCCACGGGAAATACGCGCCTTTTCTACCGGCACTCTTGGCAGTGAAATCAAGGGAACCCCGAGTTCACGCCATCTGGCCGATGGTCTTGCGGAAGCGCGCCAGCGGCGAACAGCACCGCACCGATCACGGCCAGTGCCAGGAACTGCGGCCAGACGATGTCGAAGCCGGCACCGCGGAACAGGATGGCGCCGCCCAGCCTGACGAAATGCGTGGTCGGCGCCGCCTGCATCACGAACTGGACGGGGGCGAGCATGCTCTCGAAGGGCGTGTTGCCGCCGGAGAGCATCTGCAGCGGCATGATGGTCAGCACCAGCAACATGCCGAACTGCGGCATGTTGCGGGCCAGCGTGGCCATGAAGATGCCCAGCGAGGTGGTGGCAAACAGCATCAGCGCGGCCGCCGCCAGCACCACCAGCCCCATCGACCAGATCTTGGCCAGCATGATCTCGGCCGGCGTTACCGGCATCACCAGCAGGTGCTCGATGGTGCCGTGCTCGCGCTCGCGGATCAGAGCCGCACCGGCCAGGATGATGGAGAGCATGGTGATCCGGTCGATGATCTCGGTCAGACCGCCAAACCAGCTCTTGTCAAGCGTCGGGTTGAACCGCGCGCGCAGCTCCAGATCCACCGCGGGCGTGGTGCCGCCGCGATGGCGCTGGACGGACTCGTTGATTTCGCCCATCACAATCTGCTGGATGTAGGCGCTGCCGGTGAAGGCCTGCATCATGCGGGTGGCGTCGGTGTTGAGCTGGATCTCGGCCTGGCGACCGGCCAGCACGTCGCGCTGGAAATTAGGCGGGATGATCAGCGCGAAGGTGTAATCGCCCGCGTCCATGCCTGGATCGACCTGGGACTGATCGATCATGATCGGCGGCGTGAACGCGGGCGGATAGAAGGCCGCGACGATCCGCTGCGACAGTGGCGAGCGATCCTCGTCGACGATGGCGATGGGCGCGTTATTCAACGTTTCGGGCATGGAACTGGCTGCCGCGTACACCGCGAAGGTGAACGCATACACGATCAGCACCAGCATCACCGGGTCGCGCCGCAGGCTCCACAGTTCCTTCACACCCAGGCGGTAGATGTTCTCGATGTTTCTGCGCAGCATCTCAGAACCTGAATTAATCGGCTCGCCTCAGCGATAATCGGTGCATGAGCACCGACACCCCCGAACGAGAGCCCGAGCGTCGCAGCGCGACGCTGTTCGATGAGAGCGAGCTGCCGGTCCCGGCAACGCCGCGCGAGCCGGTCGAAGCGCCGAACGCTGGGGTAGCCCGTGTGATGGTGGCGCAGCGCGACCAGGTCGAACTTCGCGCCTGCGACCTGGACTCGCTGCTGGGCAGTGATCACGCCGCACGCACCGTGTGGGCGTTCGTGCAGTCGCTGGACATCGAGCCGTTGCACACGAAGATCAAGGCGGTGGAAGGTGTGGCGGGCCGTCCGGCAATCGACCCGGCGATTCTGGTGGCGCTGTGGCTGTGGGCGACCATCGATGGCGTGGGCTCGGCACGCGAGATCGATCGGCTGTGCGAGCGCGATGACGCGTATCGCTGGATCTGCGGCGGCGTGGGGGTGAACTACCACACGCTGGCGGACTTTCGCACCCGGCACGTCGCGTGGCTCGATGCGCAACTGACCCGCAGCATCGCCTCGTTGCTCGAGCGCAAGCTGGTGACGCTGGGCGTGGTGTCGCAGGACGGCATGCGGATTCGCGCCTCGGCCAAGGCGGCCAGCTTCCGGCGCCGTGGCCGGCTCGAGAAGTTCCTGCACGAGGCAAGAGCGCATCGCTCAGGCGCTGGCGACGATGCAGCAGATCGAGGCGCGCGTGATGAAGATGGCCGACGGCGGATTCCGCCCGGCGTTCAACGCACAACTGGCGGTCGATACCGCTACGCAACTCATCGCCGGCGTGGATCTCGTGAACATCGGCAGCGACATGGGCCAAATGGTGCCGATGCACGAGCAGATCGAGCAGCGCTACGGGCACACCCCCGAGCACTGGCTGGCCGACGGCGGTTACTCGAAATTGCAAGCGATCGACGAGGTTGCGCAACGTGGCACACAGCCCGTGATGCCGCCACCCAGAAGCAAAGACCCGAGCAGCGATCCGTTCACTCCCAAGGGCACCGACAGCGCAAACGTTGCCCGGTGGCGGGCCTTCATGGCCAGCGAGCCAGCCAAGGAGCTGTACAAGCAGCGCGCCGCCAGCATCGAATGCACCAACGCGCAGGTGCGCAGGCGAGGCCTCTACCGGTTCCTCGTGCGCGGTGGGCTCAAAGCGCGCGGTGTGCTGCTCTGGCATGCGCTGGCGCACAACCTGATGCGCATGCGGAGCCTGAATATCGCGTTGCAGCCCTGATCGGAGCCCCGCGGGCGAGCCTTGCGGCTCAATCCCGGCTCCAAGAAGGCTTGGGCCGAAGCGAAATCGCCCGGGCGCACGAAAAACCGCACCGCCGATGTAACGGCATTGGCTGACGCCTGCCACGGCAGCACGACGTTCTGCCAGCCATCGCGGTGACAAAGTCGATTGGTTCACGGGTGCTCAGAAGCCACCGTCTTTGAAGGTAGTGCCCACGGGCCGGAAACTCAAACGCCGCCGTGCGCAGCGACGCGCCGCAGTGATCCCGCCGGCGCCGCAAGGTTTCAACTCGACGAACATGATGTGTCGTCCGGCGTGTTCCTGTGACCGACCGCACGCTTCATCGCAGCGCTGTTGCACTGCAACAATACGGTCTCATACTCTGCGCACGCCAACCAGGCGCGAACGGAAGATCGTCATGGCTATAGTCGCTATCGTGATGCTGGGCTCGATCGTGCTCTACCTGCTGCAACAGGTCGAAAACCTGACCTCCTGACCGTACCCACCGGCCGAACCCCCCATCGGTTCGCCGGACCCGCGCACCATCGCGCTCGGGGCGCGATACTCAGGCGGGCACGAAAGGCGAGGCCCGTGACGGGCCGAGTAGCTGCAAAGCAGCGTCCCCTCAACCGCTGCCGATCAATCCCCGCTCAAACACCTGGGGCGGATGCCAGGCCTTGCGTGATACGCGCTTCCTGACGAGCGCGCGATACTCCTCCGGGGTCAGCGCAATCTTGCGCTGTGCATGCCGCCGGTGATTACACACCCGACACACTGCGGCAATGTTCTTGATCGAGTCGCGACCACCCTCCTGCCGTGCCTGCAGATGCTCCGCCGTGCACTGCAGCCATCGCGCAATGCGCGGCGTCAGCCCGTGACGTCTGGCGAAGGCGGCGCAGTCATCGGACCACATCAGGACGCTGCAATAAAAGCAGCGGCCGCCCTGTGAGTGAAGTGCCCTGGAACGGATTTTGGAAAGGGATCTGGCCACGGTCGGTTCTCCTGCAGAGTGGATGAGTGTCCCGACCGCCGATGACGGACGTCCGGGAACCCAGCAGGTCTACCTGACCGGGCAAAGACCGCGATGCCATTAGGCATCGCATCGGTGTGATCGCCATGATCGGAACTCCTGCTTAGGGTTGAAGTCCCGACCCGCCACCCATCGGTGAACGTTCGGGCACCCACCGACAGGGCGATCAGACAGCGGCCCCTATCGGGGCATCGCATCGGATGTGAATCTACCGCCGTGCAGCCACGTAAGCAAATGTGACACTCCGGGTTCCGCTCGACTGTGGCGCGTGCAGCTAGAAATGGAAGATCGCCTGCAGCCCGTACGTGCGGGGCTCGAGGTAATACGCCGGGGTCAGGCTGCCGAAAGCCGGCCCGAAGTCGATGTTGTTGGTGATGTGCTCCTCATCGGTCAGGTTGCGGCCCCAGAGCGCCACCTCCGCCTGTGAGTTCCCGATCTCGATGCCCATGAACGCCAGGCGTGCATTGAGCAGGCCGTAACTGCCGATCCGGGTATCCCCGGCGATTGCAGCTGCCGGGTTGTAGCTCGGCCCGCTGGAGGCGAGCTGGTAGGGGTAGGTGTAGTAATCGTCCGTCCAGCTATAGTCGAGCATACCGCGCAGCTCGCCCCAGGACGTGCGCGCAAGCCGTGCATCGGCCAATACATTGAAGGAATTCTCGGGGGCGTGGATGAACGCGCGGTTGTCGGCCTCATCGACACCGGCATCGATGTACTCATCGTACCCGGCATCGAGATAGCCGTAGCTGGCCTGGAGCCGCAAGGCGTCCGATGGCACCCACACGGCCTCGAGCTCGAACCCGCGGGTGGTCGCCCGGCCGGCGTTGCGGATGACTGACGAGAAAGCTCCCACGGTGCGGAAGATGGAGAGCTGCAATTGGTCCGTGTCGTTCTCGAAGACGGCGGTATTCAGGATCGCCCGTCCGTCTGCGAAGCTGGCCTTGAGGCCGAGCTCATAGGACTTCACCTTTTCGGGCTCGAAGGGTGCGCGCGTCTCCCGCTCATTCAGGGCCACTCCGGCGGGCGAGGGATCCGGATCGCCGTACTCGCCGTTGAAGCCGCCGCTCTTGAAGCCTTCGGCGTATTTCGCATAAGCATTTACGGCATCCGAGAAGCGGTAGGCTGCGATCAACACCGGCGTCGTGTCAGTAAAGGTCTCCTCGGCCCGGGTACCCGGCCGGATCAACGTTGTGAACTCCGGTAGGTCTGGCAGTGCCTGGAAGGAGAGCTGCCGCTCGATGTTCTTTTTTTCTTCGGTGTAGCGCAGCCCGGCGGTCAAAGTGAGGGCGTCGGTGGCCTTGTAGTCCAGCTGGCCGTACGCCGCCCAGGCTTTTGTGCCGTACCCGTAGCGGGAATCGTAGTTGAGGGTATGGAAAAAGAAGCTCTGGGGATTGTTGGTGAACCCGTCGTCCTCGAAGTAGAACAGCCCGCCGACGTAGGCGAAGCGGCCGGCGGCGCTGCCGACGAGCTGCAATTCCTGTGAGGTCGCGTCGTAATCGGAGATCCGGCTGAGGTGCGCGACGGGAACGGGCGAGCCGTCGAGGTCGAGCGCGTCACTCCACTCCAGCTTGCGATAGGCGGTGATGGATTTCAGCGTGTTCGCGTCGTTAATGTTCCAAGACAACGTCAGCGCGTGGCCTTGCACTTTGCTGCGGTCGAACGTCGGCCCGTCGATGCTCACCGTGTCGTCGCGTTCGTCCGTCACGAACGGCTGCAAGAACGGCAACACCGACGGCTCGGCTCGCGACAGGTAGCCATGCATCGGGGTCTGGTCGATGTCGGCGTAATCGAAGCGGTAGGCGGCCTGGGTGTTGTCCGTGAAGTCCAGGTTTACGGCCACGCGGGCGCTCGTGTTGTCGCGGTTATCGAGTTCGGACACTGAGCTGCCGCGCGTCGTCTCGGTGGTGCCGTCGCGCTGCTCGCTGCGCACGCCGAGCGAGACGCTCGCGATTCCGAAGCGCGGCAGGTCGAGCGTCCCCTCGAAAACCGCCAGATCGTAGTTGCCGAGATCTAGCTTGGCCGTGCCATTGAGCTTCCCCGAAGGCTGGCGAGTGACGAGGTTCACCGCGCCTGCGAGCGTATTGCGCCCATAGAGAGTCCCCTGCGGACCGCGCAGCACTTCGACGCGCTCAAGGTCCACGATGTCGAAGACATTGCCGAGGTTCTTGCCTACGTAGACACCGTCGAGGTAGATCCCGACCGTCGGATCCCAGTAGAGCGCTGGATTCTGCTGCACGGCGCCGCGGATCGAGATGTGGGCCCCGGTGTTGTTGGCGGCGGCCGGAAGCACGTTGACGTTCGGCGCAAGGGCGGAAAGATCGCTGACATTGGTGATTCCGCGCGAGCGCAGCTGCTCGGCGCTGATGGCGGTGACGGCAACCGGCACGTCCTGCAGACGTTCCTCGCGCCTCTGCGCCGTGACCACTATCTCCTCCAGCCCGGTCGCCTCGGGCTGCACCCGCGGCGGACGAGCCTGCTGGGCAGCCTGCGCCGCGGCGGTCGCCAGCACCATGCAAATCATCATCAGCGATCGCAGGTTCATCTTGATTCTCCCCCGGACGACGAACTTGGAAGGTGAGCCGGTCAGTCGTCGCGCCTCCCAGTGGAAACGCGCTTCGCAATCGACATCGATGCTCGTGCCCGTGACAAGCCTGATGAGGTCTCATGCCGGGTACAGCAACATCCCCGCGATCTCTTCCGGCCCCGGTATGTAGCCGAGACGGTACCGGGTCGCCGGTCGATCCCTTCGTAGCCCATACCGCGCGTTCCCGGTCTGATCATGGGGGACCGCGCGAAGGCCGGTGTCCCGCAGATCGGTGCGGCGTCATTTGGAAAACGCGATTCATTTCGCGCTACTCCACGAAAGGCATGCCGAGCGCGGCGAGTTCGTCGCGCGTCTGCAGCATCGCCTTCTCGTACTCCGGACGGGGTTTCACCGTATTCACGTCGTAGGCCTCGCAGAACGGCAGCTGCTTCTCCTGCCGCGGCAGGAGTTCGTCGACTTTGCGCATGATTTTCTGCGCGAGTTCGTTGGCAGGCCCCGGCGCCATGCCCGCACAGCCGTTCATCATCTGGCCGATCAGGCGTGCCTCCAACCCGGTGTGACCGGCGATCCACGCATAAGAGAGACCGCTCGCCACCGACGTGACCACGACTCCGGCCGACTGCCAGAGCGACAGCGGCGTGCGCCACGCCTTGTCGATGCCCGAAATCGAAGTGCCGATCGCGAGACCAAGGTGCCTTTCGGCGGCGCGTCCGGCGCCGCTGAACGCCCAGTGCGAGGCACGCGTCGCCCAGGTGCCGTCGAGGTGGCTCGGGAAATAGCTCATCGAGCCGCCCTTGGCATAGGAGAGCTGGGCGATCGCATTGGCGAGCATCACGACCGCGACGTCGGCCGCGTCGCGGCACAGCCCGCCGATGCAGGACATGGCGCTCTGCCAAGGTTCGACGCCGGTGAGTTCGCAGTACTGTGAGAGCAGCAGCGGATTCCAGCTGAGCTTCTGCTCCGGCATGATGTGTATGCCGATCTGGGTGTTGAACGAATCCCGATACCCGGAGGCCATTACGGCCATCGTGCCCGAGGGCGTGCTCGCCGTGCACAGCAGTCCCAGGTTCATGTCGAGGCGGCCGGCGCGCTTCAGCGCCTCGCGCAGCGCCTCCTGCTCCCAGAGCGCCACGGTGACCTCGGACAGCTGCCCCGCCTTGGGGTCCAGGTTGCCGAGCCTCGCGAGCCCGGGAACGATGCCGAATCCGCGCACCGAGGGCTCTTGCGCGAACGACTGGACGTAAGGGATGAACCAGTCCTGTCCCGCCACACCGGCCGGGCCGGCATAGTTCGTCGGGGCCCATGTGTCGCTGCCCCTGCGATAGCGCAGCTGCATGCGCTCGGTGCCCTTGCCGAGGTTGACGCAGGCGGGATTCTGCTGCGATTCGCGCGCGAGCTGGCGGATCTCCTGCTCGTCGTACTTGATCACCCGGCTGGTGCTCTGGAAGTACACCCCGACCTCGGCGAGGTGCTTTACGGCTGCCTCGAAGATGGCGTCTGCCGTGCGATCGTCGACCACGAGCTGCTCGGCGTCGTATTTGATCTCGTACTCGGCCACAAGCTCCCGCACCTTGAAGGCGAGATCAAGATCGAAGTCATCCACTGCGGTCACCGGACCGCGGGAAGCCCGCTGCTGGAACTCGATTGTCGGGATCATGCCGCGACCCCCTTGATGCGCCGGCTGTTGTACCACCAGGTGTGATCATGAGTACGCGCCCGGGCGAGCTCGGCGACATCGACCGGCTTGCCGCACAGATGCTTGCACAGCGGCACCGAGGCCACGGCATTCAGTGCCCACCCGTCGACGTCCATCGCATCGGCCTTGTCGGCCGTGCACTCCGTGCCGCCGATGATCACCTTGTACTTGTCGCGGAGGCCCATGTCCTCCAGATACCCCACCATCTCCTTGCAATAGGGAATGGTGGTCACGAGGAATGCGGAGAGACCGATGATGTCGGCCTTGTGCTCCTTCGCCTTGTCGATGAAATACATACTCGGCAGGTCGATGCCGAGCTTGTGCACCTCGAATCCATTGAGTTCGAGCTGTGTGGTGACCAGCCCGTAGCCAATCGTATGCAGATCCCCAGTCACCGCCCCAATGACCACCCGGCCTTGCGCGCCCTCGGTGTTAGGCGGCAGGTACGGGTTGATCAGGTCGATACAGGGCTCGGCGACCTTGCCGCTCATGACGAGCTCGGCAAGGAAGTACTCGCCCACGCCGAAGCGCCGCCCCACCTCTTGGAGTCCTGCAATCACGCCTTCCTTGAGCATCGCCACGGGATCGACTCCCTCGGCCAGCCCTTGCTGGACCAGGTCAAATGCCTTCTTCTTCTGCAGCTTCCAGACCGCATCAAAGATCTCGTTCGGCGTCACCGGCATGTCGATCACTCCTGCTGAAACGGGAGGCCGTGGCGGATGGCCATCTCCGCCCGGCCGAGTTCGTAGGCGAGATAGGCGAGGTGCGAACGGCTCAGGTCCCACTTCACCAACATCTTGCGGATTCCTACCGTGTTGCCGGTAAATGCCACGCGGGGAAGATCGTCCACCATCACCGTGGCGCGCCCCTTCTTCGCGTGAATGTTCGCTTCGACCACAAAACAGAAACCCGAAGCGTCCTCGTCCCAGGTGTCGTCCTGCCCGACCTCCTCGAACGTGAGATCGGGGTAGACGGCCTTGAGCTCGTCGAGTTTCATGCAGTGCTCCGTCTCCACGCGGCGAGCGACCTCGGTACACGTCTTCCCCCGCGGAACGTGCGGTCGCAAAGCGTTCCGAAACGGGGCGTATCGGTTCGTAATATATGCAGACACACGGAGCGACGTCAACCGGGGACGATGCGACGCGGCCGCCGCGCCCAACCCGCCGGGCCGCCCGGTGTGCCGCAAAAGCGCAACGTGCTGGTCGCCGGACGACAGGCATGCCCTGTGCTAATGTAGCGCTTCGTTCTGTTTGGAACTTAATCGACCATTGGCGCGAATCACCTTCTGCAGGATGTCGCGCGCGCTCTTGCTCCAGATGAAGGGCTTGGGGTCGGCGTTGTGGTGAGCGACGTAGTGCTCGATGGCGGCGATGAGGTCCGGCACGCTGGTAAACACACCGCGGCGCAGCCGTTCGGTCGTCAGATCGCGGAAGAAGCGCTCGACCATGTTGAGCCAGGAGGCCGAGGTCGGCGTGAAGTGCATGTGGAAGCGCGGGTGCTTGGCCAGCCACTGCTGCACCGTGGGGTGCTTGTGGGTGGCGTAGTTGTCGGCGATCAGGTGCAGCGTCTTGTCCTTGGGCGCCTCGCGATCGATCTGGCGCAGGAACCTCAGCCACTCGAGGTGTGTGTGGCGCTGCTGACATTGGCCGAAGACCTGTCCGTCGAGCACGTTCAACGCCGCAAACAACGTGGTCGTGCCGTTGCGCTTGTAGTCGTGCGTCATGGTCTGGGCGCGTCCCTTCTTCAGGGGTAGTCCGGGCTGTGTGCGATCCAGCGCCTGCACCTGACTTTTCTCGTCGCAGCACAGAACCAGCGCATGTTGGGGCGGCGACATGTACAGGCCGACGATGTCCTCGAGCTTCTCGACGAACTGCGGGTCGCGCGAGACTTTGAAACTGCGCACCCGTTGAGGCTTCAACCCGTGCTGGCGCCACACCCGCAGCACCGTAGTGTCGCTGACCCCCACCTGCGCCGCCATCGTGCGCGTACTCCAGTGGGTCGCGGCGGCGGGCAAGGTCTGGGTCGTCAGCCGTACGATCCGTGCCGCATCGACCTTCACCGGTCGCCCGCCACGCGGCAAATCCTGCTCAATCGCCGCCAATCCGCCTTCCGCATATCGAGTGCGCCAACGTCCCACTTGAACTCGGCCGGCTCCCACTTGCGCGGCAATCGTCTCGTTGTCCAATCCATCCGCCGCACCCAGCACGATCTGCGCGCGGCGCGCCAGCCGGACACTGCTCGTCTTGGATCGCGCCAGCCGCATCAACTGCGCTCGCTCCGCACTCGACAACTCGATTACTGGCGCTTTACGCATCGCTCGATCCCCATTGATGGCTTCAATGGTAGGACAAGCCAGATCAGTAGTAGTTCTGTTAATTATGAAGCATTGCACTAACGCGCCCGCCTCATGACGAGCCCAAGACCTGCCAGAAGTGCGCTCCCTCTCGAGCGTCCCAGGAATCGCAGTCGAAGCGTCAACAGCACCGACAATACGGCCCCGTCCGTGCCGCGCGGACGACCGCGCAGCGCTCACGCGCACCGGGCGATTCTCGACGCGACGCTGAAGCTGCTCGCCGATGTCGGCTACGAGCAGCTCACGGTCGGCGAGGTCGCTGCCGTGGCCGGTGTCGGCAAGGCGACGATCTATCGGCGCTGGCCCTCGAAGGCGCCATTAGTGATCGAAGCGTTCTCGCAGCTCCCTGCGCTCGTGGCGCCGGATACGGGCAACCTGCTCGACGATCTGACCGGGCTGTTGCGGAGTTTCGCGAAGATTCTGGAGACCACCCCCTTGCCGCGCGTGCTGCCGATACTGGCGGCCGAAAGCCTGCACGACCCCGAACTCTCGAAGCTCTTCCTGCCGATGGCCGGCGCCCGGCGCGAGCCGCTTATCGCCATACTGCGCCGTGCGATGGCACGCGACGAACTGCCGGCAGATCTCGACGTCGAGGCCGCCGCCGACGTGGTCGTCGGGCCGATCATGACGCGCGTGTGCTTCAGCGGCATCGCAGTGCGTCCCCGCGACATTCGCGCCTTCGTCGAGGCTGCGATCCACGGCATTCACCGCCTGCGTCGGCGCTGGCGACCTCGCTGACAGACTCCGGCGCGCGGACTGTCGATTGACGCCATCATCGCTGCGTGTGTATAGTTTTTTCGAGTCTTGTAGACTCGTAAGTGCCATTGGAGCCGAGCCGTGCACGGCGATGTCCTGCCAGTCCTCGATCGAGCCAAGGCTCGGGACGCTGAACGCGAGGCGGCCCGGGCCGTGCTTGACAGGTTCGACGGCGCAACAGGCCTGCAAACCCTGGCCGCGGCTCTGCAGGAGTCGCTTGGCTACGTGCCGCCGCCGGCCGTGCCGTTGCTCGCCGAGAAGGCCGGCGTCGAACGCGCACGCGTGTTCGACCTCGTGGCGACCAATGCGCAACTGTCTTTCAACCGGCCCGGACGCCGTCGAGTCGCGATCTGCCTGGGCACGAACTGCAGTCGGCGCGGCGCGGCCGCCCTCGCCGTAGAGGCGAAGCGCACGCTCGGCGCGGATTTCTTCGGCTTCACCCCGGATTTCGCGGTGCGGCTCGAGCCTTTTTACTGCTTCGGCAGATGCGAGTACGGGCCGAATGTCCTCATTGACGCGGAGATCCACGGCGCCATGACACCCATGATACTGGCCACGCTGCTGCGCGGCATGCTGGCGGCCGGCTGAGCATGGCGAGCGCGGGCGCGGCGGACCGCTTCGAGGTCTGCTTCCTGCCGGCAGGACTGCGCGGCGATGCCGCCCGCGGTACAACCCTGCGCGATGCGGCGCGCGCGCTCGGCCTGGAGATCGAGTCGCTCTGCGGGGGGCGCGCTTCCTGCGGCAAGTGCCAGGTACGGGTGCTGGAGTGCGACGGCGCTGAGCATGGCCTGCACTCGCGCGCCGAGCACGTTTCGGAACTGTGCGACGCCGAACGTCAGGCGCGCGCCGCCGGGAGGCTCGGCTCCCTGGATCGATTCTCGTGCCAGGCGCGCGTTGAAGGCGAGCTCGTGGTCTATGTCCCCGATGCAAGCCGCGTCGGGCGGCCGATCGTGCGCAAGCACGCCAGCGAGCGCGAGTGCACGCTGGCGCCGGCAATCCACAAGTACTTCGTCGAGCTCGAACCGGCCAATATCGGAGAGGCGCGCGGCGACTGGGACAGGCTGCGCGACGAACTGTGCGGCCGCTTCGGGCTCGATGCGGCGCTTTCGGTCGATCTGTTCGCGCTGCGCTCGCTCGCCGAAGTGCTGCGCGGCGAGCGCGGACGCCTGACAGTGACCGTGTGGCGTGGGCGGCAAGCGATTCGCTTCGAGTCGGGTTTCAGCGAGCGCGCCGTCGGGCTCGCCGTGGATCTCGGCACCACGACACTCGGCGCCCTACTGTGCGACTTGAACAGCGGCGAGGTCGTCGCCCAAGCGTCGGCGCACAATCCGCAGATCCGCTGGGGCGAAGACATCATGAACCGCATCGCGAGCGCCAAGCCGCCCGGGCAGCTCGCGGTCATGCAGCAGGCCGTCGCGGACGCCATCGGCGAACTCGCGCACGATGCGACCCTGGCGGCCGCCGCGACGCCGGAGGATGTAGTCGAACTTGTGGTGGTCGGCAACACCGTCATGCACCACATCCTGCTCGGTCTCGACGTGCAGTCGCTCGGCGTCGTGCCGTTTTCGCCCGCGGTTAGCCACTCGCTGGACGTAAAGGCGCGCGATCTCGGTATTCCTGTGCTCCCATCGGCAAACGTGCACTTGTTGCCAATCGAGGCAGGATTCGTGGGCGCCGACAACGTCGCGGCCGTGCTCGCCGCCGCGCCGCACGCCTCGGACGAACTCACGCTGCTGATCGACATCGGGACCAACGGTGAGCTGGTGCTCGGTAACCGCCAGCGGCTGCTTTCGGCTTCCTGCCCGACGGGGCCGGCGCTCGAGGGCGCCAACATCCGCTTCGGCATGCGCGCCGCGCGTGGCGCCATCGAAAAAATTCGGGTCGATCCGGTGAACCACGAGGTGCGCTTTCGCACGATCGGCGCGGTGGGCTGGAGCGACCGGCTGCCTGCCATGGAGATCGGCGCGCGCGGCCTATGCGGGTCGGCCGTGCTGGAGGCCGTCGCCGAGCTCTTCCGCGCCGGTCTCATCGACCGTTCCGGGCGCCTGTACGCGGAGCAGCCCTGCCGGCGTCTGCGCCAGGGCGCGAACGGCATGTGGGAGTTCGTCATCGCCTGGGCGGAGCAGACCGCAATTGGCCAGGACATCACGCTCACACAGGGAGACGTGCGGGCGATCCAGCTCGCCAAGGCGGCACTCTACGCCGGAAGCCAGATGCTGCTCGGGCGCTTCGGCGCCGAACGACCCGACCGGGTATTGCTCGCCGGCGCCTTCGGCAGCGTGATCGACCTCGAGCGCGCGCTCGCCATCGGGCTGTTTCCCGACTGTGGCCTCGGTAACGTCGCCGCGGTCGGCAACGCTGCGGGCGACGGAGCGCGCATGGCACTGCTGAGCGTGGCGGCACGTGAAGAGGCGGAAGTCTTGGCGCGCCGGGTCGAGTACGTCGAACTCTCGACGGCGCGCGGCTTCAACGATGCCTTCGTCGCCGCCACCCAACTGCCGCATGCCGAGGATCGTTTCCCGTCGACCGAGGCACGCTGGTCACCAGGGATTGCTGCGCGTTGAGCGCAGCGAGCCGGTCCTTGGACAATCTCCTTCATCGCACAAGCGTCTCGGTCGGACTCGACGAGATCAGCAGGCTCATCGGCTATCCCTCGCCGGAGCACATTAGCGCGCCGGTGCGCGATACCTGCCTGGCGGAGATCGCACGCCTGCCCGCGCTGTGCGAACCCTGGGGCACATGGCGCGACTTCGAGCTGCGGTCAACGCACGCAGACAGGATCGAGCTGGCCGGTGGGCTCAGGCTCAGCAGCCGGCGGCTCGCCAGACTGATGCGCAGGGCGCGGACGTTGCGGCTCTTCGTCGCCACGCTCGGCGACGGCGTGTCGCACGAGATCAGACGCCTGGTGCACGACGACTGCATGCCGGAAGCGATGGCGCTCGATGCGGCGGCCACGGTGGCCATTCACTCGCTGAGCGAGGATCTCATCCGACGCACCTGCGACGAGGTTCAGAAAATCGGTCTCGGCACGACGACCCGCTATGCCCCTGGCTACACGGGCTGGGACATACGCGACATCACTGCCCTGTTCGAGACCCTTGGGCAAGAGATGCCGGTGAGGCTGAACGCCCAGCTCATGATGCGTCCCGAGAAATCCCTGCTCTCGATCGTCGGGCTCACGGACGACGGTCGCGTTGCAGCACCTCTCGAGCAGTGCCAAGGCTGCGATCTGCTTCGCTGCAGCGCCCGGGAGGCGCCATACCGTGCGCCGCGCGCCACCTGACCAACGAAAAAACCATACCGGTAAGCGCGACACCCATCTCTTCACTTCGGAATCCGGCTCTGACGGCCTGCCCGAGGAACTGCTGAACCTGCTGGCGCAGGTCCCGCTGTTACGGGTCATTGCCCGGACGTCCTCATTTTCGTTCAAGGGCAGGCAAGCCGACATTGCCGACATCGCGCAAAAGCTCAACGTCGCTCACGTGCTCGAAGGCGGCGTGCGCAAGTCCGGCGACACACTGCGCATCACCGCGCAGCTGATCCGTGCCGCTGACAGTTCTCACCTGTGGTCGCAGAGCTACGACCGCCCGATGACGGACGTGTTCAAGGTGCAGGACGAGATCGCCGCCGCGGTGGTCGATCAGCTCAAGATCCAACTGCTCGGCGCAGCGCCCAACGCGAAGGCCACCGACCCAAAGGCCTACGCACTGTTCCTGCAGGCGCGGGAGATCGGTCGTCATCACACGGCCGCAGCATTCGAGCAATCGATTGCGCTGTTTCAGCAGGCGCTCGCGCTTGACCCTGCGTATGCCGCTGCCTGGGTCGGACTTGCCGAGTGGCGACGCCTCGCAACCTGGCTCGACGCACAGGCACCGCTTACAATCCCTGCAACGCGAACCAACCCTGCCTGCACGCCAAAGCCAAAGAAATCGCTGCCACCCACACGCCCCAGAACCCGCTGCTCCTGAAGAGTGACGACTGACGCGCCGTTCGCACCTCACCGCACCCCTTGGCATTGATCCGCCATTCGCCTACCGTGCGCAACACGCACGGCGCCGGCCGTTCGCACGATCACTCACTCTTTCATTCAGAGGTTCAACGACCCCGATGGCCAAAGCCAAGAAGTCCGTGAAAAAGTCTGCGAAGAAGGCCGCCCGCAAGGCGACCCCGAAGGCCCCGCCGTCGATCAAGACGGTGCTGACCAAGTCCGCACTGGTCGCTCACCTCGCCGAGGCCGCGCAGGTCGCCGGCAAGGACGTGCGCGCATTGCTCGCCGCACTCGAGAACGCAATCCTCGCCTCGATTGGCAGGAAGAGCGCCGGCACCTTCATGTTGCCGGGACTGCTGAAGATCACCGTCACCAGCGTGGCGGCGAAACCCGCGCGCAAGGGCATCAATCCTTTCACTGGCGAGCCCACGACCTTCAAGGCCAAGCCCGCGACCGTGAAGGTCAAGGTGCGTCCGATGAAGAAGCTGAAGGACGCCGCGAAGGCCTGACGCCTCGCGCGCGGTATGTCTCGGGGCCAGGGCGACGTCTTCGTCGCCCTGACCCCAACGTCTCTTGCCACGCACGATCTCACCGCAAGCCGCGGCGGAGAACGGCGGTGGTTCGGACGGCGCGGTAGAGCAGGGCAATGCAACCTCGTCCCACACCCACGCGTGTATCCAAAGACCGCTACAGTGAATCGTCCGTTTCGAGCCGATCCGCCACCCGCTGCAGATGCCCCTCGACGAGCGAGTCCATGATCGGGCTCGAGTACCCATCCAGCGCTCGTGTCGAATCAGGTAGTGCACGTACTGCCTGAGATCCGCAAACGTCCACCCGGCGATCGCCTCCGCGGCACGCGCGCTCTCAGTTCAACGTCGCGTTGAGCTTGGACTGCAGGATCGCGGTCATCGCGGTCGCCAGCAGCAGCTTCGCCCGCGGATCGAGGTCGTTGCGCAGGTACACCACCAGGTGTTTCTTCGAGGTCGGATAGTCGCCGCCGAAGTACTGCAGCGCGGCGATGGGCCGATCGCTCTCGCGGAATTCGTACCCGCGGGCCGGCATCGCCTGTTCGCTACTGTCCGGCGCCTGCGACGACACGTTGCGGATCTCGATTTCACGCATGCCGTCGCTCAGCGACGACGCTCTTGCCTTCTCTGCCGCGCCGGCCACGTTTCGCCGCACGTTGAGTTGCAGCTTCCAGGCAGTGGCCGGCTCACCGTCGAGCTTGATGCTGGCGACCAGGCTGTCCTTCGCGCCCGACAGCGGGTCGACACCGACCGAAATCCCAGGCAACACTTCGTAGCGCTTGAGCGGTCCGCTCTCGAAGCGCTGCACGGCCGTCACGCTGGCGGTCTCCGGACCGGCACCCTTCATGACGAACGAAAACTTCTGCTCGTTCTCGGCGTGCTCAAACGGGTTGATCCACCCGCCCGAATAGCCCTTCGCCATTCCCAGCTTGCTCGAGACCACGACGTACTCACCGAACCGGAAGTCGGCGACCTTGAAGGTCTTCTCGGCGGCCACGGTGACCGGCAGGACGTCGGCGCTGGCCGCCAGGCCTTCGTCGAGGACGATTGCCTTGTCGTCCGCGGCAAGGACCGGCAATTGCAGCAACCATCCCAGCAGCAGCACGATCAGACTCGTCGCCCTGATGATGCTCACGGCAGTCTCCTGACTCTGGTCCGTGCGATCAGGCTCGCGCAGTCGGCGATCCCCCGCAATCCGGGAATCTCCACCGCACGCGCAATGACGCTGGCTTGACTGCGCTCCCCTGCGATCCGAGCGCAGCATTTCTCCTGACGATTCGCTCGCGGGCCTGCGGCTAGCATGAACCTTCGGGCAATACGATTCCCCAAGGAGCAGCAGACATGACCGAACCCGTGATCGCTGCCAGGGCGCCGATCGTCGTCGCCGTCGAAGCCGGCAAGACCTACTGGTGGTGTGCCTGCGGCAAGAGTGCAAAGCAGCCGTTCTGCGACGGATCACACAAGGGCTCGGAATTCACGCCGGTGAAGTTCGACGCCACGGAGTCCAAGCAGCAGTGGTTCTGCGCCTGCAAGCACACGGCCAGTCCGCCGCTGTGCGACGGCTCCCACAAGAAACTCTGATCCGCCGCCCGGCAGGGCGGAGCAGGGCAGCTGCGGCTGCGGCTGCGCCGTCCGCGTGGACGGCCCCTCACGCGCGGCGAGCAAGTATCGCCGCGAGCGCCGGCGCGAGATCCGGGTAGCGGAATTTGAATCCGGCCTCGAGCAGACGCGTTGGCAACATCCGATCGCTGACCAGCAGCAGCTCGGACATTTCTCCGAACAGCAGCTTCAGCGCTGCCGCCGGCACGGGTACCACCGTCGGACGAGCGAGCGCCCTCCCCAGCGCGGACGTGAAATCCGCGTTGGTGACCGGCGCTGGTGCGCTGGCGTTGTAAGCGCCTCGCGCCTTCGGGTTGTCGAGCAGCCACTCGCAGATCGCCGCCATGTCCTCGCGGTGGATCCAGGGAAAGTACTGGCGCCCCGTGCCCAACCTCCCGCCACCGCCGAGCCGGAACGCCGGCAGCATCTTCGCCAGCGCCCCGCCGTCACGATCGAGCACCACGCCAATGCGCATCACGCACACGCGCACACCCAGAGCGCCGGCCCTTTCAGCTTCCCGCTCCCAGGCCACGCACAGCTGGTGAGTAAAACCAGGCGTCGGCGGCGTCTCCTCCGTGACAGGCTGGTCACCCTGCTCGCCGTAGTAGCCCACCGCCGAGGCCGACACCAGCGTGTGCGGCCGCTGGCGTGTACGGCCCATCCACTCGACCAGTCGTGACGTGGTACTCACCCGCGAATCCAGCAACAGTTTCTTGCGCGGCTCGGTCCATCGCGCATCGCCGATCGGCGCACCCGCAAGATTGATCACCGCACCAAACTCGTCCGGGGCCAAGTCGTCGAGGCGGGTCACGGCCGTCGTGGCAGCCTCGGGCAAACTCGGATTCGACTGCCGCGTCAAGATCACGACCTGATGACCCGCCGCCGCCAGCCGGGGGCAAAGTGCCTGGCCGACGAAACCCGTGCCGCCCGTGATGAGAACTCGCATCGTGATCACTCCGGATCGTGAAGGGAACCGCTTCGCACACCGTCCACGGCATTGTGCGCGTGATCCGCAGCGCGGTACGAAAGCGCACGGCGCGCGTTCTGCCGATCGCTCTTTTTGCTGTCCAGGTCTCAACGGCATCCATTCCCAGGATGTGATTCGCTTCATTGACCCTGCAACCGCCGCATGGTCTAGTCGATCGTCGATTCCCGGACGGCCCAATACATTCCACAGTGCGAATCCGACTGATCGCCGCCTGCGTCCTGCTGCTGACGCTGACGGTCAGCCACGCGGACGTTCCAACCGCCGAGCAGGACTGCCGGAACCGGAACGCGACACTGTGCGAGACCGCCGGCGTTCAATTCGTGGTCGAGGGACCGTGCCCGGCCACGGCGCGGACGATCCGTCCCCCGGGCCGGGAGAACTGCGACGCCGTCGCTGCGCAGATCACGCGGGAACCGGCTCCTTCGCCAGCGGCCCATCCTGCGACGCAACTCCCGTCGACGCCGCGTGACGACCTGGCGCGATGGGGACGGGTCGAACGTTGGCTCCTGCCGGCATTGATGCTGTTGGGCGCAGTGCTGGTCGTCGGCGTCGCCGCCTGGGCGTTCCGCCGGCGCCACAGGAATCGCAACACCGGTGATGCGGCCCGCAATGCAGGCCGCTCGATCGTTCAGCTCGTCACCGCGGCGACGATCGCCGCACTGCTCGCCTGGCAGGCCGCGGGCGCAGCCTTCAATCGCATCTTCGCCAGCTACGACAATCACGACACCGCAGCCCCGTTGCTGATTGCAGCGCCGGTGGCATTTGGGGTCTTCGTTCTGGTGTTGCCCGCCGTCTTTGCCGCCAGCACGTGGCTCCTGCGCCTGCTGGGCGAAGCGTTGCGATCGAGTCCCTAAGGCGCCAGCCTGATCGAGCAGCTCACTTGGCACTGCGCCAGCGTGCACGCTGACGTCCGGTTGCACGAACTGGATGCTCGCAGCCACGGGTGCCGCTCGATACGCCACGGAACGCACGCCGGGCTCACCCGCCGGGCCCACCTCACCGAGTGGACCAGCGGCACGGGAATGCTCAGCGCTCGAACGCGAAGGCGAAGTCGCCGAGTGCCTCGGGGCCCGCGACCTGCCAGTGGTTCCGGGTATCGAACCGCAGCGCCCGCTGCATGGTCACGAGGTCGAGACGCCACCGCCCGTCCGCGCCCCGCTGCAACAGCCACGGCGCGCAGCTTCCCGACTCGCCAGGATGATCGACGACGGCGACGTCTTCCTCGATCCGGGCGCGCGGCGCAGGACAATCCCGGTACGTACGCACCAGGTTGTCCATCTGTGCGCGGGTGACCACGTGGCTCGCCAGCATCTGCCGGGTCTCGGCGGTGTACAGGTCGAGATCGGCGGACGAATCGTGCGCCGCCATCGCCGCCACATAGGCCGCGACGGTATCGAGCGGGGCGGGGCGCGCCCGCGTGTCCACCGCCGTCATGGCCTGTGGCCGCACATAGCCGCTATTCGCGTGTGTACGGCTCTCCGCCCCTGCACCCGCGCTACTGGCCTCGACTGCACGGCCGACCAGTTCCCCGCCAGCGATCGCCGCATCCGCTCGACCCGCGATCAGTTCGCCGGTCGCCACGATGCCGTCGCCGATGCGTCCCGCGGCGAAGAACGGCGCCATCTGCTCGCGCTCGACGAACGCGACGAAGGAATCGACGAACACCGCCTCGAGCTCGCGACTGACCTCGAGCCGCACGCGCTCGCCGGACGCATCGACCACGAGCAGCAGTCCACGACCAGCGCCCGACTGCTTCCCGATCTCCGCCGACTCGAAGGTGCGTACGGCCAGCGCACTGAGGTCGTCCGCGGAGTCGACCGTCAGCACTCGGTAATCGATGCCGTACTGCGCGAGCAGCGCAGCATGCCAGCCAGAGATGCTCGACTCGTCCGCCGGCGTAAGCAGGCCGGCACGGTCATCCACAAACGCCACGGCCTCGGGTCCGCGCTGCGTGCACGCACTGAGCAGTACGCCAATCGCGGCGATCACCGCGAAATGGCAACGACGCTGACTCGGTTCCTCCATAGCAGAAACCTACCGAATAGCCGCAAGTCGTTCAAAATCCGAATCCGCCGTCTCGAGCTCGGCGCCGTGCCGGCGCGCGCACGCCGCAATCAGGATGTCCGTCGCCGGCACGGACACGCCGGCGGCGCGAGCACGACGTACGAGTTCATACGCGGTGCTCCACACCTCGTCATCGATCGGCAATTCGGTGAGCACCGCTTCGAAGTCGCGCAGGATCCTGCGATCGCGCTCGCCGGCCGCGCCGTTCCAGAGCTCGAGCCGCACCAGCGGACACCAGCACGCTTCTCCCGAGGTGAGCGCCGCCTCGACCCGCGATCGCACCACCGGATCGCCATTCGGGCGCAGGAAATTAATCCACGACGAGCTGTCGACCAGGATCACCGCTCAGCCCTGCCGACGCTGCGCCTGCAACTCGTCCTGCGTGATCAAGGACTCCGCCTTGCCCGCATGTTCGAGCAGAGCCGCCATGCGCCGCCGACGGTTGTAATCGGCAATGGCGGTCACGATTGCCTCGCGCTTGGTGGCCGCACGTGTGAAGCGCATGATCGCCTCGAGCTCTTCGTCAGGAATATCAACCGTGGTCTTCATGATTCCAATAGTAGCAAATATGGAATCCGCTAACGACCCGCTGGGAATCCAGATCAGCGCCCGTCCGGGGCGGAGATTGGCTCCAGCTCCGATTTATGGCATAAGCGAAGCGAAAGAGGTTCGATTATGCGGCTATCATCGGCAATCATGTTGCGATACGCATAATAGTTCTTATATTAAACGAGTGATCTAAAGCGGCCTCGGCCACTTGACTTGTTATTACGTGCGTACGAACATTCGCTCATGATCAAACTCAAGCTCACCGCCGTCGGCAACTCGGCCGGGGTCGTCTTCTCCAAGGAAGTCCTGGCGCGCCTGAAGCTCGACAAGGGCGACGCGGTCTACCTGACCGAAGCTCCCGACGGCTATCGATTGACCCCGTACAACCCCGAGTTCGAATCGCAGATGACGGCTGCCCGCAAGATCATGAAGAAGCGTCGCGCCGTTCTGCGTGAACTCGCGAAGTAGCCGCACCCGACCCCGATGACAGCGCCGCTCTGGATCGAACTCGAGGTCGCGCTCGCCATTCATGACGAGCAACTGGCCGAGCACGGCGGTCAGCCCGGCGTGCGTGATCGCGGACTGCTCGAGTCGGCCATGGCACGACCGCAGAACCAGTTCGCCTACGGCGAGCACTCGTTTGCGCGCCTGGCCGCGAGCTACGCCTTCGGCATTTCACGCAATCACCCGTTCCTCGACGGCAACAAGCGCACCAGCCTGGTCGTCGCGGAATTGTTCCTCGCGCTGAACGGCAGCGAGCTCACTGCCACCGACGCTGAATGCGTCACGACATTTATCCGGCTCGCCGCCGGCGACCTGACCGAAGAGCAACTGGCGGATTGGATTGCCGGTCACTCGACACCCCCGGCCAGCGAATCCCCATGAGCTTCCACGCACTCGCGATCGTGACCTGCCTCGCCGCCCTGTTGCTCGGCGCCGGCTGGCTGTTCGCGGGGAAACGGATGCTGCAACGCTGGCGCATGGAACCCAACCCGGGCGCCCTGCTGGTCGGCCGCCGCATCGGCGCCGTCTATCTGGGCGTGGCGCTGCTCTGCTTCCTGGTGCGTTCGACGACGTCGGCGGAACTGATCACCAAAATCAGCCTGTTCGCGGTACTGGTCAATGCTCTGCTCGCCGGTCTTGGGCTGCACGAATACCGCGCGCGGCGCGCCGGCCCCGCCATCCTCTTGAGCGTCGCCGTGGAACTGCTGCTGTTGTTTGGCTTCGGCGCGTTGCTGCTGAGACCCGCTGTCGGGCTCGCGTAAGGGAGCGTCTTCAACCCTCGCCCAACCGGCGCGCCCCGCGCGCCTCCAAGGACGGCTCATCGAGCCGTCGAGCTCGCGATAACGCGAATGTCCCTCCGTCAAGCCGCCTAGCGGGTAGTCTCCGCCAATGCCTTGATCTGCTCGAATGCAACGTTGATGGTCACGTGTCCCTTCTCCACAGCTGCGAGCAGATCCGTCGTCTCGTCCTGGGAGAGACGCCCGTTTGCAACCAGTAATTGCAGGCTGCTGATGAGGTTCTTCATCTTGGGTTCCCGCCCCAGTGACCGCTTTGATGCGCGGCTGAGCTGCTCTATGCGCTGCTCCAGCTCCCGGATGCTGAGCTCTTTCAGCGTGTCGTATTTTCCGCCCCCACGAACAAGCCCCGCGATTCCGTACGCGGCCCCGCCCGCAAGGGCGGCGGATCCGATGACCCATCCAATAGGAGTGGCTGCGACGGTGATCCCGATTCCAAACACCGTGATCACTTTTGCACCAATGACCGCCGCAGCGAACCACCCCGCCGCGGCCCCAATCCCAGTCACGCCAAGCTCGCCGAGCACACCGATTCTATCGCGCCGGCTCTTCTTCATCTTCTCCAGCGCAGCCAGATAGTCGTCGACTTTCGGCGGCCTCATCAATGAAACCTCGGGCTCACGCCGTCTCAGTGCGCAATGCGTTGAAAATGCTGGCCAACAGTTCAAAAAATTTCCGCGCCAGATTGATCAGGTCTTGAGCAATCTGCCCGATTGCACCGTTGGCGCCCTTCTCGTTATCGAGGTCTTGTCCTGACAGCGCCCCGATCAGGACCGCTGCCGCCATGGTAAACGGCGCGAGCAGGGGTCCTATTCCCGGAATCATCGCAGTCAGTGCACCGACCGCTGCGCCCAGTGCCACGCCGATGGCGAGGTTCGGGTTCTCGTCGATGAACCGATTGATCTCCATAAATATGATATTGCCGACGTGAACTACTCGGCCGCTCATTTCCTGGCGGGCATCCCAGAGCTCCCCGAGCCGGTGGATCAATTCCTGTGGCAGGCCGGCATTAGTGAAACGAACCAGGCTGTCGAGCCGATCCGTTGTCTGCGCTTTCGAATCGAGGACGGTCAGCTTGATGTTCGCTGCCGCAGGTGTCATTTCCATCTGAGAACTCCTTTACATTCCTGCCATATCTAACAACTGATCTAATCGCTCAGCTTGCCGCTTGACCGGAAACTACTCCCCAAACACCACCTCAATCCTCGGATTTTCCGCCGCCTTCCATGCCTGCTGCGTCACGAGCCACTTCTCCACGAACTCCGTCACCGTCTTACGTGCATGCTCCCGCTGCAACTGCAGGTACGCAGGACTCGCGGCCTTCTCCGCCAGCTTGCGCGTGATCTCGCGCTCGAGCGCATTTAGATCATCGACCTCGTTGAACGGGACGAGAAACCACGTGCCGCCCACGTCCTTCTCCATCTTCGCCAGATCCACGGCCACCGGCAGGCTCGGCTTCACGGGCGGCGTGATGACCTTGAACACCTCGCCGATCCGGAGCACCTCCCACGTCGGCGCAAGCTCGATGTGATAGCGATACGTGGCTGGCACCCGAATGTGCGCTACCGTCTTTCCGACCTCCTGACCGAGCACCGAATACACGAAGGACTTGTCGAACTGTTCCCGTGCACGAATGGTCGAGACCTCGAGCAACCCGCCCGCGGTCCGCATCACCAGGATCTCCGTACCCGGACCGGACTGCGTTTCGCCCCCGGTCTTCGACCAGAACCTGAAGTCGCTCCACTCATTGAACCCGAACATCAATGCCGCGCCCGCGCAAAGCGCTGCAAACGCGAGCGTGGCTGCGTACCTGCCCTTCATTTCGTAGTGCCCTCCGGGCGGCGCCCAGTCATAGCGGCACTCGAAGCCCCCAAGGGTCGTGTTTGAAGATTGCCAATCGAAGCATCGATTCCCGACTTCACGCTGTCGATCTTTTGACGCTCCCGCTGGCGAAGCATCTCTGGTGCGACCAACTCAACGATTTCGCGGGTAGCCGCCTTGCCCCCAAAGTAGCCAATGGTGCCTGTGATGGCTCCCGCCCCGATCCCGATCACGGGCGCCCAAGGACCTGTCTCAGCAGCTGCGGTCGTTGCGACCGTACCGCCAATCAAGCTCAAACTCAGGGCGCTGATTCCCCCTCCCGCCTCCTCATAGAACTCCGGTTTGTAGAAGGCGCGTCGCCAGCCATTTTCATAAAGAAGCCACGTGATTTCTGTTACCGCGAGCGCACTACCCACGATCGCGTTGCCGCGTACCCCACCTCGAAGCGCGCCCTGTCCGATGCGCTTGAGGAGCTGGTCGGTGCCGATCCCGACTCCGATGAGGCTGGCTGATCTGGCTAGATGATAGGCTGCGACATTTGCGGTCATGCGCCCGCTTGCGACATCATAGAGCGTTGGCGCCAGTGAAAGTGCAGTAACGGCGCCTAGCGACGTATAGAGCCCATGCTCTTCCCGCGCCACGCTCCGTGCTGCCTCCCTGGTAGCGTTGCGGATTTCCCCAGAGGTCGCCCCAATTGGTCGCACGCGCCCATAGTCCCGCCACAACCTGTTCGCTTCCAACGCGCTACCTGATGACTGCGCGCGCAATGCCGCATTTCTCAAGTACGCTTTCGTTGCGTTAACGTGATCGTCGGGAATAAAGAAGCGGTGTGCGCGGTGGTCTTTGACCATATCGCCGACCAGTAGTGTCCGGTTAAAAGTCGAACAAGACCAATTGGTTAGCCGGATCGGGCGGTTCTGGCAGAGAGCGATCGGGCTGCAAGGCGCATGAAACCTCGGTTTTCTCGAAGACCGAGACCGACAGGATCTGTAGACAGGTGTACAGCGAAGCATCGAGATGAAGCTCCTTCTTGACGATGGCGATCAGCACATACGTGGCGATGGCGCGCCAGACCTGTGTCTTCACCGCGTTCTCGCGGGTACCGAGGAAGCGCTTGATGCGCAGGTGCTGCTTGATCCACTTGAAGAACAACTCCACCTGCCAGCGGCTCTTGTAGAGCGCAGCGATCGTCAAGGCTGGCAGGCTGGTGTTGTTGGTCAGGAACACCAGCGTCTTGCCCGACTCCGGGTCCTTGAAACGCACGCGGCGCAGATGCTCCGGATAGTTCTTGGCCGCGTAGAAGCCGTTGAACACGATGCGCTGATCGCAGATCACGCCACTGGCACGGTCGGCGGCAGCCGAGTAGACGCGCCGCGCATCCATTCCCCTCTTGGCGCGCGTGACGAAGAAGGCGCCCGCCTGATGCATCGCGTACAGCCGCTGGAAGTCCACGTAGCCTCGATCCATCACGTAGAAGGATCCGGCTTCGACGGGCAGGATGTCCAGCACGTTCACGTCGTGCAACTTGCCATCGCTGATGTGGATGAAGGCGGGGATCGCACCGCGCAAGTCCAGCAGCGTGTGCAGCTTGATGGCCGCCTTGGTCGAGCGAAATGGCGCCCACTCGAACAGACTCAGGCACAGATCGATGGTGGTGGCGTCCAGCGCGTAGACGCTGGCATCGAGTTCCAGTACGGAAGGCTCCTGGGCATAGAGCGCTCGGGCGCGCGCAATCAGCCGTTGAGCGAGCGCGTGATAGATGCGCCAGTCGCGCCGGTTCAGCGCGTCGGACAGCGTCGAGCGTGCCGGCGGCGCCTTCAGCCCCATGTGGAACAGCTTGGCTTGATTGGCCGCCAGGCAAGCCTCGATGTCGCGCAGCGACTCGCGCCAGGTGAGCTGCGCGAAGGCCATCACGCGAAACAAGTCGGCGCAGCCCAACGTGCGCACGCCTGCGTCGCCCTGGTGGCGCTCGACGATTCGACCGAAGGTCTTCCACGGCACGAACTCCATCACCTGCGCGAACAGCGTCTTGCCCAAGTTCATGCGTCACTCCGGGTCGTTCAAACCCGCGAGCATCGCAAACGGAAGAACCGAAATTCAAATCGTGGACACCCATGAATCTCTCGAAACCCGCGTCAGCATTGGCTTTACGGACGGCTGACTTCAAATTAACCGGACACTACTGATCGCCGACATAGATCGCTGCATTGCCAGAATCGTGATACTTGATCTGGCCATTGAACGGCGCTCGATGACCGGCAACCTGTCGGGTAACGTCGTGCTGTGGTGCGGTGCCACTTCTCACCAGATTCCACTCAGGATTTAAATCAACAAACATGGCCTCTGCCATGTACCCCCTGAGGGGCCCGAGTCCGTTGTTGTAGCGCCGGAGAATGAGTTGCCGTGCTCGCTCCGGATTGTCATTCAGGAGCTTTGGATGCGCTCGCAGAAAGTAGCCCTCGAGGAGCTCAACGCTTCGAGGACGCAGCCCAGGAAGCGGCGTCCGGACCTGACCAGGTGAGATGGGAGAAAATCTCTCGGAAGCCGCATACACCCGGGCGCTCCATTGCGAATAGGCTCGCGCTCCCAGATCAACCCAGGTCCCAAGCGGCTGATAAGTCACGCCTTGCCCTGATGCCGATTCGCCCATCACGAGCGCGGCAACGATGAAGGCTAACAAACCGAGCTTCATCAAAGCTGGCCCAGATAATTGCGTGAGATCTTCGGATCGGTTAACTGCTTGGCAAACTCGAGTTTGTTCTTTTCAGAGAGGCTGCCCTTCATCTTTTCGATGATGTAGTTGTACAGTTCAAGCGACGCTGGCTCGAGGAACATTGGGTCAACTGAACCGAGGTAGCCAACCAATGGGTCGAGCATTCCCGTGTTGTCGTCTGTTGGGTCCCACTTGCTAACGTTGGCGTTGTAGTAATCAATAGCCTGCTCGATTCGAACGATTGCCCACTTGTTGTATCGTTGCCTACGCAGCGCGTCCAGTCGTGCCGCCGCGTCCATTTGGCGGTCGGTCAGTTGCTTCGCCTCTTTGATAACACCAGGATCGTCCGACATCGGGAACAGGGCCAGGATCCTGCCCGCCTCATCGAGTTTCATGGCACCGACAGCACTCGGTAAGACGATTAGCGACGCCGATTGAAGGGCGCGCACCTCGAGTGCTACGACCTTACGGAGGCCCGGTATCAATATTGCCATTCGATTCTGAATCTTTCTCTCATCTTCCGGCTTGACAAGCCACCCGTCGAGTTCGTTTATGATCGTCGCAAGTTGGTCAGCTGTGCGTACCTTTGCGAGTGCGCCTATCAGTGCAACGGCGTCCGCATCGGTCTTGAACTGCAACTCCAAGTCACTTTGATTTGTGTCCTGCCGGGTGCCCGCAGTGGATTCGTCAGTCGTGCCGAGCGGATTGTTCCGAATCATGGCTAACTCACCCTGGACCAACCCAAGGTTGCCAATGATTGTCGCCGTTTGCGTCTGCGATTCTTTGCGCGACGCTTCGAGTTCACTTCGCAGTCCGCGAACCGCGGCGCCCACCAAAACGGCCGCCCCAATTGCGCACATCGCGATGATGCCAGCACCGATTAATATTGAGCGGTTCGAATCTGTCATAGCTATTCCCTACGATGTTGTTTCTGCGCTTGTCGTGGGCTCCGACGTGTCGGGAACGCCAACAACAACCCCCGGCACCACCACGACCGCCCGCGCCCGGATCTCCTGCACGATGCCGCGCACACGGATCACGTCGTCCGTCTTCACCTTCATCAGCAGCGCCTGATCCGCTTCGCCCTGCGGCACCACGAACACCATCACGCGCAGCAGCGGCACGGCCTCGGCACGGTTAGACGTCGGAATCATTTGCGAGGTGACATCGAACCGACCGTCAGCGAAGCTGACGTCGTACACCGGCAGGTCCCACTCCACCGTCCGCCCGACGAGGTTCTTCTCGAGCTGATCGCGCTGCACGTCGGTGGCACGCGTGCCGAGGGCAAACGCCTCCGCGAGGTTCGGAAGGAGGATGTCGCTGCGCGGCGTTGAGTCGATCAGCGCCACGGTCTCAGGCACAGATAGGCCGGCACTGGGATCATTGACCGGCGTGCAACCGGTGAGCAACGAACAGAACGACGCCGACAGCCACAACGCGGCCCGGACCGTCGTCATCACGGTGCTTCGCGACAACCCCCAATCACTCACAACGCCCGTCCCTGTTTCATTCCTGTGCCGCAACGTCCGTGGCCCGCGCCATCCCGGCGCCGGAGCCACACGGACCGCCATCCTCAGCCCGCGCGGTCATCCCGCGATACTGCGGTTTATCGCAGGCGCCGTTTGCGTTCGTTCGACTCGATCACAGCTTATGTCCGGTCGCGTTCACTTCTTCGGCGGCGGCGGTGGCTGGATCACAGACACCGGTTGCTGAGAACGGCCGCCCGCATCGGTCCGATACACGGTGCCATCCTTCACCACGAACTGCGGCTGGTGGGACTGCGTGTGGCCGTAGGCATCCGTGGCAATGACCCGCCCGTCGGGCTGTACCGTGTACGACGGCTTGTGATGCTGCACGTTGCCGTAGGGGTCGGTCTGGTAGACCCGGTTGCCCTGCACCTGGAAGCCCGGCTTGTGCGACTGCACGTTCCCGTACGCATCCACCTGTTGGATGCGGCCATCAGATTTCACCACCAGAGACGGCTTGTGCTGCTGCACATTGCCATACCTGTCCGTTTGATACACCTTCGTCCCCGCGGCCGGCGCCGAGGTCTGCGACTCCGCAGCCATCGCCGCGACCGCAACCAGCGCCACGCACATCAAGATCAGCGTCCTCATGACCTGCCCTCCTCCTTGCCTTTCCGCCCGATCGTTCCCGGATCGAATTCAACATAACGCCTGAGCTCCGCCTCGAGCTCCCCCTGCAACCCCTCCGGACTGATGATCCGCAGGTGCGGAATCCAGTAGCGCACGATCGGCAGCACCTGGTTCACGTGCCCGACCTTGGCCGACACGATCAAGCCACCGTCCTCGAGTTCCTTCTCGATCAACTGGTTGGCGATCAGCTTGCGTCGCTTGAAGTAGCCCGCCACCTCGGCCGACACCTTGAGCACGATTTCGCGCTTCTCCTCCCCCAACCAGATGCCATCCTCGTCACGCAGCGTCTGCTCGACCGTGGGATCCGCCGCGAACTGAGTCTCGAGCATTCGCACCCGTTCGATCTTCGCGAACGAAAACGTCTTGAGCTTCTCCCCATCCCGCCCCGCGAGGTACCAGATGCCCTTGTGATTGACGAGCTTGAACGGCGCCACCGACCCGTACGTCTTGGGCCCTTCTTCTTTGCGGTACTCGAACGCCACGTGGCGCCGCGCCACGATCGCCTGCTCGAGTTGCCGGAACAGCGCTTCCTTGCCCGCCAGGTCCTCGTAGTGGTGACCCTTCACCAGCAACGTCGATTGGATGCGCGTGTCGAAGATGTCGCGCAGGAACTCGTCCGACAGCGACGGAAACAGACCGCGCACCCCGGCCAGCGACGCGAACCGCTCGACGTCTTTCGTCGACAGCTTGCCGAGGAACGCCGGATCGAGGCCATAGCGCCCGTCCGTCTTCTCCAATGGCAGGTACGCGAAGCGCTCGTTCAGATCCCGCTGGATCGTGCGCAGGTTGACGCCGAACTCGTCCGCCAGCGCCTGAGGATCGAGCTTTTCTCCCTGGTTCAACTTCACCAGCATCTGCGCCAACCGATACACCAGCGTGTCGTGCGACCGGTCACTCATGGCGTCACTCGATGGACATCGCACTCACGGGCCCTTCGGAAAGGCGCCGGAAGCGGCCAGCCTGCGGTTGTCATGGAAACCCCGTCCCTGTGCTGTTCGCCCTGTTCTAACCGGAACCGGCCGCCTCCGGCATCGGTAAACCCCGCGACCCCGCTCAGTGCCCCCACCGCACCAGCCGCGCCCGCCGCCGGTGCATGATCCATCGCCCAGCGTAGACCAGCAGGAACAGCCCGGTCCCGAAGAACAGCACTTTCGCCGCGAGCTGGACCAGGCCGAACACGACCGAGTACACGCCGAGCTTGAAGAACACGGCCCCCAGCACCACCGCCAGCAGAAACATCCAGAACATCGTCGTCTCTCCCGGGTGAACCCCACCTTGAGGACAGCTTGCGCCGCCGCGACGACAGGTCATGTCGTTGGCGCCGTGCACGATCCGGCGCCACGGCAGACTCGGTGACTAAGCGCCGGCGTCCAACCCGGGGTCCCCTTGATTTCGGTGCCAAAAGTGCCGGTAGGATCTGTCGGGCATTCTAGCGGGCAGGCGTAGATTTCCGAGGCTGATCAGACGGTTGCTGTTCGCGGTTGGCGCTCCGCTATGGTGCCCCTGAGCGGGGGGTACAAGAACATGAACGACTGGCACACGACCTGTCTCGGGCTCAAGCGCCTGCCGCGCGAGCTGAGCGGGTTTGAGATCGAGGCGTTCTTCAACTTCTCGGCCGCCGAACGGCGCGTGATCGAGGAGCGCCGCAAGCCGGGGTTGATGCTCGGGCTGGCGCTGCAGATCGGGTTCCTGCGCATGAGCGGACGGCTGCTGGAGGCTGTCGGCGTGGTGCCGCCGGCCCTGTGGCGCCACCTCGGCGATCAGTTCAACGTCGTCGCGCCGGATCTGGCGTCGCTGCGCGCGATGTATCGGCGTCGGCGTACGTTGTTCGAGCATCAGGATGTCGCCTGCACGACGCTCGGCTTCCAGCCGCTGACCGAGGCGCAACGCCGCGCGCTCGTCCGCGTGCTGCGCGATGAGCTGTCGCGCACGATCGATCGGCAACGACTGCTCGGTTTTGCACGACGATGGCTGTACAAGCACCGCCTGCTGGTGCCGCGCGAGCGGGATCTGCGCATGCTGATTCGCAAGGCGGTCCGCAGCCACGAGGCCGTGCTGGCCCGATCGATCCTCGAGACGGTCAAGCCGCTCCTGCGGGCCGAGTGGTATGGCACGCTGACCGAGCCGCGCCCGGATGGCATGACCACCCAGACCTGGTTGTGGGCGGCGCCCGCCAAGCATTCGACGCGGCAGATCGATTCGCTGCTCGAGCGCATTGATTGCCGGTACCGCCTCGGCGTTGACCACCAGCTCACCGACCTGCCAGACGCGATTCTGCGCCGCTATGCCCGTCGGCTGGCCAGCCGGCCGCCGGCCGTGGGGGCGCGCATCGGCGAGCCGGTACGCACCATCGAGGTGGCGACGCTGCTGGCGCTGCGCCGGGCACTGCGTAATGGCACGGTCTGGATCGAACACAGCTTCGCGTTCCGCAGCCGCGAGCGGCTGTTCATCCCGGCCGAGCGCTGGCAGCAGACCCGGCGGGCACAGTACCGGCGTCTGGCGCTGCCGACCGAAGCCGGCGCGTTTCTCGAGCCGCTCCTCGAGCCGTCGCAGCACGCGATTGCCCGGGTCGCCGACGCTGCGGTCGCGGGCGAGTTGCGCGTCGACGACGAGCTGCATCTGACCCCGCTCGCCGCCGAGGTCCGCTTCAGCTGGATCATGCTCGGCCGCGAGCCCCGCTCAGACAAGGAACTGCTCATGGTCTACGCGGGGATTCTGGCGCATGGCACGGCGCTCTCGGCCGCCGAGACCGCGCGCATGATCCCGCAACTCTCCGCCCCCGCCATCCCATCGCCAGCACCTGGGGGCGGTCGGATCTCGCCTCCTCCGACCTGATGAGCCGCGAGACCAGCAAGCGCGTCTGGCAGGCCCGCGTCGACCCGCGGCGCCAGACGCCCTCGGTCGGCATCTACTCCCACGTTCGCGACAACTGGGGCATCTCCTACGCCCAGCCGATCGTGCTCAACGAGCGACAGGCCGGCGCGGCGATCGAGGGCGTCGTGCGCGATGAGCGCCTCGAGACGGCGCAACTCGCCGTCGATACGCACGGCTACACCGACGTCGCGATGACGCTGGCTCGTTTGCTCGGCTTCGATCTGTGTCCACGCCTGAAGGCGCTGAAGGACCGGCACCTGTTCATCGCCCGCGGCACGGCGGTTCCCGAAGCCATCCGCTCGATCTGTCACGCCCGGATCGACGTCCAGAAGATCGTCGATCACTGGGAGTCGATCGTGCATCTGGTGGCCTCGGTGCATCGCGGGCATACCAGCGCCGTCCACGCCTTGGCGCGCTTCGGCTCCGCCTCGCGCGGCGATCCGCTCTGCGAGGCCATGGTGCAACTCGGCAAGCTGCTCCGTACGGTCTTTCTCGCCGACTACTTCGTCAATGCGACCTTCCGCCGCGAGTTGCTGCGCGTGCTCAACCGCGGCGAGGCCGTGAACGCATCGAAGCGCGCCATCTACACCGGGCGGGTCGCCGGCTATCAGGCCGGGCGCGACGACGAAATGCAGGCCGCCCTCGATCGATGGAATGCGCGACGCTCGACCGCCGTGCCACCCGAACTGATCGGGCGGATCGCCCCGACCCGCACCGAGGGCATCAATTTGCGCGGCGTGTTTCGATTCCCGATCGAGCAGTACCTCGAGCGGTTGCTGCCGTCACGCGGGGTACGGAACGTGGCCGTCGGCAGGGCCTGAGACGCGCTCAGCTCGGCCGAAATGCGCCACCTTGACCGTGAACAGGAACCGCAATCGGATCAATGACCTGGAGCGGTGCACCCGGCGAACGGGTCGGTGCCGCGGCGCGCTGGCCGCACCGGATCGACACGACGCAGGATGGTCATCATCGTTCGCTGCGCGCCAGCACCGCCGCGACCCTCGTCCGCAGCGCAGGCACCAGTTCGGCCGCGAACCACGACTGGCTGCGCAATCAGCCGTCGTTGCGCGGGCTCGGGTGCGGCAGCGGGATCACGTTCGGCGCGAAGTCGCGCCACGCCCGCACGCACTCGGTCAGTGCCGCCCGATCGCGCCACAGCGGCGCGCACTCCGGCCGCGGGCCGAACGGCAGATGCTCGGCGCAGTGCCTGCACGCGCGGGCCTCGGACAGCAGGGCCATGTACGCCTTCATCCGGCT
Source organism: Pseudomonadota bacterium (assembly GCA_016705325.1). Classification (GTDB taxonomy): domain Bacteria; phylum Pseudomonadota; class Gammaproteobacteria; order Steroidobacterales; family Steroidobacteraceae; genus RPQJ01. The sequence goes on along the minus strand of JADIYJ010000003.1, from coordinate 51,269 downwards.
CCGTTCACAAGGTGTGCATCATTCTGCTGCGCCGCCCGATCTTGCGCCAGCGCTGCCCGCTTTACGGCTCTGTACAGGTCCGCTGCCCGGCGCGAACGATCGGCGAACGAGGACAGACCGCCGCCACCGACGTCCGGCAGCACGCACCCGATTTGTCGATCGAGACCCGATCGGAATGCCGGATCATGACCGCGAGCGTGCGCTCTTCGGGCACGCGTCTTCAGCGCGCCGACGCCAAGCTCAGGACTGCTCGCAGTCCGCCCAGCGGGGAGTCCGCCAACATGAGGCTCCCACCGTACATGTGCGCCAGGTCGCCGACAATGGCGAGTCCCAGTCCCGTGCCGGCAACCTGCTCGTCGGCCCGAACACCGCGGCGGAGAATCGCGTCTCTCTGGCCGGCCGCGACCCCCTTGCCGTCGTCGTCGACCGAGACCAGCAGGCGCCCTTGCCCGTCGTGCGCCCGGATCTCGACGCGTGAGCGCGCCCACTTGCACGCGTTGTCGATCAGGTTGCCGAGCATTTCCTGCAGGTCGTGTTCTTCGCCGCGGAAGGCGAGCGACGAAGGCATCGGTTCGACGTGCAATTCGAGGCCGCGTCCGGCATGGATGCGGCGCATCGTGCGCAGCAGTCCTTCGACGACGGGCTCGACCGGCGTGCGCGCGCCGGGCAGGCGCGCCGTGGCGACGGCCTGGGCACGCGCGAGGTGATAGTCCACCTGCTTGCGCGCCGTCTCGATCTGGGCGGCCACCAACCGCGCCAGATCGGTGTTCCTGTTCTCGGGGGCATCCGCGGCATTGGCGAGCACGCTGAGCGGCGTCTTCAGCGCGTGAGCGAGGTTGCCGGCCTGCGTGCGCGCCCGCGCGACGACCTCGGCGTTCTGCATGAGCACGCTGTTGAACTCCGTCACCAGCGGCGTGAGTTCGCTCGGGAAGCGGCCTTCCATCCGCTGCGCCTGGCCGTCGCGCACGCGTCCGAGCGCGGCCTGCAGCTTGCGCAACGGCGCCAGGCCGACGAACACCTGCAGCAGCGCCGCCAGCGCCAGCCCGAATCCCAGGACGCCCAGCGCCAGCCAGAGCTCGCCCTTGAAGCGGGCGACCGGCTCGATCATCAGGCGCTCGTCGGCAGCGACGATCAACTGCAGCGGCCGGTCTTCGAGCGTCAGGCTGCGCTCCACCGCACCCAGCATCGCTCCCCGCGGGCCGATGATCCGGTGCTGGTGAACCTCGCCGTCAGCGAGCGCGTTCGCCGGGATGGCCAGCGCCTGATCCCACAGGGAGCGCGAACGCAGCGCGGCCCCCGAGGCCGGAACGCCAGCTTCGGAGAGCCGGTCAATCTGCCAGTAGAGACCGGAGAACGGCTTGTCGAAGCGCGGATCGCCGAGCGGCAGGTTCAGCGTGGGCCGGCCCTGGTCGTCGATCTCCAGATGGGCGGTCAACTGGTCCAGATGGGTTTGCAGCTCCGCGTGGAACTGGGCGGAGACGTGCTGATGAAACAGCCTGCCCAGCCCCCAGCCGGCGACGAGGACGGACGCGGCGATCCAGAACAGCGTGCCGAAGAGCAGGCGGAAGCGCAACGAGGTCAATGAGTAACCTCCCCCAGGCTCGCCGCCGACGCGGCTTCGCGCAGCCACGCGGCGCTCATGACCAACAGGCGAGGCGGTAGCCCAGTCCGCGCACGGTTTCGATCAGGTCGGGCGGCAGCTTCTTGCGCAGACGGCCGACGAAGACTTCGATCGTGTTCGAATCGCGATCGAAGTCCTGCGCGTAGATGTGCTGGATCAGTTCGCTGCGCGAGACGATCTCGCCCCGGTGGTGCATCAGGTAGGCCAGCACGCGATATTCGTGGCTGGTGAGCGACAGGGCCTGGCCCGACACGCGGGCGCGGCTGCTGCGGGTGTCCAGGGTCAGCGGACCGCAGACCAGCTCGGCGCCCGCGTGTCCGCCGGCGCGGCGGATGAGCGCGCGCAAGCGGGCGAGCAGCTCCTCCATGTGGAAGGGCTTCGTCAGGTAGTCGTCGGCACCGGCGTCGATGCCGGCCACCTTTTCGTGCCAGCTGTCGCGCGCGGTCAGGATCAGCACGGGCATCGTGCGGCCGGCGGCGCGCCACTTCCTGAGCACGGTGATGCCGTCCATCTGCGGCAGGCCGAGGTCGAGCACTACCGCGTCGTAGGGCTCGGTGTCGCCCATGAAGTGCGCGTCGACGCCGTTGCCGGCGCGATCCGTCACGTACCCCGCCGCGTTCACCCCTTCGACCAGCTGCGCGGCCAGCGTCGGCTCGTCCTCCACGACCAGAATGCGCATCAGCGAATCTCGTCGCGGCTCGGCGGCCGGTCGCCCTTGCTCTTGACGCCGAGCACCGCGCCGTCGCGGGCATCGACCTCGAGCTTGACCAGGGCGCCGCCTTTGCGCAGCAGCTTGATCTCGTAGATCCAGCCTTCACGCGAGCGCTCCAGCTCGACCTCCATGACACGCCCCGGATAGTCGCGCTCGATCCGCTCGAGGATCGTCCGTAGCGGCAGTATCTCGCCCGCCTCCAGCGCCTCGCGCGCGCGTTCGTGATCGCTCGTCTCGCCTGCCGAGGCTGCGCCGCCGACGGTCACGGTCAGGATCAGCGCCGCGGCCAGTGCCGCCAGCACCGCGTGCGTCGAGTGCGAGGTCCTGTCGGGCATCGTGGTTTCCATCAGGTCTTCCGCTGCGGTCTTCTAGCGCCGCGATCCTGAACGCAGGATGAACGGCGGATTCAGTTCGAGTTCAGGTCGCGCGGCGCAAAGTGCGCTCCATCGATGCATCGCCGCAGGGAGCAACCATGAAGAACACGCTCATCGTCGTCGCCGGGGTCGCCGCGCTGGCGCTGAGCGCGGCCGGCAGCGCCGGCCCGCGCGAAGACCTGCTCGCGCGCTATGCCGCAGCCGCGAAATCCGCGGGCTTCACCGCCGAGCGCGGCCGGGCTCTGCACACGCGGATCTTCGCCAGCGGCAAGCCCGACACTCCCGCCTGCACCACCTGTCACGGCAAGAATACGCGCAGCGCCGGCCGCACGCTGGCCGGCAAGCCCATCGACCCGGTCGCCGTGTCGGCCGCCCCTGGGCGCTACACCGATCCCGCCAAGGTCGAGAAATGGTTCACGCGCAACTGCAACGAAGTGCTGGGGCGCGAATGCACGGCGCAGGAGAAAGGCGACTGGCTCACCTACATGGTGGGCCAGTGACTCCCGCTCAACCCGTTTCGAGGAAACCGACATGAATCTTCCCCGCATTCCGCTGCGCCCGCTCGTCCTCGGCTGCATCGCCTTCGGATTCTCCGCCGTCGTGCTCGAACGCGCCATCGCCGGGGGCAGTCACTTCTACGCTCCGGTCGCCGATCCGGTGGTGAAGGAGGAGTGCGGCAGCTGCCACCTGGCCTTTCCCCCCGCGATGCTGCCTGCCAGCTCCTGGCGACGCATGATGGGCGAGATCAAGAGCCACTTCGGCGACGACGCGAGCGTCGACGCGGAAACGGCCGCCAGGATCGCCCGCTATCTCGTCGCCAACGCGGCCGACACCGGCGGTTCCCGTTACAGCGGCAAGCTGCTCGACGGCGTCGACCCGAACAGCGCGCCGCAGCGCATCACGGAACTGCCCCAGTGGGTGCGCGAGCATCGCAAGGTGCCAGCCTGGGAGTGGCGGCACAAAGACGTGCGCACACGGGCCAACTGCGCCGCCTGCCACGTGGACGCCGAGCGCGGCTACTACGACGACTGACGCTCCTGCTTCGCTGCGACGACATCCCCTCATCAAAGGAATGGAACATGAATGCCAGATTGCTCGTTTGCGGCATCGCCTTCTCGATCGCCGTCGGCGCCTTCACATTCGCCGCCCTCGCGGAGAATGTCCGGCCCGTGCCCGGCACGCCTGGCGCGCAGCGACCGTGGCTGTCAATCCCGCAAGTCCACCAGAGGCTCGAAGCCGCCGGTTACGGCAACATCGAGAAGATCGAGCGCGAGCACGGCAACTACGAAGTGAAGGCCACCGATCGGAACGGCGAGCGCGTCAAGCTGCACGTGAACCCTCAGACCGGCGAGGTGCTCGACTCGCGCCTCCGCGACGCGAAGGCCGGCCGCGCGCGGCAGGACGGGCAGCGTCCGGGTGTCGAGTGCAGCAAGCGGCGCTGCCGCGACGACCTGCCGCCACCGGCCGGCGCTGCGCCGCAGGGCAACTGATTCGAGCGGAGATGCGTGGTGAAAACCCTCATAGGCGGTCTGATCGTGCTCGTCGCGCTGGCGTGGGGCCTGGACATTTCCACCGCCGCGCGGCGCGGCAGCCTGCCCTGGATCGTGCGGCAGGAAACGCTCAACCTGAGCGGATTGCTGGCGATCGCGATGATGTCGCTCGCGACGTACCTGGCCGCGCGCCCGGCGTGGCTGGAACGGCCGCTCGGCGGGCTCGACCGCATGTACCAGACGCACAAGTGGGCAGGCATCCTCGCCGCCGGCTTCGCCGTCGTGCACTGGGCGACGAAAGAAGTCGCGGGCAGCATCCTCAAGGCCACGATCGGCAGCGCGGGCAAGGTGCCCAAGGAGAAATTCATCGGTTTGCCGGACGTGTTGCGCGCCCTGTCCAAGGACATGGCCGAGTGGGGCATCTATGTCCTGCTGGCCATGCTGGTGCTCGCGCTGTGGAAGCGCTTTCCCTACCGGCCGTGGCGCTTGCTGCATCAGGCGATGCCGGTGCTCTACCTGACGCTGGCGTTCCACGCCGTCACGTGGGCGCCGACCGACTACTGGACGCAACCGCTGGGCGCACTGCTCGCGCTCCTGATCGTTGCCGGCGCGTACGGCAGCGTGCTGGCGCTGGTCGGAAGCATCGGCCGCAAGCGTCAGGTGGCGGGGACCGTCGTCGCCGTCGATCATCCGGCGCCCGACGTCGTCGGCGTGCGCTGCCGGCTCGAAGCGGGCTGGCGTGGACATCGTCCAGGCCAGTTCGCGTTCATCACCCTTGATCCCGGCGAGGGCGCCCATCCGTTCACCATCGCCAGCGCGGATCGCGGCGACCGGACCGTCGATTTCAAGATCAAGGCGCTGGGCGATTACACGCGCGGCCTCGCCGGCCGGCTGCGTGCGGGTCAGGCCGTGAAGGTCGAGGGGCCTTACGGCCGCTTCCACATCGCACGCCTCGACCCGCGGGCACGCCAGGTCTGGATCGCCGGCGGGATCGGTGTCACTCCGTTCCTCGCCTGGCTCGAATCGCTGCAGGCCGACGCCGCCGGCGCCCCCGCCGCCGACCTGCATTACTGCACGCGCGATCGCGACGGCGATCCGTTCGTCGCCCGCCTGGAATCGTTGTGCGCGTCTCTTCCCGGCGTGCGCCTGAAGATCCATGGCGCCCGGCAGGGGGAGGTGCTGGAGGCGAAGGAGATCGTGGCGGCGCAGGAGCGCGGACGGCGCGCGGAAATCTGGTTCTGCGGGCCGCGAGGTCTGGCGGAGAAACTGAAGCAGGAGTTGCACGACGCGCTGCCCGGCCGATTCAGCTTTCACCAGGAAGCATTCGAGATGCGGTAGCGCAGCCGCATCGCCTGCATGATCTTGTGCTCGACCAGCCAGGCACTGCGGTAGCTCACCCCGAGTTGCTGCGGGTCAAGCGCCCAGCAGCCGACGTGCCAGCACGGACTGCATGTCCCGCGGCGGCCGTCGACGATCAGGTAGATGACGGCCTGGCCGCCCACGACGCGATAGATCACCCGGTAGGGCTTGAACGCCGTCTGGCGGTATTCCTTGATGCCCAGTGCCACGAGTTCCTTGGGATAAGTCCCACGCTCAGGGAACTGGGCGAGCCCCGCCTCGACCTCGATCAAGCGGTCAAGCCCGTGGTTGGCGTTGGCCACACGGTCGAACTCGGAGATGTAGTCGCAGATCGACTCGAGGTTCTGCTCAGCGCCTTGGGTAAGCAGAACCTCGTAGTGCGTCGACCTGCCGACCATCAGGTCGCTGCTCGCTTCGCGCGCAGGCGCGCCACAACGTCGGCAACCGGCTTGACCCGACCGGCCTCGATGTCTTGCTGACCGAGCGCCAGGATCTTCAGCAGGGCCAAGGTCTCCTGAGTTTCCTCGAAGGAGGCAACGTCCTGCAGCACCGCCTTGGCTTCTCCATTCTGCGTAATGACCAGGGGCACCCGCTGCTCGGCCAGGCGGGCCAGCACCTCGGCGGCATTGGCCTTGAGGCAGCTGATGGGCTTGACTTGGGACGAGTAGCGCATGGCTCTGCTCCCGAGATCGACAAAGACCGGATATAGTCCTTTATCGGTCTCATCGCATGCTGCTGCGCATCTGCGCGTTCAACCAGCCAGAACCCGCGCGCTCCTGCTCTCATGTCGTAGCGCCCAGAGCGGGTCAACCGCTCCTACGCGATCGCGCGGCCCGCCGGACATCGACGAGGCCACCCCGCGCCCCAGCGGAATCAAAGGCGAACGCCATGCTGCCTCCTCACTCCCAGTCGCGATCGAACCAACGCGAGGCGAAGAAGAAGACTATCGCCGCAATCGCATAGAAGCTCATCGCCGCAAGGATCGCGTAGCGCAGCGACTCGGTACCGTAGTGCACGGCGAGCGCATCCGACAGCGCACCGATCAACAGCGACCCCAGGCCGAGGCCGACCAGATTATTGATGAGCAGGAAGATCGCCGAGGCCATGGCGCGCATGCCGGGTGGCACCATGTGCTGCACGGCCGAGATCCCGGGTCCGAGCCACATGACCCGAAGGGCCTCCGGAAGCAGCAGGAGCAAGAAGGCGACGACGGCTGAACTCGCCAGCAACGCTCCTACCTGGAAGGGCAGCAGCAGCAGGAAGGCGATGGCCGGCACGATCCCATAGGCTGCCTTGCCGCGATGTGCGAGCCGGTCGACGAGCCAGCCGCCCGCCCACATGCCGCTGATGCCGCCGATGAATACCAGTGCCCCGAGGAAGAGCGAAGTATCGACGAGCGTGAGCCCGAAGCTGCGCATGATGAAGGACGGCATCCAGAAGATGAGGCCGTAGCCGGCGATCCCGCTGATGCCGCCCCCGAAGGACAGCGCCCAGAAGGCGGGCTTGCGCGCGAGCGTCGCCAGCACTTCACGCGCAGAGTGGGCTGGCGCGGGCTGCGCGTGGCCTTCGAAGGCACCGCGGATGGGCTCGCGCACCGTGGCGCGCAGGACCGGGGCGACGAGGAGCCCGAACAGACCCAGGACGAGGAAGGTCACGCGCCAATCGACCATTGTCGTGATGACGCCGCCGAGCGCCAACCCGAGACCGCTGCCGATCGGAATGCCGAAGCTGAAAACTGCAAGCGCACGAGCGCGCTGTGAGGGCGGGAAGTAATCGCTGATGAGCGAGTAGCCGGGCGCCGAGCCGCCGGCTTCGCTGACGCCCACACCGATGCGCGCAAGGAACAGCTGACTGAAGCTCTGCGCTGTGCCGCACAAGGCGGTGAAGACACTCCAGAAGGCGAGCGCCCCGGTCATGATCCATACCCGGTTACTGCGGTCGGCGAGCCAACCGATCGGGATCCCGAAGGCGGCGTAGAAAAGCCCAAAGGCCGTCCCACCCAGGAGCCCAAGCTGCGTGTCGCTCAAACCTAGATCTGCCTTGATGGGCCCAGCCAGTACGCCGATGACGATGCGGTCGATGAAGTTCAGCGTCGAGACGAGCAGCAGAATCGCGAGCACGTAGATCGCGTAACCGCGCGACCGGGTGCGTGCACCCGCTTCGGCAATCGATTCATTCATTAAAGATACCTGGACAGAAAAAACGTCGAAGGAACCTTGACCGCCGGCTCGACAAGCTTCGGCGCGTGGCCGCGATCGGGCATCGTGACGCGCTCAGGACCGGTCTTGGTGACAAGTATGCAATAGCAATGGCGGCGCCGGCTACGATTCGGGAATCGACGAGGCGCGGCGGAGATCCTCTGCCACTGCCGGCCGGAGCCCGGCGAGCACGATAGAGGTGGGGTTTGCCTCAGCGCACCGGCGTCGGCTCCCAGCCGGCACCCGCAGCGGCAGCTCAGGGTGTAATGCCTTCACCATCCGCCGCATGCTGTACCGCGGCCCCGACGCGGAGGTTCTGCCGCTGTGCGAGGAACTGGGCATCGGCTTCGTGCCCTGGAGCCCGCGGGGCATGGGCTTCCTGGCGGGCACCGTCAAGGCCACGAGCCGCCTCGATGAAGCGCGAGACTCGCGGCCGTGCCGCCGGTCAGCACGAACTGGTCGGCGTGGCCGGCGAAGTGCTCACGAAAGACGTCCAGTCCCCTCACGACCGGCACGCCACCCGAAGCCACCGCGGCGGAAGCGCTTGGTGAAGGCCCAGTCCCCAGCCCCGCTCATCACGTCACCGGATACAGCTTCGGGAACCAGCGCTCCACGACGTCAATGGGGAATCCCAGTCGCAACGGCGCCTTGTGCGAGCCGGAGACGAGCAGCCTCTTCTCGAGCAGAGCGGAGACCACGCGACGTGCCGTGCGTTCGCTCGCATCGATCAACCCGGGTACGCGGCCACGTTCCAAATCACCGGACAGCAATGATGGTGCTACAAGCTTCAACGGACTCGACAGAGCCGCTGTGTTCGATCAGAAATCGGGGCTTCGTTCGCGATTCACCCGCTTCTTCCCGGAATCCCTGCACTCCACCGTCATTTTTACCGTCAACCTGTCAAGCACCAGCATTGGCGCGGGTTTCCGGGCGACTCGACGAAAAGCGACCTTTCGAGGTCTATCGAAGGCTATCGGCTCCTCGAGCATCCGCGCGCTGTCCGCACCACCCTGTGTCACAGCCTCGGAAGCGCATCGAGCTGCGGCGGCATCAAATACGGTAAAGCGTTTCTCGCGCATAGCGTTTTCGCCAATTCTCCCAATGTCGGCGACCCGCAAGACCCGAACCGCTGCCGTTGCGAGCGCGGGGTGGCTCCCACCTCGCGATCGGGCGCAGCAACGAGGGCGAACGTTCACGCCGCAGCCGGGTGAAACACGCGGATCCGCGGCGCGAGCTTCGCGCGCAGCTCCCGATTCGCAACCCGGATGTCGTACTCGGACTGCAGGTTCAGCCAGAACCGGGGCTCCATGCCGAAGAACATCCCGAGCCGAAGCGAGGTATCCGCAGTGATGGGGCGCTGCCCGTTCACCAGCTCGCTGATTCGGCTCGGCGAAACGTCGATATCCGCCGCAAGCTGGCGTGCGCTGATGCCCATGGGCTTCATGAAATCTTCCAGCAGGATCTCGCCCGGATGAATCTCCTCGAGCAACTTTGGCATGTTTCGAACTCCTAGTGGTAGTCCACGATCTCGACGTTGTGCGCTCCGTCCGACTTCCAGACGAAGCAGATCCGCCACTGGTCATTGACGCGAATGCTGTGCTGGCCCTTGCGGTCGGCCTTCAGCGCCTCGAGCTGGTTGCCCGGCGGGATGCGCAGGCTGGCGAGCTCGGTCGCAGCATGAATCTGAAGCAATTTGCGCCTGGCAACGCGCTCGATGTTGCGGAAGCGGGATACCGCGCGACTGTGAAACAAGGCCTCGGTATTCGCGCAGGCGAACGAGCAGATCATATGAGATCATGATCCGTGATAAAGGTTCCGTCAAGCGGAACGCCCGTTGTGGAACCCGATCGCAGCATGACGGTCCCGCTCCATGTAGCCGGCAGCGTCGACTCGAGCGTCCTGAGCCCGCCACATGGAGAGGTGTTGGCTCTCGCTCGGGCGCTTGTCGAAACCTCGCAACGGTGTCGTTCGACCCCTCGTCTGGCGTCAGCTTGACCGATTCGAGCCGGTGCGCGACCTGCAGATCACGTCTCGCGCGGTCGACTCAAGCCGTAGGCCCGCGCGATCCGTTCGGCAATCTCGCCGACGCTGCTGTGGATGTTGAGCGGCTTCGGATCGATCGAGCGATCTGTCTCGATCGCGTCGAGGAAGCGGTTCAAGTCCTGCGCGATTTTCTCGGCGACGGGTATGCGCGTGTCCGGGGCGAGCAGCTGCGACAGGCGGAGCACGTCGTTCGCGTGCTTGCGGATGTTCTTGGTGTCGATCGGCTCACCCTTGGCCTGACGTTCGCCGAGGTCCAACCACGCGCTGGCCTTGAGCGGAATCAGCCTGTCCTCGCCCACCCACGGCAGGCCGTCGACTTCCCTGCGTCCTGCAAGGATGAACTCGTAGTACGCATCGTCGAGCAGGATCGCGGACAAGCTCGCGACGGCCTCGTCGACGGGAATCGGTGTGAGGTGACTTCCTTCGGCCAGCTTGATCCCCTCAGGGGCTCGGCAGAACAGCTCGAGCATGACGGGAAAGCGATCATCGGCCGGCTTCTGGAATCGATAGAAGACCGGCTTCCCGGTGTCGCTGGCTTGTCGGATTTCGTAGCCGCCCGCTTCGACGAAGCTCCAGAACACTTCGCCGAATGACGGGCTGAGCGCTTCGATGTGCAGGACGATGTCCAGGTCCTTCGTGGCACGAAACTCGAGCCCCGCCTCTTCCATCGCAAGCGTCGCGGCCGTGCCGCCGATCAGCACGAACTGATCGGCGTGGCCGGTGAAGTGCTCACGAAAGACGTCCAGTCCCCTCACCACGGAAAGCGCCCCTTGAGTTCATCCAGCGCAAGTTGAACACGCTCGTCCTGGTTGCCCTCCAGGCTGAGCGTCAAGGAAAGCGGATCGACGGTATCGCTGTCTCGCACGAGTGCTGGGCTGTAGTGCCAGAGTTCCCATTCGCAGGCACCCGGCAGCGGCTCGGGCAGCGTCTCGAAGCCGGCCTGTGTCGCCGCCTTCCACTCCGCCTGTGCGACGGCGTAGGTCGGCCACTGAGGTTCAGTGAGCATCGAATATCGCGCCAGCGCGCTCAGACCCGCGAGCCTCAGCGGACGCGGCCTCGACTTCGGAGGGGGAAGCATCCAGACCCGACGCTTGACCGGGCTGCGCAGCATCGGTCTCGCGTGCTCCCAGGTCTGCGCGGCCGTGCGCTCCGTATGGAGCGATCGCACCCTCCCCTCGGTGCGCAGGGTCGCGATGCCGGCGGCCGTGAGCTCCTTGACCGCTCGCGACAGGGTCATCGGGGTGTAGCCCAGCTCGCCGACCACCTCGGCGGGCTGCCACTCGGTGCGCCACGGCCTTCGCAGCAGGACGGCGATCAGCATCGCCTGCGTCGCCGGGCTGAGCGCGGTCTGCGCAGCGACCGTCGGCTTGCGAAAATACTCGCGCAGATCGATCCCGAGTTCGGGCAGATAGAGCTGGTTGCCCGGCACCAGGAACGGCACCTTCTGCTCGATGAGGCGCTTGCGTTCGTAGGACGCGAGGGTGCGGGTGACGTAGACCACCGGCATCCCGGCCAGTTGCCGGAGCTTGTCCATCTGGCCGCGAACGTTGGCCAGCCGCGGCCGGTCGGCCCGTTGTTCGATCGCCAGGAGAATATGGCGATCCAGGAGCTTCAGTTCCCGGACCTCGAACGCTTCCTGCAGGAAATAGGGCAGCTTGCCAGTCCCCGCCCACGCGCGAACCTTGGGCGCGATGCCCAAGGTCTCATGCAGATAAGCGTGGACGGCAGCGTCGTCGGCACGTTTGGCGAGAGCTTTATCTAACATAATAAGCGCACGATAACGCGAATAATGTTATCGTGCAATAATTTCGTTATCGTAGTGCCGCAGAGCGCTTGATGACCGGTCGCGGGCACGAGGTATCAGGACTCCGCGGACACGGGCCGCCGGCCGCTGCATGCAGCGCCTGAAATACCGTCAACTTCCGCAAGATCCCCGCACCCTACCCAGTCGGTGCAAAGACCGCATACTCGTTTCAGATCAAGGCGATCCGGATGCCTTGATCCAAATTGATGATTCACGGCACATTATCAACGAGCGCGTCTAACTAATTGTTTTCGTTGACTTAACGACGCGCGCACTGCCCCCTATTCCCACTCAATTGTTGACGAGCAATGCAAGTTGCCGTGACTGCTGACTTTCTCGCGCGAGCGCCAAGAATTTACCGACAAGATGACCGTTGGAATGCACCGCTTGGAGGTATGACATGCTGATAGATCACGAAAGCAATCAGCCTGAAAACGATTCAGCAGACGCTGCTTGATGGACTGTCACGAAATCCGTGACAGCAGCTGCACGATCTGCGGACGCAACACAGGCAAGTCCCGCTGGATCGTCTGCCAGACAACATCCAGATCGACTTCGAAGTAGTCGTGAACGATGCGATTGCGCATGCCGTACATGACGTCCCAGGGTATTTCCGGCGCGCTGCTCTGCAAAGTCGGGTCTGCAACGCGTGCCTTGTTGGCCGCCTCCCCGACAACCTGCAGTGCCCTGATCACGGCGTCCTGTGTGCGGATGTCCTGCTCGAACGCCGCGGCATCCATACCGGCCACGTAACCGGTCGCGCGGTCGATCGCCTCGACGATGTGCTGAAGGTATTCCGGCACTCGCACCGGATGCGCCTTCGTCATACGGGAACCGCTTCTCTCAGGATTCGCTCCCGTGACCCACGCGGCAGGCTCTTTGGTGTCAGCACGTCCACCGGTACCCCCAACAAACGCTCTGCCTCAATCTGCAGGGCCGCAAGCGTGAACAGTGTTGTGCTGGATGCCGGCTCGACCAGCAGATCCAGGTCGCTGCCCTCATGATCTTCACCTAGGGCGGCAGAACCGAAGATGCGCGGTCGCGTGACGCCATGACGGGCAATGATCTCCCGGAGCGCTTTACGGTGGACCCGGAATGAGTCGGACGGCTTCATGGGGTTGATTGTGCCAGATGCCCAGCGGGCGGTGCGGATGCGGCGGAGCGGGCGGACAGGAACTTCAAACCGGCTCCGCGACCCAGTGTACTTCGGGGAACCGGCCTTGTGGCGTGCCTGAACCTGGCCACCAGGCTCTACCGGGTGAACGTGGCCTCCGGAAGCCGCCTGCCGGCCGTCGTTGCCCCTGCCCGCACCCGGCCAGTCCACCTCGCCCCACCCCTTACCGCAATCCCGGCACGCACCCTCCCAGCTCACCGCCTCCCAGATGCGGCAAACACTCCCCATCCTCCCGGTTCACAGCAGACGGGACTGCACCGGCGGCGCCCTTGCCCCGAACGGCAACTGGCACTGAACCTGATCCGGCGCCGTGCGCTGCAGGTGCGCCAGGATCTTCGCGATAGCCTCCGGCTCCTCGATGCTGGCAATCACCTTGAGCTTCCCACCGCAGCGTGCACAGGCCTCGATGTCGATCCCGAACACCCGCTTGAGTCGTTGTGCCCAACTCATGGCGACATGGCGCGGAGTAACTGGCTTGTCGGTGCCCTCTTCCACCTGCGGCTTCTTGCCCTTGCCCCGACCCGCTGGCGTCACCGCTGCGCGCAACTTGCTGTGCGGCGCGAATACCCCGTGGTACCGCGTCAGATGCATCCGCGGTGGCGGCACCAGCGCAGCCAGGCGTGCCATCAGGTCCAGGGGCTCCAGCACGATGTGGGTGGTGCCGTCGCGGTACGGCGTCTTCAGGGTGTAGCGCACCTGCCCTGACGCGGTGAGCGCCATGCGATCCACGGCTACTGGCGGGCGGCTGACGTAGCGGCACAGCCGTTCGAGCTTCTGACGCTGGCCAGGTTGGATATCGATGCCGGCGTGCAGCGAAAACCCGCGAGCCTGCGCGGCACCGCGGTGATCTCCTTGCTGCTCAGCTTCCGGCGTTGCACTGCCCGGTAGCGTCTGCAGCGCGAACAGCTTCTGCCCGGCGCGCGGGCCCACCGCGATGCGGTAGGTGATGGAATGGCCGATCAGATCATCCAGTGCGCCGCCTGGCCCGTCGACGGTGAGCCAGGCGTTCTCCATGTCACGCTCGATCAGGCCGCGCTTCTCCGGCAACTTGCCGATGCGCTCGGCAATCTGCTGCACCAACTCTTGCAGCTGCGCTGCGGTAGGGGCCGGCACGTGGCGGAAGACAGGCTGATCACCTGCCGGCAGATACACACCATCCAGATAGATCATGTGAAAGTGCACGTTCAGGTTCAGCGTCGAACCGAAGCGCTGGATCAGCGTGACGGCTCCAGTGGCACCCGTGGCCCGGGTGAGACCAGCGGCCTTCAGCAACTCGCGCCGCAGGAGGGACAGAAGCCGCGCTTCTTGCAGCTGAACGCCACCAGCTTCTCGGCATGGCAGTGCTCGCAGCGCACGCGCAGGAAACCCTCCTTCAGCCGGCCACACTTCAGGTAGGCGTCGAACTCTTCTTCGATGTAGTCCGGCAGCGAACGACCTGCCATGGCCCGAATCTCGCGGAATGCAGGGCCGTTGGGAGCGCGGGCGCCGCCGTTGCAGGCCAGCCTGATCTGATATCGAAGCGGCGGGTGTTCGGGTCGACCGGTGAAGCGGTCGAGCGGGGCCGGTGCGCACCGGCGTTCTGCTGGGCGAGGCGAGGGCGGCTTCGAAGGGGACAAAGCCGGGAGGGGCGGGGATTTGCGGGGCAAGAGGGCCGCTCGGTGGCAGGCCTGGCCAACCAGAGGGCTGGGTTCAGGCGGGCGGCGACAGGTTTGCGAGGTACATAAGGACCCATTCGGCGAAGTAGACTCCCCTTCAGGGGCGGTTTGAAATTCCTATCCGCCGGGTGAGCTGACGAGGCTGGCGCGCTCCAAATGTCCGGTCACTCCCTTGGTGTGCCCGCGACATAAAGGCGAATCGAATGCCGTAAGTACTTGTCGTGCATCACCTGTCAGCAAGTTTTTTACCGTCAGCTCGGCGCCCTTGAATTCGACGACACAGCGATATTTTCCTGTTCAGTGAAGATTCGCGCCGCCCGCGTTACGGCTCTCTGCACCTGTCGACGCTCTACTGAACCCCCGCCATCAGGCTCTCGTACGGGATCTTCAACCCGTCGTGCAGCCTCTTGACCATCCGCAGGCTCAACGGGCGCCTGCGGTTCAGCACTTCGGAGACGCGGCCGCTCTGCCCGATGTACGGCTCCAGATCGCGCGGCGTCAGCCCATCCTGCTCCATGCGGAACTTGATCGCCTCCACCGGATCGACCGGACCGAAGTCATAGTGCTTGTTCTCGTACGCTTCGATCAGGGTGACGAGCACGTCGCGCTCGTCCGCCTGCGAGGTGCCCTCCACGGCCTGGAAGATCTTCTCCAGGCGCCGGAAGGCACGTCGCAGGTCGTCGTCGTTGCGGATCGGCTTAATAGTCATTTGCGGTCTCCACGTCGATGCGGTCGTACTGCGCGTGCGTCCCGACGAACTTCACCCACACGATGTCCGCCTGGTACTGCGCCTCGACCACCAGCCGGTACTTGTTGCCGCCGATGTTGAACACGACGCGGTTGTTGCCGCAGATGCTCGCGCTGGCGTACTGGTCCTTGATGTCCTGTGGGCTGCGCCATGCCGCCTTGATCGCCTCGGCATACCAGCTGTGCAGTGGGCCTCGCGCATCGGCGCAACCGGGGCGCTCCCAGAACTTCTTCAGGCTGCGCTTGGCGATGACGCTCATCGCCGAGCAATATCTCCCTTTTTGGGAGGAGCGTCAATGGAAGTCCGTGCGGGATCTTGATGCTCCGCGTTGCCGCTGCGAGAGGTGCCGCCGCAAATCTGAACACGGCCTGAACGCTTGTCTCGTCCTGCCGCACCCCGACGCTTTGCTTCAGGATTCCGTATCTTGGCACCAAGGCTGCGACTCGCCATCGACGAGCATCACCGTAGCCAGATGATCGGACAGGACGAAGACGCAGCCAACGCGTTCGTGAGGAAGTTACGCCTCTACGGAATACCAATAGTCAGTTGGTAGCGCACGTGGCCGGATGCCGTCAGCGCCATGCGCTCGCTCGCTACCGGTGGCCGGCTCACATGGCGGCACCGCCGTTCGAGCTTGGGGCGCTGGTTCGAGGCGATGTCCACGCCAGCATGCAAGGAGAACCCGCCGGCGCGCGCGGCCCCATTGGCGTCGTCGAGCCACTCTGGCGGCCTCGCCGGCACGGTCTGCAGCGTGAACGTCTTCTGCCCGGCCCTCGCGCCAACGGCAATGCGGTAGGTAATGGAATGACCGAGCAGGTCATCCGGCGGACCGGCGACACGACGGAACACAGACTGGTCAGTGCCATCGGCCAGGTGCACCCCATCGACGAACAGCACATGAAAGTGCACGTTCGGGTTCCGCGTAAGCGTCATGCCGACGCTTACCGATAACGTCGCGTCCGCCCGATGTCCGGCAATCGCCGTGCGCGGTACTACTGCGTGCGCTTGGCGCCGCCGAGTTCCACCGCGAGCCGATAGATGTGGTCGATCCCCTTGTAGAAGGACCGGACCGGCAAACGCTCGTTGAGGCCGTGCGCATACATCTCCGACGGCTTCGAGAACAGGCCGGAGCTCGCGAACGTCGGGATGCCGGCGGTGCGATAGACCTTGCCGTCGGTGCCACCGGATTCGAGATAGGGAACGACCGGTACGCCTGGATACTTGTCGTGCACTGCGTCCGCTATGGCCTTCATTACGTCGGGTCGCATCTCGGACACCGGACTCGCTTGCGGAGTGTCGATGGTAGTGACCTGCACACCGGCATCGGCAATCGCCGTCACCAGCGCATCACGCACGGTCTCGACCGGAACGCCGGGGAAGATCCGGCAATTGACGACGGCTTTCGCCTTCTGCGGCAACGCATTCTCGGCATGCCCCGCATCAAGCATCGTTGCCACGCAGGTGGTGCGCGTCGCGCCGACGAACTCCGGCGACCTGGACAGCGTCTCCGCCGCGGCCGCATCGTCAGGGTCGGCGGCGAACCGCCGCAATGCGTCACCGACCTCGCCCTCATGTGCCTGCCCGACCGCACCAAGGTAGGCACGGGTCAGGTCGTTGGCCATCACGGGGAAGCGATACGCTTCGACCTTGAGCATGGCACGCGCCAGCTGGTAGATGGCATTGTCCGCGCGCGGACGTGAGCTGTGACCGCCGGGGTTGGTGACCATGAGATCGAACGACGCGTAGGTCTTTTCAGCGCCCTGCACGAGGTAGATCAGCGGCTTGCCGGTGGCGTCGTCGAGCAGGCCGCCGCCGGCGTCCGTGTTGATGGCGAACTCGGCGTTGGCCACCCACGGATGGTCCGCGATGAGCTTGGTCGTCAACATGCCCGTTTCTTCATCGCCGACGAATGCGAAGACGAGATCACGCGCCGGGCGCATCTGCCCTGCGTGCAGACGCAGGATAGTCGACATCAACGCGGCGACTCCCGCCTTGTTGTCGCTGGTGCCGCGGCCGTAGAAAACACCGTTCTCCTCCAGCAGCGTAAACGGACTGCGCTCCCAGTCCTCCGGGCGGGCATCGACGACGTCCATGTGTGCCGAGAACAGGATCGGCCGGTCGTGCCGTCTTCCGGGCACGCGCACGATCATTGCCTGCGACTCGCCGGAATCGAGCGTCACGATGTCGGATGCGGGGATACCCGCCTTGGTCAGCACGTCCTTCAGGTAGGCAACCATCGCTGGAACCTGCCGCTGACCCTCGGCGGTCCGGAAGCCGACGCTGCGAGCGTAGATTTCCCGGGCCTGCGCCTCGTGCGCTGGCGTGTCCGCCAAGGCAGGTATCGAGGTCAGCACCATGGCCATCAGCGTCAGGATCAGTCGCGTCATTGATCTCTCTCCGTTCAAGGCAGGTCGCGAGCATACCTGACCAGGCGCCTTGCGCATCCGCCTCCTGCCGATCGTGCGGGTGCGCTGCGCCGACGGCCCCTAACCCATTTCCGCGACGTCCAGGCGCCGCGTCACCTTGCCCTTTGGAGGCCTGAGAAACCAGACCAGCGGCAGCACGGTGATCGTCGCAAGCGCGAGAATGTGGAAATCGTTCGCGTAAGCCATCGCCGCGGCTTGCCGTTCGATCTCGCCCATGAGATGCGCCGTGCCGGGATTGGCTCCGGGAACCACACCCGTCGCCTGCCAGCGCTGCACGTCATAGGCCGAGAAGTGTTCGCCCAGGTAACTCATATTGATCTGGGTCGAGCGCGCCAGGATTGCGACCACCGTGGAAATACCGACGGTCGAACCGGTATTGCGGATGAGCGTCAGGATCGCACCCGCCTCCGCCCGCTGTGCTGGACTTAACGTCGAATACGCCATCACCGACAGCGGCACGACTATCAGCGGCGCGCCGCAACCCTGCGCGATGCCTGCGATGATGACCTGCGCACGCGGCGTGTCGAGCGAGAACCCGCCCAGCATCAGCAACGAAATCGCGGAAAACAGCACGCCCGCACCGACAAGAATGCGCGGATCGATGCGTCCCACCAATCGTCCGGCGATCATCACCGCCACGATGGCGGATACGCCGCGAACTGCCTGCAGCGTCCCTGCCTGCGTCGGCGTGTAGCCCTGCAGCGACTGCAGGAACGACGGCAGCAGCACGCTTGGACTCAGCATGGACAACCCGATGACGAACATCAGCGTCACCGCGATGAGGAAATTCCGGTCCCGGAACAAGGTCGGGTCCACGAATGCGTGCCTGGTCGTCATTGAGTGCACGACGAACATGAAACCCAGTACGGCCGCAAAGAACCCCTCGGCGACGACCTCCGTCGACTCGAACCAGTCGAGCGTCTGGCCGCGGTCCATCATGAGCTGGAACAGCCCGAGCGCAAGCGACAGCAGGATGAAACCGGTCCAGTCGAACGGACGGCTGTGATCGTCATGCTCCGCGGCGAGCCCTTCGAGCAGTCCGAAGTAGGCGAGCAGCCCGATCGGGACGTTGATGAAGAACGCCCAGCGCCAGCTGAGCGTGTCCGTGAGATAGCCGCCCAGCGTCGGCCCGATGATGGGCCCCACGAGCATGCCCATCGTCCACAACGCCATCACTCGCCCGTGCTGCTCGGGCGGGTATTCCTGCAGCAGCGCGACCTGGGCCAGCGGCACGAGCGCGGCGCCGAACAGGCCCTGCACCATGCGGAACGCGACCATTTCTCCGAGGCCCGTGGCGAACCCGCAGGCCACCGACCCGAGCGTAAAGCCGACCACGCTGATCGCCAACACACGTCGCAAACCGAAACGCGAGCCGAGCCAGCCGGCGAGCGGCGTCGCGATTGCGCCGACGACGATGTACGACGTGAGCACCCACGCGATCTGGTCCTGCGTGGCCTGCAGGCTGCCACGCATGTGCGGCAGCGCGACATTTACGATCGTCGAATCGACAGTGAACAGCAATGTGCACAGCACCGTCGCCAGTGAGAGCATCAGCCGTCGGCCGGCCTGCGAGCGGAATGTCACGATGCGCGGCCCGTGCGGATAGCGCCGCGGTTCAGTGCCGCGATCCGAACCAGCGATCGAAACGTGTGTGCGGTCCTGTGTCGATCGACACGTCGGCGCTCGCGCCACTGCGCAGCGGTGGATCATCCGCCTCGGCTTCGATGCTGATGCGAACTGGCACGCGTTGCACGACCTTCACCCAGTTGCCGGATGCGTTCTGTGGCGGCAGCACCGAGAACTCGGCGCCGGTCGCCTGCGCGATACTCGTCACCTTGCCGCTCCATTCGCGGCCGGGATACGTGTCGATTTCGACGGTTGCGGTCTCACCGGGTCGCACCCACTCGAGATCGGTCTCCTTGAAGTTTGCTTCGACGTAGACGCCGCTGTCGGCAACGATCGCAAATGCCGGGCGTCCTGCCTCGACGTGGTCCCCTGCCTGCGGCAGGTGACTTGCAATCCCGGCCCGCGGCGCGCGAACGATCGTGTGCTCGAGGTCGACCCTGGTCTTTTCGAGCATGGCGGCGGCTGTCCGTACCGCCGGATGTTCGTCGACCGGGCGATTCGCGTCGCCACCGAGCCTGGCGCTGGCCTGCTCCAGCTGCAGCTCCAGGACTGCAATCGAGCCGATAGCGAGGTCGCGCGAGCGAACTGCGCTCTCGAGCGTCGCGGCGGGCACGAGCTTGCGGTCTGCCAGCTCCTGCTGGCGGCCCAGCTCGCTGACGGCGTAGTGCGAAGCCTGCCGCGCCACCGCGACTTCACCCAGCTTTTCGCGATAGGCCGCGCGCAGCGATTCGACGTCCACGCGCGCAGCGGCGAGTTCCGCCTCCGCATGCATCTTCGCGACCTGCAAGAGTGTGTCGTCCAGCACCAGGACGACCTCACCAGGCTGGACCGCCTGATTTTCCTTGACCCGGACGTCGCGCACATCGCCCGCGATCTGCGGTGCGACATCGATACGGTCCTGCTTCAGGTAGGCGTTGTCGGTGGTCGCATAGCGCCCGCCGCTGCCATACCAGTACACGCCCACGGCGACCACGAGCAGCGGCAGCAGCCACAGCAGCAGCGGACGAACCCAGCGCGATCGCGTGACCGACCCGGTCGCGACCTCCTGCGACAGGCCTTCAGCGTGCATTCGGTTTACGCCTCTTGCCGGTGCCGTCCACTGCCGGATCTGCCTGCAGGTTCTCCCGCATCTGTGCCAGCGCAGCGAGCAACGCCTCGCGCTGCCCGGCGTTCATGCCGCGGAACGCACGTTCGCGGGTCTGCTCGGCCTTGGCGTTGATCTGCGCCAGCAATGGCCCCGCCTCCGCCGCAATGAACACACGGTAGACACGCCGGTCGCCCGGCTCGCTCTCGCGCCGCACCAGTCCCTGCTTTTCGAGCCGGTCGATCATGCGGCCGACGGTCACGGGCGTGATCTCGAGCCACTCGGCCAGTTCGACCTGGCGGCACCCGGGGCACCGATTCACGTTGAAGAGCAACCGGTGCAGCGCCGGTGTGAGCGGCATGTCACTGACCCGCGCCACGAAATCAGCGCGCAGCAGGCGCAGCACGTCGGGGGTCAGGAAACCGAGCTGAGACCGGGGAGAAATGCCAGCGGGCTTGCGCGCGGCCATAACGATTCCCTATGCACATAATGAGCATAGCATATCATTCAATCAGGCCAGGTGGCCGCATTCGACTGCCGGGGACTTCCGCTCTCCACTCAGACCTGCGGGCACACCGGGCCGCCACCGCGCCTAGGATTCGAGTCCCTGCGCCTCGAGGTATTCGTCGTAGGTACCGGTAAAGTCGTTGACGCTGCCGTCGGGCTTCAGCTCGATCATGCGGTTGGCCAGCGCACCGACGAACTCGCGGTCGTGGGACACGAAGATCAGCGTGCCCGGGTATTTTTCCAACCCGATCTGCAGCGACTCGATCGTTTCCATGTCCATGTGGTTGGTCGGCTCGTCCATCAGCATCACGTTGGGTCGCGTCAGGATGAGCTTGCCGTACATCATGCGGCCCTTCTCGCCGCCCGACAGCACTTTTACCTGCTTCTTGGTCTCGTCGCCGGAGAACAGCAGCCGGCCCAGCGTCGCGCGCGTGATCTGCTCGTCGTCGGCCTTGCCGGTCCAGGTGGACATCCACGTCAGCAGGTCCACCTTCTGTTCGAACTCCGCGCTCGGATCCTGCGGCATGTAGCCGACCTGCGCGTTCTCCACCCAGGTGATGGTGCCGCTCGTCGGAGCCAGGTCGCCCGCGAGGCAACGCATCAGCGTGGTCTTGCCGATGCCGTTCGGACCGATGATCGCGACGCGCTGCTCGGCCTCGATCGTGAACTTGAGGTTGGTGAAGATGTCCCTGTCGGCGCCCGGGTAACGGAACGACAGGCCGTCGACGGTCACCGCCGAACGGTAGAGCTTCTTCGCCTGCTCGAAGCGGATGTACGGGTTCTGCCGCGACGACGGGCGGATCTCCTCGATCTTGATCTTCTCGAGCTGGCGCTTGCGCGACGTGGCCTGCCGCGCCTTCGACGCATTGGCCGAGAAGCGGCGCACGAATTCCTGCAGGTCCGAGATCTGCGCCTTGGCCTTGGCGTTCGACGCCTCGACGCGCTGGCGCGCCTGCACCGACGCGAGCATGAAGTCGTCGTAGTTGCCCGGGTAGATCTTGAGCTGCTGGTAATCGAGGTCGGCGATGTGCGTGCACACCTGGTTCAGGAAGTGCCGGTCGTGGCTGATGATGATCATGGTCGCGTCGTACGCGTTGATCGTGCGCTCGAGCCAGCCGATCGAGTGGATGTCGAGGTTGTTGGTCGGCTCGTCGAGCAGCAGCACGTCCGGCCGCGAGAACAGCGCCTGCGCCAGCAGCACGCGCAGCTTCAGGCCCGGCGGGATCTCGCGCATCGGCAGGTTGTGCTTCGATTCGTCGATGCCCGCGTCGATCAGGATCGCGCCGGCGCGCGCTTCCGCCGTGTAGCCATCGTATTCGGCGACCTTGCCCTCGAGCTCGGCCGCGCGCATGTAGTCTTCGTCGGTCGCTTGCGCGTTCGCGTAGATCAGGTCGCGCTCGCGCATGGCGGCCCACATTTCGGCGTGGCCCTGCATCACGACACCCAGCACGCGCTCGTCTTCGTAGGCGAACTGGTTCTGGTTGAGCTTGCCCATGCGCAGGCCGGTCTGCAGCACGACGTCGCCGGAGCTCTGCTCCAGTTCGCCGCCCAGGATCTTCATCAGCGTGGACTTGCCGCTGCCGTTGGCGCCGATCAGCCCGTAACGGTTGCCGTCGCTGAATTTGACGGTGACGTGCTCGAACAGCGGCCTGGCTTCGAACTGGATCGAAAGGTTGGTCGTGGAAAGCATCAGGGCGCCGTGGCAGGAGTTGTCGGGGTTAAAGCATTGCTGGCTGCGCGGTGACGCTTCGCCTCGCGCACGGCGAGCTCCAGCGCCTCGAGAAAACGGGAACGATCGCGCGGACCGAACGGCGGCGGACCACCACCCACACCGTACGCGCGCAGGTCGGACATCAGCTCGCGGGTCG
Source organism: Pseudomonadota bacterium (assembly GCA_016705325.1). Taxonomy (GTDB): domain Bacteria; phylum Pseudomonadota; class Gammaproteobacteria; order Steroidobacterales; family Steroidobacteraceae; genus RPQJ01. Next base: position 28,580 of record JADIYJ010000003.1, on the reverse strand, counting down.
CAAGCGCGTTGCCGATGTTGTCCGCGGTGAACGGCTTGCCCGCGGGGCCGAGCACGCGCGCGCCCTTCTTGAGGCAGCGCGAGGCAAGCGGAATGTCCGCCGTCACGACCACATCGGCCGCCACAACCTGCTCGACGATCCAGTCGTCGGCGGCGTCGAACGCACCGGTGACCACCTGCATGCGCACGCGCGGTGCTCGGGGCAGCTGCAGCCAGGCATTGGCGACGAACGTGACCGCCAACCCGTGCCGCTCGGCGACCTTCACGGCCTCGGGCTTCACGGGACAGGCGTCGGCATCGACGTAAACGTGGGGTTCGGTCGGCATGGGGTCGCGCAGTTTAGCCGCTCGCGACCGCGTCGGGGCAGCATTGCGCTTGACCCGCTGAAACTCGCTGTAATTACTTGTGAATCAATCAGTTATGGATGGCAATCCGAAAGCGCAGGCAGCGCCGGGGTCCGTGCCGGATTGCAGGGCCGCTAGATCGCGGCGATCACCTGGATCTCGACCCGGTACTGCGGGGTCGCGAGCTTCGCCTCGACCGTGGCGCGTGCCGGCGTGTGGCCCTGCGGCACCCAGGCATCCCATTCAGAATTCATCTGCGCGAACGTCCGATGTTTGGGGAGATAGACGTCACCGACAGGATGCGCGTCTTGTCGCTTCCCGCCGCCACCAGCAACTTGTCGATGTTCGCCAGGACCTGGCGCGTCTGGCCAGCCACGTCCACGGACGGATCGTCCGCCACCTGGCCCGCGAGATAAACGGTATTGCCATGCACGACGGCCTGCGACATGCGCGGCCCGGATTCCAGTCGCTTGATCATCTGCCGTCCTCAGTTCAGTTCTTCGCGAGTTCCGCCGCCATCAGCGGCATCAGCGTCTGCAGCGCCTTGACCGGCCGCACCATGACCTTGAAGCGCGAAATCCGCCCGTCCGCGTTCCACTCGATCATGTCGATGCCATCGACTTCTATCTCACCCAGCATGCACTTGAACTCGAGCACCGCGGAGCGCTCACCGTGCCATTCGCCGACGTAGTGGAAGCTGTCGTTCATCAGGACGACGCTCGCTGCGGCCAGGTACTTGCGGGTGATCACCCTGCCCTGCTGCGGCGTGTGCACGGCCGGGGATTCAAACACCGCATCGTCAGCCAGCAGGTCGTCGAGGCCGGTGCTGTCGCGCGTTGCGACGATGTGGTGCCAGCGCTCGAGCGCCGAGGGTTTCGATCTCTTGCGCACCACGCAGAAACACTGCCCCGTGGGCGCCTCCATGACCCACCACGTGTGGACCTGCGCCACACGCTTCGCACCGAGCCCTTCGAGTCGCACCACCTCTGTTTCCACGTCGGTCGATTCGATGTCCAGGTGGACGCGACTCGGATGCGTGACCGTCTGCACTTCGATGTGCAGGCGGCCGTCGGGATCGACGAGGCGCATGTACTTGCTGCCTTCGTCGGCCGGCAGTTCCCTGACGTTCATGTGCAAGGCCGCGCCCCAGAACGCCGCGGCGCCTGCGAGGTCCGGCACGTTACAGTCGATGATGAATCCGGCCAGTCGACTCTGCTGCATCGTCGTCTCCGCCCTCACTGGCGCTGCTGTTGCGCCGGATCGGTCGCCTGCAATGCGGCCGTCTCCGCAGGGCAATCACGACCGGCCGGCGGGCCGTGCTTGCGTGCCCTTTTCGCTTCGACTTTCGCAGCCGCCATGTCGGCGACGAATTCCGGATCCTGGTGCAGTCGTTCGAACACGGCCTGGCCGACGGTGCGTCCGGCATCGACGTCACTCTGGTGGTGTACGCGGCAGACCACGCGACTCTCGCCGAATTCGTAGGCGCGGGCACGAGCGGCAGCGGCGCGCTCCGGCAGCAATTCGGCGAACACTTCGCCCCAGACGTAGCCGAGTGACGCGTGCCCTGACGGGTACGACGCGTTGCCGCGCAGCAGTTGCTCGTCCGCAGGCACGCAGATGGGATCGCCGGTGATCTCGAACGGCCGCTCGCGATTGTATTTCTCCTTCGCCTTGTAGGTCGATTGTCCCGCGTCGACGACTACCCGCTGCAACAGCTCGTACAGCTGCGGCGTGGTTGCTGCCGTCACCTCGATGCCGACCGCACACGAGAACGCATTGGCAGCGACCGGGAACTTCAGGTTGGCATCGCTGGCCGCCAGTTGCCAGCGCATGGTGTCCTGCAGCGCGTTCAACTTGCGATAGACGGCCTCGTCGGCCGCGAACTCGGGCGAGCCCGGTGCGGGCGGTGGCGGGAGCAGCGCGACGCTGTCGGGGCGTTCCTCGGGCGTCAGGTAGCCCGGGCCTCGCGCCGCAGCCGCTGCCGACGTCGCCTCCCGCGGGCCGGACGCAGACGGCACGACATCACGACAGCCCGCGAACCATGCAAGCGTTCCGGCGAGGGCGAGCAGCGTCGCGCCACGCGCGAAGTTGGATGGGATGTTCATGGCGCCAGTGTAACGGGCGGCGCGGATTTGCCAAAACTGCCCGCACGAATCTCAACCTCTCCACCGCAAATGCGCGTTTCCCGCAATGTCGCATTGCGCGAACGTCCGCGCTGTGACCCGATGAACCGCCAACCAGGGAGACGGCGATGTGGAATGACGCATGGATGCAGCAGCTGGCACGGCATGCCCGCTCGATCGGTTTCGCCTTGTTCGCAGCTTCGATTACGGGCATGTCGGGTGCCGGCGCGTCCGGCGCGCTGGCAGGTGCGGCAACTCCTGGCACTTACGCCGCCGACGCGCTCGCCGGTGTCGCGGCAACGTCGGCTGCCGGTCGCACGCCCGCCGAGTTCGGCGTCGCGCACTCGGGTGCCGCGACTTATCGCATCCCGCTGTGGACGCCACCGGGCATCGGTGAGGTCGGTCTCGACCTCGCGCTGGTCTACGCCAGCCGCAGCGGCAGTGGTTCGGCCGGCGTTGGCTGGTCGATCGCAGGGCTTTCGACGATCGTGCGCTGCAACCGCACCTGGGCCCAGGATGGTGCCGCGGCCAGCGTCAGCAACACGTTCGCCGATCGCTTCTGCCTCGACGGCCAGCAGCTCAAGCTCGTGAGCGGTACGGACGGGATGGCCGGCGCGGTCTATGCCACCGAGATCGAGACATTCGCGCGGATCGTCGCGAACGGCGTCGCGGGCAACGGCCCCGCCTCGTTCACGGTGACGACGAAAAACGGGTTGATCTATGAGTACGGCAGCAGCGTCGATTCGCGTGTCTACGCCGGCGCGTCGACCACGATTCGTGCCTGGGCGCTGTCGCGTGTCCGCGACCGCGCCGGCGCCGGCACTGGCAATGCCATCAACCTGGCCTATATCAACGAGGCACAGTCCGGCGCGTACACGAACGGCACCCATCGGATCGCCTCGATTGCCTACCCGACGACCGCAACGGGCGGGGGACCGTTCTATCGCGTCGACTTCGCCTACTCCGTTCGTCCTGCGAGCGACGTTCCCACGGGTTACCTCGCCGGCAACCTGGTACGCGATCCCTACCAGCTCGACCGGATCGCGATCCAGGTCGTTGGCGCAGCGACGCCGATCAAGACGTACGCGCTTGGCTACGAAACCGCCCCGGTCTCGGGACGACTGCGACTGACCAGCGTACAGGAGTGTGCCGTTTCGACATGCCTGCAACCCACCACGATTACCTACCAGAACGGCGCGAACGGCTGGCAAGCCATGCTCGAAACCGGGGCGGCCGCCTCGACCGTGAAGGCGCCCGTGCCGCTCGAACTGAACGGCGATGGCGTCACGGACCTGCTGTATCCCGTCGATGCGGGCAGCGGCAAGTTGAGCTGGCGCATCCTGCTCGGAACCCCCGCGGGTTTCGCCGCGCCGCTCGACACCGGCCTGGTGACGACCACGTCACACACCATCATTCCCGGCGCGTTCGCCGGCAACGGTCGCACGCAGTTCCTGGCCATACAGAACGGGTACTGGTACGTGGCCGGCTACACGAACGCGGGTTTCACGCTGGCGAACACCGGCCTGGTCCCCGCCGGAGAATACGGCGCAGCAGATCTCGACGGCGACGGCCTGGCCGACCTGGTGGCCCAGAGCGGCGGACTCACGCCGACCATCCATGTGCGCCGCAACGTCAGCGTTCCCGCGGGCAGCTCGCTCGCCGTGCAGTTCGCCGCGACCGCGCAATCCATCTGGACCGTACCAAGCCCGCGGCAGGCGATGCCATGGGACAACCTGCGCGTCGCGGACCTCAACGGCGATGGCCGCGCGGACATCGTTGCACTGACCTTCAACAGCTCGGACCGCAATCCCAAGTTCTGGGCCACGCCGTTGTTGTCGAACGGGTTCGGCAACGCATTCACCGTCGGCACCGAAAAACTGCTGATACAGGAATCGATGGTCACGATGGCCGACTGGAACGCCGATGGCTGCTCCGACATCCTGCAGGTGCAGCAGGTTTTCATCTCGAACTGCGCGGGTGCATTCGTCGAACTCGCGACGCGCGCGACGGCCGCGACGGGCAATTCGCTGTACACCGCGCTCCCGGCGGACTGGAACGGCGACGGCCGTGCCGACCTGTTGTACATCGATGCCGCGACGCGACAGTGGTTCGTAGTGCGCTCGACCGGCGAGGGCGCGGCTGCAGCTGTCAGCACGGGCATCAGTGCGCCTGCCTCAACGGTCTGGTTCAACCTGGACGCCGATGGCGACGGACTCGCCGATCTCGGCTACCGCGACGGCAACAACGGCAACCGCTTGCGCTATCTGTTGCACGCAGGTCCGGCTGCACCGGCCGATCTGGCCACCGCGTTCGTCGACGGCTTCGGCGTGCGCCAGAGCCCTGCTTACGTTTCGATCGCCCGCAGCAACCACACTCGCCTGTACGATGCCGTCTTCCCGGCGGCCGATTTCCAGGGCCCGCTGTACGTGGTGAGCGAGTTCAGCGCAACGGACGGAACGGGCGGCACGTACCGCAACCGGCTGCAATACTCCGGCGCGCAGCTGCACCTGCAAGGGCGCGGCTTTCAAGGCTTCGCGGCACAGCGCATCGAGGACACGCGCACCGGCCTCGTCACCATCGACTCGGTGTCGCGGGTATTCCCGTACACGGGAATGCAGGTGCAACGGGACGTGTTGCAGGCGAACGGCACCACTCCCGTGCGCCAATGGCAGGCCGTCCTCGGCCAGCAGGCGATGGGCATGGCTGGCAGAGAGCAGCGTTCGTTCCCTTTCGTCGCGTCCACCAGCGCCAGGCAGTTTGAACTCGGCGGGGTCCTGGACGGCACGCTGGTGACGGACGCGTCGACGACGTTCGCCTACGGCGATGGTTACGGCAATCCCACACTGGTGCAGACCACTACATGGGATCGGGATCCCTACTCGCCGTACCTGAACAGCGCCTGGCGCTCGACACTGAGTCTCGACTACACGAATGACACGTCGGGCAACTGGTGCCTGGGTGTGCCCCGCAACCGCACGACGACGAGCACCGCGCCCGGCCAACTCGCAGTGACGCAAACGACGACCTACGTGAACGACCCGGTCGGGTGTCGGATCACGCAGCAGGTGGTCGAACCGAACACCCCGGCATCAAAGGTCGTCACGTCGTTCGGTTTCGACGGCTGCGGCAACCTCAACTCGGTGCGCACCGTGGGTTCCAACCCAGACGGCACGGCGATGCCGGCGAGGACGGCGAGCTTCAACTATGGCAACCGCTGCCAGCTGCCCGAGTCCGCCACCAACGCAGCGGCGGAAACGACGACGTACGAGTGGCGCTACGACTACGGCGTGCCCGCGCGCGTCACCGATCCGAACGGACTGTCGACGACCTGGTCACACGACTCGTTCGGACGCCGGGTCGGCGAGACGGCAAGCGATGGCACGCGCCGGACGTGGACTTTCCAGTCGTGCGGCACGACCGGATGCTGGGGCACCGGCGAACTTCGTTTCCTCGTGTACGACCGCAACTACGCGGCCGACGGCACGTTGATCCGCGAGCACCACTCCTACTTCGACGGCTACGACCGCCCGCGGCTGACGGAGTACCACGGCGTGCTCGGAACCTGGTTGCGCCAGACGTTCGACTACGACGCCGCGGGACGCATGGTGGGCGAATCGAGACCCTACGCGAGTGCGCGCAACGGCCACACGACCCGGACATTCGACTCGCTCGGCCGACCGCTCAGCGAGCGCGATCACGACGGGGGCGGCGCGGCCGTGCGCGTCTCGAGCCTCGCATACGCCGGCCGGACCACGACACTCACGGACACACTCGGCCGCTCGCGATCCCGCATCGTGGACGTCGCGGGCAATCTGCGTCGCGCGATCGATCCGTCGCCCGGCGGCACGATCCGATACGACTACGACTCGTTCGGTCACCTCAACCGCATCCAGGATGCCATCGGCGCCGTGTCGACCGGCGTCTACGATGTGCGCGGGTTCCGCACGCGGTGGTCGGACGCGGACGCTGGAGCCTGGACCTTCACGCGCAATTCGCTCGGTGAAGGCGTCAGCTGGACCGACGCGAAAGGGCGATCGTTCAGCACGGCCTACGACACGCTCGGCCGCAGGGTGTCCCGCACCGAGTCCGAGGGCACGAGCAGCTGGACGTGGGGTTCGTCGGCAGCCGCCCGCAACATCGGGCGATTGCAGTCGAAGGCTGGCCCCGGCTACTCGGAATCGCTAGTCTACGACGGGCTTGGTCGCGTCAGTACGCGCACGATCAAGACGGACCAGAGCTACCAGTACGACTACACGTACAACGCGATCGGCGAGATCGACACGCTGACCTACCCGACCAGTCCAGTGCCGACGGGACAGACGGGCAGTCGACTCCGGCTGCGCTACTCGTACGGCTTTGGCGCGCCATTGCAGATCGACGACGTCACGCAGGTGACGCCACGCGTGCTCTGGAAGCTCGACGCGGTCAGTGACTTCGATGCGCCGACGCGGGAGTCGCTGTCAGGCAATGCCATCGCGCGATCGTCGGACTACGACCCGGCGCTGCAGCGCCTGACGGCGCAGCAGGCGGGCACCGCCAGTGCCGGCAGCATGCGGCAGAACCTCGCGTACCAGTGGGATGCGGCCGGCAACCTCCTGCAGCGGCGCGACCTGAATCAGAACCTGACCGAAGCCTTCACGTACGACGGGCTCGACCGGGTGACGAGCTCCGTGCTGAACGGTTCGATGAACCTGTCCGTGAGTTACGACGCGTCAGGCAACGTCCTGCAGAAATCCGACGTCGGCAACTACGTCTATGGCAACGCCTCGCGGCCGCACGCGGTGATGGCCGCAGGCACTGAGACTTTCACGTACGACCGCAACGGCAATCTTGCAACGCGCAGTGGCCTCGGCCAGAGCTGGGCTTCGTTCAACCTGCCGACCATATTGCGCAAACCCGGATACGTGTCCCGGCATGCCTACGGCCCCGATCGCGAACGCTGGCGCCAGATCGCGACCTACCAGAATGGCACCGAGACGACGCACTACGTCGGCAGCCTGCTTGAGAAGGAATCCACGACCTCGACGGGGTTGACCTACTGGCGACATTACGTGCCGACACCCGGCGGATCGACCGTCGTCATCTCGCGCAACTCGAATGGCACGAGCGCCACGACCTATGTCGTGCCGGACCACCTCGGCAGCAGCGACACGCTGCTGAACGAGGCGGGCGCGCCCGTGGCCAGAGAAAGCTTCGGGACGTTTGGCACCCGGCGCGGCAGTAACTGGAGTGCCGCGACCGCACCGGACTGGCTGGGCATTGCCAACTCGACCCGCCAGGGCTTCACCGGGCACGAGATGCTCGACAACATCGGACTCGTTCACATGAACGGTCGCGTCTACGACCCGGCACTCGGCCGATTTCTCTCGGCCGACCCGCTGATCGGCGACCTGGGCGACTCACAGTCGGTGAATCCGTACGCGTACGTGGGCAATCGGCCCCTGAACGCGGCGGACCCCACGGGCTACCTCGTTGACGGCGGCGTTTCGATCTACGTCGGCAGATTCATCGTCGACTCGATCCTGACCTCGCTGGCCTACGGCCTGCTGAACCACGGTGGCTTACCACCACCGCCGGCAACCGCATTGCCCGGTTGGTCAGCGCAGAACGGCGTGGGATTGTGCGGCGCGGGGACGTTCTCGCCCACTTGCAGCGGCACCATCCTCTACGCAGGCGCTCCCGCGACGGGACGCGGCGGAGTACCAACGTCGACCTGGGCAGAAGCCTCAATCGACGACGAGCACGCGCAGGAAAGACTTGAACTCCTCTTCATCGATCTCGGGATCAACACAGTCGACGTACTGTTCCTCTCTCCCCTGCACAACGCCATGGACGCGTTTGATGCAGCGAAACGGGGTGACCACGCCACGGCTGTTCTCTATGTCGGCTTCACCGTTTGTGATGTCGTCAAACAATGCCAGTCGATCCTGGCACCTGCGAAGGCATTGCGGCGCGCGGCGAAATCGACTCGTACAGCGGCACCGGGCGGACTGAATCTGTATCGCGCTGGCCGCGACGGGAACCTCACACGCGGCGTCGCTGGAGACTGGAAGCCAGGAGACTGGATGCTCTCCTTCAAACCGAGGCTCCGTAAAGGCAAACGGCAAGATGCGAGAGCTGCGCGCGAGGGCCCTACGACTCGTACGCCGCCTTCGGGCTTGCAGATTCCTGCGGGAACGACGCCAGGCTCACCTGGTCGCTTCCTGAATGCCGAACGCAAGTTACTCGAGTCGCGCGGTTGGAAATACAACGCGGAGACGGGCGCCTATGACCTGCCGAACCCATGAACGAATTTACTGAGATTGCAGAGGACGTCCTTGGAGACCTGCTTGGTGCGCTTGGCTTCGTGCGGGTCGACAAGGCGTTCGATCTGGCCATATTCGAATCGGCAACTTGCACACTGACCGTGGGTCACGACAGCCAACGTTCAAGCGAGGTATTCTTAGGCCTGAACCGACGCGATGGTACGTACGGACCCGACTTCGACTTCGGAGAAGTCGTCCGCGCTGCCTCGGTCCCGTCTCGCCTCCAGCCCACGGGTTACGCCGTGCGCGATGAGAAGTCGGTCCGGTCTCTGCTGCAGACCATGGCGAAGCTTCTGGCAGCGTATTGCGTGCCGCTGCTACGCGGAGAAGGCCACGCTTGGTCGAAGTTGGTATCGCAAAGGGACGCCACCCGCTATGCGGACGAGAACCTTGTGCGCTTGGCATTGAACGATGCGATCGAGGCATGGCACGTAAAAAATTTCGCGAAATTCATCGAGATTCTCGGTCCCGTCAGGCACCTGCTGGGCGCGTCGGATCTGGCTAAACTGGAGTACGCAGAACAAAAGCTCCACATTGGTTGATTGGCCGTACCGATGCTGGATACTCACCGCGTGAACCGCCCACACACACCGGACACCAGCTCGCTGCCCGTGCGAAGATGCTCCTTCGCACGAGGAGCGCCACCCATGACCCAGACCTACCAGCGCATCGTCCTTGCCAGCCGCCCGCAGGGCGGCGCCGTATCGCCGGACAACTTCCGCCTCGAGCGTGTTCCGGTTCCCGGCATCGGTCCCGGCCAGGTCCTGGTGCGCAACCACTTCCTGTCGCTCGATCCGTACATGCGCGGCCGCATGGACGACGCCAAGTCGTACTCGGCGCCGCAGGTCATCGGCGACACGATGATTGGCGGCACGGCGGGCGTCGTCGAGGCGTCGCAAAATCCGAAGTTCGCCCCCGGCGATGCCGTCGTCGGCCACCTGGGCTGGCAGGAATACGGCGTCTCGGACGGCACCGATCTCAAGCAGGTTGAGACGAAGCACGTTCCGCACTCGGCGTATCTGGGGCCCGTCGGCATGCCCGGCGTCACGGCCTGGTACGGCCTGCACGAGATCTGTAAACCGAAGGCCGGCGAGACGGTGCTGGTGTCCGCCGCAAGCGGCGCCGTGGGTTCGGTCGTGGGTCAGCTCGCGAGAATGAGCGGCTGCCGCGCCGTGGGCATTGCCGGCGGTCCCGAGAAGTGCGCCTACGTCCGTGACGAGCTCGGCTTCGACACCTGTATCGACTATCGCGAGCACAAAGACATCCGCTCGATGAGCGCCGCGCTGAAAGAAGCCGCACCGAACGGCATCGACGGCCTGTTCGAAAACGTCGGCGGCGTCGGCCTCGATGCCGCGCTGGCGAGCATGAATGCATTCGGCCGCATCGCATTGTGCGGCCTCATCGCCGGCTACGAAGGCGGCGACATTGCGATCCACAACACTCGCGCCCTGCTGGTCAACCGGCTCTCGCTGCGCGGCTTCATCGTGTCCGAGCACCTCGAGTTCTGGCCGCAGGCGTTGGGCGAACTCGCCAAGGGCGTGGCGACGGGCAGGATCAAGTATCGCGAGTCGATCGCGGACGGCCTGGCTGCCGCACCGGAAGCGTTCATCGGCATGCTGCGTGGCAAGAACTTCGGCAAGCAACTGGTCAAGCTGACCTGAGACTTCCACAGTGACCGCGACGATTCCTCATGCCGCAACGGTCCTGCTGCTGCGGCAAGAAGACGCCGGCCTGCAGGTACTCCTGACCAAGCGTGCCCCCGGTCTGTCGTTCATGGGCGGGCTGTGGGTGTTTCCCGGCGGCCGCATGGAAGCGTCGGACCTGTCGCCGGAGCTGGCTGCGCGCTCGGACCAGGCCGCAATCGCCGACACCGGCTCGCGCATGCTGAGCGCCGACGCGAGTACCGCATCGATAGACCTCGACGTGGCGCGCGGATTGCTGATCGCGGCCTGCCGCGAGACGTTCGAGGAATCGGGCGTGCTGCTGGCAAGGCCGCGCGGCGGCGGACCCTGGGGCGATGAAAGGCGGGCCCGCGTTGCGGAACGCCGCGCGGCAGACTCAGCGGATGCCACCGGGTTCGCGCGCATGCTCGTCGACGAAGACCTGGTACTCGACATCGAGCGCCTCGTGTACTGGTCGCACTGGATCACACCGGCGTTCGAGAGCCGGCGCTTCGATACGCGCTTTTTCGCACTCACGGTGCCAGCCGACCAGGAAGCGAGCGTCGACCGCGGTGAACTCACCCACCACGCCTGGCTCGCCGAAGCCGACATTCGCAGGCACCTGGCGAGCGGCGAGATGAAGATGGCGCCGCCGACCCGCGCCACGCTCCTGGACCTGTGGAGCAGCCATCGCCGTCATGGCGGCCTGGCCGCGATGCTCGAAGCCGAGCGCACGCGGATCGTGCCCCCGATCCTGCCGAAGCTGGTTGAGTCGGGTGCGGCCGACGTCGAAATCGTGCTGCCCTGGGACGAGCAGTACCGGCAGATGCCGGGTGAAGGGTGTCGTACGCTCGCGTGCTATCCGGACTACGTCACGGCAATGCCGTCGCGGATGCGGTTTCCGCGCCTGAGCTGAGCGCTCGACGCGAGCTGGCGAGCCCCCTCCCGGGGTGCGGGAGGGAGCGCCGGATTCAGGGAATCGGGCTACTTTTCGCCTGGCACCAGGTTGCCGACCGCGCTCTGCACCGTCTCGCTGACCTTGGCCGCCATTTCCTTGGCCGAATCCAGCATCGACGTCGCCTGCTTCTCGGCCGACGCCTGGGCGGCATTGACCATCGAGCCGGCCTGCGCGGCAGTCTTCGAAGCCTTCTTCTTCGCCGACTTCACGACCTTGGCGATGCTCTTCTCGGCCGACTTCAGGTTGCGGTCGGCTTTGCGCAGGGCGCGCTTTGCGGACGGCGGCAACTTGCTGACGGCTTTCTTGACGGCTGCACGCGTGCGGGCCGGGGCCTTCCTCGCGGCCGCCTTGACGGCAGCGACGCGGCGACTGGCGGCGGTGCTGCGGCTCTTGGCGGCCTTGCGGGCGACCTTTGGCTTCCTGACGACTTTGCGCTTGACCTTCGCGACCTTCGCCCGCGTTGCGACTTTGCGCCGAGCCTTGGTGGCCTTCGCCCTGCTGACCTTGCGCGGCGCCGCACGACGCGCCTTCTTCTTAGCTGCCATGTGAATCGATCTCCCTTTGCCCTTGGTTGGCGTGAGTTGCGTCGGTGATGGACACCGTCGCGCCTGACGTAAGGACGCTATTCCTCACGCCTTGCGCAGTCAACAAGGGAAAACTGCAGTCGGCGTCAGCCCGTGCCCTGCAGGCCGTGAGCGATGCCGTTCACGGACGCGACCAGCGCCGGGAACAGCCGCCGGTTGGGGTCGTCGGCGGCACGGCCCTTGTCGCTCGGCGAGCCCGCTTCGCGCCAGCGACGCAACAACTGCACCTGCATCAGGTGGATCGGATCGACGTACGGATTGCGCAGCCAGATCGATCGCTGCAGCGTGGGCTCGGCGTCGAGCAGCCGGGCGCAGCCCTTGAGCTGCAGGACGAGGCGGCGCGTCAGTTCGTACTCCTGCCGGATCGCCGTGGAATACCGCTCGACGTCGCCCGGGTACAGGCGCTCGTAATGCCAGGCGATGTCCATGTCGGCACGGGCGAGCCGCATCTCGACGTCGTCGACCAGCCCCTCGAAGAACGGCCAGTCCCGGTACATTTCGCCGACCAGCGCTTCCCCATGGGCGTCGATGACCGCCGCCAGGCCCGTGCCGGCGCCGAACCAGCCGGGCAGCATGTGCCGGCTCTGGGACCACGCGAACATCCATGGCACCGCACGGATGGTGTCCACGCCGCTGCCGCTGCCCCGCACCAGGGGTCGCGAGCCGATCTGCATGCGCTCGATGACATCGACGGGCGTGACCGCCTGGAAAAACTCGAAGAAGCCCGGGTCGTTGTGCACGAAACCACGGTATCGCGCCCGGCTCGCGTCGGAGAGCAGCTGCACCGCCCCCTGCCACCCCGGCTTGACCGTCTCGCGCCGGTCGCCCGCGACGGCCAGGGCGAGAGTGTTGAGCCCCTGCTCGAACGTGCGCAACGTGATCGGCGGCAGGCCGTAGCGGTCGTTGATCGTTTCGCCCTGTTCCGTAACGCGCAGTTGTCCGCCCGCGACGGCCTTGGGCAGGCTGCTCACGACGGCCTCGGTCCGGCTGCCGCCGCGGCTGATTCCGCCGCCGCGGCCATGGAACACCAGCAGGCGCACGCCGGCCTCCGCGCAGGCGGCGAGCATGGCCTCCTGCGCCCGGCGCAGCAGCCAACGCGACGAGGCGATTCCCGATTCCTTGTTGCTGTCGGCGTAGCCGATCATCACAACCTGCCGGTTGCCACGCGCGGCCAGGTGGCCGCGATAGATCGGATCGGCGAGCAGTCGCGTGAGCGTCGGTCCGGCGGCGTCCAGCGCGGCCACCGATTCGAACAGGGGCGCGACGTCGAGGGAGACCTGGCCGTTGCTGCCATCGACGAGGCCCGCCCAACGGGCGAGCAGCAGCACGGAGAGCACGTCATCGATGTCGCGCGCCATGCTGACGACGTACGAGCCGACCGCGGCCTGGCCGTACCGGTGCCGGCAATAGTCCATCGCCTCGAACACCCAGAGCGCGCGCTTGCCGGCGGCCTCGAGCACTTCGGGCGGCGATTCGTCGCGGGCCAGCGCGTCCCGCAGCCGGTCGATGCGCTCAGCGGCCGGGCGCGTGTCCCAGCCCGGTTCCGCGAGGGCGCGACCGACGATCTGCCGGTGCACTTCGGCGTTCTGGCGCACGTCGAGTGTCGCAAGATGCAACCCGAACGTCCGCACCCGGCGCAGGAACCGGCGGATGAGGAACAGCCCGGCATGGCGGCCACGATTGGCCTCGAGGCTGTGCGCGATGATCTGCAGGTCGTCGATCAGCTGCTCGACGCGCTCGTACTGGCCCGAGCGGTGATCGTAGGTGGCACGCAGCCTTTCCGCGATCTGGCCGAGCAGCACGCGGTACGGCATCTCGTCGTGGCCCGACGGTGCGCTCGCGCGCGCGGCCGGCACCACCGACTTGTAGTGTTCAATCCGGTCGCGCACGGTCTGCGGGATGTCGGGCGTGCGCCGCTCGCTCTGGCTCAGCTTCTCGGCGAGACGCTGCGCCTCGAGGAAGTAGCGATTCACGATCAGTGCGTGATGACGGGCACAGCTCTCGCGGATGGTCTTGGCGTGCACGTCCGGCAACCCGTCCATGTCGCCGCCGACCCACGAGCCGAAATGCAGCAACTCCGGGACCTTCGCCTGCCGCGCCTCGTCACCGAAGATGAGCACCAGCGATTCCTCGATCTCCTCGTAGAAGACCGGAATGACGTCGTAGACGATCTCGACCAGGAAGAAGAGCACGTGCTCGCGCTCGTCCGCGATCGTGAGCTTCTCGCGCGAATTGTCGGCGGTCTGCCAGCCGGTCGTGAGTTCGCCACGCACCCGCTCGAGCGTCGTGCGGCGCTCGACCGGTGTCAGCGACGGATCGAGCCGCGTCATGAGCAGGCGCGCGATGCGTTGCTGCTGGCGCAGCAGGGTGCGGCGCGTCGACTCCGTCGGGTGGGCCGTAAGAACCGGCTTGATGCTCAGGCGCCCGAGCAGTTCGACCACCTGCGACAGGCTGTAACCGATCGCGCGCAGCTTCTGGAAGCATTCGGCGAGGCCGCCGGGCTGGTGGGTACTGCTGTCGTTGAGGTACTGCCGCCGGCGGCGCACACGGTGCACCTTCTCGGCCATGTTGACCATCTGGAACCACGTGCCGAACGCCCGGATCAGCTCGGTGGCCTGCGCCGGTGACCGGCTGTCGGCTCGCACGACCAGCTGCACGGCAGCTTCCGGGTCGCCGTCGCGGCGGCGGATCGCCACCTGCCGGTCACCCTCCACCTCCTCGAAGAAGGCATCGCCACCCTGGTCCCGCAACACTTCGCCGACGAGGGCGCCGAGCGTGTGGACGTCCTCGCGGAGCGCCGCATCCTTTGCCGTGAACGAAATGTCTTTGCGTGCCATGGCCGCGAGGGGCGGAAAACTTGGGTAGGGTTCGGGCGCGGCGGGCCGTGTTGATGAATCGGGGAGGAACGGCCACGCACATGCTAGCAGAGCCTGCACCCGGCGCACTGTTGCTACGGGGCAACATTGGCCGTTACGGTGCTGCGCCAAGTCGCTTGTCCTATTGTCTTACTCATATTGCAACTTCGCCGGACCGGGTGACCTGTTCGACCACGCCTCCGCGCACGGCGCATCGACGGCGAGGCGAGGGTCCACGGTGCTAGACTCGGCGCGGCTTGCACACCCCAACGGCATTCGCAACTAGACCAGGCGGAGCGCTCGGCGCGACGGGCCATCTCGCCTGCGACCGTGACTTCGCGCTCGATCTCTGACGCCCCGCCGATGCCGCCAGCACTGCCCCTCACCGGACTTCGTGTCCTGACGTTCGAGAACTTCGGTGCGGGGCCGTTCGGCTCGATGTATCTCGCCGACCTCGGCGCCGAGGTCATCAAGATCGAGAACCGCGAACAGGGTGGCGACGCGACGCGCTCGATGGGTCCGTTCTTCCTCGGCGAGCACGACAGCCAGTTCTTTCAGGCGTTCAACCTCAACAAGAAGAGCGTGACGCTGAACCTGAAGCACGCAGCAGGGCGCGAGGCATTCCATAAACTCGTGCGCACGGCGGACGTCGTGCTGAACAACCTGCGCGGCGACCAACCCGAAAAACTCGGCCTCGACTACGCGACACTCGGGCCGATCCATCCACGCGTGCTCTGCGCGCACCTCTCGGCCTACGGGCGTGACAACGAGCGCAAGGGCTGGCCCGGGTACGACTACCTGATGCAGGCCGAAGCGGGTTACCTGCACCTGAGCGGCGAGCCGGGTTCGCCGCCCGCGCGCATGGGGCTCTCCATCGTCGACTACATGACCGGCATCACGACGGCGATGGCAATCCTGTCGTCGTTGTTCGGCGTGCTGAAAGGCGGCCGCGGTCACGACATCGACGTCTCGCTGTTCGACGTCGCTCTGCACCAGCTCACCTATCCGGGGGCGTGGTACCTGAACGCCGGCTACCGCACCGAGCGCCTGCCGCGCAGCGCGCATCCCTCGACCGTGCCGGTGCAACTGCAGCGCACGAGCGACGGCTGGATCTTCATCATGTGCATGACGCAGAAATTCTGGGTCGAACTCGTCCGCACACTGCAGCGACCGGACCTCCTCACACACGCGGATTACGCGACGGTCGAAGCCAGGCGCGCGCACCGGGAGGCGTTGACGGACGTGCTCGACGATGCGTTCTCGGCCGCGACGACGGCCGAGTGGCTTGGAAGACTGCAAGGCGTGCTGCCAGCCGCTCCGGTCTACGACCTGCCGCAGGCGCTCGAGAATCCGTACCTCCGGACCATCGGAATGGTGCAGGACCTGCCGCACCCGGCGCAGGCGGGTTACCGCGTGCTCGCCAACCCGATCAAGCTGGACGGCGAGCGGCTGCCAAGCCGGCGTGCGCCGCAACTCGGTGAGCACACCGGGGCCGTGCTGCGCGAACTCGGTTACGACGCAGCGGCGATCGCAACCCTGCGTGCCAACGGCGCCGCGTGATTGCTGCAAGGAGCATCGCATGCTGAAGAAGTTCCTGATCACGGGCGCCTCATTGCTCGCCCTGGTGGCGTGGCCTGGACGCCAGGCTACGGCGGCGGATCCGCGCCACGGCAGCCCCGAACCAGTCCTGCCAGCAGCCACCACGAACGTTCCCGCGGGCGACTATGCGCTCGACCTGGCGCATGCGAGCTTGATTTTTCGCGTGAACCACCTTGGCTTTTCGAACTACACGGCGCGCTTCAAGCGCTTCGACGCGAAACTGCAGTTTGATCCGGCGAACCTGGCTGCGTCGAAGGTCGTCGCGACCGTGGATGCAGAATCGCTGGAGACGGACTTTCCGGATCCCGCCAGGCTGGACTTCAACGCGGTCTTGCAGGGCGCAGCGTGGCTGGCCGTCGCGCAGTTTCCGGAAATGACATTTGAATCCAGGCACATTGACGTGACGGGCGCGAACACGGTGCGCATCCATGGCGAGCTGACGCTGCATGGCGTGACACGACCGATAGTGCTCGAGGCCACGTTCAATGGCGGCTACGCGGGCCACCCCATGGACCCCAATGCGCGCATCGGGTTCTCGGCACAGGCCACGCTCAAGCGGTCGGAATTCGGAATTGCGTATGGAATTCCCGCGCCGGGAACGACGATGGGTGTGAGTGACGAGGTGCACGTCGTCATCGAGGCGGAATTCACGGGGCCGCCTCTGGTTCCGCGGTGATTGGCGATGGCGCAACGCTGCTGCGGACCAAGCGCGTTGGCGGCTGAGCCGGCCTGTGAGAACCAGAACCCGCATGCTCTGCTTGGCGCAATTCAGGGCGTCACGGGCGGAAGGAAATCGTGCAGCAACCGCCACGACCGGCCACGCCCACCAGCACAGGCGTTCCACGGGCGCATTCTGTTAAAGTCGCGGGAATCATCACCCTGCACATGACCCAAACCGCCATGAAGAGAATTGTCGCCACCTGCCTGTCGCTGTTGCTGGCAGTCGCCCTGGTCCTCCCCACGCAGGCGCAGGCGGACTCCAGGACGGATCAGAGGCTGCAGAATTCGCAGCGGGTCTTCGAATCCTTCGTCGACCTTACCGAACAGAGCATCCCCGGCTGGCTGCTCGAACGCGCCTATGGCGTCGTGGTCGTACCGAACGTGGTCAAGGCTGCCCTCACCATCGGTGGACGCGGCGGCAAGGGTGTCATGGCCGTCCGCAACCCCGATGGCGCGTGGAGCCTCCCGACGTTCGTGACCCTCGGTGGCGTCAACTTCGGCTTTCAGTTCGGCGTGCAGTCGACGGACGTCGTCCTGGTGCTGATGTCCCGGGAGAGCGTCGAAGGCATCGCAGGCGGCAAAGTGACGCTCGGCGCCGATGCCAGCGTCGCCGCCGGACCGCTCGGCCGTTCGTCGGCTGCGGCGACGGACGCCACGTTCAGCGCGCAGGTGCTGTCCTACTCACGCAACTCGGGCCTCTTTGTCGGCGTCGCGCTCGACGGCACCGTCATTGCGATCGACCGGGGCGCCAACGAATCGGCGTATGGGATTTCGGGCGTGCTCGCATCGCAGATCCTGGAAGGCAGGGTCACGAACGTTCCGCCGGCTGCGCAGGAATTCACGGCAGCGCTGACGCGCGCGACGAATGCTCCGGCCTCCAGGACCGTGCCGGCCGAACCTGCCGTCAGCCCGACGCCGGCCGTCACGGCCGAGCCCGAACCTGCCAAGACCTATCCGGTGGAAGATCCGAGTCCGGGTGCGCCGCCGCCTGACGGCTGAGCTCTGAACGGGCAGTAACCCAGTTCCGAGGCCAGCTGGGCTTCGAGCCGGGGCGACGCGTCACGCACAAGCTCGACTTCGGCATGGACAACCCGACCACGTCGACGATCGGCCTCGTGCCGGAGCCGCCTCAAGGCGCAATGCGCTTTGCCCGTACGGCATCGCCGCTGATCGTCCCGGTCAGCGTCGCAATCGCGCTGGTCTTGAGGTCATTCCACGCGATGCTTAGATTGCCCATGTTCTTCCCGCCCTGCCGCAGCGTCACGCTCGCCGTGACGTTGCCCGACGACAGGTACCACTGCATCGTGCCGCTGACCTCGAGGTCGTCCGTCCACTTTACGCGGTTCAACTGGAATACGTATTTCGAACCGTTGCGCCCGTACGTGTATTTGCCGCCGCGCAAGCCGCTGCCGCTGCCGTAGGTAATCAGGAACCGCGAGAAGACGTCACCGACGGTCTCGAGCGCACCGCTGGCGAGCCGCAGCTTGCCCGCATTTGCAGCGTTGCCACTGGTCGCCTCGGCGGGTTTCAGCGCCGCAACCGATCGCTCGAAGCGCGCCACGGTGCGGATCGGCCGCACTTTCGGGATGCAGCTCGTGTCGCCAGTCGAAAGCTGCGACACGAATCGCCGCACCACGTTCTGCACGCAATGCGTGGTGTCGCCACCGTCCGGCAGGATGCCGGAATCGATGTAGTACCACGCCGTGACGTGCGTCAGATTCGGCACCACCAGCTGCACTGAGTTGGGGAAAAGCTCCGCCACCTGGCCGGCGTCCTCCACCGACGTCACCGAGTCGAGATCGCCCGACAGCACGAGTGTCGGCACCGCCGGGAACACCGGATTCGCCGGCAGCGAATCGCCTTGCGGATACGCCGGCAGCGGCGCCGGCCAGTCAAGGCACGTCGCCAGCGGCGTGAAATTCGCGTTCGAATCCAGCGCCTCGTCGAGCGTGAACGGCGCAAAGAGATCCGGCCGGTTCTGCCGCGCATGCTCGATCGCATTGTCGTACTGCACGCGCCGTTGCGCGGGCGTCGCCGCAAGGTCGTAGTGCAGCGGATATTCCTGGCATACAAGGTCCTGGTATTGCCCGTAGCTGAAGTCCACCGCGTCGGTCACGAACGGCGTGTCGTATTCGGCCGACAGGCGCAGCAGCGGCAGCGCGTCGTTCGATTCGAGCCAGGCGCGCGCTGCGGCATCGAGATCGCGGTAGCTGACCGGTGAGTTGCCGAGGTTGGTCATCAGCAGGAAAAGCTGCGACACGTCGACCGTCGTCGCCAGCGGCATCCCGTCGGAGTCGGGCGCCGTGCCGTTGATCGGGTGCTGCCGCAGGGAATTCAAGAGTGATTGCATTCGCCACGTCGACTTGCCGCCCAGCGCCTGGCACGACGGCGAGCGTTCGCATACACGATCCAGCCCGTCGCGCCCGCGAGCCCAATCGGTCGGGAACCAGATGTCCGGGGGGCGTACCGGGTAGGCGCTGTCGAGGATCACACTGCGCAGCCGGCCGCCAAAGCGGGCGGCGAAGGTCTGGCCGACGTAGGTTCCATAACTGTCGCCGTAGAAGTCGACCTTGGAGATCTGCAGCGCATCCATCACGCCGACGATGTCGGCCACGGCAAGTTCCGTACGGTACAGCGCGGCTTTCGCTCCGAGCTGCTGGCCGCAGGCCGCAATCGCCGCGGGTTCGCCCGGATCGCCCTGCTGCACTCCCGGGCAATCGATGGCAGCCGAGGTGCCGGTGCCACGCTTGTCGACGATCAGGATGTCGCGACGGTTGCGCAGGGAATTGAAGATGTTGATGTATGCATCGCGTGTCCCGGTCGAGGAATAGCCCGGGCCACCTTCCTGCGGCAGGATCACGCCGAGCCTGGGAAGCGACTGATCGCGCCGCGGGTAGTACTCGAAGCCGATGGTGATGCTGCCGCTCACGGCGCCAGTCGGGTCGAGCTTGCGCCTGATTGACCCGCAATAGCCCCCGTAGGTCGCATTGCAGTAGTTCAGTTCCAGCGTGCCGACGGTGATCTTTGCTGCCGTGGCTGCGTCTGCAACGCCAGCTGCAAGCAGCGATCCCAGAAGGTATGCGGTGATCTGGAAACCCGGATGTCCAGCGCGGGTCATGGCGGCGGCCCCTGCGTGTCGTTGTAGTTCTGCAGCTATTGATGCACCAGCCGCAAGGCGGCGTCAAACGCGCGCACGATCGGACCGCTTGCGACTTGACTTAACGTCTGGCGGGTGATCCATCGGGACCAAAAGCAATCCCGCAGCCACCGATGCCGCAGTATCCATCCGGATTCTTCGCGAGGTACTGCTGGTGGTAGTCCTCGGCGAAATATAACTCCGGCACGGCGAGTATCTCGGTCGTGATCGCGGGATAGCCCGCCGCCTGCAGCTTCGCGCCGTACGTCGCCGCGCCGCTCTCCGCGGCCGCGCGCTGCGCGTCATCGTAGACGTAGATGCCGGAACGATACCGGGTACCGATGTCGTTGCCCTGGCGCATGCCCTGCGTCGGGTCGTGCGATTCCCAGAACACGCGCAACAGTTCTTCGTAGGAAATTTCCCGCGGGTCGAACACCACGCGCACCACTTCGTTGTGCCCGGTGCAGCCGGTGCAGACTTCCTCGTACGTGGGGTTCGGGGTAATGCCACCCGTGTAGCCGACCTGCGTGCTGTGGACACCGGGTGTCGTCCAGAACCTGCGCTCGGCGCCCCAGAAGCAGCCGAGCCCGAACAGCGCGAGCTGCATGCCCGCAGGGAACGGTGCTTCGAGCCGATTGCCGTTCACGAAGTGGCGCGCCGGCACTGACAGCGGCTGCGAGCGGCCAGGCAGCGCTTCGTCGGTCGTCGGCAGGTCGAGCTTCTTCTTGCGGGTTGCAAACATTGTCAGCCCTCCTTGCCGGCACGCAACGCTTCGGCCAGGCCCGACCAGAATGCGGGATCGTGCAGGATCATGGTCGTGCCGTGGATCAGGAACTGCACACCGATCGAGATCATCAGGAAACCGGTCAAGCGCGTCAGCGCGACCATGCCCGTGGCGCCGAGCAGCCGATTGACGCGTTCGGCACCGCGGAGCACGAACCAGCTGAGCAGCGCCGTCAGCAGGATCGCGGTGAGAACGCCCATGAAATCGACGATGCTCAGGTAGCCTTTCCTGGCCGCGGCCTGCGACGAGAGACTCATCACGACGGCGAACGTGCCAGGGCCACTCAGGCCCGGCATGGCGAGCGGTGTGAAAGCGATGTCGTAACTCTCGCCGGCCGCCTTGGTCATCGCTTCCTTGTCCGAAATCGGGTTCGGAAACAGCATCTGGAAGCCCAGGAACGCGACGATCAGACCGCCGGCGATACGCATGCCGGGCAGCGAGATGCCGAAGAAATTCATGATCAGGCCACCCGCGACGAGGAAGCCCGACATCAGGAAAAAGGTGTAGACGCAGGCGCGGCGAATCTGGCGCAGGCGCTCCTGCTCGGGCAGGTGCCCGGAAGCGGACATGACCAGCGGCACGGCGCCGAACGGGTTCACGATCGGCAGGATCGCGAGCAGCGCCGCCAGCAGCGAGCTGAAATAGAGACCGAGCCAGTTCATCCGCGTACTTTAACCGGCGGCTAGAATGCCTGCATGACACCGTGCAGCCCGACCCCGTGAACAACTCCCGCAGCACACCGCGGGTGCGCCTCATGGCATCGGCCGTGATCGTCTGCATCGTCCTGGTTGCCGTGACCGAGCGCCCTGTGTTTACGGGTTTCGCGAGCGGCCTGGTGGGGTTCCTTGGATTCGTGCTGGTCGCCCTCGCGGCCCTGGGCCGCTTCTGGACCTCGCTGTTCATCGCCGGTCGCAAGGACGCGACACTGGTCCAGGTCGGGCCGTACGCCGCCTGCCGGCACCCGCTCTACCTGCTGTCGTTGGTCGGCATGTTCGGACTCGGACTCGTCACGCGCAGCGTCGTGCTGCTGCTGGCGCTGACGGGCATCGCCGCCCTGCTGCACGTCGGTGCCATGCGGGCCGAGGACGCGCTGCTCGAGAGCACGCATGGCGCAGCGGCGCGTCGCTACCGCGAGCAGGTTCCGGCGCTGCTTCCGGACGGGTCACGCTATTCGGTGCCGGAGTTGCTGCAGATCCAGCCGCGCGTGGTGTGGAAAGCCGTGCTCGACGCCGGCAGCCTGCTGCTGGCCCTCGCGCTGATGCAGGCGGCGCACGGACTGCAGCACGCGGGAGCTTTCGCCCCCTGGTGGCGGCTGCCGTGAGCGGGCCCACGTCGCGCACCGTGCTCAAGCGCGACCTGCTGGGTTCCGTCTGTCGCCTCGACCTGCCGGCGCAGGGTTCCCGCGCGGGTTCCGCCTGCATCGAGCGCGACACGCGCGATGCGCGCTGGTGGCTGCGGCTCGCGGCGCGACGACTCGCGGCCCGCGAAGCGCGCGCACTTGCAGCGCTGCAGCAGGTGCCGGGCTTGCCGCGACTGCTGCAATGGGACGGCTACCGCCTGCGGCGCTCCTGGCTCGACGGCCAACCGATGCAGCGAATCCAGCCACGCGATCCCGGGTACTACCGCGAAGCGCTGCGACTGGTCCGGCGTCTGCATGCGGCCGGCGTGGTGCACAACGACCTGGCCAAGGAACCGAACTGGCTCGTCGCACCCGATGGCTCGCCGGCCATCGTCGATTTTCAGCTCGCGATGCGCCCGCGCTATCGCGGCTGGCGCTTCCGCGTCCTGGCTTACGACGACTTGCGGCACCTGATGAAACACAAACGCAGCTATTGCCCGGAGCGGCTGACCGCACGGCAACGCGCCATCCTCGCGCGCCGTTCCTGGCCGGCCGCGATCTGGATGCGCACGGGCAAACCTGCCTATCGGTGGGTGACGCGGGGTTGGCTGGGCTGGTCCGACCGCGAAGGGGCCGGCGACCGCGGCCAATGAACAGCCGCGACGACTCTGGTCGATACTCAGGGGTCGATTTCTACGGGTCTACTGCTCAGGGATCGACTTTTTCAAAGTCGAGCGTGGGAGCGTCACCGGGACGGAAATAGACATACCGGCCACTCATCTGCGCCAGGGCGGCATCGCGCTCGGCACGACTCGCGAACCAGTGCTCCTTCTGCCAGTCATCGCCCACGAGGTGACGGAACGGGTCGTTGCGGCGCGCGCGGACGCGCAGTCCGTAAGGACGCGACGCGGGCAGCGGCTGCCGCAGGTTCTGTTCATTGGCGATGGCCATGGGCACTCTCCGGGAAGACCGGCATTTTAGCCTTTCCGGACGCGCCCCGCCCAACCGCTCAGAACGTCTTGCCGAGGTAGAGGTAGAAGGCCCGTTCGCCTCCCCTCGCGAGGCCCGCGGCCAGGTAGACCGGGCCGAACGGGCTCTCGGCGCCGAGGAACAGGCTGCCGCCCGTTTCGAGGTCGCCGAAGTCGACGTCATCGCGGGTCGCCCACACATTGCCTGCTTCCACGGAGAAGCCGACGTAGGCCGGGAACTCGAAGAAGCCCGTGCCGCCCCGGCTGATACGGCGGTACAGGATGGCGCGCGCAATCCCGTACTGTGTGCCCACCCTGGCGTCGGAGGCGAGCCCGGAGATGTCGAACAGGCCGCCGAGCGTGAAGAGTTCCTGCGGCGAAACGACCTGGTCGTCGAGAGCCGAACCGCCGTCCATCGACCACACCAGGCTGTAGCGGCCGCGACTGCGAGCCAGTTGCCACGATGCCCGAATGATGTCGGCATCGCGTGTGGCGCCGAGCGATTCGCGGTCGGCGAGCCAGCTCGCCCGGAAGGCCTGGCCTTGCTTCGGGAAATAGCCGCTGTCGAGCCGGTCATAACCGAAGTTGACGAAGGCGCCGCCAAGGTCGAACTCGGCTGTCGGCAGTCCGGGATCGCCAACCAGCACGTGGCTGCTGCCATCGCCGCGCCGCAGGCGCACGCGTACCTCGCCCCAGTTCGACAGCTCCGCACCCACGGCCAGCGATACCTCGGTGTCGCGAGTGCGATAACGCGCGAGCCGCTGTCCCTCGTCGCTGACGATCTGCAGCGTGGCCTGCTCGTAACGGAACGCGGGTGCGATGAAATAGGGCCGCCGCAGCGACAGCGGCTGGTAGAACTCGGTCCGCAGCGTCGGCTCCTCGCCGATCTGGCCGTCGATGATCCATTCGGCATCGAGCGTATTGAGGCGCGTCATGCGCAGCTGCGCCGCTGCATTCGCCGTGGCGCCGCCTTCAAAATCGTTTTCCACGCCCACCCCGAGCCGCAGGAAGGTCGGGCCCCAGGACTTGCGGCGCAGGTCGATCTCCAGTCCGCGCTCGCTCGCCTCGTTGCGGACGATGCGATAGTCGACGGATTCGAAATCGTCGAGGCGGTACTGCGAGGCGAGGCGTGCCTGCAACTCCGGCCGGTCGAGGGGCTGGCCGGCCAGGTCGCCGAAAACCGCCTCGACCCGGCGCGCTTCGTCCTGCGACTGAGTGCCCGGTCGCACGAACGCGACCTGCACGACGGGCTCCGTCGTGCGTGCCCGCTGCGCAACATAGCGCTCGTAGTCAGCAGGCGGCATGGCAAGCGCCGCGAGTGCCGAGGCCTGCGCATGAGCCGCGATCCTCCCCTGCTCCATCACCTGCGGCATGCGGCCGAAATCGATCGCGGTCATCGGGCCCAGGTCGGGCTCGATCAGCACGTCGCCCGGCTGCAGGTGCCGCTTGGACTCAAGCGTGCCCCGCCGGACCATGATGCCGACCATCTGGTTCGTGATGTCGAACGCCGAGCCCAGCCCAGCCCGCTTCGCCAGCGGAAAGCTCACGTCGACGACGATGAGCCGGTCGACACCCATGCCCTGCGCGAGTTCGACGGGCAGGTTGTCGACGAGGCCGCCATCCACCAGCAGCCGGCCATTCATCTCGACGGGCGCAAGGACGCCCGGGGCCGACATGCTCGCGCGCAGGACCGTCACCAGGTCGCCCTGTCCCATGACGACGGGCTCGCCCGTTTCGAGATCGGTCGCGAGCGCGCGGAAACGGGTCGGCAGCTGGTCGAAGTCCTGCACGTCGGCGACACGGACCGTGGAATCACGCAGCACCTGCGTGATCTTGTGGCCCTGCACGAGGCCGAGCGGCAGCACGACGCCGGCACTCGTGTTCACGCCGAGCGCACCCTTGGCGAGGATGTTGCGGTCGTCCTGCTTGCGGCGATAGGCACGCTCGCGACGTGGCGCGCGGTCCCGGATCATTTCCTGCCAGTCGAGATCGTGGAATACGCGCTCGATTTCGTCGCCGCTCAGGCCTGCGGCATAGAGCCCGCCCACGACCGCGCCCATGCTGGTGCCAGCGATTGCGTCGATCGGGATGTGCATTTCCTCGAGCATGCGGATCACGCCAACGTGAGCTGCGCCGCGGGCACCGCCACCGCTCAACACCAGCCCGATGCGGGGACGCGCGGCTTCGGATGCAGCCTGCACCGGCGCGCCTTGTACGCTGTTCTCCGCTGCAGCCGCCTGCGCGGGCAGGCCGTGAGCCATGCCGGCGATGCCGACGCACGCCAGCAGCGCACTCCGCGTCCACGCCGGACGGGTCGGAGATTGCAGTCGATGGGTGCGCAAGCGGCGGGTGACGAATGGGATTCGCATTGCCAGCTCCAGAAGGTGCGGCGATGGTAGCAAACGTCGACTCCACTCCCGCGCCGGGTCGGTGATAATGACCGGCGACACTGCATCCCGCGCCACTGCTGAATCCCACCCCCATGACTTTGCTGAACTTCCGAACGGCACGCGGCCTGGCGTGCCTCGTCGCTGGCGCGGGCATCACCGCAGCCACAGCTGCGCGGGAAGCCTCGCCGCCGCTCGAGGCGATCCTCGTGACCGCGCAACGGCAGCCGGTGGCCGTGCTGGCGACACCCCTCAGCATCGGTCGCATCGACCGCGACGCCATCGATCTGCTCGGCGCCACGCACAGTTCGGAGGCGCTCAACCGCGTGCCCGGCGTGATGGTGCAGCGTGGCAGCGGACAGGAAAGCCTCACCGCGATCCGCTCACCGGTGCTGACCGGCGCCGGCTCGTGCGGCGCGTTCCTGTTCTTGAAAACGGCGTGCCGATCCGTCCCGTGGGCTTCTGCAACGTCAACGAGATGCTCGAGATCAACACCGAGCAGGCGGACGCGATCGAGATCCTGCGCGGCACCGGATCGGCGCTGTACGGCTCGAATTCCGTGCACGGCACGATCAACGTGCTGCAGGACGCGCCACTGCAACTGGCACCCTGGCAACTGGGACTCGGACTCGGCCCGGACCAGTACGCGCGCGGCAGCCTGGTCGCTTCGCACCGGGGCGAGATCACTGGTCTCGGCCTCAAGGCGCTGTATACACACGACGGCGGCTGGCGTGACCAGTCCGGTTTCGACGAGGGCAAGCTCAACGCCACGCTCACGACCGGCGTGGAAGGCAGCATTCCCTCGCGGTTCGACCTCGCGGCGACGAAGCTCGAGCAGCAGACGGCCGGATTCATCCTCGGTGAAAATGCCTACCGCGACCCGGACTTGCGCGAACAGAACCTGAACCCCGAGGCCTATCGCAACGCCAGTGCCGTGCGCATCACCGGACTGGTGCAGCCACAGGCAGCCCTGCCCGGCCGGCTCGAACTGCGGCCGTACTTCCGCACATCGCGCATGGATTTCCTGCAGCACTTTCTCCTCGGCCAGCCCGTCGAACGCAACGGCCAGGAGAGCGCGGGCGTGATGACGAGCTTCGACTGGGACCTCGGCGACCGCCTCTCGCTCATCACAGGACTCGACCTCGAGTGGGCGGACTCGTTCCTGGTCGAAGACCAGGATGGGCCCACGACCGGCGGCAGCCCGGCCGCCAATGCGATCCGTCCAGCCGGCCTGCATTACGACTACAGCGTCACGTCCAACGTGGCCGGCGGCTACGCGCAGCTCGACTATGCATTGACGCCCTCCCTGCACGCCGGTGCAGGCTTGCGCGTTGAGTACGTCAACTACGACTACGACAACCACATGCTCGCCGGCAACACGGACGAAGACGGCGTGCCGTGCCTGCCCGCGGGTTGCCTGTACAGCAGGCCTGCCGATCGCAGCGATTCTTTCCACCAACGCGGCCCAAGCTCAGCCTGCGCTGGGACGCATACAGGCCTGATGCTGCATCAACGCATCGCGCGGGTTCCGTCCGGCCGGAGATGACCGAGCTCTACCGGTTGCAGCGCATCAGTCGGTCGCCGACCTGGATTCCGGCGGTGGACGCTTGTGAAATCGGCCTGAAGTTCGCGCGCGGAAGCTGGCGCGGCGAATCGCCGGGTTCGACATGCGCAAGGACAACGTCATCCTCCGCGATTCGAACGGCTTTACGTTAGCCAGGGTCGCCCCTCGCCGGGCGGGCGTGGAGTACACGCTGACGTGGCAGGCGCTGGACGCGCTCTCCGCAACCGTCGCTGGCACGCACGCCAGGCATCGCTACGAGTTTTCCCGCGCTATCGAGGGGGCGGCGAGACAATCACAGCAGGCAACGACGTGAGCGCCACAGCGCCGCGCGACCTGTGCGTGCCGCGCTCGAGTCCGCCATTGCCCGCGGTGGCCAGCAAAGCCGGATGGCTCAAAGCGGTGGGCGACTACTTCGTCGACGCCGCCAATGCCCATCGCCACACCGGCCACGAACTGCTGAATCTCCGGGCGCGCTGGAATTTCGACGCTAGCGCGCTGGTCAGCGGACGTTGCGCGTGAACAATGCGCTCGACCGTGCGTATGCAAAGACCGGGCCATTTGCGTTCGGCAACTACCGCTATCCCGACGCCCGGCTCGGTGTTTGCGGAGCGGAGCTGGCAAGCCCAGTGACCGGACGCGGCCGGCCGAGCCTCGACGCCGCCCGTAACGCGCGCCAATAAACAGGTGCCGAGCCGAACCAGTGCAGTTTTCGGCCAGGCGGTCACCGCCCACGAT
The DNA here is from genome assembly GCA_016705325.1 of Pseudomonadota bacterium. GTDB lineage: Bacteria > Pseudomonadota > Gammaproteobacteria > Steroidobacterales > Steroidobacteraceae > RPQJ01. Next base: position 519 of record JADIYJ010000003.1, on the reverse strand, counting down.
GACCAGGGCAGGCGACTGCACGGCGGCAGCGCGTCCGGCATCCTCGAGTTCGGCGAGGGTCGCGAGCACCACGCGCTCAGTTCGAGCGCGAAACTGTTTTTCGCCAATGGCTACTGGCGTCGAAGGCGCGCGTCCGTGCGCTGTACGAAGCTGGTCGCGAATGGTGCCGAGCCCCGCCACTCCATGTACAGCGCTTGGCGTCTGCCGCTCCTTTGCCAGCGTGGCCCAGTCGGGGCCGCCCATCGAGTCGAGGCTGTGCGCCGTCACGAACCGCACGGACTGCGCGTGCTCACGATGCGTGAGCGATTCGGCGACGTAGACGCCACAGGGCGATGTTGCCGTGATGCTCGGCATGACTCGAAAGGATGCCATGCCGCTCGAGGAATTCGTCTCTAGCCGCGCGGCCGAAGATAAACGGCGTCGCCGCCTTTCAGCCGTACTACGCGCCGGCCGCACCGCGCCTGCTCCAGCAGCAACTCGTTGGTGCGGCCCGCGGCGACGGGAGTGGCCGCCGGCCAT
>JADIYJ010000002.1 GCA_016705325.1 Pseudomonadota bacterium | reverse complement strand
ATCAACGGCGAGCAGACGGCGGATGCGCATCGCCCAGGCAACTGGATCCCGACTGGCACGCACCAGTGCTGTGGCGGTCGGAACTACGCAGCGTTCTCACCGGCTACCGGCGCGACGGGAGTCTGGGCGTGTCCCAGGGGGGGGGGTATGGCTGCAGCGGAAGCGGCGTTCGTCGGGCGGGGAGCACTACCTGCCGGGCGAGCGCGTGTTCGCGGTGACGACGCCTGACTGTCGGCATACGATGCCGGTTGCCCGCTGCGCTGGCGAAGATCCTCGGCGCCCCACTGGTGACTGCAGATCGCGCCTGCTGGCCGCATTTCCGGCGCGCTGACCGTTGCAGATGCTTTGAAGTCGCTCGGCTGACGCGGCGGCGGAGGTCAAGCGAGCGTGTGGAACACGTTCTGCACGTCGTCTTCCTGCTCGAGCTTGTCGATCAGCTCGAGCACCTCGGTCGCTTCGGCTTCGCCGAGTTCGGTCGGTGTCGTGCAGATGTATTCGTGCTCGGCCGAGATCGGGGTGATGCCGCGCTCCTCGAGCGCCTTCTGCAACGTGCCGAGATCTTCGAACAGGCATCGCGCGACGAGCTGCGGCTCGCCTTCACCGCCAGTGCTCTCGCCGAATTCCTCGAGACCGTGGTCGATGAGGTGAAACTCGAGATCGTCCTGGTCGATGCCTTCGGGATTCAACCGGAACACGCCCATGCGACGGAACTGGAACGGCGACGCTGCCTGTCGAGGCGAAGTTGCCGCCATTCTTGTTGAACGCGTTGCGGATCGCAGCGACGGTGCGCGGGGTTGTCGGTTGCGCATTCGACCAGCACGGCAACCCCGTGCGGCGCGTAGCCCTCGTGGATGACCTCTTCGAAATTCGCCGCGTCGCGGCCGGAGGCGCGCTTGATTGCCGCCTCGACCTTGTCCTTCGGCATGTTCACCGCGCGCGAGTTCTGGATCGCGCGGCGCAGCGCAGGGTTCGCGTTCGGGTCGGAGCCGCCTTTCTTCACCGCGATGGTGATGTCCTTGCCGATGCGGCTGAACTGCTTCGCCATGCGGTTCCAGCGCGCGAACATCGTGTGCTTTCTGACTTCGAAAATGCGTCCCATGATTGCTCTCTGGATCCTGCCCTGGCGGGGGGCACGTAAGGGCGCGCAATCTACCCCAGCGGCGAGCCAATGGCACGCAGGTACCGAGTGCGGAAAACCTCCTTCATTGTAAAAAATTAATGATCAAATTGCAGTATTGAATTGCAACGTATTGAATTAATATAGTTCAGTTTACAACTTGAATGGCAATGAACGAGCCGGTGATCGCATGAATTCGATGCATAGGGGCCCCCGGGCGCCCCCCCCCCGGGCGGCCGGGCGGCCGGGGGCCCGCCCGGGCCCCGGGGCCCCCCCCCGGGCGAGGCGCGGCCCCCCCCGCGCCCGCGGGGGCCGGCGAACCGCCCGCGCGGCGCCGGCCGTCCGCGTGGTCGGCGTCTCGCAAGCATGTGTCTCTACCATCACTGCGTCTTCCCGTACCTGCTCGACCTGGCCATGGGAAGCAGGGTCTTCGACAAGCCGCGGCGTCGCACGCTGGCACGGGCGTCGGGTCGCATCCTCGAGATCGGCTTCGGCACAGGCCGTAACCTGCCGCACTATCCGCCGGGCGTGAGCCGCATCGAAGCCATCGACCCGGACACCGACCTCGACCGCTTCTCGTTGCCGCGGATCGCCACGTCCCGCGTTGCCGTGGACTTCCATCACCTGAATGCGGAGCACCTGCCGTTCGCGGGGGACAGCTTCGATAGCGTTGTCTGCACGTTGACGCTCTGCTCGATTCCCGACGTGGTGCATGCGCTCGGCGAAATTCATCGCGTGCTCAAACCCGGCGGACAGTTCCTGTTCCTTGAGCACGGCCTGTCGCCCGATGCGCGGGTGGCCCGTTGGCAGCATCGACTCAACCCGATCCAGAACCGCCTCGGCGGCGGTTGTCATCTCATCCGGGGAGACGGTGCCGCTGGTCGCAGGATCAGGCCTGCATCTGCGGGATGCCGAACACTATTACCTGCGGCGCGTGCCCAGATTCGTCGGCTACATGACGGAAGGGTCCGCGTTGAAGTCCTGAGCGCCTGCTGTTGCAGAAAAAAGACACATTAACTCGGCCGTTGATTGGGGTACCGTCGCTTTTGCGCCGCAAGGTGACACCACCCTGCAAACCACGTAAAACGCCAGGCAGTCGCAAGCTGGGGGAGACCGGGCGACAGACGACATGGCACGTCCGACCGGGGGACATCTGCGGGCTGTCAAGCAAGGCCATGCGTCGGCAAAGCCGCGATTCGCTCAGCGAGTCGCGGCTTTTTCTTGTGCGTCCGGCACGTGAGTTGAAGCGTGGGTACGGTGGGACGAGCGGAGTCCCAGGACATATTCGTGTCTGCGGGCTTGCCCTAGACTGCTCGGTGATGGCCTGCAAAATCCCGCGCGTCCCTGTCCGGCAGGGCGTCGGGGGTCGAGGAGTACCGCTATGACACCGGTCGCACGGACTCTGGGCGTGTTCGCCCTGGTCCTGTTCATCGCAGGCTGCAGCATCGAGCGCCAGGGCGAAGACTCCGTTTCGAAGCAGTTCGGCTCGGACTACTTCGGCGCGGGCGGCTCGCTCAATCTCACCGACCCGGTCGCGGGCGACGCGATGCTGGCGGGCGGGCACGTCACCACGGCGGGCGAAGTGAAAGGCGACCTGATCGCCGCGGGCGGCGACGTCTCGATCGGCGGCAGCGTCGGCGACGATCTGTACGTCGCGGGTGGCGAGGTGCAGGTGGATGCAATAGTCGCCGGGAACGCGCGGGTGGCTGGCGGCGATGTCGCGCTCGGCCCGGCCACGACGATCGCCGGCGGCTTGTCACTGACCGGCGGCCGCATCCGGTTCGAGGGCAACGCGCAGGAGTACCTGCAGGCATCGGGCGCCAGCGTGCACATCGACGGCGTCGTGCAGGGAGATGCCGAAGTCCGCGCCGAAGAGGTCGAAATCGGTCCCAACACGCGTATCGACGGCAGGCTCGTCGTTCACAGCGCGCGTGAACCTGCGCTGCCCGAAGGCGCGCGGATCGCGGGTGGCATCGAGTTCCACGAGACGGACGTTGGCCACTTTATCGATGGGCACGAGACCGCGCGGGACGTTCGCACCGTCGCGCACGGGGTCGGATCGTTGCTGTGGATGCTGGGCGTGTTCGTTACCGGCACGCTGTTCATGCTCGCCTTCCCGGCGTACTCCGCTCGCGCGGCGCAGTGGATTGGACAGGAACCACTGCGCAGTCTCGGGCTCGGTTTCGTGATCCTCGTGTGCCTGCCGGTGCTGGTTGTCCTGCTGCTGGTCACGATCATCGGCATCCCGCTGGCGTTGATCGTCCTCATGCTGTACCTGCTGCTGCTGTTCCTCGGCTGGGTCACCGCCGCGATGTTCGTCGGCCAGAGGCTGCTTGGCTTCATGCGCAGCGGCACCGTCGTGACGACGGGCTGGAAGCTGTTTGCGCTGCTGCTTGCGGTGCTCGGGTTGTGGCTCGTCGGCCTGGTGCCCGTCATCGGTGGCTGGGTGAAATTTGCAGCGTTGCTGCTCGGCATCGGCGCACTCGTGGCAGGGTTGGCCGCGGCGCGATGCTTCGCTGCAAGGCGCGGCCTGATTCCGCGCTCGAGGAGTTTCGAACGATGATGGCGAACTACTGGCCGCACCTGCTGGCGATGCTCGTCGGCGGGGCGCTGACGGTGCAGGTCGGCATGAACGCGACGCTGGCCCGCGTGATCGGTTCGCCACTCTGGGCATCGGCCGTAAATTTCGCGATTGGCCTGCTCGCACTGGTCGGGTTCGCGGCCATCGCAGGTTCACGTGCGACGACCGGCAGCTTCGGGCAGGTCCCGGCGTGGGCGTGGATGGGGGGCCTGCTCGGTGCCGTCTACGTCGCCTCGGTCACGATCCTCGGTCCACGCCTCGGCGGCATGACCATGGTGGCTCTGGTGATTGCCGGGCAGCTGATGGTCGCGCTGGTGGTCGACCAGTTCGGCATCCTGGGTTACCCGCAGATTGCAGTGACGCCGACGCGGCTGCTCGGCGCCGCGCTGCTGCTGGCCGGTGCGGTGCTCGTGATGCGGCGCTGAGCCGGCCTATTTCTGCGCGCCCGGTGCGGGCCGGCACTTCCCTCGCGATCTCGTGCGCCATCTGCGTGAGCTGGTGCACGCCCTGTTCGGTCGAGCCGCTGCGTGTCTCCGCGGTGACCATGCCTCGCCAGATCAGCTGGCCCGACGCGCGGTCGTCGATGAACACCAGGACCGATCCCTCGCGAATCCGCCGTTCGCGCGGCACCGTCGACGCCGGCGGCGGTTGAATCTCGCTTGGCCTGAGCACCGTGGTGGCGGAAGGCGCACCAATGCGCCGCTCGTCCGAAAGCACAAACCTCTGCGAGCCAGCGACCTGGAAGCTCACGATCATGTCGGCCGCCGCTGCCGTGTCGACTTCCTTGAAACCCTTGCGGTTCAGTTCTGCGGTCACGGCACCCCGCAGCTGCGCGGAGGCCGACGCGACCACCGCTGGGTCGTGGGTGCCTGGCGTGCCGAAATCACCGCCCTGCCAGAAGTACGTGTGCCTGGCGGCCACGTTACCCGCGGGAGCCTCGAAGCTGTCGACGTCCCAATGCGTGGCACAGCCTGCCAGCAGGACCAGGGCACCTGCCCCTACGAACGCCATGCGCCGGATCATCGAGTTCTCCTGGAATCCCGTCATGTACGGACGAGTGTACCGCCGGAGCCGTCCCGGGCGGCGTTTGTGACGCATGTCAACGGCGAAGCCGCGCATTAGTGCCCCGCACGGGCGGGGAGCATACTGCCGGCAGCGAAGGTGCGACCGGCGCCGGGCCGTTGCCCGGGGTGTGCCGCCACCGCGTGATGGAGTTGAAGCCCGTCCATGAAGACCGTGCTGCTTGCCTACGAACGCGACCAGGATCTCGCCGCCGTCGAGGCGTGATGCAGTCGCACGGCCACCGCGTGCTCAAGGCGAAGACCGGCATCGAGGCGCTCGACGTCGTCCGTAACCAGAATCCCGACGCGCTCGTGAGCGACGTCATGCTGCCGCGGCTTGACGGCTTTGCGCTGTGCCGCCGGCTCCGTGAGGACCCGGCGTTCGTGCACCTGCCCGTGCTGCTGCATTCATTCCGGGTTGAAGGCCCGAAATACGAGGCCTTCGCCGCCGAGGTCGGGGCGCAGAGATTCTTCCCGCGGGGTTCGACACTGGAGGAACTCGCCGCGACCTTCGATGCGGCGCCGACTGGCTCCGGCACGATGCGCATGCCCAGGCTGGTGCCGGAACTGCTCGACCGTCGCGAACAGGACCGCAGACGGCTCGGCGACCTGGAAAAGCATCTTCGCGACGCCGAAGCGGCGAACAAGCAGTTGACCGTGGCTGAACGCGTCGCCCGCGAACGCGCCGAATACGAGGCACGCGCCCGTGCCGAATTCGCCGCCGCGGAATCGGTACGCATCCGCGAGCTGCAACTGCGGATCCGCGAGCTGGAGACCGCGCAACGCCAGGCTGTCGAGGCCGAGTCGCAGGCGCGCGGCGCCGCGGAAGAATCGCGCGTCGAGGTCGGCAAGGTCGCGCTGCTCGAGGCGCGGGTCAACGAATTGCAGACGGCGCGTGCGCGCCTGCAGTCGGCCGTCAACGACGCCGATCGTGCCTTCGCGGCGCAACCCACGCCAACGTGGATTGTCGACGTCGAATCGAAGCTCGTGCACGTGGCCACCGATTCGGCCGCGGCACTGGTCGGGCAGGAAGCCGCGGCCCTGCGTGGCAAGCCGCTGAGCGAGCTGCTGCCGGGCGCCGTGTTCGGTGACGATTCGACGCACGAGTCGATACTGCACTGGCAACGTCCGGACGGCAGCGAGGCAAGACTCGAACTGCGGCGCGTCGCCACCAGCTATGCCGGCCGCGCGAGCTGGTTGCTTACCGCGCGGGACGTCAGTTCCGAACTGACAACGCTCGCACGCGAGCAGGAACTCGCCGCGCTCGCCGACGCACTGGAAGCGGCGCCTGAGCCATGCGGCGTCGTCGACGGCGAGGGCCGCCTGCGTTACGGCAACCGTGCGCTGCTCGTGCTGCTCAACACGGACCGCGAACGTCTCGGCACGGTTACGCTGCAGTCGCTCGAGGTTGAACCCGCAGCCGATTCGACCGTGCGCAGCATCGGGCGCACCGTCACCGGGTCTCTGCGCCAGGAGGTGCGTTGGCGACGACCGGACGGACAGGCGATCGAGGTCGAAATCGCGCTCGCCGCAATCGACGAGCAGACCGGCTTCCGCGTAATGACCGCGCGGGACGTCGCAGTCTCGAAGCGTGCCGCGGCGCGCAATGAGCGGGATCACCTGCGCGTGCGCCGCCTGCTCGAACTCGTGCAGCGTTCGCACGAGTTGACGGAAGCCGAGATTCTCGACCGCACGCTGTTGCTGGCGCGGGACCTGACGCGCAGCGCGCAGGGTTATTTCTTCCTGCCGGCCGGCGACGCGACATCGCTCGAGCTGGCCGCACGCCGCGGCTCCGAAGCGACTGAGCCGCTGACGGCGCTGACGCACTGGCGCGGGCCACCGCCGCCCGCAACGGCATTGGGCGAATGCGCGGCCTCGCAGCGGCCGGTAATTCGTGACGCGGCGGAAGGCACTGCCGCGCTGCGGGCGGCGGGATTGCCGGCGCAGCTGCAGCGTCAGCTGGTGATGCCGATGCTCGACGGCGGCCGTCTCGCGGGCGTGCTGCTGGTCGCGGACGCGGCCCAGCCGTACGACGACGACGACCGCCGGCACGTCGAGCACATTGCGGACGCAGCGACCAGGCTGCTGCGCCGTCGCCGCTCGGACGCGGAGGTCGTCACCGCGATGGATCACATGGAGCGGGTGATGTTCGGCGCGATCGAGGCGCTGGCGCAGCTCGCCGAGACACAGGACGCGTGCAAGACCGGGCGCGCGCGCCGGGTCGGCGACTACGCGGCCGGCATCGGCACTGCGCTCGGGATGCCGGGTCACACCGTGCGCGGCCTGCGCGTGATGGGTCAGCTGATCGACGTCGGCATGCTGCAGATTCCACGCGACCTGTTGTGGCGGCCCGGCGTGCTGTCCGCCTCGGAATTCGAACTCGTGAAGACGCACGCCGAGCGCGGCTTCGAAGTCCTGCGTGCCGTCGAGTTCCTCTGGCCGGTCGCGGAAGTCGTGCGCCAGCACCACGAGCGTCTCGACGGGTCGGGCTACCCGCGCGGGCTGAAAGGCGAGGAGATCCTGCTCGAGGCCCGCATCGTCGCTGTTGCCGATGCCGTCGAAGCGATGCTTTCGCCCCGACCGCACCGACTGGCCTTGACCTTGACGGCGTGCCTGGATGAGCTTCAGTCGCAGGCTGGTCGCCGGTACGATGCCAGGGTGGTCAAGGCCTGCGTCAAGCTGCTGCGGGACGGGCAGGCGACAACCGTTCCGATTCATCAGGAAGGCGAAGCGGCCGTCGGGCAGCGAATCGCCTGAGGCGATTCGCGCGATGCAGCTGCAGTTCTACGGCGCCGCCGGTGAGGTAACCGGCTCCTGCCACATCCTCACCGTTCGCGGCCGCACGTTGCTGCTCGACTGCGGGCTGATCCAGGGCGGCGAGCGTCCCGACGTCCGCAATCGCCAGCCCTTTCCGTTCGATGCCGCGGCGATCGACGCGGTGGTGTTGAGCCACGCGCACATCGATCACGGCGGGCGGCTGCCGCTGCTGCGCAAGCGCGGGTTCCGCGGACCGATCTACGCGACCCCGGCCTGCCGCGAGCTCGCGCGCATCCTGCTCGCGGACAGCGCCTTCATGGCCGAGCGCGAGGCGGATCGCTACCGCCGCAGACAGGCCGAACACGGCAATCGACACGCGCGCGGCTTTCCCGACCCGTTGTTCACGCGAGTGGACGCGGACGAGACGATCCAGCAGTTCAAACCGGTGGGGTACGGGCGCGCGACCGAGGTTCTGCCCGGCGTGACGCTGACTTTCCGCGACGCCGGCCACATCCTCGGCTCCGCCAGTGTCTGGCTGCAGCTTGAGGAGGATGGCGCTCGCTCGCGCATCGTCTTCAGCGGCGACGTCGGGCAGTACGACTCGCCGATCCTGCGCGACCCCGAAGGCAACGGCGCGGCTGACGTCGTGGTCATGGAGAGTACCTACGGCAATCGCCGGCATCGCGAGCGCAGCGATACGCTGCGTGAATTCGGCGAGATCCTGCGGGCAGCGCGGGCCGGCGGCGGCAACGTACTCGTCCCCGCGTTCGCGGTGGGGCGCAGCCAGGAAGTCCTGTACGAGCTCGCCAGTCACTTCGACCAGTGGCGCGTCGGTGACTGGCATGTGTTCCTGGACAGCCCGATGGCGATCGAGGCGTCCGAGATCTACTGGAAGCATCCCGAGTTGCACGACGCGGAAGCGCGGGCCGCGCGCCGCAATGCCGGCCGCATGCCGGCGCTGCCGAACCTCAAGCTCTGTCGCTCTGCCGAAGAATCAATGGCGATCAACCTGCTGCGGGGTGGCGCGATCATCATCGCAGGGAGCGGGATGTGCAGCGGCGGGCGCATCGTGCATCACCTCAAGCACAACATCACGCAGCGGGAGTGCGACGTGATTTTCACGGGCTTCCAGGCGGTGGGAACGCTCGGACGCGCGATCGTCGATGGCCGCGAGCACGTGCGCATCCATGGTGAGCGGTTCAAGGTGAACGCGCGTATCCACACGCTCGGTGGGTTCTCGGCCCACGGCGATCAGGAAGACCTGCTGCGCTGGCACGCGGGGGTCGGGGGCAAGCCACACACGTACCTGGTGCACGGCGAAGCGGAGGGCGCGACCGGGCTGTGTGATGCGCTGCGCGAGCGAGGAGCGCGGGCGGAGGTGGCAACGCCAGCGCAGCGGGTCGATCTCACGCACCTCAGCGGGCGCTGAGACTGGCCGATTCGAACGCAGGCTCGGCGGGTTCGTACCGCGCCGTCGGGCCGGTCACTCCTGCGGTCGGCGGTGCGTTGACCGGCTCGCGCGCGTAACTGCGCGCTGCAGGCGCAAGCGCCGGCATCGGGTTGACGAAGCGCGGCGCGAGCGGATCGGGACGCACGACCGGTGCCGGTATCTTCGGTGCGGCGGCCGTCGAGCCACCGGACGTACCGGACAGTTTCGTGACAGGTCCCGGCAGTGCGGCGAGTTCAGTCTGGATTTCCTCGAGGGTCCGCGCGTGCGTGGGCGCTGCCGGGGAGTCGCTCGTATTCCCGGTCAGGCGCGCTTCCACCTCTGCGCGCTGCTCTCGCGACAACTGGCGCGATGGCGTGTCCGGCGGACTGATGCGGTGTGCCAGTGTCCGGGCCTGCTCGGCATCGGGAACGACTGCGAGCACACGCTGCAGCAGCCGTTCGGCTTCTGGCTTGTTGCCAGCATCGAATTCCTGCTGCGCGCGTTGCAGCAGCAGGTCGACTGTCCTGGCGAGCGAGGCCTGCGCCTCGCGTTGCTCGGGCTGCGCCAGCAGCACGGCCTGGAACAGGTCGAGCGCATTGCGGCCTTCGGGAGCCTCGAGCCGGCCCGCGTGCAACGCTGCCCGGGCTCGCGACAGGACGGGATCGGCGCGACCCGCTGCGGCAGGCGCCGCTGCAGGCGTCACCGACGTCGCGACAACTGCCGTCGCCTCAGGCGCATCCGGCTCGCCGCCGACGAAGAGCGGGACGACCAGCGCGAGCGCCACCAGGCCGATCAGGACAAGGTACCCGCGGGGCATGCCAGCGGTCGGGCGGCGCAGACCGCGCAGCAGCGGCAGCAGCGGGTCGCTGGCTTCGCGCCCCTCGCGGCGCTCGACGTGCCGGCGGATCGCAGCCTGCAGGAACATGCCCGCCCGCCGCGCCGACGTGGGTTTGTGCATGAACCGGTAGACCAGGCCGGCACTGATCAACGGGGCCAGCAGTGGTTCGTCGGCGCGCGAGCCGGCGACGCAGACGACGACGTCAGGGAACTGCTCGATGATCTGCTCGATGAGCGTGTCGGCGCGGGTCGAGGCCGCGGCCATGTCGATGACCAGCACGCCGCAGCGCCCGTTGATCAGCAGATCGGCCGCCTCGTCGGCCGAGCGCGCACGCCAGACCGGATTCTGTTCGCCCACCGCTTCACGCGCGGATTGAAACAGTTCCGGATCGGCCGTCAGCACGACCACGTCCACCAGCATCGCGCCCGCAACGGGCGTGGCCTGAACGGCCAGATCGGCCGCGTTCGGGACGGGCAAGGGTTTGCGGGGCATTGTGCCGCCATTGCACGCCAAGCGGCCCCGACTCTCCACCCCAGAATGTCAAAAACATGAAGTAATTCAAAAAAATACCCGCGACTCACCAACCCGGGTCCAGAGTGCTTATGTGGCGTTGCAGCAACACTTTGGCGTCCCACCACTCGACATAAGGCGGGCTCGCGAGCATGATCAGCCGCACCTCCGTCCGAGGCCGTGCACGCGGCCGTGGAACCCGCATGCAGGGAATCGAATTCACGTCGCGGCTCCCTCGCCACAAGCGTCACGCGCTTGAGCGGATCCTGTTCTTCAATGGCTGCCAGGATCGCTTCGCACGCGGCATCGTCGACGTCATCGACAGGTACGGCCCACCCGAAATCGTGGACGATGGCGAAGGGCTGCGCGTGCGTGTGGGCAACCTGCCCGACGTCCAGTGCCTGTTCGCCGTGGAGACGCTGACCGCCCGCCCGGTCGGCGTGGCCGTCTACAACCGGGCCGACCTCGAGCACGTTACCGTGCTGCACCTCGGCATGAGCGAGGACTACTGCACGGGCGGCATGAACGACGACGTCGGACTGTTGTTGCGACTGATGGGCGAGGTGCGAAGGTCTGCACGGCGCATGAAGGGCGTGCGTCGCCTTGAAGTTCTCTACGGTGGGCAACGGCTGCGCGCCGCAGCGCTCTGAATCGCTACGGCCCGGCGCGCGCCGGGTCGCCCGCACCCATCAAGCTGTCGACTATCGCCTTCACGGCCGCGATCTGTGGCCCGGCCTGCCACGACGCTTCATCCCGGGCGCCATCGGCTTCGGTTCGGTCACGTTCACGCTGCTCGCCGGCGTGCTGACGGTGTTGGTCGTCAACCGCAAGTACTTCATCAACCTGCCGCACGCGGTGTCGAACGGCACGCTCGGCGCGCTGATCGCGATCGCAAATACGGCCGCCGTGGTCGGCTTCGGCACGATCGCGGTCACGCTCATCGCGGGGCTGACGGGGCCTGCGTCCGGCGGCCAGGCGATCGCGCTGCCGATGCTGGCGCCGCACTACCTCGGCCTGGGCGTGGATGCGAATGCTTTGCATCGCGTGATTGCGATCGCCTCCGGCGGGCTCGACTCGCTGCCCCACAACGGGTACGTTGTAACGACGATCCGCGGTGTTTGCCGCGAGACGCACAAGTCGGCCTACTGGCCCATGTTCCGCATGACCGTCCTGGTCCCGCTGTCCGGTCTCGTCGTGGCGTTGCTGCTGTTGTAAGCATGCGCCTGTCCAACTCAGTCTGGTCGCGTGCGGTGAGCATCGCACTCATCGGGACGGCCGCTGCCTCGTTCGCGGCATTGCTCGCGCCGCTCGGCTGGCCGTTCGAGATGTTTGCGCATTTCCGCTGGCAGGTGGGCGTGGCCGCGCTGGCGTTGCTGCTCGCGTCGCTGGTCCTGCGCCGGCCCTGGATGATGGTCGTGGCCTGCGCCACGGTCGTGCTGCAATGGCTGCCCGGGATCCTGATGAGCGGCCACGCCTTCGCGCACGAACCGACCGCGCCGACTTGCAGCGATGACCCACTGCGCGTGGTGACCGCGAACGCATGGCTTGCGAACATCGATCATGCAACGCTGGTCAGCTGGCTGAGCCACAGCGACGCCGACATCATCGCCCTGCAGGAAATCACGCCGCAGTGGGCGTCGGCGCTCGAGCTGCTCGCGCGAACCTACCCGCACCGCAAGTTGATACCGCGCGAGGACCCGTACGGCATGGCACTGCTCAGTCGGTGGCCCATCGATGACGTGCAGTCCATGGACTTCGCCGGAGACGGCACGCCGTCGCTGGTTGCGAACGTCGACGTGCACGGTCGCAAGCTGCAGGTGATTGCGCTGCACACACGCTGGCCGGTGACGCCGGAACTGCAGGCCGCGCGTGACCGGGCGCTGCAGCAGGCGGCGGCACTCGCGCTCACTCAGCCCGAGGCGACGATCCTGCTGGGAGACCTCAACCTCACGCCGTACGCACCGGCGTTCGCACGGCTCGTGTCCGAGTCAGGATTGCAGGACGCCCTCGCCGGCGAGGCGTGGCGGCCGACGTGGCAGGCGGGATTCTGGCCGCTCGCGTTGCCAATCGATCACGTGCTGGTGCCGCGGCGCAGTTGCGTCACCGGGCATGAAATCGGTGCTTACGTCGGCTCAGACCATCGACCGCTGCAGGTCACGCTGCGCCTGCGGTAGCCGCAGATCACTTGGCGGCGAGGTCGACGTTGCGCCGGCCGGGCGAGCGGCGTCGATTGCCATCCATCGACCAGTCGTCTCGCATCGGCGCACGGCTTCCCGAGCGCCGCGGGCCTGAGCGGCGGTCTTCATGGTGCTGGAACTTGCACCGACAGCCGCCAGGATTGGTGCAGCCGACGAGCGGCAGTCGCGGTGCCTCGAGCGTCAGGAGGCGGGTGTCCACCAGCGCCTTGACCTGGGCGCAGGGGTTGGGACCCGCGACGATGCTGATGGCGTGGAAGCGGCGGCGGGGCGGTTGCGGCTTGGGCAGGCCTGCCATGGCGTGAAATCCCCCTCCCGACGTTGGCCGGGTTTGACCTCACGCTACGCCAACCTGCGCTGCCCGCCAAGGGGGGCAGACGCCGACGCGACGCCTATTCGATGCCCAGGGTCTCGCCCACGGGTGGGGAGAATTCGCGGCAGCAATCCAACAGCCAGGCCCGGAATCGTACGACCTTTGGCAACGAAAAATTCGCTGGAGGCGCTACCAGGAACCAGGCATTTCGCTGCAATACGCTGGGGAGCATCGGACGTACCAGGCGGCCGGCGGCAATGTCGGCCGCCACCAGCGACCAGCGGGCCAGTGCAACGCCCTTGCCCTGTTCGACGGCGACGAGGGACGCCGCGGAATCTTCCATCGGCGGGCTGGAGTCGGCTCGCGTCGTGTCGCCGCCGACCCGGCGCAGCCAGTCCTGCCACGGCTCCGTGCGGCTGTGGATCAGGGGGTAGCGCGCAAAATCTGCGACCGTCTCGATCGGACCGAACCTGGCGAGCAGTACGGGGCTGCAGACCGGGAACACGTATTCGTCGAGCAGGCGCTCGGCCTTGAGGCCGGTCCACTGGCCGGGACCGTAGACGATGGCGGCGTGAAAATCGTCGCGATCGAAGTCGAGGCCGGCAGCTCGCGGCGGCCCGAATCGAACTTCGATCTCGGGATGCCGGCGCGTAAACTCGCCGAGGCGCGGCAGCAGCCAGCGCTGCAGGAATTCGTTCGGCACGCTGAGATTGAGCATGCCGCCGACGCGCTCGCGGCGGATGCGTTCGACCGAGCGGCGCAGCTCTTCGAGCCCGCGACGGACGCCTGGCAGCAGCTCGGCTCCTTCCTGGGTGAGGGCCACGGCGCGCGTGTGACGACGGAACAGGGGCACGCCGATGTCGGCTTCGAGCGCCTTGATCTGGGCGCTGACCGCCGCCGTGGTGACGCCGAGTTCCCTGGCTGCTGCGGTGAAGCTCAGGTGCGCCGCCACGGCCTCGAAGACGCGCAGGGCGTTCAGCGGTATGCGGTCCGGAGGGGTCGTCATCGGCTGCCTATGAGTAAAATGACGATTAACAATACGGTGCGAATTCCAAGTAATCAAGGCTATTCGCGGACCGCTATCGAGGGAATCTATAGAAATGAAGACTGCGTCGTGACCGCCCCGACCCGCATCTACGTACGCGACATGGCGCAGTGGGAAGCGATCGGGCGTGCGCACGGCGAGGTGCTCGGCAACGTCCGCCCGGCCTCCGCCATGGTGGAAGTCAGCGCATTGGTCGATCCGGCCATGCTCGTCGAAATCGAAGCGGATGCGTATGTTACCGCTGCTGACACATGAGCCTGTGGCGTGGCCCCGGCCGCAACTTCTGAGCATCCACCGGGTCAGACCGATTCGTTGCGTGCAAGCTTGCGATTCAACTCAAAGCTGAGGATCCCCTCATGACCAGGAACGACCCGTCTCGATTGTTCCAGTCCAGGCATGCCCTGGCTGCACTGTTACTGGCCGGCGCAACGTCGGTTGCCTTCGCGGCGGTCGCGACAGCGGGCGAACCTGCCGTGACGACGACGGCGTCCGCACCGGCTACCGCTGCGGTAGCGGTTGCGCCCATGAGCCAGGAAGCGCTGCTCGAACACCAGTCCAGCCATCCAGATCACCTGCTCGTGCTCGACGTGCGCACACCGCAGGAATACGCGGAAGGTCATGTGCCAGGCGCGGTCAACGTACCGTACGACCAGCTGGCGTCCCGACTCGCGCAAGTGCCGAAGGACAAGGACGTGGTGCTGTATTGCAAGTCCGGTCGGCGCGCGGGGATTGCGGCGGATGTGCTGGCGGCGAATGGCTACACGCGGCTGTCGCATCTCGAGGGCGACATGCCCGCCTGGATCGAAAAGGGCCGCCCGGTCGCGAAGCCTTGAGCGGGTGCTCGTTCGCGTCGATGGAATTGCACAGTCAATTCGTCGGCGTGGGCTCGTTCTCGAACTTGCGGGTCCGAGGACACGCCGTAAATACATCCCTGTAGGCGCGTACCCTAAAGGGCACAAGCCCGCGCCGTCCATGGCGCGGGACGGTCCTCCGACCCGCAAGTCCGAAACGATCACGCCTCCATTGGCTGCGCTCTCGGCTGACGCGATTGGCTGTTGCCAACGCACGCGTGCGTGCGGCCTGGCACGCGACCAGTGGTCGCGCGCCCAACAGCGCCCGTCTGGGCGCGTCGAACGAGTCGAACTTTCAGCGCAGTCAGCGCGAGATGGGGAGATCCTCAGGGATTCCGAGGGCCGTCGCGCGACATGGACGTCGCGCGCGAGCCTACAGGGACGTATTCACGGCGTGCCCTCGAAATCCCTGAGGGTCTCTCCATCTTGCTCGTCGCTAATCAGGGAAATTGCTCGACGCGATCAGGCGTCCAGCGCCTGATCGAGATCCGCGATCAGGTCGTCGACGTGCTCGAGCCCGATCGACAGCCGCAACAGCCCCGGCGGCGTCCGGCTGTGCGGACCCTCGATCGACTGCCGATGTTCGATGAGGCTCTCTACCCCGCCGAGACTCGTTGCCCGGGTGAACAGCCGCGTTCTCGCGGCTACAGCAAACGCACGATCGCGTCCGCCAGGCACCTCGGCCGAGAGCACGCCGCCGAAGCCATCCTTCATCTGCCGCAACGCGATCTCGTGTCCCGGGTGATCCGGCAGACCGGCGTAATGCACTTTCTCGACGCGCCTGTCCGCATGGAGGAAGCGAGCGACCGCCAGCGCGTTCGCTGCCTGGGCCCGCACGCGCAGCGGCAGCGTCGGCAAGCTGCGCAAGACCAGCCAGCAATCGAAGGGGGAGGGCACGCCGCCCGCCGTCGCCTGGTACGCGCGTAAGGCCGCGCACTCGGCGCCAGCATCGCGCGTGACGACGATGCCGCCGAGCACGTCACTGTGACCGCCCAGGTATTTCGTGGTGCTGTGCATGACGACGTCGGCGCCGAGCGCGAGAGGTTGCTGCAGCACGGGACTTGCGAACGTGTTGTCGACGCCGACCAGCGTGCCCCGGTCGTGCGCGAGTTCGGCGAGCGCGGCGATGTCCGCCACGCGCAGCAGGGGATTCGACGGCGTTTCGAACCAGAGCAGGCTCGTCGGCACGGCCAGGGCCTGCGACACTTCGGTAAGATTCGTCACGTCGACGAACGCCACGTC
>JADIYJ010000001.1 GCA_016705325.1 Pseudomonadota bacterium | reverse complement strand
CGCGCGGGGTGCGCTCGTCGACTCACAGGCGCTGGCCGACGCACTGCGCGCGGGCGGACTCGGCAGCGCCGCCATCAGACGTGCTGGTGCCCAAGTAGACGGCAATCCCCTGCTGGCGCCAGTCCGCACGGGATCGGCGACGCCGCAGGTTGCGTCGGCGGCACGCGAAGGCACGCCAGCGTTTTACCAAGATGAGATGGCGGCGACGTCGAAGATCTCGCGCGGGGCACGGCCATCGCGGCAGCCGCGTCGTCTGACAGCGGACCTATTGCAGAGCTTCCCTAGCCGCGGACGAGCTGCCTGCGCAGCCCCAGCGCACGACAGGGCTTGACGCGCGGCGAGACGAGGTTCGAGGGCGGCGTCGAAATCGACTTTCCGCGTTACTCGCTGTGCTCAGCACGGCAAATCGCCCGGATTGATCGGCAAGCCCATCGATCGTACAAATTGGATGCGAGTAATAACGGGCCACCTTGCCGCCGCTGCCGAATCCGGAAAATACTGCGTCGAATTCCGAGCCCCACGCGAACTTCCGGATCTCGATCGTGGACTCTTCGCGCACACCTCGCCCGGATGGCGTGACGGCAGCTCTTCGCCCTCACCTCGACCATGCCTTTGGGGAAATCAGTGATTGAAGGCGCGCAGCGGCGGTGCGGCCAGTCGTCGCTGCACGGCGCCGACCACGACGCCGACCGAAAGCCTCCGGGGAGCGGGGACCCATGGCGCAAGTATGGGCGATGCAGCCGGCCTGATTGCTTTGCACCGGCCGATAGGCTGCAGCTATTATTTTCCGCATGAACCTGCGTACCCTCCGCTACCTGCCAGGTGGCACACATTGGCCGACGAGCGCCACTTCGGCAAGGCGGCGGAGCGTTGCTTCGTCAGCCAGCCGACCCTCTCGGCACAGATCCGCAAGCTCGAGGAGTGCCTGGGCGTGCCGCTGGTCGAAGCGCCAGCCCAGGCGTCGCGCCTCACCGCGACCGGCGTGAAGATCGTGCAGCGGGCGCGCACTGTTGCTGCAGGAAGCCGATGCGATCGTCAAACTGGCGAAGGTCACCGACCGGGATCCGCTGGCCGGGCCGCTCCAAGCTGGCCCTGATTCCCACCGTCGGCCCGTACCTGCTGCCGCAGTATCGTCGGCCGGCTGCGACGCGAGCCGCCGCGGCTCAAACTCATGCTGTACGAATACCAGACCGAACCACTGCTGAGCGCTTGCGCGCGGGCGAGATCGACGTCGGTGCTCGCGCTGCCCGTGGCGATGGACGGCCTCGAGGGTGCGCCACCAGCGCAGAGCCCTTCGTACTCGCCGTGCCCGCCTCGCATGCGCTCTCGCTAAACGCGAGACGCGTGAAGGTGGAAGATCTGCGTGGCGAGACGCTGCTGCTGCTCGAGGACGGCCACTGCCTGCGCGACCAGGCGCTGGAGGTCTCTGGCCGGGTCCGGGTAAGCGAGGAGCAGGATTACCGGGCGACGAGAGTCCCGGCAGACTTTGCGCCAAGATGGTCGGGCCGGCCACGGCATCACGCTGCTGCCCGGAGCTCGCGGCCGAAACGCCCGTGGGCACGGCGCGCGGCCTGCGCGTGAAGCCGTTTGCGAAACCTGCGCCGGGTCGCGCGATCGGTGCGGTCTGGCGCAAGTCGACCACCCGCACTCCGGCCATCGACGGCATCGTCGCGACAATCCGCAGTACGATGAAGGACGGCACGAAAAAATGAAGACCCGAGCGACCTTCGCCTTGCTTGCCCTTGCACTCCTGGGTCCAGCCACGACGACCCACGCAGCCGAGCCTGCGACGCCGGCCGTGACCGCAAGCGACGCGTGGGCGCGTGCGACGCCACCCGGGATGGCCGTCGCTGCGGTTTACCTCACGCTGGTCGGCGGATCACAGGCCGATCGGCTGGTCGGTGCCGCAACGCCGCGCGCCGCGATGACGCAGATCCACGTCGTGACGGAGGCGGAGGCATGGCCCGATGCGCCCGACCGCAGGCGTCGACGTTCCGGCACGCAAGCCGGTCGCGCTCGTGCCGCAGGGCACGCACACTCATGCTGATGAACCTGCCACGGCCGCTCGTCGCCGGCGAGCGCTTTCCGCTGACGCTGCAGTTCCAGCAGGCGGGCCGGATTGACGTGGTTGTCGAGGTGCGCGCGCCGGATACCGCTCCGCCACCCGTGCACTGACGCGCGCACGAAAGCGACAGGGGCGACGTCGCCCGAGGTGATCCTCCTGCGCTGCCGGTGCATCGACTCCACGACGAGGAGGTCGAGCGCCTGCTCGCCGCGGGCGAGCGCCGCGCCGAGCTCACGGCGCTCTTCGGCGACAGGGGCTACCGCCAACTGAGTGCGCTCGCGCGTCGGTCTGCCGCAACGCGTCGTCGCCGTTGCCGCGCGTACGTGCTGCCGGGCGTGGTGTGCCGTCTCGGCCTGCGCGGACTGCTGCTCGACGACGTGCTGTGGGTCGACCTGATCGAGGTCAGCAGGGGCACCTCACTCCGCCTGAAAGCCTTGCCGGCCGCCTCGCGGCTGGTCGCGCTCGGCGCGATGCGCCGCCAACACGCTGGAAGCTGAAACTGTCGCTGCGGATCGCCGGGTTCGATGCGCAGCTGCATCCAGTACGACTGGCGCGCCAGCGTGAGCGCGTCGCCGACGCGCTCCAACCAGCCATCGCGGCCGAGGCCGACGGCGCGCGCCGGTCATGCTGGTCGGTCACAGCCTGGGAGGCGCGGTCGCGCGCCTGGCGCTCGGCCGTCAGCGCAGCGAACGCATCACGCGCATCGTGCAGCTGGGCGCTCCGAATCACGGCTCGTTTGCGCCGGTGCTCGCCCTGCGCGGCGTCTATCCGACGGTGCGCAAGCTCGCGGCACTCGACCGGCGTCACTCAGCCGAGGACCTTGCGCGGATCGTATTTCGCACGCTGCCGGCCCTGCACGAGCTGCTGCCCGACCCGGACTCTGCCGGTGGCCCGGACATGTTCGAGGCAACGTCCTGGCCCGACGACCCGTTGCGACCCGACCCGCAGCGGTTGCTGGCCGCACGGCGCGAGCGCGCACGCTGGCCGGGCAGCGGACGATCGCTGCCTGATGATCGCGGGGGCGCGGCAGGACACCGTCACTGCGCTGTCGGCGAGCGGCGGTGAGTTGAATTGGCCTGACGCCGCAGGGCGACGGCACGGTGCCGCTTCGCACTGGCCGTTCGCCCGGGAACCCGCCTGGTACGTTGATGAGAAGCACGGTGGCCTGCCGAACAACGGGCGCGTCATTGCGGCGGTGGTGGACCTGCTGCGCACCGGCTCGACGCAACGGCTGGCAGCGACGGCCTCGCGCATTCGCGTGCCCGTGATTCGGCAGGTGAGCGAAACAGTGTTGCGTCGCGTGGCGCCGCACAAGGTGAAGTGGCAACACCTTTCGCCCGATGCGCGACGCCGGCTGCTCGAGCCGGTCGTTTCCCCCGAGTTTCACGGCACGGTGCATCCCGCCGTGCTCGAGCGCGCGTTCGCTGTACGAGGTGCCGCGACACAACCCGCCCCGGCGCGGCCCCGACGCACGCTCGAGATCCGGCTCGTCCATGGCAGCATCACCGAGGCCAATGCACGCGCGCTGGTGCTGGGCGTCTTCCACAACGTCGATCCATCCGGCCCCGCCGCGGCCATCGACGCCGAACTCGGCGGCGCGATTCGCGAGCTCACGCTGCGGCGCATGTTCGCGGCGCAACTCGGGCAGGTCTTCATGCTGCCGGTGGCGCGCAGCCGGCTGCTCGCCGAGTTCGTGCTGTGCGCGGGCCTCGGCGATTTTGCGGATCGGCGCCGAGGCACCGGCGTTCGTCGCCGAGAACATCGTCCGCACCCTCGCCCGCACGCAGGTCGAGGGACTTCGCGACCGTGCTCTTCGGTGCCGGATCCGGCGTGCCCGTGCCGATGGCGCTCGAGCAGCAGCTGCGCGGATTCGTCGCCGGCGTAGAGCACGCCGACCCGGAGGAGGTCGTGCGCCGTATCTCGATCTGCGAAATCGATTCACGCAAGTACGCCGCGCTCGTGCGCGCTGCCCGGGAGGTTGCGGCCAGGGTGCAGGACACGGGCCTTGCCCTGCTGATTGACGAGGTCGACGCAGCCGCGACCGCGCCGCGGCAGAGGCCCGCTCGCACGACGCCGTCCGCGCGTAACGTGGTGGCGGGAGATCCCGCCTATCTGCTGGTATCAATGACGGCTGCCGGACGCGGCGCGTACGAATGCCGTTCGTCGCTGCTCACGGCCGGCGCGAAGGCGGCGGTGCTGAGCGGTGCCGTCACGCTGGACCGTGCAGACCTGCTGCACCACATCGAGCCGCTCGAGGCCGGCATGGCGACGACGCGCGACCTCGCACGCATCGGCACCGCGCTCGCACGCACGTTGCTGCCGACGACGGTACGCCAGGGCCTCGAGACGATGCTGGCACGGCCGCTGGTGATCGTGCATGACCGCGAGGCGTCGCGCGTGCCCTGGGAAGTGCTGCGCGTCGGCGCCACGCATCCCGCGCTGGGCGCGGGCCTCAGTCGTCGTTACACGAGCGACGCGCTCTCCGTGGCACGCTGGCGTGACGACCACGACGCATCGGATCCGTTGCGCGTGCTGCTGATCGTCGATCCGACCGGCGACCTGTCGGGCGCGGCAGCCGAAGGCGAAGCACTGAGACAGCTGCTCGGCCGCAGGTCCGTCACGCTCGATGTGCTCAGCGGACGCGATGCGACCCGGACGCGCATCGTTGCCGCACTCGGCACCGGCGCGTTCGACGTGCTGCACTTCGCCGGCCACGCTTTCTTCGACGCAGGCGAGCCCGAACAGGGTGGCCTGCTCTGCGCCGGCAAGGAGGTGCTGCGCGGCGCCGATCTCGCGAGCCTCGGCAACCTGCCTGCGCTCGTCTTCTGCAATGCGTGCGAAGCAGCGCGCGTGCGCAAACGCACCAGGGTGAGCGCGTCGCCGGCGCGTCAGTTCGGCCTGCGCCGCACGATGACGGGCATTGCCGAAGCCTTCCTGACGGGCGGAGTCGCGAATTTTCTCGGCACGCACTGGCCGGTCGGCGACGACTCGGCGTTCGCGTTCTCGCAGTCCCTGTATGGGTCGCTGCTGACCGGCGACCGGCTCGGGGACGCCGTGCTCACCGCGCGTCGCCGCCTCGAAGCGATCCCCACGGTCGACTGGGCGGATTACGTGCATTACGGCAGCCCGGCCTTCCGGCTCGCCAATCTGCAAGGCAAATCCAGCGGATAGCGGCCGCGGCACCGGAAAATTGAGCAGCACGCCAGAATGGCGTGCGAAAACGCGACGTCCGTCACGGCTGCCGCGTCAAGTCGCCGCCGAGAATCCACGCCACGCGAAATCCAGTCCATTCCGACTGAAGTAACGACAACACACGGACAGGGCTGAATTCGCAAGCGTCACGAGGGAATGAGTCATGAGCCCGCACGGGCGAGGTGGCTCGGTGACGTGAGCCGAACCGGAAACTTGCATCAACTTCGAGGACTATTCATGCGTACGACATATTTTGCCCCGATCGCCGCAGGCGTCCTGCTGGCCATCGCCGGCGGCGCCCAGGCCGCCACCAAGACCGCCAGTTTCAACGTCACGGCGACGGTTGCCAAAAACTGCGTGATCAGCGCGAACCCGCTGGCACTCGGCACCTTCGACGGCACCAACGACCTCGCCGCGACGTCGACCGTGGTCGTGCGTTGCAGAACGGCACGGCCTACAACGTCGACCTGAGCAAGGGTGCTTCGCCGAATTACGCGGCGCGCACCATGTCGAACGGAACGGACCAGCTCGTCTACAACCTGTACACCGACACCACGTATACGAACGTCTGGGGTGATGGCTCGACGGGCACCATCCGCGTCGGCGGCACCGGCACGGGTTTCGCCGCTGCGACGAACCTGACCGTTGCCGGCCGACTGCAGGCCTCCGCCAACACCGGCCCGGTCGGCGCCGGCAACTACACCGACACGATCGTCGCCTCGATCGTCTACTGAACGGTGGAGTGGCGCGAACGTG
The DNA here is from genome assembly GCA_016705325.1 of Pseudomonadota bacterium. Lineage (GTDB taxonomy): Bacteria > Pseudomonadota > Gammaproteobacteria > Steroidobacterales > Steroidobacteraceae > RPQJ01. The sequence goes on along the minus strand of JADIYJ010000001.1, from coordinate 84,309 downwards.
CGTAACCTGCTCGTTGGCATCCTCGCGTCGATGGCGGCCTGTGCGCTGCCATCGGCGCAGTCCCTGGCCGGCACGTTCTCCATTTCCCCGGTACGCGTGGACCTGGCTGCCCAGTCGTCGACGGGCGTGGTGACTATCCGCAACCAGGAAGATCTACCGGTGGTCGTGCAGGCTGAAACCAGGCTCTGGCAGCAGACGGTCGCCGGCGATCAGCTCGAGCCAACCCGCGATGTGCTGGTAACACCGGCTGTCTTCACGATTCCGCCGCAGGGCTCGCAGGTGGTCCGCGTCGCGCTACGGCGCGAGGTGGACCCGCGCGCGGAACTGAGCTACCGGCTGATCCTGACGGAAGTGCCGCAGCAGGCGGCACCCGGCTTCAGCGGTTTGAACATGGCGCTGCAGATGAGCCTGCCGATCTTCGTCGCCGCCCACGCGCCCACGGCGCCGCAGGTCCACTGGTCGGCGACACGCAGTCCGGACGGCGCGGTGTCGGTCACCGCCCTCAATGCCGGGTCGGAACACACGCGGGTCCTGGATCTGATGATCAGCCCGCAGCCTGGCGGCGACCAATGGCTCCACCAGCCGGGTGCCTACTACGTGCTGCCGGGCCAGTCACGCAGCTGGGCCATAGAATCCGACAAGAACAACGACCGCGCCCAATGGCGCCAGCTGCGCGTGAAGGGATCCACCGAGGACGGGGACTTCGCGACGGAGTTGAGCCTGACGCCTGAGTGAGTCATGCGCGCAACACTGTCGCTCGCCATCTCGCTCGCGCTCGCCGCCACGCCGGTCCACGCGGCTGAGGGCCCGGACGCCTTGCTCGAGTCCGTCGTTGAATTCACGGTCAATGGACAACCGGCAATCACGACGCTCGTGGTGCGACGCGATGCGGACGGTATGCTGCTGCTGCAAGCGGCCGACCTCGCCACGCTGCGCCTGACGCGGCCTGCGCACGGCGTCATGCTGGTAAACGGCGAGCGTTATTATCGCCTCGGTCCCGAGATGGGAGCACGCGTGAACTTCGACGCGACGACGCAGCACGCCGACGTCACGCTGCCGCCCGAGGCTTTCCTGGCCACCGTCAGGTCCGCATCCGCTGCTGACCTGCCGCGCGTCACGACACCCGCGCTCGGCGGATTCCTGAACTACGACCTTTATGGCGAGAGCGCCTCTGAACGCACGAGCCTCGGTGGCATCGTCGAAGCCGGCGTCTTCACACCGCATGGTGTCGGCACGAATGCGCTGCTGAGCCGCGACGACGACGACAGCCGCTCCACCGTGCGGCTTGAGACGACCTGGACGCTCGACCTGCCAGAGCGGCTGGCGACGCTGCGTTTTGGCGACACGATCAGCGCGTCGGGCGCGTGGGGCCGTTCTGTGCGTTTCGGCGGCGTCCAGTTCGGCACCAACTTCGCGACGCAACCCACGCTGGTGACGACGCCGATGCTGGCGGCGCGCGGCTCGGCGGTCGTGCCGTCCACGGTCGACGTGTTCGTAAATGGCGCGCAGGTCGCAAGCCAGGCCGTGCCGCCTGGCCCGTTCACGATCGATCACGTGCCGAGCATCACCGGGGCCGGACAGATGCAGGTCGTCATCACCGACGCGCTCGGCCGGCAGCAGGTCCTGTCGCAGCCGTACTACACCGGACCCGCATTGCTGCGCGCGGGCCTGAACGAGTATTCCTTCGAGCTCGGCTCGATGCGCCAGGACTATGGCTATGCCAGCAATTCGTATGGCGACCTGGTGACCGCGGCGACGTTCCGGCGTGGCTTCACCGACCAGGTCACGGCCGAGGCGCATGTGGAAGCGCAGGCAGGCGGACCGGCGGCAGTCGGCCTCAATGGCGCGTGGCAGATGGGGGAGTTCGGCATCCTCAGCGCCACGATGGCTGCGGGCGGGGTCGACGCCATGGGCTGGCTGGCCGGGTTCGGCTTCGAACACAACGGCCAGCGTGCGAGCCTGTTCGCGCGCACGCAGTTCGCATCCGAGTCGTTCGCGCAACTCGGCACGGTCGAACTGGAAAACCGGCCGCAGCAGCGCACCTTCGTCGGCTTCGGCCTCGACTTTGCGCGCTACGGCAACCTGCAGGTCGCCTACGGCCTGCAGAGTTTCTGGACCAGTCGCAGCCAGGAAACCATCGGTGTGAGCCATGCGCTCACGCTCGGCGATTTCGGCTACCTCAACCTGATCGTCAGCCAGAACATCGGCGCGGACACGGCGACCGACGTTTTCCTCAACTGGACGATGCCCTTCGGTGACCGGCGCTCGGCGGCAGTTTCGCTGCGGCAGTCGACGGGTGTCACCGCTGGCGACGATTTCGCCGCCGTCGCCTCGGTACAGCAGAGCCTGCCGGCGGGCACGGGCGTCGGCTACCAGGTGTCGCTGGCGTCGAACGAGGACGCGCAGCTCGGTTACTCCTACCAGGGTCACGCGGGCCTGGCGAGCGTGCAGTACGCGCGGCGCAACGACACCGACGGTTGGCGCGCCGACGTCGCCGGCGGCCTGGCGATCACGGCCGCCGGCGTCATGCCGGCGCGCCGGCTCGATCGCAGCTTTGCGATCGTCAGGGTCGCCGACTTCGGGAACCTGACGGTCTACGTCGAAAACCAGCCAATCGGCCGCACCGACAGCCGCGGCCGCATCCTGCTCGACGGCTTGCGGCCGTACGAGCGCAACGAAATCAGCATCGACCCGAAGCAGTTGCCGATGGATGCCGCGCTGGCCGTGCCGGTGATGGAGGTCATCCCCGCGTATCGCAGCGGCGCACTGGTCGAGTTCCCCGTGACGCGCGCGCGGCCGGCGACACTGCGCCTGGTACGCGGCGACGGCACGGCGGTGCCCGCTGGAGCGAGCGTGCGCACGGAGCACGAGCAGACGCCGGTCGGCCTCGATGGTCTCGTGTACCTCAGTGAGGCGGCGGGAACCCAGCAGGCCGTAGCCGAATGGGTTGGCGGCCATCGCTGCGAGTTCACGTTCACGCGTGCAGCCGGCACCGACCCGGTGCCCGACCTCGGCACAATCGCCTGCCGCGAGTTTGTCGACTGAGTGCCAGGTCTTGTACCGACCACGCCGCCACGTTCCCCTGATCGCCGCGTGCCTCGGCCTCGCCGGCGGCGTCGTGGCAGGCGTCGCCACTGCGGCGATCGACTGCTCGGTCTCGACCAGCGGCGTCGGTTTCGGCGACTACGATCCACTGCTTGCGACGCCGGATGACTCGTCAGCCAGCGTCGCCGTCACCTGCTCCCGCGTGATACTCGTGGACCCTTTCAGCGTCGGTTACACGCTGTCGCTCAGTCGCGGCTCGAGCGGGACGTTCGCGCCACGGCAAATGCGGGCCGGGACCGCGAACCTCAGCTACAACCTGTTTCGGGATGCCGCCCGCGCCCAGGTCTGGGGCGACGGCAGCAGTTCGACGGGCACCGTCGCCGGCACTGCGAGTTTCACCTGGTTCCAGACCTCGCAGACCGTCAATCACACGGTCTACGGCCGGGCTCCCGCCCAGCAGAACGCTACGCCGGGCGCCTATACCGACACGATCGTCCTGACGATCACGTTCTGAGCCGGCGCAAGCCCGTCAGAGTGAGGTGGCCGCAACGGCCACGGGCATCGCGTACTTGCCGGGCCGGGCCTCGGCCGTCAGGTGCAGGCGGTATTGCAGACTGATCCTGTCGGAGTGCGGCGTCAGGCCGAACCGCGGAACTTCCGCACCGAACACGCCGACTTCGATCGGAGCTCCGAGGCCACGCACCTCGATGGCACGCGCAAGTCCGGTGCGCGCGGAAAAACGCAGCATGTACCCGCGTGCCACATTGCTGCTGACAAGATAGCTCGCGCTCACGTCCTTGTAGCCCAGTGCGAGATCCGCAGCGGTCAGCACGACTGCCTCGGGAGCGTCGGCGGCGTCGATGCTGGTCCTCGGAGCGACGTAGGCCGACACCAGCAGGTGCGTGGTGGCCATTTCTGCCCGCGCGGTTCCAGGGTGGAGCGCCGCGACGAGAATGACAAGCAGCCACCCGGACCGCATGATCACCGTCGTCCCGGGCCGGGGCACCGTTCGCGCGGACCGGCCCGTTGTACGGGTATCATCGAGCCGCGATCCGGGTTCGGTCGCCATACGCCTCAATCGCCACCGGGCGTGATCCAGTTCACGTTTTGAAACTAAACCCCCGCGGCCTGCCTGCGCAACGGGTGCGTGACATAAGTCAACCCTAAGGGGTGCTGCATTGCGGCACGTCGAGCCCGCGGAAATGCGTGTTGCACCCCCCCGCAGAACCGCTAAAGTCGCGTTCCGTCTCAGGAAACCAGGGTTCTCCGTGACCGTCCCGCCGACCGACACCTCCCATCCGGACTACTTTCACCGGGTGGTCGACTGCCAGTGGGCCTGCCCGGCCCACACCGACGTCCCCGAATATATCCGCCTGATCGCGCTCGGGCGGTTCGCCGACGCCTACCTCGTCAACCGCGAGTCGAACGTGTTCCCGGGGATCCTGGGCCGCGTCTGCGACCGTCCCTGCGAGCCGGCCTGCCGGCGCGGACGGGTCGAGGACAAGCCGGTGGCGATCTGCCGCCTGAAGCGCGTCGCCGCCGACCACAAGGACGACATCTCGTCCCGGCTGCCGGTGATCCCCGCGCAGAAAAACGGCAAGAAAGTCGCGTGCATCGGTGCCGGACCCGCCTCGCTCACGGTCGCCAACGACCTGCTCCCGCTCGGCTACGAAGTCGTGATTTTCGAGCAGTGGGACAAGCCGGGCGGCCTGATGCGCACCAACATCCCGGCGTTCCGCCTGCCGGAGACGGTGCTGGCCGAGGAGATCGGCTACATCGAGCAGATGGGTGCGCAGATCCGCTACAACTCGCGCATCGACAGCATGAACAAGCTGCTCGCAACCGGCGGTTTCGACGCGGTGTTCGTCGGCAGCGGCGCGCCCAAGGGCAAGGAGCTCAAGCTCCCAGGCCGCGCCGAGGGCGACGCCAACATCCACATCGGCATCAACTGGCTCGAATCGGTCGCGTTCAAGCACGTGGACAAGATCGGCGAGAAAGTGCTGATCATCGGCGTCGGCAACACGGCCATGGACTGCTGCCGCTCCTCGCTGCGTCTCGGCGCGAAGAACGTGAAGGTCATGGCGCGCAAGCCACGCCAGTTCTTCAAGGCTTCCGAGTGGGAACTCGAGGACGCCGAGAGCGAGAACGTCGAGATCGTCGTCAACCACTCGCCCAAGGCGTTCGTGGTCGAAAACGGCAGGCTCAAGGGCATGCTGTTCGAGCAGATGGCCTACGACTTCGACGCCCGCGGCCGCATCACGGCCGAGCGCGTCACCGGCGAGACGTTCATCGCCGCGGACGACGTCATCCTGGCGATCGGGCAGGAGAACGCGTTCCCCTGGATCGAGAACGATCTCGGCATCGAGTTCGACCAGTGGCACGTGCCGGTCGTCGACGTGCAGACGCACCAGTCGACGCGTCCCGGGGTGTTCTTCGGCGGCGACGCGGCGTTCGGCCCGAAGAACATCATCTGGGCGGTCGAGCACGGCCACCAGGCCGCGATCTCGATCCACAACCATTGCATGGGCCAGCCGGTCACCGAGCGGCTCCCGCCCACGCTGAATCTTTCCTCGCGCAAGATGGGCCTGCACGAGTGGTCGTACAAGAACGACTACAACCCGGTCGAGCGCCGGCTCGTGCCGCACGTGAGCCTGGTCGAGCGTTTCAAGAAGATCAGCATCGAGGTCGAGCTCGGTTTCGACGCCGAACAGACGGCGAAGGAAGTCGAGCGCTGCCTCAACTGCGACATCCAGACGGTGTTCGAGACCAAGGCGTGCATCGAATGCGACGCCTGCATCGACATCTGCCCGACCGACTGCCTCACGATCACCCGCAACGGCGAGGAAGCCGAGCTTTCGCAGCGCCTGAGGGCGCCGCGCAAGCACCCGCACGAGCCGCTCTTCGTCTCCGCGCCGCTCAAGCACACTGGCCGCGTCATGGTGAAGGACGAGGACCTCTGCGTGCACTGCGGACTCTGCGCCGAGCGCTGCCCCACGGCGGCCTGGGACATGCAGAAGTCGAAGATCAACCTGCCCCACGCGAACGACCACCAATGGCCCAGCCCCCAGCAACGCAAGACCGCGTAAACGACTTCGTCATCAAGCTCGCCAACGTGAACGGCACCGGCTCGGCCAGTGCCAACACGATGCTGATGAAGTCCATCTTCCGGATGGGGGTCCCCGTCATGGGGAAGAACTACTTCCCGTCCAACATCCAGGGCCTGCCCACCTGGTATGAAATCCGCGTCACGAAGGACGCGTACGTCGCCCGGTCCGGCCGCATCGATCTGATGGTCGCGATGAATGCCGAGACCTACCAGAAGGACGTGCGCGAAGTCAGCCCCGGCGGCTTCCTGATCTACGACTCGACCTGGCCCCGCGCCGCGGTGCTCGTGCGCGACGACATCACGATCCTCGGCGCGCCGCTGGCCAGGCTCTGCAACGAGAACTTCGTCGGCGTGCGCAATCGCATCCTGATGAAGAACGTCGTGTATCTCGGCCTGCTCGCCGCCCTGCTCGAGATCGATGTCGAAGTCATCCGCCAGCTGCTGAACGAGAGTTTCGCCAAGAAGCCGGCGCTGGTCGAAGCCAACATGAAGGCCGTGCAGCTCGGCCACGACTACGCCAGGCAGCACCTGCCCTGCCCGTTGCCCCTGCGCATCCAGCGCATGGACAAGACCAGGGGCCACGTCATGATCGACGGCAACACGGCGGCCGGCCTCGGCGCGGTGTATGCCGGCGCCACGGTCGGTCCCTGGTACCCGATCACGCCGTCCACGTCGTTGATGGATGCGTTCAAGTCGTTCTGCTCGAAGCTGCGGGTCGATCCGGAAACCGGGGCCGGCCGCTATGCGGTGATCCAGGCCGAAGACGAACTGGCCGCGATCGGCATGGTGCTCGGCGCGAACTGGAACGGTGCACGGGCATTCACGGCCACCAGCGGCCCCGGCATCTCGCTGATGAGCGAGTTTATCGGACTGGCGTACTACGCCGAGATTCCGGCCGTCATCGTCGACGTGCAGCGCGTCGGCCCGTCCACGGGCATGCCGACCCGCACGCAGCAGTGCGACATCCTGATGTGTGCGTACGCGTCGCACGGCGACACCAAGCACGTGCTGCTGTTTCCGTCGAACCCGGAGGAATGCTTCTACATGATGGTGCAGGCGTTCGACCTCGCCGAGCGCCTGCAGACTCCGGTCTTCCTGATGTCGGACCTCGACATCGGCATGAACGACTGGATGTGCCCCGAACTGAAGTGGGACGACGCGTACCGTCCGGACCGCGGCAAGGTGCTGACCAGGGAAGAGATCGAGGCGCTGCCCAGGTTCCACCGCTACCTGGACAAGGACGACGACGGCATTCCGGCCCGCACGCTGCCCGGTGTTTCGCCGAAAGGCGCGTATTTCACACGTGGCTCGGGCCACAACCAGTACGGCGGTTACACCGAGGATTCGGCCGAGTACCAGGTGGTGATGGAGCGCCTGTTGCGAAAATTCCGCCAGGCGAAGACGCTGGTGCCGGCACCGGTCATCGAAGCCACGGGCACCAGCGACATCGGCCTGGTCGCCATCGGCAGCAGCCGCGGTGCCGTGAACGAGGCGCGCGACATCCTCGCCAGACGCGGCATCCCGATCGACTACATGCGCATCAAGGCATTCCCGTTCACGAAGGACGTCGAAGCCTTCATGGCATCGCACGACAAGATCTTCGTGGTCGAGCAGAACCGGGATGCCCAGCTGAAATCGTTGCTGACGCTCGAGACCGACGTGCCGAAGTCCAAGCTGCACTCGATCCTGCACTACAGCGGCCTGCCGATGACCTCGAAGGAGATCGTCGAGGCCGTGCTGGCAGAGCTGGGCGACGCGCGGCGCGCTCAGGTTGCTGCCGCAACTTAGTGATTAGTGAGTAGTGAGTAGTGAGTAGTGAGTAGCGGGTAGAGACCAGTGACTGGCGATTGGAGTCAGTCGATGGCGCGGTATTTGATGCCAATCACTAATCACTACTCACTACTCACTACTCACTACTCACTACTCACTACTCACTACTCACTACTCACTACTCACTACTCACTACTCACTACTCACTTCCCATGTCCTTCATCAACAAACCGAAAGTCCGCCACCCGGACCTGCCGCAGAACGAACTCGGCCTGACACGCCGCGACTACGAAGGCGCGATGTCGACGCTCTGCGCGGGTTGCGGCCACGACTCGGTCACGTCCTCGATCACCCAGGCGATCTGGGAGCTGAGCCTGCGCCCCGAGCAGCTGGTGAAACTCTCAGGCATCGGCTGCTCGTCGAAGACCACGGCCTATTTCGCCAGCGGCGCGCACGGTTTCAACGGCGTGCACGGCCGCATGCCGTCGATCGCGGCCGGCGCGAACGCCGCCAACAGGAACCTGTACTACATCGGCGTCTCCGGCGACGGCGACTCGCTGTCGATCGGTTTCGGCCAGTTCGCGCATGCGATCCGCCGCAACGTCAACATGCTGTACATCTGCGAGAACAATGGCGTCTATGGCCTGACCAAGGGCCAGTTCTCCGCGTCCGCGGACATCGGCACCCGGTCGAAGAAAGGCGAGGAGAACCGGCAGGCACCGGTCGATCCCTGCCTCGCCGCGCTCAGCCTCGGCGGCAGCTTCATCGCGCGCAGTTTCTCGGGCGACCGCGAGCAGCTGGTGCCGCTGATCAAGGCGGGCCTGATGCACAGGGGCTTCGCGATGATCGACGTGATCTCGCCGTGCGTCACGTTCAACGACCACGTCGGCTCGACCAAGAGCTACGAGTTCACGCGCGAGCATTACCACGAGGCCGTGCACACCGATTACATCCCCTCGCGCACGGAAATCACGGCGTCTTACGGCGCAGGTGAAGTGGTGCCGGTGCAGCTGCACGACGGCAGCCAGCTGCGCCTGCGCAAGCTCGACAGGGATTACGATCCGAACCACCGCGGCAAGGCCTTCGAATACCTGCGCACCAAGTTGCGCCAGGGCGAGCACGTGACCGGCCTGATCTTCCTGGCGCCGGGCCATGATCCCGACATGCACGAGATGCTGCGCACGACCGACGTGCCGCTGAACCAGGTGCCTTACGAGCAGCTGCATCCTGGCGCCGCGGGACTCGCGAGCCTCCTCAAGCGTTATGCCTGAGTAGCCGTTACCGCTCCCGCGCCGGCGGGAAGGTTGCGGCTAACCCGCTGGCTGACAAGGGAAAATGACCGGATCATGACGCACGTCACTTGGCAGGACCGCCCTGGACCGTAGAATCCCGCCCATGCCGATGTCCATCCCGGACCTGCGCCGCCGAGCCACGGGCATGGCCACGACAGCCGTGGCTGCGTGCCTGCTTGGCATCGCGGGCAGCGCCGCGGCCTCCTCGGTCTACAAATGGGTCGACGCCGCCGGCGTCACCCACCTCTCGTCCGATAAACCGCCCGCCGGCATCAAGTACGAACGGGTCGTGCTGGCCTCGACCCAGCGTGCCTCGCCCACCCGTACCACGACTCACCCCGCCGGCGTGCGGATCGCGAACGCCTCACCGGAACAGACCGCACGCCGCAGCGAGATGCTCGACTCGCTGCGCAACCGCGAATGCGTGGTCGCGATCGAGTCGATCGATCGCCTGGCCAGGGGCGGCCAGGCCGTCGACCCGGCGGAATTCAGCCGCCTGCAGCAGACCGCGGACCAGAACTGCAGCAAGGATCCGGCGGTGCGACGCGAGCAGGAGGACATGGCGGCCAGGCTGCGCGTCGCGAAGGGTGACACCTGCGTCGACGCACGCAACAAGCTCGCCGACATGCTCGAGCCGGGCCGCCGGCCGACGCGCGACCAGCTCAAGACGCAGCAGGAATTCATCGAGTCCCACTGCACGGCGCCGGTACGCTGAGGCACGTGCCTTGACCGGCGTTGCAGCCTGCCCGGTCGCATCCGAGCACGCAGCAAGCCGCGCCTGCGCTCCTATGCCGATTGCCCCCTGGCTGGTCATCGTCAATCCCGTGGCGGGCCGGTCGCGACGCGACGCGCGTGCGTGGCGCGCGATGGAGCAGGCACTGCGCGCGGCGGCGCTGGCTTACGACGTCGCCTGGACCACGGGTCCCGGCGATGGCGCACGCATCGCTGCCGCTGCCTGGCAACAGGGCCGCGAGCGTTTTCTGGTCGCCGGCGGCGACGGTTCGGTGCACGACGTCGTCAACGGCTTGCTGTCGGCGCAGCACGCGCGCGGTGAACCCGCATTCCCCGACCCGGCGCGCATACCGACCGTCGTCCCGCTGCCGCTGGGCACGGGCAACGACTGGTCGCGATCGCTGGAATTGCCCGGTGAACCGGCGGCGCTCGCGGCGATCATCCGCCGGGACCGCCCGGTGGCGCACGACGTCGGCCGCATCGAGTTCCCGGCTGCCGGCGCGACGCCCGCAAGGAGGTGCTGGTTCATCAACGTGGCGGGTGCGGGCTTCGACGCACACGTCATCGAGCGGATGCCCGCGCGGACTCCCTCGAAATTCGCGTACCTGGCTGGCGTCCTGCGCGAACTCGCACGGTATCGCTCGCCGGCGTTCCGGCTGACCGCGGACGACGAGCGCGAAGCGGCTGCCCGCCGGTTGCTGCTGGTATTCGTTGCCAACGGGCAGTACTGCGGCGGACGCATGCACGTCGCACCCATGGCGCGGCAGGACGACGGTGCCTTCGATCTGGTGACGATCGACGACGTCGGCCTGCTGCGTGCGCTGCCGAAGCTCGCCAGGCTGTACCTGGGCAACCTGCTGCGCGACCCCCTGGTGCAGCACCGGCTGGTGAACAGGGTGTGCATCACGGCGGAACCGGTGGCAGGCATCGAGGCGGACGGCCAGTGGGTCGGACGAACTCCGGCGGTGATCTCGGTCGAACGCGGGGCGTTACGGACTTTGCGCGGGCCGTGAAGGCCGGCATAGCGCCGGCGTGCGATATCGGCCGGCGCATAGATCGGTGCGAGAAGCCCCGCCGTCGGCCCAGGCACCGCCATTGGACTTGAGCAGACGGTCGAACGGGCGGTCAGTCTCGCCATCGGCAGACACGAGCCGATCCTTGCGCGCCCCGAGGCCGTTGCCGTTCGCGAGGACGGCACGCCCGATTGCGTTCGAATCGAGAACCCTGCCAGCGACGTCGAGCGGCTCGACCCCGCGATCGAGCGTGTCGAGATCGCTTTGGACCGCGTCGTGCAGCCCGTCAGCACGGGACGCGGGAGAGAGCCACGCGGCACCTTCCCTGGCACCGCGCGACGGCTAGACTGAAGTTCCCCCCGACGTCGCGCGATAAAGTCCATGTGTGTCAGATACATGCATGGATTCTTGGTGTTCTGGTTCTGACTACACGGCGATTTGATCGAGCAACTGGAAGGCGCGGCTCTGTAAGGCGGTCGGCGTGGTGAGGAGCTCGAAGGTCGCTGGATGTTGGAGGGCACCGGGCGTTCTGCAGGTATTGCGCACGAGGGTGGCGAGTTCGGCGATTAGGGTACGCAGGCTGTGCGCCGGCGCGCCGTCCGCGGTCGAGTGGGTGTGGCTTTTCTCGAGCGCGGCCGCCGAGCGCTTGGCCGGCGCGACCGGATCGCGCGTTGCCTTGGCGGCCTGATCCTCGTCGGCGAACAGCAATGTCCGCCACGCCTCGAGCAGATGCCACTCGACGTAGTAGGCGAGCATGCACAGGAAGATGTGCGCACGGACGCGGCTCTCGAGCCGGTGATGGATCGGTCGGATTTTCAGGTCCACGGTCTTCAACGATCGGAACGCGCGCTCGACCTGGGCGAGCGCCTTGTAGCTGCGCACCGCCTCGGGCGCGGACATCTGCTTCTTCGGTACTCCGGTACGGATGACGTAGATGCCATCGAGCGCCGCCTCGGCGGCGACTTGAGGCTCGAGGACCTGATAGTTCACGGCGGTGTCGGTGATGATGAGCTCAAAGTGCTTGCCGACTTTGTACTTGTCGAGCACGCGACCGAGCTTCACGCCGATCGCGGCGGCACCCTGCAGAGCTCCGCGCGCGACGCGCTCGCGGATCTGCTCGAGTTCGAGCGTAGTCGCTGCCAGGAGCGCCTGGCGCTTGTGGGCTCGCAGCTTCGCCAGCTCCGGATTGCGGCACGCAATGAGCCGCTCGCCGGGATACGCCGGATCCGAGAACTCGAACAGATTGCGCTCATCGAAGAGCCCCAACTGCAGCGCGCCGGCTTCGACGAGGCCACGGATCTGCGTGCTTTTCAAGGCCGTGATCCACGCCATCCCGTCGATGTCCTTGAGTTCGCCGATGGCTTTGTGCGAGATCATGCCGCGATCCCCCACGAGCACCACCCGCTCCACGCCGAAGGACTCTTTGAGCTTCGCCACCTGCGGCATCAGCGTCTTGGTGTCCGCCGTGTTGCCTGCGTACACTGAGACGGAGATGGGGCACCCTTGCCGCGTGGTCATCAGGCCGTAGTTGACCTGCAGCTTGTGCTTCTTGCCGTCGCGGCTGTAGCCGATTTTCCCTAACGGACAGTGCGTGCCCTCGAAGTAACTGGAGGACAGATCGTAGAGCGCCAGGCTCCCTTCGCCCAGGTGGCGCGACGCGAGCTTGCGCTCGATCACCGGCTGACGTTCGAGCAACCAGTCCATCGCCGCATACAGATCATCGGCATCGGCCGCGCTCACGCCGAACTCCTCGGCCAGCGTGCTCGTGTGCCACCAGCGCGTGGTGGCGAGTTTGGTGTGCGGAGCGAGAACCCGCGCGGCGATCAGTGCGCAGACTCGATCGCGTTCGGGGCTCGGCCGTGAGCTGATGAGTGACTCGATCCCGAGTCGCTGCATCGCGCGGCGTACCGCCTGGACGTGACCATGCGCACGCGAGCCCAAGACCTCGAGCCGCTCGGCCACCGGCACCAAGGTCTCGCCGCGCAACGCGCGGCGCACCAGATCAACCACCGGCGCCGGCAGATGCGAGAGATTGCCGAGGGTCTCGTTCTTGACGCGGCCGTCCTCGCGGTAGCTGCGCCGAAGCAGATGCGTCTCATACACACGGCCCTTGTAGCGGCGTCGTGTGGTGACGACATGTACAGCGCCTCCACGTTCCGACATATCAACAAACATAGCATGAATAATTGCTACCGTCAACTATTTAGTGACTACATTGTGTAACCACGCAATCGAGCCAATCTCACCTCAAACACTAGAAAAATAGGGATCTGCTGATTACTCAACCAGCAAAATCGCGGGGAACTTCAGGCTAGACCCGGCCGCCGTGCAGCCGGACCAGCAGCGCGACCTCGCTGTCCGTCAGGCCAAAGCGCGCGACGAGATCGTTGCGCGTCGCCCCGCCACGCAGGTTCTCGATCGCCTGCTCGAAGGGCCGCCCTTCGCCGCGCAGCTCCAGCCGCCCCTGTCGTTCCGCCATCTGTCTGATTCGCCCCTCGATCGCATGCTGCTGGTTCCCGATGCGCAACGCCTGCGCCGAGACCTGCGCAAGCTCGTCGCGGACACGGGCCAGTTCCGTTCGCACCAGTGCCTGCAGGCTGCGCGTGCGACGGGCGAGAACCGCAACCCACGACAGGAGTGCGCCCACGGTCAGCAGCGCCAGGGCGCCGCCCGCAATGACCACGATGTCGGTTGACTGCATGCCGGCCTCCGCTCAACGCTGCCCGTCGCCCGCAGCGGGCAACCCAGCCGCGGTTTGCCGCGGCGCACTTTCGGTCACTGCCGCCACCGGTGGCGACGCGCCTGCGACCGCTTGCAGACCTGGTGCAGCCGGTCCTGCAGCGCCGGTAACCTGTGTCGTGCCTGGCTCGCGCAGCGAAGGATCGAGAATGATGATCAGCACCCGGCGGTTCTGGTCGCGACCCGCGGCAGTCGTGTTCTCGGCACGAGGCCTATACTCGCCGAAACCGCTGATCTCCATGCGTTGCGGCTCGACGCCGAGGTTCATGAACAGGTGAACGACGCTGGCGGCCCGCGCCGCCGACAGCTCCCAGTTGGACGGGTATGCCGCGGTTCGTATGGGCACGTTGTCCGTATGACCCTCGACGCGCAGCGGGTTGGCCAGCCCACGCATGATGGTGGCGACCCGCGTCAGGATCGGGAGCGCCTTGGGTGCGACATGTGCATCGCCGCTGGCGAAGAGAATGTCGGTGCGGATCTCGACCTCGACCCATTGCCGCTGGCGCCGCACGGTCACGAGATCCTTCGCCACGAGTTCTGCCAGCGCTTCCTCGACCTGATGGGCGATCCGGTTCAGCTCGAGGTCGCCGCCGCCGGCTGGCTGCTTCGTGGCCTCGTCGTGCCGCGGTTCTTCGGCACCGCGGTTTTGCAGGAGCGACCGGGGCATGACCGCGGGTGTGCGCGCCGGGCCGCCGCGCCCCGACGGTTTGTTGCCGATCGGCACCGGGTCAGGCGTGCGCGGCGGGCCGCGAAACGCAGCTGTGAGCGCGTCCGACAGCACACGGTATTTGCCTTCGTTCAGGGAAGATACGGCGTACATCACCACGAAGAACGCCAGCAGCAGCGTGACGAGGTCGCCATAGGGAATCGCCCATGCCTCGTGGTTCTGATGCTCCTCGTGCCGCTTGTGCCTGCGTCCCATGCGCGCCCCCGGATCACTCGGTAAAGCCACGCAACCGGGCTTCGATGTTGCGCGGGTTCTCGCCCTGGGCGATTGCTATGAACCCTTCGAGCAACATCGTCCGCAGCGTCGCCTGCGCCTTGATGACTCCCTTGAGCTTGGCCGCCAGCGGCAGGAGAAACAGGTTCGCGAGCCCGATGCCGTAGATCGTGGCGGTGAAGGCGGCCGCGATGCCGTGGCCGAGCTTGCTCGGGTCGGCGAGGTTCTTCATGACGGCGATCAGGCCGAGCACCGCACCGATGATGCCGAGAGTGGGCGCGTAGATGCCCATGCCCTCGAAGACCTTCGCGGCCGCCGTCTCGCGCTCGTCGCGTGCCTCCATCTCCATCTCGAGGGTCTCTCGCAGGGACTCCGGTTCGACGCCATCGACCAGGAACTGCAAGCCGCGCTTGGTGAATTCGTCCGACTCGCCCTGGATCGCGGGCTCCAGTCCCAGCAGTCCCTGCTTGCGCGCGATGTTGCTCCACTCCGTGATCTTCTCGATCGTGCCGTTGAAATCGATGACCGGCGGCTTGAACGCCCACGGCAGGATCTTCATTGCGCGCATGAAGACCTTGAGTTGCGTCTGCAGCAGGATCGAGGCGATGGTGCCGACGACGACGATGAGGAAGGCCGCCGGATTGAGCAGCGAGGACACGCCGGCGCCCTTCAGGATGCTGCCGCCGATCAGGGCGACCAGCGCCAGGAACACGCCCACCAGGCTAAGGATGTCCATGCGTCACCTGGATTGGTTGCAGCACTCAGTTCTCCAGCCACGCGCTCATGCGGGCGCGCAACCTCACCAGCGCCTGCCCGTGAATCTGGCAGATCCGCGACTCGGTGACTTCGAGCACGTCACCGATCTCGCGCAAGTTCAGTTCCTGCTCGTAGTAGAGCGACAGCACGAGCTTCTCCCGCTCGGGCAGCCCCGCGATTTCCCTGGCCAGGGCTTCCTGGAAGCGCTCGCGCTCGAACTCTGCCGGCGGCGAAGCCACGTCGCTGGCTTCGTCGGGCAGCTCGCCGCGTTCGCCCCGCAGCTCCTCCAGGCTGAACATCCTTCCAGTGAAGAGTTCTCCCAGCAGCTCGCCGTACTGCTCGACGCTCAGCCCGAGCTCGACGGCGACCTGCTCCGGGCGCGCTTCCCTGCCGTCGCGGGCCTCGATCTTGTGCACGGCGCGCGCCACGTCGCGGGTCCGGCGATGAACCGAGCGCGGCAGCCAGTCGTTGCAGCGCAGTTCGTCGAGCATGGCGCCGCGGATGCGGATGCCGGCATAGGTCTCGAAACTGGCGCCGCGGGCCGCCGAATACTTGCGCGCCGCGTCGAGCAGGCCCAGCATGCCGGCCTGGATCAGGTCGTCGAGCTCGACGCTCGGCGGCAGTCGCGCGACCAGGTGGCAGGCGATGCGCTTGACGAGCGGCGCATGTTGCACCACGAGTTCCTCGGCATCCTGGTCCGCCGCTTTTGCGTATTCGCGGATGTTCACTGCAGCTTGCCGCCGGCCCTGCTCGCCCCGAGCAGTCGCTCCATGAAGAACTCGATGTGGCCGCGCGGATGCTCCGGCGGGTTCCACGCGGCCACGTGCTCGGCGAGGCGCGCGAAGGCCAGTGAGGCGGTGCACTTCGGGAAGACAGTGGTGACGGCCGTCTGGCGGCGCACGGCCTCGCGCAGCCGCTCGTCGAATGGAATCGCCCCGGCGTAGTTGAGCTGCACGTCGAGGAAGCGATCGGCGACCCTGACCAGCTTCTGATGCAGTCGCGCACCCTCGCCCGTCGAGCGCGTCATGTTCGCCAGCAGGTCGAAACTGCGGACACCGAACTCACGGCTCAGCACCTTTACCAGCGCATAGGCATCCGTGATTGCAGGAGGCTCGTCGCAGACCACGACGATGACGCGCTGCGCGGCCTGGCAGAACCCCAGGACTGAATCGCCGAGACCAGCGGCCGTGTCGATGAGCAGCACGTCCACGTCCCGCACCAGCTCGCTGAAGGCATTGACGAGCCCCGCGTGCTGCCGCGGCCCCATCGTCAACAGCCTGCGCAGGCCAGAGGCCCCGGGCAGGATGGCGACTTGCGCTGGCCCCGTGACGACGATTTCATCCAGGGTTCGCGTGCCGTCGATGACGTGCGAGAGGTTCTCGCTCGCGCGCAGACCCAGCAGCACGTCCAGGTTGGCCAGACCGAGGTCAGCGTCCAGCAGCAGCACCCGCTGACCGCGCCGGGCCAGGGCAATTCCCAGGTTGGCGCAGACATTGGTCTTGCCGACGCCACCTTTGCCGCCGGTCACGGCAATCACCTTCACCGGCCGGCGCGCCAGCGACCGCCGGAGTCCCGCTGCCTGGTCGCGGGCGTCGCTGGTTTCATGCATGGGCCCGGGCCTCCGCGTGGCGCATCGCCAGCACCCTCTCGTCCTGCGCCGAGGGCCGCTGTGCGGCCAGTTTCGCCGCAGTCGTCACCAGCCACAGGCGCTTGTTATGGGCTGCGTGAATGTCCTCCGGCACCCGCTGGCCGTTGCTGCACCACGCCAGCGGCAGGCGATGGCGGATGAGGACCGAGATCGCGGCTCCCAGGCTTGCCGCCTCGTCGAGCTTGGTCAGCACGCAGGCCGCAGGCTGGACATCGGCATACGTCGTGATGAGTTCGTCGAGCGTCTGCAGGTCGCTGGCCGCCGACAGCGCCAGGAGTATGCGGGTGCGTGCGCCCTGCGAACGCAGCAGCGCGAACTGCTCTGCGAGGCGCTCGTCGCGCTGCGACATGCCCGCGGTGTCGATCAGGACGAATTTGCGCCAGGCCTGGGCGCCGAGTATCGCCGCGAGCTCGTCGCGATCCCGGGCCACGAACAAGGGCACACCGAGAATCCGTGCGTAGCTGAGCAGCTGCTCGCGCGCGCCGATGCGATAGGTGTCGGTGCTGAGCAGGCAGACGTCGTTCGGGCCGTGCCGCATGACATAGCGCGCGGCGAGTTTTGCCACCGACGTGGTCTTGCCGACGCCGGTCGCACCGACGACCGCGACGATACCGCCCTGCTCGAGCAAGTCATCCTTGTGGACGGGCAGCCTCTTGACCAGGGCCAGCAGCGACTGCCGATCCGCCTCGTCGAGTGTCGTAAGGCGCGGCAGGCTCTCCGCGACCTCCCGCGCAAGCGCCGGCGCAATGCCCATCGCGTTCAGCTTCTGCAGCACCGTGACCTGCAGCGGATTGCTGCGGCTCAACTCGTTCCAGGCCAGGCTCGCGAGCTGGCACTCGAGGAGTTCCCGCAGGCCCTGGACCTCGCGCCGCATGCCTTCCATCGGCCCGACGGCAGCAAGACTCCCCGCTCGCGCAACTGACTGCGCACTGTCGTCCGCTGCGGCGAGCTCGGCATCGTAGAAGCTCCGCGCGCCTGCGCCGGAGTCCGCCAGCGGTCGCTCGTCGACCTCGCCGGCTGCGGCAAACGATTCAACGTCGTAATCGACCGCCGCCACCACTGCCGTCCCGCCGTCCGAGCTGCGATTGGACAGTATCACCGCATCGGGGCCCAGCTCCTCGCGCACGAGTCGCAGGGCCTGGCGGATGTCGCGGCCAACAAAGCGCTTTATCTTCATCGTGCGTACTCCATCGACCCGTCAGCGTCCCACGCGCATGACCATGCGGACCTTCTGATCGTCAGGAACTTCCTCGTAGGAGAGGACCGCAAGACGCGGGGCGCTCTGTCGAACCAGTCGCGCGAGCCACGGTCGCAGCGTCGGCGACGTCAGCAGCACGGCAGGTTGCCCTGATCCCTCGGCCCGCGCCGTGCCATCGACCAGCGCTTGATGCACGCGCTCCGCGAGGCCGGGCTCGACCGCGGTCGGCGCCGGGCCCCCGCTCTGGATTGCCTGGCTCAACAGCCGCTCGAGATCCGGATCGAGCGTCATCGCCGGCAGTTCGCCGGCGTAGCCCGCGATGCCGTGGACCAGGGCGCGGCCGAGAGCAACGCGCACCGCCGCCACCAGCGCCGCCGGCTCCTGCGTCTTGGCGCCGCGCTCGGTCAACGTCTCGGCAATGCTGCGCAGGTTCCTGAGCGGCACGCGCTCGCGCAGCAGCTCCTGCATTACGCGCACCACGACCGCCATGGACAGTGTCTTGGGCGTCAGCTCCTCGACCAGGCGCGGCGCGGTCTTCTTCAGGTGCTCCAGCAGCTGCTGGACATCCTGGTGACCGAGCAGGTCGTGCGAGTGTTCGCGGATGATCTGGCTCAGGTGCGTGGCGATGACCGTGCCGACATCCACCACCGTGTAGCCGAGCGCCTGCGCGTGCTCCCTGCGGCCAGGCTCGATCCATACCGCCTCGAGCCCGAAGGCCGGGTCGCGCGTCTGCAGCCCCTCGATGTGCGTGGCGACCTGCCCGGGATTGATCGCGAGTTCCCGGTCCGGCAGCACCTCGCCCTGTCCAACCGGAATACCCTGCACGCTCAACCGATAGCTGCCGGGCGGCAGGCTGAGGTCGTCGCGGATGTGCACGCTCGGCACCAGGAAGCCGAGTTCTTCGGTGAGCTTCTTGCGAACGCCCCTGATGCGCCCCATCAGTTCGCCGCCTTGCTTGCGGTCGACCAGCGGAATAAGCCGATAGCCGACTTCGAGCGTCAGCGGCTCGATTGCCTGTACGTCGTTCCAGCCGAGTTCGCTGGTCTCGGACGGCAGGGGTGGTGCCGGAGCGGGCGGCGCTGCAGCCAGCAAGTCACGCTGCGAAATGCGCCGGGCGGCTGCGCCGAGCAGGCCGGCGAGCGCAAGAAACACCACGTTCGGCATGCCGGGAATCAAGCCGAGCACACCGAGGATTCCCGCGGTCACCGCCAGAGTCCTGGGGTCGGCTGCCAGCTGACGGGCAACCTGCTTGGCCACGTCCTGCGGGCGCGACGCGCGCGTGACGAGCACGGCAGCCGCCACCGACAGCAGCAGCCCGGGGATCTGTGCTGCCAGGCCGTCGCCGATCGTGAGCAGCGTATAGGTCTGCAGCGCCGTCGAGAAATCGAGACCGTGCTGGACCACGCCGATCAGGATGCCGCCGATGATGTTGATGAACACGATCAGCAAGCCGGCCACGGCATCGCCGCGCACGAACTTGCTGGCGCCGTCCATTGCGCCGTAGAAGTCCGCTTCCTCGCGCACTTCCTGGCGCCGCGCCAGCGCCTGCTCCTGCGTGATCAGGCCTGCGTTCAGGTCGGCATCGATGGCCATCTGCTTGCCGGGCATGGCGTCGAGGGTGAACCGGGCGCTCACCTCCGAGATACGGCCGGCCCCCTTGGTGACCACGACGAAGTTGATGATCACGAGGATCGCGAACACGACCATGCCGACGGCGTAGTTGCCGCCGACGACGAAGCTGCCGAAGGCCTCGATGACATTGCCGGCGGCGGTGGGTCCGTTGTGACCGTGCAGCAGCACGACGCGCGTCGAGGCGATGTTGAGCCCGAGCCGCAGCAGCGTCGCCCCGAGCAGCACCGTCGGAAACGAGTCGAGATCGAGCGGCCGCATGGCGCGGACCGCGGCGAGCAGCACGAGCACCGACAGCATGATGTTGAACGTGAACAGCACGTCGAGCAGGACCGGCGGCAACGGCACGATCATCAGGGCGAGCATCAAGGCGATGACGACCGGGGCACCCAGCCCGAGGCTCATGGTCCAGCGCAGCGGCGCCATGACGGTCGCGTTCATGCGTCAGACCTCAAGTGGAATCTCCTCCGGCGCGAGCGGCGGTGCCGGCGGGCTGGCCGCGCCCTCGCTGGCGGCCGCACGCGCGCGGTAGACCCAGGCGAGTACCTTGGCGACGGCACTGTAGAGCCCGGCCGGGATCTCGTCGCCGAGCTCCGTGGTGAAGTAGAGCGAACGCGCCAGCGGCGGCGACTCGTAGATCGGCACAGCGTTTGCCTGCGCGATTTCCCTGATGCGCGCAGCAACCAGTTCCTTGCCCTTCGCGACGACGCGCGGCGCGCGCATGCTGCCGCCGGAATAGCGGAGCGCCACGGCGAAGTGCGTCGGATTCACGATCACCACGTCGGCCCGCGGTACTTCCTGCATCATCCGGCGCCGGGCCCGCTCCTGCGCCAGCTGCCGGATCCGGTGGCGAACCTCGGGACGGCCTTCCGCGTCCCTGAGTTCCTCGCGCACTTCCTCGCGCGTCATGCGCAGGTTGCGGCCGTGGTCCCAGATCTGGAATGGCACGTCGATCGCCGCGATCAGCAGCAGCGAAGCCGCCAGCACCAGCAGGCAGAGCAGCATCAGCCAGGTCCCGTGCGACATGCCGCGGACCACGTCCTGCGCCCCGAGCTGCACGATCTGCGGCGTCATCCGCGCCAGCAGGACGAGGGCCACTGTGCCGACCGCCGCAAACTTGGCCAGCGCCTTCGCCACCTCGACCAGACCGCGCAGGGCAAAGACGCGCTGCAGGCCGGCAATCGGGTTGAGCCGGGAGAAATCCAGCGCCAGGGCCTTGCCGGAGAACACGAGACCTCCGACCATCATCGGCGCAAGCACCGCAGCGATCATGATCGGCAGGCTCAGGGCGACCACGAGCACGAGGCCGGCGAAAGCGTCGCGGCGCAGTACCGCCCCGATGATCCGCTCGTCGCTGACCTGCTCCGCACCGATGGCGAGTGATTGCTGCAGCAGCCCGGTTGCCGATCCGACGATCGCCGGCGCCGCCAGCAGCAGCGTGAGTGACGCCGTCAGCAGCACGGCCGTCGTCTCCAGCTCGCGGGATCGGGCGACCTGACCGCGCTCACGGGACTCCCGTACGCGGCGTTCGGTCGGTTGTTCGGTACGCTCACCTGTTGCCTGGTCTGCCATCAGCCGGCTCCCTGGGCGAGGGCGCCGGCAATGTCCAGCGCCTCGTCCAGAATTGCACCGAAGGTCGGGGCCAGTGACTCCAACGACATCCAGAGCGTCATGAAGCCGAGAATGATGGTGATCGGAAAGCCGACCCCGAACAGGTTCAGTTGCGGCGCCGCCCGGCTCATCACGCCGAATGCGACGTTGACCACTGTCATGGCGACGACCGCGGGCAGCGCGACCTGCAGCCCGCCGGAAAAGACGCGCCCGCCCCAGGCGATCAGCGTGGCGAGGTTGCGCTCGTCCAGCATGGCCGAGCCGACCGGCATGGCCTTGAAGCTGCCCGCCAGCAGCTCGATGAAGGCGATGTGCCCGTTGATGGTGACGAAGATCAGCAGCGCAAGCAGCAGGTACAGCTGACCGATGACGGGCACCGTCACTCCGTGCTGCGGGTCGATCAGGTTGGCGAAGCCCAGGCCCATGCTCAACCCGATGACCTGGCCCGCCATCACCAGCACGTCGAACGCCGTCTGGACGACGAAGCCGATGGCCGCGCCCAGCATCACTTCCTTGAAGAGCTGCAGCGGCCCCAGCGGCTCGACTGGCGCGGTCGCCGCCGGCAGCGCCGTCATGACCAGCACGGTCACCAGCGCGGCGGCAACGAGACGGATGCGCATCGCCACCAGGCCGGCACCGAAGATCGGCGCGACCATCATCGCGGCGCCGACGCGCGCGAAGGCGCCGACGAAGCGCAACAGCCATTCCTGCAGCTCGATGGCGCTGATCAGCATGTGCGTCGCGGGCTCATTCCAGGATCATTGCCGGGATGCCTGCGTACAGCTCGCGCGTGAAGTCGACGAGCATCCCCAGCATCCATGGCCCCGCGACGAACAGCGCCGCTGACAGGACCAGCAGCTTCGGGATGAACGACAGCGTCATCTCGTGGATCTGGGTTGCCGCCTGCAGCATGCCGATGACGACCCCGGTGACCAGCGCCGACAGCAGCAGCGGCGCGGAGATCAGGATCGTGAGTTCCAGTGCGCGCTGGCCGAGGCTCATGACGGCTTCTGGTGTCACGGCAGTGCCTCAGGTTGCCAGGAAGCTGGCCGCCAGCGTGCCGACCAGCAGTGACCAGCCGTCCACCAGCACGAACAGCATCAGCTTGAATGGCAGGGACACCAGCATCGGCGAGAGCATCACCATGCCCATCGACATCAGTACGCTGGCAACGACCAGGTCGATGATGACGAACGGGATAAAGATGACGAAGCCGATCTGGAACGCCGTCTTGAGCTCGCTGATCATGAATGCCGGCACGATCGTGGTCAGCGGTATCGCGTCGGCGCTGTCGTGACTGCGATCGCCGGCGATCTCGTTGAAGCGCTCCAGGTCGGACTCACGCACCTGGCCGAGCATGAACTGACGCAAGGGCACAATGCCGTTGGCCAGCCCCTGCTCGAGCGTGATCTGCTTGTCGGAGTACGGCTTGACGCCCTCGGTGTAGATGCGATCGAGCACCGGCGACATCACGAAGAAGCTCAGGAACAGCGCCAGCCCGATCAGGACCTGGTTCGGCGGTGTCTGCGGCATGCCGAGCGCCTGCCGCAGGATCGCGAGCACGATGACGATGCGCGGAAACGCGGTCATCGACAGCACGATGGCCGGCAGTACCGTCAGCAGGGTCATCAGGACCAGGACCTGCAGCGACAGGCTCCAGGTCTGCGGTCCCGCCGGCGACTCGATCGTCAGGAGAGGCACCTCGGCGGCGTACGCCGCCGGGACTGCCGCAACCGCCACGATCGCGAGAGCAATGCGCCCGATGATCCTCATGCCGTTTCCGCGCCCCCATGCATTGCATCCCGGACCCGCTGCGCGAAGCTGGCCGCCGGTGCGGTGACGCCGGTCTCGACCTGCAGCGGCCGCGACAGCACCAGCAGCGTGCGCAGACCGCCGGGACTGACGCCCACCAGCAGCTGCTCCTCGCCCACCTGGACGACGACGATGCGTTCGCGCGCACCGAGCGCCAGCTGCGCAAGGACCTGGAGCGAATGCCGGCTGCCGGCACGCAACGGGCGCAGGCGACCGCGCAGCAGCCAGCCGAGCAGGAGGATGAGCCCGATCACGCACAGCAGGCTCAGCAGTCCTTGCGCTACAGCGACGCTGTTCATGTCCGCCTATCTCAGGTTGCGCACACGATCGCTGGCACTGACGACCTCGGTCAGCCGCAGGCCGAAGCGGTCGTTCACGACGACGACCTCGCCGCGCGCCACGAGGACGCCGTTGACGTACAGGTCGAGTGGCTCGCCCGCCTGCCTGTCGAGTTCAACGACGGAACCGGGCGTGAGCGACAACAGCTCGCGCACGCTGATCCTGGTGCGACCCACTTCGAGCGTCAGCATCAGCTTGACGTCGAGTATCGAGTCAATGTTGATCTCGGCATCGCCCCCTGCGGCCGCAGGCTGGCTCTGCAGGTGGGCGAATTCCGCTCGCGTGGAACCCCGGTCGGCTGCCGATTCGGTCATGCGGTCTTCCTTTCAGGATTGGTTCGTGCCTGCGGCTGCCGCACGGCCGGCCCCAGCACCTGCACGGCATTGCGACCGGAAGAGATGCCATAGCGCGCGCTGAAGACGGGTTGTCCGTCCGCAAGCACGAGGACGTTGTCGGGGCGCTCGATCTCGATCACGTCTCCCGGCCGCAGGTTGACCAGAGTTCCCAGGGTGATTTCGATGCGCGAGAAGACGGTCTCGAGCTGCAGCACGCTGTCCTTGAGGGCGGCCTCAAGGTCCGGCCGGCACTGGCGACCGGGCTTGCCCGGCGTGGCCGACTGCAGCTGCTCGCGCACTGCGTCGAGTCCGGCCAGCGGCAGCAGCAGCGTGAGCTCGCCAGTTGCCTCGAGACTGATGCGAAACCGTCGCACCAGCATCGGTGCGCTGGCCGGCACGATTGCAGCGAACTGCGGGTTGCTCTCGAGCCGCACCAGTTCGACCTCCAGCGGCACCACGCTGGACCAGGCGGTGCGCAACTCGGCCACGCACAGCTCGAAGCACTTCGTCGCCAGCCGCCATTCGCCGGGCGTCAACTCGGCGCCTGCCGCGTGGCGTACGTCCCGACCGGTGCCACCGAAGAATGCGTCGGTCAGAGCCCCCACCAGCGCAGCGTCCAGTACCAGCAGTCCCTGGCAGGCCAGCGGCTTGTAGTTCACGACATAGAGCGCGCTCGGAACCTTGACGGCGCCGATCGCGTCGGCGAAGCGCTGGTGCTGCGCACCCTGGTCGGCGACCTCGACCGGACGGTGGACCAGGCGCTCGAGGTTCGTGCGCAAGCCGCGCGCGAAGCGTTCGTTGATCAGGTCCAGCGTCACGAGGCGGCCGCGGACGATGTGCTCGCCAGCCGCGAAATCGTATGGCCGCACCGGCCCGTCGGCGGCGTGCCCGGCGTCGGTGGCGACGGTGCCGGACTTGACGCCGTCGAGCAGCGCCGCGACCTCGTCAGGGGAGATTACGTCGGCGGGATGGCGCTGCGCGTCGCCCCGCACAGGCGCCTGCTGCGGATCCTCAGACATCGGCCGGAATTCCTTTGTGCATGAATCTCTGCAACGCGCGATACCGCGCTGTCACTGCATGACGAAGCTGGAAAAATAGACGTCCTCAATCTCGCTCTCAGGACTCACCTTCTGCAGGACCGCGCGAACCTCGGCCAGCGCAAGCGCGCGCAGCTGCTCCTTGCCCTCGCGCGTCAGGAGCTGCTTCAAGTCCCTGCTGCCGATCAGGAGCAGGAGGTTGTTGCGCAGGAACGGCGTGTTTGCCTGCACGGCGGCAATGGCCTTGGGATCGTGCGCCATGACCTCCACCGTGAGCTGCAGGAAACGCAGCTCGCCGGACTCCTCGAAGTTCACGACCAGCGGTTCGAATGCGTGATAGACGGGCGGCCCGTCCGGCGCTTTCTTCTTGACCTCCGCCTGCACCGGCTTCTTGCCGGCGTCCGCAGCGTCGTGCACGGCCGGCACGCGCTCGGCGTGCCCGAGCAGCCCGTAGAGAAACTGGCCAGCGAGCGTCCCCGCGGCCACGACCAGCGTGAGGCCGAGCCCCTGGAGCAGTACCGACAGGACGCCGCTCGCGCGACCACCGCGCTGCACGGCCGTCGTCGTCGCCGCCACCACTTCTTCGATCTTTGCTTCGGGAACCGCCATTCGAGAGCTCCGCCGAGATGTCCTCGAGGTATCTATGAGCAAACAACGTGCCAGCCCTGTCGGCACGTTGAATGACCCATGTATTCAATGAGTTGGGCCGGGGGATCGGCGGTTGCGCACGGCGCAGGCCGCGGGCGCGTTGGAAGTCCGACGCCGAGGCGTCGGTTTCTCGTCGTCGGCACCGGCCGCCATGACGCGAGCTGGACTGCCAGCCAACGTCAGGCGTACTCGTCGACCAGCCTGACGGTCTGTCTGGTTGACCCAGTGCGCACGGGCTCCATGGACTGCGCAGCGCCGGCGTGAGCGGGCGTGCTCCAGGCCGCGTCCGGCGCGGTTGCGGTCTGGCTGCCACGGTCGTGCTGGTGCTGCGCAACCGACGCGTCGGCCATCGTCAGGCCACCCTGGGCGAACATTTCGCGCAGGCGTGGCAGGGACTGCTCGAGGGCATCGCGCGTTTCGACATGCTGGGCACCGAACCACAGGCCCACCTGTGAATCGTGCAGCGTGATTCGCACTTCGAGCGGCCCGAGGTGTTCCGGATGCAACTGCAGCCGCACTTCGCGGACACCTTGCCCGGCGAGGGTGACCAGCCGTTGGCCGAGTTCGTGCTGCCAGCGTGGCGTCCCGAGCTGCTCTCTGATGCCGTCCCGCGCGGGTTCCGGCGCCGTGGCGGGTGCCTCGTGCAACAGCGTCCTCTCCGGTCGCAGCGCCGCCTGCCCCGCCAGCGTGCCCGGGTCTGACGCCTGCCGTTCCAGGCCGGGTTGCGGGTCAGCCTCCTTGCGCTCCGCGGTCGCGGACGCGGCAACGGCATCGGTTGCAGGTCGCGCGACACTCGCCTCCGGCGCTGGACGGCTGCCCGGCGCCACGCTGACTTCGCGTCGCTGGCCGACCGCATCCGCGGCGGTGCCACCCTTGGCAGCAACCGCGGCGGCGGCGGCCGGCGGTGCCTCGACCGCCGCCACGCTGGTCGCAACGACTGCTGCGACGGTGGGCGGCGGGGGCGGTTCCGTGTCGGCAACCGGAGTCGGCCCAAGCGCTGGCAGCGGCCGTGGAGCTGCCGGGTTCGGCGCCGGTTGGCCGACGGTCGGCGCCTGCGCATCCGGGGCTGGCAGCTGCAACGCGCTCGCGAATTGCTCCTGCGAGGCAGCGGCGGGAATTGTCGGTGCCGCCAGCACGGGCGCGGTCAGCGTACCCTGCCTCGCAAGCAGGTCGGTGCTGACGACGGCACGCGGACCGTCGGGCGGCAAGATCTGGCCGGGTGCCGGCAAGGAGACGCCGCTCAACGGCAGCGGCTGAGGAACCGCGAACGGCAAGCCGGTCGCGAGTGACCCGGCCAGCAGCGCATCAAAATCCACTGCCACGGGCCGGCGCGACAGCAGCGGTCCTTGCGCCTTGCCTGACGACGGTTCCGGGCTTGCGGGCGGAAGAGCGAGTGCGGCTGTGGAATCCAAGTCTCTGCACCGTCGGGGAATCGCGTGGGCGACCTGCCCGGTCGAGACACAGCAAGTGGCGTGCCAATCGCGTCACTCGACCGGGCCACGCCCCGCGGTGCGCGTCCCGACCGAGTCGTCGACGTGCCGCTGTTCCACTCGCTCGGCCTGCCGGCGTTCGTCGCTGACAAACCGATCCACCAATTGCTCCATCGCGCGGGCTTCCTTGCGCAGCTTCGACCAGGCATCGAGCGTGCGCTCGAGGTCCTCGCGTACAGAGCTGACGCGGGCCTCCTGTTGTCTGACCGCCTCGTCGAGCTGGGCCAGGAACGCACGGGAGTTCGCCACGCTGAAGAACCTGGTCGATTGCGCCGTGGCAGCGCTGTGCTCGTACTGCTGTCGATAGTTCATGAGCTCGGCGAGGCGGGCTTCCTGCCGGGCGAGCACTTCGCGTGCGGCCGCGACAGCCCTTGCGGACTCCTCGATCCGCTCGTTGGCATTCGCCACCAGTGGCAGCAGACGGTTCGATCGCGTCATGGATCAATCACGCTCATTGGCACGAACGGCAATTGTGCTGTGCCTCGCATCACGCAAAGGCGGTCTCGGGCACAGCGGCCAGCAGCTGCGCCAGGTCCGCCAGGCCCTGCTCGAGGCTGACCTTGGCCTGCATGTTCTGCTCCAGGTAGCGCAGGACCCCGGGCCAGGCATCGATGGCCGTGTCGATGCGCGCGTCCGTCCCTTTCTTGTACGCGCCGACGGCGATCAGGTCACGGTTGCGCTGGTACTGCGAGTAGAGCTGACGCAGCCGCTGCGCGAGGCGCAGGTGCTCCGCAGTCGTGATCTGCTGCATCACGCGGCTGATGGAGGCCTCGACGTCGATCGCGGGATAGATCCCTGCTTCCGCCAGGGCACGCGACAGCACGATGTGGCCGTCGAGGATTGCCCGGCTCGCGTCGGCGATCGGGTCGGCCTGATCGTCACCCTCCACCAGCACCGTATAGAACGCGGTGATCGAGCCGCGCGCCGTCGTGCCATTGCCCGCGCGCTCAACCAGATGCGGCAGGCGGGCGAACACCGACGGCGGGTAGCCCTTGGTGACCGGCGGCTCGCCGACCGCCAGCGCGATCTCGCGCTGGGCCTGCGCGAAGCGCGTCAGCGAATCCATGAGCAGCAGCACCTCGCAGCCCTGGTCACGAAAATGCTCCGCTACCGCTGTCGCGAGCCATGCCGCGTGCAGCCGCATCAGGGGAGGATGGTCCGCGGGCGCAGCCACGACCACCGCACGGCGCAGCCCATCGGACCCGAGGATCTCCGTCACGAACTCACCGACTTCGCGGCCGCGCTCGCCGATCAGGCCGACGACGACGACATCCGCGGTCGTGAATCGCGTCATCATGCCGAGCAGGACACTCTTGCCGACGCCGCTGCCGGCGAACAGGCCGATGCGCTGCCCGCGGCCCACGGTGAAAAGTCCGTTGATCGAGCGCACACCGACGTCGAGCGGCGCGCGGATCAGGCGGCGCGCGAGCGGATTGATCGGCGTCCCGCCGAGCGGCACGCGTGTTTCGTACTCGACGCGACCGAGACCGTCCAGCGGCCGGCCGGCGCCGTCGACGACACGGCCGAGCATGCCGCGGCCAACCGCAACCTCGAGTCCGTGCCGAGCCGGCACGACGCGCGCTCCGGGCCGCAGGCCGCGAGTCTCACCGGTCGGCATGAGGAACAACCTGTCGCCGGCGAAACCGACCACCTCGGCCTCGGCCCGTCGACCATCGGCCGTCTCAACCAGGAACAGCGTTCCCACCGGCGCCTCGACACCGGTCGCTTCCATGGCGAGGCCCACCATGCGCGACAGCACGCCCTCGACCACGAAGCCACGCTGCGCGCCGATGCGCTCGCGCGCCACGCGCAGGTGTTCCGCCCAGCGCGACGCGCGGCCGGTAGCGAGTTCGACGGCTGTCACGGCGACTCCTGCTCCGCCCGGTCGCCCTCGCGATCGCTGCCGAGCAGCTCGACGACCAGCGCGCCGAGCCGGCTTTCCAGCCGCGCGTCGACCTGCGAGCTTGCCGTTGCCACGCGCGCACCGCCGCGCGTCAGCATCGGATCCTCGACGATGGTCCAGGCGCGATCCTGGTCGACGGCCGGCAGGTGTTGACGCACCAGCTTGGCGTCTTCGGGATTGAGATGGACCTTGATGTCCCGGGCGGCCACCGGCAGCGACTGCAGCGCGTCGCGCACGATGCCGACGACCTGGCCAGGGTCCGCTTTCAGTTCGCGCCGCACGAGCTGGCGCGCGAGCGCAAACGCGAGCGCGACCAGTTCCTGCTCGACTGCCGCGTCCAGGACCGTGAATGGCCGGCTCAGCGAGTCCAGCACCAGGGTGAGTCGTCCGGCCGCCTCCTGCGCCTCCTGTCGTCCGGCTGCGAGGCCCTCGAGTCGACCGGCGGCGTAGCCATCGGCCTGGGCCTTGCGGCGGATCACCGCCGTTTCCCCTGCCGTCAGGGCCGCCGTCCCGGAGACGCCCGGCTCCATCGTCGGCGGCACCCACGCGGTGCAATCCGGCGGCTCACTGCCATTGACGATGCGCGCGGTCACCACGCGGCCCGCATCAGACGAACTGCTCGCCGCCGCGGCTCAGCATGACCTTGCCCTCCTCCGCCAGCCGCTGCACCGTGGTGAGGATTTCCTTCTGCGCACTCTCCACCTCGCTCAACCGCACCGGGCCGCGCGCCTCGATGTCGTCCTTGAGGATCTCGGCCGCGCGCTGCGACATGTTGCGCATCAGCTTGTCTCGCACATCGGCATCCGCGCCCTTCAGCGCAACCACCAGCACATCGGTCGAGATTTCACGCATCAACGCCTGAACGCTGCGGTCGTCGAGCTGCAGCAGATTCTCGAACACGAACATGAGCTCGCGGATCCTGGTCCCGAGTTCCTGGTCCTGCGCGCTCAACTGCTCGAGGATCTCGGTGTCCCGCCCCGCGCCCATCTGGTTGAGCATCTCGGCGGCTTTCTTCAGGCCGCTCAAGCGCGCCGGCCTGCTCTCGGGTCTGTCGGTCGAGCGCTTCTCCACGAGCTCATCGAGTTCTGCCAGCGCCGACTGTTGCAGGTCCGACAGGCTGGCGACGCGGCGGACGACTTCCGCGTGCGTCGCCGGCGGCAGCAGGCCCAGAATCTCACCACCTTGCCTGCTGTCGAGGTGTGCCAGCACCACTGCGATGAGCTGGGGATGCTCGTTGCGCACGATGTCGGCGACGGCGCGCGACGACATGAAGCGCAGCGTCTCGATGCCCCGGCTGCCATTGGAGGTGAAGATCTGCTCCGACAGCGTGGTGGCGCGTTCCGCCCCAAGCGCGTTGGTCAGCACCCGGCGCACGTAGTCGTCGTTCTCGATGCCAAGCGCCGTATCGTCGTTCACGCTGCCCAGGAATGCCCCCATGGCTTCCTCCACCTGGCGCCGTGACACGTTCTTCAGCTCGGCCATCGCGGAGCCGAGCCGCTGGATTTCACCGGGCCCGAGATGACGCAGGACCGCCGCCGCGCCCTGCTCACCGAGCGACATCAGGAAGACCGCCGCGCGTTCCACTCCGCCGAGTTGCCGTGCCTCAGCCATCGTGATCCAGCCAGCGCTTCATCGTCTGCGCCACCCGGCGTGGGTCCTGGCCCACCAGGTTGCGTGCCGCCGCAAGCTGCTGCTCGTGGTTCATGCCTTGCAGCATCGGTGCACCGCCGCCCGGGAGACCGGCCATGCCCGGTCGCCCCAACAGGTCGGCAACCGCCGGACCCGCGGCGAAAGCTCCTGGCTCGGACAGACGTCGCGCCACCGGTCGCAGCACCGTGAAGACCACCAGGGCCACGAGCAGCACACCGAATGCCTGCTTCAACAGCGTCAGCAGCACCGGGCTGCGCCAGACCGGCATGCCCGCCGTGTCGTCGCCCTGCTCTTCGGCCCGGAACGCCGCGCTGATCACGCTGACAGTGTCGCCGCGCTGCTCGTCGAAGCCGACCGCCTGCTTGACCAGTCCAGTCATGCGCTCGATGTCGGCCGCGGTGGGCGCAGCCGCGGCACCCGCGCTGCCGGCATCCGCCGGCGAGGTCGCCGGGCCGGCGTCAACCAGCACCGCCACCGACAGCCTGCGCAGGTTGCCGGGCGCAGGCCGCTTGCGGCTCAACATGCGATCGATCTCGTAGTTGCGCGTTGCCCGCCGCGAAGTGCTGATCGGCTCCGCCGCGGCCGGCGACTGGTCGCTCGCGGCTGCAGCCGGTGCTGCCGGACGAGTCCGCGCGTCCGCTGGCGTCTGCGGGACATCCTCGGGCGGCTGGTTGGTCAGCGCCCCCGGGATTCCCTGCGCTTCCATGCCGCCCCGCTTGATGTCCTCGGCCGTCTGTTCGCTGCGCAGCGCGGCCCGTTCCGTGCCAAAGGACTCGCTGACCTGCTCGGCTTCCGTGAAATCCACCGCCGCGTTGACCTCGGCCCGGACCTTGCCCGGCCCCACCAGCGGCTCGAGCAGGCCGACGATGCGGCGCGCGTACGTTTCTTCCATGCGGTTGACGTACTCGAACTGGGCGCCGCTGCGACCGAGTTCGTCGCTGTCGCTCGGGGAGCTCAGCAGCCGGCCGGTCTGGTCGATGACCGTGACGCGCGCCGCCTCGAGGTCCGGCACACTCGACGCGACCAGGTGCGTGATCGCGGCCACCTGCTGCGACTCGAGGCGCCGGCCGGGAAACAGGTTGACCAGCACCGATGCGCTCGCGGTGCCGCGGTTGCGCAGCAGCGCGGACTGGCGGGACATCGCGAGGTGGACACGAGCGTTCTGCACCGACTGCACGGTTGCGATGGTGCGCGCCAGCTCGACCTCGAGCGCGTGGTGGTAGCGTGCCGTCTCCATGAACTGGCTGCTGCCGAACCCCTTCTGGTCCTCGATGATCTCGATTCCCGCGGCGGTGCCCTGCGGCAGCCCCTGTGCGGCCAGCTTGAGCCTCGCGTCGTGGATCTTGTCCGCCGGCACGAGCACCGTGCCGCCGGAGATCCGGTAGGGAATCCCGGCGCCCTCGAGCCCCTGCACCACCGATCCGGCGTCGCGATCGGTGAGATTGCCGTAGAGCAGCTGGTAATCCGGCTTCTGCATCCACAGGATGACGCCGACGCCGACCGCCACGCTGGCCGCGACCCCGGCGAGCAGCGCCAGGCCGCGCAGCCCCGGCACGCGCCGCGGGTCGAAGCGCGGCCGAGCCGCTGCCACCACCTGTCCCTCTGCCATTTGTGCTTCCCGCCTCGCGTTGCTGTGTCAGGCCTCAGACAGGCATGTTCATGATGTCCTGGTAGGCATTGACCAGGCGATTGCGCACCTCGGTCATGGCCTTGAAGGCCAGGCTCGCCTTCTGCACCTCGATCATCACCTGCGCGATGTCCACGCCCGGCGTGCCGGCTTCGAGCGCGGCGGCAAGCTGGCGCGCCTCGCCCTGCTGCGTGTTGACCGACTCGATGGCGTGCTCGAGCAACGTGCCGAAACCGGACGGCGCCGGCTCGCTGCCCGCCGCGCGCGCCGGCGCATCGATTTCCGCAGCGAGCGTGCGCATCTGCGTGAGAATCTGCTGAATGGCCATTTCACTCATTGCAATCGCTGCTCCGGCGGGCTCGACCTGGCTCAGTCTTCGGGGATGGCGATGCCGGCGGCGCGCATCTGGGAGAGCTTGTGACGCAACGTGCGCGGGCTGATTCCGAGGGTTTCCGCGGCGCTCTTGCGGCTGCCGCGACCCTTCGCCAGCGCCTGCAGGATCAGGCGCGACTCGCGCGAGCGCAGCGCCTCGCCGAGGCGCGACTCGTCCGCGGCCGCAGGTGCAATGGCCGGCGTTGCATTGCTGCCGGTCTCGAAATGCAGCTGCTCGGGCCCGATCACGTCACCGTGCAGCAACACGAGGGCGCGCTGGGCGAGGTTATCCAGCTCGCGCACGTTGCCGGGCCAGCGATGCGCGCACAGCGCAACCCGTGCGGCGTCGGTGACGGCAGGCAGCGCCCTGGAGCCCGCGCAGTGCCGGCGCAGCGAGTGCTCGAACAACGGCCAGATGTCGCCGGTCCGGTCGCGCAGCGGCGGAATCTCCAGCGGGAAGACGCTCAACCGGTAGTAGAGATCCTCGCGAAACCGCCCTTCGCCGACGAGCGTCCTGAGTGTGCGATTGGTCGCGGCGACCACCCGGACGTCCAGCGCGATCGTGCGCGTGGAACCCAGCCGCTCGACTTCGCGCTCCTGCAGCACCCGCAGCAGCTTCGACTGCAGGTTCTGCGGCAGCTCCGAAATTTCATCGAGCAGCAGTGTCCCGCCCTGCGCCTGCTCGAACTTGCCCGCATGCGCGACCTGGGCGCCGGTGAAGGCGCCCTTCTCGAACCCGAACAGCAGCGCCTCGAGCATCGTCTCCGGAATCGCGGCGCAGTTGATCGGCACGAAGGGCCCGGAGGCGCGGCGCGACTGCTGGTGCAGGAAGCGCGCATACACTTCCTTGCCGGTTCCGCTCTCCCCTGTCAGCAGCACGCTGGTCTCGGTCTGCGCAAGACGCTGCGCAAGCTGCTTCAGCTCGCGGCTGCGCGGGTCCACCGCGAGCAGCGAGTCCCCGGCACTGCTGCAATGCGAGTAACGCTCGATCAGCTCGACCAGGGCGCGAGCTTCGAACGGCTTGACCAGGTACTCGGTGGCGCCAGCACGCATCACGTCGACCGCCTGCCGGATGCTGCCGTAGGCAGTCATCAGGATCACCGGCAGGTTCGGCTGGCGAGCACGGATCAGGCCGAGCAGCGCGTGGCCGTCCATCGGCTGCATCTGCACGTCGCTGACCACGAGGTCGACGGCCTCGCGCTCGAGGACGTTGAGCGCCGTCGCGCCGTCCGCGGCGGGCCGGACCTCGTAGCCCGCAACCATGAGCGTGTCGCACAGCGCCTCGCGCAACGCACAGTCGTCCTCGACCACCAGCACCGCATGCTCAGGCATCGACCCTCCCTGATGGCTTCCCGGTTGTGCCGCGGACCGACAGCGGCAACCGGATCGAAAAACAGGCCCCGCCGAGTGGCGAATCCACTGCGGCGATCGTGCCGTGGTGCGCATCGACGACGGACTTCACGATGGCGAGGCCGAGGCCGGTACCGCCCTGTCGCGTGGTGAAGAAAGGCTCGAACAGCCGCTCGCGATGCTGCGGGGAAATGCCAGGGCCGCTGTCGCTGACGCGGATATCCACCCAGCCGTCGCCGGCCGGCTGGGCCTCGAGCAACACGACACCCTGACCGTTCATTGCCTGCCTGGCGTTGGTGACCAGATTCGCGAGCGCCCCGGCCAGCGCCGTCCGGCTGCCGGTGAGTTCGGCGGCATCTGCGTCGCAGACCACCTGCAGGACCATGCCTCCGGCGGCGAGGTCCGGCTCGAGAACCTGCAGCACTTCCGCAAGCACGGAGCCGACCCGCACATGCTCGGCCGGTTGCGGCCCGCCGCGCGCGAAGGTCAGCATTTCCTGGACCGTCCGGTCGAGGTCCTTGAGGCGGGCGACCGCACGTTCCGCGAACCTCTGCCGCTCGGTGGCAGAGATGACCGGGGCCGCCAGTTGCGATGCATAGAGCAGCGCCGCGGACAGCGGGGTACGAATCTGGTGCGCGAGTTTCGCGGCCATTTCTCCCATCGCCGACAGGCGCCGGTGGCGATCGAGCAACTCGCGTATCGCACGGGCGTCGGTATCGTCGGTGAGCAGCACGATGCGGCCGGAGCGATCGGGCAGGTCGCGCTCCGATTGCGTCAGTCGCCGACCATCGCGCAGCACCACGTCGACGCCGTCCTGGTGCGCGAATGCTCGCGTCGCCACCACGTCCCAGGGCAGCCCCACGACAACTTCGCCGATCAGCGTCGCGGCGACCCCATTGGCCTGGACGACCGTGCCGCCCGCATCGATGACCAGCACGCCCCCAGGCAGCGCTTCGAGCAGCAGTGTCAACCGCTCGCAGAGCCGCGCGTTCTCAGCCGCCTGTTGTGCCTGCTGGTCGTTGGCCGCGGCAAGCTCCGCCGTCAGGCGCGCGATGCGGTCCTCGAGCGAGCGGTAGGTCTGCTCGAGCGAGTGCGACGCCCGGGTGAAACTCGAGAATGCCTCCTCGAGCACCAGCGTCTGCTGCGATTCGATCCCGGAATTGCGTCTGGCCGGATGCATGCGGGCAATGACCAAGCAAATAGCGTGCCGGGCCTGTCTGCCGCGGGATTCGGCCAGCACTCGCGGCCATTGCCGCGGCAAACGTCGGTCGCGTTGCGCACGGGGCCATGCTTCCGTCAAATTTCCGACACGGTCGGCCCGACGACATCACACGATGCAAGGTCGGTGGCAATCTGGTACTTGCGCAATTTCTCGACGAGCGTGGTGCGTTGCAGCCGCAACAAGCGGGCGGCCTTGGCAATCGTGCCGTTCGCTTCGTCCATTGCGCTGCGAATGATCCTGACCTCGATACCGGCGAGATGGTCCTTGAGATCGAGCCCTTCTGACGGGAACTCGACGCGCGCATGGCCAGTCACAGGGACCGATGAGTATCTGGCGGGAAGGTCGCTGCGCTCGACGGGACGATCCGGGACGAGGATGGCCAGCCGCTCGATCAGTTTCGCGAGTTCCCTGACGTTGCCGGGCCAGGGGAGCGCGGCCAGCGCCTGCACTGTCGCAGGCGACAGCGTCACCTGGGTTCCACGCGCGCGCTCCACGTCGATGGCCAGCGCGTCGATCAGTTCGGGAATGTCTTCCGCGCGTTCCCGCAGCGGGGGCACCTCGATGGGGAAGACGTTGAGGCGATAGTAGAGATCCTCGCGAAACCGCCCCTGCTCGATCATCTGCTCGAGGTTGCGGTGCGTGGCCGCAACGATGCGCACGTTGCACTCGCGCGGCGCGTTGCTGCCGACGCGCTCGTAGGTCCGCTCCTGCAGCACCCGCAGCAGTTTCACCTGCATGGGCAGGCTCATGTCGCCGATCTCATCCAGGAACAGCGTGCCGCCCTCGGCATGCTCGAAGCGACCGATGCGAGCGGTGACCGCGCCGGTGAAGGCGCCCTTCTCGTGGCCGAACAGTTCACTTTCGAGCAGGTCCACCGGGATTGCCCCGCAGTTGACCGGCACGAACGGCTTGCGCATGCGCGTGGAAAGCTCATGCACGTGGCGCGCCACGCGCTCCTTGCCGGTGCCTGACTCCCCCAGCACCAGGACCGTGCTGTCGAACGGCGCCACCCGCTCGATCATGCGACGCACCCGGGCGATCGCGGGCGAGCGTCCGCCGGGGCCATAGGCAAGCGTCGGCGACAAGGCGATGCGCGACTGGGTCAGGTGCAGCTGAGCGCGCCGCAGCACGTCGGCGAGGCGCTTGTAACCAAGGGGGAAGTCGATCTGCCAGTGCGTGTGCCCTGCCTGCACCGCCGCGGCCACCGGCGGACTGAGGCAGCCGCTGATGTCCACGATCACCCACGGGAGGTCGCCACATTGCTGGCGCAGTTTGAGCAGGGAGGCAGCGAGCAGATCGCCTGCGCTGACCTGGCCCACGAGCACCGCGACCCACCCGTGTTGCGGTGGCGGCGTCCACCCTACACCCGCATCCGGCGGCAGAACCACCGGCTCATAGCCGAGGAACTCGAGCACGGCGTGCCAGTGACGCACGCGCTCCGCATCGCCCTCGACGATCAGAACCTTGAGTCCAGTCATCCACCCACCCCGGCCTTGCACGCATCCCGTCGCACCCGAAAGCGAACAGAGTCCGCCTTCGACCAACCCTTATTCTTATGGTCGAAGTAGACCACAAGTCGGGACAGTTATTATCATTTATTTAACTTAATACATTCTGGAAGTACAATCTATAGACGGGTTGTGAATTCTAGCCACTATATGTGGTGGCCCGCCTCGTCAAGGGGCCAGTTGCTGCCGGGCCTTGGCCACCGCGCGCCGGTGGTACAGGAATATGTGTTTTTCGATCGCATCGACGGTCAACGGGTCGAGCCCTTGGTAACGCAAGCACTGCCATGCGGGCTCCGCGGCACCCGCTGGGTTCAGCAGCAGCAACCCGGGCAGGCGCAGCGGTTCATTGATCAACGGCGACAGGTGCAGGTGCGCGACGGCGCGCACACCCGCCGGCCCGATCGCCGGTCCGGTCCATTCGAGCCGGTCGGCACCAAAACGCAGTTCGCGTTCGTCAGGCAGCGGTGTGCTGGCCGCGGTCAGGCGGCCGAGCAGGCGCAGGATGAGCCGCAGCTTGGCATCGAGCTTGCTGATTTCAGCGGCAAACGGCCCATGGTCCTCCCTGCCTTCGCGCGGCGCATCCTCGAACGCGGCCAGCGCGTGCAACAGGTCCAGGTTGTCGCTGTTCCATCGGTGCAGCAACTCGATCGAGGGCGGCTCGATGACCGCAACGACGAGCGGTAAGCGATCGGCCCGCACCAGGCGCGTCGTCTCCGATCCCGGGCGGGATGGTTGAGCGGTCATGGCTGCATGCTCACCCGCCGGGCATCGCCGGGTGGCGACTCAACGTCCGGGGGCGAAGGCAGTGTAGCCGTCGACCGCCCGGCGCCGCTGCGCCAGCTGCAGCAAGGCGGACAGTACCGCCCCGCGCGCCTGCTCCGCGTTCGTCAACAGGCGCGCGTTCGCTGTCTGCAGCTCCGCGAGCACCAGTTCCACCTGCGGCTCACGCTGGCCCGCAGTCGATAGCGCTGCCAGGCGCTGGCGCAACTCGTCCTGCAGCCGCAGCGCGAGCTCGAACTCGCAGTTCGTCACCGCCTCTTCGAGCACCCGCGTGATGGCGAGCAGCGTCTGCAGTTTGTCGTGGTCTGACATGCGGCGATCAGGGACGCGCCGCGTCCGGCGCGATCGCGGCCCAGGCCAGGCGCACTTCATTCAGCAGCGATGCAGCCTCCTCGAGCGGTTGCACGGAAGTGCGCAGGTTTGCCTGGGTGATCCGCAGCGACACGTAGTCGTACAGGTTCTCCAGGTTGTGCGCGATTTCGCCGCCCCGCTCGTGGTCGAGCGCCAGGCGCAACGCCTCGACGATTGCCAGCGCGCGGCTGAGTGACTCCGCCTTTGCGGCCACCTCGCCACGCTCGATCTGGCCCCTGGCCGCAGCCACGCGCATGAGTGCGCCATCGAGCATCATGAGGACCACTCCGTGCGGACTCGCGCCATGCGCCCCGCCCGCGCGAACGTCACGATACGCTGAGACTCCGGACTGTGGTCCCGTGTACATATGAACTTACTCCGCGATGCTGCGCTTCGTCATTGAACCTACCGCGCGGCGCCGGGCAGGTTGGCGAGCTGCTGGTTGAGGTAATCGCCGGTGCTGCGCAACTTGGCGACCAGGCTGTCGAGCGCGTTGAACTGTGTGCGCAGCCGGGCCTCGTAAGCGGTCAGGCGCGTCTGCAATGCCTCGCGCTCGTCGCCGATCCCGTCGATGCTCCGCTGCAGCCCCTTGATCCGCGTGTCGAGCGCGCCGCCGGCGGTGACATAGCGCTCGAGCAGCGTGTCCATGCGCGTGGCGACGCCATCGCCGGCATCGGAGAAGAACCGGCCAACACCGTCGAAGTCGGTGGTCAGCGCGGCCGCAAGCTTCGCCTCGTTCACTTCGAGAGTGCCGTCGAGCGTGCGGCTGATGCCGAGCTCCGCCAGCGTGGCGAACGACACGCCGAGCCCACCGGTCGCCGTCGACATCAGGCGGCGCACGGACTCCGAGAAGTCCCGATAGGTGGCGTCGCCGAGCAAGGGGCCGGCCACTTTCGTTTCCGGATCGTAGCTCGCCAGCGCGCGCAGGTTGTCGACCAGCGAATTGTAGGCGCCGACGAATTCGTCGATCCTGCTGCGGGCCCCGGTCGTGTCGTACGCGATCGTGAGAGTGGTCGGCTCGCCAACGGTCGACACGCCGGTCGCATCGATCGTCAAGCCGCTGATGGCCGACGTGAACGAGTTCGTCGCGCTCGTCACCGCGACGCCGTCGACGAGGATCGAAGCGTCGCGGGCGGCGCTGACCTCGGTCAGGTTCAGGATCGAGTTCGCCGGGTCGTACACCAGGCTGGCAAGACCCCCATCCCCGCCGCTCTGGGTGACGGTGATTGCGTTGCTTGCGCCGGTGCTGCGCGCGGTGAGGACCAGCTGCGCGCCTGCCGTGCCAGTCACGATCGACGCGGTCACGCCCGGGTTGTCGCTCGCAGCGTTCACCGCGTCGCGAATTCCCGCCAGCGTGCCGTGCGTCGAATCGATCACCAGCGTCATCGACTTGCCGCCGGTCGTGACGACCAGCGACCCCGTGCCGACCGCCGTGGTGTCCGCGGCGAATACCCCGGAACGCAGTTTCTGCGGCGTTGCGAGCTGCACAACTTCGATGGCAAAACTGCCCGGGGCGGCCGTGGCGCCCGCAGTCCCGGTGACGATGTCCTTGTTGCCGGAGGTGACGGTACGACCCTGGAACCGGCTCAGCGTCTTGAGCGGTTCGAGTGCGGAGCGCAATTCCTCCACGGCGCTGCGGAAGCTGCCGTAGGCCGAGAGGCGCGCCTGGAATCCCGCCTCGCGTCGCTCGAGACGGCTGGCATGCGCCTTGCCCTCCGCGGCAACGAGACTCTTGACCAGGCCCGAAATGTCCAGGTCGGAGCCAATGCCGGTGGCGGTGATGCTGGCCATGAGTTCGTTCGCTGCCTGCCGATGCGTGTCCTGCCGGTGCGGAAGTCGCCGCCGTGGCA
Organism: Pseudomonadota bacterium; assembly: GCA_016705325.1. GTDB lineage: Bacteria > Pseudomonadota > Gammaproteobacteria > Steroidobacterales > Steroidobacteraceae > RPQJ01. The sequence goes on along the minus strand of JADIYJ010000001.1, from coordinate 44,556 downwards.
ACGTTAAGCAAGATCCGTGCCTCGATCAGGCGCGCTCCTGCAGCATGGCACCCTTGCCGCCCGCCTCCAGCGAGCGCGCCAGCGCCATCATTTCAGGTGAAGGAATCTGGCGCACGATTTCGCCCGTTTCCGGGTTGAGAACGGTGATGATCGTGCGCCCACTGGCCTCATCGACCTGGAACCTCAGTGCCCGCCGGCTTTCGGTCATGAGCGCATTCATGCGTTGCACGGTTGCCTGGAGATCGGCGACGGCCTGCTCCGCCACACGCGCGGCAGTTTCAGGCGGCGGCTGGCTTCCTGCCGCCGGCAAGCGCTTGCCGCCCGTCGCGGTGGAACCTGCCGCTGCGACTGGGGATGCTGGCCGCACCACATTGCCGACGCTGTCTGTCATGACCGTCAATCCGTTCGTCCGCTTGCCTCGTTCGCTGCCTTGATTCGTTAACCTTCGTTGCTGGCCCCACCGCTCACAAGAGACGGCGCAAGGCCGGGGAAACCGACGGTGGCCTGCGCCGCGCAAACGGGCCGCAGGCCACCGCGGAGCACGTTACCGCAGCAGTCCGAGCACGTTCTGCGGCAGGGCATTGGCCTGGGCGAGAATCGCCACGCCCGCCTGCTGCAGGATCTGCGCGCGCGTCAGCTCGGCCGTCTCCTGCGCGAAATCCGCGTCACGGATGCGGCTGCGGGACGCTTCGAGGTTCTCGTTGACCGCCGTCAGGTTGGCGATCGTCGATTCGAAGCGGTTCTGGATCGCGCCGAAGTTGCTGCGCAGGCCGTTGACCGACGACAGGGCCGCATCGACGCGTCCGATCGTGGTGTTGGCGTTCGCCACCGTCGTGACCGAGGTCGAGTTCAACGCCGAATTGCCGAGCGAGTAGGCCGTGGCCGAGAAGCCGATGCGCGCGGCTGTGCTGCCGATGCTGACGGACGCCGCCGAGCTCAACCGGATGCTGCCGACCAGGCCGGCCGTCGCCGTGCCGCCCGCCGCAGCGGCCAGCGTCGCCGATTGATTCTGCGTGTTGTTGGTGCCCTCGGCGGCGCCGAGACCCTGCGCGGCGCCATCGGTCGCGTTGGTGGTGCTGCCCTGGGTCACGCTGATGTTGCGACCATCCGAGGACGTCAGCGTCACGCGCGTGCTGCTCGAGTCGTACGAGGCGGTCACGCCGGTCGTGGCCGAGTTGGCGTTGATCGCCGCCACCAGCTGGTCCGAGGTCACGGCGCCGTTGGTGACACCGTTGTAGCTGGTGTAGATCGCCACGCTGTTGATGGTCAGGTCGTAGTCCGTCTCGGTGGCCGCCACGGCGGTCGTGCCGAGGTTGAACTGCGCGGTCGTGTCGGCGGTCGCCGTCACGCCCGAGATGCCCGACGCGTTGATGGCCGCGGCCTTGGCATAGGCACTTGACGTGGTCTGGCCGTTGCTGCTGCCGGCAACCGCCGCACCGACCGACACCGCCTGGCCGCTGCCGACCGTGATGGTGATGTCGCCGGCGCTCAGGGCCGTGCCGTCGACGCCGGCGCCCTGCTGGCCGATGGCCGCGGTGGTGGCGTAGGCGGCGCCGCCGACATAGTCCGCGGTCTTGCCGATCGCCGTCGTGCGCACGCTGGTCGCGAGGTTGAGCGAGATCGTCTCGCCGACGTTGGCGCCGACCTGGAAGGTCGCGGTGCCGAACGTGCCGTCGAGCACCTTCTGGCTGTTGAACGAAGTCTGGGTCGCGATGCGCTCGATTTCCGCCAGGCGCTGCTGCACTTCGGCGTCGAGGGCTGCGCGATCCGAGGCCGAGTTCGTGGCGTTGGCCGACTGCACGGCGAGTTCGCGGATGCGCTGCAGGTTGTTGGTGACTTCGCCGAGGGCCGCTTCGGCCGTCTGCGCGAGTGAAATGCCGTCGTTGGCATTGCGCACGGCCTGGTTCAGGCCGCGGATCTGCGTGGTGAAGCGCTCGGAGATGGCCAGGCCGGCCGCGTCGTCCTTGGCGCTGTTGATGCGCAGGCCCGAGGACAGGCGCTGCAGCGCCTGCGACAGCGCGCTCTGCGAGGTCGAGAGATTTCGCTGCGCGTTGAGCGAAGAAACGTTGGTGTTGATTACCTGACCCGTCATGCTGGCTCTCCTAGTGCTTTAGTCGATGACTGCTCGCCGCTGCGAACACTCTTGGTTTGCCGGGCCGCCCAGGTGACAAGTGATCCTGCACTCGGCTCCGTTCTGCTTCTGTATCGGACGGGGGCCGGGGAACTTTAGGTCGAGCCGTCGACGTGTGACGAACTCGACGAACCGCCGCAGCCGTGGCTGCCGCGGCCGCGCGCGTGGCGGATCAACGCAGGTAGTTGAAGAGCGACAGGCCCTGCAGGCGCGTGTAGGCCTGCTGCGAGGCATCGAGACCGGTCAGCAGGTTGGAGAGCGAGGACAGCGCTTCCGTCAGGTCCACGTCGCGCAGGCCGGAGATCTCGGCGGTCAGGCTGATGGACTGGTCTGCCAGCAGGTCCGCCGACTGGTCGATCGCCTGCAGGCGTCCGCCGACCTGGGCCCGGACCTCGCCGATGCGCTCGAGTGCGCGATCGAGGTCTTCCAGCGAGTCGCCGACGACGTTGCCGGTCGCGGCCTGGGCCGCCGACCCCGGCGTGGCGCTTTCCAGCGCCTGCGCCAGCCGATCGATGGTCTGGAACACGCTCTGCGTGCCGCTCGGCCCGGCACTGAGCGTGTCGCCGGCTGCCGGCACTCCACTCAGGGAAAGCGACAGGCCACGGAAGGTGATCGAGTCGCCTGCGGCGTAGGTACCGGCCTGCACCACCGCGTTCGCTGCATCGCGCACTTCGTAACTGTCCGGCGCCACGAACTGCACGGTGTAGCTGCCGCCGTCCCAGGCGACCGGGTCGACGACGGCCCTCGTGCCCAGCAGCAGCGTGCCGGTGTTGGTCGCGGAAGCCCGCGCGACGACGAGCCCGGAGCCCGTCGGAATGGCGTTGAAGACCTGCTCGCCGGAATCCCGATCCGCGATCAGCTGGTCCGCACCGACGCGCACGAAGCGCTGTGCATCGTCGCCCGCATAGACGGCACCGCCGCCGTTGCCGACGAACGCCTGCGTGGTCGCGCGCAGCCCCGCAAAAACATACTCGCCACGCGCGTCCTTGCTGTTCGCGATCGCCAGCAGCGACTGCAGGCTCTGCCGCATCTCGACCGCAATCGCCTGCCTGCCGTCGGCGCCCGTGGTGGCGTTGGCGGCCTGCACCGCCCGTTCCCGCACTCGCTGCAGCAGGTTGCCGGCCTGCGCCAGCAGCGAGTCCTCGCTGGCGAGCCTCTCCCGCACAACGCCGCCGTTCTCGGTGTACTGGCGCGCTGCTTCGCGTGCGCTGTCGAGTTCCACGACGCGAGCGGCGGCGGCAGGATCGTCGGAAGGCTGCAGGATGCGCCGGCCCGTGCCGATCTGCAGCTGCAGCCGGTCGATCGCGGCACGCTGGTCCATGACGGTGGCGAGCCACTGCATCTGGAACTGGAAGCTTGCAACACGCACGCCGTGCTCCTCAGCGTCGCAACGCGCTGATCAGGCTCTGGAACAGCGAATCGGCGACGCCGATCACCTGTGCCATGGCCTGGTAAGCCTGCTGGTAGCGCAGCAGGTTCGCCGCCTCTTCGTCGAGGTTGACACCGGAGACCGCAGCCATGGCCGCCTCGGCATCGGTCTTGATGGCGGCCTGGGCCTGCATGGCGAGTTCGGCCTGCTGCGCGGCGCTGCCGGCGCGGGCGATCAAGGTGGCGTTGACCGAGACCGCACTGGCGGCCCCGCCTTCGAGGATGCGCTCGCTCGCCACGCCCGCCAGCAGCAGCGCGTTGCGGTTGTCCCCGACCGCGCCCAGGGCCGCCGCGGCCGCCACGCGTCGTGGATCCGTCTCGACCACGGCCACGTCCCCGGCCGCCGCGCGGAACGGCTGGATCAGGAATCGGTCGCCGGCGGCAGCGCCGCCCGACACGACCACCTCGAGACCGTCGAAGACGAACGGGTCGGCTGCCGTGCCGCTGCCGGCCAGCGACACCGGCGCTCCGGTTGCGACGCTGCGCAAAGCATAGTTGCTGCCGTCGAACGACAACAGGTACTCGTCGGCGCGCAACTGCGCGCTGTCGGCGTACGTGACAGCAGCGGTCGCGGTGCCGGTATTGTCCGCGGCCGGTCGTGCCGCGGTCGCAGGCGCCGACAACAAGGCACCGCCCGGTACACCGTCGAGGTCCAGCCCCTGGGCATTGATCTCGTTGAGGCGCAGGCTGAGCGCCGCTGCCAGCCGGCCGATTTCGTTGCGTGCCGGCTCGATCAACTCGCCGCGCGCATCGAGCAGGCCGCCGAGCGTACCGCCCGAGAGTTGCGCCGTGACCGACGCGCCGCCGAGCTGCACGTCGGACTGCTGCGGGTCCAGCAGGCTGCGCGCCAGCGTGAGTTCGCGCGCGTCGAAGCCGATCACGAGCGCCTGGCCATTGCCCACGAACACGTCGACCGCGCCGTTGGTTTCCTGCGTGGTCGTGATACCCACCTGCTCGGACAGCTGGTTCAGCAGGCGCGCGCGCTCGTCCAGCAGGTCGTTCGGTGGATTGCCCGCGCTCGAGGCCACCGCGATCTGCGCGTTCAGGTCCGCGATCGATCGGGCCAGCGTGTTGATGGTCGTCGTGGAGCCGCGAACCCCGGCCTCGACCGCCTGGTCCATCGAGTCGAGGTGCGCGGAGAGCTGGTGGAACCGATTCACCAAGCCCTGCAACTCGTTGAGGAACACGTACCGGGCTGGCAGCGACGTCGGGTCGGTCGCGAGGTCTTCAGCCGCGCTCGTGACACGGTCGAGGCCCGCGCCCAGTCCCGAACTGCCGGACGCGACGCGATCACCGATGCTCTGCGCGATGGCGGCAAAGGCCTCCAGGCGCGCGAGCCCGGTGGCGGCCGAGTTCAGTTGCGTCGCCTTCAGCTCGTCGAAAATCCGCTCGATCGAGGCGATCTGCACGCCGCTGCCGACATACCCTGCACCGGTGAACTCGGCGGGTCGCGTTGCCAGCACCACGCGCTGCCGGCTGTAGCCGGGCGTGTTCGCGTTGGCGACGTTCTGGCCCGTCGTCGCGAGCGCGCGCTGATACGCCTGCAGCGCGGAAATGCCGATGCCGAATGTGTCAGCCATGAGTCGGTGCTTCTGGTGTGCCAGCGCGGTCAAGGGTCGCGCGCGCAGGATGCACGGCTGCCTTGTAACGGGTATCGGCCGTGACCGGCCGAGCTTTAGTCACTGCACGATCCCCTGCAGCAGCGGACTGTCCAGGACTGCGTGGAATTTTTCGGCATACCCCGGGTCGGTCGCATAGCCGGCGCGCGTCAGGGCCGTGGCATATGCGTAGGCATCGGACCCGGCCTGGAGCGCGGCCTGATAGCGCTCGCCACCCTTGACCAATTTGACATAATCGCGAACGCTTTCGGCGACCGAATCATAGGCACGGAACAGCGCTTTGCCGCGCACCGCGATGCCGTCGACAAACTCCAGCGTCGACACGCTGGCCCGCGCACCGGTCCATTGGCTGCCGGCCTTGATGCCAAACAGGTTGAAACTCGGCTGACCATCGGCCTGTCGCGGCATACGACGACCCCAGGCCGACTCGAGCGCCGCCTGCGCCACGATGGCTGCCGGAGCGATGCCCAGCTGGCGTGCGGCCCACCGGGCGTGCGGCAACAGCTGGCGTACGAACTCCTCGGCGGATCGTGGCGCGAACTCCGGCGCAGTCCCGGCTTCTGCGTCAGTGCCCGAGGCCTCGGCAGTGGTCGAACGGGGCCGGGTTTCCGCCGCGGCTGCCCTGGACACGACGGTGATCGCAGGCCGCGTTACCGCTGCGGGCGCGACCGTGGGCGTTGCCGAATGAAGGACTGCGGCAGCGGCCGCTTGAGTGACCGCGGGAGCTGCAGCCGCTGCCTGGCCGGACAACTGCTTTTCCAGCAGCCGCGCGAGCCCGATGCCCCCGCCGCATGCCAGCGAATCGGCAAGCTGGGCGTCGAACATTTCCTGATACGTCTCGAGCTGGTCCGACCCGAGCACGTCTTTTGCCAGCGCGCCGGCGCGCACGTTGCTCAGCACTTCGCGCAGGAACAGCGCCTCGAACTGGCGCGCCACCTGGTGCACTGCGCCGGGCTCGAGACGCCGCGCATCGCGACGCAGCGTCGACAGCGTGTCCGGGCTCATGGCCAGTTGACTCGGGCTTGCGGCGACGCTCAGGGGCATGGCGGCGCCTAGATCACGATCAGCTCGGCCTGCAGCGCGCCAGCCTGCTTGAGCGCCTCGAGGATGGCCACGAGGTCGGCAGGCGCTGCGCCAACTGCGTTGACGGCCTGCACGATGTCGTGCAGCGTCACCCCCCGACCCAGCAGGAACATGCGGCCCTCCGGCTGCTCGACGGTGATCGAGGAGTCCGGCACCACCACGGTCTGCGCGCCCGGTCCATCGGCAAACGGCGGCGGCTGGCTGACCAGCAGCTCCTCCGAGATCGTGACCACCATCGAACCGTGCGTGACCGCGACGGCGTCCACGGTGCTCGCCAACTGGGCGCCGAACGATTCGTTGATGCGCGCAGTCACGCGACTCGCCGACGTGAAGTCCGGGGCATTGAGATTGAGCGTGAGCGTCGGCCGCTGCGCGAACGCATTGACGACCAGGCGCTCGACCAGCGCCCCGCTCGGTATCCGGCCGGTACTCGGCACGTTCACCACGATGCGCGATCCATCGCGCCCCGACGCGCCGAGTCCGGACACGACGAGATTGCCCTGCGCGATTGCGTAGACCTCGCCGTCCGCGCCCCGCAGTGGCGTCATCAGGAGCGCGCCGCCCCGCAGGCTGGTCGAATTGCCGATGGACGAGACTGTCACGTCGATCGCCTGGCCGGGCTTGGCAAACGGCGGCAACTCGGCCTGCACCGACACCGCGGCGACATTCTTCAACTGCGGGTTGACGTCCGGCGGGATTGTGACGCCGAGCTGTTGCAGCATGTTGCGCAACGTCTGCACGGTGAACGGCGCCTGCGAGGTCTGGTCCCCGCTGCCGTCCAGTCCGACGACCAGGCCGTAGCCGATCAGCGGATTGCTGCGCACGCCCGCGACGGATGCGATGTCCTTGATGCGTTCGGCGGAGGCGGCTGCCGGCACCGTCAGCGCCACGGTCAGCACCAGCTGGAGGACGGTGGCCGCACGCCTGCGGCCGCTGTGGGTGTGCCGGATATCCACTGCGTGTCTCAATAGGGTGCCCAGCCGGAATTGAAGAAGCGCGCCAGCCAGCCCATCTGGTTGGACGCCGCCACGAAGCCGCGCCCGTTGTAGGAAATGTTGGCGTCGGCCAGCTTGTAGGACGGCACGACGTTGCCGGTGCTGATGTCGGCCGGACGCACGATGCCCGAGATGCGGATCGTCTCGTCGCCCTGGTTGAGTGTCAGCCGCTTTTCGCCGTAGACGACCAGGTTGCCGTTCGGCAGGCGCTCGACCACCGTCACCGTGATGTTGCCGACCAGACGGTTGCTCTGGCTCGAGTCGCCCTCGCCGCTGAAATCGCGGCTGGCACTGAGGTTGGTCTCCAGGATCGGCGTGCCGTTCACGGTTACCGGCCGGCCGAAGACGATCGGCGGGTCGACCTCGGTCTGCTGGTTCTTGCTGGCGGAAGTCTTGGCGGTCTTCGACGCGCTCGTGCTCTCCTGCAGTTCGATCGTCAGCAGGTCCCCGGGGTGACGCGCCTTGTTGTCCTCGAACAGCACGAGACCGTGGCCTGCGCCATAGATGGCGCCTTCGGTGCGACCGGCCGCGATCTGTGGGACCGGCGCCACGTGGCTGCGCGGATCCTCCGCCTGCGGCGGCGTGCTGTTGCAGGAGGCGAGACTGGCCATGGCCATCACGCTGGCGGCACGGCGCAGCACTCGTTCCCGGCGCTGCAGGACATGCATCCATTCGCAGTTGTGCATAGTGATCACAGGCTGTTGGTCAGGTAGCTCAGCATCTCGTCGGCGGTCGAGATGGCCTTGGAGTTGATCTCGTAGGCGCGCTGCGTCTCGATCATGCCGACGAGTTCCTCGACTACGTTGACGTTCGAGGTCTCGAGCGACGACTGCACGAGGATGCCCAGGCCGTTGGTCCCCGGCGTCCCGGAGGTCGGTGCGCCGCTGGACGCGGTCTCGACCAGCAGGTTTTCGCCGCGCGGCTCCAGTCCGGTCGCGTTCACGAAATCGAAGAGCTGCAGGCTGCCGACCTGCACCGGCGCCGTCTGGCCCGGTTGCGTCACCGAGACCACGCCGTCGCGGCCGATCGTGACGCTGAGCGCGTCGCCCGGCAGCGTAATGCCAGGCTGCAGCTGGTAACCGCTCGAGTTCACGAGTTCGCCGTCCGCGTTCATCTGGAAACCGCCGTCCCGGGTGTAGGCGAGCGAGCCGTCCGGCAGCAGGATCTGGAAGAAGCCGCGGCCCGTGATCGCCACGTCGAGCGGGTTGCCGGTCTGTTCGAGGCTGCCCTGTGTGAACAGCTTCTCGGTTGCCACCACGCGCACACCGGTGCCGAGGTAGAGACCGGACGGCAGCTCCGTCTGCTGCGAACTCTGCGCGCCGGCCTGGCGCACGTTCTGGTAGAGCAGGTCCTCGAACGCCACGCGTCCGCGCTTGTAGCCGGTGGTGTTGATGTTGGCGATGTTGTTCGAGATGAGCGTGAGGCGCGTGTGCTGCGCATCGAGTCCCGTCTTCGCTGCCCAAAGTGCGGTGTCCATTCAGGTCTCCCCCTCGTTTCCCGTCGTCGGCACTGTCGCTCCTGCAGGCCCTGGCCGGTTCAGCCGGCCGGCGCCACGAGTCGCTGCGCAGCGCCCGCGTTTTCGTTCGCCACGTCCATCATGCGAACCTGCGTCTCGTAATGCCGGGCGACCAGGATCATGTCGATCATCGCCTCGGCGATGTTCACGTTGCTGGCCTCGATCGAACCGGTCGCCAGCTGCGCGTCGGCATCCGCGTCGGCCGCCTCACCGTCCGGGAGGCGGAGCAGGCCGTCCACTCCCTTCGTCAGCCGGTCGACATCCGGCCGCACGAGCTTGATGCGATCGATCGCGCTCACGGTCTCCGGACCCTGCCCCTGCGCCACGATCGAGATGGTCCCGTCGCCGCCGATCTGGATCCCGGTGTTGGCTGGAATCACGATCGGGCCCTGCTGTCCGAGGACCGGGTGACCACTGGCGGTGACCAGCCGCCCCTCGGCGTCGAGCTGCAGGTCGCCGGCGCGCGTGTAGGCTTCGGTGCCGTCGCGACCCTGCACCGCGATAAAGCCGGCGCCGCGAATGGCGACATCGAGATCGCGCCCCGTCGTCTGCAGTGCGCCGGTGCTGCGATCCCATTCGTTTCCCACCAGCAGCGGATTGACCCGCGTGGGAAAGCCCGCTCCCCAGATCGGCCGGCTGGCCATGGCATGCAGGTCGGTGCGGAAACCGGTCGTGGACGCATTCGCCACGTTGTGATTGATCACGGCCTGGGTCGCGAACGCCTGTTTCGCCCCGCTCATCGCCACGTACAGCAGCTTGTCCATCGGCTCAGGCCGGCATCATCAGCGGATGTTGATGATCGTCTGCGTCACCGAGTCGGCCGTCGAGATCATCTGCGCATTCGCCTGGAAGTTGCGCTGCGCGGTGATCATGTTGACCAGCTCCTCGGTCAGGTCCACGTTCGAGGCCTCGAGTGCGCCCGCCTGCAGCAGACCGAAGCTCGCGCTGCCGGCCTCGCCGCGGATCGCGTCGCCGGAACTGAACGACTCGCTCCAGTTGGAGTCGCCGAGCTGGCGCAGTCCCTGCGGGTTCGGGAAGTTAGAGAGCACGACCTTGCCCAGTTCGGTCGAGCGACCGTTGGTGAAGCGCGCGAAGACCACGCCTTCGGGGTTGATGTCGATCGAGGCGAGGCGCCCCGCGGCATAGCCGTCCTGCGTCAGCGCATTGACGCCGAACGGGCCGCCGAACTGCGTCGAGTCGCCGAGGTCGACGGTGAGGTTCATCGGTGCGGCGCCGTTGGCAGGATCGTAGGCCGGCAGCGTGATCAGTCCGCCGGCGGGTGCCGACAACAACCCCGCAGACGTGTAGCTCAGCGCGTTCGCACCACCGACGGCGTTGCCGTCGATGTAGGTGTGGACGTCCCAGGCGCCCGGCACGGCCCCTTTCACGAAGTAGTAGGTGGAGGTGTGAGCCGAACCCAGGGAGTCGTACACGGTCATCGACGTCGACTGCGTGAAGCTCGACGGGTCCAGCGGGTCAAACACCGGATTGGTCGGCAGCGCAGCGCCTGCCGGCAGGTTGACGGTCATTTCGACCAGGCCGGTCGCCTGTGGCGCGCTGTCCGTCGTGGTCAGTCGCAGGTCGGTCAACGAGCCGGTATTGAAGGTGCCCGTGCCGGTCGGCGGGTAGATCTGCAGTCGCTGGTTCTTGCTGTTGACGACGAAGCCCTCGCGGTCCACGCCGAAGGCGCCGGCCCGCGTGTAAACGAGGCTGCCGTTGTCGCTCAGCGTGAAGAATCCCTGGCCGCTGATCGCGAGATCCAGCGCGTTGTCGGTGAAGTCGATGCCGCCCTGCTCGAACTGCTGGTTGACGGACGCGATGCGGACGCCGTTGCCGATGCCCTGTGCGCCGATCGAGAACACGTCGGCAAACTGCGCGCGCGACGACTTGAATCCCGCGGTGCTCACGTTCGCGACGTTGTTGGCGGTGACGCTCAGGTCGGCCGAGGCTGCGTTCAGCCCGCTCAGGGCAATGCGAAATGGCATGGTCTACTCCGTTACCGGCAAGGTGGATGGTCAGTCGAACACTTCGCGCACGGCGTCGAAGCCGTACGCGCCGAGGCCGCCGAGGTTCAGCGTCAGCCCTTCCCCGGCGCGACCGAGCGACACGCTCGAGACGGGGGCGGCCGCGAAGGTCTCGAGCGCCGTGGCGGCGCCGTTGACCACCGCGTCGGCCTGCACGATGTAGGCGCCGGGCGGCGCAGGCGTCCCGTCGGCGGCGATGCCGTCCCAGGCGAAGTGCGCCATGCCGGGCGGCGGCGTCCCGAGCTCGACGACATCGAGCAGGCGGCCCGCGCCGTCCAGGATCCGGGCCGTGACCAGCTGCGCGCCAGCGGGAACCAGCACGCCACCCAGCGCACCAGCCGCGTCCTGCAGCACGACTTGCTGGCTGGCGACGAGCACGTTCCTGCCGACGAGCGCCGTGGCCTGCAGGGACTGGTCGGACAGCAGGCTGGACGACAGCGACTCTATCTGCGTCTTGACTTCATTGAGACCCGCCACCGTTCCGAACTGCGCCAGCTGACCGAGCATCGCGTCGGCATCGAGCGGCTTGAACGGATCCTGGTTGCGGAACTGCGTGATCATCAGGTTGAGGAAATCCTCCTGGCCCAGTTCCGCGCGCTTCTTGCCGGACTGCGGCTGGGCAATGGCGAGCGTGGACAGGTAGTCGCCGTCGATTGCAGAGGTCACCATGGTGTATCTCCGGGCCTAGCGGCCCAGTGACAGGGTCCTGAGAATCAGGTCCCTGGAGGTCTCGAGCACCGCAAGGCTGCTCTGGTACGAACGCGAAGCGGACAGCATGTTCGCCATCTCCTCGACCGAGTTGACCGAAGATGCGTAGATGCGGCCCTGCGCATCGGCGAGCGGGTTGTTGGGCTCGTAGCGCACCGCGGGCGCGCCGCGGCTCTCGACCACGCCAAGCATGCGCACGCCGGTCGACGTGTCGCCCTGGTCCCGGTCGAAGGCCTGCACGGCGAAGACGGGGTGGCGGGCCCGGTACACTTTGCGCGGGTCGCCGCTGACGCTGTCGGCGTTCGCGAGGTTGCTCGCCGTGATGTTGAGCCGCATCGACTGCGCGGCCATCGCGCTGCCTGCCACGTCGAAGATCTTGAGCAGTCCCATCGCGGTGATCCTCAGGCGTTGCCGGTGATTGCCGTCAACAGACCGTCGAGCCGGCTGTTCACGAGCGTCAGGCTGACCTGGTAGGACAGCGCGTTCTCGGCGAAGCGGGCCTGGTCCATCTGTGCGTCGACAGTGTTGCCGTCGAGCGAAGGCTGCAGCGGCACGCGGTATTTCGCCTCGGCGCCGAGGCCGCCCTCGGCCCCGGTCGCAATGTGCGTGGCACGACTGACCGCCAGCGGCAGCGGACTGCCGCTCTCGCCCGAGAGAAGCTGCTCGAAGTCGAGGTCGCGTGCCTTGAATCCCGGCGTGTCCGCGTTCGCCAGGTTCGAGGCGAGGACCTGCATGCGCTGGCTGCGCAGCGCAAGCGCGTAACCGTGAATGCCGAAGATGGGGTCGTTGCGTACATTCATCTGCCGAACCCTGGTTGCGTCCCTGCGAGTGACAAAGCAAGTACCGTGCCAGACCGGGCGCGTTGTTCAAACACCGGCGCATGCCGTGTGCACTGAGCTGTGGCAGCCCGCCGGCGCCGGGCGAACCGGCAAGCCGCTGCCGCACGGCGGCAACGAACAGCCTCGGCGTGCCGCTGCCAGGCAGCCGCACGCAGCGGCCGTGTTCCCATCTCGCCGCACCACGGCGTGCGCCGCTCGATCTGGCACACCTATTGCAAGATCCCGCGGCAGATCGCTCACCAGCACGGCCGCCGAACATGAACCCACGAACCATCGCTTACGCAATTGCAGCCGTGACGGCCTGCGCCTCACTGCAGGTGTCGGCCGGTGCGGCGTGGCAGGACGTAAAGGAAATCGAGGCCGCCGCGCGACAGGAGGCTGAGTCCGTCACTGCGCCGGCGCACCACATGGCTCCTCCCGCAGCCGCAGTGGATCCCCTCCTGCGTCTGGCCGACTGCGACGTACCGCTGCTGGCCAGCGCCGGCAACCATCGAGCCGGCGCACGCAGGCTCACGGTGCAGGTGGAGTGCGCCGGGCAGGTGCGCTGGCGCGTATGGGTGCCGGTGACGCTCAAGCTGCGGGTACCGGTCGTGGTTGCCAGTCGCCCGGTGCCGCGCGGCACGCTGCTGGGCCCGGGCGATCTCATGCTCGTTGAACGAGAAAGCGACGGATCGGGCCAGACCCCTGCGGACCTGACGTCGCTCGTGGGTCGTCGCGCGCGATCAGACATCCCGGCGGGACAGCCCATCGGTGCGGCGAACACGACGCAGGACCAGCTCGTCCGGCGCGGGCAGCAGGTCACGTTGCTGACCACGGGCAGCGGCATCAGCGTCTCCGGCCGGGGTATCGCGCAGAGCGACGGTGGCCTGGGCACGCGCATCAAGGTGCGCAGCGTATCGTCCGACCGGGTGGTCGAGGGCGTGGTGCGTTCCAGCGAGGTCGTGGAAATCTTGCTCCCCGGCGCAGGCCGCGGCTAAAGTGCCGCGCACATCTGCCGATACCTGAGCCAGGTGCACTGCGGGAGAGTGGGACTATGACAAACAAGATCACCGGAATCGCCGGTCCGGTCATTGGCCCTGCCGAACGCAACACCGTGCCCGGGCGCGGGACCGGTGGAGCGCGCGAGTCGCGCGGATCGGGTGGCGACGACAGCGTGCGCCTGACGGCGACGGCGCAGGAACTGCGCGCCGCGACCGAGGCCCTGGCGGGGCTTCCGGCCTCGGATCCCCAGCGCGTTGCGGCAGTAAAGACCGCCATCGAGCGCGGCGAATATCAGCCGGACCCGGCGAAGATCGCCAGCCAGCTGCTGAAGATGGAAGAGCAGATCTAGCGCCGATGGACACCGGCGCCTGGGTACGTGCGTTCGCGAGCCTGATCCAGGATCAGATTGCCGCCACGCGCGCGCTTGCCAACCGGCTGGAAGATGAATCCCAGGCGCTGCTGCAGCGCGACCTCGGCCGCCTGGACGCAGTCACGGCCGACAAGCAGCGCTGCATCGAGGCACTGGAGCGCATCGAAAGCGAGCGCCGTTCGCTCGTATCGGCGCTCACCGGCCGGCCGGAGCCGGCCGATTTCCTGGCCCTGCTGCGGCAGACGGACAGCAGCGGACGGCTGGCAGCTTACTGGGAAGAGCTGGTCCGCCTGCTGGAAAGCTGCCGGGAACGCAACGTTCAGAATGGCAGGTTGGTGGCCCTGCGACGTGCCCACCTGCTGCGTTCGCTGGCGATCCTGCAGGGCTCCCCGGCGGCGATCACTTACGGGCCGGCTGGGCTGGCCAGCTCGGGTGCGCGGCAACGGAACCTGGCGCGGGTCTAGGGTTCCTGGTTCTCCCGATACCACTTGCTGGCCCGGCGGTACTCCTGCCGGACCTGCACCATGACGGCGCCGTAGACCAGCAACGCCAGGCCAAGCGCGACCAGCGCCCAGTGCCAGTCTTCCCAGTGGCCCGTCAGCAGGGCCCAGGTGAGCCCGGTCAGCAACGCTGCGAGCCCGACACCCAGCGCGAGGTAAGGCCGCAAGCCGTACCGTTGCTGCGATTCCCAGCGCATTTCCTCTGCCTCCTGCCGGTCCCGCGGATCGGCGGACGCCTTTACGCTAGCAGCGGCCGCCCGGGGTGACAAGCGCGCGACGTCGGCATCGTGTGTGGTGTGTCACAGATGACGCCTCAAGATCCCGCCGGGTCTGCCGACAAGCTGCCTGCAAGCCGCACCGTATCAGTCATGACCCTGGCGCCCGGCGGCGGCACTGTGCCGCCGGCGAGGCCGCGCAGTACTTTCGAGGATAGCCAGTGAATGCAGTGACCGCCCAGGCAGTGGCCGATCATGCCGACGAGCAGAATACCGCCGCTTTCGCGTTCGTACAGAGCCTCGCGGCCGAGCTCTCGCAGGGCAGCATCGATCTCCCGTCCCTGCCGGATGTCGCATTTCGCGTGCGCATGGTGCTGGCCGACGAACGCTGCACCGTCGACAAGATCGTACGTGTGACCAGCGCTGAACCGATCCTGGCCACCCGGCTGCTGCGCATGGCGAACTCCATGGCATTCAACCCCGCCGGGCACCCGGTGAGCGACCTGCGCAACGCGATCAACCGCGTCGGCCACAACATCGTGCGCAGCGCGGCGATTTCCTTCGCCATGGAGCAGATCCGCCGTTCCGAATCGCTGCAGAGGATCCGGCCCAGGCTCGAGGAACTGTGGGAGGAGAGCACGCATGTCGCCGCCGTCGCCTACCTGCTGGCAAAGCGGTTCACGACCCGCAATCCCGACCAGGCGCTGCTGACAGGGATGCTGCACAATGTCGGCAAGCTCTACATATTGACGCGACTCGTCGATCATCCGCTGCTGTTTCGCGACCACGAGAGTCTGCAGGCGATCACCCGCGACTGGCACGCGAACATCGGCACGGCGATTCTGGAAAACTGGAGCCTGCCGGATGAAGTCTGCGAGGCCGTGCGCGATCATGAAGACATCACGCGGGCCCATCGGGGCGCGGCCGACCTGACGGACATCACAACGGCCGCTGTGATCCTGTCGCAGGTCGCCGCCCGGGCGGACGGGCTGCAGCCGGACCTGCAGGAGTTGAAGGCATTTCGCGCGCTCGGCATCGACAACGCGGCAGGCCAGCTGGTTATCAATGACATGCAGGAGGAGATCGGCGCCCTGCGCCAGGCCCTCGGGGGTCATTGAGGTCCGGTTCAGGGCAGGTACCGGGCGGTGAGGCGCAGGTGTCAGCCCTGAACGCCGTCATCCTTGTTACCCACCGCGGCGGCTGCCATTGCGGCGTCGCCACGCGATCCGGGGTGCAGTGGCTCGATCGTCTGCGAGGCGGTCACACCCATGACGTTGCTGGAGACGGTCGGCACCCGGGCCCTGTTGCGGGCAGACCGGGAGCGGATCCGCGCGGCGGCTTCGGCCTCGCGCACGGCGGCACGCCGGCGCGACAAGGCGACAAAACCCAGCACCGCGAGCAGTAACAAGGCGATCAAGGCGATTTTCATTGCGTCTTCCCTGGGTTCGATTCGCTCGCAACGGGCAGCGCATCCTCACGCTGCCGGGTCCATGGCACGTGAGCTTGCCCTCGTCCAGCGCCGCGCGGAAGCTCCATTTAGGCAGGATTCGCGCGGGAATGACCAGCCGATGCGGCCACTTGACGCGCTGCGTCACGGTTCCGCAGCGCCGATCCGGATGGTGCGGACTGACGCGGCGTCCGGCCGGGGTGGCCGGGCCACGAACGCAGCCGCGGGCTTGCTCACGGCCACCCGCACATTCTACCAGTGAATGCCCCGCATCAGGGACGCAAAGACCATCGCTTCGCGCGTCGCCGGCCGCTGCTCCTCGCCTTCGCGCTTGCCGAGCGCCGCGGCGGAATCCGGGAACATGCGGTAGGCCGAATTCATCACGACCTCTGACATCTTCGGCATGACGAGATGCATGATCTCGGAGATCACGCCGAGGCGCGTCGCGATGCGCTGCGGCTTGCGGATGATCGCATCCGCGATCATGTCGGCCGCCTCGTCCGGCGAAATGATGGTCGGCATTTCCTCGTACAGCTTCGTCGGCGCGATCATCGGCGTGCGCACCAGCGGCATGTTGATGATCGTGAAGTGCACGTTCTCGTCGTGGAACTCGGACGCGGCGCAGCGGGCGAACGACTCGAGCGCCGCCTTCGACGCGACGTACGCGGAAAACCGCGGCGCGTTCGTCAGCACGCCGATCGACGACACGTTGATGACGTGGCCGCCCTTGCGCGCCGTCATCGACGGCAGCAGGTTCATCGTCAGGCGCACGCACGCAAAGTAGTTCAGCTGCATCGTGCGCTCGAAGTCGTGGAAGCGGTCGTACGACAGCGCGAGCGAACGGCGGATCGAACGGCCCGCGTTGTTGATCAGCACGTCGACGTGCCCGAATTCCTTCAGCACGTCCTTCGCCAGCTTGTCGTTCGCCGCGTATTCCGTGATGTCGCAGGAGTACGTCCTGACGAAGCCGCCGGCGTCCGTGATCTTCTTGCGCACCTCGGCCAGCTTCTCCTCGTCGCGCGCGACGACGAGCACCTTGCCGCCCGCCTCCGCGATGCGGATCGCCGCCGCCTCGCCGATGCCGGACGAACCGCCGGTGATCATCACGACCTTGCCCTTCACCGCACCCCGCAGGCTGCGGTCGATCGAGAGGTCGGGATCGAGATGGCGCTCCCAGTAGTCCCACAGGCGCCAGGCGTAGTCTTCGAGCGCCGGCACGCGGATCTTGGCCTTGTCGAGAATCTTCTGCGTCGCCGTCGAGTCGAAGCGCGTCGGGTAGTTGACGAACTGCAGCACCGTACGCGGCACCTGCAGGTCGCGCAGCAACTGGTTGAACACGTTCTGGATCGGCTTGCTGCGCTCGACCGACTGCGTCACCGGCTCGGGCAGCATCGCGAACACCTTGGGGTCGAGGCGGAACGCCATTTCGGGCGCGTGGGCCGCGCGCGCGAAGACGTTCAGTATCTCGCCGACGCGGCGGACCTTGGGATCGGTGAGGTGGAAGCAGCGGCCGTCGAGCTTCGGCTGGTGCGAGAGGTGCACCAGCGCATCGACCACGAAGTCGACCGGCACGACGTTGATGTAGCCGCCTTCGATGCCGACCAGCGGAATCCAGCGCGGCCAGGACTCGCGCAGCCGCTGCAGTGCCTTGAAGAAATAGTACGGCCCGTCGATCTTGTCGATGAAGCCGGTCTGCGAGTGACCGAGCACCATGCCCGGGCGGTAGACGCGAAACGGAGTGCGGCCGTTCGCGCGCACCATCGCCTCGGAGTCGTGCTTGGTGCTGTGGTACGGATGATCGAGTTCTTCCGCTTCCTCGAACATGTCCTCGGTGAACGTGCCGCGGTAGAGACCTGCTGCCGCGATCGAGCTCACCAGGTGGAAGCAGCCGGCGTTGACCGCCTCGGCGAAATCCAGCGCACCCTTGGTGCCGGTGATGTTCGCCTTCGCCATCGCCTCGGCGCTGGCTTCGAGGTCGTACACGGCGCCGAGGTGGTAGAAGTGCTTGATCTTGCCCTTCAGCTTCGCGACGTCGGCCTTGCCCACGCCGAGCTTCGGCAGGCCGAGGTCGCCCTTGACCGGGACCACGCGCTTGCGGCTGTCCGCGCCCCAGAACTCGCGCAGCTCGTCGAGCTTGCCGATCGACTTCGGGCGGACCAGCACGTAGACCGTGCCCTTGCCCTTCTGCAGCAGTGATTGGACGAGATAACGACCGATGAAGCCGGTCGCGCCGGTCACGAAGTAAGTCATCCGCGGAGCCCCCTGATATTGTCGGACTACCTTAGGGTTCGTACGTACTCAGGTCAACGTGGCGCGGCCCCGGTATTGGCTAAGATGCCGGTGTGGCCGGCCGGGTTCGGGCAGGCCAGCGGGGGCGGCATGGCGAGCAGGAATCGGGCGGCGACGGCGGGTGGGCAGCACGAACGGATGTCCGCCGTGGACACCGCCTGGCTGCGCATGGACGGCCCTGGCAGCACCATGATGATCGTCAGCGTCATGACCACGGCGACGCCGGTGCCCGCGGCCGAGCTGCGGCGGGTCCTCGAGACCCGACTGCTCTGCTTCCCGCGCTTTCGCAAGCGCGTCGAGACCGATCCCCTCGGCGCTTCCTGGGTCGAAGACTCGTATTTTGACCTGGACGCGCATTTCGTCATGGCCAGGCTGCCGGGCAAGAACCAGCGCGGCGAGCTGCAGGCACTGGCCGCAAGGCTGGCCGGCGAACGCTTCGACCCGGCAAGGCCGCTGTGGCAGGTGCACTTCGTCGAGCACTACGGGCTGGCAGCGCATGGGTGCTCCGCCTGCATCATTGCTACGCGGACGGCATGGCGATGATCCGCGTGCTGCTGTCGCTGACCGAACAGGATGCCGGGCCCGCGCTCGCCGGGGCCCACGCCGCGGAGTCTCGCACCGGGTCGCGAGGACGACGTCAGGGCGCCGCGGACCCGTTGCAACTGCTCGACTGGGTCAGCCAGCTGACCCAGCCGGCGGGCGACATCGTCGAAAACGTCCTGGCCGAGGGCGCGCGACTGCTCGAGACGGGTGTGCACAAGCTGTTTCACCCGGAGACGGCCGCCGCGGTTGCGCTGCAGGCCAGGAGCATGGCCGGTGAATTCGCGCGGGTCGTCGCGCTGCCCGATGACCCTGCGTCGCCGCTGCGGGCGCCCTTGAGCGGCGAGAAGCGCGTGGCGTGGTCGGAGCCGCTCGACCTGCAGGAGGTCAGGACCGTGAGCCGGGCGCTCGGCTGCACGGTCAACGACGTGCTGATGGCCACCGTCGCCGGCGCGCTCGGCGCCTATCTGCGCGCGGAAGGATTCGACACCACGGACGTCGTGCTGCGCGCGTCGGTGCCGGTCAACCTGCGCGGGGCCGAAGAGGCGACGACACTCGGCAACAAGTTCGGGCTGCTGTTCGTCGCGCTGCCGGTCGGCGTCGTCAATCCGCTGCAGCGGACGTACACGATGCACGACACGCTGCGGGAGCTGAAAGGTTCGCAGCAACCGCCGCTCACGCTCACGGTGCTCGGACTGCTCGGCGTGATGCCGAACGTCGTGCAGGGTCCCGCCATCGAACTGTTCAGCCGCAAGGGCTCGCTGGTGGCGTCGAACCTGCCGGGACCGCAGGCGCCGCTGTACCTGTGTGGACAGCGCATCGCGGAGATGCATTTCTGGGTGCCGCAAAGCGGCTCGATCGGCGTCGGGGTCAGCATCCTCTCGTACGCAGGCAAGGTGTTCTGCGGGCTGATCGCGGACCGCGCGTGCATCGCCGAGCCGGCGCAGGTGGTCGACCGGCTGGGCCCCGAATTCGAGCAACTGCTGCTGGCCGCAACGGTGGGCGTGCTCGGCCTGCGGCAGCGCAAGCCGCGACCCAGGAAGCGGGCGACGCAGCCTGCGGGAAATACGTAGACTGCGGTTTGACACACTGCAGCAAGCGTCCAGGATTCCCCACAATGCACCTTGCGGCAGTCCATCCGGACGCGCCTCATCAGGAGTTTCGCCATGGCCACCTCCCGCCCACGCACCCGCAAGACCGCCGGTTCCAAGGTTGGACGTCGCGTGCGCGACGCGTTCGAGAACGCGCAGGAAACCTGGGTCAATCTCGAAGCGCTGTTCCAGAGCCGCGTGCAGCGTGCGATGCACCAGCTCGGCGTGCCGACGGCCGAGGAAATCCGCGCGCTGACTCGCCGCGTGAGCGAACTCAACGACAGCGTGAGCAAGATGGTCCAGCGGCAGCTCGCAGCGCAACCGAAAAAGCCGGCGAAGCGCGCCAGGCGCCAGGTCGCCGCAAAGCCGGGTCGCGCGCGGGCGCAGCGCAGCAAGACGGCGGGCTGATCCCGCCCGCACCGGCGACGGACGGAGGTCCGGCAATGCTCGACCTGCAACCGGCGATTGGACGCAAGAGTGAAAGTCACGGACGCTTCGGGCTCGCGCTCGCCGGCGGCGGCCCGCTCGGCGCGTTCTACGAGGTCGGGTGCCTGCACGCGATCGAGGAAGCGTTCGACGGCTTCCGGCTCACCGACCTCGAGATGTACGTCGGCGTGAGCTCGGGCGCGATGATCGCGGCCGGCCTCGCGAACGGCTTCGACACGGCCGACATGGGGCTGGTCTTCATCCACAACGCCTCGAACGAGATGAAGTTCTCGCCGGCGCTGTTCCTCAAGCCCGCCTTTCGCGAGTACGCCCGGCGCATCGCAGGCGCACCTGGCATGCTCGCCGGCATCGCGCGCGAGTACCTGCGTGATCCGGGCAAGGACTGGGCCGAAATCATCGATCCTCTCGGTCGCCTGCTGCCCACGGGTATCTGCGACAACCGCCCGCTCGAGCGCGTCATGGCCCGGCTGTTCTCCCTGGACGGCCGCACCAACGACTTCCGCAAGCTCGGGCCGAAGCTCTACGTCGTCGCGACCGAACTCAACACCGGGCATTCCGTGCGCTTCGGCGAACCGGGGTTCGATCACGTCCCCATTTCGCGCGCGATCCAGGCCAGCACCGCGCTGCCCGGCCTCTATCCGCCGGTTGCCATCGACGGCCACGTTTATGCCGACGGTGCGCTGCTGCGCACGATGAACGCCTCGATCCTGCTCGATGCCGGCGCGGACTTCATCATCTGCGTCAATCCGCTGGTGGCGTTCGACGCGTCGAGCGCGCCGCGTCCGGCACACGGCTTTCCGCCGGATGAACACGACCTCACGCACGGCGGCCTGCCCACCGTGCTGAGCCAGACCTTCAGGTCGATGATCCAGTCACGCATGCTGGTCGGCATGAAGGATTACAAGCAGCGCTATCCCCGCACCGACGTGCTGCTGTTCGAACCCGACCGCGGCGACAGCGAGCTGTTCTTCCAGAACGTGTTCCGCTACTCGGACCGCCGCCGGCTGGCCGAGCATTCGTACCAGCGCACGCGCCGTGACCTGCTGCGGCAGGCCGATGGCCTGCAGCCTTTGTTGCAGCGTCACGGGATCACGCTGCGGCGCGACGTGCTCGAAGATCGCCGGCGCACGTTCCTGCGCGCCGTGCAGGAGCGCAAGCGTCGCCAGCTGCCCGTGACCGGCGCGCTGCATCGCACGCTCGACCGGCTCGAGCACACCGTCGCGGGCAGGCCGGGCTGACGTCTTGAAGCTGCTCGGCATCGAAATCGGCGCCCCGCCGGAAGAACGCGGCACGCTCGGGCGGCTGCTCGAACGCAACCAGGCGCTGCGCGACGTGTTCGCGGCCGATCCGCGCCTGGCGAAGCAGCTGCTGCGACTGCAGAAATGGCAGTCGAAGCGGCTCCTGCGCTCGCACGACGACCTGCACGCCGATCCGCGTTACCGCCTTGCCGTCGAGTTCTTCTTCAACGAGCTGTACGGCGCAGACGCACGCCGTCGCGACACCGACATGATCAAGGTGCAGCGGGCGATGGAGCGCCTGCTGCCGCGCGAGGGCCTCGAAGCGCTGTGTCTCGCCGTGCAGCTCGAGACCTTGTCACAGGAGCTCGACGCCGACGTGGCGCGTGCGTTGCCCGCCGGCGGCATCACCGTGGCGCGGTATGCCGAGGGCTATCGCAGCGCAGACCGGCGCGCGGACCGCGAGCGGCAGATCGCACTCACCAGCGAAATCGGCGAATATCTCGACGGCGTGGTGCGCAAGCCGATCATCCGCGGACTCGTCCGGCTGGCGCGCGGCCCGGCCCACGCGGCTGGATTCGGCTTGCTGCAGGAATTCCTCGAGCGCGGCCTCGCTGCATTCGAGGCGATGCACGGCGCAACGGAATTCCTCGGCACGGTGCGGGCCCGCGAACGACGGGCGATGGAGCGGCTGTTTGCCGGCACGGCGGACCCGTTCGAATTCGATGCGACCGAGCGCAGGACGAAAAAGAGGGCGAAATCGGGATGAGTGCAGGCGGCCGGCAGACGGGCAGGAAAGGCAGGAGAAAGGCAGTCCGCAAACCCCCACCCCACTGGCGCAGGTACCTGACCCAGGCCGAGCTGGAGCTGCCGCCGCCGGCGGGTGGTCCGCCCGCGGGCGAGGCCGACGATCGCAACGACGAATTCGAATACGCCGACGCGCCCGACCTGGCGTGGTGGCAGAGCAGGCTCTTTGTCGCGGGTCTCGCGGCGGCCTGCATGCTGTTGGCGGTGCTGACCGTCACGTCGATGATCAACGCAGCGCGTGAGCGCGAGGCGGCCCGCGTGGCAGCCGAACGCGAACAGACGCTGACACTGCGGGCGATCAACAGCGTGCGCTCGCTGCGCATCGCACCCAATCCCCGCAGCTGGTCGGCCAGCCCGGACCTGACGCTGGCCTGGCCCGAGCCGCCGCAACTGCTCGAGCTGCGCCTGGCCGTCGGCTACTCGCCCTTCCTGGCCTTTGGCGTGATAGTCGACAAGGTCGATCACGGCCGGTGCTGCTCGTCGAACGCATGGCCCCGGATTCCAACAAGGAACTGCGGCTGTCACTCAACAGTTCGGCGTTCGGCCCCGGCGAATACCGCCTGCGGCTGCAGGGCTACACGTGGCGCGGTGATCGTATCGACGTGGGCTGGGTGCGGTTGCTGGTCACCGAGCCGCGCTGACCTGAGCTGGACTCAAGACCGGATATCCGGGTGCCGTTCTGATTCACCCCAGTAGCGGGCAAACCCGGCCCCCGTCAGAAGCCAACTTTTCCGTGACCGGCCAAAGGTCAGGAAGCGGTGCTCCGGCTTCAGAACCGCGTCCGGAGCGGACGGGAACTCCGGATGAAGTGCCATGCTGTTCGCGACTCCTCCACTACCGAGACGTCTTGCGCTTTCTGCGGCGTGCGGCGGCGACCGTTCGCTTGGGCGAACGCGGCTTTTTCTCGCCGGTGACGAGTACGTCGGCCTCCCCGGCCTGCGCCATCGCCGGCAAAAAATTGTCTGCGGGATCTCGCGAGGCGACGCAACTCGTCGTGCATCGCGCCGGCGGCAGCGGGCTCAATGAAGGGTCGCAGGCGCGGATAGCGGGTGACGCGCCGGAATTCCGCCAGCTGCTCCAGGCTCGTCAACGGTTCGAAGCGCCCTTCACGCCAGGCCCGGTAGAGCCGATCCGTCAGTCCCCGCGGCGTCAACAGTGCGCTACAGAGAATGTTGGTGTCGAGGACGGCCCTCATCGGCGCTGGGTGGCAAAGCGCTCAGCGCGCACCGTGTGCAGCGCCTCATCGATCGCGGCCTCGATTTCGGCGACCGGGGCTTTGGCATTGCGCGCCTTGGTCTGCACCACCGTCTGATCGAGGACGCGCCAGCGCACGGCTTCCTCGACGAACTTGGCGAGATCGCCTTTCTTCGTGCCGCGCTGAGCCAGGAACATGCGCACGGCCACGTCCGTGTCCCTGGAAACCCGGACGGTCCACCTCACCGGCTGATCCATGGTCGCCCCCATCGTTGCGACTAGACGTCTAGACGCCATTGAACACTCGGGACGGTCTCGCCTACGCCGCAACGCCCCTGATTGACGCCGGGAAATAGGTGGCCTTACCATTGTGGTATGGCCACCACCACTGTCAAGACGACCTATGCCCTGGACCTCGAGACCGTCGGCGCGCTCGAGGCGCTGGCGCGGCGCTGGAACGTCTCGAAATCGGAAGCGATGCGTCGCGCGATCCGCGCCTCAGCGTCGGTCCACGCCGTGAACGTACCTCCCGAGCCCCTGCAGGCGCTCGACGAACTGCAAAAGGTGCTGACCCTGGCGCCAGCGGCCGCTGCGCGCTGGTCGAGTCAGGTGCGAGCGGAGCGCCGTGCCGGTTCCCGGCGACGGGAAGAGCAGAAGCGTTGATCCTGCTCGACACGAGCTTCCTGATCCGCTCCCTGGTCGCGGGGTCGGCCCAGGATCGGCAGCTTAGACACTGGTTGATCGACAAGGAATCCGTCGGAATCAGCTCGATCGCCTGGGCGGAATTCCTCTGCGGCCCAGTGCAACCCGCGATGATTGAGGCGGTGACGCGTTTCGTGACGGTGCGCGCCGCGTTCGACGAAGATGACGCGCTCCTGGCGGCACAGCTGTTCAACGGATCCGGCCGCCGCCGAGGTTCCCTCGCCGACTGCATGATCGCCGCCACCGCCATCAGGGCGCGGGCAGCGCTCGCGACTGCGAATGTCGCGGATTTCCGTCGCTTCTGTTCAGCAGGGCTGGAGCTCGCTACTGATTGACGCGGGCCATGGCCCGCGCCTCTTCCATCGCCGCGCGAGTTTCAACGTTGGGAACCTGCAGTTCGAATGGCAGTTGCTGCTCGGCGGCAGCAGATCGAAGCGGGCTTGCGGTCGCGATGACTTCGTCCATGTCGAGCGGCGCGGCCGGGCCGCTGTCGATCCCCTCTTGAATCATCCGCCGCAGCGCCTCGAGCTTTGCGCGATCGGACTCGTCGCGCACCGCGGGGAGCCGCAAGCCTTCGCGCACGACTTCGCCGGCGGAGCGATAACGGCCGGACTGAACCAGCTCCGTCACGAGCTGCTCCAGCTGAACCGCCCTCCCCCGCCAGAGCGGCCCGCACGCTGCGACCGAGCGCAGTCGCGCCAGCATCTGGGGCTAGACAGTGACGACCTGGACGAGCGGCCGGAGCACCTGCAGGTCGTCCGGGTTGCGTGTGTACAAGGGCAGGCCATAAGCCAGCGCGGTGGCTGCGATCAGCAGGTCCGCCACGCGGGTGCGCGGCGGCCGGCCACTCGCTCGCAGGGTGGCATACAGGCGGCCATAGGCCCGCGCGCACTCGGCATCGAACGGCAGGGGTTCCCAGGTCGCTGCCGCCCATGGCAGGCGATCCTGCCTCCGACCGCGTTCCACGGGGTCGCCGGTGGCATGCGGCCCTGCCGCCAGTTCAGCAAGGGTGATCGACGCGATGGCGGTCGATAAGGGCAACTGCGCGGGATCGATCACGTCATGATCAATGACGACCGACGTGTCGAGCAGACCCGCGGCAGGATCAGTCATCGAGCCGCTGGTCGAGGACCGCATCGATGTCGGCGCGGAAGCGCGCGAAATCGACGCGAGGCGCCGTCCGGCCCGCGTGCGCCACCCGCTCGCGCGGTACGAAGCGACGCGGCCCGAGCGGTCGCAGTTCCGCGACCGGCGTGCCGTTGCGAGTGATTACGAGTGTCTCACCGGCCTCGACTTCCCGGAGTACAGCGGCGGAATCGTTCCGCAAGTCGCGTTGAGAGATCGTGCGGCTCATACAATTCTTGTAGCATCCGTAGCATTTTGTAGCAAACACCGTGCTCCAGCCGACGGACCAGGCGCTGGGCGGCGAGGTCGGGCCTAGATCTCCGCCCTCAGCGCCTGCATCGGCGGGTGCGACACGACCGAACGCGCGGCCAGGATGCCCGCGGTGCCCACCAGCACCGCGCCACCGACGATGCCGACCAGCCACACCCGCGGATCGGGCGAGTACTGCAGGTCGAACACCTGCTTCGCCAGCAGGTAACCCACGGCGGTCGCACCCGCTGCCGCGAGCAACCCGGCGAGCGCGCCGAGCACGATGAATTCGGCGGCCACGCCCTGGAACACGACGCTGCGACTGGCGCCCAGCGTGCGCAGCATCGCGCTTTCGTAGCGCCTTTCGTCGCGCGTCGACTGCACGGCGGCGAGCAGCACCATCAGCCCGGCGGCCAGCGTGAACAGGAACACGTACTGCACCGCGAGGCTCGCCTTGTTCATCACGTCGCGCACCTGCCCGAGCAGGGCATCGATGTCGATGACGGTGACTTCGGGGAACTGCCGCACCAGGTCGACCAGCAGCGGCCGCTGCTGCGGTTCGACGTGCACGCTCGTGATCAGCGTGCCGGTCGCGCTTTCGAGCACGCCGGGCGAGAACACGACGAAGAAGTTCGGCTTGAACGTGTCCCAGCGCACTTCACGCAGGCTGGTGATCTTGCCGGTGACGGCTTCGCCGGCGATGTCGTACGTCAGCGTGTCGCCGAGCTTCAGCCCCAGGCGCTCGGCGTAGTCGGTCTCGACCGAGATCTGCGGCGCACCTTGCGTTGCCGGTGGCCACCACTGGCCCGCGACGATCCTGTTGCCGGGCGCGAGCTCGGCCGACCACGTCAGGTTGGCCTCGCGCTCGACGAACTCGTTCGCGCGCTCACCCTGGAACGTCAATTGCTCGACCGGCGTGCCGTTGATCGCGCTGAGACGCGCCCGCAGCATCGGCACCAGCGCCGTCGCCGGCAGGCCCGCCCGCGCGAAGAACTGCTCGACGCCCGCGCCTTCGTCGGGGCGGATGTTGATCATGAAGTAGTTGGGCGCATCGACCGGCAGGCTGCGCTGCCAGTCCCGCAGCAGGTCGTCACGCACCAGTGCGAGCAGCAGCAGCACCATGAAGCCGAGGCCGAACGCCACGATCTGCACGATGCTGTCGCGGCCGCGGCGCGCAATGTTGGCGAGACCGTATCTCCAGGCGACACCGACACCGCTGCGCAGCGGCGCCAGCAACCTCACCAGCACCCAGCCGGCGGCGGCGAGCAGCAGGAACGTCGCGCCGAGACCGCCTGCCACGTAGCCCACGAGCTGCGGATCGCGCACGATCCAGTACAGCAGCGCCAGCACGGCGCCGATCGCCAGGCCGTAGACGACGGCGTAGCGCAGCGGCGGCGGTTCGAGATCGCGGCGCAGGACGCGCGCGGGCGGCACGCGCTTCAGTCGCAGCAGCGGCGGCAGCGCGAACCCGACCAGCACCACGACCGCGGTGACGACGCCCAGCACGAAGGCATCGGCCGACGGCGGCGACAGATCGCCGCGCAGCAGGTCGCGCAGCAGCCAGGCGATGCCGGACTGCGCGACGTAACCGATCGCGGTGCCGGCAACCGCAGTCACGACGGCGATGGCGAGCAGCTGGACCACCGTCTGTGTCAGCACGAACCGCTGCGGCGCGCCCATGCACTTCATCAGCGCCACGGTGTCGAGGTGACGACGCGCGTAACGCTGTGCCGCCATCGCCACCGCGATCGCCGAGAGCAGCACACTGACCAGGCTCGCGAGCGACAGGAAGCGTCCCGCGCGATCGGCCGAGGCGCGGATCTGCGGACTGGCATCGGCGATCGACCGCACCCGCTCGCCGCGTTGCTTGTGCGCCGTGAGCCACTCGCGGAAGTCATCGACCGGTGCGGGCTCGCCGGCAAACAGCACGGCCCGGCTCACGCGACTGCCGGGCTGCACCAGTTGGGTGGCGGGCAGATCAGCGCGGTTGATCAGCAGCGTCGCCGCGAGATCGGCGAAGCCGCTGCCCTGGTCGGGACGATAGTCGAGCACGCGCGTGACACGGACCGTGTACGCACCGACCGTGAGGCTCGCGCCAACCTGCGCACCGAGCTTCGCCAGCAACCGCGAGTCGGCCCACGCTTCGCCCGGCGCGGGAATGCCGTCGGTGACCACGCCCGTGCCGAACGGCCTGTCCGCGGTCTTGAGGCGACCACGCAATGGATAACCGTCGCCGACGGCGCGCAGCGCGATCAGGGACGATTCCTGGCCGAAGAACACCACGCTCGGCATCGACTCGATGCGCGCGGAACGCAGGCCTCGTTTGGCGGCCTCGGCTTCATACGCTGCAGAAATGGGCCGCGCGGACTCCAGCCGCAGGTCGGCCGCCAGCACCTCGCCGGCCTGCCGCTCGACGGCGAGGCCGATGCGGCTGGTGAAGAACCCGACCGCCGTCAGCGAGGCGACCGCCACCAGCAGCGCGAGCACGAGCACGGCGAGTTCGCCGGACTTGAGATCCCGCAGCAGGTTACGCAGTGCGAACGCGAGCGAAGGCATCGTCAGCTCAACCCGGGACGACGCGTCCGGCTTCGAGACGGACGATGCGGTCGCAGCGTTGGGCGAGTTGCCGGTCGTGCGTGACGAGCACGAGCGTGGTCTGCGTCGCGCGGTTGAGACCGAACAGCAGGTCCATGATCTTCTCGCCGGTCGCGGCGTCGAGGTTGCCGGTCGGCTCGTCGGCGAACAGCACGTCCGGTTCGCGCACGAACGCGCGCGCGATGGCGACGCGCTGCTGCTCCCCGCCCGACAGTTGCCTTGGATAATGACCGACGCGTTCGGCCAGGCCCACGCGACCGAGCACTTCGCGTGCAGCGGCGCGCGCATCGGGCCGACGCGCGAGTTCGAGCGGCAGCATCACGTTCTCGATGGCCGTGAGCGACGGCACCAGGTGGAAGGACTGGAAGACAAAGCCGACGTGGCGGGCCCGCACCGCGGCGCGACCGTCCTCGTCGAGCTGCGTCAGGTCGCTGCCCGACAGCAATGCACGGCCGGAGGTCGGTTCGTCGAGGCCCGCGAGCAAGGCGAGCAGCGTCGACTTGCCGGCGCCGGACGCGCCGATGATCGCAACGGATTCGCCGCGCCGGATCGACAGCGACACGTCCGCCAGAATGGCCAGCGTTCCCTCGGGACTGCTAACCTGCTTGCCGAGCCCTTCCGCCGCCAGCACCACCGTCGTGTCGTTCATCAAAGCCTGCTTTTCGCTCGCTGCCATTCGTGTCCTGTGCCTCGTCCTGCTTGCCTGCGGCATGACCGTTGCGGCCCGGGCAGCGGACGCGCCGGCGGCCGCCCCCACCATCCTGGTCCTGGGCGACAGCCTCAGCGCGGGGTACGGAATTCGAGTCGAACAGGGCTGGGTGGCCCTGCTGCAGACCCGCTTGCGCGCCAAAGGGTACGGTCACCGCGTCGTCAACGCCAGTTCGAGCGGTGAGACCACCGGCGGCGCGCTGGCCCGGCTGCCCCGCGCCCTGGCCACGCATCGCCCGGCAATCGTCATCGTCGAACTGGGCGGCAACGACGGTCTGCGTGGCCTCCCCGTCGCCGACATCCACCGGAATTTCGCGGCCATCGTGCGCAGTTCGCAGCAGGCCGGGGCGAAGGTCCTGCTGGTCGGCATGAGAATCCCGCCCAACTACGGCCCCGCCTACACCCGCGACTTCTACGGCCTGTATGGCGACCTGGCGCGGCAATACAAGCTGCCGAGCGTGCCTTTTCTGCTCGCGAACGTGGCCCAGGACGAGGCGCTCTTCCAGGAAGACGGCATCCATCCGACGGCGGCCGCCCAGCCGCGGTTGCTGGACGAGGTCTGGCCACACCTGCAGCCGCTGCTGCTCCGGCCGTAGCCGCTACCGATTTCTGCGGATCACGAGTCGGTGTTTTTGGACTGCCGCGCTGTTATATAGACCGGATGACGCTGCCCGCGGCCACGCCCGCGGGCGCAAACACCAGGGGACCCGTCTTGGAAAAGATCTGGCTGCAGCATTACCCGGCCGGCGTGCCGGCCGAAATCAATCCGTCCGGGTACCGCTCGCTGCGCGAGTTGATCGAGCAGGCCATCGCCGCGCATCGCGACCGGCCGTGCTTCACCTGCATGGACCGTACGCTCACTTATGGCGACCTCGACGTGCTCGCGAATCGCTTCGCCGCGTATCTGCAGCAGGTCGCCCGGCTGCGCAAGGGTGACCGCATCGCGCTGATGCTGCCGAACGTGCTGCAGTACCCGGTCGCGATCCTCGGCGCGTTCCGGGCAGGCCTCACGATCGTCAACACCAACCCGATGTACACGCCGCGTGAACTGCAGCACCAGCTGCACGATTCCGGCGCGCGGGCGATCCTGATCCTGGAGAACTTCGCGCACACCCTGGCCGAGGTGCAGCACGAGGTGCGGCTCGACACCGTGATCGTCACCGGCGTCGGCGACCTGCTCGCCTTCCCGAAATCGCTGCTGGTCAACTTCGCGCTGCGCCACGTGAAGAAGCAGGTGCCGGAGTACAGCCTGCCCGGCGCGGTGAGCCTGATCGAAGCCTTGAGCAAGGGTCGCTACGAGAACCTGGAGCGCGTCGAACTCGGGCACGAGGACATTGCGTTCCTGCAGTACACCGGCGGCACGACGGGCGTGTCGAAGGGCGCGGTGCTCACGCACCGCAACCTCATCGCCAACGTGCTGCAGTCCGAGGCGTGGATCCGCGCGGAACTGAAGCCGGACGAGCCACTGATCGCGATCACGGCGCTGCCGCTGTATCACATCTTCGCGCTCACGGCGAACAGCCTGACGATGATCAAGCTCGGCGCGCACAACATCCTGATTCCGAACCCGCGCGACTTCGCCGCCTTCGTCAAGGAGCTGGCGCAGTACCGTTTCTCGTTCTTCGCCGGCGTCAACACGCTGTTCAATGCGTTGCTGCACACCAGGGGCTTCGACAACCTGGATTTCAGCGGACTGCGCGTGAGCCTGGGCGGCGGCATGGCCGTGCAGCAGGCCGTGGCCGAGCGCTGGAAGGCCGTCACCGGCAACGTCCTGACACAGGCGTGGGGCCTCACCGAGACCTCGCCCGCCGCGTGCATCAACCGGCCGGGCGACGACTTCAACGGCTCGATCGGCCTGCCGATCTCGTCGACGATCGTCACCATCCGCGACGACGACGGCAATGTCCTGCCGCAGGGCCAGTCCGGCGAAATCTGCGTGGCAGGCCCGCAGGTGATGCGCTGCTACTGGAACCGTCCCGACGAGACCGACAAGGTCATGTTGCCGGGCCAGGTGCTGCGCACGGGCGACATCGGCTACATGGATGCGAACGGCTTCGTCTACATCGAGGACCGCAAGAAGGACATGATCCTCGTGTCGGGCTTCAACGTGTACCCGAACGAGGTGGAAGGCGTCGCCGTGACGTGTCCGGGCGTGCTCGAAGTGGCCGCGGTGGCGCAGCCTGACGAACGCGCGGGCGAGGTGGTCGCGCTGTTCGTCGTGCGCAAGGACCCTGCGCTGACGGAAGAAGCGCTGATCGAGCACTGCCGCAGGGAGCTGACCGGCTACAAGGTGCCGAAGCGCGTGTACTTCCGCGACGAACTGCCGAAGACCAACGTCGGCAAGATCCTGCGGCGCGAGCTCAAGGATTCGTTGCAGCCGCAGCCGGCGAAGCCGATGGCCGCGGCGCCGGACGTCGCGCCGCACGGTCACTGAGAAGCCGCCGCCATGAAGACCGAAATCGGCGCCTGCGACGGCAAGACGCGGCTGCCCGAACTGCTGCGGCAGGTGAAGGCCGGCAAGCGCTTTACCATCACCAACCGTGGCGCAGCGATTGCGGACCTCGTGCCGAGCGAGACCGCCCGGGCGCCGGACGCACGGGCGGCCATCGAGAAGTTCCAGGCCTTCCTGCGTGACAGCCCCGTCAAGCCAGACCGCAAACCGAGCATCAAGTCGCTCATCGAGGAAGGCCGCGAGTGAACTTCGTGCTCGACGCCTCCTACCTCGAGCTTGCGCCGCGAGCCGGGCTGCCGCTTGCCACCCTGGACGCGGATCTCGCGAAAGCGGCGCGCAAAGCGGGCGTGAAGCGCTTCACCCACAGATGAATGAGCGGTCCGGTGGTGCCGGCCTTGCCCGGTGAAAGTCGCCGTTGACTTGCCGATTTTCCAAGGTTCAGGATCAGTAGTGTCCGGTTAAAAGTCGAACAAGACCAATTGGTTAGCCGGATCGGGCGGTTCTGGCAGAGAGCGATCGGGCTGCAAGGCGCATGAAACCTCGGTTTTCTCGAAGACCGAGACCGACAGGATCTGTAGACAGGTGTACAGCGAAGCATCGAGATGAAGCTCCTTCTTGACGATGGCGATCAGCACATACGTGGCGATGGCGCACCAGACCTGTGTCTTCACCGCGTTCTCGCTGGTACCGAGGAAGCGCTTGATGCGCAGGTGCTGCTTGATCCACTTGAAGAACAACTCCACCTGCCAGCGGCTCTTGTAGAGCGCAGCGATCGTCAAGGCTGGCAGGCTGGTGTTGTTGGTCAGGAACACCAGCGTCTTGCCCGACTCCGGGTCCTTGAAACGCACGCGGCGCAGATGCTCCGGATAGTTCTTGGCCGCGTAGAAGCCGTTGAACACGATGCGCTGATCGCAGATCACGCCACTGGCACGGTCTGCGGCAGCCGAGTAGACGCGCCGCGCATCCATTCCCCTCTTTGGCGCGCGTGACGAAGAAGGCGCCCGCCTGATGCATCGCGTACAGCCGCTGGAAGTCCACGTAGCCTCGATCCATCACGTAGAAGGATCCGGCTTCGACGGGCAGGATGTCCAGCACGTTCACGTCGTGCAACTTGCCATCGCTGATGTGGATGAAGGCGGGGATCGCACCGCGCAAGTCCAGCAGCGTGTGCAGCTTGATGGCCGCCTTGGTCGAGCGAAATGGCGCCCACTCGAACAGACTCAGGCACAGATCGATGGTGGTGGCGTCCAGCGCGTAGACGCTGGCATCGAGTTCCAGTACGGAAGGCTCCTGGGCATAGAGCGCTCGGGCGCGCGCAATCAGCCGTTGAGCGAGCGCGTGATAGATGCGCCAGTCGCGCCGGTTCAGCGCGTCGGACAGCGTCGAGCGTGCCGGCGGCGCCTTCAGCCCCATGTGGAACAGCGCTGGGTTGATTGCCGCCAGGCAAGCCTGATGTCGCGCAGCGACTCGCGCCAGGTGAGCTGCGCGAAGGCCATCACGCGAAACAAGTCGGCGCAGCCCAACGTGCGCACGCCTGCGTCGCCCTGGTGGCGCTCGACGATCTGACCGAAGGTCTTCCACGGCACGAACTCCATCACCTGCGCGAACAGCGTCTTGCCAAGTTCATGCGTCACTCCGGGTCGTTCAAACCGCGAGCATCGCAAACGGAAGAACCGAAATTCAAATCGTGGACACCCATGAATCTCTCGAAACCCGCGTCAGCATTTGCTTTACGGACGGCTGACTTCAAATTAACCGGACACTACTGGTTCAGGATTTGAAATGCACCCGGACAAATTCCACTACAGTGCACGTAGCAAGGCAGCATGACCGAACCCATCGATCACACCGCCGCCAAAGTCCCCGAAGTCACGCTGGTCTTCTGGCTGATCAAGATCGCCGCCACGACGCTCGGCGAAACTGCGGGCGACGCGGTTTCGATGTCGATGAACCTCGGCTACCTCGCCGCCACCGGCGTGTTTGCCGCCATCATGGCCGTCGCCGTCACCGCACAGATCCGGGCGCCGCGCTTCAGCCCGTTCCTGTACTGGGGCACGATCATCGCGTCGACCACGCTCGGCACGACGCTGGCCGATTTCGCGGATCGCTCGCTCGGCATCGGCTATCCCGGCGGCAGCCTGCTGCTGCTCGTGTTGCTGCTCGGTTCGCTCGCGGCCTGGCGCTGGATGCTCGGCACGGTCGCAGTCGATTCGGTCAGCTCACCCCAGTCCGAAGTTTTCTACTGGCTCACGATCATGTTCTCGCAGACGCTGGGCACCGCACTCGGCGACTGGACAGCCGACACCGCGGGGCTCGGCTACCTCGGCGGAATGGCCATTTTCACGGTGCTGCTCGCCATGGTCGCCGTTGCGTACCGCTGGACGAGGATTTCACACACGGCGTTGTTCTGGGCCGCCTTCGTGCTGACGCGACCACTCGGCGCGGTCGTCGGTGATTTCCTCGACAAGCCGCTGAGCGCGGGTGGCCTCGACCTGAGCCGGTTTGGCGCGTCGGCCGTGCTGCTGGCGTTCATCGTCGCCTGCATAGCGTTCATTCCACAGCGGCCGGCGACGGCTCGACATTGAAACAACGTAACTACTCACGCCCCAAGTCGTTTGCATCGGCGATCGGGGGCTTGACAATGTAGAGAACGGGTACTACGCTGCTTCCCAATCCTTCCAAGGGCACGGGTCAGGCAGCGATGGGCGCGTATTTCGGATCCAAGGCGACCTCGGGGTTGTGCCAGCCGATCATCGCGCTGATGCCTCCGCACGAGACGTATATCGAGAGTCACCTTGGCGGCGGGGCGATCGTGAAGCGCAAGCCCCGCGTTGCGCAACATCGGCATCGACCTCGAATCAACGCGCACTGGAGAGATTCCAGTGCGAGTATCCGGTGGAACTGGTGAACGGGGGCGCACCGGTTCCTGGCGGACTTTGACTATCGGGGCCGGGAACTCCTCTACTGCGATCCGCCGTACCTGCACGCCACGCGCAGCTCCGATCGGCGCTACCGCTACGAGTACGAGGAGCACGATCACGTGGAGCTGCTTGGGCTGCTGAGGAGCCTGCCCTGCCAGGTCATTCTCTCGGGCTACCCATCGGCCCTGTACGATCAGGAGCTTCCCGGCTGGCGCAGCCTGGAGCTAGGCAGGTAATGAACCAGGGCGGCGTGCGCACCGAGAAGGTGTGGTTCAACTCAACCCCGACCGCGTGCATTGGGCCCGCTACGCCGGGAAGGACCACACCGATCGGCAACGCATCAAGCGCAAGGCCGAGAGCTGGGGAGGCGCTATCGGGCCTTGCCGCCCGGGAGCGCCTGGCCGTGCTCGCCGCGGTGATGGCCGTCGAGGCCGTCGAGTAGTCCGGCCGGTTCGGCTTCGTGGCGAGCGTCAACCGACAGTCCCTGCGCGAGGAGTTCGAGGCGCTCAAGGGTCGCTTCGGGCAGCTTTCCGCCGAGGGAAGGTCAGCGCTGAAAGCCACGCCTTGTTCCAGGCGCTGCTGCTGCTGCTTCAGGTGCTGATGGCGGTCTTTATGGAAAAGAACACCACCAAGACCAGCGCGAACTCCAGCAAGCCCTCCTCGCGAACCGAGAAGGACGAGAGCGCGATCGGCCACGCCGGCACCCATACCAAGGGCAAAGCCTACGACCCGAGCTGCTCGGCAAACACCCGCACCGTCGAGACCGTTACGGTCTCCAAGGTCAGTTCCTGCGAGCAGTGCGGGGAGGATCTGCGCGAGGTCCGGCCCCAAGGTCACGAGCGGCGCACCCAGATCGACATCGTCTTCGAGAAGGTCCTGAGCCACGTCGACGCCCAGATCAAGTCCTGCCCGCACTGCGGTGCCGAGACCCGCGCACCGTTCCCCGAGACCTTCTCCGGTCCCCTGCAGTACGGCTCGGGCATCAAGGCGTACGTGCTGAACCTGCTGATGGCCCAGATGGTCTCGCTGCAGCGCGTGCAGCAGATGATTCAGACCTCATCGGTCAGGTGATCTCCGAAGCCACGATCTTGAAGTACGTCCTGCAGCTGCACCTCTCGCTCGAGCGCTGGGAGCAGATGGCCATCGAACGGATCCTCACCCACCCGGCGATGCATGTCGATGAGACTTCCCTGCGCGTCGAGAAGCACAACCACTGGATCCACGTCTGCTCGGCAGGGGATATCACCCTGGAAGTTCGTGCATGAGAAGCGCGGCCTCGAGGCGATGACCGCCATCGGCATCATCCCGCGCTACGGAGGGGTGATCGTGCACGACTGCTGGGCCTCCTACCTCTCCTATGAGCACTGCCGCCATGGGCTCTGTGGCGCGCACCTGTTGCGCGAGCTGACCTTCATCCGCGAGGCGAACGGCTATGCCTGGCCGGCAACATGCAGCGGCTTCTGCAGCAGACCTGCTCCCGTGTCACCAAGCGCCAGCGCAAACGGCTTACCCCGCGCGAGTACGAGACCTTGCAGAAACACTACCGCAACATCCTCACTCGTGGGGAGCGGAGATCCCGCCCATCCCGGCAAGCAGAATGGCAAACCGGGGTCGGGTCGCCAAATCCGATGCCCATAACCTCTGGGAGCGACTCAAAGAGTACGAGAGCGCCGTGTTGTTGTTCGCCCAGGATCCGAACGTTCCCTTCACGAATAACCGTGCCGAGCGAGATCTGCGCATGAGCAAGGTGAAGCAGAAAGTCTGCGGCTGCTTCCGTAAGGCCGAGTTCGCCCAGGCCTACTGCCGTATCTCCAGCTACCTGCAGACCATGGCCAACCAAGGGCACAACCCTCTCGTCGCTATCCAAATGGCTCTATCCGGCCAGCTCTACGCCGAAACCGGGTGAGCAGTTACGAAACAACAACGGATGCCGCCGGGTGCGGATCGTTGCCAGCCGTGCCCTGGACACCCGGCTGATTCACGGGGGAGAACCTTGACATGACCGACACACACCGCGGCCGCAGCGGACGGTTGTTCGCTGCCCTGCTATGGCCTGCTGCGCGTTCACGACGGCGCATGCGCAGAGCAAGCCGAATATCCTGGTGATCTGGGGCGACGACCTCGGCACCTGGAACATCAGCGCCAACAACCGCGGCATGATGGGGTACCGCACGCCGAACATCGATCGCATCGCGGTCGAAGGCGTGTCGTTCACCGATTACTACGGACAGCAGAGCTGCACCGCCGGGCGCGCCGCGTTCCTCAACGGCAGCGTGCCCGTGCGCACCGGCATGACCAAGGTCGGCGTGCCGGGCTCGCCCGAATGCCGAGGAAGAGCCGGAGAACGCCGACTATCCGAAGACTTCTGCCTGGGCGAAAGGCCACGGCCCACGCGGCGTGCTCCACAGCTGGGCGGATGGCAAGGGTGGCCAGAAGATCGAGGACACCGGCCCGCTGACGCGGCAACGGAGGGAGACGATCGACGAGGAAACCCTCGCCGCGGCCAGGGACTTCATCCAGCGTCAGCACAAGGCGGGCAAGCCTTTCTTCGTGTGGTGGAATGCCACGCGCATGCACTTCCGCACGCACGTGAAGGCGCAGCACCGTGGCATTTCCGGGCCGGTACGACGCTGAACGGCATCGTCTCGCACGAGGACTGGCTACCGACGTTCGCGGCGATCGCCGGCGAGCCGGACCTCAAGACCAAGCTGGCGCAGGGCACCAGCATCGGCGGCCGTTCGTACCGGAACTTCGTCGACGGCGCGAACCAGCTCGACTACCTGTCGGGCAAGTCAAGAGAATCGGCGCGCGACAGCTTCATCCACGTCAACGACGATGGCAACATCGTCGCCATCCGCTGCCAGGACTGGAAAGCCGTGTACATGGAGAACCGCGCCCGGCAGTTCGCCGTGTGGCAGGAGCCATTCGTCGAGCTGCGCGTGCCGTTGCTGTGCAAGCTGCGGCACGACCCGTTCGAGCTGTCGCAACACAACTCGAACACCTGCAACGACTGGCTGCTCGACCACGTGTACTGGTTCCAGCTGATCGGCGACAAGGTGGCGATGCCGTTCCTGCAATCGCTGGTCGCGTACCCGCCGAGCCAGAAGCCCGGATCGTTCAACCTGAACGCGGTGAAGAGCATGATCGAACAGGCCGCGGCCAGGAAGTGATACCGGCGGTTGAGAGTGCAGCGGCGAGATTCCCGCGACCCGGTCGCCGGGGCGCTGTCAAGAACGGTACTGTTTGCGGCCCCGTGACTCGGATTGGAGGGATGGATGGCGCTCGGCGCAACGATGTACGTGTTCGAGGTGCGCCTGGCCGATGCCGACCGGGGCGTCTACGAGACACTGACGCTGCGGGTAGCACGTCATCCGTCGGAGACCGCCGAGTACCTCGTCACCCGCCTGTTCGCCTACTGCCTCGAGTACGCCGAGGGCATCGCGTTTTCGAAGGGCTTGTCCGATCCGGATGAGCCGGCGATCAGCGTACGGGACCTCACGGGCGTGCTGCAGGCCTGGATCGACATCGGTGCCCCGGACGCGGCCCGGCTGCACAAGGCGGCGAAGGCGGCACCGAACGTGGCCGTGTACGTGCATCGGGATCCGGATCAACTGCTGACGAAGCTCGCCGGCGAGCGCATCCACCGTGCCGATGCGCTGCGCGTTTGCGCGGTGGATCGAGAGCTGCTCGCGGCATTCGTCGAGCGCCTGGACAGGCGCATGGACTTCGACCTGGCCATCTCCGATCGAACGATCTACCTGTCGCTCGGCGACGAGACGCTGACCGGCGCCGTGGATGAACGGCGGATCGTGGCCTGAACCTCGCTATCGGTCTGCACGCGGCCTCGACCCGCCACCCACCAGGTCACCCGTAGTCGATAGACTGCACGTGATGACAGCAGAAGCACTGATCCTTGCCGTGGCGTTCTTTTGCCTCGCGGCGCTTTACAGCACCGTGGGACACGCGGGCGCGTCGGGTTACCTGGCGACGATGGCATTGCTTGGCGTGGCGCCCGCCACCATGCGTCCTACCGCGCTCGCGCTCAACGTGATCGTCGCGACGCTGACGACCTACCGCTTCTGGCGCGCGGGCTGGACCCGCTGGAGCCAGCTGCTGCCGTTCGCGATCGCGTCCGTGCCGCTGGCCTACATCGGCGGCCGGATACAGGTCCCCGTGCCGGGTTACCGCGCGATGGTCGGCGTCGTGCTGCTGTGCTCCGCCGTCATCCTGATCTGGCGCGCACGTGGCGGCGAATCGTCGCTGGCCGAGCGTACCGTGCAGATTCCCCTGGTCGCCGCGGTCGGCAGCGGTGCGGCCATCGGCCTGCTGTCGGGACTCACCGGCACCGGCGGCGGCATCTTTCTCAGTCCGCTGCTGCTGTTCGCAGGCTGGGCCGGCCCACGGGGCGCGGCAGGGCTCGCCGCACCCTTCATCTGCATGAACTCGCTGGCCGGCCTGGTCGGTGTGCAGTGGACCGCGAATTCGCTGCCCCCGGAAATGCCCTTGCTTGCCGCCAGCGTCCTTGCCGGAGGCTGGGTCGGCACGGCCCTCGGACTGGAGCGACTGCCGCGACGTGGCCTGATCCTGGCACTGTCGCTGGTGCTGCTGGTTGCAGGTGGCAAACTGCTGTTGCCGACACACTAGCCGGCAAGATACGCAAAGCCGGAACACATGACGCACTCAAAGCACTGGCTCGATCACATTGCCGCAACGGCCGCCGACTGGGGACTGTCGCAGCCGACGGACTACGGTGAAGATGAACGCAAGCGCCCGCTTGCCGCGGTGGCAACGGACCTGAACGCGCGGCTGAAGCAATGCTGCAAGAGCGCCGA
Source organism: Pseudomonadota bacterium (assembly GCA_016705325.1). Lineage (GTDB taxonomy): Bacteria > Pseudomonadota > Gammaproteobacteria > Steroidobacterales > Steroidobacteraceae > RPQJ01. The sequence continues at coordinate 5,513 of JADIYJ010000001.1, read as the reverse complement.
ATCTCCCTCCGGAGCGATGATCGCGATGCGCAGCCACCTGGCTCTGTTTGCCCGCTACGGACTGCCGAACCCGAAGGCGACGCAGCTCGTCCGGGACCTGACGATGCAGGCGTTCACTCCCAAGCGACGCTGAATCCGGAAGGACACGACCATGCCACTCGACCCGCAAGCAGTCACCGCGCTGGCGAAGGCCACGGCCACGGCGATTCTCGGCATCGACACGCTGTGGGGCGGCGACGTCATGAACCCGTCGGGCACCGGCCGTTTCATCGCCGACTCCTGGTTCTCCGACGAACCGCTGCCCAGGGCCTACAAGCACCCCTCTGCCGCGAGGCTCCGAAAAAGCGGTGGCGTGGCCGGCAAGAAGATCGACGTGCCGGCCGTCGATGCGTACCTGCGGGCCATCGACATTCCAGCCGCCATCGGCGAATTGAACGCAGCGGCAGGTAACGCCGGTCCGTTGCGCGGCGCGTACCTGCAGGGCCTGTGCGAATGCCTGGGCGTGATGTGGGACCTGGTGCAGGAACGTCTCGAGCGTGGCGCGGCCGTGCCGTACGAGCGCTGCGTGACCGCATCCACCGGTGCGGCGCCAACCCAGTCCGATCCGGTCGCCAAGCGTGAGCGCATCGCGGAGTTGCTGGCCAGGCAGGGCTACAAGTCGGCCACGCGCGCGAAACTGCTCGTCGCCGTCGACGACTGGCGCCGCGAACGCAGGGTGCCGAAGAAATCGATCGCCATGCTGGCCGAGGCCTGCATCGCGCAGTTCGACGCGGGCGCGGCGCAGCACCTCGTCCCTTACCTGCCGAGGGCGCTGCGTGAGGTGCCGCGCGCCAACATCCGGTTCCTCGCGATCGAGAACGCCTGGTTTTCGGGCTCGATGAACTACCTCGGTCGCGCACGCAACCGCGACGGTTCGCCGCAGTACGAGGCGACGTACGAGATCAACGCGACGCTCGAGATCGCGGTGCCCGAGTTCATGCAGCTGGTATCGCACGAGGTCGTGCCCGGCCACGTGACCAATTTCGCCTGGATCCAGGCGCTGTACGCGCGCCGCAAACTGGGTTTCGAGTCGACGGTGCTCACCATGAACACGCGTGGCGCGGCGCTGTCGGAAGGCATCGCCAACAACGCGATCCTGATGGCGTTCGGCGTTACGGAGATCGACGAACTGCCCGACGTCGACCTGCAGCTCGGCACCCTGCTCGCGCTGCTGCAGGACGACGCCAAGAATCAGTCGTCGTTCCTGACGTGGGAAAAGCGCTCGCCGCAGGACAAGGTGCGCGGCGTGCTGCGCAACGAATTCCTCTGCTCGGATGAGCGCGCCGACAAGCTGTCGGGCGCCTGGGGCCGTCACCCGCTGCTGGGGCGCATGTACCTGCCTGCGTACCGTGCGGGCACCGTGAAAGTGGCGGCACTGCGCAGGAAATACCCGCCCGCAAAGATCATTCCAGCACTGTACGGCGCGCTCGGACTGGTGGACCTGGTGACGATCGATCAGGTGCTCCGTACCGACGCGGCCAAGGGCAACCGTGGGCGCAAGCGCTGACGACGGCGCGGTCGCCGCCGCAAAGCCCTGGGCCGTTTACCTGCTGCATTGCGCAGGCGGCAGGAGCTACATCGGCATCAGCCCGGCGCCGCACGAGCGATTCGAAGTTCATCGGACCGGCAAGGGAGCCGCGTTTACGCGCGCCAATCGTCCGCAGGCCCTGGCAGCGGTCGTGTGGTTCGAAAATCGCAGTGCCGCCGCCTCGATGGAGGTGCGGCTGAAGACCTTGCCGCGGTCGGCGAAGCTCGCCTGGTTCGAACGCTTCGCGGCGGCAACCGTCTCTGTGCCGGCCACCCTCGATGTCGGGCTCGCCAGCCTGACGAGTCGACGATTGTGCAGCTTGACTTGACGTTTCCTGTGAAACGTCAAGTTGAGCTGATCAATGGCCGACCCTGTCAGTCAGCGTCGACTACGGTTTCTTCCTGGAACGCCGCGACGCGGCCGCCATCGAGTGCTGCGCGACGTAGTGCGCCGCCACGTCATCGCCCGCGCTCGCCGCGCGGTGAATGCCCTCGATGATCATCTTCTCGGCGCGTCGGTGCCGACCCAGTTCACGATCGTCACCCACTTGCCCTTCTCCAGGTCCTTGCAGTGCTGGAAGAAGTGCGCGATCTGGTCGATGAGCGTGACCGGCAGGTCCTTGTACGACTTCACGCCGGAGTAGAACGGGTGGAGCTTGTCCACCGGCACCGCGATGACTTTCTCGTCGTCGCCCGCTTCGTCCTTCATCAGCAGCGCACCGACGGGGCGCACGCGCACGATGGCGCCGGCCACCACCGGGCTCGGCACCACGACGATCACGTCGACCGGATCGCCGTCGCCGGAGAGCGTGTGCGGCACGAAGCCGTAGTTGCCGGGATAGAACATCGCGGTGTTGAGGAAACGGTCGACGCGCAGCGCGCCCGATTCCTTGTCGAGCTCGTACTTGACCGGCACGCCGCCTTGCGGAATCTCGATCAGGACGTTGATGTCGCTGGGCGGGTCGGCGCCGATGCTGATCTTGTTGATGTCCATGGGGAAGGGAAGAAGGGGGGAAGGGAGGAAGGGAGGAAGGGAGGAAGGGAGGAAGGGGGAAGGGGGGAGGGGGAAGGGGGAAGGATAGGATAGGAAGGATAGGAGGATAGGAAGGATAGGAAGGCCCGGAGGGATCTTTACTTCCGGCCCTTCCTCCCTTCCAAGAATTTGTGGGCCTCATCGAACGTCTGCTACTGCGTTCCGACTATCCCCTAACCCCTATCCCCTTTCCTCATGGTATTGCGGTGAGAGCTCGTGCACGGCCTCGATCATCGCCAGCGCGTGCTCGGGCTTCACTTCCGGGTGGATGCCGTGGCCGAGGTTGAACACGTGGCCCGGGCCCTTGCCGTAGCTGGCCAGCACGCGGCCGACCTGCTCGCGGATTCGCGCGGGCGGTGCATAGAGCACGCTCGGATCGAGGTTGCCCTGCAACGCGACCTTGTCCTGCACGGCGCGGCGTGCATCGGCCAGGTCGGTCGTCCAGTCGACGCCGAGCGCGTCGCAACCCGTGGCCGCCATCTCGGCCAGCCAGCCGCCGCCACCTTTCGTGTAGAGGATGACCGGCACGCGGCGCCCATCGGCTTCGCGCGTCACGCCGTCGACGATCTGCTGCATGTAGCGCAGCGAGAACTCGCGGTAATCGGCCGGAGTCAGCGCACCGCCCCAGGTATCGAACACCATCACCGCCTGCGCGCCCGCGGCAACCTGGCCGTTGAGGTAGGCAATCGTCGCGCGCGTGACCACGTCGAGCAGCCGGTGCAGTTCCTGCGGCGCGCCGTAGAGCATGCCCTTGATGTGCTCGAAGTTCCTGCTGCCGCCGCCTTCGACCATGTAGGTGCCGACAGTCCACGGACTGCCCGCGAAGCCGATCAGCGGCACGCGGCCTTTGAGCTCGCGACGGATCGTGCGCACGGCATCCATCACGTACCGCAACTCGCCTTCCGGGTCCGGGAGCGGCAGCCGGTCGATGTCGGCGGATGTGCGCACGGGCCGCGCGATCTTCGGGCCTTCGCCGGTCTCGAACGACAGGCCGACGTTCATCGCGTGCGGCACGGTCAGGATGTCCGAGAACAGGATGGCCGCGTCGAGCCGGTAACGCTCGAGTGGCTGCAGCGTCACTTCGCAGGCCAGCTCCGGGTTCATGCACAGTTGCAGGAAGCTGCCCGCCCTGGCGCGCGTGGCACGGTATTCCGGCAGGTAGCGTCCGGCTTGTCGCATCATCCAGACCGGCGTGCGGGGCGTCGGCTGGCGCAACAGGGCGCGCAGCAGCAGGTCGTTCTGCAGCGGTGCGCTCATGCGCGTGCTCCGGCCATGGACTCGGCAATGGTGCGCTGAATGGCCTCGGCCGCCGCGCGCGGATCGGCGGCATCGCGGATCGGGCGGCCGACGACGACGTAGTCGGCGCCGTTGGCAAACGCCTGCGCGACGTCGACCGTGCGCTTCTGGTCGTCCACCGGCTTGTTCTCGACCGGACGGATGCCCGGTGTCACGACCAGCAGGCGGTGATCGATGAACTCGCGCAGCATCGGTGCTTCCAGCCCCGAGGACACCACGCCGTCGCACCCGGCTCGAGCGCGCGCCGGGCGCGCGCGAAAGCACCAGCTTCTCGACGTCGACCGTGAACCCGAGGTCGTCGAGGTCGCCACGGTCGAGGCTGGTGAGCACGGTCACCGCGAGGATCTTCACCTCGCCCTTCGCCGCCGCTGCCGCCTCCATGATGGCCTGGTTGCCGTGGATCGTGGCGAAGGTGACGCCCCGGTTGCGCAGCTGCCTGACCGCCGCCGCGACCGTCGCGGGCACGTCGAAGAACTTGAGGTCGACGAAGATCTTCTTGCCACGCGCGACCATCCAGTCGAGCAGTTCGAAGTAGCCGCCGGACATGAACAGCTCGAGGCCGAGCTTGTAGAAGACGACCGCATCGCCGAGCTGCTCGACCAGCTGGCGCGCCGCCTGCGGGTCGGCGACGTCCATGGCGAAGATCAGGCGTTCCCGGTCGGGAATGTTCTTGGGCGTCAAGGCGGCACTCCGGGAAAAAGCCTGCAAATGCTACCAGACCGACCCCGGCCGGGCGGCCGGACATGCCCTCACGAAGCTCAGGTTCGTTCGGCCGGATTGAACAACCGGCGGTGCTCGAGGATTGCGAAACGGTCGGTCATGCCCGCGATGTAGTCGGCGACGGCACGCGCGCGGCCGGTTTCGCCGTCGGCGGCTTCGAGCCGGCGGGCGGCGTCCTGGTGCTCGGTCGGCATCAGCTTGACCTCGCCGAACATCGCGTCGAACAGCTCGCGCACCACGCGCTGCGCCTTGGTCGTCATGCGCAGCACGCGGTAATGCTTGTAGAGGTGCTCACGCAGGTAGCGCTTGAGTTCGAGGTGCTCTTCGCGCACGCCATCGCTGAACATGAGCAGCGGCGCCGAACGCGACCGCACCTCGGCCACGCTGGTCGGTGCAGCGCCGGCGAGCGAGGCTTGCGACGCATCGACCAGGTCATTGACCGTGTAGTCGATCATGCGGCGCACGACTTCGTGCACGAGGCGCCGCCCGCCCAGTTGCGGGTACAGCCCGCGCACGAGTTCGAACTGGCGGCCGAACATGCGGCAGCCGCACAGGTCCTCGATCGTGATCAGCCCGGCACGGATGCCGTCGTCGACGTCGTGGTTGTTGTAGGCGACCTCGTCGGCCAGGGTTCGCGAGCTGCGCCTCGAGACCGGGCTGCAGCCGCTGCAGGAACCGTTCGCCGAGCTCGCCGAGCTTGCGGGCGTTGGCCGCCGAACAGTGCTTGAGGATGCCTTCGCGCACCTCGAAGCTGAGGTTCAGCCCGAAATCCCGGCGTGGCGCTCCTCCAGCTCGTCCACCACCCGCAGCGACTGCAGGTTTGTGCTCGGAACCCCCCGAAGTCGCGCATGCAGTCGTTGAGCGCGTCCTGGCCGGCGTGGCCGAACGGGGTGTGGCC